>CAVWFF010000021.1:0-217515 GCA_963754145.1 uncultured Actinomycetota bacterium
GGGACCATGATCTCCGGCTGCGGGTCCTTGCCCTGCTTGCGGAGCTCGACGCAGGCCTCGGCGATCGCCCGCACCTGGAGCGCGAAGAGACCCGGCAGGGTCAGCCCGAGGCGGACGCCGCGGAGCCCGAGCATCGGGTTCTGCTCGTGCATCCTGCTCCACGGCCGCGAGCAGGGCGACGTCCTGCGGGTCTGAGAAAAGGCGAGCGGGCGCGGTCGCCACCCGGACCGCGAGCTCGCGGAGGTCGGGCAGGAACTCGTGCAGCGGCGGGTCGATCAGGCGCACGGTCGCCGGCAGGTCGTCCACCGCCCGAGCAGCGCCGTGAAGTCCTCGCGCTGCAGCGGCAGCAGGGCCTCCAGCGCCGGTCGCGCTCGTCGCCGGTCTCCGAGAGGACCACGCGCTCGACTGGCACCGCCGGTCGCCGAGGAACTGGTGCTCGGTGCGGCACAGGCCGATGCCCTCGGCGCCGCGCTTGCGTGCCCGTGCGG
The DNA here is from genome assembly GCA_963754145.1 of uncultured Actinomycetota bacterium. Classification (GTDB taxonomy): domain Bacteria; phylum Actinomycetota; class Actinomycetes; order Propionibacteriales; family Nocardioidaceae; genus Marmoricola. Next base: position 489 of record CAVWFF010000021.1, read on the forward strand.
CGTCCTCGCCGTTGTCGGCGTTGGCGCGCACCCGCAGCCGGCGTACGTCGTCGGCGTGCGAGAGCAGGCGGTGCACGGCGTCGACCAGCTCGCGCACCTCCTGGTCGTCACCCGCCGCCGCGTGGGCGGCCTCGATGCCGTCGGCGATGTAGGTCATCACGGGCGAGTCGACCACGGGCACGTCGCCGACGAAGACCTCGCCGGTGGCGCCGTCGATGGCGATCACGTCGCCGCGCTTGAGCACCTTGTCGTCGACCCGCAGCTCGTCGTCGTGGACGGTGATCGTCTCGGCGCCGACCACGGCGCACATGCCCATGCCCCGCGCGACGACCGCGGCGTGCGAGGTCTTGCCGCCCCGCGTCGTGAGCACGCCCTTGGAGGCGACCATGCCGGGCAGGTCCTCGGGGCTGGTCTCCCGCCGCACGAGGATGACGTCGTTGCCCTTTTCCTTCTCCTCCGCGGCCTGCGCGTTGTCGAACACGATGGCGCCGACGGCGGCGCCCGGAGAGGCGCCGAGCCCCTTGGCCAGGAGCTCGCGCTCCGCCTTCGCGTCGAACTGCGGGAACAGCAGCTGGCTCAGCTGGTTGCCCGTGACGCGCTGCAGCGCCTCGTCGGTGGTGATCAGGCCCTCGTCGTCGAGCTGGCAGGCGATCCGGAACGCGGCGCCCGCCGTGCGCTTGCCGATCCGGGTCTGCAGCATCCAGAGCTTGCCTTGCTCGATGGTGAACTCGATGTCGCACAGGTCGCGGTAGTGGGTCTCCAGCCGGCGCATGATCTTGCGCAGCTGCTTGTACGACTTCGGGTCGATCTGCTCGAGGTCGGCGAGCTGCAGCGTGTTGCGGATGCCGGACACGACGTCCTCGCCCTGGGCGTTCTGCAGGTAGTCGCCGTAGACCCCGCTGTGCCCGCTGGACGGGTCGCGAGTGAAGCAGACACCGGTGCCCGAGGTCTCGCCGAGGTTGCCGAAGACCATGCTCACCACGTTGACCGCGGTGCCGAGGTGGTGCGGGATGCGCTCCCGCCGGCGGTAGAGCCGGGCACGCTCGGTGTTCCACGAGCGGAAGACCGCCTCGATCGCCAGCTCGAGCTGCTGGCGCGGGTCCTGCGGGAAGTCCGCCCCCGTGTGCTCCTTCACGATGTCCTTGTACGCCGAGACGACATCCTTCAGGTCCTCCGCGCCGAGCTCGAGGTCGGTCGTCGCCCCGACCTTCTCCTTCCGGGCGTCGAGCGCGTCGGAGAACGGCTCGCCCGGGATGTCGAGCACGGTGCGTCCGAACATCTGGATCAGCCGGCGGTAGGAGTCCCACGCGAACCGCTCGTCGTCGGAGAACTTCGCCAGCGCCTCGACCGTCTCGTCGTTCAGGCCGACGTTGAGGACGGTCTCCATCATCCCCGGCATCGAGAACTTCGCACCGGAGCGCACCGACACCAGCAACGGCTCGTGCGGGTCGCCGAAGTTGCGGCCGACGGCCTCCTCGACCTCGCGCATCGCGATCGTGGTCTCGACCTTCACCGCGCGCGGCAGGCGGCCCTCGGAGAGGTAGGCGCGGCAGGCGTCGGTGGAGATGGTGAAGCCCGGCGGGACCGGCATGCCCAGGTTGGTCATCTCGGCGAGGTTCGCGCCCTTGCCGCCAAGGAGCTCCTTCTGGTCCTTGTCTCCCTCGCTGAACCGGTAGACGTACTTGGCCATGGCTGTTCTCCCTCGCTGTTGGTCCATGCGTACCACCAACTACGACGCGGCGCTCCCTGTGTGTTCCTGATTTCGCGGAGTGGCCCGACCACGCCCCGTCGCGACGGGCACCGCGAGGCCCGTCACCCGTCGGGGTGGTCCCTAGGGTGAGGACATGGCCCGCATCCTCGTCACCGGCGCAACCGGCTTCATCGGCAGGAGGCTGGTGCGTGCGCTCGTCGAGGCCGGCCACGACGTGAAGGCGATGACCCGCCATCCCGAGACGTACGACGGGCCGGGTCGGCCGGTCCGCGGCGACGTCGGCGAGCGGGCCTCACTGACCGAGCCACTCGAGGACGTCGACGTGGCGTACTACCTCGTGCACTCGCTGGACAACGCCGACTTCGAGAACGCGACGCCGACGCCGCGCGGATGTTCGCCAAGGTCGCGGCGAAGACCGGCGTGGAGCAGATCGTCTACCTCGGCGGTCTCGGCAACGAGCACAACGGCGCGCTGTCCGCCCACCTCCGGTCACGCCGCGAGGTGGAGGGGCTGCTCGGATCGACCGGCATCCCGGTCACGGTGCTGCGTGCCGCGATCGTGGTGGGCAAGGGCGGCATCTCCTGGGAGATGACCCGGCAGCTGGTCAAGAAGCTCCCGGCGATGGTGGTGCCGAAGTGGGTGGGCACCCGCACCCAGCCGATCGGGATCGACGACGTGGTGTCCTACCTGGTCGGTGTCGCCGGCCACGAGAAGGCGATGGGGCAGGTCTTCGAGATCGGTGGCCCGGAGGTGCTGACCTACGGGGAGATGCTCCAGCAGGCGGCCATGGTGATGAACGGTCGCGAGCTCCCGGTGGTCCAGGTGCCGGTGCTGACACCCCGGCTGTCCTCGTACTGGCTGGCGCTGGTGACCGACGTCGACCTCACCACCGGGCGCAACCTGATCGACTCCATGGGCACCGAGGTCGTGGTGACCGACGACGCGATCAAGGACGTCGTTCCGCTCGACCTGGCGCCGTACCAGGAGACCGTGCGGCGCGCCCTCGAGGACGACCGCCAGACCGAGGGCTGACGCGTGGTGATCCGCGTCCTCGGCAGCCGGCTCCTCCATCCGTCACTCTGGCAGCAGGTGCCGCGCGACCACCGGCAGACCCCGAGGGAGTTCCGGCGCCGGCAGCTGGTGACCCTGCTCTTCGTGCTGATCGGGGCGGGCGTCCTCGGCTGGTCGCTGCGGATCACCCCGGGCAGCTCGACGTTCATCGTCGCCACGCTGGTGCTCGCTGGCGTGTGGGCCGTCGGCGCGTTCGCTTCGGGTCCGCTGCACCTCGGCCGGATCGAGGTCCGCGACGCGACCGAGGGCACGCCGCTGCCCCGGCCGGTCGTGCAGCCAATCCTGATCGGTCTCGTCCTGGCCGCGGTGTTCGTGGTGGGCGGGCTCGTCGTGCACGAGATCGGCCCGCTCGACCGCCAGGTCACGAAGGTCCTCGACTACGCCGACCAGGGTGTGGGGCCTCTGGTGCTCCTGGTCACGGCGCTCAACGGCATCGCCGAGGAGCTGTTCTTCCGGGGCGCGGTCTACGCCGCCATCCCCCGCGACCCGGTCGTGTGGTCGACGGTCACCTACGTGGTCGCGACGCTCGCCACCGGCAACGTGATGCTCGGCTTCGCCGCCGTGATCGTGGGTGCGGTGGTCGGGCTGCAGCGGCGCGCGTCCGGGGGCATCCTGGCGCCGATCCTCACGCACGTCACGTGGTCGGTGGCGATGCTCTACGCGCTGCCGGCGATCTTTCTCTAGGAGAAGTCCATCGCGTCGTCGGTGACCCGGCCGTGCCGGATCGTGACCACGTCGCGCAGGTAGTTCTGGCGCAGCCGCCACGGCGCCCGGCTGCCCTGCTTCGGGAACTGGTGGAGGGAGCGGAGCACGTAGCCGGCCGCGAAGTCCATGAACGGGTGCTCCTGCACGTCGGCCTCGCGCCGGGGCACGAAGACGCGGGTGCCGGTGCGGTCGAGGTGGCGCAGCAGGCGGACGACGTACTGCGCGACGAGGTCGGCCTTGAGCGTCCAGGACGCGTTGGTGTAACCGACGGTGAAGACGAAGTTCGGCACGCCGGAGAGCAGCATCCCCTTGTAGGCCATGGTGTCGGGCAGGTGCACGGGCTCGCCATCGACCGAGAGGACGGCGCCCCCGAACGCCTTCAGGTTGAGCCCGGTGGCGGTCACGACGATGTCGGCAGGGAGCTCCTCCCCCGACGTGAGCAGCAGGCCCTTCGGTGTGAACGAGTCGATCCGGTCGGTCACGATCGACGCGTCGCCCCGGCTGATCGCCCGGAACAGGTCTCCGTCGGGCACCAGGCACAGGCGCTGGTCCCAGGGGTTGTACGTCGGACGGAAGTGGGTGTCGACGTCGTACCCGTCGGGCAGCTGGGCCGCCGTCGCCTTGCGGATCAGGCGCCGCACCAGGTTCGGGCGGCGCCGGCTGAGCTGGTAGAAGCCGGTGACCAGCAGGACGTTCTTCCACCGGGTGACGCCGTAGGCCACGGGATCGGGAAGGAGCCGGCGTGCCCGGGCCGCCAGTCCGTCGCGGCTGGGCACGGACAGCACGTAGGTCGGGGAGCGCTGCAGCATCGTCACGTGCGCCGTGTCGGCGGCGATCGCCGGCACCAGGGTCATCGCAGTGGCACCACTGCCGATCACCACCACCCGCTGGTCGGCGAGGTCGAGGTCGTCCGGCCAGTGCTGCGGGTGCACGACCCGGCCCTCGTAGTCGTCGACTCCCGCGAACTCCGGGGTGTAGCCCTCGTCGTAGTCGTAGTAGCCACTGCACGCCCAGAGCACGTCACAGGTGAGGGTCACCTCGTCGCCGTCGTGCTCGGCGGTGACCGTCCAGCGCCGTTGGGCCGACGACCAGTCCGCCCGTCGTACCGCGTGGCCGTAGCGGACGCGCTCGTCGACGCCGTACTCCGCTGCGGTCTCGCGGAGGTAGCGGAGGATCGACGGGCCGTCGGCCAGCGCCTGGTCGCCCTGCCACGGACGGAACCGGTAGCCCAGCGTGTACATGTCGGAGTCCGAGCGCACGCCCGGGTAGCGGAAGAGATCCCAGGTGCCGCCGCTGGTCTCGCGCGCCTCGAGGATCGCGTAGCTGCGACCCGGGACATCAGCGGCGAGGTGGCAGGCCGCGCCGATCCCGGAGAGCCCTGCCCCCACGATCAGGACGTCGACGTGGTCCGAGGGCGGCGTCATGCAGTCAGTCTAGGGAGCCCGGCGTTGCCGGATCTCCTCCGGGCAAAATGAAGGGCCACGGTTCGGGTCGTTCACCGTGGCCCCCCAGATGGAGCGACGTTAGGTGTCCTCGTCGAGGGCGACCTACCTCCCTAGGGGTGAAGGTGTGACACTACGCTCATCCGCATGCCGAACGCCCGTCCACTTCGCATCGCGATCCTGAACGACTACGAGATCGTGGCGAAGGGGCTTGCCCGGATGTTCGAGCCCTTCGCGGACCGCGTCACCGTCGTCGAGATCACGGCCAACAAGCCCGCGCTCGAGCCCTGCGACATCGCGTTGTACGACACGTTCTCGCAGACGCAGGAGATCCCTTCCGAGGCCGACGCGGTGCTGCGCGAGACGAACGCCCGCCGGCTGGTCATCTACAGCTGGAACCTGCACCCCGAGCTGATCAAGTCCTCGTTGCGCAGGGGTGCATCCGGCTACCTCGGGAAGCGGCTGTCCGCGGGCGACCTGGTGGACGCGCTCGAGCGCGTGCATGCCGGTGAGCAGGTGGTGACCGACGACGCGGGCGACCCCGCGCCCGACAGCGGGGACTGGCCGGGGCGCCAGCACGGGCTGACCACCCGCGAGTCGGAGATCATCGCGCTGATCACGCAGGGGCTGAGCAACCAGCAGATCGCCGCCCGCGCCTTCCTGAGCATCAACTCGGTCAAGTCCTACATCCGGTCGAGCTACCGGAAGATGTCCGTCACCAGCAGGAGCCAGGCCGTGCTCTGGGGCATCGAGCACGGTTTCCGACCGGACCACGTGCGGCTGCTGCCGCAGGGTGACCTCGGCGCCCACGGGCACACCTGAACGCGGGGCTGAACGCTCAGGCATTCTCCTCCCGCGACGTCGTGCTCAGCCCTTCCGGGGCGACTTCAGCCGGAAGGGCTCGAGCCGCGAGTACCCCTTGACCGACGTACGCCGGATCCGGCTGAGCCGGAACTCGGACTCGTCGGGGTCGAGCTCGGCCAGGGCGTCGCGCATGCCCTTGTCGACGAGCACCTTGCCGGGACGGGACAGTGACGTCAGCCGGGACGCGATGTTGACCGTCGGCCCGAACACGTCACCGAGCCGGCTCACCACCGGGCCGTAGGCGACGCCCGCCCGCACGCCCGGGAAGGCCGTGTCGTCCCTGGCCCGGTCGACCAGCGCCCGGGCGATGCGCGCGCCGTCGGCCGGTGAGTCCGCGACGTACAGCACCTCGTCGCCGATCGTCTTGATCAGCCGGCCGGCGTGGTCGGTCACGGTGCCGGCCGCGACCTCCTCGAAGTGCTCGACCAGGGCCACCAGGTCGGAGTCGGAGAGGTTCTTGCTCTGGGCGGTGTAGCCGACGATGTCCACGAAGCCAACCGCCTGCACCTCTGACTCCTGGTCGGCCGGCCGCAGCAGCATCCGGCTCGACGCGCTGACCAGGTGCCGGCGCCAGATGTAGCTCTGGAGGGCGTCCACGAGCGGGATCACGTCGCCCGCGAGCTCCTCCAGCCTCGCCTCCGGGTCGTCCGCGGCGACGGCCAGGTTGGCCAGCAGCGACGTCTGCCACTCGGCGAGGCGGGCGAAGCTGCGGCCCCAGGTGCGGACCATGGCCGCCTGCGAGTCCTCGTCGAGGATGCCGGCGTCGATCAGCCGCATCGTGTCGCTTCAGAGCCCGGACGTCGGCCTCCGCGAACACCACCTCGTCGTCGTCCGGCGCGCGGGAAGCCCAGCGAGTGCCAGAGCCGTTCGGCGACGTCGATCGGGACCTCGGCCCGCTCGGCCACCTCGACCCGGGTCAGTGACGGGGCGCTGCCGAGCAGCTGGACCTCGATCCCCTCCAGGATCTCCGGCCCGGTCAGCCGGCCGAGCACCGCCTCCGGGGCGCCGGCGTCGTCGTCCTCGTCCGCCAAGTCAGGCGTCCTTGCGGGCTTCGCCGATCCGCTCGCCGGCCGCCGCGTCGAGCGCCGCCTTGAAGGTGGGGATCTCGCTGCACAGCTCCTCGACGGACTCGCGCGTGAAGTGCAGGACCCGGACCGGCGTGGTGCTCACCACAGAGGCGTTGCGGAGCTTGTGGTTGACGATCGCGGACTCGCCCACGACGTCGCCCGGGCCGAGCCGGGCGATCTCGGTCTTGCCCTTGCGGACCACGACCTCGCCGTCGAGGATGATGTACGCCTTGTCCCCGGGGGTCTTCTCCCAGATCAGGGACCAGTGCTCCGGCACCGTCACCTCGGTGCCGGACCTGACGATCTTCTGGAGCTCGGCGTCGGTGAGGTCGTCGAACATCGGGACCTTCGCGATCTCGGGTGTGCGCTCTGGCGCCATGGAACCGGCCTTTCGCCTCGGGGACCGAACGGGTCCTCAGCTGTTCCCTCCGGGGCGATCCTCCCGTGCTGCGCGCGAGGCTGTCCACAATCGGCCCGTGAGCTGCTGTGGGCAGGTCGCGGAGGTCAGCCGAGGTCGCTGCTGCCGAGCACCCGGGTGGGGGTGATCCGGATCGCCACCCGGGCGTCGTTGGGTCGGGGCTGCCGGTAGCGCGAGGCGTAGCGCTCGACCGCCCGGGCGACCGACTCCGGATCGGAGCGCACCTCCCCGAGACCCTCCAGCGTCGACCAGCGGCGGCCGTCGACCTGGCAGGCGGCGACCCGGTGCTCGCCGGGCTCGCCGAGGTTGCGCACCTTGCGGGACGTGCGGGAGGCGATCACCCAGGCGCAGCCCTCGTCTGGGTCCAGGGCGACGCCGACCGGTACGACGTGCGGGGTGCCGTCGCTGCGCAGCGTGGTGAGGGTGCAGAGGTGGCGCTCCGTCCAGAACCCGGCCATCGCCGGTGAGAGCGCTCCGAGGTCCACGGGCCGGCCGGACCCGGGACTCACGCGTCGGTCCGGACCGGCACCGGGCCGCGCATCCCGCCGAGGTCCGCGGCGGCGGCGAACGGGTCCGACGCGAGGTGGACGGCGCCGTACCGGCCGGCCAGCGAGGCCGTGGCCGCCCGCCCGCCCAGCGCCAGGGTGGTGCCGGACGGCAGCCGGGCCAGGTCGCCGGCGTACTGCTCCAGCTGGGCGGCGAACATGTGCGGCTCGGTGCCCGCCAGCACCACGACCCCGGCGCCGACGTCGCGCGCGGTGTCCACCACGTCGGGGACCGGGGTGTCGGCGCCGAGGAAGGTGGCCGACCAGCCCTCACGGCGCAGGACCAGGCACAGCGCGAGCAGCCCGATGTCGTGGCGCTCGTGGGTCGGGCAGGCGAGCACGGCGACCGGGGTGTCCTCCCGGGCCGTCTCGCCCTGGGCCGCCAGGGCCAGCATCCGGCCCCGGATCAGCCCGCTGCCGAAGTGTTCCTGGGCGACCGTGAGCTCGCCCGACTCCCACTCGTTGCCGAGCTGGCGCAGGCACGCGAAGAACAACCGGTCGACGACCTCGATCGCGTCGTTGCCGGCGAGCGCGCGGTCGATGACCGCGTGGGTGCGCGGCTCGTCGAAGGCGGCGATCGCCTCACCCAGCGCGGGGAGCAGGCCGTCGAGGGTCACGGATCCGGGTCCGGGCACGGTCGGCGAGCACCATCGCCGCGGCGTCGCCGGCGGCCATCCCGCGGTCGCGGAGCGCGACCATCTCCCGGACCCGCCGTTCGTCGTCGGGGCCGTAGATCCGGTAGCCGCTCGGCGAGCGCTCGGGCGTGAGCAGCCCGTAGCGCTCCTCCCAGACGCGCAGGAGGTGGGTGCTGACGCCGGTGCGCTCGGCAAGTGCCCCGATCCAGAGTCTGGTGTCCATCGCCCCCCATCGTGAACGTTGCACAAACCCTTGACAAGCGTGCGTAGGTTGATGGCATGGCCCATCAGCTCGTCCGGACGATCTCCACCCGCTGGGACCCGGCTTCCGTCTTCACCTACCTGCTCGACTTCGAGAACGCCGAGGAGTGGGACGCGGGCACCGTCAGCTGCCGGCGCACGTCCGGGGACGGCGGGGTCGGGACGCACTACCGCAACGTCTCGGAGTTCCGCGGCAGGGAGACCGAGCTGGACTACGTCGTCGAGTCGGTCGAGGCCGGCCGCCAGTTCGTGATCACCGGCAGCAACAGGACCGTCACCAGCAAGGACACCGTCACCGTGCGGCCGACCGACGCCGGGTCCGAGGTCGAGTACCGCGCGCAGATGACCTTCAAGGGAGTCGCGGCGCTCGTCTCGCCCTTCCTGGCCAAGCCGCTCCAGAAGCTCGCCGACGACACCGAGGCCCAGCTCGCGCGCACGCTGGAGCGAAGGGCCCGGGAGACCGCCGGGTGACGCTCGCTGCTCTGGCTGCGCCGCGACCTGCGGCGCGGAGACCTGCCCGCCCTCGGTGCCGCGCACGAGGCTGCCGACGGCGGCGACGTGCACGTGGTGTTCGTGGTGGACCCGGCGCATCTGGGGCCGGGCCGGCGCCGTGCGCACCGCGTGGCTGGCCGCGACGCTGCGCGCGACCGTCGAGGCGTACGACGGGCGGCTCTCGATCCGCGCACGGCGACCCGCGCACCGTGGTCCCGCGGCTGGCCGGCGACCTCGGTGCGACCTCCGTGCACGTGTCCGCGGAGCCGTTCCCCTACGGCCGGCGCCGCGACGCCGCCGTCGCGCGAGGCGCTGGCGCGGGACGACGTCGCGTGGGTCGAGACCGGGAAGCCCCTACGCGGTCACCCCGGGTCGGGTCCGCAAGGGCGACGGCTCGCCGTACCAGGTGTTCACGCCGTTCTCCCGCGCCTGGCGCGAGCACGGCTGGCCGGCTCCGGCCGCCGAGCCGCGCGGGCCTCAGCCTCGCCGCGGCGCGACGACGACAAGCGCGTCGCCGCGATGCTCGACAAGGCGCTGCGCGACGGCCCGGACGACCTGCCCGAGGCGGGTGAGCGGGCCGCGCTGCGACGCTGGGAGGCCTTCCGGGACACGGCCCTGGACGACTACGCGACCGCTCGCGACCTGCCCGCGAAGGCCGGGACGTCCGGCCTCTCGCCGTACCTCAAGGTGGGGGCGGTGCACCCGCGCACGCTGCTCGCCGACCTCGCGGGACGCCGGAGCAAGGACGCCACGACGTTCACCGACGAGCTGGGCTGGCGCGAGTTCTACGCCGACGTGCTCTGGCACCGTCCCGAGTCCGCGTGGCACGACCTGCGGGAGGAGCTCGCGGGGATGCGCCTACGACGACCCCGGCGACGCGTTCGACGCGTGGCGCGAGGGCCGCACCGGCTACCCGATCGTCGACGCCGGGATGCGCCAGCTGCTCGCGACCGGCTGGATGCACAACCGGGTGCGGATGGTCACCGCCAGCTTCCTCGCGAAGGACCTGCACGCCTGGTGGCCGCTCGGCGCCCGGCACTTCCTCGACCACCTGCTCGACGGCGACGTCGCGTCGAACAACCACGGCTGGCAGTGGGTGGCCGGCACCGGCACCGACGCGGCGCCGTACTTCCGCGTCTTCAACCCGGTCACCCAGGGCAAGAAGTTCGACCCGACCGGCGACTACGTGCGCCGCTGGGTGCCGGAGCTGGCGCACCTCGCGGGCAAGGCCGCCCACGAGCCGTGGGAGCACGACGAGCGGCTACGACCACGGCTACCCGCGGCGGATCGTCGACCACGCCGAGGAGCGGCGCGTGGCGCTGGACCGCTACCGGGCGGCCCGGGGGTGAGGGTGCTCGGGTGGGCTCGGCGCGCGGGGTTGCCGGGTGGCTGGGGCTGCGGGGCTGGGGTTTCACCACGGTATGCAGCCGAACACGCGCTCCCCACGATGGGCACATCGTGGGGAGCGCAGGCTCGTCATGGGGAGCGCACGGCCGTGTCCGATTCGCCGCAGTCATCCCGGCATACCGTGGGGAACCCGCAGTTCCCACGACGAACCCGCAGCCTCAGTCGGCGGGCCCCGCCAACGCAACCAGCGCGTCGTCGCCCAGCCGGTACGTCGTCCACTCGTCGTACGGCGCGGCGCCCAGGCTCCGGTAGAAGCCGATGCTCGGCTCGTTCCAGTCCAGCACCCACCACTCGAGCCGCTGGTAGCCGCGCTCCACGCAGATCCGCGCGAGCGCCGCAAGGAGGTCGCGGCCCAGGCCGGAACCGCGGTGCTCGGGCCCGACGTAGAGGTCCTCGAGCCAGATCCCGTTGCCACCGGTCCAGGTGGAGAACGTCACGTACCAGAGCGCCATCCCGACCACCTCGCCGTCGACCTCGGCCACGTGGCCGAACGCCGTCGCTGGGCCTTCGTCGGGGAACATCAGCCGCCGGAAGTCCTGCTCGGTGGCCTCGACCTTGTCCAGCTCGCGCTCGTACTCGGCCAGGTCGCGCACCAGGCGCAGGATGTCGGGGACGTCGGCCGCGGTCGCCTCACGGATGCTCACGGCCGCCTCCGCCGCTCGCGGAGGGCGTTGGTGTGCAGCTCTGCGGTGAACCTCATGTCGCCATCCTGTCAACCGCGCTCGCCATGTCCTGCGCGATACGCGGGTCGCTGTACCTCGTGGTCGTTCCTGCTCAGGCCGCGGGAGGCGGTCGCGGCGACCTGACCCGGACCTCAGTGGCCCGACGGCGTCCTCGCGGGCCCTCATCGGGAGCATGAACGTGAGCACGAAGGCGAGCACGATCAGACCGGCCGCGACCCACATCGAGGCGCCTGCAGCGTCCCGGAAGGCCCCGACCCGGGTGGTCGCGTCGCTGCTGTCGAGCACGTGGAAGAACGTCGTGCCGAGGACCGCGATCCCGAACGCGCCGCCGAGCTGCTGCACGGACGTCAGCACGCCGGAGGCCGAGCCCGACTCGTGGTCCTCGACCCCGGCCAGCACGATGTCGAAGAACGGCGCCATCGCGAGACCCATGCCGAGCCCGATCACGGCCAGGGACGGAGACATCGCCCAGATCCCGATGCCGTCGCCCGCCCACTGGAGCGTGAGCACGAAGCCCGCGAAGCCGACCGCGGTCAGGGCCTCGCCGACATGCATCAGGGTCCGGCCGAGCCTGACGTTGAGCGGCTGGGCGACGACGAAGCCGACCACCATGCCGGCGGCCTGCGCGATCCCCGCCATGCCGGCCTTGAACGGGCTGTAGCCGAGACCGAACTGCACGAACAGGGTGAACACGATGCTCATCCCGAGCAGCGCGCCGAAGAACGCCATCCCGGTCGCGAGGCCGCTGGTGAACGCCTTCTTGCCGAACAGCGACGGCGTGACCAGCGTGGAGAGCCCGGCCCGGTCGCGGCGCCGCTCCACCACGGCGAGCAGCGCGAACATCGCGGCCCCGCCAGCGATCATCAGGTAGGACCACAGCGGCCAGCCGTGCTCCCGGCCCTGGATCAGCGGGTAGATCAGCAGCACCATCGCGCCGGACGCGATCGCGGCACTCGTGAGGTCGATGCGCACGGACGGGTTCGGGCGGGACGGCGGCAGCACCCGGGCCCCGACCAGGAGCGCGACCACGCCGATCGGGATGTTGATCGCGAAGATCGTCCGCCAGCCCCAGCCGAAGAGGTCGGCGTCGACCAGCCAGCCGGCCAGGATCGGCCCGCCGACGGCGGAGAGCCCCATGATCGGGCCGAAGGCGCCGAACGCTCCCGCGATCTCGTCGGGCGGGAACATCTCCTTGATCATGCCGAGCCCCTGCGGCAGCATCACGGCGCCGACCAGGCCCTGGAGCACGCGGAAGACGATCAGCATCTCCGGCGACTGCGCCAGCGCGCAGGCCAGCGACATCAGGGTGAAGCCGGCCATGCCGAGCATGAACATCCGGCGCCGGCCGTAGATGTCGCCGAGCCGTCCGCCGATCAGCAGGCCACTGGCCATCGCGATCGTGTAGCCCGCGGCGAGCCACTGGATCAGGGTCTCGCCGCCGCCCAGGTCGCGGACGATCGTCGGCCCGGCGATGGAGGTGATCAGCGCGTCGAGGAGGTCCATCACCTCGGCGGCCAGGATCACGAAGAGTGCGGGCCAGCGCAGGGCGTACGCCACGGAGGCCGGGGTGGTGCGGCGTGGTGGTGGACATCGCTTCCCTCGTTTCGAACAGTGTTCGTGATTCTGAACGAACACTGTTCTACGCGCGAACAGTGTTCGTGTCAAGTAGCATGGGCAGCGATGACTCCTCCCTCGCCAGCCCCCGGCCGCGTCGAGCGGGCCCGCGCCAAGGCCGCCCGCGCCCGGCGCCGGCGCCCCCTGAGCCTGGACTCGATCGTCGACGTCGCGCTCCGGATCGTCGACGAGGAGGGCACCGAGGCGGTCTCGATGCGTCGCGTCGCGGCGGAGTTCGACACCGGTCCGGCGAGCCTCTACGCGTACGTCGCCAACAAGGAGGAGCTGCTCCGCTGCGTGCTGGAGCGGATCATCGAGGAGATCGTCGTCCCCGAGGGCGACACCTGGCAGGAGGTGGTCCGCGGCTTCGCCTTCCAGACGCGCAGCATCTTCCAGCGGCACAGCGACGCCGCCCGGCTCAGCTTCGCCCACATCCCGAGCGGCACCGCCATGCTCGAGGGCACCGAGCGCGTGCTCGGCGCGATGATCGAGGGCGGCGTCCCGGACAAGGTCGCGGCCTGGTCGCTGGACATCCTGGCCCTGTACGTCGCCGCCGACGCGTTCGAGGGCTGGCTGATGCAGCAGCGGTTCGACGACGGCAGCGGGCGCGACCCGGAGGAGGTCGGCGCCGAGTTCGTCGACGAGGTGCACGCGACGTTCGCGGCGATGCCGGCCGACCGGTTCCCCTACCTGGCACGCACCACGGGCGTGATGATGGCCGGCTCCAGCGACGAGCGGTTCGGCTTCGGCATCGACATGCTGATCGCCGGGTTCGCGGCCCAGGTGCCCGGCGACGTACCGACACGGAAGCGAGAGCGATGACCTACCCGGACCCCGTCTACCACGGCACCGACGGCGAGCAGAGCGCCTCGATCCGGCGCACCGACGCACCGCACGACCTCGAGTACCGCAACGGCGGCACGGTCGACTACCTCGCGACCGGCGGGACGACGAGCGGCGCGTTCGGGCTCTACCGCTGGAACTTCGGCACCGGCCGCACCGGCCCCGACCCGCACTTCCACCGCACCATCTCGGAGTCGTTCTTCATCCTCGACGGCACCGTGACCATCTACGACGGCAGCGACTGGGTCGAGACCCGTGCCGGCGACTTCGCGCACGTGCCGCCCGGCGGGATCCACGGCTTCCGGAACGACTCGGGAGCGACCGCGTCGATGCTGCTGCTGTTCACGCCGGGGGCGCCGCGGGAGGAGTACTTCGAGACGCTGAAGAAGCTGGGCGAGGGGTTGACGATGAGCGACGAGGAGCGGGACGCGTTCTACGCGGCGCACGACAATCTGTGGGTGTGAGGGGGAGGTCCGGCTGGGTTCCGGAGCGCAGTGTGGCCATTTCACCAATCTGGGTGGAGGCAGGCGCTGGGGTCTCGACGTACCGTGGCGGGATGCTCCTCAAGTGCTGCGTGAACGGGCCTCGGCTCGCGGTCGAGCACCCGGCGCTGCCGGTGACGCCCGACGAGATCGCCCGCGCCGCGGCCGACGCGCAGGCGGCGGGGGCGGGCGCCGTCCACTTCCACGCCAAGCTGCCCGATGGTCACGACACGCTCGACCCGCAGCACGTCGGTGACGCGGTGCGGGCCGTGCGCGCCGCGGCCCCCGGGGTCGCCGTGGGCGTCACGACCGGCGCCTGGGCGCAGCCCGACCCGGAGCGGCGCCGCGACCAGATCATGGCGTGGCGGGAGCGGCCCGACTTCGCCTCGGTCAACTGGCACGAGGAGGGCGCCAACGAGGTCGCCCGCGCCCTGCTCGAGCAGGACATCGGGGTCGAGGCCGGGCTCTGGTCCGCCGACGCGATCGACGCCTGGCTGGACTCGCCCCTGCGCGACAAGCACCTGCGGGTGCTGCTCGAGCTTGCCGACGGGATGACCGAGGACGACGTCCACGAGGCGGCCGACGACATGCTCGACCGGCTGCGTGGACGCACCGAGCTCCCGGTGCTGCTGCACGGCGCCGGCACCAGCGCGTGGCCGGCGTACCACTACGCGGTGCGGCTGGGCCTGGACACCCGGATCGGGCTCGAGGACACGCTCGAGCTGCCCGACGGCACGCACGCGCGCGACAACGCCGCGCTCGTGCGCGCCGCCCGGGTCATGGCCGGCTCACACGTCTGAGCGATGCCCCGCACCGGCGTAGAGGACGTGTGCGCCGCGACCGGGCCGTACGGCCGATCGTAGGTCAGTCGGTGAGCGCCTTCTCGATGTCGGCGGCGATCTTCTCGGGCGCGGTGGTCGAGCCGTAGCGCTTGAGGACGGTGCCGTCCCGGCCGACCAGGAACTTGGTGAAGTTCCACTTGATCGCGCTGCCCATCAGCCCGGACCTCTCCTGGCGAAGCCACTGGAAGAGCGGGTGCGCCCGGTCGCCGTTGACGTCGACCTTCTCGAAGAGCGGGAACGTGACGCCGTAGTTCTTCTCGCAGAACGCGCCGATCTCCTCGGCGCCGCCCGGCTCCTGGCCGCCGAACTGGTTGCACGGGAAGCCGAGCACGGCGAACCCGTCGTCGGCGTACTTCGTGTGCAGCTCCTGGAGGCCCTGGTACTGCGGGGTGAAGCCGCACTCCGAGGCGGTGTTGACCACGAGCACCACCTTGCCGTCGTACGCGCTCAGCGGCTGCTCCTCGCCGGTCAGGGTGTTCGCGGTGAAGTCGCTCAGGGTGGTCATGTCTCTCCTCGGTCTGGTTCGGCGCGGCGCTGGGATGCGCTGCCCGCACCCCGCACAACGCGAAACACCCCGTCGGCGATTCCTCGGGCCATGGCCCGCGTCGGTGTCGGTGACGTTTGTTATACAGATTCCGAGTATCTCAAACGATCAGGAGTGTCCATGACCGCCACCAGCCCGCCGCCGGCGCCGCTGTCCAGCCCGTTCTCGCCCGGCGAGCTGCCCCGGGTCCTGGTCGGCCGGGTCGGCGAGCAGGCGCGGATCCGGGACCACCTCGGCCGCGTGCACACGTTCGGGGAGATGAGCGGCCGGCTGCTCGTGCTGCATGCTCCGCGCGGTCTCGGCAAGACCTCGCTGCTGCGCGAGGCGCAGTCCCAGGCCGCGGAGCTGGGCTTCGTGACCGCCTGGCTCTCCTGCGCGAAGGGCGGCCGGCTGGTGCCCGAGCTCGTGCACTCGGTGCATCGGGCGCTGGACACCGCGCCCGCGATCGACCGCAAGGCGCAGCGCCGGTGGGCCGCCTCGGTGTCCAGGCTCGGCATCGAGCTCGGCGTGGCGGGGGTCAAGGTCGGCGCCGACGTGGACCTTCGACGCAGCGACCGCGAGCTGCCGGTCGGCGCCGTGGGCGCGGTCGAGGACCTGCTCCACGAGGCCGCCACGCTGGTACGACGCAGCGGCGGAGCCGGCCTGCTGGTGCTCGTCGACGAGGTGCACGCGGCGCCGTTCGCGGAGCTGGCGGTGCTGCTCAACGCGGTGCAGGACCTCGCCGGCGCCCGGGCCGACAACCCGCTGGCGGTGATGGCCGCCGGACTCCCCTCGACGCCGGAGATGCTGACCCGGGCCGCGACGTTCGGCGAGCGCAGCGAGTTCGTGCCCCTGGACCGGTTCGACGCCGACGACTCGCGGCTGGTGCTCGCGCGCCCCGCGGAGGAGCTCGGCGTGCACTGGGCCGACGACGCGCTGCGCCGGGCGCTCGCGTTCGGCGACGGCTACCCCTACTTCCTCCAGCTCGTGGGCCACACCACCTGGCAGGCGGCGGCACCGGCGGAGGGCGACACGCTCACCGTCGCCGACGTCCGCGCCGGCGAGACCGAGATCGACGCCCAGCTGGCCGCGATGTACCGCGCCCGCTGGGACAGCGCCCCCCAGCTCGAGCGCGACCTGATGGCGGCGATGGCCGGCCTCGCGGTCCGCGGCACCGAGGTGGTGACGCGGGCCGACGTCGCGGCGGCGATGGGGCGCGAGTCCCGGGCGATCAGCGTCCCGCGGGCGCGGCTGATCGACCGCGGTGTGATCGAGGCGTCCGGGCGCGGCCGGCTGCGGTTCACGCTCCCCGGCATGGCGCGCTGGATCCGCGACGAGACCGACACCGCGAGCGCGTGAACCGATGCGGCAGGATCAGGACATGCGTCGTGCTCTCGGGGGAGTCCTGGCCGTGGGGTTCGCCATCGGCCTCGCCGGCTGTGGCTTCGGCGGCCCCGACCCGCAGCCGACCGCCGACGCGGTCGCCCGGGCGCTGGGCAGGCACGACGTGCACACGGTCGAGTTCACCGGACCGGACGCGAAGCGGGCCACGACCGACCTCGCGGCGATCCTCGACGGCATGGACCGGGTGCCGAGCACGGCCACCGCGAGTGACGTCGAGGAGCACGGCGACCGCGCGACCGCCACCGTTGACCTGGCGCTGGGACGTCGCGGGCAGGACCTGGACCACACGCTCGCCGATGACGCTGGAGAAGGCCGGCGACGCCTGGCACGTGGTCTGGAGAGCCCTCGCTCGTGCACCCGAAGCTGAAGCCCGGACAGACCCTGCAGGCGAACACCCTGGTCGCCCCGCGGGGCGACATCCTCGGCGCGCACGGCGCGAAGATCGTGACCCCGCGCGACGTCGTCCGCTATGGGATCGACAAGGTCCACGTGCCTCACGGAGACGCGGTGGCGTCGGCGCGCGCCCTCGCGACCCTGGTCGGCGTCGATCCGGCCGGCTTCGCGAAGCGGGTCCGCAAGGCAGGCGAGAAGGCCTTCGTCGAGGCGATCACGCTGCGCAGCGGCAGCCCCGACGCGCCGCAAGGACGACGCGGTGCGGGCGATCGACGGGGCGGCCATGGTGAAGGCAAAGCTCCCGCTGGCACCGACGCGCACGTTCGCCGCGCCGATCCTCGGCACGGTCGGGACACCGACCGCCGAGATGGTGAAGGAGAGCAAGGGCACGCTCTCCGCCGCCGACCAGGTCGGGCTCAGCGGTCTCCAGGCGCGGTACGAAGACGAGCTGGGCGGCAGCCCCGGCGTCCGGGTCGACCTGGTCGGAAGGGACGCCGCGACCGAGCCGACGGAGCTGTTCCGGACCGACCCGAAGTCCGGCACGGCGCTCACCACCACCCTCGACGTACGCGCCCAGAACCTCGCCGAACGGGCGCTCGCCGGCACCACCTCTCCGAGCGCGCTGGTCGCGGTCCGGCCCTCGACCGGCGACATCCTCGCCGCCGCGAGCGGGCCGGCTTCGAACGGCTACAACACCGCCACCTACGCGCGCTACGCACCCGGCTCGACCTTCAAGATCGTCAGCAGCCTCGCCCTGCTGCGATCCGGGGTCACGCCGTCCACGCTGGTGGACTGCCCGCCCACCGTGACCGTCGACGGCAAGCGGTTCAAGAACTACGACGACTACCCGCCGTCCGCGCTCGGCCGGATCCCGTTCCGCACCGCGATCGCCAACTCGTGCAACACCGCGGTGATCGGGCAGCGCGACCGGCTCGGTCGGAACACGCTCACCGACGCGGCCGCGGCGCTGGGGCTCGGCGTCGACCACGACCTCGGGTTCCCGGCGTACTTCGGCTCGGCGCCGCCGGCCGGCTCGGAGACCGAGGGTGCCGCCGACCTGATCGGGCAGGGCAAGGTGCAGGCGTCACCGCTGACCATGGCGACCGTCGCCGCGTCGGTGGAGAAGGGCGCGGTCGTCGTGCCGCGGCTGCTGCCGGACCACGAGCCCGCTGCGGGCGAGGCGCACCCGGCCCAGCCGCTCACGGGCGGGGAGGCCGGCCGGCTCCGCGACCTGATGCGTGCGGTCGTCACCGACGGCAGCGGCCGGCTGCTCGCGGACCTGCCTGGCGCGCCCGTGCTCGCCAAGACCGGCACCGCGGAGTACGGGCAGAAGGCGCCGCTGCGCACGCACGCGTGGATGATCGCGATCCA
Source organism: uncultured Actinomycetota bacterium (assembly GCA_963754145.1). Classification (GTDB taxonomy): domain Bacteria; phylum Actinomycetota; class Actinomycetes; order Propionibacteriales; family Nocardioidaceae; genus Marmoricola. The sequence continues at coordinate 19,262 of CAVWFF010000021.1, forward strand.
CGGCGACCTCGCGGTCGCGGTCTTCGTGGAGGACGGCGAGTCCGGATCCGGCACGGCCGGGCCGATCCTCAAGCAGTTCCTGCTCGGCATGCCGGGTCGGTGAGACCCGGCATGCCGTCGCCGGACGTCAGAGGAACTGGTTCAGGAAGGCTCGCGAGTACGCCGTGTCGACCCGCTGGTAGCCGCCCGTCGCGTTGCAGGTGAGCGAGTTCACGAAGGAGGAGTCACCGACCACGAACTGGCCGAGGAACACCGGCCCGCCCGAGTCGCCGAAGCAGGAGCCGCCTTCGGCGGTCGAGTTGTTGGCGTTGATCTGGAACGTGACGACCTCGGTCTGCACGTTCTTGAGGAGCGACGTCGTGGACCGCCGCTCGGTGACCACGATCTGCGCCTTCTTCGCACCGATGTCGACGCCGTAGCCGACCAGGGTGAACGTCCGGTTCTTGAGCGACCCCTGGTTGGCGTCGAGGGTGCCGACCGGCAGCAGCGGTGCCGGCTTGATGCCCGGCCACTTGGTGGCGGCCGGCGCGTCGAGCACCACGACACCCTGGTCGTGCTGCTTGGAGATCGACAGCTTGCCGTCCCAGCCGGGATCGGGGTGCGCGGTGCCGGTGATGTAGTTCGCGGCGCGCGCTGCGCGCTCCTGCGGCGTGATGCCGGCTGCCAGCGGGTCGAGGGCGAGGTCGGTGTTGAACGAGACGAACACGTTCGTCGCCGGGCTGTCGGCCGTGTCCCCGGTGCAGTGGCCCGCCGTGAGCACCACCGTGGGCGAGATCAGCGTGCCGGAGCAGCGGAACCGACCCGATGCGAGTGGTGAACCGGACCAGGCCGACGTTGGTGTGCACCTCGTCGCGCTGGCCATCGACGATCGCCGACGCCGGCTGCGCGGTGACCGCGATACCGGCGAACAGCAGCAGAACGCTGCACATGGTCCCGAGACGACTGATCCGGTATCGCTTCATTCAAGGTCTCCTCACCCGACAACGGGTCGCAGCATGGTCACGCCAAGGTTGTGAAGGCAACACAAGCGCTTCCGTGGTCGCGAATTGTCATCCAACCGTGACGAGTGACATGTCGAGACCACGATCGACGAGCGCTCCAGGGAGAGCCCGGAGGAGGCGGACCGACCACCGGTGCGGCGGTCAGGAGCCGGCGTCGTGCAGCTCCGCCCGGGACGGGCCTTCGGCCTCGAGCACCGCGTCGGCCGCGCGCAGCCCGGCGAGCACCAGGTCGAGGTGACGGTGCGCGAGCCGGTTGTCCAGCTCGGCGTCGACCGGTCCGGGCAGCGGCCGGGACAGCCGGACCAGCAGCGTGCCGACGTCGCCGAAGCTCACCGCCGGGGACAGGCTGCCGTCGTCGTGGGCGGCCTCGACCAGCCGTTCGACCGCGTGCGCGGAGGCCTCGCGCGGCTCGTCGAACGCCGGGTCCCGCATCCGGTCCAGCGCGAGCGGGATCACGGCCGAGACCCGCACGTCGAGCATCTCGCGCAGGTAGCGGGCGAGGCCGTCGAGACCGTCGCCCTCCCCCTCGAGCGCCGCCTCCGCCGAGGCCCGCGACAGCTCCAGCGCGTCGACCAGCACCGCCCGCACCAACGCGTCGCGGTCGCCGAACCGGCGGTACAGCGTGCCGATCCCGACCTGTGCCCGCCGCGCGATCTCCTCCAGCGGGCAGTCGATCCCGCGCTCCACGAAGAGGTCCCGCGCCGCCTGCAGCACCTGCTCCTGGTTGCGCCGCGCGTCGGCACGCAGCCGGGTCGCCTGTCCCTCCACGGAGCCAGCCTAACAAACCGGAGCAATTTCCTCCGGATCCCTTGCGTCGAGGTCGCACTCGTGCCTATCGTCAACCGGAGAGATTTCCTCCGGTTGCAGGGAGCCGTCATGACCACCGCCACCACGACAGCCCAGACCGGCCCGGGGTCCGAGCCGGACCACCGGCCGCGACACCCGCTGGTCGGCGCTGGTCGTGATCGCCGTCGCCCAGCTGATGGTCGCGCTGGACGCCACGATCGTGAACATCGCGCTGCCCTCCGCGCAGCAGGACCTCGGCTTCGGCGACGCCGACCGGACCTGGGTCGTCACCGCCTACACCTGCACGCTCGCCGGGCTGCTGCTGCTCGGCGGCCGGGTCGCCGACCGGTTCGGCCGCCGGCGCGCGTTCCTGGTCGGCCTCGCCGGGTTCGCCGCGGCGTCCGCCCTCGCGGGCTTCGCGCCGGACCTCGGCACCCTGGTCGCGGGTCGCGCCCTCCAGGGCGGCTTCGCCGCGATCCTGACCCCGACCGCGCTGTCGCTGGTCGCGACCACCTTCACCGAACCGCGCGAGCGGGCCCGGGCGTTCGGCGTGTACGGCGCCGTCGCCTCGAGCGGCGCAGCGGTCGGGCTGCTGCTCGGCGGCGTCCTCACCGAGTACGCCGGCTGGCGCTGGTGCCTGTTCGTCAACGTCGCCGTCGCCGTGGGCGCGTCCGTCGCCGGCCGCGCCGTGCTCCCCCGCGACGGCGGCTACCCCGAGGCGCGCCTCGACACCGTCTCCGGTGCCCTGGTCACGACCGGCCTGGTCGCGATCGTGCTCGGCTGCGCCCGCGCCGCCACCGAGGGCTGGGCCTCCGGGCCGGTGCTCGCCCCGGCGGCGGTCGGCGTCGCGCTGGTGGCCGCGTTCCTGGTCCGGCAGACCCGGATCGCCCAGCCGCTGCTGCCGCTGTGGGTCCTCACCGACCGGTCCCGTGCCGGTGCCTACCTTGCGGTGGCCCTCTCCGTTGTCGGATCGTTCGGGATGTTCCTGATGCTGACGTACCACTTCCAGGTCGTGCTCGGCTTCACTCCGGTGCAGGCGGGGCTCGCCTTCCTGCCCCTGTCCGTCGCGGTCTCCGGGAGCGCCTACGGCCTCGGCAGCCGGCTGCTCCCCCACGTCGCGCCCCGGCTGCTGATCGCACCCGGACTGGTGCTCGCCGCGCTCGGCCTGGGGCTGCTCGCGACGATGACCCCCGAGAGCGGCTACGCCACGGTGATCCTGCCGTCCGAGGTCCTGCTCGGGCTCGGCATGGGCCTGGTGTTCACGCCGGCGATCAGCGTCGCCACCAGCGACGTCGAACCGCGGTACGCCGGGGTCGCCGCCGCCACCGCGAACACCGCGACGCAGATCGGCGGCTCCGTCGGCACCGCCGTGCTGAACAGCGTCGCCGTCGCCGCCACCGCGTCGTACGCGGTCGCGCACGGCCCGTCGAGCACCGCGCTGGTGCACGGCTACGCCACCGCCACCGGCTGGTCGGCGGGCGCCCTCGCCGTCGGCAGCAGCCGTGGTCGTCCTCGTGCGTCCGCACTCCCCGGCCGACGAAGGAGGACTGAGATGTCCGTCGAGCTGAACCACCTGGCCGCTCAGCGCACCCTCCTGTGGCGCGTCGGCTGGCTGCTGCTGGCGACCCTCGTCGTCCACGCCGTGGCGCTCGTGGCCACCGGCGGCGACATCGACGGCCCGGTGTCGCTGCGCAAGCCGATCACGTTCGCCGAGGCCACCTGGCTGCTGTGCTGGTCGGTGTCGCTGGCGCTGCGGTGGGTGCGGCTGGGGCCGAAGCCGGCGTGGTTCGTGACCGGCGCGGTGGTCCTGTTCGGGGTCGGCGAGACCACGATCATGGCGATCCAGGCGTGGCGCGGCGTGCCCAGCCACTACAACTTCACGACCACGTTCGACGCGGTCCTGATGCGCGGCGGCGCGGCCGGGCTGGCCGTCGTGCTGCTGGCCGGGCTGGTGGTGCTGCTGGTCGGGGTACGACGGTCCGACGCGCCGCCCGCCGTACGCCTCGGGCTCACCGCCGGCACCCTGCTGCTCCTGGTCGGGTGCGTGATCGGCTTCGCGATGATCTCCAACATGAGCGGGGTCTTCCAGGGCTCGTTCGGCGGTGGCTTCAGCCGCCCGCAGGCCGGCTACGCGGGGCCGCCGGCGTCCGACGTCGGCCATGAGGTGTTCGCCTTCCGGCCGCACACCGCGGGCGGCGACCTGGTGCTGCTCCATGCGATCGGCGTGCATGGCCTGGTGCTGCTCGGGATGCCGGCGATGCTGCTCGCCGGCCGGATCGATGTCCGAGCGGGAACGGCTGCTGCGGGTGCGGCTGCTGGTCGGGTCGGTGGTCGTCGGACTCGTGGTCCTGGCAGCGCACGCCCTGCGGCAGCAGCCGTGGGACTCGCTCGCGCCCTGGGAGTACACCGTCGCGGCGGCCGCGGTCCTCGTCTACCTCGGAACCCTGGCCGAGGTCGTCGCCCGGGGCCGGCCACGACTCCGGCTCAGCCGTGCTCGCGTCGGCTGAGCAGCCGCATCGGCAGCAGCGACCCACACCACGGCGAAGAACGCCGCCATCAGGCCGCCCGCGACCAGGCCGGTGACCGTGCCCATCACGAAGCCGAAGATCAGCACCACCACCGCCACGAGGGTGAGCCCGAGCGCGGCCAGCCCCACCTTGGCGAGCGCGTCGCCGACCGCGACGAGGACGTCCTTCTCGTGCTGCCCGAACAGGAACCGATGGAAGGTGACCGGCGCGATCAGCAGTCCGGTCGCGATCGCGGCCAGGGCGAAACAGGCCAGGTACAGCTTGCGGTAGCCGTCGTGCATGTCGCCGAAGCGCTGGCTGAACGGGATCGTCAGCAGGAAGCCGGCCAGGATCTGGATGCCGGTCTGCGCGACCCGGAGCTCCTGGAGCAGCTCGATCCAGTTCCGGTCGGCCTTCTCCGCCGGGGTCTCGTCCCGCTCCACGTCCACCGGTTCAGGCTAGGGCCACGGCGATGAGTCCGCACCCACCTGAAAGTCTGCATCCACGAGCGAAGGAGGCCCCACCATGGGCAAGGTAATCGCAGGCATCACCACATCGGTCGACGGCTACGTCGCCGCACCGGACGACGGCCCGGGCAACGGGCTGGGCACCGGCGGCGAGCCGTTGCACAACTGGGTGTTCGGCGGGCCGTGGTCGTACGACGACACCGAGTACGGCGAGGCAACCGGCGAGGACAAGGCGTGGCTGGACCAGGCGTTCGCCAGCCTCGGTGCGGTCGTCGCGGGGCGCTGGACGTACGAGGCCGCCGACCACTGGGGCGACAAGAACCCGTGGGACAAGCCGTTCTTCATCGTCACCCACCGCCCGGAGGAGCAGCCCGAGGGAGAGGACTTCGTGTTCGTCGAGGGTGTCGCCGAGGCCGTCGCCCGTGCTCAGGAGGCGGCCGGCGACAAACCGGTGCACGTGATGGGCGGGGCGGACATCATCCGGCAGGCACTGGCCGCGGGGCTGGTCGACGAGCTGACGATCATCGTCTCGCCGGTCGTGCTGGGCGGCGGCAAGCGGCTGTTCGAAGGCTTCGACCAGACGCTGCACCTCGAGCACCTCGGGCGTGCGGCAGTCGCCGCTCGCGACGTTCATCGACTACCGCGTGCTGCGCTCCTAGGGTGGTTGACGCCAGCCCGCGAGAGGACCGAGCCGTGCCCGACCCGATCCGGATCATCCGCCCCGACGAGCTGGTCGAGGCCGACCCGACCTACGGCATGTTCCGGCAACGGGCGTTCGCGGCTCCCGGGCTGTGGGCCGGTCAGGTGACCACGGCCGCCGGCGCAGTATCGGGCTGGCACCACCACGACCGCAACGAGTCCGGGCTCTACGTCGTGCGCGGGGTGCTGCGGTTCGAGTGCGAAGGACTGGCGGGGTACGTCGACGCACACGCAGGCGACTTCATCCACGTGCCGGCGTTCACGGTCCACCGCGAGAGCAACCCGGCCGACGAGCCGTCGGTGTGCGTGATCGCCCGCTCGGGCACAGGCGTGCCCACGGTCAACGTCGATCGGGCACCCCCGCCCCACGGCTGAGGTCCGCCGAACCCGTGAGAACGGCCGGCTGCTGCCGCTGGCCGGAGCGCCCAGAGGCCCGGCCCCGACGAGGTCTTGCCGAGCGCGTCACCGACAGGTCAGGGTGGGCCTCATGCGCGTACTTCTCGGGATCGCCACCCTGACCACGGCCCTGCTCCTCGGCTCCACCGCACCGGGCGTCGCGCGTCCCGTGCACGGCGACCCGACCTGGCGGGCGGCGGACGTCGACACCGACCAGCAGCTGCGCGGCCTCGACGCCGTCGACCGCGACGTCGCCTGGGTCAGCGGCAGCGCCGGCGGGGTCTGGCGCACCACGGACGGCGGCGCGAGCTGGCAGGACGTCAGCCCGCGCGGGGCGGACGGTCTACTCTTCCGCGACGTGGAGGCGACCGACGCGACCCACGCCCAGGTGCTCGCGATCGGTGAGGCGGACGCGAGCCGGATCTACCGCACCACCGACGGCGGCGCGACGTGGCAGCGGACGTTCACGAACAACGACCCCGCGGCGTTCTACGACTGCCTCGCGTTCTGGCCCGGCGGGAAGTACGGCGTCGCGATGAGCGACCCGGTCGACGGGAAGTTCCGGATCATCGAGACCCGGGACTCCGGTGCCTCGTGGCAGCTGGTCGACCCGGCCGGGATGCCGGCCGCGGTCGACGGCGAGTTCGGCTTCGCGGCCAGCGGCACCTGCCTGGTGACCGCGGGCGGACGCGACGTCTGGCTGGCCTCCGGCGGAAGTGCGTCGCGGATCTTCCACTCGCGCGACCGGGGCCACACCTGGACCGTGGCGGACTCCACGATCCCCGCGGCGCCGGCCGGCGGCGTGTTCTCCCTGGCGTTCCGCAACCCCCGGCAGGGCATCGCGGTCGGTGGCGACTTCACCGCACCGGACGACGGCGCCGACGCCTCGGCGTTCTCCGGCGACGGCGGGCGCTCCTGGACGAACGGCGGCGACCTGAGCGGCTACCGCTCCGGCGTCAGCTGGCTCTCCGGCGCGCCCCGCACGGCGGTCGCGGTCGGCCCCAACGGCAGCGACCTGACCCGCGACGGCGGCCGCACCTGGCACCGGTTCAGCGACACCGGCGTTCGACGCCGTGCAGTGCACCAAGGACGGTGCCTGCTGGGCGTCCGGCACGGACGGCCGGGTCGCCCTGCTGGAGCGCTGACTCCGGGCTTCCCAACGGCACCGCGCCGGGCCACGCTGGGCTCATGATGGAGATGCGGTACGTCGACGGCGACGGCGTCCGGATCCGTGACCCGCACGAGCCGATCGGAGGGCCGGACGGCGGGTTCACCTGGGTCGACGTACCCGAGTGGAGCCCCGAGGTCGAGATGGTCCTGCGCGGCCTCGGCTGCCACGAGAAGGTGCTCGAGGCGTGCCGGGGCCGCAACCACGTGCCGACGGTGCACGCCTACGTCGACCACCTGTTCATCACCACCCAGTCGCCGCTGCTCGGCGGCGCGGGGCACGTGCACCTGCTCGAGCTGGACCAGATCGTGGGCCGCGACTACCTGGTCACCGTGCACGGGCCGCTGAACCCGATCGTCGACCCGGCCCAGGCGATGGTCGAGACCGACGCGGCGCTGCGCCGGATCGCGTCCGGGCGGTTCCGGCCGGCGACGCCGTACGACCTGTCCTTCGCGATCACCTCCGGGGTCGCCCGGCGGCAGCGCGACCTGATCACCGAGGTGGCCGACAAGCTGCCCGGCCTGGAGCAGCACGTGATGGACTCCCGCCTGACCCAGCCGGAGGCGCTGCTGGAGCGGATGTTCCTGATCCGGCACGAGCTGATCACCACCCGCACCATGGCCGCGCAGTGCTGCGACGTGTGGGCGCGGTGCCGCGGCGCTGGCCCGGGTCACCGACGAGACGGCCAAGGACCACGCGCGCGACCTCACCGACCAGTTCGACCGGGTGCGCTCGATCGCGGACGGCGAGTCGCAGTTCCTGTTCGGCGTGATCGAGCTCTACCAGACCAAGGTCAACACCAAGATGACGGTCGCGATGGAGCGGCTGGCCGTGATCGCGGCGGTCACGCTGCCGATCACCGCGATCGCGTCGATCGAGGGCATGAACATGATCGTGGCCGTCCGCGAGAACAGGATCGAGCTGACGATCGTGCTGCTGATCATGCTCGTGATGAGCTTCCTGCTGCTGCGCTGGGCGCGCCGGCAGGGCTGGTGGTGAGCGTCAGCTGGTCATGTCGACGAAGCGGCTGTAGTGGCCCTGGAAGCGACCGTGACGTCGCGGGTGGGGCCGTTGCGGTGCTTGGCGACGATGATGTCGGCCTCGCCGGCGCGGGTCGACTCCTTCTCGTAGACGTCCTCGCGGTGCAGCAGCATCACGATGTCGGCGTCCTGCTCGATCGAGCCGGACTCGCGCAGGTCGGACATCATCGGCCGCTTGTCGGAGCGCTGCTCGGGGCCACGGTTGAGCTGCGAGAGCGCGACGATCGGGACCTCGAGCTCCTTGGCGAGCAGCTTGATCTGGCGGGAGAACTCCGAGACCTCGACCTGGCGGGACTCGACCTTCTTGCCGCTGGTCATCAGCTGGAGGTAGTCGATCACGATCAGCTGGAGGTCGTGGCGCTGCTTGAGCCGGCGGGCCTTGGCCCGGATCTCCATCATCGTCATGTTGGGGCTGTCGTCGATGAACATCGGCGCCCCGGAGACCTGGCCCATCTTGGGCACCGAGCTTGTTCCAGTCGTCCTCGCCCATGCCGCCGTTGCGGATGTGGTTGAGCGGGATCTTCGCCTCCGCCGACAGCAGCCGCATGGTGATCTCGGATCTTGCGACATCTCGAGGCTGAAGATCACGCTGGTCTGGTTGTTGTGCGATCGACGCGGCCCGGCAGAAGTCCAGCGCCAGCGTCGACTTCCCGACCGCGGGCCGGGCGGCGACGATGATCATCTGGCCGCCCTGGAAGCCGTTGACCAGCTCGTCGAGGTCGGCGAAGCCGGTCGGCACGCCGCCGCATGGTGCCGTCGTGGTTGGAGATCGCCTCGATCTCGTCGAGGGTCGCCTCCATGATCGCGCTCAGCGGCGCGTAGTCCTCCTGCGGTGCGCTTCTCGCTGACCGCGTAGATCTCCTGCTGGGCCACGGTCGACGGTGTCGTCGACGTCGCCCTCGCCGGCGTAGCCCATCTGCGCGATCTTGGTGCCGGCGTCGACCAGCCGGCGCAGGATCGCCTTCTCGCGGACGATGTCGGCGTAGTAACGACGCGTTGGTCGCGATCGGCACGCTGGCCGAGTCAGCGTGTGGAGGTACGGCGCGCCGCCGACCGCGGGCCAGCTCACCGCGACGGTTGAGCTCGGCCGACCACCGTGACCGGGTCGGCCGGCTCGCCCGGCCGTAGAGCTCGACGATCGCGTCGTAGATCGTCTCGTGGGCCGGCCGGTAGAAGTCGCCGCCCTTGATCTGCTCGTTGACGTCGGCGATCGCGTCCTTGGAGATGCAGCATCGCGCCCAGCACGCTCTGCTCGGCGTCGGCGTCCTGCGGCGGCATCCGCCCGACCAGTGCTCCTGGTCTCCTGGCTCTCGCCGTAGGACGTCGGCGGCTCGGCGGTCCACGACGCCTCGCCGCTGTCGACCAGCTGACTCAACGGCAACCACCCAACTCCTGCTCGAACGACCCGGTTCCGACGGTAGCGAGGACCACCCCCCGCCCGGTCGTCTCCCGCACCGGACCGGGCGACACTAGGCGTGCCGACGAGCCGCTGCCAAGACCGTCGTCCACAGGCGCCTGTGGACAACCGGTGTTGATCGTGTGGAACACGCCGCCGGGAGTGTGCACAGGCTGTTGGCGCCTGTGGACGGTCCCGCAGTATTTGCCCTCATCCCCACGCTGACCTGCGGTTTCGGCACGCACAGGGGGTGTGGCGGAAGAAAGTTCGGAAACTCTCCGTTCACCGTGTCGCCATCTGGGACGCTCCGGTTGGTTTGTCGACAATCAGCCCGTGGTCCGCGGAAACCCACAGCCGGACACCGAGTTATGCACAGGCCGGACGAGAGGCGGAACCGATGACAGGGCGCCGCCGTCCGTGGTATCGGAGGCCGTCGGTCACGGGCCCGGTGGCCGCCGGCGGACGCCCGGCGCGAGATCGTCCGGCTCGCGGTCCCGGCGTTCCTCGCCCTGGTCGCGGAGCCGCTCTTCCTGCTCGCCGACGCCGCCATCGTCGGCCACCTCGGCACCCCGCAGCTGGCCGGGCTCGGCATCGCCTCGTCGGTGCTCGGCACCCTGGTCAGCCTGTGCATCTTCCTCGCCTACGGCACCACGGCCTCGGTCGCCCGCCGGGTCGGCGCCGGCGACACCGGAGGGCGCGCTGGCCCAGGGCGTGGACGGCCTCTGGCTGGCGGCACTGATCGGCGTGGTCGTGACGCGTCGCGGTGCTGCCGGCGACGCGCACCGTCGTCGGCCTGGTTCGGCCCGAGCGCCGACGTCGCGGCGTACGCCACGACGTACCTGCACATCGCCCTGCTCGGCGCCGCGCCCCTGCTGCTGATGCTCGCCGCCACCGGCGTCCTCCGCGGCCTCCAGGACACCCGCACGCCGCTGGTGGTCGCCGTGGTCGGCAACGTCGCGAACGTGGTGCTCAACCTCGCGCTGGTGTACGGCGTGGGGCTGGGCATCGCCGGCTCCGCGCTCGGCACCCTGCGTCGCCCAGCTCGGGTCGGCGCTGGCGCTGGTCTGGGTGGTGGTCCGGGCGGCGCGGGCGAGCGGCGCCCCGCTGGCGCCCGACCTGCCCGGGATCCGGGCCGCCGGCCGGGCCGGCGTACCCCTGCTGCTGCGCACGCTCACCCTCCGCGTGTCCCTGCTCGTGATGACGTACGGCGCGGCGCGGCTCGGCAGCGCCGACCTGGCCGCGATGCAGCTGGCGATGACGATCTGGACGTTCCTCGCCTTCGTGCTCGACGCGATCGCGATCGCCGCCCAGGCGATCACCGGCCGCTCGCTCGGAGCCGGCGACGTGCCCGGCACGCGTGCGGTCACCGACCAGATGGTGCGCTACGGGCTGGTCAGCGGGGTCGTCACCGGACTGCTGCTGGCGGCGTCCGCCTGGGCGCTCGGCCCGCTGTTCACGACCGACCCCGTGGTGCTCGACCTGCTGGTCCCGGTGCTGCTGGTGGCGGCGCTGACCCAGCCGGTCGCCGGGGTGGTCTTCGTGCTCGACGGCGTGCTGATCGGGGCCGGCGACGGGCGCTACCTCGCCTGGGCCGGACTCGTGGTGCTCATCGTCTTCGCGCCGGCCGCCTGGGCCGCGGTCGCCGGCCCGGGCACGCTGACCTGGCTGTGGGTGGCGTTCGGTGTCGCGTTCATGGGCGGCCGCGGGGTCGTGCTCGTGGCGCGCTCGCGCGGAACGGCGTGGCTGCGCGTCGGCGCGACCTAGGCTGAGCCCGCGTGACGCCGCTCCAGAAGATCGCCATGGGCCTGGTGATCGTGCTGGTTCCCGCGAACTTCCCCCGCGACCCGCACCCCGAGTGGCGCTTCTACGACGCCCTGCCCGACCCCCTCGGCTGGCTGCTGGTGCTGGCCGGCGTCTGGGCGCTGTCCAGGGCCAGCGACCTCGACCTCGACGTGGTGCGCTGGCTGGGCGTGGTCGCGTTCGTCGTGAGCGTGCCGCTGTGGTTCCCGCAGGTGAGCCACCTGCTGGTGCCCGAGCACAACCCCGACATCACGGTGTCGTTCCAGTGGTTCGTGGCGCTGCCGCAGACGCTGTTCAGCCTGTTCCTGGTGCGCGCGGTCGGCCGGGCCGCGATCGACCAGCAGCCCCGCGACGTCTTCGTGGCGGGCCGGTTCGGCGTCCTCACCTGGGGCCTGGCCGCGCTGGTGGTGCTGCCCGTCGTCGCGTACGGCGGCGGCGTGGACGCGCTGGTCACCCCGACGCTGCTGCTGATCGGGATCGTGAACATCGCGGTCATCTACTACCTGTTCCGCGTGCACCGCCGGACGTGGCTCGGCGGCCCGGGTCCGCTCGAGGTGCACCCGGTGAAGCGCGCCGAGGACTGACCCGGCTGCCGCGCGCCCGTCGTACTTCCCTATGCGAAACAGCCGCTTCCCTAGCGGGATTTCGCTAGGGAAGCGGCTGCTTACCACGGGACCGTGGTATCCGGCCCGCGACCCGGCCCGGCTCAGGCGGAGACGACGTTGAGGTTGACCTGCGCCTCGACCTCGTCGTGCACCCGCACGGTCACCGTGTGGGTGCCGAGCGACTTGATCGGGTTGCCGACCACGATGGTCCGCTTGTCGACCTGGTCGCCGGAGACCGACTCGTTGATCGCGGCCGCGATGTCGGCGGCGGTGACGGCACCGAAGAGCCGGCCGCCCTCGCCCGCGCGGACGCGTGACGTTGAAGGTCGAGCCCTCGAGCTTGGCCTTCACCTGCGCGGCGTGGTCGGCGTCGCGCACCGACCGGGCGTCGCGGGACTTGCTTGATCGACTCGATGGTCTTCTCGCCGCCCTGGGTCCAGACGATCGCGAAGCCCCGCGGGACGAGGTAGTTGCGGCCGTAGCCGTCCTTGACCTCGACCACGTCGCCGGCGACTGCCGAGACCGGTCACTTCCTGGGTGAGGATGAGCTTCATCTCCCGATCTCCTCTCAGCGCGCCGGCGGACGTGTAGGGCAGCAGGGCGACCTCACGGGCGTTCTTGACCGCCGTGGCGACGTCGCGCTGGTGCTGGACGCAGTTGCCGGTCACCCGGCGCGCGCGGATCTTGCCGCGGTCGGAGATGAACTTGCGCAGCAGGTTGGTGTCCTTGTAGTCGACGTACGACACCTTGTCCTTGCAGAACTGGCAAACCTTCTTCTTGGGCTTGCGAATCACTGCCTTGGCCATTGTGGTGCTCCTCTCAGAGCCCGGCGGTGCCGGAATGGCTGTCGAAGGGCTCACGCCGGAATGGGTGTTGGCTGGTTCGAGTGGTGCGGTGTCGGTGGTGCTGGATCAGAACGGGGGCTCGTCGCTGGAGCCGCCCGCCCACGGGTCACGCTGCTGGCCGCCCTGCGGAGCGCCGCCCTGCGGGGCTGCTGCCGCCCTGCGGCGCGCCGCCCTGGCCGGACGCCGCGGGAGCCTGCTGGCCGCCGGCCGGGGTGGCCCACGGGTCGTCCCCGCCGCCGGCCTGCTGGCCGCCGTAGCCGCCGCCGCCGCCGCCGCGGGTGGCGCGGGTGACCTTCGCGGTGGCGTACTTCAGGCTCGGCCCGACCTCCTCGACCTCGATCTCGAAGACGGTGCGCTTCTCGCCCTCGCGGGTCTCGTAGGTGCGCTGCCTTGAGCCGGCCCTGGACCACGACGCGCATGCCTGCTGGTCAGCGACTCGGCGACGTTCTCCGCGGCCTGCCGCCAGACCGAGCAGGAGAGGAACAGCGCCTCGCCGTCCTTCCACTCGTTGGTCTGCCGGTTGAAGGTCCGCGGGGTGGACGCGATCCGGAAGTTCGCCACGGCCGCACCCGACGGGGTGAAGCGCAGCTCGGGGTCGTCGACCAGGTTGCCGACGACGGTGATGACGGTCTCGCCTGCCATGCGGTGCTCCCTAGGTGGTCGTGAGGTACGCGCGGTCAGCGGGCGTCGGGCCGGATGACCTTGGTGCGGAGCACCGACTCGTTCAGCGTGAGCTGGCGGTCGAGCTCCTTGACGGTCGCAGGCTCGGCCTGGAGCGTCACGACGGCGTAGATGCCTTCGGCGTTCTTGTCGATCTCGTAGGCGAGACGGCGGCGGCCCCAGATGTCGACGTTCTCGACGGACCCACCGTCCTTGCGGACGACGTTGAGGTAGGTGTCGAGCGACGGCTGCGACGGTGCGCTCCTCGAGGTCGGGATCGAGGATGACCATCAGTTCATAGGCACGCACAGCGTTCTCCACCTCCTTCGGACTCGGCGGCCACGGACGTTCCGTGGCAGGAGGGCTGTGCGGTGCCCGACGCGCCATCCGGGGAGAGCGACGCGCAAGGTTACCAACGCCCGCGGCGTACCGACGAAATCGTCGTCCACAGGCGCTCGGCCCGGACTCCCGGCGGCGAGGTCGTCGGGCGACCTAGGCTGGGCGCATGAGTTCCAGCAGCCAGATCGCCATCGGGGCGCACGTCGAGCAGACCGACCCGGTCGCCGAGGCGCAGGCCCGCGAGACCACGCTGGTGCAGTTCTTCCTCGGTGACCCGCAGGGCTACAAGGGCCCCGAGGTCCGCTACGCCGGCGGCGCCGCCGGCGCTGCGCGACGACGCCGAGGCGGCGGGCGTCGACCTCTACGTCCACGCGCCCTACATCGTCAACGTCGCCACGACCAACAACCGGATCCGGATCCCGAGCCGCAAGCTGCTCCAGCAGCACATGGACGCCGCGGCCGAGATCGGCGCCAAGGGCCTGATCGTCCACGGCGGCCACGTCAACAAGGACGACGACCCGGCGAAGGGCTTCGACAACTGGCGCAAGGCGGTCGAGGCGACCGACATCAAGATCCCGCTGCTGATCGAGAACACCGCCGGCGGCGACAACGCGATGGCCCGCCACCTCGACCGGATCGCCGGCGTCTGGGACGCCATCTCCGCGGCCGAGGGCGCCGAGCAGGTCGGGCTTCTGCCTCGACACCTGCCACGCCTGGGCCGGCGGCATCGACCTCGGCACGGCGGTCGACAAGGTCCGCGGCGATCACCGGCCGGATCGACCTCGTGCACGCCAACGACAGCCGCGACGCCTTCGACTCCGGCGCCGACCGGCACGCCAACTTCGGCGCCGGCCAGCTCGACGCCCGACGAGTTCGCCGGCGTGGTCCGCGAGGCCGGCGCCCCGGTGATCTGCGAGACGCCGGGCGGTGCCGCCGAGCACCGCGCCGACTTCGCCTGGCTGCGCGAACGGCTCTGACCGGACGGCAACGACCCGTCGCAGCCCCCGGTCGCCCAGCCCGTAGGCTCGCCGCGTGCCCTCCACCTCTCCCCTGCGCGTGCGCACCGTCAGCACCGAGGAGCACGTCTCCTTCCTGAGGTCGCGGCGGTCGGCGAGCTTCCTGCAGACCCCGGCCTGGGCGCGGTGAAGCCCGAGTGGACGCCGGAGTCGATCGGCTGGGTCTCGACAGGCTCGACCGGCGACGAGGAGCTGGTCGGCGTCGCGCTGGTGCTCTACCGGCAGCTGCCGAAGGTGGCCCGCTACCTCGCCTACCTCCCCGAGGGCCCGGTCATCGACTGGGACACCGAGGACCTCGGGGCGTGGCTGGAGCCGATGGCCGCGCACCTCAAGGCCCAGGGCGCGTTCGGGATCCGGATCGGGCCGCCCGTGGTCACCCGCCGGTGGACGGCCCAGCAGGTGAAGGACGGCATCGCGGACGACGCCACGCGCTCGCTGGTCGACGTACCCCCCACCGAGCGGAGCACCACGGGCGCCCGGGTGGTCTCCCAGCTGCGCGCGCTCGGCTGGTTGCCGCAGTCGGTCAGCGGCGGCTTCGCCGCCGGCCAGCCGCAGTACAACTTCCAGGTGCCGCTCGCCGGGCGTACCGAGGACGACGTGCTGGCGGGCATGAACCAGCAGTGGCGCCGCAACATCAAGAAGGCGGCCAAGGCCGGCGTCGAGGTGGTCTCGACAGGCTCGACCACCGGAGCGGCGGACGCGACGACCTCGAGGCGTTCCACCGGCTGTACGTCGAGACCGCCGAGCGCGACCACTTCACGCCCCGCCCGCTGTCCTACTTCCGCACCATGGTCGACGCGCTGTCCGCGGAGGATCCGGACCGGATCCGGGTCTACACCGCGCGCCACGAGGGCGACCTCGTGGCGAGCACGATCTGGATCCGGGTCGGCACCCACACCTGGTACTCCTACGGCGCCTCCACCACCCACAAGCGCGAGGTGCGTGGGTCCAACGCGATCCAGTGGCAGATGATGCGCGACTCGCTCGCCGTCGGCGCCGACGTCTACGACCTGCGCGGGATCACCGACACGCTCGACTCCGACGATCCGCACCTGGGCCTGATCCAGTTCAAGGTCGGCACCGGCGGCGAGGCGGTGGAGTACGCCGGCGAGTGGGACCTGCCGCTCAACCGCCTCGTCTACAAGGCGTTCGACGTCTACATGCGGAGGAGGGGCTGATGCCGCTGACGCTGTACGTCGACGGCAACCGCTGGCGCGACCACCTCACCGGCGTGGTCGAGCGCGAGCCGGGACTGGTGCCGGTGGCCAAGGGCAACGGCTACGGCTTCGGCCTGGGCCGGCTGGCCCGGCGCGCGACCTGGCTCGAGCGCGACACGATCGCCGTGGGCACCTACGCCGAGGTGGCCGCGGTCGAGAAGCGGTTCCCCGGCTCCGTGCTCGTGCTCAGCCCGTGGCGACCCACCGTCGCCACGCCGCTGCTGGACCGGATGGTGCACACCGTCGGGCGGCTGGAGGACCTGCGTGACCTGCAGGCGCGCGGTGCGAGCGACGGGGTGCGGCCACGCATCGTGCTCGAGCTGGTCACCTCGATGCTGCGCCACGGGTTCACGGCCGCCGGCCTGCGCGAGGCCGGCAGGGCGCTCACCGGCTGCCACCTCGAGGGGGTCGCACTGCACCTTCCGCTGGCCGCGGACCAGCTGCCCGAGGTGGAGCGGCTGCTGACCGACATCGTGGCCGCGGGTCTGACCTCACCACGCCGCACCGTCCACGTCTCGCACCTCTCCGACGCCGAGCTCACCGCCGTGCGCTCGACGTGGCCCGACTACACCTTCCGGCCGCGGGTCGGCACCGGGCTCTGGCTCGGCGACCGCGGCGCGCTCGACGTACGCGCGACGGTGATCGACGCCCACCCGCTCGCCCGCGGCCAGCGCTTCGGCTACCGGCAGCGCTCGGCACCACGCGCGGGCACGCTGCTCGTCGTCTCCGGAGGTACCGCGCACGGCATCGGGCTGGAGGCGCCCACCGGCGACCGCTCGTTCCGCTCGCGCGCCGGGTCGCTCGCCAGGGGCGGTCTCGACGCCGCAGGGCTGGTGCGCTCGCCGTACACGGTGGACGGGAAGCAGCGTTTCTTCGCCGAGCCACCGCACATGCAGGCGTCCATGCTGTTCCTGCCCGTCGGGCGCGACCGTGCCCGAGGTCGGCGCCGAGGTGCCGGTGCGGGTGCGCTACACCGCGACCTCATTCGACCAGGTCAAGATCGGCTGAGCGTCGTCGGCTGACCCGGCCCCCCTCCCGGTGTGATGGCGAGCGTGCGGCCGTTGCGCACCGGGTCGCGCCGCGGGTCGAGGATGTCGCGCACCACCATCGTCATCAGGAAGATCTCGCCGGCGACGCGGATCGGGATCGCCCACAGGTACACCGGATCCGTCGCGCCGGACGTGCCGGACGCGGTGAAGCCGCCGAGGTAGTACCAGACGCTCGCGAAGTAGAAGATCTCGCAGGCCTGCCAGATCAGCAGGTCACGCAGCCGTGGCCGGGCCAGCACGGCCAGCGGCAGCAGCCAGAGCACGTACTGCGGCGAGTAGACCTTGTTCACGATCAGGAACGCCGCCACGATCAGGAACCCGAGCTGGGCCATCCGCGGCGGGTGCTCCGCGAGCAGCCCGAGCACCAGGACCGCGATGCACGCGGCGCCGAACACCAGCCAGGACACCAGGTTCACCGTGTCCGGTGAGGCCGTGTGGTGCAGGTTGCTGGCCATCAGCCACAGCGACCCGAGGTCGGGCCCCCGCGCGGCGTTGAACGACCAGAACACCTTCCACTGCTCGAAGCCGGTCAGCATCGCCGGCAGGTTGAGCACCGCCCAGGCCGCGGCGCCGGCCGCCAGCGCCTTGACGAACACCGGCACCTGGCCGCGGCGTACGCACACGACGAGCATCGCGCCGAACAGGAACAGCGGGTAGAGCTTCGTCGCCGTGCCGACACCGAGGAAGATCCCGGTCAGCACCGGCCGGCCGCGCGCCCAGGCCCAGAACGCACCGGCCACGCAGGCCACCGCCAGCATGTCCCAGTTGACCAGCCCGCTCAGCAGCAGGACGGGTGAGGCGGCGAACCCGATCGCGTCCCACGGCCGTCGCCGGTGTGCCCCGGCCATGAAGAACGTCGCCAGGAGCCCGAACGCCAGCAGCAGCACGGCGTTGACCAGGAAGTAGGTGTTGATCTCGGTGACCATGCCCGGCAGCCCCAGCAGGTCGTCGACCGGTGTCGCGGCGCGGACCTGCGCGGACGGCCCGGACGCGAACGGCTTCGTGAGCAGGGACGTCCCCCACGCGAAGTAGGAGATGCCGACCGGGTACTCCATCACCTGGTAGCGGCCACCGGTGTCGGCGTACGGCCAGGCCTGCTCCGCCATCCCGCGCGGCACGTAGAGGTAGGGGATGTCGGAGTAGCACATCTTGGAGTAGCGGACGTCGTTGTCGGTCCAGTGCGTCTGCATGCACGGGACCTTCTGCACCAGGCTCAGCGCGGCCACCACCGTGAAGACGGCGAGCAGCACCCGCACCGGCGTCAGCCACGGGTGCGGGCGGGCGTGCTCCCCCACCGGACCGCCGATCCGTTCGCTCAAGGAGCGCGCGATCGGGTCGGTCCGGGTCGGGCTCGGGACCTCGGCGGGCCCCGGTGTCACGGGCCGCTGGTCCGGCCGGGCTCGCCGTCGCCGCCGCCTCCGCCTCCGCCACCGCCGCCGCCGCCGTTGCCGCTGCCGTTCGCCCGGGTCGGTCGGCGTGCCCGTGGGCAGGGACGGCGAGGGGTCGGTGGTCGGGTGTCGGGGTCGGGGACGGCTTCGGGGTCGGCGACGGCTTCGGGGTCCGGCTCGGCTTCGGGGTCGGCTGCTCGGCTTCGGCGTCCTGCTCGGCTGCGGCGTGTTGGTCGGCTGCGGCGCGAGGGTCGGGGCCGGGGGCGTGTCCCGCGGTCGGCGCGTTGCCGTCGACGAACACGGGCGGGGGGAACTTCTCGATCGGGAGCCCGTCCATCTCCGCCTGCATGATCGCGGCCCAGGTGCGCGCCGGGTAGTTGGCGCCGAAGTAGCCGGCCGCCCCGTTGTAGTCGGGGAGCCAGCCGTCGAGCTGGTCGTTGCCGTCACCCCGGACGTACATCACGGCCGTGGTCGTCTGCGGGGTGTAGCCGATGTACCAGGAGCTCGACACCTGGTCCTTGTCGTTGGTCGCGGTGCCGGTCTTGCCGGCCGTCGGCCTGCCGATCACGTTGGCGCTCCGCCCGGTGCCGTTGATGGCCACCTGCTGCAGCGCGTACGACGTGTCGGCCGCGATGTCGGGGTCGAGCGCCTTCTTCTTCTTGTGCGGCGCCTTGTAGAGCGTCTTGCCGTCGGAGGCGCGGGTCACCTTCTCCACGACGTACCACGGGTGCGCGACGCCGGCGTTGGCGATCGTCGAGTACCCGTTGGCCATGTCCAGCATGCCGACCCGCTCCGGACCCAGGGAGATCCCGGAGGTCGGCTTGATGCCGTACTTCTTGGTGTCGACGCCGAGGTCGGTGGCCATGGCGGCGATCTTCTGGGGACCCTTGGGCATCGAGGCGGTCAGGTCGACGTAGGCGGTGTTGACCGACTGCTCGGTGGCCGTGATCAGGTTGATCGCTCGACCCGTAGCTGGTGCCGGAGCCGGCCCCCTCGTTCTTCACCTCGCTGCCGTCCGGGAACACGTACGGCGAGTTGCCCTGGAAGGTGTCCTTCAGGCTGAACCCGTCCTTGAGCCCCGCCGCGAGCGCGAACGGCTTGAACGACGACCCGGGCTGGCCGCCCTTGAGGGCCCAGTTGAACGGGCTCTTGAGGTAGTCCTGGCCGCCGAAGATCCCGCGCACGGCGCCGGTCTCGTTGTCGAGCGAGACCGCACCGGTGTGGAGCTGCTTGAGCCCCTTGGGCTGCACCGAGTGCACCCCGTTGCGGATCGCCCGCATCACCGGCTTGGCGAAGGTGGTCGTGACCCGGAGCCCGCCACCGTCGATCGTGTCGTCGTTGTAGCCGAGCCGGTGCAGCTCGTTCTTGACCATCTCGAGCATGAAGCCCTTCTGGCCCGAGTACGTCTGCGCCCGCTTGAACGTGGGGAAGGCGGGGAGCTTCGCGCTCAGCTGGTCGGCCTTGGCCGCGTCGAGCGTGCCCATCTTCGCCATCCCGCTGAGCGTGTAGCGGTAGCGGCCGAGCAGACGCTGCCTCGCGTCCGGCCCCTCGGCCGGGTCGAAGCTCTGCGGCGAGTTGAGGACCGAGGCGAGCACCGCGCCCTGCTGGACGGTCAGGTCCTTGGCGTCGACGCCGAAGTACGCCTGGGCCGCCGCCTGGATGCCGTAGGCGCCGCGGCCGAAGTAGATGGTGTTGAGGTAGCCCTCGAGGATCTTGCTCTTGGTCAGCTGCTTCTGCAGCTTCAGGGAGACGAACGCCTCCTTGATCTTGCGCTTGAGCGTGCGCTCGGAGGACAGGTAGTAGATCTTCACGTACTGCTGGGTGATCGTCGACGCGCCCTGCGTCGAGCCGCCCCTGGCGTTGGAGAAGGCGGCCCGCAGGATGCCCTTGGGGTCGATGCCGCGGTTGGTCCAGAAGGTGCGGTCCTCGGCGGCGACGACCGCGTCACGCACGTGCTTGGGCATCTCCGCGAACGGGATCGACTCGCGGTTCTGCTCCACGAACCGGCCCAGACCGGTCTTGCCGTCCTTGTAGTAGACGTTGGTGGTCTGGGTCTGGAAGTCCTTGTTGGGGTTGGGGATCGTCGTCGAGCTGTAGACGTAGACGAAACCGAGCGCGCCGATGATCACGAACACCAGCGCGGTGACCAGGCCGATCCGGAAGAACCGTCCCCAGCTCCAGCCGCCGGCGCGCTCTTGGCGCGGTTGCCGCCCTTGCCGGGCGGCTTCTTCGAGGCCGAGGCCCGGGTCGGGCTGGTCTTCCGCTGTCCACTCACGGCAGGTCTGCTCCAAGGGTCTCTCGTCGTCGTGCGGGCTTCCACGAGGGTACGGCGCGCGCGGGGGGATCCGGTCCACCCCACGGGGGAGTGGTGACCAGTACCACGCCACGCCGGTCAAGACCAGTGTTCGCCGGGGCCGGGACCCTTTGTGATGTCCGGATGTATCGCTACGATAGATGTGCGCGATAGGACATCCGGATAGAACGGGTGGATAGAACGTCGCGATGCAACGCACGAGTGAACGGAGACGGAGACAGCACGTGGCCCGCAAGGGAGAGTCGCTCGAGATGGCAGTCCTCGGACTGCTGCACGAGTCCCCGCTGCACGGCTACGAGCTGCGCAAGCGGCTGAACCTCCTGCTCGGCTGGAGCCGGCTGCTGTCCTACGGCTCGCTCTACCCGGCGCTGAAGAAGATGCTGCGCGCCGGCTGGATCACCGACGAGGTGGTCCCCACCGCCGCCGTCCGCCGCACCAGCGGATCACCTACCAGATCACGCCCGCGGGCCGTGAGCACTTCTCCACGCAGATGACCGAGTCCGGTCCGGCCGCGTGGGAGGACGACAACTTCGACGTACGGTTCGCGTTCTTCTCGCGCACCGCCCTCGACGTCCGGCTCACGATCCTCGAGGGCCGGCGCTCCCGGCTGCAGGAGCGGCTCGACCGGGTGCGCGCCTCGCACAGCGGCGCCGACCGGTACGCCGCGGAGCTGCACCGGCACAGCGTCGAGTCCGTCGAGCGCGAGCTCACGTGGCTGACCGGGCTGATCGACGCCGAGCGCCAGGCGCACGACCGTCGCCCCGACCCCGCTCATCCCGCACAACCAGATGTCAGCTGAGAGAAGAGTCAGAAAGTGGAGGAGAACCCATGGGTTCGGTACGCGTAGCCATCGTGGGCGTCGGCAACTGCGCCACGTCCCTGATCCAGGGCGTCGAGTACTACAAGGACGCCGACCCGTCGGGCAGCGTCCCCGGTCTGATGCACGTCGCGTTCGGCGACTACCACGTCTCCGACGTCGAGTTCGTCGCGGCGTTCGACGTCGACGCCAAGAAGGTCGGCTTCGACCTCTCCGACGCGATCAACAACTCCGAGAACAACACGATCCAGATCGCCGACGTGCCGCCGACCGGCGTCACCGTCCAGCGCGGGCCCACCCTCGACGGCCTGGGCAAGTACTACCTCGAGACCATCGAGGAGTCCGACGCCGAGCCGGTCGACGTGGTCCAGGCGCTCAAGGACGCCAAGGCCGACGTGCTCGTGTCCTACCTGCCGGTGGGCTCCGAGGAGGCCGACAAGTTCTACGCCCAGTGCGCGATCGACGCCGGCGTGGCCTTCGTCAACGCGCTGCCGGTGTTCATCGCCTCCGACCCCGAGTGGGCCAAGAAGTTCGAGGACGCCGGCGTGCCGATCGTCGGCGACGACATCAAGTCCCAGGTCGGCGCCACCATCACCCACCGCGTGCTGGCCAAGCTGTTCGAGGACCGCGGCGTCGTGCTCGACCGCACCTACCAGCTCAACGTCGGCGGCAACATGGACTTCAAGAACATGCTCGAGCGCGACCGCCTGGAGTCGAAGAAGATCTCCAAGACCCAGGCCGTCACCTCGAACATGACCCACGACCTCGGGCGCGCGCAACGTGCACATCGGCCCGTCGGACTACGTGCAGTGGCTCGACGACCGCAAGTGGGCCTACGTCCGGCTCGAGGGTCGCGCGTTCGGCGACGTGCCGCTGAACATGGAGTACAAGCTCGAGGTCTGGGACTCCCCCAACTCGGCCGGCATCATCATCGACGCGATCCGCGCGGCGAAGATCGCCAAGGACCGCGGCATCGGTGGCCCGCTGCTCTCGGCGTCGTCGTACCTGATGAAGTCCCCGCCGGTGCAGCGCCCCGACGACGAGGGCCGCGCCAGCGTCGAGGCCTTCATCCGCGGCGACGTCGAGCGCTAGGCGTCACCCCTCTCAGCTGATCATCGAGACACCCCCTGCGCCCGTAGGCGCAGGGGGTGTTTCGCTCTACCATCCGGACCATGAGCGAACAGCCTCCTCCGCCTCCTCCCGGCGACTCGGGCAACAGCCGAAGGCGGGGCCCGCCGCCGCCCGCCGCCGCCCGCCGCACGGGCCGCCGTCGCCGTACGGCGCGGGACAGGCACCGCCGCTACGGCGGCGCGGGATAGGCGCCGCCGCCGCCCGGGGGAGGGTTCGCCCCGCCGGGCGAGCAGCCGTACAACGCCCCCGACGCGTTCGGCTACGGCTGGAACAAGTTCAAGGCGAAGCCCTCGGAGATGCTGGTCCCGGTCCTGGTCGTCTTCCTGGTGGTCATCGTCGTCGAAGCGATCGTGCAGGTCCTGCTGCGCGACCACGCTGCTCGCCACCCGCGACTGCACGACGACGGTGGCGGGCCAGAGCGTCCGGGCGGAGTGCGGCCCGAACCTCGTTCGTCAGCCTGCTCGCCGCCGCCCTCGCCGGGCTCGTGGTGAGCCTGATCGTGCAGGCGCTGGGCGCCGGCCTGATCAAGAACGCGCTCAACGTCGCCGACGGCAGGCCGGCCTCCATGGACCAGGTGTTCACGTGGGCGGTCAAGCCCCAGGTGATCGGGACCGCGGCGCTGGTCGCGCTGATCACGTTCGTCGGCACGCTGCTGTGCTACCTGCCCGGCCTGATCGCCGGCGTTCCTGCTGAACTGGTCGATGTTCTACGTGGTCGACAAGAACCTGTCGCCGGTCGACGCGATCAAGGCCAGCTTCTCGTTCACCACCGGCCACCTCGGCGCGACGCTGGTGTTCTACCTGCTGGGCGTCGTCGCCTTCATCGTGGGCGCGCTCCTGTGCCTGGTCGGCCTGCTCGTGGCCGCCCCGGTGGTCCTGATCGGTGCGGCGTACACGTTCCGTCGACTCCTCGACGAGCCGGTGACCCCGGCCCCCTGACCTGCTCGCCCCTACCCTGAGCCGGTGAGCGACCTGTTCTGCGCCGCGACGCTGGTGCTGGCCCGCCACGGCGACGCGGAGTACGTCGAGGACTGGTTCTCCGACGAGGGCGGATCACTCACCCCCGAGGGCCGGCAGCAGTCGGTGGCCCTCGCGGACGCGTTGACCGGGCGGCGGGTCGCACGGGTGTGGGCCAGCGACACGTCCCGCGCCGTCCAGACCGCCGAGATCGTGGCCGCCCGGCTCGGACTCGCCGGCGGGCGGGCCGTCACCGCGCAGAAGTCGCTGCGGGAGATGGCGATCGGAGACCTGCTCGGCGGCCCGTTCGACCTCGACCGCACTGCACGCGGTCACCGACCGCTGGTTCGCCGGCGACCTCCAGGCCCGGTTCCCCGGCGGGGAGTCCGGCGCCGACGTGGTCGCCCGGCTCGAGGGGGCGCTGCGCTCGATCGCCGACGAGCACCGCGGCGAGACCGTGCTCGTCGTCGCCCACCAGATGGCCACCGCGGTCACGCTCCACGCCCTGACCGGCCACCGCCGGATGCTCGAGAACGGCGAGCACATCGAGGTCCTCGCCGACGCCGACGGCTGGCAGCTCGTCGACCCCTGACCGCTGACCCGTCGCAGATGGTCGACGGAAGGGCGCTGAGCCGTCGCAGATGGTCGACCGGAAGGGCGCTGAGCCGTCGCAGATGGTCGACGTGAGGCCGCTGACCCGTCGCAGATGGTCACGGCCGGAGCCAGCAGCGGGTCGCCATCTGCGACGGGTCACCCGATCGCCAGCCGCCATCTGCGCCGGGTCACCCAATCGACAGCGGCCATCTGCGACGGGTCAGCGCGGAGGGCGGGGATCACGTCGGAGGCGACGGAGTCCAGGGTGGCCTCGTCGCCGGCGTAGGGGGAGTCGGGCCGGGGCCAGTGCGTGATCACGTCGGTGAAGCCGATCTCGGCGGCGCGCCCGGTCATCTCCGCGAACAGCTCGGTGCTCTCCAGCGAGAAGCGCGGCGAGGAGTCGAGGTTGAGGTAGCGGTCGAACCCGCCCGGCTCGCGACCGGCGGCGGTCAGCGCCTCGTCGAGCACGCGGGTCGACGCCGTCAGCCCGGCGAACCAGTCGTCGAGCGTCTCGGCCTTGCCGCCGGTGGTGACCCAGGCGTCGCCGCGGCGCGCCGCGAACCGCACGGACCGGGGTCCGTTGCCGGCCACGATCAGCGGTACGTCGCGCAGCGGCGGCAGCGTGCGCGCGTCGTACGACGAGAACCAGGTGCCGTCGGAGGTGACGTGGTCCTCGGTGCGCAGCCGCACGAGCAGGTCGACGAACTCCTGGAACCGGTCGACCCGCTCCTTCACACTCAGGTCGGGACCGCCGAGGATGCGCGAGTCGCGGTCACCGCCGGTGCCCACCCCGAGCAGGAACCGGCCGCCGGAGATGTCGTCGAGCGACTGCACGTCGCGGTGGAACGTGACCGGGTGCCGGAAGTTGGGCGACGACACGAACGTGCCGAGCCGGACGGTCGAGGTGACCATGCGCGGCGGCGGTCAGCGTGGGCGTCGTGCCGAACCACGGCGACTCCGGCAGCCCGCCCCAGACCAGGTGGTCGTAGGTCCAGGCGTGGTCGAAGCCGAGGTCCTCGGCGGCCCGCCAGCGCGGAGCCGCCTCGGCCCAGGGGATCTCGGGAAGGATCGTGAGTCCGAAGCGCATGGTGCGAGCCTGCCCCATCCGCTGCTACGACTGCACCGCGAGCGTCAGCGGCAGCACACCGGTCGCGCCGGCCGCCCGGATCGCGCGGGCGGCGAGCGTGAGGCTCCACCCGGTCACCACCAGGTCGTCGACCAGCAGCACCGGGCCGCTCGGGATCTCACCCTCCAGCCGGGAGCGCCGGCCGACAGCGGCGACGCGCTGGGCGGAGTTCATCGCCCCGCGCCCGGGCTCGACCGATCGGGTCGGCGATCGCCCAGGTGCCGACCAGCGGCTTCTTGAGGAACCGGGACAGCCCGTCGGCCAGGTCGGCGACCAGGATCGGCCGCGTGGCCGACTCGACGACGACGATGCCGTCGACGTGGGGCTGCCAGTCGCGGAGCACCTCGATCACCGCGTGCACCAGCGGCACCGGCACCGGGCCGTCGGGGGCATCCGGCCGGAACAGGTCACGCAGCGCCTGGCCGTGGCCCAGGTCGGTGAGCCGGGCGACGGCGCGCCCCTCCGACGCACCCGCGGCGATCTTGCCCTTGAGGCTCGACGCCCGAGGTTGGCCAGCGCGGTCGGCCACATCTTGCGGGGCTCGACCACCACGCCCGGCCGGGCCAGCCGGGCGTCGGCCTCCTCCAGCGCCGACGCGGAGACGTCGGCCGAGACCGCGAAGCCCCCACAGTTGTCGCAGCGCCCGCAGTCGGCGGCCTCCGGGTCGTCGAGCTGCTCGCGCAGGAAGCGCATCCGGCAGCGGTCGGTGTCGAGGTAGTCGAGCATCGCCCGCTGCTCGCGCTCGCGGGCCTCGGCCACGCGGCGGTAGCGCTCCTCGTCGTAGGCCCACTCGCGACCGGTCGCCTCCCAGCCGCCGCGCACCCGCCGGACCGCGCCGTCGACGTCGAGCACCTTGAGCATCGTCTCCAGCCGGGTGCGGTTGAGCTCGACGTACGTCTCCAGCGCGGGCGTGCTCAGGGGCCGGCCCTCCGCCGCGAGCACCTCGATCGTCTGCCGGACCAGCGTCTCGCGCGGGAAGGCGAGGGACCCGAAGTAGGCCCAGATGTCGCGGTCCTCGATCGCCGGCAGCAGCACGACGGTGGCCTCGTCGGTGCCACGGCCGGCGCGGCCGACCTGCTGGTAGTAGGCGACCGGCGACGCCGGCGCGCCCATGTTGACCACGAAGCCGAGCGTCGCGTCGAAGCCCATGCCGAGCGCGCTGGTGGCGACCAGCGCCTTGACCCTGCCTCCGGCGAGGTCCTGCTCGAGTGCGAGCCGCTCGGTCGGGTCGGTCTGGCCGGAGTACGCCGCGACGTCGTGGCCGCGCGAGCGCAGGTAGTCGGCGATCTCCTGGGTCGCGGCGACGGTCAGGCAGTAGACGATGCCGGAGCCGGGCTGCTCGGCGAGGTGGTCGGCCAGCCAGGCCAGGCGCTGGGCCTGGGTCTTCAGCCGGACCACGCCGAGCCGGAGCGACTCCCGGTCGAGGGAGCCGCGCAGCACCAGCACGTCGGTGCCCAGCCCTTCGACCGTCGCCCGCTCGCGCCGCAGCTGCTCCGCGACGTCGTCGGTGACCCGGGCGTTGGCGGTCGCGGTGGTCGCCAGCACCGGGATGCCGTCGGGCAGGTCGCCGAGCAGGGTGCGGATGCGGCGGTAGTCGGGCCGGAAGTCGTGGCCCCAGTCGGAGATGCAGTGCGCCTCGTCGACCACCAGCAGGCCACAGGTCGCGGCCAGCCGGGGCAGCACCTCGTCGCGGAAGCCGGGGTTGTTGAGCCGCTCGGGGCTGACCAGCAGGACGTCGACCTCGCCGGCGTTGATCGCGGCGTTGATCGGCTGCCAGTCCTCGATGTTCGTCGAGTTGATGGTGACCGCGCGGATGCCGGCCCGCTCGGCGGCGGCGATCTGGTTGCGCATCAGCGCCAGCAGCGGCGAGACGATCACGGTCGGCCCCGCGCCCTGCGGCGCGGAGCAGCAGCGTGGCCACGAAGTAGACCGCCGACTTGCCCCAGCCGGTGCGCTGCACGACCAGCGCGCGCCGGCGGTCGACGGCCAGCGCCTCGATCGCCGACCACTGGTCGTCGCGCAGCCGCGCGTCGTCGCGGCCGACCAGCGCGCGCAGGTGTGCCTCGGCCCGCTCGCGGTCGTCGGCTCCTCGGTGGTCGTGGTCACGCCTGCATGTCTAACAGGAGCAGCGGACGTCCCGAGCGCTCGTCCACGGTCGCTTCCGTCCACGGCGGGGCGTCGGGTGCCTGTGCAGTCCACCGAGCCGAGCCCTGGGCCTCAACTCCCCTCTCAACGGGCCGGAGGCCCATCTCAACGGGGCCGGAGGCCGATCTCAACGAGTTTGGCGTTCCTCCGCCCAGGCGAGGAGGGCGGCGCGGGCCTCGTCGTAGCGACATCGGGCCGTGGTCCATCCGCAGCTCGAGCAGGTGGCGGTAGGCCTCGCCGACCTCGCGGCCGGGCCCGATCCCGAGGATCTCCATGATCTGGTTGCCGTCGAGGTCGGGCCGGATCGAGGCCAGCTCCTCCTCCTCGGACAGCCGCTCGATCCGGGCCTCGAGCTCGTCGTAGGTACGCCGGAGCCG
Source organism: uncultured Actinomycetota bacterium (assembly GCA_963754145.1). GTDB lineage: Bacteria > Actinomycetota > Actinomycetes > Propionibacteriales > Nocardioidaceae > Marmoricola. Next base: position 47,101 of record CAVWFF010000021.1, read on the forward strand.
ATCGGCCTTCCTCTGGTTGCGGGTGGTGCAGTCGGCGCGGGTCAGCACGTGCAGCCACGGCAGCAGCGGGCCGGCGTCGCGGACGTAGCGGCGGACCGCGGAGTCGGTCCACTCCCCCGAGCCGTAGCCGTGGAAGCGCAGGTGCAGCTCGACCAGCGTCGACACCGCGTCGATCTGGTCGCCGGGAGAACCGCAGCGCCTGCATCCGCTTGCGCGTGAGCTTGGCGCCGACCACGTCGTGGTGGTGGAAGGTGACCGTGCCGTCGCCGAGGAACCGCCGGGTCCTGCGGCTTGCCCACGTCGTGCATGAGCGCGGCGAAGCGGGCCACGAAGTCGGGTCCGCCCTCGGGGAGCCGGTCCTCGAGGTCGATCGACTGCTCGAGCACGGTGAGCGTGTGCTGGTAGACGTCCTTGTGCCGGTGGTGCTCGTCGCGCTCGAGGGCGAGCGCCGGCAGCTCCGGCAGGACGTACGCCGCGAGCCCGGTGTCGACCAGCACGCCGAGCCCGCGGCGCGGATCGGGCGAGCAGACCAGCTTGACCAGCTCGTCGCGCACCCGCTCGGCGGAGACGATCGTGATCCGTTCCGCCATGTCGGTCATCGCCGCCAGCACCTCCGGAGCGACCGTGAAGCCGAGCTGGGCGGCGAAGCGGGCCGCGCGCATCATCCGCAGCGGGTCGTCGGAGAACGAGTCCTCCGGCCGGCCCGGCGTGCGCAGGGTCTGGTGGGCGAGGTCCACGATCCCGCCGTACGGGTCCTCGAACCGCCGCTCCGGCAGGGTCACCGCCATCGCGTTGACGGTGAAGTCGCGGCGCACCAGGTCCTCGGCCAGCGAGTCGCCGTACGCCACCTCCGGCTTGCGGGAGTCGCGGTCGTAGGCCTCGGAGCGGTACGTCGTGATCTCGACCTGCCACTCGCCCTTGCGGCAGCCGATCGTGCCGAACGCCCGGCCGACGTCCCAGATCGCGTCGGCCCAGCCCTTGAGCAGCCGTTCGGTGACCTCGGGACGGGCCGAGGTCGTGAAGTCGAGGTCCTGCTGGAGCCGGCCCAGCATCGCGTCGCGCACCGGCCCGCCGACCAGCGCGATCTCCTCGCCCGCCGCCTCGAACCGGGCGCCGAGCTCGTCGATGACCGGCGCGATCCGGAGCAGCTCCTGGACGGCGCGGCTCTGGACCTCGCTCATCTGCAGGGGCTCGTCGGACACGGGGAAACAGACTAGGCGCAGATAGAGTCGCCGGGTGCATCGGTCCCGTCGTACGTCGCTGTCGCGCGCGCGTTGGCTGGTGCCCGTGCTGCTCGGCGTGCTGGTCGCCGGAGGACTCCCGGCAGCGACCGCCGCACCCACGGCTGCGGCCGGCAAGGGCAAGCCCGGTCCGCTGGCGGTGCGGCTCACGTCGATGTCACCCGCGACGATCCCGCGCTCGGGCACGCTGCGGCTGCGCGGCATCGTGACCAACACCTCCGACGGGCGCGTGGCAGGACATCAACGTGCACGCGTTCGTGTCGACCGAGCCGATCACGACCTCGGCGGGGCTGGTGAAGGCCGCCGCGCTCCCGTACGACGCCGACGTCGGTGACCGGCTCCAGACCAGCAACGCGTTCGTGGCGATCGGTGACCTGCCGCCGGGCAAGTCCACCGACTTCTCGCTGCGCATCCCGCGCTCGGAGCTGCCGATCCCCGACCAGCGCGGCGTGTACTGGGTCGGCGTGCACGCGCTCGGCACCAACAAGCTGGGCCGCGACACGGTCGCCGACGGCCGCGCCCGGACGTTCGCCCCGCTGTACCGCGCGACCACCCCCAGGACCGACCTCACGATGGTGGTGCCGTTCCGTGCCCAGGTCCGCCGCGACAGCACGGGGGCGCTGAGCGAGCCGAGGCGCTGGGAACGCCTGCTCGGTGAGGAGGGCCGCCTCGAGCGGATCCTCGGGGAGGTCGAGAGCGCTGGGTCGACGCCGGTGACCCTGGTCGTCGACCCGACGGTCCTCGACGCTGCCGACACCCTCGCCGGCACGCCGCACGACCCGATCGACGGGCGGCCTCCCCTCACCCAGCCCGAGCGCCACCCCCAGCGACGAGGGGAGCGAGCAGCGACCGGCACGCCGTCGTCCGACGCCACCGCGGACGAGAGCGGCGACGGCGATGACCCGGCGGCAGCGCGGGCCCGCGCGTGGCTCGACCGGCTGACCAAGGTCGCCGCCACCAAGTCCGTGCTCGGCACCGGGTACGCCGATCCCGACGTGGCCGGGCTCGGACGGCGCTCCCCGGAGCTGCTGACCACCTCGTTCGAGCTCGCGCGCGGCACGTTCGAGGCCTACCAGGTCGACGCCCAGGCGGCCGTGGTCCCGCCGGGCGGCTACCTGCCCGACTCGGTGCTTCCGCCGGATCGACAGCGAGACACGGGTGCTGCTCACCGACCGCACCGACCATCCGGCGCGCACCGACTGGCGCAGCGCGGCCGGGCAGCAGATCCTGTTCGGTGACGCCGGCGCCCAGTCCGGTGGTCCCGGACCGTCCGCGCCGCGGACCGCGCTCGCGATCCGCCAGCGGATCGTCTCCGACGCGGCGCTGCGGGCGATGAGCCGGCTCGAAGGCACCGATGGTCGTGATCCTTCCCGCCGGGTGGGACCCGGGCACGGACTGGCGGCAGGCCGACCTGTTCGGCGCCCTCGACCAGCCGTGGCTGCGGCTCGTGGGCCTTCCGGCCCCGTCGACCACGGCACCCCGGCGCACCGACCTCACCTACCCGGCGCGCCAGCGCAGGGCCGAGGTCGGCCCCAGCATGGTCCGGGCCGCGAACCGGGCCGTGGTCCAGGCCCAGGTGTACGCCGACGCGCTCACCGAGCCGGACGGCGCCGTCGACGGCTACACCCGGCTCGCCCTGCAGTCGACGTCGTACCACGCCCGGAACAACCGGCTCGGCGCCGTCCTGGACGCGGAGCGGCTGCGCGCGGGACATCAGCGACAGACCTGCGCGGGATCCGGGTCGTGGTCGGCAGGCCGTTCGTCACCATGTCCGGCAAGACCGGCAACTTCGTGGTGACCCTGGTCAACGACCTCGACCAGCGGGTGCGGGTCGGGATCCGCGCCCGCACCAACAGCCCGCAGCTCACGATCGACACGCCCAACACGGTCACGCTGCCCCCGAAGCAGCGCACGACGGTGCGGCTCAGCGCGGCCTCGTCCGGCATCGGCGTCCGCGAGGTCACCCTGGTCCCGATCACGAAGAAGGGCGACGAGGTCGGCACGCCGATCTCGTTCTCGGTGCGCAGCAGCCAGGTCGGCATCCTGATCTGGGCGATCATGGCCGCCGGCATGGCGCTGCTGGTCGTGATGATCATCCGGCGCTGGGTCAAGCGTGGACTGAGCCGGCGGAGCACCGCCCCGTGATCGAACCGTGATCGAACCGTGAGCGAAGCGGGTGACGACGTTGCGAGCTCCCGCAGCGTCCTGAGCTCGACTGCCGTGATGGCGGCGGGCACCGTCGTCAGCCGGATCAGCGGTTTCGCCCGCGGCGCGCTGCTCGCGGCGGCGCTCGGCATCCAGCTCCACGCGGACGTGTTCAACATCGCGAACACGATCCCGAACATGCTCTACATCCTGCTCGCGGGTGGTGTGTTCAACGCGGTGCTGGTGCCCCAGCTGGTGCGCGCGATGAAGTACGACGCGGACGGCGGCGACGGCGTACACGAGCCGCGTGATCACCCTCGCCGGGCTGTTCCTCGCCGGGGTCACCGCGATCCTGGTGCTCGCGGCGCCGCTGCTCATGCAGCTGTTCCTGTCCAGCGCGTACTCCTCCCCCGAGCTGGCGGCGCACCGGGAGTCGGCGATCGACTTCGCCCGCTACTGCCTGCCGCAGATCTTCTTCTACGGCATGTTCGTGCTGGTCGGGCAGGTGCTCAACTCGCGCGGCATCTTCGGCCCGATGATGTGGGCGCCGATCGCCAACAACGTGATCTCGGTCGCGGTGCTCGGCGCCTACCTCGCGATCTACGGCCGCGCGGCCGACGTCTGCCGCGGCGGCTCCCCGGCGTCCGCGACGGACTCCGTGCTCGGGCCGTTCTCCTCGGGCCAGGAGGCGCTGCTCGGGCTGGGCTCGACGCTCGGGATCGCGGTCCAGCTGCTGGTCCTGCTGCCGTTCCTGCGCAGGGCCGGCTACCGGTACCGCCCGCGGTTCGACTTCCGTGGCTCCGGGCTCGGGCACACGCTCCGGCTCGGCATCTGGACCGTGCTGTTCGTGATCGTCAACCAGATCGCCTACACGGTCGTGGTGCGGATCGCCTCCAGCGGTACGGCGGCCGCCGTCGACTCGTGCGACCAGCAGGGCGCGACCGGCTACACCGTGTACTCCAGCGCGTTCCTGCTGGTGATGGTCCCGCACGCGATCGCCACGGTCTCGCTGGCGACCGCGATGCTGCCGCGGCTCTCGGCGTACGCCGCCGACCACGACCTGGCGGCGCTCGGTCGCGGTGTCGGCTCGACGCTGCGCACGGCCTACGCGCTGATCGTGCCGTTCGCGCTGCTGCTGCCGGTGGTGGCGCTCGACGTGGCCAACCTGGTCTACGGCTACGGCGCCGCCCGCGACTCGTTCGCCCTCTTCGGCCCGACGCTGTCGCTGTTCGCGCCCGGCCTGGTCTTCTTCACCAGCCACTACCTGGTGCTGCGCGGCTTCTACGCCCTCGAGCACACGCGGCTGGTGTTCGTCATCCAGTGCGTCGTGGCCGCGGTCAACATCGCGCTGGCCTACGGGCTGACCCGAGGCATCTCCCCCGGCGAGACCTCGCCGCGGCTGGTGATCGCGTACGCCGGGGCGTACGCCGTCGGTGCGGTCGTCTCGTTCGTGGTGCTGAGCCGGCTGGTGGGCGGGCTGGAGGAGCGCACGCTGCTGCGCTTCGCGCTCCGCCTGGTGCCGGCCGCCGCGGTCGCCGCCGCGGTCGCCTGGGGGGTCTCGCAGGGGGTGCACGCACTCCTCGAGGGTGACGGCAAGCCGGTCGCGCTGCTCGCGCTCGCCGCCGCGGGCGTGGTCGACCTCGTGGTGCTCGCGGTGCTGGCGAGGCTGCTCCGGATCGCGGAGTTCAACGACGTGGTCGGCACTGGTGACGCGCCGCCTCCCCGGCCGGAGAGGGGCAGGTCGGAGCGGCTGACGACCTACCATGGGCGGGCACCATCGTGCAGAGCTCGACGACCGTGACCGCGCCGCGAAGGAGGGCCGTGACCAGCTCGATGATCCCGGGCGCCGTGCTCGGCGGTCGTTACCGCCTCGACGACCTGCTCGACGACATCGACGGCGCGCGCTTCTGGCGGGCGACCGACACGGTGCTGGCACGCAGCGTCGCGGTGCACGCCCTCGACGAGAGCGACCCGCGCGTCGACGCGATGCTCGAGGGTGCGCGGGTCTCGGCGACGGTCACCGACCCGCACCTGCTGCGCGTGCTCGACGCCGACCTCCGCGACGGCATGGCGTGGGTGATCAACGAGTGGGGCACGGGCCACTCCCTCGACGAGATGATCTCCGGCGGTCGGGTGCTGCCGCCCGACCGCGCCGCCTGGCTGGTGCGCGAGGTGGCCGCCTCGATCGCCGTGGCCCACCGGCAGGGCATCGCCCACGGGCGGCTGGTGCCCGAGAACGTCATGGTCACCGAGTCCGGCACGGTCCGGCTGATCGGCTTCGCGATCGACGCCCGGCTGCGCGGCGACGACCTGCGCAACGGCAACTACCCGGAGGCCGACGACGTCACCTCCGACCTGTTCGACCTGGTCGGGCTGCTGTACGCCGGGCTCGTCGGGAGGTGGCCCGGTGCGTCCAGCTCCGCCGTACCGGCTGCTCCGCGCGACGGCCACGGTCCGCTGCGGCCGCGCCAGGTGCGCGCCGGCGTACCCCGGCCGCTGGACGCGATCTGCGACCGTGTGCTCACGCGCCCCGTGCCCGGCCGGACGGCGCACCAGCTGGCCGCGGTGCTGACCGAGTACATCGGCGAGCTGGCCACCGCCGACCCCGGCGTGGTCACCTCCAGCGAGGCGCCGCTGGCGCCGGTGGTGCTCGACGACCCCGACGACGGACCGAGGACGAGCCGGACGAGCGGGCACAGGACGAGAGGCAACAGGACGAGGCACAGGACGGGCACGGCGGTCGAGGCGACCGCGGTGGCCGTCCCGGTGCTCGGTGCCGCCGTCGCCGCGACCGAGGAGCCCGAGCCGGACCCGGTCGCCCGACGACTTCGCCCCCGAGGACGTCCCGTGGGACGAGCCAGAGCCGGAGCCCACCGAGCTCTTCGCGGCACTGCCGGGCTCGACCGAGGACGAGGCCGGCGTCCACGCCCGACCCGGAGGCGACCCAGGTCGCGGTGCCGGCGTTCGAGGAGCCGCTCACCGCCGACGACGACACCGACTGGCACCGTCCCCCGCGGGCGGCGAGCCACCCCCACCACCGCCGCCGCTGGAGCCGGTCGCCGAGCGGCCGCTGTTCGCCCCCGAGGGCACCCGCCGTACGCCCAAGGGCGAGCCGCCGCGGTCCGAGACCGACGACTGGGCGACCGACGGCGCCGGCACCTGCGACCGGCAGCACGCCCTCGCACGACGCGCCCAACGAGTCGACCGGACCGATCTGGCCCTTCGGCGAGGACCCCGACGTCGAGCCCGACGACTGGGAGGAGCGCACCCGCAGCCACTGGCTGCGCACCCCGCTGATCATCCTGCTCGCGCTCGCCGCGGCCGGTGCGGTCGCCGTGGTCTGGTTCCTGGTCGGCGGCAAGGCGACCGACCCCGGCGTCCTCGGCGTCCCCGGGCGCCGACCCGTCGTCCGGCACCTCGAACGCCCCCACCGGTCAGGTGATCAAGCTCGCCGGGGCCAAGGACTTCGACCCGTTCGGTGACCCGCCGGAGGAGAATCCCGACCAGGCAGGCAACGCGATCGACGGCAAGCCAGGACACCGCCTGGACCACGCTGACCTACCGCGGCCGGCCCACCCTCGGCGGCCTCAAGCCCGGCGTCGGGCTGGTGGTCGACCTCGGCTCGATCCAGAACATCGGATCGATGCGGCTCGACCTGGACGGCAGCCCCAGCGACGTGAGCCTGTACGCCGCGCCGACCAACGCCGAGCAGCCCACCAGCCTCGACGGGCTGAAGGAGATCGCCAAGAAGGACGCCGCCGGCGAGCAGCTCCAGCTCAAGCCCCGGTCGGCCGTCCGCGCCCGCTACCTCGTGGTGTGGCTGACCTCGCTCCCGCCGGTCGACGGCGGGTTCCGGGGGGCGATCGCCGAGATCACGGTCCGCTCGTGACCACCCGACCGGGACCCCGAGTGACCGAGGACCCCTCCGTGGGTCCGGGCGCTCCCGAGGACGACCGCGCGCTGCTGGCCGCGCACGTCGCCGGTGACCCGGAGGCGTTCGGCACCCTGTTCGGCCGGCACCGCGACCGGCTCTGGGCGGTCGCCCTGCGCACGACCGGCAACCCCGCGGACGCCGCCGACGCCCTCCAGGACGCGATGATCTCCGCGTTCAGCCGGGCCGAGACGTTCCGTGGCGACGCCGCGGGTCACGACCTGGCTGCACCGGATCGTGGTCAACGCCTGCCTGGACCGGATCCGGCGGTCCCGGGTGCGCGCGGTGCAGGCGCTACCCGACGACATGGAGGAGTACGCCGCCCGCGGGGACGTGCTCGCGGCGGACGCGAACGCCGAGCCGGAGGCGGTGGCCGAGCGCTCCGACCTGCGCCGACAGCTGCTCGCCGCCCTCGACCAGCTGCCCCCGGACCAGAAGGCGGCCCTGGTCCTGGTCGACATGCAGGGCTACCCGGTGGAGGAGGCGGCCCGGATCCTCGAGTGCCCGACCGGCACCGTGAAGAGCCGCTGCTCCCGGGGCCGGGCCCGGCTGGCCGCCCTGCTGCCCGCATCTCGCACCCGCCCCGGCCGACACCCGGGCCTCCGGCGCCGGCGGAACCGATCCACCGCCCGGACCGTCCCATGACCGGCGCCGCGACCGCGCCCACCCGACCCGCCCCACCACCGAGGAGGTGACCGACCCGTGACCGAGGATCCCGAGCGTGAGCTGACGCCCGAGGAGGACGCCCGGATCCGGTCGCTGCTCGCCTCGGCGCGTGCCTCGGAGCAGGTGCCGGACGACGTGGCCGCGCGGCTGGACTCCGTGCTGGCCGACCTCGCGGCCGACCGGGACGCCGAGCGGGCCGACGATGCGGCCGACGCGTGCCGCGCCGTCGCCGCCCGCGGTGGCGCAGGGGCCGGGTGCTCCTCGCCGCGGCGGTGGGTGTGGGTGTGGTCGGCCTGGCGGCGGTGAGCCTGCCGCAGCTGAGCGGGCTCCAGGGCGGCGGCGGGTCCGGCGACAAGGCGGCGAGCACGACTCGAGGGCAAGTCCGGGCCCGGGGCCGACCAGCCGTCCCTGGGCACCCGGGGTCAGACCTCCCGGCTGGGCACGGACACCTTCCGGCGCGACGTACGACGGCTGCTGGCCGCCGGCGCCGACACGCCGCCAGCTGGCGCCGTCGTCCGGCGCCGGCGGCCGCACCGGCGACGAGCTCGCGAGCGGGGCCTGCCCCGCGTCGCCGGAGGCGGGAGTGGTCCGCAGCCGCGAGGTGCTGCTCGACGGGAAGCTCGCGCTGCTCGAGGTCTTCGGCGTCCGGGACGGGGCGCGAGTGGTGCGTGCGGTCTCCTGTGACGGCAAGCAGACCCTGGCCAGCGCCCGGATCCCCGCCGACTGACCAGCGGGTGCGCGTTGGGTCACGCCGCGGAATGCCCGGTGCCTAGGATCGGTTCCACCAGCGTGACTGAGAAAGGTGCCGACTCCGTGTCTGCAGACCCCCGCAACGTGATCATCATCGGCTCCGGCCCGGCCGGCTACACGGCCGCGGTCTACGCCGCCCGCGCCAACCTGGCACCCCTGGTGTTCGAGGGCTCGGTGACCGCCGGCGGAGCGCTGATGAACACCACCGAGGTCGAGAACTTCCCGGGCTTCCGCGACGGCATCCAGGGCCCGCAGCTGATGGACGAGATGCGCGCCCAGGCCGAGCGTTTCGGCGCCGAGCTGGTCTCCGACGACGTCATCTCGGTCGAGCTCGAGGGCGACCTGAAGACCGTGCGCACCGAGGACGGCACGTTCACCGCACGCACCGTGATCCTGTCCATGGGGTCGGGCTACCGCAAGCTCGGCATCCCCGAGGAGGACAGGCTCTCCGGCCACGGCGTGAGCTGGTGCGCGACCTGCGACGGGTTCTTCTTCCGCGAGCAGCACATCGCGGTCGTCGGCGGCGGTGACTCCGCGATCGAGGAGGCGACGTTCCTGTCCCGCTTCGGGTCCAAGGTCACCATCGTGCACCGCCGCGACGAGCTCCGCGCCTCCAAGATCATGCAGGAGCGGGCGTTCGCCGACCCCAAGATCGAGTTCGCCTGGAACTCCGAGGTGGCCTCGCTCGAGGGCGACGACAAGCTGACCGGCGTGGTCCTGCGCGACACGGTGACCGGCGACCTCCGCACGCTCGACGCGACCGGCCTGTTCATCGCGATCGGCCACGACCCCCGCTCGGAGCTGGTCAAGGGCCAGGTCGAGCTCGACGACGAGGGCTACGTGCTGGTCTCGCACCCGTCCACGCACACCAACATCGAGGGCGTCTTCGCCTCCGGTGACCTGGTCGACCACCACTACCGGCAGGCGATCACGGCGGCCGGCAGCGGCTGCGCCGCGGCGCTCGACGCCGAGCGCCACCTGGCGGCCCTCGACCACGCGGCCTCGATCGCGGGCACGCGCGGCCCAGACCGCCGCCGAGGACGCCGCCGAGCAGAGCGCGCCACGGGTCAGCGTCTGAGGCCCGTCACCGGAACAAATGTCCGTGGGCCCCTGTTCACTGGACAGACCTCGAGTTCACCCACCGTTTAGGAGATTCCATGGCTGACCTGCAGGCCGTCACCGACGACAGCTTCGAGACCGACGTCCTCAAGTCCGACAAGCCCGTGCTCGTCGACTTCTGGGCCGAGTGGTGCGGCCCGTGCCGCCAGATCGCTCCGATCCTCGACGAGCTCAACCGCGACCACGGCGAGAAGATGGGCTTCGTCAAGCTCAACGTCGACGAGAACCCGGTGACGCCCGCGTCCTACCGGGTGACCGGCATCCCGAACCTCTCCGTCTTCGCGAACGGCGAGCTGGTCAAGCAGATCGTCGGCTCCCGGCCGAAGTCCGTGATCCTCAAGGAGCTCGACGAGTACATCGCCTGACCTTCGGGTCTCTCGGGGCTGATGTCTCGCGAGAAGGGCCGCGTGCCCGACCGGTCTCCGGTCGGAACGCGGCCCTTCTGCGTGTGATGTCTTGCTTGGTCTGGGGTGCGACATCTGCGAAGGTGGACATTCCGACCAGCACCCGAGGCCCCTCTCTGCGACAGGACCTTCCTGGATGAACCCCGAGGCAACCGGCACCGTGTTCCGACGCGGCGACTCCGGGCCCGCGGTTGCCGAGATCAGGGCGCTCCTCGAGCGGATCGGCCTGCTCGGGGCCGACCCGGTGGCCGGCACGGCGTACGACGAGCACGTCGAGCTGGCGGTGCGCAACTTCCAGCAGCAGCGCGGCCTGACCGTCGACGGCGTGGTCGGCAGCTCCACCTACCGCCGGCTGGACGAGGCGCGCTGGACGCTCGGCGACCGCGTGCTCAACCACCGCCCCGGCAACATGATGGCCGGCGACGACGTGTTCGCCCTCCAGCAGCGGCTGCTCGACATGGGCTTCAAGGTGGGCCGCGTCGACGGCTACTTCGGCCCGGAGACCGAGGCGGCGCTGCGGGACTTCCAGCGCAACTTCGGGCTACCCCCCGACGGCACCTGCGGCCCGGCCACGCTCAAGGCGCTCGGCCGGCTGCAGCCGCGCGTGAGCGGCGGCGCCCCCAACGAGATGCGCGCCCAGGAGCGGATCCGCAAGGCCGGCCCCCGGCTGGCCGGCAAGATCGTGGTGATCGACCCCAAGCCGCTGCTGCCGGAGCTGCCCGACCAGCTGAGCGACGACCCGACGGTGCACGCGCGGGCGCAGCACATCGTGCACGACGTCGCGCGCCGGATCGAGGGCCGGCTGGTGGCGATCGGCGTCCAGGCGTTCCTCGCCGGCACGCCCGGTGAGTCGTACGACGAGGCGCGCCGCGCCGACTTCGCCAACCGCACCGAGGCCGACCTGACGATCTCGCTGACCGTCGACGCCGCGGCCAACCCCGGCGCCTGCGGGGTGGCGTCGTACTTCTTCGGCTCCGAGGCCCACGGCACCCGCTCCTCGACCGGCGAGAAGTTCGCCGGCCTGGTGCAGCGCGAGATCGTCGCCCGCACCGACCTGCTCGACCTGCGGCCGCACGCGAAGACCTGGGACTTCCTCCGCAAGACCCGGATGCCCGCCGTCCGGCTCGACCTCGGCTACCTCACCAACGCCGGCGACGCCGCCCGGCTCGCCCACCCGGAGTTCCGCGACACGATCGCCGAGGCGGTCGTGGTCGCGATCCAGCGCTTCTACCTCGCCCCCGAGGTCGACCCGCACACCGGCGTGCTCCGCTACAGCGAGCTGCGCGCCGCCGTCCAGCAGGGGCGTCGCTGAGCCTCAGTCCAGCGTGCGGTGCGCCGGCGTGTGCGCCGTCGGCGGACGCACGGCGGGCGAGCGGTGCCGCACCGGCGACAGGAGGCGGTCGAACGCCGCCTCCAGCTCGCCTCGCCAGGTGAGCACCGAGCGCAGGTCCATCCGCATCCGCGGGTAGCGCGCGTGCGGCCGGTGGGTGCGGAAGCCGACCCCCAGCAGGTAGTCGGCGGGCAGCACGCAGCTCGGCGACTCGAAGCCGTCCCCGTTGTCGTCCGTGCTCCTGCGGCCCGGCACCTCGCCGAACGCCTCGACCGCCCGGATGCCGCCGCGCTTGACCAGGTCCTTGGCCATCGCCTGCACGAGCACCCGACCCAGCCCCCCGCCCCGGTACGACGGGTCGACCCGGGCCGCGACCAGCAGCACGGCGTCCGGGGACACCGGTGCGGTCGGCGAGCTGGCTGGCCCCGCGCACGTAGACCGCGGGCGCGTAGAGGATGTGGCCCGCCGGCTGGTCGTCGACGTACAGGACCCGTCCGCAGGAGCCCCACTCGCGCAGCACCTCGCTGACCCAGGCGGAGATCTCGTCGCGCTCGTGGCCGCGCGCCCGGATCCGGCGCACCGGGTCGAGCTGCCAGAACACGCAGGTCGAGCACCGCCCGCTCAGGTCGGCCAGGTTGTCGAGCGTGAGCCGGGCGACGCGACGGGACATGCACCCAGAGTAGTGCGCCGGGCCGGGCCTAGCGGAGGGTCGCCAGATGGTCCGCGATCCGGCCGATCGCCTCGGTGAGCGCGTCGACGTCGGGCAGCGTCACCAGCCGGAAGTGGTCGGGCTCGAACCAGTTGAAGCCGGTGCCGTGGGTGACCAGGATCTTCTTGGCCCGCAGCAGGTCGATCACGAACTGCCTCGTCGTCCTTGATCGGGTAGACCTCGGGGTCGAGCCGCGGGAAGCAGTAGAGCGCGCCGCGCGGCTCGACGCAGGTGACGCCGGGGATCTCGTTGAGCAGCCGCCAGGCGGTCTTGCTCTGCTCGTAGAACCGGCCGCCCGGGCACGATGTAGCTCGTTGATCGACTGGTAGCCGCCGAGCGCGGTCTGGATCGCGTGCTGGGCGGGCACGTTGGCGCACATCCGCATGTTCGCGAGCAGGGTGAGGCCCTCGAGGAAGTCCGTCGGCGAGGTGCTGCGGGCCGGAGACCATCACCCAGCCGGCGCGGTAGCCGCACACCCGGTAGGCCTTGGACAGCCCGCTGAAGGTCAGGCACAGCACGTCGTCGCCGGCGTACGTCGCCGTGTGGTGGTGCACCGCGTCGTCGAACAGGATCTTCTCGTAGATCTCGTCGGCTGAACACCACCAGCTCGTGGCGGCGGGCGATGTCGACCAGCCCCCGGACGGTCTCCTCGCTGTAGACCGCGCCGGTCGGGTTGTTCGGGTTGATGATCACCAGGCGCCTGGGTGTTCGTCGGTGATCTTGGCCTCGATGTCGGCGAGGTCGGGGTTCCAGCCGTTGTCCTCGTCGCAGCGGTAGTGCACCGGCGTGCCGCCGGACAGCGTGACCGCGCCGGTCCACAGCGGGTAGTCCGGCGCCGGCACCAGGATCTCGTTGCCGTCGTCGAGGAACGCCTGCAGCACCATCGTGATCAGCTCGGAGACGCCGTTGCCGATGAAGACGTCGTCGACGGCGGTGTCGGTCAGCCCGCGCGACTGGTAGTACTGCGCGACCGCGGTGCGGGCGGAGTAGATGCCGCGGCGAGTCGGAGTAGCCCTGCGCCTCGGGCAGGTTGTGCACCATGTCGGCGACGATCGCCTCGGGCGCCTCGAACCCGAACGGCGCCGGGTTGCCGATGTTGAGCTTGAGGATCTTGTGGCCCTCGGCCTCCAGCCGGTGGGCCTCGACCAGGATCGGGCCGCGGACGTCGTACCGGACGTGCTGGAGCTTGCGGCTCTGGACGATGGGGCGCATGGACGCAGTCTCGCAGAGAGCAGCCGGGCCGACAGACGCCGTGGCACGATGAGCGGGCCCCGTCCGATCGCCCTGCCGCCCGAGGACCAGCATGCGCGACATCGTCTACCCGCCGGTGATCGTGACCGCGAAGGCGCTGTTCAAGGCGCTCGGGCTGCGGTTCCAGCTGTCCGGCACCGAGCACATCCCACGCGAGGGCGGCGCCCTGCTCGTCGTTCAACCACGTGGCCTACATCGACTTCGTGCTGGCCGGGTTCGCCGCGCAGCCGGCGCACCGGCTGGTCCGGTTCATGGCCAAGCGCGAGGTCGTTCGACCATCGCGTGTCGCGGGCCGATCATGCGCTCGATGCACCACATCTCGGTCGACCGCGCCGACGGGATCGGGTCGTTCAAGGAGGCGCGTGCGCTACCTCAAGGACGGCGAGCTGGTCGGCATCTTCCCCGAGGCCACGATCTCCCGCTCCTTCGAGATCAAGGAGATCAAGTCCGGCGCGGTGCGGATCGCGGCGGCCGCGGGCGTGCCGCTGATCCCGGTGGTGCTGTGGGGCACCCAGCGGCTGATGACCAAGGACCACCCGCGGGACTTCTCGCGCGGCAAGACGATCGGGATCCACGTCGGCGAGCCGATGCCGGTGACCCGCGGCAAGGGCGCCGAGCAGACCGCCGAGCTGCACCGCCGGATGAGCGACCTGCTCGACCACCGCGATCGCGGCCTACCCCGACGAGGAGCAGCCGCCGGGCTCCTGGTGGCTCCCCGCGTCGTACGGCGGGTCGGCGCCGACGCCGGAGGAGGCGGCCCGGCTCGACACCGAGGAGAAGGCCCGCCGGGCGGCCAGAGCGCGCCGCCGCGCTGAGACCGACCTGAGTCGTATTTGTCGACAAATCGACTACTTGTCGGCGAGACGTCGAGGCTCAGATCGGCCGGTCCGAGCGGTTCCGCGGGTCGATCACCTGCACGATGCGCTCGAGGTCGGCCAGGGACGCGAACTCGATCGTGACCTTGCCCCGGCTCTTGCCGAGCGCCACCTTCACCCGGGTCTCGAGCCGGTCGCCGAGCCGGTCCGCGAGGTCCGACAGGCCGGGCGCGGTCGGTCGGGAGGCGCGCGAGGCGGAGGTCCGCCGGGCGCCGTCGCCCACCGACGACGATCTCCTCCAGGCCGCGCACCGAGATCCCCTCGGCGGTGACCCGGGCGGCGAGCCGGTCCTGGATCTCGGGGTCCGTCGACCGCGAGCAGCGCCCGGGCATGGCCGGCCGAGAGCACGCCGGCGGCGACCCGGCGCTGCACGGGCGGCGAGAGGTTCAGCAGCCGGAGCGTGTTGCTGATCTGCGGGCGGCTGCGGCCGATCCGCTGGGCGAGCTCGTCGTGGGTGCAGCAGAAGTCGTCGAGCAGCTGCTCGGTAGGCGGCCGCCTCCTCCAGCGGGTTGAGCTGGGAGCGGTGCAGGTTCTCCAGCAGCGCGTCGCGGAGCAGGTCGTCGTCGTCGGTCTCGCGCACGATCGCCGGGATCGTGTCCAGGCCGGCCTGCTGGGTCGCGCGCCAGCGGCGCTCGCCCATGACCAGCTCGTAGCCGCCGTCCGGCTTCGCCCGCACCACGACGGGCTGCAGCAGCCCGACCTCCTCGATGGAGTGCACGAGCTCGCCCATCGCGTCCTCGTCGAAGACCTGCCGCGGCTGCCGCGGGTTGGGCGTGATCGCGGAGACCGCCAGCTCGGCGAAGTGGGCGCCCGCCACGGGCGCCGGGGGGGCCTGGCCGTCGCCGGGGTCCGCGTCGGCTCGATCCCGTCGGCTCCTCGGCATGGGTCGGGATCAGCGCGCCCAGGCCACGACCGAGGCCGCGCCGCTGCGGGTGTTTCTGGCTCACTCGCTCCTCATCTCTGTGCTGGTGCGGGCCGCGGCGGCGATCTCCCGGGCGGCTTCGAGGTAGCTGAGGGCGCCCGGGGACCCCGGGTCGTAGGTCATCACGCTCTGTCCGTAGCTGGGCGCCTCGGAGACGCGCACCGACCGCGGGATCGCGGTGCGCAGGACCTTCCGGCCGAAGTGCTCGCGGACCTCCTCCGCGACGCCGGCGGCCAGCTTGGTGCGCCCGTCGTACATGGTGATCAGGATGGTGGTCACCTCGAGGTGCTGGTTGAGGTGCGCCCGCACCATCTCCACGGTCTCGATCAGCTGGCCGAGGCCCTCCAGTGCGTAGTACTCCGCCTGGATCGGGATCAGCATCTCCGCGCCGGCCACCAGCGCGTTGAGCGTGAGCAGGCCGAGCGAGGGCGGGCAGTCGATGAAGACGTAGTCGAACCGGTCCTCCCCCGTGCTGCCGATGCCGGGGTGGGCGGCGATCGCCTTGCGCAGCCGGCTCTCGCGGGCCACGACACTGACCAGCTCGATCTCGGCGCCGGCCAGGTCGATGGTGGCCGGGACCACGTACAGGCCGGGGAGCTCGGGCGACGGGTGCACCACGTCCGCCAACGGCACGCCGTCCACGAGCACGTCGTACGTCGACGGCACCCCACGGTGGTGCTCCACGCCGAGCGCGGTGGACGCGTTGCCCTGGGGGTCGAGGTCGATCACCAGCACCCGCTGGCCGAGCTGCGCCAGCCCGGCCGCGATGTTCACGGTGCGTGGTGGTCTTGCCGACCCCGCCCTTCTGGTTCGCCACGACCATGACCCGGGTCTGCCCCGGGCGCCGGACCGGGGCGCCCATCGCACGACCCTCCCGCGCCAGCAGCTGGTGCAGCACCGCCCGGGCGAGCGGCGTCGTGTCGTCGTCGTAGGTCACGGCCGCCGTCGTGGTCCGCCGCCGTCGGCACCAGCAGCGGGTTGCGCGCTGGGGCTGTCCCACGTAGGACCGGCAGGTCCTCAGCGGGCATGGTGGCCGATGTTTCACGTGAAACCGGCGCGTCGTCGGCAGGGCTCATCTGTGGATAACCCTCGTTCCGTTGTGGATCTTCACGCTCAGGAGGCCAACCCAGGCCGGTGGAAAACTCTGGCCGACGCCGCTTCGCCCCCAGCAGCGGCCAGCCGATTCCGGCGTCGACCGGACGGGGCTCACCGACCCGAAGGCACCCGATCCCGGGTCCCGCTGCGGCAACCAGATCACGCCCTTTCCGACGTCCCGGGCACCACGATCTCGACCACGATGATCGGCGCCCCCTCGACACGTCCGGCCAAGTCTGCCCCGTACCGCACCGACACTGGCACGCCGACCCCCGAGCCGGTGGATGACGCGCGCCGGACCGGGCCACCTCGTCGGCAGCCGAGGATCCCTTCATCGCCAGCATCCGGCCGCCGGGCACGACCAGGGGCAGGCACCACCGTGCGAGCCGGTCGAGGGGAGCGACCGCGCGAGACGTGACCACGTCGAACGACCGGTGCCCGTGCAGCGCCTCCGCGCGGTCGCGGACCACCTCCACGTTGGCCAGCGCGAGCTGCTCGACCGCCTCGGTGAGAAACGTGGTCCGGCGCAGCAGGGGCTCGACCAGCGTGACGCGCAGGTCCGGCCGGCCGATCGCGAGCACCAGCCCGGGCAGGCCCGCGCCCGACCCGACGTCGGCCACCGTGACGCCCCGGGGGACCCCCAGCCCCAGCAGTGCACAGTTCACCAGGTGCCGCTCCCAGAGCCGCGGCACCTCCCGCGGACCGATCAGCCCACGGACGACGCCGTCCGTGGCCAGCAGGTGCGCGAACCGCTCGGCCAGCGGGAGCGCATCCGAAAACACCCCCCGCGCCCCAGCGGGCACGGAGGGTGTTTCACGTGAAACATCGCTCACGCGGTGTCGGGCCCGCCCGAGGGGAGGACCACGACATGGCGGCGCGGCTCGACACCCTCGGACTCCGAGGTCAGCCCGGCGGCGGCCACGGCGTCGTGCACGACCTTGCGCTCGAACGGGGACATGGCGGCCAGCGACTCCGGCTCGCCGGACTCCCGGACCCGGCCGACGACCTCCGCGGCAAGCGCCTCGAGCTCGGTACGGCGGTTCGCGCGGTGACCGCTCACGTCCAGCATCAGCCGGGACCGCTCGCCGGTCTCGCGGTAGACCGCGAGCCGGGTGAGCTCCTGCAGCGCCTCGAGCACCTCGCCCTTGTCGCCCACGAGCTGGGGCAGGTCGGCGCCGACGATCGACACCGTGGCCCGGTCGCCCTCGACGTCCATGTCGATGTCGCCGTCCAGGTCCACGATCTCGAGGAGCTCCTCGAGGTAGTCGGCAGCGATCTCGCCCTCCTGCTCCAGCCGGTCGGCCGCGGACACTGGTCGCCTCGTCGGCCGGTGCTGCGGTCCGGTCCTCGGCTGGTCTGCTCGTCGGTCTCGGTGGAGGTCTGGGTCTCGCTCACTGCTGGTCTCCCTTCACGGGCGGCCGCTCGCCACCCTTGGGTTGGTTCTTCCGCTGGCTGCGGGACTTCTTCTGCGGCTGTTGCCGCTGGATCGGCTTGGGCGGCGGTTCCGCGACCTCGACATCGGTGCCGTAGACCACCCCGGACGCGGATCCCGCCGCCGGCTCCTCCGCGGGTCCGCCCTTGCGCTTGCGCTTCGCGGCGTCGCGCGCCTCCTTGGCCCGGAAGGCCTCGGTGTTCGGCGCCGGGTTGTTGCGGATCACGTAGAACTGCTGGCTCATCGTCCACAGGTTGGAGGTCGTCCAGTACAGGAGGACACCGATCGGGAACGCGATACCGCCCACGGCGAAGACCACGGGCAGGATGTAGAGCAGCATCTTCTGCTGGTTGGCGTAGGGCCCCGAGAGCGCGTCGGCGGGCATGTTCTTGCTCATCAGCTGGCGCTGGGTGAGGAACGTGGTGAGCGTCATCGCCACCACCAGCACGCCGGCCAGGATCTGCACGTTGATGCTGGTGGCCCCGGTGAACGTGTCGGAGATCCGGGCGCCGAAGATCTCCGCGTTGGACGAGGTGGTCGACGTCGGTCGCGGTGAGGACGCCGCGCTGCTGGCCCTTGGCCGCGCGGTTGATCAGCTGGAAGAGCGCGATGAAGATCGGCATCTGGATGATCAGCGGCAGGCACGAGGCGAACGGGTTGGTGCCGGTCTCCTTGTAGAGCGCCATCGTCTCCGCGGCGAGCCGCTCCCGGTCGTGCCCGTACTTCTTCTGCAGCTCCTTCACCTTGGGCTGCACCAGCTGCATGTTGCGGCTGGACTTGATCTGCTTGACGAACAGCGGGATCAGCGCGGCCCGGATGACCAGGGTCAGGAAGATGATGGAGAGCGCCCAGGATGCCCCGCTCTCGGGCCCGAAGATCGCGCCGAAGACCCGGTGCCAGCCCACCAGCACCACCGAGATCAGGTAGTAGAGCGGCGTGATGATGAAGCTGCCGATGTCGGACAGGAATTCCACTCAGGCTCCTCGGGTCGTCGTGGTCGGGGTGGTGGACGCCGGGACCGGGACCGGGTCGTAGCCGCCCGCCGCCCAGGGATGGCAGCGAGCGAGACGCCGGACGGCGAGCCACGTCCCCCGGACCGCGCCGTGCACGGTGACCGCCTCCAGCGCGTAGGCCGAGCAGGAGGGGTGGTAGCGGCAGACCTGGCCGTACAGCGGGGAGATCAGTGCGCGGTAGGCCCGCAGCAGTCCGATCAACAGGTATTTCACGGCTCAGGCCTCCAGCACTCGGTGGAGACAACGATCGAGGGCCGCCCCGAGTTCGCCGTACGACGCGGAACTCGCCGCCGGCTGGGCCCGGACCACGAGCAGCGCCGACTCCGGGAGGGCGTCGATGCGCTCCCGGACCAGGTGGCGGAGTCGTCTCTTCACGCGGTTGCGGGTGACGGCGGGCCCGACGGACCGCGCGACCACGAAGCCGATCCGGCGATCGTGGTCGCCGTCGACCCGGGCCAGGTGGACCACGAGCAGTGGCCCGCCGGCGCGACGCCCACGCCGCACCGCCGTCGCGAACCCCGCGGCGTCAGTGAGGCGCTGGCCTCGGGGGAGCACACCGAACCGTCTGATCCGCCGGCTCAGGCGGCCAGGCGGTTGCGACCCTTGCGCCGGCGCGAGGCGAGGATGCTGCGCCCGGCACGGGTGCGCATCCGCAGTCGGAAGCCGTGCGTCTTGTGACGACGCCGGTTGTTCGGCTGGAACGTACGCTTGCTCACGAGGTCTCCGCTCATGGTCGGGGCAGGCTCAAAGGTTGTCGGTGCGGCGGATCGGGGCGTGCCCACCTGAGATCAAGCAGCCGATCGACGCCGGTCCGACCGCACAACGGTACGCGGAGCGCGCGGCGAGGGTCAAACTCGGCGCCACGACGTGCCGACGGTGCCCGACCCGCCACCGTCGACACGCCGGGGAACCTTCGACAAGCGACACGCCGACCGGTCTGGAAACCTGTGGACAACCGGTTGATCCACAGGTGTGAAGGTTGTTAGCGTTTCCGGCCACCGAGTCGTCGCTCGCGTGCCACACCCCTGGTCCTCATCCGTTGAAAGCGCATGTTTCCGGACAATTCGGTCCACTGTGGCTCCCGGCACCGGCACTGGTGCACAACCTGTGGACAAACGTGTGGACATGCCGTCGGCTCCGGTCGACGCAACGAGCGAGAGGGGGCGGGACCCGGGTGGAGCAGCCTTCCAGCGCGACGGATCTCGCACAGCTGTGGACGACCATCGTGGAGGGCACGGCTCCGGCGCAGCGGGTGTGGCTGGCAACCAGCAAGCCGGTGATGCACGCGGAGAACACCTTCGTGATCGCGGTGCCGAACGAGTTCACGATGAACCAGTACGTCGGCAGGCTGCGGACCTGGGTCGAGGACACCCTCACCGAGCACCTCGGTCACCCGACGCGGCTCGTGGTCACCATCGACCCCGAGCTCGACACCGGCGAGAGCGCGGCACCGGCCCAGGTCGAGGAGGGCACGCTCGACGGCGCCCACACCGAGAGCCGCCCGACCGACGGCCGAACGGACCGCGCTCCGGAGCGCACCCGAGTCACCGACCGGACGCGCACCCGGCCGACGCTCGGGCCACCTAGCGACTTGTCGACAAAGCGACAGGTCCAGGAGTGGCTGCGGCCGGTCACCTCCGGCTTCGACCGCCCGCTCAACCCCCGCTACACCTTCGAGACCTTCGTGATCGGGGCCAGCAACCGGTTCGCCCACGCCGCCGCCGTCGCCGTCGCCGAGGCGCCCGGCAAGGCGTACAACCCGCTGCTGGTCTACGGCGACTCCGGCCTGGGCAAGACCCACCTGCTGCACGCGATCGGGCACTACGTCCGCAACCTGTACGACCGGCGCCCGGATCCGCTACGTCTCCTGCGAGGAGTTCACCAACGAGTTGATCAACGCGATCCGGGACGACCAGCGCCGCCGCTGTTCCAGCGAAGCTACCGCGAGGTCGACGTGCTGCTGATCGACGACATCCAGTTCCTCGAGGGCAAGCAGCAGACCCAGGAGGAGTTCTTCCACACCTTCAACACGCTGCACAACGCGAACAAGCAGATCGTGATCAGCTCCGACCGGCCGCCGAAGCGGCTCGACGCAGCTCGAGGACCGGCTGCGCAACCGGTTCGAGTGGGGCCTGCTCACCGACGTGCAGCCGCCCGACCTCGAGACCCGGATCGCGATCCTGCGCAAGAAGGCCGCGGCCGACCGGCTGATCGCGCCGCCGGAGGTGCTCGAGTTCATCGCCTCGCGGATCCAGACCAACATCCGCGAGCTCGAGGGCGCCCTGATCCGGGTCACCGCGTTCGCCAGCATCAACCGCCAGGAGGTCGACCTGACCCTGGCCGAGATCGTGCTCAAGGACCTGATCCCCGAGGGCGGCGAGCCCGAGGTGACGGCGGGCCTGATCATCGCCCAGACGGCGTCGTACTTCGGCTTCTCGATCGAGGAGCTCTGCGGTCCGAGCCGCACCCGCGCCCTGGTCACCGCGCGCCAGATCGCGATGTACCTGTGCCGCGAGCTGACCGACCTCTCGCTGCCCAAGATCGGCCAGCAGTTCGGCGGCCGCGACCACACGACGGTGATGAACGCCGACCGCCGGATCCGCAAGGACCTCGCCGAGCGCCGCAACGTCTTCCACCAGGTGACCGAGCTGACCACCCGGATCAAGCAGCAGGCGAAGCAGGCTTGAGCACGTCCGGCACCGCACCTCACAGGCTGGGGACAGACCTGTGGGAACGACACGAGTTCCTGTGACGCGGTGTGGACGCACTGTGGCCGTCCCGCACACGCCGGCCGGCCGTCCACAGGCAGCACCTGCGTCGTGCACCGCCGCTCCACAGGCCCTGTGCGCGCTCCCACGCTGCCTGACCTGCGCAAAGATGGGTTCTCCACAGAATCCACCGCACCTACTACGACTACTGAATTCCGTAATTGCTCCTCGACCCGACAACACCTGCTGCTCCCGTTCCTGGGGACAACCTCCCAGCAGCCGGATGTTCCGTGACAGGATCAGCCACCCCAACGAGCCTCATCGCCCGCACTCCAGGAGACACCACTCGTGAAGTTCCGCGTCGAACGTGACGTCCTCGCCGATGCCGTCGCCTGGACGGCCCGCGCCCTCCCGATCCGACCCAGCGCCCCGGTGCTGGCCGGCCTGCTGATCGAGGCCGGCCCGCTCGACGACGGCGGCGAGGGCCTGCAGCTCTCGACGTTCGACTACGAGACCTCGGCCCGGGCCACCCTCAACGCCGACGTGACGCGACGAGGGCCGGGCCCTCGTCTCCGGCCGGCTGCTCGCCGACATCTGCCGCAGCCTGCCCAACAAGACCGGTCGAGATGGCGATCGACGGTCCGAAGGTGGTGCTGACCTGCGGTTCGGCCCGGTTCAGCCTGCAGACGATGCCGGTCGAGGACTACCCGTCGCTGCCGACGATGCCCGAGGCGCGGGGCACCGTGCCGAGCGGCCTGTTCGCCAACGCGGTCAGCCAGGCGGTCACCGCCGCCGGGCGCGACGACATGCTGCCGGTGCTGACCGGTGTCCGGCTCGAGATGGAGGGCGACGGCGATCGCGATGCTCGCGACCGACCGGTTCCGGCTCTCCCAGCCGCGAGCTCACCTGGTCGCCGCGGCGCCGCGGACATCGACGCCGCCGCGCTGGTGCCGGCCAAGGTGCTGGCCGACACGGCCAAGTCGCTGACCGGTGGCACCGAGATCTCGATCGCGCTGGCCTCCGTCCGGTGGCCGGCGAGGGCATCATCGGCTTCGAGGGCTCCGCCGGCGGCGGCGTCCGTCGTACGACGACCCGACTGCTCGACGGCGAGTTCCCCAAGGTGCGCTCGCTGTTCCCGCAGCGAGCACCTGACCGACGGCGCGCGTCGACCGGGCCGCCCTGGTCGACTCGGTCAAGCGCGTCTCGCTGGTCGCCGAGCGCAACACGGCCGTGCAGCTGACGTTCAGCGACGGGGTGCTGACCCTCGACGCCGGCAGCGGCGAGGAGGCGATGGCAGTCGAGTCGATCGAGGCGTCGATCACCGGCGAGGACATCACCACGGGCTTCAACCCGCAGTTCCTGCTCGACGGCCTGACCGCGATCGAGTCGCCGTTCGTGGAACTGGCCTTCACACAGGCCTCCAAGCCCGTCGTAATCTCGGGTGTGGACGCCCTCGACGGGGACGCCGACACGCGACTTCCGCTACCTGCTGATGCCGCGCCGCCTGCTCTCCTGAGCCGCCCACCCAGAAGGCCGCACTCGAGAGGGAGACACGCATGGACATCGGACTCGTCGGGCTCGGCAAGATGGGCGGCAACATGCGCGAGCGCATGCGCAACGGCGGGCATCACCGTGGTCGGCTACGACCGCAACCCCGACGTCAGCGACGTCGCCAGCCTCGAGGAGCTGGTCGGGAAGCTGCCCAGCCCCAAGGTGGTCTGGGTGATGGTGCCCGGCCGGCGACCCGACGCACGCGACGATCCAGGAGCTGGGCGGGCTGCTCGGCGAGGGCGACCTGGTCGTCGACGGCGGCAACTCGCGCTGGACCGACGACCAGGAGCACGCCGACGCAGCTGGCGGAGAAGGGCATCGGCTTCGTCGACTGCGGCGTCTCCGGCGGGGTGTGGGGCCTGAAGAACGGCTACGCGCTGATGGCCGGCGGCTCGAAGGACAACGTCGCCAAGGTCCAGCCGGCCTTCGACGCGCTCAAGCCCGAGGGCGAGTTCGGCTGGGTGCACGCCGGCGAGGCCGTGGGCGCCGGGCACTTCTCCAAGATGGTCCACAACGGCATCGAGTACGCGATCATGCAGGCCTACGCCGAGGGCTGGGAGCTGCTCCAGGCCGTCGACAGGTCGACAACGTGACCGAGGTGTTCCGCTCCTGGCGCGAGGGCACCGTGATCCGGTCCTGGCTGCTCGACCTGCTGGTCGCCGCGCTCGACGAGGACGACGCGCTGGCGAAGCATCCGCGGCTACGCCGACGACTCCGGCGAGGGCCGGTGGACGGTCGAGGCGGCGATCGACAACGCGGTCCCGCTCCCGGCGATCACCGCGGCGCTCTTCGCGCGCTTCGTGTCCCGCCAGGACGACAGCCCGGCGATGAAGGCGGTCGCGGCGATGCGCAACCAGTTCGGCGGGCACGCGGTGCGCACCGAGCGCGCCGCCCGGCGGCGACCAGACACCCGACGTCGACCCGACCGTGCCCGACGGCCGTCGGCGCGCTTGTACGTCGCCCACCTGACCCTGCACGACTTCCGCTCCTGGCCGGACCTCGACCTCGAGCTGGGGCCGGGGGCGACCGCGTTCGTGGGCCGCAACGGCCAGGGCAAGACCAACCTGGTCGAGGCGATCGACTACCTCTCCCGGCTCGGCTCGCACCGGGTCGCCGGCGACGCGCCGCTGGTGCGCGCCGGCACCGACCAGGCCGTCGTCCGGGCCGCCGTGGTCCGCGACGAGCGCCGGGCCGTGCTCGAGGTCGAGATCAACCCGGGCCGGTCCAACCGCGCCCGGATCAACCGGTCGCCGCTGCCGCGGGCCCGCGAGCTGCTCGGCCTGGTGCGCACGGTCGTCTTCTCGCCCGAGGACCTCGCCCTGGTCAAGGGCGACCCGTCCGAGCGCCGGCACTTCGCCGACGACCTGCTGGTCCAGCTCCAGCCGCGCTACGCCGGCGTGCGCGCCGACTACGACCGGGTGCTCAAGCAGCGCAACTCGCTGCTCAAGAGCGCCCGCGCCGCCCGCTTCGGGTCGTCGTCGGCCGAGGGGGCGCTGAGTGGCCCTCGGCACGCTCGGGGTCTGGGACGCCAACCTGGCCCGGCTCGGAGCCGAGATCGTGGCCGCCCGGCTGCGGCTGGTCGCCGACCTGAGCCCCCTGCTGGGCAAGGCCTACGAGGCCGTCGCCCGCGGCGCGACCCGCGACGACGCGACGATGGTCTACCGCTGCTCGTTCCCGGCTCAGACGGAGCCGGCAGCGGTCGCGGACCAGGACGAGCTCGAGCAGGCGACTGCTGGCCGAGCTCGAACGACGCCGCGCGCGACGAGCTCGACCGCGGGATCAGCCTGGTCGGCCCGCACCGCGACGACCTGGTGCTCTCGCTCGGTGACCTGCCGGTCAAGGGCTACGCGAGCCACGGTGAGTCGTGGTCCTTCGCGCTCGCGCTGCGGCTCGCGTCGTACGACCTGCTGCGCGAGCACGGGCGACGACCCGATCCTGGTCCTCGACGACGTCTTCGCCGAGCTCGACACCGGCCGCCGCCAGCAGCTCGCGGAGCTGGTCGGCGACGCCGAGCAGGTGCTGGTCACCGCCGCCGTCGCCGACGACGTGCCCGAGGCGCTGCGGGGCACCCGCTACACGGTGGCCGACGGGGACGGTGACCCGCGATGAGTGACGACCCGGCCGACCCGGCCGCGAACCAGCCCCGGGACGAGGACGCCCGCCGGGACGAGGGCCTCGACCTGGCCCGCACCATCGCGCGGGGGCTGGCCGGCCGCACCCGCCGGCTGCCCCGGCGCGAGCACGGGCGGCACCGGCGGCAGCTACGAGGCCCGCCGCAACGAGCCCGGACGGGCCAGCGGCGCACACCCCGACGAGCGCGACCCGCAGACCATCGACGTCACCCTCGAGCGGCTGGTCGCCGACCAGGGCTGGGAGCACCGACCTGCGCGTGCACGGGGTGTTCGCCCGCTGGTCGGCGATCGTCGGCCGCGACATCGCCGAGCACTCGAACCCGGAGTCGTTCGCCGACGGCCGGCTCGTGGTGCGCGCCGACTCGACCGCCTGGGCCACCCAGCTCACGCTGCTCGCGGGCTCCCTGGTCCGCCGGCTCAACGACGAGCTCGGCGACGAGACGGTGCGGGTGATCGACGTCCAGGGACCCCGCGGCCCGAGCTGGCGCAAGGGCCGGCTGCGGGTCAAGGGCCGCGGCCCCCGCGACACCTACGGCTGAGCCGGCAGGCGCCGTCCCGGAGCCGGCCCCGGACCGATCTGGGCGCCGTCCCGCCGTACCCGCCCCTCATCGCGGCCCCGTTCGGCGCTGCAACCGCCGGTTTCTGGCCCGTGAGGGCACTTTCTGCCCCGACATCCCCCCTCTCCTGTGGACCCATGCGTGATTCAAGGCCGCTGACGGGTAAACTGAGCACAGGTCGCTCACCCGCTTCCGGTGCCTCGGCACCACCTCCTGAGCGGCCGTTCGTGTGTGCAGCACCGCGCACCGGTTCGAGAACAGCAGAGAGGGCAACCACCTGTGGCCGACGAGAGCGAGACCGTCACCCAGATCCAGGAGATCGCGGCGGAGAAGGCCTCCGGACACGCCGTGGAGGACGGTCGCTACGACGCCAGTGCGATCCAGGTGCTCGAGGGGCTCGAGGCGGTGCGCAAGCGCCCCGGCATGTACATCGGCTCCACCGGCGAGCGCGGCCTGCACCACCTGATCTGGGAGATCGTGGACAACGCGGTCGACGAGGCGCTCGCCGGGCACTGCGACCGGATCGTCGTCACCCTGACCTCCGACGGCGCGGTCCGCGTCGAGGACAACGGCCGCGGCATCCCGACCGACACGGCTCCCGGCCAGGAGCTGCCGGCGGTCACCATGGCCCTGACCATGCTCCACGCGGGCGGCAAGTTCGGTGGCGGCGGCTACAAGGTCTCCGGCGGTCTGCACGGCGTCGGCGTCTCGGTCGTCAACGCCCTGTCCAGCCACCTCGTGGTCGAGGTGCGCAACCGCGGCCACGAGTGGCGCCAGAGCTTCACGATCGGCGTCCCGGACGGTCCGCTGGAGCAGGTGCGCCCGATGGAGCCCGGCGAGCACACCGGCACCACCGTGACCTACTGGGCCTCCGAGGACGATCTTCGAGACCACGACGTACTCCCTCGAGACGATCTCGAGCCGGTTCCGCGAGTACGCCTTCCTCAACAAGGGTCTCGAGATCGTGGTGCGTGACGAGCGCCTGCACGCCGAGGAGTCCGCGCAGGACCTCGAGGGCGACCCGATGCAGCACGAGGGTGCAGGTGAGACCGACGCCACCGAGGCCGACGTCGTGCGCGCCGAGGGCGGCGCCATGGAGCGGCGGTTCCGTTACGACCGCGGTCTCGTCGACTACGTCGAGCACCTCAACCGGCGCAAGGACAAGGCCAACCCGACGGTGATCAGCTTCGAGGCGTCGACCCCCGAGAGCCTCGAGCAGCAGATGAGCCTCGAGGTCGCGATGCAGTGGAACACCTCCTACCAGGAGTCGGTCCACACCTTCGCCAACACGATCAACACCCACGAGGGCGGCACCCACGAGGAGGGGTTCCGCTCCGCGCTCACGTCGCTGGTCAACAGCTGGGGCGAGGAGTGGGGGCTGATCAAGAAGCGCGAGGACCGGGTCTCCGGCGACGACATCCGCGAGGGCCTGACCGCGATCATCTCGATCAAGCTCGGCGAGCCCCAGTTCGAGGGCCAGACCAAGACCAAGCTCGGCAACACCGAGGCCAAGGGCTTCGTGCAGCGCATCGTCAACGACCAGCTCGGGCACTGGCTCGCGGAGAACCCCGCCGAGGGCAAGGACATCGTCCGCAGGGCCATGGCCGCGGCGTCCGCGCGGCTGGCCGCGCGCAAGGCGCGTGACCTGGCCCGCTCCCGCAAGGGCCTCCTCGGTGGCGGTGGCCTGCCCGGCAAGCTCAGCGACTGCCAGTCGACCAACCCCGAGGAGTGCGAGGTCTTCATCGTCGAGGGCGACTCGGCGGGCGGCTCGGCCCGGCAGGGCCGCGACCCGCGGGTGCAGGCGATCCTGCCGATCCGCGGCAAGATCCTCAACGTCGAGAAGGCGCGGATCGACAAGGTGCTCGCCAACACCGAGGTGCAGGCGATCATCTCCGCGCTCGGCACGGGCATCCACGAGGAGTTCGACCTCGACAAGCTGCGCTACCACAAGGTGGTGCTGATGGCCGACGCCGACGTCGACGGCCACCACATCAACACCCTGCTGCTGACCCTGCTGTTCCGGTTCATGCGGCCGCTGATCGAGCACGGCTTCGTCTACATGGCGCAGCCGCCGCTCTACCGGATCCGCTGGAACAAGCCGGCCGAGCACGAGTTCGTCTACTCCGACAGCGAGCGCGACCTGCTCACGCGCGACGGCCTCGAGTCCGGCAAGAAGCTGCCCAAGGAGAACCCGGTCCAGCGCTACAAGGGCCTCGGCGAGATGAACGCCGACGAGCTGTGGGAGACCACGATGAACCCCGAGCAGCGGCTGATGCTGCAGGTCACGCTGGACGACGCCGCCCAGGCCGACGAGGTCTTCTCGATCCTGATGGGCGAGGACGTCGAGCAGCGTCGCTCGTTCATCCAGCGCAACGCCAAGGACGTTCGCTTCCTCGACATCTGACCATGCCTCCCGGTGATCGAGCCTGTCGAGATCTCGATGCACCGGTCTCGACAAGCTCGACCACCGAACAGACGAAGGGCACAGAGCATGACGGAGATGACCGACAACCTCGCCGGACCGGGCGGAGGTGGCCGGATCGAGCCGATCGAGCTGCAGACCTCGATGCAGCGGGCCTACATCGACTACGCGATGGCGGTCATCGTGGGCCGGGCGCTGCCCGACGTCCGCGACGGCCTGAAGCCGGTGCACCGCCGGGTGCTCTACGCGATGTTCGACGGCGGCTACCGGCCCGACCGCGGCTTCTCCAAGTGCTCGCGCGTGGTCGGCGACGTGATGGGCCAGTACCACCCGCACGGCGACACGGCGATCTACGACACCCTGGTCCGGCTCGCGCAGCCGTGGGTGATGCGCGCCCCGCTGATCCACGGCCAGGGCAACTTCGGCTCGCCGGGCAACGACTCCGCGGCCGCGATGCGCTACACCGAGTGCCGGATGGCTCCGCTCGCGCTCGAGATGGTGCGCGACATCGAGCAGGACACCGTCGACTTCCAGCCCAACTACGACGGCCGCTCGCAGGAGCCGACGATCCTGCCGTCGCGCTACCCGAACCTGCTGGTCAACGGCTCGGCCGGCATCGCCGTCGGCATGGCCACCAACATCCCGCCGCACAACCTGCGCGAGGTGGCCGACGGCGCCCGGTGGGCGCTCGAGCACCCCGACGCGACCCGCGAGGAGCTCCAGGACGCCCTGATCGAGCGGATCAAGGGCCCCGACTTCCCCAACGGCGCGCTGATCGTGGGCCGCGAGGGCATCGAGCAGGCCTACCGCACCGGCCGCGGCTCGGTCACCCAGCGTGCGGTGATCGAGGTCGACGAGGACAGCAAGGGCCGCACCTGCCTCTCGATCACCGAGCTGCCCTACATGGTCAACCCCGACAACCTGGCCCTGAAGATCGCCGAGCTCGCCGACAACGGCAAGGTCCAGGGCATCGCCGACGTGCGCGACGACTCCTCCGGCCGCACCGGCCAGCGGCTGGTGGTCGTGCTCAAGCGCGACGCGGTCGCCCGCGTGGTGCTGAACAACCTGCTCAAGCACACCGAGCTGCAGACCAACTTCTCGGCGAACATGCTGGCGCTGGTCGACTACGTGCCGCGCACGCTCACGATCGACCAGTTCATCAGCAACTGGGTGGCGCACCAGATCGAGGTCATCCAGCGGCGCACGCGGTTCCGGCTGGCGGAGGCCGAGCGCCGCGCCCACGTCCTGCGTGGTCTGGCCAAGGCGCTCGACGCGCTCGACGAGGTGATCGCGCTCATCCGCCGCAGCCCCGACGCGTCGGAGGCGCGCGAGGGCCTGATCCAGCTCCTCGACATCGACGAGATCCAGGCGACCGCGATCCTCGACATGCAGCTGCGCAGCCTGGCCGCGCTCCAGCGCCAGAAGATCATCGACGACCTCGCCGAGTTCGAGCGCCGGATCGCGGACCTCCAGGACATCCTCGCGAACGAGGCGCGGCAGCGGCAGATCGTCGGCGACGAGCTGGGCGAGATCGTGGACAAGTACGGCGACGACCGCCGTACCCAGATCATCGCGGCCGACGGCGACCTCTCGATGGAGGACCTGATCCCCGACGAGGAGCTGGTCGTCACGATCACCCGCGGCGGCTACGCCAAGCGCACCCGGGCCGACCAGTACCGCACCCAGAAGCGGGGCGGCAAGGGCGTCCGCGGAGCCACGCTCCGCGGCGACGACGTGGTCGAGCACTTCATGGCGACCTCCAACCACCACTGGCTGCTGTTCTTCACCACGGCCGGCCGGGTCTACCGCACCAAGGCCTACAACCTGCCCGAGGCGCAGCGCGACGCCAAGGGCGGTCACGTGGCCGGGCTGCTGTCGTTCCAGCCCGACGAGCAGATCGCGCAGGTGCTGGCGATCCGCGACTACGAGCAGGCGCCGTACCTGGTGCTGGCCTGCCGCTCCGGCCTGGTCAAGAAGACCCGGCTCGGCGACTACAACTCCCCGCGCCAGGCCGGCGTGATCGCGATCAACTTCCGGCAGGACGACGACGAGCTGATCGGCGCCGAGCTGGTCGACGCCGACGACGACATCCTGCTGGTCTCCCGCAAGGGCCAGGCGATCCGGTTCCGCGCCGACGACGCCCAGCTCCGGCCGATGGGCCGGGCCACGTCCGGCGTGCAGGGCATGAAGTTCCGCGGGGGCGACGACCTGCTCTCGATGTCGGTGATCCGTGCCGACCAGGTGGCGGCCGAGGAAGCGGCCGAGTCCGACTCCCCGGCGGTCGAGCTTGTCGAGACCGTGAAGCCGCAGTACGTCTTCACGATCACCGACGGCGGCTACGCCAAGCGCAGCCGGATCACGGACTACCGGCTCCAGTCGCGCGGCGGCATCGGGATCAAGGCGATGAAGCTCGACAACGAGGAGCGCGGCAACCTGGTCGGCGCGTTCATCGTGGTCGACGGCGACGAGGTGCTCTGCGTGACCAGCAGCGGCCAGGTCGTGCGCAGCCCGATCGACGAGGCGTTCCGGCCGACCGGCCGGTCGACGATGGGCGTGAAGTTCGTGACGCCCAAGGCCGGTGACTCGGTCGCGGTCGTGGCCCGGAGCGTGGAGAAGGCCGAGGAGGTCGAGGAGGCGGTCGACGAGGCGATCGAGGCGGCCGGCGGCGACGGAGGCCACGCCGTGGACGCGGAGGGTGTGGCCGATCGGCCCCGGATGCAACAATCGGTGACGACGACGCACCCGAGTCACCCGAGGAGCCGTGATGACCGACAGCGACCAGGGCACCGCCCGTCGCGGCTTCAACCGCGTCGCGGAACAGGTCTCCGCCGCCGCGCAGCCGGCCGTGGAGCAAGGTGACGCCGGACTCCTCGCGCGATGACGGGGCGGGCCATCCGGCGGGTGGCCGCCAGACCGGGCGCCAGGGCAGCGCCGCGCCGGCCAAGGCCGGCCCGAGGCGGCGTCCGCGCAAGGCCCAGCTCCGGCTGGTCCAGGTCGACGCCTGGTCGGTGATGAAGACCGCGTTCCTGCTCTCGATCGCCTTCGGCATCGTCACCATCGTGGCCGTGGCGATCGTGTGGAGCGTGCTCGGGGCCGCCGGCGTCTGGGACTCGCTGAACACGACGGTGCAGACGGTGATGGGCAACGACTTCCGGGTGCAGGACTACATCGGCACCGGACGCGTGCTCGGCTTCACGATGCTGGTCTCCGCCGTCGACGTGGTGCTGCTGACCGCGATCGCGACGCTCGGGGCGTTCCTCTACAACCTCGCCGCCACGCTCCTCGGCGGCATCGAGGTCACCCTGGCGGAGGACAACTGACCGCTTTGGTCGGCCCGCATCCGGTGCGGTAACCTTCCTCGTCGGTCGTCTCGCGCGGCCATCCCCGGGCCTATAGCTCAGACGGTTAGAGCGCTTCCCTGATAAGGAAGAGGTCAGAGGTTCAAGTCCTCTTAGGCCCACCCGAACTGCCAGCGAGGTCTCGTGGACACCACTCGCCACAGCATCGTCAAGACCTACCGCTACCTGCGGATCGCGATGGTGCTGCTCGTGCTGCTGCTGGCGGCCTCGGTGCTCCGGGAGGCGGCGGCGGTCGGGCTTCGACTGTGCGCAGAAGTCGATCAGCGGGTACTACTACACGCCCGCGCAAGGCGTCTTCGTGGGCGCCCTCGTCGCGATCGGGGCGTGCCTGGTCGTGATCAAGGGCAGCACGGACACCGAGGACGTGCTGCTCAACATCGCCGGCATGCTGATGCCGGTGGTGGCGTTCGTCCCGACGCCCTACGAGGCGGCCTGCAGCTCGACGCCGGTGCGGGCGGCGCGGGTGAACGAGAACGTCACGAACAACGTGTTCGCGCTGCTGGTGATGGGCGCGGTGGCACTGCTGGTGGCGGCGTACTTCAAGCGGCAGCGGGCCGGCGGAGATGGAGCGCAGGGTCTTCGCCTGGGGCACCGGCGTGAGTGTGGTGGTCTACCTGGTGGTCGCCGTGACGTACGCCGTGGACCGGGACGTTCTTCGTCAAGGTGGCCCACTACGGCGCCGCGATCCCGATGTTCGGCTGCTTCGTGGCCGTCGCGCGTGATCAACGCCCGGCTGTTCGGCCTCGGGCCGGACCCGACCCGGCGCACCCGGCCCTGGCTCAACCGCTACGCGCTGGTGGCCGAGGGCATGGTCGCGAGCATCGTGCTGGGCGCGGCGGCGTACCTGGTCTTCGGCTGGGAGCACTGGCTCTTCGCGGTGGAGTCGGCGCTGATCGCGCTCTTCGCGTGGTTCTGGGTGCTCCAGACCCGGCAGCTCTGGTCGACCGGTTTCTGGGAGCGCGGACCGACCCCCTAGGCTTGGTGCTTGCCCGAAATCCGCTCGTTGGAGGTTCAGTGAAGAAGATCCTGCTGATCACGCTCGTCGTCGCCGCCGGCGTGGTCGCCAAGAAGAAGATGGACGACGCCAACAAGGAGCAGGCACTCTGGCACGAGGCCACGGACCCGGTGCAGAAGGCCTGATCCTGACCGACAGGGGCCATGGCGCAATTGGTAGCGCACCTGCTTTGCAAGCAGGGGGTTAGGGGTTCGAGTCCCCTTGGCTCCACCGACGTCCCGGAGGGATCACCATGATCGGAAAGCTCAAGACGGTGGTGCTCGACGCGGCCGACCTGACCGGGCTCGCGGATTTCTACGTCGCGCTGGCCGGCTGGACCAGGACCGACGTCGAGGACGACTGGATCACGCTGGGCACGCCGGACGGCTGGCGGGTGGCGGTCCAGCTCGCTCCGGACCACGTACCCCCGCGGTGGCCGGATCCCGCACACCCGCAGCAGCTCCACCTCGACCTGCGCGTCGCCGACATCGACGCCGCGGCCATGCGGGCGGAGGGGCTCGGTGCCACCCGGCTCGGCGGCGGCGAGAGCTGGCACACGCTCATGGACCCGGCGGGGCACCCGTTCGACCTGTGCCGGGGCGACGAGCCGGCCATGTCGATCTACGCGGTGACCATCGACTGTCCGGACGCGAAGGTGCTGAGCCACTTCTACGCGGACGCGCTCGGGATGGAGATCCGGTACGAGGGCGATGTCGGTTCGCTGATCGGGGCCGGGGGCAAGCAGGTGATGTTCCAGAACGTGGCGCACTACACGGCGCCCCGCTGGCCCGACCCGGCGCACCCGCAGCAGGTACACCTTGATGTTCAGGTGGACTACCGCGAGATCGCGGCGCTGGAGGAGAGGGTGCTGGCGCTGGGCGCGACCAGGCTTCCCGGCGAGGGGGAGAACTGGCGGGTCTACGCCGACCCGGCCGGGCACCCCTTCTGCCTCACGGGCTGACGGGCGCAGTCACTCATCGGCGTCCGCGAGCGCGTCGAGCTCGCTGGCGTCGTGGGCGCTGAACATCGTCACCTCGTCGCCGTGGTCGGCGTGGAGGGTGCGTAGCCGCTCCTGGTTGACCAGTCGCTGGTTCTTGTCGCGCTGCGTGAGCGTCTGGAACACCGACAGCCCCTTCGAGTACGACGGGGGCGTCTCCTTCTCGCCGTGGAAGAAGTAGCTGTCGCCCGCGTGCAGCAGCCAGCCGGACGGACGTCGTACGGCGACGCCGCAGTGGCCGCGGGTGTGGCCGAGCAGTGGCACCAGCAGCACGTCGTCGCCCGTGCCCGAGCCGAGCACCCCGACCGAGCCGAAGCCGAACCAGTCGTCGCCGGCCACCTGGTGCGCCACCCACGACGGGTTGTGCGCCCACTGCGCCTTCTTGTAGCGGCCACGCTCGGCCAGCTCCGGGCGCTGCGCCGCGGCCAGCTCGTCGGCGTACACGTGCACCTTGGCCAGGGGGAAGTCGCCGATGCCGCCGACGTGGTCGGGGTCCATGTGGGTGAGCACGATGTCGTGCACGTCGTCGGGAGCGAACCCCAGCCCCCGCACCTGCGAGATGGCGGTCTCGGCCGGGTCGAGCGCGAGCCCCATCGCCTTCACGAACCCCAGCCCGAGCCGCTTGCCGGGCGCCGCCAGGTCGTCGGTGCCGAAGCCGGTGTCGACCAGGGTGAGCCCCCGGTCGCCCTCCAGCAGCAGGCAGTGTGCGACGACGCGAGGTGGCGTCAGCCGGCCGCCCATGCTCATCGCCGGAGCCATGGTCGCGCAGTTGAGGTGGTGCACCCGGTTCATGGCGCTGATCCTAGAGTGAACGAGTGACCCGCCTCCTGCAGCCGAAGTACCTCGGCGGGCACCTGGTGATGCTGGTCGCGGTGGGGCTCGCGATCGGGCTCGGGCTCTGGCAGCTCCACGCCTGGGACGTACGACGTGAGGCCGCCGCGCGCGATCTCGTCGACGCCGCACCCAAGGCGCTGACCAGCGTGATGGGCGGCGACAGCCGCGTTCCCGGGGCGCGAGCTCGGCCAGCCGGTGCGCTTCAGCGGGCGCTGGCTGGACCACGGCACGGTCTACGTCTCCGACCGCGTGCGCGAGGGCCGCGACGGCTACTGGGTGGTCAGCCCGCTGCTGGTCGACGGCTCCGGCTCGGCGATGCTGGTGGTGCGCGGCTGGTCGCCGACACCCTCCGCGCCCGCGCCCGAGGGCCGGGCCGACGTGACCGGCTTCCTGCAGTACGGCGAGGGCTCCGGGCAGGTCGACGACAACCCCGACGACGACGTGCTCCCGGAGCTGCGGATCGGCTCGCTGGTGCAGCGGATCGACAGCGACCTGTACAGCGGCTACGTGATCTCCCGGCAGCCCGGCACGGGGCTGGCCACGGTCAGCCCGACCGACGTACCGCAGCCGTCGCAGTTCACGGCGCTGCGCAACCTGCTCTACGCGCTCCAGTGGTGGGTGTTCGGGCTGTTCGCGCTGGTGGTCTGGTTCCGCTGGTGTCGGGACCAGCTCGTGACGGACTCCCCGGTACCGTCGTCGGCGTGAGAGGTGCCCTGAACCGCTACCGCGTGATGGCCACGGTCGTCGGCGTGCTGCTGATCGTGCTGATCCTGGTCGGCGTCCCGCTGAAGTACCTCGCAGCGGACGGCACCGGCCCGCAGCGCACGGGCGAGTTCATCACGACGTACCTCGGCATCGCCCACGGCTACCTCTACATGATCTTCCTGGTCACCGCGTTCCTGCTGTCCCGACGGGCGCGCTGGCCGATGCCGTTCACCCTGGTCACGCTGCTGTGCGGCACGGTGCCGGTGCTGAGCTTCTGGGCGGAGCGCCGGGCCACCGCGCGGGTGCGCGCCGAGCACCCGGAGGTGGTCTCGACAGGCTCGACCACGACCACGGGGCCCGACGACCGGCGCCCGGGTCTGACATGGCCGAGGGCAGCCGCACCGCGTTCGTCCTCGGCGGTGGCGGCCTGCTGGGCGCGCTCGAGGTGGGCATGCTCCGCGCGCTCCTCGAGCGCGACGTGCGGCCCGACCTGGTGCTCGGCACCTCGGTCGGTGCGCTCAACGGGCTGATGCTCGCCCGCGACCCGAGCCTCGCGGTGGTCGAGGAGCTGCTCGGCCTGTGGCGCTCGACGTCCGAGGGCCGCGACGTGTACGCCGACGGGCCGCTGCGCCAGGCCCGCCGGGCGCTGTCGACCGGCACCCACCTGCACGACTCGGAGCCGCTGCGCCAGCGGCTGTTCGCCGAGTTCGGGGAGACCACGTTCGCCGACCTGGCTGTCGAGTTCCAGTGCTGCGCGGCCAGCATCGAGCGCGCCACGGAGCACTGGTTCACCGAGGGCCGGGTCGTCGACGCGGTGATGGCGAGCGCCGCCGTACCCGGTCTGCTGCCGCCGGCGAAGGTCGGCGACGAGCACTTCCTCGACGGCGGCATCGTGAACTCGATCCCGGTCGGCCGCGCGGTCGGCCCAGGGCGCCGACCGGGTGTTCGTGCTGCAGGTCGGCCGGATCGACCGGCCGCTGAGCGTGCCCCGCCGGCCGTGGGAGGTGGCGCGGGTGTCGTTCGAGATCGCGCGCCGGCACCGCTTCCACCGCGAGATGGCCGAGATCCCCGACCGGGTCGAGGCCCACGTGCTCCCGGCCGGCGGCTCGGCGCAGGACGACAACCCGCTGGCCTACCGCGACTTCGCGAAGGTCGAGCGCCGCATCGCCGCGTCGTACGACGCCAGCCGCGCCTACCTCGCGGAGCACCTGCATGAGCACCCCGCATGATCGCGGCACTCGTTCCGGCGGATCGTGCTGGCCCCGGCCGTGATCGCGCTGACCACGCTGATGTGGACGGCCATCCCGTTCTGGCTGATCGGCACCGGCGTCGCGGCGTCGTTCGTGCCGCGGTGGCTGCGCCCGGTCCGGCTGATCTGGGTGATGGTGCTGCACCTGACCCTGGAGAGCATCATCCTGGTCGAGCTGTTCGGGCTCTGGATCGCCAGCGGGTTCGGGCTCTTGATCCGGCGGCCCTGGTTCGAGCGGGTGCACTACGACATCGTGCAGGCCTACCTCGTCGTGTTCTTCCGCGAGGCCCGCCGCGTGCTGCGGCTCAAGGTGGAGACGATCGGGCCGTCACCGGCGGCGTTCCCGGGCGAGCCGCTGCTGGTGTGCTGCCGGCACGCCGGTCCGGGCGACTCGTTCCTGCTGATGTACGCGCTCATGCACTGGTACGGCCGGGAGCCGCGCGTCGTGCTCAAGGACACCCTCGCCTGGGACCCGGCCGTCGGCATCCTGCTGCACCGGCTGCCGAGCCGGTTCGTCCGGCCCAACCCGGGCGTCGGGGAGGACGTGGAGTCCGCAGATCGCCGACCTCGCCCGCAACCTCGACGAGAACGACGCGTTCGTGATCTTCCCGGAGGGCGGCAACTTCACCCCGAAGCGGCGCGCACGCGCGATCACGCGGCTCCGCCGGCTGGGCATGGAGCGGATGGCCCGGCGGGCCGAGCGGATGAAGCACGTGCTCGCCCCGAAGCCGGGCGGCCTGCTGGCCGCGCTGGAGGCGGCGCCCGAGGCCGACGTCCTGCTGGTCGCGCACACCGGGATGGACCACGTGCTGACGCTCCGCGACGTGTGGCACTCCCTGCCGATGGACAAGCAGATCAGCATGGGCTGGTGGCGCGTGCCCCGTGAGGAGATCCCCACGGGGCGCGACGACCAGATCGAGTGGCTCTTCGACTGGTGGGAACGGATCGACGACTGGGTCGAGGAGCACCGGCCCACGGACCTGCCGCCGGCGCAGAGCTCCCGGACCCGGCAGCAGGCCTGAGCGGTCAGACCTTCGGGGCCTTCGGGTCGGGCTCGGCGCTGACGTCGGTCTCCTCGACGGGCGAGTCCGGCGTGGTGACCGTCGTGCATCTTCTCGCCGGCGACCGCGTCGGCCACCGCCTCGTCCGGGCTGGCGCCGCTGGCGTCGTCCAGGGCCGACGGCGGTCGGGCCGGCGCGGGTGGCGCCGGGGTGGGCGGGGTCGGAGCGGGTGCCGGCTGGTACGACGACTGCCACGCGGTGCTGCTGTCGTCGCCCTTCAGCATCTTGTACAGGAACGCGCCCAGCGCGGCCAGCGCGCCGAACACGACCAGCTTCTTGACCTTCGAGCCCTTCTTCGGTGCGTCGACCTCGCCCTTGACCGCGGCGGCCGTCGCGCGGCCGCGTCGCCGGGCCTCCTCGGCATAGGGCTCGGCCTTCTCGCCGGCCGCGGCGACGGCGGCGGTCACGGCGGGCACCACGTCCTTGACGAACTTGTCGCGGGCGTCGGAGACGTACGGCGCGGCCTTGTCGCGGGCGTCGCCGGCGGCGGCGCCGGCCCGGTCGCGCGCGTCCTCGAGGACCGGCGTGATCTGCTCGATCGCGTTCTCGACGTGCGGCTGGATCCGCTCGGCCAGGTCCTCGACCTGGTCCCGAAGGGTCTTGTTGCCCTGCTTGGCGAACATGTCGTCCTCTCGTCTGGGGGAGATGGTCTCCTCGACCCATCCTGCCCGTACCCCACGGTGGACGAAACCCCCGCAGGTGTGGGCCCGGACCGCGGGTCTGGCGCCTTGGCCGTCGTGGGAAGATCGCTGCAACCCAACGGAAGGCGATCCATGTCGGACCTGCAGGCCACGCTCAAGACGAACCGTGGCGACATCGTGCTCACCCTGTTCCCGAACCACGCTCCCAAGACGGTGGAGAACTTCACGGGGCTGGCCGAGGGCACGAAGGAGTACCACGACGACGCGGGTCGCTCCGGTGAGCGGTACTACGACGGGCTGGGCTTCCACCGGGTGATCGACGGGTTCATGATCCAGGGCGGCTGCCCGCTGGGCAGCGGCACCGGCGGCCCGGGCTACACCTTCGCCGACGAGTTCCACCCCGAGCTGGGCTTCACCAAGCCCTACCTGCTGGCCATGGCCAACGCCGGCCCGGGCACCAACGGCTCGCAGTTCTTCATCACGGTGCAGCCGACGGCCTGGCTGACCGGCAAGCACACGATCTTCGGCGAGGTGGCCGACCAGGCCAGCCGCGACGTCGTCGACGCGATCGCCACGACGCCGACCGCGCGCGGCGACCGCCCCGCCGAGCCCGGTCGTGATCGAGTCGGTCGAGGTGACCCGCAGCTGAGCACGTCCCCCGACGACGGCACCTCTGCGGGAGCGCCCGCGGAGGTGCCGGTCTGCTACCGGCACCCGGACAAGGAGACCTGGATCCGGTGCCAGCGCTGCGACAGGCCGATCTGTCCGGACTGCATGCGCGACGCGTCGGTGGGCTTCCAGTGCCCCGACTGCGTCAAGGAGGGCGCGCGGAGCACGCGCCAGGGCAAGGCGGCGTACGGCGGCAAGCGCGTCACCGGCAACCCGCGGCCACCACCTTCGCCCTGATCGCGGCTCAACGCTGGTCGGTGTTGCTGGCGATCAGGCGACCGGCGGCGGCCGCAGCTGCTCGACGCGCTCGCGCTGCTCCCGCCAGACGCACGTCAGCCCGACGGGCTCGCAGCGATGGTCGAGGGCGTGTCCGGCGGCGCCTGCTGGCAGGTGCTGACCTCGGTGTTCACCCACTACGAGCGTGCTGCACATCGGGTTCAACATGCTGGCGCTGTACTTCCTCGGCCCGATGCTCGAGCAGGTGCTGGGCCGGGCGCGCTTCCTCGCGGTCTACTTGGTCTCCGGCGTTCGCCGGCTCAGCGCGGCGGTGATGCTGCTCAGCAACCCGAACAGCCAGACCCTCGGCGCCTCGGGCGCGATCTTCGGCCTGATGGGCGCCCTGGTCGGTGGTCGCGCTCAAGGTCAGCGGCCAGGTGCGCCAGATCCTGTTCTGGCTC
This sequence comes from uncultured Actinomycetota bacterium, assembly GCA_963754145.1. Classification (GTDB taxonomy): domain Bacteria; phylum Actinomycetota; class Actinomycetes; order Propionibacteriales; family Nocardioidaceae; genus Marmoricola. Next base: position 86,540 of record CAVWFF010000021.1, read on the forward strand.
GGCCTCAACCTGGTGTTCACGTTCTACACACCGGCAGCATCTCCTGGCAGGGCCACCTCGGTGGCCTGGTCGGCGGCGCGCTGACCGCCGCGATCATCGTCTACGCCCCCCGCAAGCGGCGCGAGGTGATCCAGTGGACCGGGACCGGCCTGGTGCTGGTGGTCTCGCTCGGCGCTGATCGCGGCGCAGGCCGTCGCGTCCTCGGCTGAGCCGGCATCGGCCGAGGAGTTATCCCCAGCTGTGGACAACCCTGTGGAGAACTACACGCGTGTAACTAGCGCTCCGGAGGCGTGAGCTCACTCCCACTTGGTGGCGAACGCGAACCCGACGGCCATGAAGCCGATGCCGAGGATCAGGTTGTACTGGCCCAGGTGCGCATCACCGGGATCGAGGTGTCGCTGCCGACGAAGTAGAAGACCACGACCCAGACCAGGCCGATCAGGAAGCAGCCGAGCATGCCGATCACGACGCCGCGACCGCGGCCCAGCGGGGTCTTCTTGTGCGCCGAGACGATCAGCCCGAGGAAGATCAGGCCGAAGCCGATCGCGAAGTTCCAGTCGCCGAGGTCGGCCATCAGCGGGAGCGGGTTCGACGGCGCCGGCAGCCCGGACGCCGTGTCGTAGTCCGCGGCGTCCTTCGCGAAGTTGATGTAGACGGCGATCCAGACGATCCCGAGAACGACCAGGCCAGCGCGGCGACGACGCACCGCGGGATCGAGGTCTCGTAGCCACTGACGCCGCGCAGCTCGGTCTGGCGGGCATGGGGCTTGGACACGGGTGACTCCTCTGAGTGGCGCGGGTGGGGACGTGTCGGCTAGCGTAGACAACGGCCGCCCCGACGCAGGAGACGCCCCATGGACACGCCCGACGACCCGTCGCCCGAGCAGGGCCTCGGTCACCGGCTTCGACGCACGGCGCGCCGGCCCTGGCCGTGGCTGGCGGTCGGCGCCTTCGCCGTGGCCGGCGGGCTGTTCGTGACCAGCTCGATCGACGCCGGCAGGGCAGCGACCTCCGCGCCGCGAGCGTCACCGACCTGAGCACGCTGGTGCGTCGGGCAGCGGACCGACACCGACGCGCTCCAGCAGCGGCTGGCCGCGCTCAACGGCGAGGTCGAACCGGCTCTCGCGCGGCGTCGGCGACAGCCAGGTGACCAAGCTCCAGCGCCGGGTCGACGAGCTGCGCGGCCCGCCGGGCTCCGGCCGGTCTCCGGGCCCGGCGTGACCGTGATCCTGCAGGACGCGCCGCAAGGAGGTGATCGACCAGGCGGCGGAGGACGGCGAGGTCCCCGGCGACCACGCTGGTGGTGCACCAGCAGGACATCCAGGCGGTCGTCAACGCGCTGTGGGCGGGCGGTGCCGAGGCGATGCTCGATGCAGGACCAGCGGATCATCACCACGACCGGCATCAAGTGCGTCGGCAACACGGTGGTCCTGCACAACGTGCCGTACTCGCCGCCGTACGAGATCACGGCCATCGGCGACCCCACCGACCTGCGCTCGGCCCTGGACCGCTCCGACTACATCGACGGCTACAGACCGTGGCCGACACCTACGGCCTCGGCTACGAGGTGTCGGCCTCCAACCGGGTCGACGATGCCGGGCTACCAGGGCACCCTCGAGCTGCGCTACGCCCGGCCGCTGACCGCGAGCTGACCGGTCAGGACCGTCGGCGTCGGCGTCGGCGTCGGCGACGGCGTCGGCGACGGCGACGGCGGTGGCGCTCGGCGACGGCGGTGGGCGAGGGCGACGGCGAGGGCGGCTCGAACGACGAGACCACGATCGTCACCGTGCGCCCCTTGTCCTCCTTGCTGCCGGCCTTGCGGGCTCTGGTCGAGGACGGTGCCCTTCTTGGCCTCGGTGGTCGAGTCGTGCACCACGCTGACCTCGAACCCGGCGTCCTGGATCAGCTTGCGGGCCTGGTCCTCGGTCTTGCCGACGACGTCGGGCACGGACTCGGGGCCGTCGGAGAAGAACAGCGTCACCGTGGAGCCGTCGGCGACCTGGCTGCCGGGTGAGGGGTCCATCTCGACCACGTCGTCCTTGGGCTCGTCGGACTCCTTCTGCTCGAGACTGACCCTGAAGCCCGAGCGCCTTGAGCTGGTCGGCGGCGCTGTCCTTGTTGCTGCCGACCAGGTCCGGCACCTCCTGCTGGGGCTTGCCCTCGGAGACCGTGATGTCGATCTCGGTGTTCTCGTCGACCTGCTCGCCGGCGTCGGGGTCCTGGGCCATCACCTGACCCTGCGGGGACGTCGGGGCTGGTGTCCTGGCTCACCTGACCGAGCCGCAGCCCGGCGTCGGTCAGGGCGCGCTCCGCCTCGGTCTGCGTCATCCCCGCGAGCGCCGGCACCGTCTCCTGCGGCGGTCCGTTGTCGAGCAGCTTCGGGAGGAGGATCAGCCCGGCGACCAGGATCGCGAGCACCAGCAGCACGAGCAGGATCAGCAGCGTCCGGTCGCGCTTCTCCGGCGCGTCGTCCTCGTCGCCGACGGGCTGGGCGACGGTCGTGGGGCCGTCGGCCGGGAGGAACGTGGTGTCGTCGGCCCCGGCCGGCACCGGGATCGGCGCCTGCACCGGCTTGCCGGCCAGGTAGCGGTCGATGTCCGCCTTCATCGCGGCGGCGCTCTGGTAGCGCTCGGTGAGCGGCTTGGCCAGCGCCTTCATCACGATCGCGTCGACCTCGGGCGGCAGCTCGTCGTCCAGCGTCGACGGCGGCGCGGCCTGCTCGCGGACGTGCTGGTAGGCGACCGAGACCGGGCTGTCGCCGACGAACGGCGGGCGGCCGGTCAGCAGCTCGTAGAGCAGGCAGCCGGTGGAGTAGACGTCGCTGCGCGAGTCGACGGTCTCGCCCCGCGCCTGCTCGGGCGAGAGGTACTGCGCGGTGCCGACGACGGCGGCGGTCTGGGTCATCGTGCTGTGCGCGTCGGACATCGCCCGCGCGATGCCGAAGTCCATCACCTTCACGTCGCCGGCCGGGGTGAGCATCACGTTGCCGGGCTTGATGTCGCGGTGGATGATCCCGGCCCGGTGGCTGTAGTCGAGGGCCGACGAGCACGCCGGAGGTGATCTCGAGGGCCCGCTCGGGCAGGATCTTGCGGCCCTCGCGGATGATGTCGCGCAGCGTGCGCCCGGCGACGTACTCCATCACGATGTAGGGCTGGGCGACGTTGCGTGCCGTCGGACGACATCTCCTCGCCGGTGTCGTAGACGGACACGATCGACGGGTGGTTCAGCGACGCCGCGGACTGCGCCTCGCGCCGGAACCTGGCCTGGAACGTCGGGTCGCTGGCCAGGTCGGTGCGCAGCCGCTTGATCGCGACCGTGCGCCCGAGCCGGACGTCGGTGCCCTTGCGGACCTCGGCCATGCCGCCGCGTCCGAGCAGCTCCCCCAGCTCGTAGCGGCCGCCGACACGGTGTGGAGTCGTCACTTGTTCTTTCCCTTGCCGTGGCCCTCGTTGCCGTCGGCCCTCGTTGCCGTGGCCCTCGTCGTCGCCCGTTGCCGGGCCCTTCGTTGTCGCCGCCGTGCCGTCGGTGCGGACTTCTCCGGCACGCCCCAGACGGTCGAGCGTGATCGGCTCGTCCACGCTCACCTGCCCGGTCGGCGCCAGGCTCGCGACCGTGCCGGTCTTCCCGTCGGCGGAGCCCTGCCGCGTCGTGCGCTTCACGTCGTCGTACCCGAGCGCGTGGAGCTTGTTCGTCGCCTCGTCCGCGTCGAGCCCCACGTAGTCCGCGGGGTCGATGGTGTGCACGTCGGCCGTCGCGGTGACCCGTCCCGACGGGCTGCCGCTCGCGGTCTTGTCCGGACCGGCCGCCGGGCTCTGCGCCACCGCCGCCGGCGAGCACGGCGGTCACCAGCAGGACCACGCCCAGCACGGCGAGGGCGGCCAGCGGCCACCAGGTCGGGAGCCGTCGCTCGGTCGCCGGGAGGGCCGGCAGCGCCGGCGTCGCGCCGCGGCCGCGTCAGCCGGCGGCCGGGGCGCGGCCGTCGCCGGGTCGCCGCGGTCGGCACCGGCGAACACCTCGGCGGACGCCCCGAGCGCGGCCGCGAGGGCGGCGGCGTCGAGGTAGCGCTCGTCGGGGTCCTTGGCGAGTGCCCGGCGGGTCACCGCGGCCAGGTCGTCGGGGACGTCGGCGGGCAGGTCGGGCACCGGTGAGCGGAGGTGCGCGAGCGCGGTCGCGACCGGGGTGTCGCCGTCGAACGGGCGGCGTCCGGTGAGGCACTCGAAGAGCACCACGCCGAGCGCGTAGACGTCGCTGGCCGGGGTCGCCACCTTGCCCTCGGCCTGCTCCGGGGAGAGGTAGTGCGGCGTGCCGAGCACCTCGCCGGTGCCGGTCAGCGCGACCGAGTCGGCCGCGCGGGCGATGCCGAAGTCGGTGACCTTGACCTTGCCGGCCGGGGTGACCAGCAGGTTGGCGGGCTTGACGTCGCGGTGCACGATCCCGGCCGCGTGGGCCTGCGGCCAGCGCCTCCGCCGCCTGCCGGATCAGGTCGCGCACCTGGTCGGGGTCCATCGGCTGGCCGGGCGGATCAGCTCCGAGAGCGGCCGGCCGTCGACCAGCTCCATCACCAGGTAGGGCCGGCCGTCCTCGTCGTCGTTCTCGCCGAAGTCGAAGACGGCGGCGATGTTCGGCGTGGTGCAGCGACGGCGGCGTGCCGGGCCTCGTTCTCGAAGCGCTCGCGGAAGCGCGGGTCGTCGGCGTACTCCCGCTTGAGCAGCTTGACCGCGACCGTCGCGGCCGAGGACGGTGTCCTCGGCGCGCCAGACCTCGCCCATGCCGCCGGTGGCGATCCGCTCCTTCAGCGTCGTAGCGGCGACCGCGTCGTCGGTGTCGGGGCTCACTGGATCACCGCCTCCATCACCGACTTGGCGATCGGCGCCGCCAGGCCGTTGCCGGAGATCGCGTCGCGCGTCGACGCCGGCGTCCTGGACCAGCACCGCGACGGCCACCTTCGGGTCGTCGGCCGGGGCGAACGACACGAACCAGGCGTACGGCGGGCGGCCCGGCGCGCTCTGCGCGGTGCCGGTCTTGCCGGCGACCTGGACGCCCGGGATCTGCGCCGTGACCGCGGTGCCCTGGTCGACGACGCCGACCATCATCTCGGTGAGCTGGCGGGCGGTGGCCGGGCTGATCGCGTCTGGAGAGCACGCTCGGAGTCGGTCTTCTCGAGCACGTCGAGGTCGGGCGACTGCACCTCGTCGACGAGGTAGGGCTTCATCACCTTGCCGCTGTTGGCGATGCCGGCGACCGACCATCGCCATCTGCAGCGGGGTCGCGCGGACGTCGTACTGCCCGATCGCGGAGAGCGCCAGGAAGGCCGGGTCGAGCGTGTCACTGCCCGGCGGCGGGTCGGAGAAGTGGCTGATCGCCTGCTCGGTCAGGGAGTCGTCGAGGTCGGTGAAGTACCGGTCGCCGAAGCCGTACTTCTCGGACTGTGCCCGCATGTCCTTCGTCGCCGACCTTGAGCCCGAGCCAGGCGAACGCCACGTTGCAGGAGACCTCGAGCGCCCGGGCGAGCGTGATCTGGTCGCCGCCGCAGGAGGCGCCGTTCTCGTTGGGGATCGGCCTGCCGTCTGGGGCACGTCGAGGATCGCGCCCGCCGGGCACCTTCGAGTCGGGGTGTGAACCGGGACTTGTCCAGCGCCGCCGACGCGGTGACCACCTTGAACGTCGAGCCGGGCGGCAGCGTCTCCTCGATCGCGCGGTTCTGCAGCGGCTCGTCGGGCGAGGTCTGGAGCCGGGCCTTGGTGCGCCCCGCGGCGGCGAAGTCGTGGGTGGCCAGCTTGTTGGGGTCGTAGGTCGGGCTGGAGACCATCGCCAGGATCTTGCCGGTGGCCGGCTCGATCGCGACGACGGCGCCCTTGACGTTGGTGCCGAGCTTGCGCAGGCCGTCGAACGCCGCCTTCTGCGCCTTGGGGTTGATGGTGACGGTGACGTTGCCGCCCTTGGGCTCGTCGTTGCCGAAGAGGTCGATCACCCGGTTGACGAACAGCGCGGAGTCGCTGCCGGAGAGGATCGAGTCCTGGTTGGACTCGATCCCGCCGAGCCCGAAGTCGCGGGAGAAGTAGCCGGTGAGCTGGGCGTACTGCGGGCCCGTCGGGTAGACGCGCTGGAACTTGTAGCGGTCCTTGGACTTGACGCTCTCGCGCGATCGCCTTGCCCTGCACCAGGATCGCGCCACGCTCGCGCGAGAACTGCAGCGTCGCGCACCCGCCGGTTGTCGGGGTGGGCGCTGAGCGAGGAGAGGTCGTCGGCCTGCCAGTACTGCAGGAAGGTGGCGTTGGCGAGCAGCGCCACGAACAGCAGCATGCAGAAGACGCTGAGGTTGCGGATCGGCTTGTTCATCGCAGCGACACCACCTGGGTCGCGTCGGTGTCGTCGTCGGGTGCGAACAGCTCGGGCGGTGGCCGCCGGGCCTGGTCGGAGATGCGCAGGAGCAGCGCGATGATCACCCAGTTCGCGACCAGGCGACGACCCGCCGTACGACAGGAACGGCGTGGTGAGCCCGGTGAGCGGGATCAGCCGGGTGACGCCGCCGATCACCACGAACACCTGGATCGCGAAGACCACCCCGAGTCCGGTCGCGATCAGCTTGCCGAAGCCGTCACGGCAGACCAGCGCGGTGCGCAGCGAGCGCTCGACGATCAGCGCCGTAGAGCAGCACGATCGCCATCACGCCGGTGAGCCCGAGCTCCTCCCCGAGCGAGGGCAGGATGAAGTCGGAGAACGAGAGCGGGGTCAGGTAGGGGCTGCCCTGCCCGAGGCCGCGGCCGATCAGCCCGCCCCAGGCCATGCCGTACATGCCCTGGATCAGCTGGGAGGCGCTGTCCACGTTGCCGAACGGGTCGAGCCAGCCCTCGACCCGGACCTTGACCTGGCCGACGAAGAGGTAGCCGACGTAGGCGCCGACGGAGAACATCAGGGTGCCGATCACCAGCCAGCCGGGCCGCTCGGTGGCGACGTAGAGCATCACCAGGAAGAGGCCGAAGAAGAGCAGCGAGGAGCCGAGGTCGTTCTGGAAGACCAGGATGCCGAGGCTGATCAGCCACATCGCGAGGATCGGGCCGAGGTCGCGGCCGCGGGGCAGGTCGACGAACAGCACCCGCCGCCCGGCGAGCGCCAGCGCGTCGCGGTGCTGCACGAGGTAGCCGGCGAACGCGATCACCAGCAGCACCTTCGCGATCTCGCCGGGCTGGAAGCTCATCGGGCCGATGCCGATCCAGATCCGGGCGCCGTTGATGTTCTTGCCGATGCCCGGGACCAGCGGCAGCAGGAGCAGCACGATCGCGGCCAGGCCCGACGGTGTAGGTGAACGCCTGCAGCCGGCGGTGGTCGCGGAGGAGCACGAGCACGGCGACGAACAGCAGCACGCCGATGGTCATCCACATCAGCTGCGCGCGGGCGTAGGTGTGGGCGCCGGGGTCGTTGACCTCGGCGGCGTGGTCGATCCGGTGGATCATCGCCAGGCCGAGCCCGTTGAGCGCGGAGACCACCGGCAGCAGCACCGGGTCGGCGTACGGCGCGGTGAAGCGGATCGTGACGTGGCAGCCGATGACCAGCACGGCCAGCCAGCCGCCGTAGCCGACGATGTCGGCCGGCACCGTGCCGTCGGTGCCGAGCCCGACCGCGGCGTAGGCGCCGATGCCCACGATCAGCGACAGGATCAGCAGGAACAGCTCCGCGCCCCGCCGCTGGCGGTGCACGAACCCCATGAACGAGCCCTCGCTGCCGTGCTGTCCGGAGCGTGGGCGTGCGGCGGCGGTTCATGGGGTGGCTCATGGCGTCGTCGCAGTCGTCGGGCGACGGGGTGGCCGTGCCGGTGGGCGAGGGGCTGCCAGAGGGTGTGGTGGTCGGGCTGGCCGATCTCGTGGCCGTCGGCCTGGCCTGGTGCCGGAGGCGCTCGGCGTGCGCGACGCCTGCTTCGTGGCCGTGCCGGACGGGCTCGCCGACGCCGACGGGCTCGGTGTCGCGGTCGCGCGTGGCGCACGTCGCCGAGCGTCTGCGAGCCGGGCCACGATGTTGCGGGCGTCCTCGAGGTTGCGGGCGCCGATGCCGTCGCGGACCTGGCCCTGGGTGAAGTCGGGGAGGTCGGCCATCTTGACCTCGCTCGGCTGGTAGACGCGGTGGAGCTGGACCACCGGCACCTGCGCCTGGACGCCCCGGTAGATCGCGACCGTGTCGCCGTCGGGGGCGACGTAGTACTGCTTCTGGGTCCAGGCGTAGGCGGTCGAGGCGCCCAGCCAGACCAGGACACCGATCACGGCGAGCACGAGGATCCGGCGCAGCCACGTGAACCGGCGCGGTGGCCGGGGTGCGTAGCGGAGCTCCTCGGGGTCGACCGGCGTCGCCGGCCTCGGCAGGGACCGGGTCGAGCTCGCCGGTGTCGCTGCGCCGCATGGCCCGCAGCTTGCGGCTGCTCAGGCCCTTGCGCTTCTCGGCGGCGGCGCCGACCACGATCGGGCCGAGCGCGACCGGACCGGTCTCCTCCGGGTCGTCCACGGCGGCGTCGGTCACGTCGGCGACGACGACGGTGACGTTGTCGGAGCTGCCGGCGTCGAGCGCGGCGCGGATCAGCTCGACGGCGGCGTTCTCGACGGTGCCGGTGCCCAGGATCCGGGCCAGGTCCTGCGTCGGACGAGCACGCCGCTGGCGCCGTCGGAGCAGAGCAGGATCCGGTCGCCGGCGACCAGGTCGACCAGGAACAGGTCGGGCTCGGGCTCGTGCATGCCGTCGACGGCGCGCAGGATCAGGTTGCGGTGCGGGTGGACCCGCGACTCCTCCTCGGTGATCCGGCCCTCGTCGATCAGGCTCTGCACGAAGGTGTGGTCCTTGGTGAGCTGGCTGATCGCGCCGTCGCGCAGCAGGTAGCCGCGGCTGTCGCCGACGTGGCCGACGCCGACCCGGGTGCCGTCGAAGATGGCCGCGGTCACCGTGGTGCTCGTGCCGTCGAGCTCGGGGTGCTGCTCGACCAGGGCCGCGATCTGGTCGGTGCGACCGCTCGATCGCCTCGGCCAGCGCGCCCTGCAGGTCGTTGCCCGGGGGTTCGTCGAGCTGCCCGGAGCTCCTCGATCGCGGCGCTGCTGGCGACGTCGCCGCGGGCCGACCCGCCCACGCCGTCGGCGATCGCGAGCAGGTGCTGGCCGGCGTAGCCCGAGTCCTGGTTGTCCTTGCGGACCCGGCCGACGTCGGACAGCGCCGCGTAGCGCAGCCGGAGCCGGCCGGTGGCGCCGGTGGTCGGGTCCCCCGAGGGCTGGTCGGCCATCGGCTACTTCCGCAGTTCCAGGATCGTCTTGCCGATCCGCACCTGGGTGCCGAGGGTCAGGGTGGTGGGCTGGGAGATCCGGCTGGTGCCGACGTAGGTGCCGTTGGTGGAGCCGAGGTCCTCGACGTACCACTGGTCCCGGTTGGCGGCGATGCGCGCGTGGCGGGTGGAGACGTAGTCGTCGTCGAGCCGGATCGCCGCGTCGTTGCCGCGGCCGATCAGCAGCGGGGCGCGGTCCGAGCGACACGGTCTCGCCCTTGTTGGCGCCCTCGACGATGGTGACGCTGGATGGCGACGCCGCGGCGGGGCTTGGAGCTCTTGCGGCGCTTGCTGGCCGGCGCTCGGCCGCTTGTCCGCCGGCCTCCTGGCGGGCGACGCGGGCGCCGAACATGTCGGAGCGGATGACCGAGATGCGCGGAGAGCACGAAGATCCAGAGCACGCCAGGTAGGCGAACCGGATCAGCACCAGGGTCAGCTCAGACACAGCAGCACCCCGGCCGGATCCGTCGGTCTCGCCAGGTGCAGGGACAAGGTGGTGTTGCCGATCCGGATCGTCGCGCCATCGGCGAGGACCGCCGCCTCGATCCGCTTGCCGTTGACCAGATCCCGTTGGTGGAGCCGAGGTCGTGCACGCTGATGCGCGGATCACCGCCGTCCTGGCTCGTCGACCCGGATCTCGATGTGCTGGCGGGAGACGCCCGGGTCGTCGATCCGCAGGTCGGCGTCGTTGCCGCGGCCGATCACGATGCCGGGCGGCAGCAGCGGGTGGCGCTCGCCGTTGACCTCGAGCGTCGCCGTGGCCCGGCGTACCTGGGTGTCGGTGGGGTCGCCGCTCGGCCGTGCTCGACGCTGCTGATCGCCTTGCTGCGCACCCGGAACCGGCCGGTGGTCAGGTCGTCGGCCGGCTCGAGGATCGATCTGACCGGGCCGGTGAACACGTAGGACTGCTGGGCGGCGTGCTCGCGCAGCATCGCGGTGAGCTCGCGTGGCGAGCTGCGGCCGAGGCCCTGCGAGGCGCTCGGGGTCGGTGCTCGGACAGCTCGACGTGGAAGTTGTTCGGCACCAGCCGGCGGTCGCGGCTGAGGATCTGTGCGGAGTTGTCGACCTCGCGGTTGAGCGCGGAGGAGATCTCGACCGGCTGTACGGCGCTGCGGAAGGTGCGCGCGAAGACGCCGGAGATCATCTGCTCGAGGCGGTTCTCGAAACGCTGCAGCCCGCCCATGGATACCTCCTCGTCTCTGCTGTACGCTCCGGTCGACCCTCCCAGGCGCTGGTATCGATCCTAGCCAACGCGCCCTGCGCCGGTTTGGGCGGCCGCGCTCGGGGTGGGTTAGCCTTTCGCCGCTTCTCGCGCGAGTGGCGGAATAGGCAGACGCGCACGGTTCAGGTCCGTGTGCCCGAAAGGGCGTGGGGGTTCAACTCCCCCCTCGCGCACAGCACCACGACGGCCCCGGGCTCCGGCCCGGGGCCGTTGTCCGTTCCTGCCGGCGACTCCGGCTCAAGGTCCGTGTGCCGCCGAGGCGTGGCCCGCGAGGTACGACGCGACCAGGCCGCCCAGGGTCGGCAGGTGGTAGCCGCCCTCCTGGACCACCACCGCGGGCAGGCCCAGCCCACCGAGGATCGTCCCCGCCTCGCCGTAGCCGTCGCGCGGTGACCAGCAGCGGGCTCTCCGGGTCGTCGGCGGCCGCGTCGACGCCGAGGGACACCACCAGCGCGGTGCAGTCCGCGGCGGCCACCCAGTCGGCGAGCCGGCGAACCGCGTCCAGCCAGCCGTCGTCGCCGGTGCCCGGCGCGAGCGGGAGGTTGCGGGTGGCGCCCGCGCCCGGCGCCGGCGCCGACCTCGTCGGCGAACCCCACGACGTGCGGGAACCAGCCGGCGCCGGGGTCGACGTGGACCGAGCCGTAGAGCACGTCGCCGCGGTCGTAGAAGATGGCCGCCGTGCCGTTGCCGTGGTGGGCGTCGACGTCGACGACGGCGACCCGGCGGGCACCTCCGCGGCGCAGCGCCTCGGCCGCGACCGCGGCGTTGTTCAGGTAGCAGGACCCGCCGTAGCCGGCGCGCGTGACGTGGTGCCCCGGCGGCCGGCAGAGGGCGTAGGCCAGCGGCTCACCCGCCGCCACCAGGTCGGCGGCGCCGAGCGCGCAGTCGACGGCCGCCCGCGCCGCCGCCCAGGTGCCGGGACCGACCAGCGTCATCGTGTCGTAGCCGAACCGGCCGGCGTCCGGCGTGCACGGCCGTCGCGCGGCGCGCGGGCAGCCCACCGGTCATCGCCGGGGTCGGGAACAGGTAGGGCACCACCCGGTCCTGGCCGACCAGCTCGGCGTACGGGCCCGGCCGCCCAGCGGTCGGCCGCGGTGCGCGAGGAACGCCAGCAGGTCCGGCGTCGTGGACCGCCTCGAGCACGTCGTCGGGCGCGGGGCCGCGCCTCCACCAGCCGGTGACCGGCGCCCCGGAGGCTCTCGAGGATGGCGTCGACCCGCGCCGCCACCTCGGTGGCGTCCGACGTCGTGCCGACCCAGACCTCGTGCTTCGGGTCGTGCGCGCGGGTCGTCGGCGACCACACGACCGGGACCGCCTGCTGGGCCATGCGTCAGTGTCCACCGCGGACGGCTCGCGGTTCCGGCAAGATGGCGCCATGCCGCGCGCCCGCGAGACTCGGGATCCGGATCGGCGACCTGCCGACCGGTCCGACCAACTCGGTGCTCGACGTCCCCGGCGTCGGCCTCGGGCCACGCCACGGTCGTCCGCGACGAGCCGGCGCCACCCGACGGGCCGCGGCTCGCGCGCACCGGCGTCACCACCCTGCTGCTGGCCGAGGACGCCTACCACCGGCCGCTGGCGGCCGGCGGCGCGGTGCTCAACGGAGCCGGCGAGTGCACCGGCTTCCTGACCGCCGCGCGAGTGGGGCACGATCGAGACGCCGGTCTACCTGACCTCGACCATGCAGCTCGGCCGGGTCTACGACGCCGCCTGCGAGATCGCGCTCGAGCAGCACGCCGAGCGTGGCCGACGACGTGGTGATCCCGGTCGTCGGCGAGTGCGACGACTCCTTCCTCAACGACTGCCGGCGGATGCAGGTCGACGCCGACGGACGTCCGCGTCGGCGTACGACGCGGCGCTCGGCTCGCGCGGCGCCGCCGCGCCGCCGGCCGAGGGCGCCGTCGGGCGCCGGCACCGGGATGTCCTGCCTGGGCTTCAAGGGCGGCATCGGGACGGCGTCCCGGGTGACCGGCCGACGGGCACACCGTCGCGGTGCTGCTGCTGACCAACTTCGGCGAGCGGCACCGGCTGACCGTCGACGGCGTGCCGGTCGGGCCGGCTGCTGCCGGCACCGGACACGTCGGCCGGCACCGCCCGCCGGGTCGTGCATCGGCGTCGTGGTCACCGACGCGCCCGTCGACGCGGCCGGCTGCGCCCGGCTCGCCCGCCGGATCGGGCTCGGGCCTGGCCCGGACCGGGTCGACCGCCCACCACGGCAGCGGCGAGATCTTCCTGGCCGCGTCGACCACGTGCCGGGTCGACCGGGACGGCACGCCCGAGGCGGGACCGCGGGTCGCCGGGCGCGGCCTCGACCCGCTGTTCGAGGCGGTCGTCGACGCCGCCGAGGAGGCGGTGCTCAACTCGATGCTGGGCTCGGCGACCACGACCGGCCGCGACGGCAACACCAGCGAGGGGCTCGACCCGGCGGTCGTCTCCCGGCTGCTGGCCGAGGCAGGGCATGCCGGGCACTGAGCGCGAGGTGCGCGATCCCGATGGCCGACGGGGTGCGGCTCGCGGCCACGCTCTACCTCCCCGACGCGTCCGCCGGGCCGCAGCCGTGCCTGCTCGAGGCGCTGCCCTACCGCAAGGACGACCTGACCTCGTCGTACGCCGAGGGCTACCGCACGCTGCGCGACGAGCACGGCTACGCCGTCTGCCGGCTCGACCTGCGCGGCACCGGCTCGTCGGAGGGCGACGCCACCGACGAGTACCCGGCCGTCGAGCAGTCCGACCTGGTCGAGGTGATCGCCTGGCTGGCCGACCAGCCGTGGTGCGACGGCAGCGTCGGCATGTGGGGCACGTCGTACTCCGGGTTCAACTCGCTGCAGATGGCGTGCGAGCGCCCGCCGGCGCTCAAGGCGGTCTGCGCGATCTACGCCAGCGACGACCGGTGGACCGACGACGTGCACTGGCGCGGCGGCGCGCTGCGGCTGGTCGACCTGGTCGACTACTGCCACTACATGACGCCGATGACGATGCTGCCGCCGGTGCCCGCGGTCTGGGCCGAGGGACGGAGCGGACTGGCGCGAGGAGTGGCAGCGCCGGCTGGAGACCCAGGAGCCGTGGGTGCTGACCTGGCTCCGGGAGCACCGCGACGGCCCCTACTGGCGGCACGGCTCGGTCCGCAGCGACGCGCCGGCAACGGCTACGACCGGATCGCCTGCCCGGTGATGATCGTGGCGGGCTGGGCCGACGGCTACCGCAACAACTCGTTCCGGACCGTCGAGGCGCTGCGGCGCGGCGGGCGTCCCGCACCGGCTGCTCGCCGGTCCCTGGGTGCACGCCGACCCGGCGACGGCGCTACCCCGGACCGCGGATCGACCTCGACCGCGAGATGGTCGCCTGGTTCGACCGCTGGCTGCGCGACCCGGTGGCGGGCGACCGAGCCGCACCGCGACCGGGTCGACGTGTTCGTCCGCACCTCGACCCGCCCCGAGCCGGACCTCGACCTGCACGAGGGCCGCTGGGTGAGCGACGCCTGGCCCTCGGCGGCCACCCGCTGGGTGGACGTCCCGCTCGACGGGACCGCGGTCCCTCGTCGTCGAGCCCGACGTCGGCACGGCGGCCTGGATCGACTGCGCCGGGCACCTGCCGTGGGGCCTGTCCGTGCGACCAGCGCGACGACGACGCCCGCTCGCTGACCTGGGAGTGGTCCGCGCCGACCGACGTGCTGCTCGGACAGCCGCGTGGCCAGGCTGCGTGGTCGGCTGCCGACGCCCCGGCCGCGTCGCTGTCGGTCAAGCTCTGCGACGTCTTCCCCGACGGCACCTCGGCGCTGGTCACGCGCGGGCAGCCTCGACCTCGCCTACCGCGACGGCGTCCACGCGCCCGCCGAGCCCGCACCGCTGGCGCCCGGCCGGGCGTACGACGTGGAGGTGGAGCTCGACGCGTGCGCCTACCAGCCGGCGCCCGGTCACCGGCTGCGGCTCTCGGTGGCCGGGGCGGACTGGCCGAACACGGTCGCGCCGCCGGCCCCGGTCACGCTGACCGTGCACGGCGGCTCGCTCCGGCTGCCGACGTGGTCCGGCAGCGACCGCCCGGCCCCGGTCTTCGCCGACGGCGCGGCGACGTCCTCCGAGGACCCGACCGGCGTCACCTGGACGGTGACCCGCGACGTGCTGCGCCGGACCACGACGTGCGCGGTGCGCCACGGTGCGGACTACGCCGTCCCGCACGGGGGCACCGCGTCCGAGACGTACGCCGGGGAGGTGACCGTCGACCGGCGCACGTTCGCCCAGCACGCCGCCGCCGAGTGCGGCTACCGGCTGACCTGGCCCGGCGTCGACGTCCGGGTGACGTCCACGATGCGCGTCGACGTCGACCGCGCGACGGCTACGACGTGGCGATCGAGGCGACGGCGTACGACGGGGAGCAGCAGGTCTCCCACCGCACCTGGACCGAGCACGTCCCGCGCTGACGGGTCAGGTCCCGAACCCTCCCTCCGCGGTAGGCCCGGCCGATCCGGGTCACCAGGTCGGCGACGGCGTCCTCCCGGGGCGCGAACGGGCCCGGCCGGAAGTGCGGGCTGGCGAGCCCGCGCTGCACCGACTCGCAGGCCGCCCAGTCCTGCCGGTTCGTGACGTCCCAGAACTCGACCGCGCCCGCGGCGTCCGGCACGGACCCGTCGGCACCCGGCGCCACCAGCCAGGAGCACTCGACCCAGGTGCGGCCCGGCGCCAGCGGCAGCATCCGGTGGGTCATCACGTAGTCGGGGTGCGCCGACACGAGCAGGTTCGGGCAGCAGGTGCAGGTACTCCACGTGCGTCGGTCCACCCCGGGCAGCGGGGTCGCGGCCAGCGCGCCGGTCGTGCGACATCGTCGCCATCCCGTCGCGCAGCTCCATCGACCCGCCCACCCAGGCGCCCGGCAGGTCGTAGTTGTCCCCGGAGTCCGGCGGGCTCACCTGGCACAGCTCCGGGTGGATCAGCGGGCAGTGGTAGCACTCGTGGTAGTTCTCCGCGATCACCTTCCAGTTCGCCGCGACCTCGTAGCTGTGCCGGTCGGCGAGCACCAGCGTCCCGCAGGCGTACGGCGCGACCAGCGGGCCGAGGTCACCGAGATGGTCGGCGAACGACGGCACCCGGTCGCTGCCCAGCTCGTGCAGCGCGTGCCCGAACACCCAGCCCTCCCAGACCGTCACCGGCAGCTCGACCAGGCCGTGCTCGGCCGCCTCGAAGGCCGGGTCGTCGCGGAACCCGCGCGCGTCGACCAGCGAGCCGGCGAGGTCGTAGGTCCAGGCGTGGTAGGGGCAGGTGATGCTCTGTCGCTGCGAGGACGCGCCCTCGGGCAGCAGCTCGTGGCCGCGGTGCCGGCAGGTGTTCGCGAACATCCGCACCGCCGCGCCGTCCGCACCAGGAGCGCCGCGACGTCGCCGACGGCGACCGACCGCTGGGTCAGCGCACCGCCCTCGTCGGGAGCCGGCAGCAGGTCGGCGACGCGACCCAGGCAGGTCCAGCTCCCGGCGAACAGGTGCGCAGCTCCCAGGCCAGCACCTCGGGGGAGGTGTAGGCGGCCGCGGGCAGCATGTGCTCGGGGTGCCCCGTCCGGCGGGGCCGCTGCCCGCACCGCCTCCATCGGGTCGACCTGCGCCTCGGCTCATCGACGGACCTCCTGCCGGGTGGCTCCTATGCTGCGGCTCATGGGTGATCGCAGGTGACGCGGCGCGACCGCCGCACGGTCGAGGTGCGGCGCGAGGAGATCCTCACCGCCACCACCGAGCTCCTCGACCGCGTCGGCCTCGCGGCGATCCGGGTGGCGGACGTCGCCGACGCCCTGGGCGTCAGTCCGGCCCTGGTCTTCTACCACTTCGGCACCAAGGACGCCCTCGTCGCCGACGCGTTCGCCCACGCCGTCGACCGCGACCTCGACCGGCTCGACCGGGCGACCGCGAAGGACGCCGACCCGCTGGACCGGCTGCGCCGGGTGCTGCGGCTCTACGGCCCCACCGGGGCGGCGACCGGGTGGCGCCTGTGGATCGACGCCTGGGCGCTGGCCCAGCGCGAGCCGACCCTCCGCAGGGTGCTGCGCCGGATGGACGAGCGCTGGTGCGCCGTGCTGCGCGAGGTGGTCGACGACGGCGTGGCCGACGGGGGTCGTTCCGGTGTCCCGACCCGGCGGGCTCGGTGGTCCGGGTCTCGGCGCTGCTCGACGGGCTGTCGGTCGCCGCCCTCGTCTACCGCACGGTGTCGCGCGCCCAGCTGCGCGAGTGGGTCACGGCCTCGGTCGCCCAGGAGCTCGGTCTGGAGAGTCGTCATCTCACACCAGCCAGTGCGCCCGGTAGGCCGGGTCGGTGAGCGCCGGGGCGGTCCATCCGGAAGGGCGTCAGGTCGGTCGACGTACGCCCGTCGACGGCCAGGTCGGCCAGCAGCCGGCCGAACGTGGGCGCGAACTTGAACCCGTGCGCGGCCCCCATCCCCACCACGACGGACGGGTGGCCCGGCACCGGCTGACAGCACGAAGTCCCGGTCGGGGGTCAGCGTGTACTGGCAGCGCAACGAGCGCACCGGGGCACCGCTGGCCGGGGAGCAGGGAGCGCAGGTGCCGGGCGAGCCGGTCCTCCATGTCGGGGTCCCGGTCCGAGGTCCGGTGGTCGGGGTCGACGACCGGCCCGCCGCAGTCCTGCGCCGCCTTGACCGTCGGCTCGCCGAAGCACGGGAACCCGTAGTACGACGGGTCGTCCATCCAGATCCACAGCGGCAGCCGTCCGGGCGCGAAGTCGTCGGGACGTTCCGGCCGGAAGTAGGTCACCTGCTCCAGCGTCACCTCGAGCGGCACCTGCACGCCCAGGCCGGCCAGCACGTCGTTGGTCCAGGCGTCCGCGCACACGACCAGCCCGCTCGCAGTGCACGACGCCGCCCGTGGTCTCCACCTCCAGGCCGCCGGCCCCGAGGTCGCGCACCGCCGTCACCGGCGTCTGCTCCCGGAGGTCCGCGCCGCGGCGCCGGGCCTGCTCCTGCAGGACCCGCGTGCCCCTGCCCGCGGGCACGATCGCCGCGTCCGGCTGGTGCAGGACCAGGGTGCCCTCCGGCAGCCGGAACTGCGGCCACCGGCGGGCGACGTCCGACGGATCGAGCACCTCGTGGTCGATGCCCACGGCGTCGAGCGACGTCGTGTAGTCGACGGGGCTGATCGCGGCCCCGGGCGGGAACAGGTCGAGTCCGCCCACGACCGTCACCAGGTCCTCGCCGGAGTCGCGCTTCCAGCCGCGCCCAGTCGGCGTACGCCTCCTGCGTCAGCCGGACGTACGCCGGGGTGTGGTAGCTGTGCCGCAGGATCCGGCTGGTGTCGTGGCTCGCGCCGCGCGCGTGCCCGAGCTCGAAGCGCTCGAGCCCGACGACGCGGTGGCCCGCGGCGGGCCAGCTCGTGGCAGGTGGCACTGCCCAGCGCTCCGAGGCCGGCGACCACGTAGTCGACGTGGCCCGTTTCGTGGCCCGTTTCGTGGCCGGTCACCGCCGGGCCTCCAGCAACGGCAGCAGCCAGCGGCGGATGTCGAGGCTCTCGTCCTCCATCGGCGCGAACCAGCCGTGCCGGTAGCTGCGCGACGACATGCCGCGCTGCACGCCCTCGCAGACCGCCCAGTCCTGGCGGTTGACCAGGTCCCACAGCCCGCCGGCGTCGGAGGGGTCGAAGGCCTCCCGGCGCACCTCGTCGGCGGCGAACAGCAACGTGCACACCACGTCGGTGCGGTCGACGGCCCTCGGCCGGAGCACGAACGCCGCGACGTGGTCGGCGGAGGCCGAGAGCAGCAGGTTGGGGAAGACCAGGTCGCCCTTGTGCCGGGTCCGCTCCTCCTCGCTCAGGCCGGGCAGCGCCGAGCGGGTCGTCGTACCGGTGGCGGTGAAGGTCCAGGCGCCGTCGCGGTGCGGCACCCCGCCCTCCCAGTCGAGGTCGGACCCCCCGCCCGCGAAGGCCGGCACCAGCCGGCAGAGCTCCGGGTGCACCGGCCCGCAGTGGTAGCACTCGTTGTAGTTCTCCAGCAGCACCTTGTAGTTGGCGGCCACCTCGTAGTGGAACGTCGCGCCGGTCACCAGGCCGGCCAGCCCGTAGTTCGCCAGCGTGACGTCGGCCCGGGCCACGGCCTCGGCGAGGGGCGTCGCGTCCTCAGGGGTGAGGTGGACGAACACGAAGCCGCCCCAGGTGCCCACGCCGACCGGCGCGAGCCGGAACTGGTCGAGCGTCGACGCCGGTCAGCTCGGTGTGCGGAGCGCGCAGCAGCCGGCCGTCGAGGCCGTAGGTCCACGAGTGGTACGGGCAGCGCAGCGCCGACAGGTCGCAGGCCACCGGGGCGTCCGCCGACGGCACCGTCGGCCGGATCTGCGAGCCACGGTGCCGGCAGACGTTGTAGGCGGCGTGCAGCGCACCGTCGTGGTCGCGCATCACCAGCACCGACTCGCCTGCGACATCGACCGTGGCGACGCGCGACGGCGCGTCCAGCCCCAGGTCGTCGGTGCGGCCCAGGCAGAACCACTGGCCGAACAGCGCGACCTCCCGCTCGGCGAGCCAGGTGTCCGGGTCGACGTACATCTCGCGGGGAAGGGCAGCCTGCAGGGGAGCCGTCGGGCATCGTGTCTCCTTCCTCTTACTGACTCGGGAGTCAGTAAGAGCAATCGTGGCACGGGACGCCTGCCCGGGCCAGAGGTTCAGGTCCGGGCGAGCGCCGCCGCCAGGTGGCAGGCGGCGCGGTGCCCCCCGGTGGCCGCGACGATCGACAGCGGCTCGCCGACGCACTGCTCCGCGACCCCGGCGGAGGCTGCGCGCCCGTCGGCCAGTGCCGGGCAGCGGGGGTGGAAGCGGCACCCTCCCGGGATCCGCGTGGGGTCGGGGATCTCGCCGGTGAGCACGACCGGCTCCAGCCGCTCCATCTCCGGTACGACGGACAGCAGCGCCTGTGTGTACGGGTGCCGCGGTGACTCGAGCACCTCCTCCGTGGTGCCGCACTCGACCACCCGGCCGAGGTACATCACCGCGATCCGGTCGGCGATGTTCCAGGCCAGGCCCAGGTCGTGGGTGACCACGACGACGCCGACCCCGAGCTCCTCGCGCAGCCGTAGCAGCAGGGCGAGGATCTCGCCGCGGATCGAGGCGTCGAGCGAGGACACCGGCTCGTCGGCGATCAGCATCTGCGGCCGCAGCGCCAGCGCACCCGCGATCAGCACGCGCTGCTTCTGCCCGCCGGAGAGCTCGTGCGGGTAGCGGAGGAACAACCGCTCGGGTGGGCGCAGGCCCGCCTCGGCCATGGCGGCGGCGACCAGGTCGGGCTCGCTCCGGCCCTCGGCGTCCGCCGCGACCCGGGCGTGCAGCCGGATGCCCTCCGCCACGGACTCGTAGACGCTCTGGCGCGGGTTCAGCGAGCCGGCGGCGTCCTGCAGGATCATCTGCACCTGCCCGCGGTACCTCCGCAGCGCCCGGTGCGAGTAGTCCAGCGGTCGACCCTCGAAGCGCACCTCACCCGTGCTGGGCCGCTGCAGCCCCACCAGGGTGCGGGCCAGCGTGGTCTTGCCCGAGCCCGACTCACCCACGAGCGCGACGACCTCGCCGGCCGCGACCGCGAGGTCGACGCCGTCGAGGGCGCGCGCGACCGGGCCGGACCGGGTGCTGAAGTCCACGCCGACCCCGCGCGCCTCCAGCAGCGGTTCGCCGGTCACGGGCTCGGTCACCGGCTCTGTCATTCCTGGCCGACCCGGATGCAGGCGGCCCGGCGCCCGCCCCCGAAGTCGAGCAGCGGCGGCTCCGCCTCGCGGCAGGCGTCGGTCACCCGGGGGCAGCGCGGTGAGAACGAGCAGCCGGCGGGCGGCATCCGGGGGTCGGGTGGGTCGCCCGCCAGCCCGGACGGCGCGTAGCGCGCGGTGTGGTCGCCGATCCGGGGGAAGGCGTCCGACAGCGCCTTGGCGTAGGGATGCAGCGGGCGCCAGGAACACGTCGTCGGCGCTGCCGGTCTCGACCACGCGCCCGGCGTACATCACCAGCACGCGGTCGCACACGTCCGCCAGCACCGACAGGTCGTGGCTGATCACCACCAGGCCGACACCGAGCTCGCGCACCAGCTCGGAGAGCAGGTCGAGGATCTGCGCCTGGACCATCACGTCCAGGGCGGTGGTGGGCTCGTCGGCCACGATCAGGCGCGGGTTGCAGGCCAGGGCCATCGCGATCATCACCCGCTGCCGCTGCCCACCGGAGAGCTGGTGCGGGTAGGCGCCATCCCGGGTCCGGGGCAGGCCGACCTTCTCCAGCAGGTCGCGCACCCGCTCCCGGACCCTCTCGTCGCGCCACGCCCGGCTCGTGCAGCCGGATCGGCTCGGCGATCTGGTCGCCCACGCGTTGCACGGGGTTGAGCGAGTGCAGTGCGCCCTGGAACACGATGGACGCGTCGGCCCAGCGCAGGGCGCGAAGGTCGCCCCAGCTGACGGTGAGCGCGTCGACGCCGGAGACCAGGACGGTGCCGGTGACCTTCGCGTCCTTGGGCTGCAGCCGCAGCACCGTGCTGGCCAGCGAGGACTTGCCGCACCCCGACTCTCCGGCCACCCCGACCACCTCGCCGGCGTGCACCACCAGGTCGACTCCGCGTACGGCAGGCAGCGGCCCCTCCGACGTCTGGTAGGTCAGGGTCAGGTCGTGGATCTCGAGCAGCTCGGCCATCACGACCGTCGCAGCTGGGGGTTGAGGATCTCCTCGAGCGCCTGACCGACCAGCGTGAACGACAGCACCACGAGCACCACGCAGACGCCGGGCGGCACGATGAACCACCACGCCCCGGTCGTGATCGCCCCGACCGCGAACGCGCTCTCGAGCATCGAGCCCCACGACACCCGGGTCGGGTCTCCCAGGCCGAGGAAGCTCAGCGTGGTCTCGGAGAGGATCGCGATCGCCACCGTGAGCGTCGTGTTCGCGAAGACCATGGGCATCACGTTCGGCAGCACGTGCTTGCGCATCAGCTGCGACCGGCCGGCCCCGAGCACGCGGGCCCGCTCCAGGTAGGGACGTTCCTTGATCGACAGCGTCTGGCTGCGGATCAGCAGCGCGGTGCCCGGCCAGCTGGTCACCCCGATCACGATCGCGATGTTGAGCAACGACCGGCCGAGCACGCTCGCCAGCGCGATCGCCAGCGGCAGGAACGGCAGCACCAGGAACCACTCGGTCAGCCGGAACAGCACGGCGGCGGGCCACCCCTCGAAGAACCCCGACATCAGCCCGACCAGGGTGCCGATCACCATCGAGATCAGCGTCGCCAGCAACCCGACCCCGAGCGAGATGCGCGACCCCCAGATCAGCAGCGTCAGCACCGAGCGGCCGTTGTCGTCGGTGCCCAGCAGGTACTCCGCGGACGGCGGCTCGAGCACGCCGCCGGTGGCCTTGGTCACCTCGAGGCCGGCAGGGTCCGCGAGCACCGGAGCCAGCAGGGCCACCAGCACGAAGAAGGTGAGCAGGCCCAGTCCGAGGGTGCCGGCGCGGTTGGCGCGGAACAGCCGCCAGGTCCGGCGCAGCGTCGCGGACCGCCGGCGGCGGCGCACCTGGCGCGGAGTGAGCCGCTCGGTCGTGTCACTCATGTCCGCACCCGCGGGTCGAGCAGGCCGTACACCACGTTGGCCGCGAGGTTCGCCAGGATCACGGCGGCCGAGGCGATCAGGAACGTGCCCTGCAGCACCCAGAAGTCCGGGATCGAGATCGCCTCGTAGGAGAGCAGTCCGAGGCCGGGGATCGAGAAGACGGTCTCGATGGTGATCGCGCCGGACACCACGAAGCCGATGTTGATCGCGGACAGGGTCACCGTGGGCAGCAGCGCGTTGCGCGCGGCGTGCTGCCGCCGTACGGCGATGTCGCGCAGGCCCTTCGCGCGGGCCGTCGACGAGGTAGTCCTGGCCGAGCTCGTCGAGCAGCGAGGAGCGCATCACCAGCGAGTAGTCGGCGAGGTAGGCCAGGGTCAGCGTGATCACCGGCAGGGTGAGGTGCCACATGGTGTCGAGCACGCCCTCGAGGCTCGCCGGGTCGACGTCGGTCGAGTGCAGCCCTCCGGTCGGGAACAGCCCCGGCAACGGCCCGATGCCGACGGCGAACACGGCGATCAGGAGCAGGCCCAGCCACCACTCGGGCATCGAGTAGAGCGTGAGCGTGATCCCGGTCGAGAACCGGTCGAACCGCCCACCCCGGTTCCAGGCGCCGATCATCCCGATGTAGACGCCGATCAGCATCGCCAGCACCGTCGAGGTGCCCACGAGGAGAACCGTGGGCCACATCCGCTCCCAGATCAGGTCGGCCACCGGCACCCGGTAGCGCAGCGAGATGCCCAGGTGCCCGGTGAACGTGTTCTCCAGGAAGACCACGAACTGACGCGGCAGCGACTCGTCGAGGCCGTAGGTGTGCCGGAACTCCGCCAGCTGCTCGGCGGTGCGGAACCGTCCGCGACCCAGGGTGCGGGCCGGGTCACCCGGGAGCACACGGAACAGGAAGAAGTTGACGACGAGCACGAAGAAGAGGCTGCCGATCGCGCCGAGCACCTTGCTGAGGACGTAGCGGGAGTAGCTCGAGCGCCGGGTGACCCGTTCCGGGCGGCGCCGCCCCGACGAGCGTCGTCACCGTCTCACTCGCGCTCGCCCACGGTCGTCCTTCGCCGCATCACGAGCAGCACCCCGCCGGCCACCAGGGCAACGAGCACGATGCCACCGACGATCAGGGCGTGCGTTGCTGCTGCTCCCGCTGTCGCTGCTCGACGTGCCCGCGGCGGGTTTCAGTGCGGAGGCGACACCGTCGCAGTCGCCCGCGTCGGCGGCGGGACGGAGCTGCGAGTAGTTGTGCGCGCCGTACTGGACCAGCCAGACACCGCCGGGATCCGGCTGCGGCTGGAAGCAGGCGAAGCGGTCGCTCCGGACCGCCTCGCCCGTCGTGGTGTACACGGTCACGATGTAGGGCGAGTCCTGGTACAGCTTCTGCTGCATCCGCTTGACGATGTCGACCCGCTTGGCGTCGTCCGTCTCGCCGTTCTGCTGCTTGTACATCGCGTCGTACGCCCGGTCGCAGTACCAGGAGTCCGAGAGCCCGCCCCGCTGGTCGCAGGTGAAGTCGGCGAGGATGCCGTCCGGGTCCGGCTCGACGAACCAGTCCCACTCGAACGCGTCGTACTCGCCGCGCAGGATCAGGTCTCCCAGCTTGCTGCTGTCCATCGCGGTCACCTTGGAGTCGATGCCGAGGTCGGCCAGCCACTCCTTGAAGAAGTCCAGGGTGTCGACCGAGGACTTCTGCTCGGAGCGGCCGAAGAGCCGCAGCGAGCCCAGCGGGCTGCCGTCGGGCATCGTGCGCTTCCCGTCGGCGCCCTTCTTGTACCCCGCCTCGTCCAGCAGCTGACCGGCCTTGGCCAGGTCGAACGTGAGGGCCTCGGAGGCGGGCGGCTTCCAGTGGTAGTTGGTGTACGGCGTCCGGGACCACGGTCGAGCCCGGGTGTGGCGGCCCCCTGGAACGCGCTCTTGGCGAGCCGCGCGTTGTCCACCGCGTAGCCCAGCGCGTGGCGGAACTTCGGGTCCTTCAGCGCCGGGTTGCCGTCGCCCAGCGGCTTGCCGGTCTCGGTGTTCACCGCACCGGTGTTGAAGCCGATCTCCTCGAACAGCGGGGAGATTGCCCTGGTGGGCGGTGATGCCCTCGCGTCCCTTGCAGCGCCCGGACCTGGAGCGGCGTGATGTCGTAGACGTAGTCGACCTCGCCCTTGATCAGCGCCTGGACCGCCGGGTCGTTGCTCTTGTAGACCCGGTAGTCGACCTCGTCGACGTGCGGGGTGCCGTTCCAGTAGTCCGGGTTCTTCACGAACCGGAACGTCGACCCGCCGGCCGTGCCCTGGACCAGCCGGAACGGTCCCGACCCCACCACCGGCTTGCCGTCCTTCGGCTCGGCGGCGTAGCTCTTCATCTCCTTCTCCGAGACGCTCTTCCACACGTGCTCGGGCACGATCGGGATCGGCAGCAGCGGGAGCACCGCGTTGGGCTTGGAGAGCTGGAGGACCACCGTCTGCGCGTCCGGCGCGGTGACCTTGGTGACCTCGTTGAGGTAGCTCGACCAGTTGCTCGCCTCGATGCCGCCGGCCAGCACCCGGTTGTAGGTGAACGCGACGTCGGACGCCGTGAGCGGCTTGCCGTCGGACCACTTCACGCCGTCGCGGACGTGGAAGGTCCAGGTCTTCCCGTCGGCCGAGGTGTCCCAGCACTTCGCCAGCCCCGGCTCCGGTGACATGTCCTTCATCGAGTAGTTGACCAGGTAGTCGTAGGTGATCGCCCAGAGCTCGTACGACGTGGCCTCGACACCCAGGAACGGGTTCAGGGAGTCCACGTCGGAGTTGAAGGCGACCGTGAAGGTCACCTTGTCGGCGGCCTGACCCGCGGTCTGCTGGGTGGCCACCGGCAGCAGCGCCAGCCCGGCCGTCAGGGCCAGGGCGGCGAGCACCCGCGTGGGAGTACGGTGCCCGCTGTGACGTCTCCGCCGCGGGCGGCCCAGGTGCCGCACGAGCACACCGAGCACGGCGTGCACCGCCCGGACCCCTACCACTGGATGCGCGACGTCGGCTCCGCCGACTTCCTCGCGCACCTTGCTGCCGAACGACGCTGGTACGAGTCTGCGACCGGACATCTGAGCTCCCTCGCGGAGTCGCTGCGGTCGGAGATGACCGGCCGGGTACCGCCTACTGAGCGGTCGGTCAGTACGCGCTATCAGGACTTTTACTACTACACGGTGCTTCCGGCGGGAAGGGAATACCCGCAACTGATGCGCGATTTCTACCGCGCGGCACCGGTCACCACGACGGATCCGGTCACGAACGCCGTCATTTCGGACGGTTCCGGTGGCGGACGGCTGGTGCTCGACCACGAGGCGCTCCGCGACGACTCCGGCTACCTCGAGCTGGGCGTGACCCTGGTCAGCCCCGACAGCCGGCTGCTGGCCTACTCCGTGGACCGGACCGGTGACGAGGTCTACGCGCTGCGGTTCCGCGACATCGCGAGCGGCACGGACCTGCCCGAGGAGGTGCCGGGCAGCTACTACGGAGGTGCCTGGACCGCCGACTCGGGCCACTTCTTCTACACGGTCCTCAACGCCGCGTACCGGCCGCACGAGGTGTGGCGGCATGCCGTCGGGACCCCCGTGTCCGATGACGTGCTGGTGCTCAGCGAGCCCGACGAGCGCTTCGAGCTGAACGTCCGGGCGTCGCGCTCGGGCGGCCTGGTGCTGATCTGGTCCGCGAGCCGTGACACCACCGAGGTGTGGGTCGTCGACGCGCACGACCCGCGGGCCGCACCCCGGTCGGTCGGCGGTCGGCGGGTCGGGGTGGAGTACCACGCCGAGCACGCCGTGCTGCCGGACGGCACGGAGGTGCTGCTGCTCGTGACCAACGACGAGGCCCAGGAGTTCCGGCTGGCGCAGTGCCCCGTGCCGCGTGCCGCCGACCAGGACCACCACGCATGGCAACCGGTCCGCGACGAGGATCCGGACGAGCGGCTGGAACGGGTGGATGCCTTCGGGAGCCACGCCGTGCTCAGCCTCCGCTCGGGAGGACGGCACCGGCTGCGCCTGGTGTCGCTCGCCGCGCTGGCTGCGCCCGGGACGGTGGTGGACCCGGCCTTCGAGGACGGCACCGTCGTCCTCGCCGCGAACCCCGACTTCGCCTCGACCGCGGTCACGGTCTGCGACCAGTCGTACGTGCAGCCTCCCGTCTGGTCGGACGTCGACCTCGGGACCGGCCGGCGCACCGAGCGGCACCGGCAGCCCGCGCCCGGACACGACCCGGACCGCTACCTCTCGGAGCGCCTGACCTTCGCCGCACCGGACGGCACCGAGGTGCCGGTCACGCTGGTGCGGCACCGGGACACCCCGCTCGACGGCACCGCCCCCGCCCTGGTCTACGGCTACGGCGCCTACGAGTACACCTTCGAGCCGGACTGGGACCCGGCCCTGCCCAGCCTCCTCGACCGGGGCGTCGTGTTCGCCCACGCCCACGTCCGCGGTGGCGGGGAGGGCGGACGGCGCTGGTGGCTCGACGGCCGGCTGGCCCGGAAGCAGAACACGTTCACCGACCACCTCACGGTCGCCGACGGGCTGGCCGGCCTGGTGGACGGCAACCGGATCGCGTCGCGCGGGCTCAGCGCCGGCGGCCTGCTCCAGGGCGTGGTCCTCTCCCAGCGGCCGGAACGCTGGGCGGCCGTGGTCGCGGAGGTGCCGTTCGTCGACGTGGTCACCACGATGTTCGACGCGTCCGTCCCGCTCACGGTCACGGAGTGGGACGAGTGGGGGGACCCGCGCCGCCGGGAGGAGTTCGACTGGCTGCTCGGCTACTCGCCGTACGACAACCTCCCGCTGGCGGGCAGGCGGCCGGACCTGCTGGTGACCGCGGCCCTGCACGACCCGCGGGTCCGGGTCACCGAGCCGGCCAAGTGGGTGGCGGCGCTGCGTGAGAGCGACCCGGAGTGGTCGCCCCGCTGCCTGTTCCGGGTCGAGACCGGTGCCGGCGCCCACGACGGGCCCTCGGGGCGGACGGCCCGGCTGGCCTACGAGGCGGAGGTCTACGCCTGGCTGCTGGACCGGTTGGCGGTCACTGACGCGCCAGTCAGTAGCGGCTACGGTTGCTGAGATGATCCGGACGACGCCGTTCCACGCGCGGCTCAGCGAGCTGAACACCCAGGGGCTCTACACCCACTGGCAGGGACACCTGTCCGCCGCTGCGCTACACCCACGCCCCCAAGCACGAGTACTTCGCGGTGCGCAACGGCGTCGGCGTCTTCGACACCTCCCCGCTGTTCAAGTACCGGATCCAGGGGCCCGACGCCGAGCGGTTCCTGGCCGGCGTGCTGGTCCGCGACATCCGCACCTGCCGGCCCGGTCAGGCGCAGTACACGCTGTGGTGCGACGACCGCGGCTTCGTGATGGAGGACGGCGTCGTGCTTCCGGCACTCGGCCACCGAGTTCCTGCTGACCGCGGCCCGGCCGAACGCTCGGCTGGTTCGCCGACCTGGTCGGCCGGCTGCGGGTCGAGATCGAGGACGTCTCCGACGACTACGGCATCCTCGCGGTGCAGGGTCCGCGGTCGCGGGCCGTGCTGTCGCGCGCTGATGCCGGAGGCCGAGGCGCTCGGCTACTTCGACCACGCCCCGGCGAAGATCGGCTCGGCGCCCGGTCACCCTGTCGCGCACCGGCTACACCGGTGACCTCGGGTTCGAGGTCACCGTGGAGGCCGACGCACGCGCTCGACGTCCTCGACGCGGTGCTCGACGCCGGCCGCGACCACGGCATCCGGCCGTTCGGCGAGGAGGCGCTGATGATGCTGCGGATCGAGGCCGGGCTGCCGCTGATCGACGTCGAGTGGCACAACAGCCGGCTCGCGTTCACCGACCACGACCGGGTCACCCCCAAGGAGCTGGGGATGGGCTGGATGCTGCGTGGCGTCCGCGACGGCGACCGGCGCCTTCGTCGGCCGCGACGCGATCCGCCGCGAGCTGGTCGACGAGCACGTCGCGCTGGGCCACGGTCGGCATCGTCGTCGACTGGGCGGACTGGGACCGGCTGCACCGCGCCGCCGGCCTGCTGCCCGACGAAGGACGAGCAGCCGCTCGGCTACGAGTCGGTGCTGCACGACCGGCCGACCACGGCCGGCGGCTCGCAGGTCGGCTACGTGACCAGCTTCTGCTACTCCCCGGTGCTGCAGCGCCACATCGGCCTGGCCCGGGTGCGACCCGAGCCACGCGGCGCCGGGGACCGAGGTGCACCTGGAGATCGCCCTGAACCACGCCAACACGACCGTGCTCGCGCACACCGCGAAGCTGCCCCTGTTCAACCCCGCGAGGAAGACGGCCCGACCGTGAGCCAAGCCATGAGCAGCACGAGCACCGGCCCGTACGACGCGATCGTCGTCGGCGGCGGCCACAACGGCCTGGTCAACGCGGCTACCTCGCCAAGGCCGGGCTGCGCACCCTGGTCCTCGAGCAGCGCCACCTCGTCGGCGGCGCGGCGATCACCGAGGAGCTGGTGCCCGGGTTCTCCGTTCACCACGTTCTCCTACGCGCTGAGCCTGCTCCGGCCGGAGATCATCCACGAGCTCGACCTGGTCGAGCACGGGTTCCTGCCGCTGATGATGCCGTCGTCGTTCCACCCGACCGGTGACGGCGACTACCTGCTGCTCGGCGACGACCACGGCCAGAACATCCAGGAGATCCGCCGGCACTCGCGCGCACGACGCCGACGCCTACGACCGCTACCACCACGACCTCGACCGGGTCTGCCAGGCGATCCAGCCGCTCTTCGACAACGCGCCGCCCGACGTCTTCGGCAAGGACCCCGAGGACCAGGCCGACGTCGAAGTGGCTGCTCGACCACCTCGGCAGCGTCGACCGGAAGGTGATGCACGACGTCGTCCGGCTGCTGACCGGCAGCGCCTCGGACTGGCTCGAGGACTACTTCGAGCACGAGGCCGTCAAGGGCTACCACGCGTCGTCCAGCATCATCGGCTCGAAGGTCGGGCCGATGTCGCCCGGCTCCGGCCTGGTGCTGCTGTTCCACAAGATGGGCGAGCACGACGGGCACCTCGGCTCGTGGGCGTTCCACAAGGGCGGCAACGGCGGGTTCACCCAGGTGCTCGCCCGGGCGGCCGAGGCGTACGGCGCGGAGATCCGGCTCGGCGCCCGGGTCGACACCGTGCTCACCCGGGACGGCCGGGCCGTCGGCGTCGCGCTCGAGGACGGCACCGAGCTGCGCGCGCCGGTCGTGGTGTCGGCGCTCGACCCGCGGCGTACGTTCCTCGACCTGCGTCGACCCGCGCGAGCTGCCGGCCGACCTGGTCGACAACGTCGAGCGGATGAGGTTCCGCGGCGTCTCGGCGAAGGTCAACTTCGCCCTCGACGGGCTGCCGGTGTTCCCCGCGCTGCCCGGACACGCGTCGACCACTACGGCGGCTTCCTCAACATCGGCCCGACGATCGAGTACGTCGAGCGGGCCTTCGACGCCGCGAAGTACGGCTGGTACAGCGAGCGGCCGTTCATCGACGCGGCGATCCAGTCGGTCGTCGACCCCGACATGGCGCCGCCCGGCAAGCACGTGATGTCGTGCTTCGTGCAGTACGCGCCGTACGAGCTGCGGGAGCAGCGACTGGGAGACCGAGCGCGAGCGCTTCGGCGACAAGGCCCAGGCCGTGCTGGAGTCGCACTTCCCGGGCTTCGGCGACCTGGTGCTGCACCGCGAGGTCGTCACGCCGGTCGACATCGAGCGCGTCACCGGGCTGACCGAGGGCAACATCTTCGCCGGGGAGTTCCTGGCCCCGCAGATGTACTTCTTCCGCCCGGCCCCGGGCTGGAGCCAGTACCGCACCCCGATCGACGGCTACTACCAGTGCGGCTCGGGCACCCACCCCGGCGGCTGCGTGATCGGCTCGCCCGGCAAGCTGGCCAGCCAGCGGATCCTGCGCGACCTGCGCGGGTCCTGAACGACTAGCTAGCCGAGCGTCTGGTGGACGCACAGCACGTTGCCGTCCGGGTCCTTGAACCAGGCCGCCTTGTCGTTGCCCATGGTGGCCGATGTGGTCGACGGTCGTCAGGTCCGGCATGTCGTAGTCCTCGAACCCGACGCCGCGACTCTCGAGCGTCGCTGCACCTCGCGGACCACGTCGGCGACCTCGAAGCTCATCGCCGTGCTCTCCGACGGTGTGCTGTCGGGGCGGGGGAGCAGCACCAGCGTCGCTCCGCCGGCGAGGGCGTACATCGCCGAGCCCTCCTCGTTGGTTCCCGTGTAGTCGAGCCCGAGCTTCTCTGTGTAGAACGTCTTCGCGCGGTCGGTGTCGGTGACCGGGAGCATCATCGCGACCGTGCTCGTGGCCAGTGACATGAGCACCTCCGGTAGTTCGAACGGACGCCTCGAGACTGCTCCTGCCGGGTCGGCACCGCAATGGCGGAGTGGACCAGTGCGGCACACTGGAGGCATGAGCATGTCCTCGCGGATGCCGATCACGAACCCGCTGAAGCTGGAGTTCCCGCAGTCCCTCGCGGTGTACGACGAGTACGCCCAGGCGCAGAAGGCCGTCGACTTCCTCTCGGACAACAAGTTCCCGGTCGAGCAGTGCATGATCGTCGGCACCGACCTGAAGCGGGTCGAGCGGATCACCGGCCGGCTGACCTACAACCGGGTCGCCCTCGGCGGCGCCCTGTCCGGGCTCTGGCTCGGTGTGTTCGTCGGCATCGCCTTCGCGCTCTTCACCGAGGGCAACGCCTGGGCGCGGATCCTGTCGACGGCACTGATCGGGCTGTTCTTCGGCATCCTCTGGGCGATCGCCGGCTACGCCGCCACCCGGGGGCAGCGGGACTTCTCGTCGGTGACCTCGGTGGTCGCCACGAAGTACGAGGTGCTCGTCGAGCACAAGTCGCGCCCAGCAGGCGCGCGATCTCCTCGCCGGGCTGCCCGGTGGGCTGCCGGACCCGTTCGCCTGAGGGGGCGGCATGGAACGTGTGCTTGGAATCGGTGGGTACTTCCTGCGGGCCGCCGACCCGGCGGCCCTGGGCGCGTGGTATCGCGACTGCCTGGGCCTGGACGCGGACGAGAACGGCCTGTGGCGTCAGGAAGCCGGGCCGACGGTGTTCGCGACGTTCGAGTCCGAGACCGACTACTTCGGGTCCCGCGCCCAGCAGACCATGCTCAACTTCCGGGTCCGCGACCTGGATGCGATGCTCGCCCAGCTGCGCGCCAAGGGAGCGGACGTGGCCGAGGAGACGCAGGACATGGAGGGTGTCGGCCGATTCGGCTGGGTCACCGATCCCGAGGGCAACCGGATCGAGCTGTGGCAGCCCGCCTGACCGGGTCCGATGACCGACACATCCTGTCCCGGCTGCAGGCTGGTGCTCCCAGCGACGGGATCCGCGATCGACACGCGTGGCTTCCGAGCGACCTCCGAGTGCCTGCGCCTGCACGGTGAGGTGACGTCGAACGTGATGTTGCACCCCGACGTGCTCGGCCGCTGGCACCAGACCTGCGTCGATGCCTACGCCGCGCAGCACGTCGGCCCCCGGATGCGCCCGATGACCGTGTGCTTCGCGCTGAACGGCCTCTACCTGGTGCTCGAACGCGGCTGGTCCGGCATCGAGGCCCGTGCCGCGCACGGACGCCTCGCGCGCATCGTCGCCCGGGACGACTGGCCGTCCTTCGAAGCACCCGCCGAGGGCGGCCCGCTGACGGTGCTCGATGTCGCGCTCGCGTCCGACCCGGAGACGCAGGCCGCCGGGGTCGAGGCGTGGGGCCGCTCGGTCTGGGCGACTTGGCGCCACGTCCACGACGAGGTGCGCGCGATGACCGAGCGGCAGCTCGCCGGCTGGGTCCCTCACTCCCCGTAGGAGGGGCCGGGCGGCCTACTCCTCGCCGCTCATCGCCGCGGCGCCGACGATCCCCGCGTTGTTCTTGAGCTTCGCCACGATGATCTCGGTCTCGATCTCGATCAGGGGCAGGAACTTGTCCGCCTTCTTGCTGACCCCGCCGCCGACCACGAACAGCTCGGGGCAGAACAGCTTCTCCAGGGTCCGGTAGTAGATCGTGAGCCGCTTCGCCCACTCCTCCCACGAGAGTCCCTCGCGCTCCCGGGCGCTGGTCGCGGCCCGCGTCTCGGCGTCGTGGCCGTCGATCTCGAGGTGGCCGAGCTCGGAGTTGGGGACCAGCACGCCGTTCCACAGGAGCGCCGAGCCGATGCCGGTGCCGAGCGTGGTGACGATGACCAGGCCGTCGCGGCCCTTCGCGGCGCCGTACTGCATCTCCGCGTGGCCCGCGGCGTCGGCGTCGTTGAGCACGTGCACCGGCGGTCGAGCCGCTCGGTGAGCAGCGCGTCGGCGTCGACGCCGATCCAGGACTTGTCGATGTTGGCGGCCGAGAGCACGACGCCCCGGCGGACGACTGCCGGCACGGCGACGCCGACCGGCCCGGTCGAGTCGGGGAACGAGTCGCAGAGCTGGGCCATGATCTCGCCGACCGCCTCCGGCGTGGAGGGCGTGGGGGTGTCGATGCGGTGCCGCTCCTCGACGAGGTCTCCGGTCTCGAGGTCGACGGGTGCGCGCCTTGATCCCGGTGCCGCCGAAGTCGATGCCGATCGCGTGCGCAGTCATGCCACGACGCTAAGGCATGGCGGGAAATATGTTGCTGCGCAGTCCGGCAACGTCCATAGGGTGCGTGAAGCAGCCGTCAGGCTGTCAACGCCGCAGGGTCGCGATCTCCTCGTCCACGTAGGGGTCGGTCGCGCCCTCGGCCTCCAGCTCGGCCTTCAGCGCGGTCTGGATCCTCAGCGCCTCGTCGTCTCGTCCCAGCAGGCGGAGCGCCCAGCCGACCATCCAGGTCGCGATCTGGGTCTCCCGGTGCTCGCCCCGCTCCCGGCGTACGGCGAGCGCCTCCTCGAACGCCGCGAGCGCACCGGCGAGGTCGCCGGCGTCGTGGCGTGCCATGCCGAGGTTGTTGAGCAGGGACGGCACCCAGCGCCGGGCGGCCGGGTCGTCGTCGGCGCGGGCCTCGGCGAGGACGGCCTCGGTCAGAGCGACCTGCTCCGCGGGGGAGCCGGCGAGCAGCGCGGTCATGTGCAGCGCGTCGATCCGCAGGCCGGGAAGGAGCCGGCCGGCGAGCGCGGCCGCCTCGGCGAAGAGCGGTCCGGCCCGGTCCGGGTCGCCGCCCGAGCGCAGCACGCGGCCCCGCTCGAGCCGCTCGCGGACCCGCGCCTCGGTGCCGGGCCGGCGGCCGCGACCTCGTCGAGCACGGCCTGCGCCTCGTCGTAGCGCTGCTGCAGCCCGAGCGCCCGCGCCACCTGGGTGCGGAGCACGAGCGCGTCCTGGCCGTCGGCGTCGGTCAGCAGCGCCCGCAGCCGGGCCTCCGAGCCGGCGGGGTCCTCGAAGTCCCACGCCTGCTCGATCGCCGCCCCCAGGTCGTCCATGTCGGCATGCTGCCACTTTACAAACATTGCGATCTTGTCAAGATAGCTTTACATGTCCTACGGTCATGTAAAGCGACAACGGAGGCTGCCATGACCGTGAACCACACCGTGCCCGCCGCGTCCACCGCCCAGTGGAAGGACGGCAAGCGCTACCTCTGGCTGATCGGCCTGGTCGTGCCGTCGCTGGCGTTCATCGGCTACGGCATGCACGCCCTGACCGGCTGGGGCGTCTGGTTCTGGATCGGCCCGATCGTGATCCTGGTCGTGGTGCCGGTGATCGACCTGGTCGCCGGCCTCGACCGCAGCAACCCGCCCGGACGACGTGATCGAGGCGCTGGAGAAGGACCGCTACTACCGCTGGATCACCTACCTCTTCCTGCCGATCCAGTACGCCGGCTTCGTCGGCGCCTTCTGGCTGATCGCGACCGGAGACCTGGGCGTCGCGGACAGGGTCGGGCTCGCGATCTCGATCGGCTGCATCGGCGGCATCGGCATCAACACCGCCCACGAGCTCGGACACAAGCGCGAGAGCCACGAGCGGTGGCTGTCCAAGATCGCGCTGGCCCAGAGCTTCTACGGGCACTTCTACATCGAGCACAACCGCGGCCACCACGTGCGGGTGGCGACGCCCGAGGACCCGGCGAGCAGCCGGGTCGGCGAGAGCTTCTACCAGTTCTGGCCGCGCACGGTGCTCGGCTCGCTGCGCAGCGCCTGGAACCTCGAGAAGCGACGGATCGCCCGCCGCCGGCAGCACCCCTTCCGGATCGGCAACGACGTGCTCAACGCGTGGCTGATGTCGGCCGTGCTGTGGGGCGCGATGGTGCTCGCCTTCGGGCGCCGGGATCCTGCCCTACCTGGTGATCCAGGCGGTCGTGGGCTTCTCGCTGCTCGAGGTCGTGAACTACATGGAGCACTACGGCATGCGCCGCCAGCGCACCGGGGGCGGCACCGGCCGCTACGAGCGCGTGGATCCCAGCCACAGCTGGAACTCCAACAACATCGCGACCAACGTGCTGCTCTACCACCTGCAGCGGCACAGCGACCACCACGCGAACCCGACCCGGCGCTACCAGACCCTGCGCGACTTCCAGGAGTCGCCGGTGCTGCCGACCGGGTACGCCGGGATGATCGTGCTCGCCCTCCTGCCGCCGGTCTGGCGCCGGGTGATGGACCCGCGGGTGCTCGCGCACTTCGACGGCGACCTCAGCCGCGCCAACATCAGCCCGCGCAAGCGCGACCGCATCCTCGCGGCGTACCCACCCCCGGCGGTCGAGCTGTCGAGACCCGGGTGGTCTCGACAGGCTCGACCAGCGGGTGGTCTCGACGCGACCGTCCGTCAGCTCGACCGCGGCGAGGTCGCTGGCCGCCCGCTGCCCCGGCTGCGGCTACACCTACGAGGTCGACGCCGGCGAGGAGCGGGAGGGCTTCGCGGCCGGCACCGCCTGGGCCGACATCCCCGACTCCTGGTGCTGCCCCGACTGCGGCGTGCGCGAGAAGGTCGACTTCGTGACGCTGGTCGAGGCGACCCTAGACTGACCGGCATGGCAGGCAGGGAGCCCCCCGGTTCGGGTGCTGCGCCACTGAGGATCCGGCTGATCACGAGTGCGTCGCAGCTGACCAGCAGCGAGGGCTGGTCAGCGGTCACGATGGCGCGCCTGGCCGACGCCGTGGGCGTCAGCCGGCAGACGGTCTACAACGAGATCGGCGGCAAGCACGCCCTCGCCGAGGCGATGGTGCTCCACGAGCTGTCCCTGTTCCTCGCCGGCGTCGACGAGCAGTTCGAGCAGAACGACGACCTGGTCGAGGCGATCCGAGGAGCCGCACGCGACGTCCTCGAGATGGCGCGCACCAACCCGCTCCTGCGCGCGATCCTGTCCGCCTCGCACGGCGCCGGATCCGACCTGCTGCCGCTGCTGACCACCCAGTCGGAGATGCTGCTGGAGACCGCCACCGGCGTGATCCGCACCCACCTCGAGCGCTACGACCTGCCGCTGGAGCCGAAGCAGCTCGACGTCGGCATCGAGATGGTGGTGCGGCTCGTGCTCAGCCACGTCATGCAGCCCTCACAGGCGCCCGCCCGCACCGCCGACGACATCGCCTGGCTGGCCGGGCGGGTGCTTCAGGTGCGGGACTAGGTCTCGAGGCTCAGGCCCTCGTCCTCGTCACCCTCGTCGGGTGCCTTGGCCAGCGGGTTGTCGTCCGTGGGCCGCAGGTCCTCGGGCAGCTGCTCGTCGCTGATCCCTTCCCGCTCGGCGGCGTCGTCGGGCGTGCTGGCGTCGTCGTTCCCGTTCTCGCTCATCCCCCGAACCTAGCCCTTGCCCCGCGGTTAGCATGGCGACCACGGGGAGGAGAGTCCATGCGCATGCGCACATCGCGGGTGCTGGCCGCCCTCTCGGCCGCGGTCGTCGTCGCCGCGCTCGCAGTGGTCGCCGGCTTGGCCAGGCGCCAGGTCGAGACCGCCGACCGCACGAGCGCTGCCGCGGCCAGCACCACTCCGTCGCGGTACGGCGGTGCCCTCGGCGACGGCGTCCGCGACGCACGCGACGGCGACACCCACCACGTCCGAGGTCGCGATGGCCGCGCCGGCCGCGCTTCGCAAGCCGACCCTCACGCCCGACCTGCTCGTCTACTCCCGTGGCACGGCTCCCCGCGAGCACGGTCCGGGCGGTGAGCAGGGTTCCGGGCGTGAAGACGGTGGAGACGTTCTCGCTCGCGCAGTTCTTCGCCGAGGAACGGAGCATCACCTACGCAGCAGTCGACCCGCGCACCTTCCGGCGCTACACGCCCTCGACCTCGGCGCAGACACTCGCGGTCTGGAAACGGGTTGCGGGCGGCGAGATGGCGATCGCACCCGCGCTCGGCCGCAAGATCCAGGACGCCAAGGGCTACGTGCGGATGGGCAACGACACCGGCTCGCCGAAGGTGCACATCGGCGCGTACGCCGACATGGTGCCGCGGCTCCCCGGCACGCCGCCGTACATCGACGCCGTCGTCAACGAACGCTGGGCGAAGCGGCTGAAGATGAAGCAGGGCAACGCGATGCTGGTCTCCATCGGTGACAACGCACCGCGGCCGGTGCAGAAGAAGCTGCAGAAGCTCCTCGGCTCGTCCACCAGCGTGCGCATCCTCGGCGTCGACCTCGACATCCACACCACCCAGACCGCGGTGCTCACCGGTGGCTCGGTGTCCGACGCCCTCGGCACGCTCACCTACACGGCCAACCGCGACGGCACGGTCAACCCGGACCCGGCGTGGGTCGCCAGCTACATCCGCAGCGAGAGCGTGCCGATCCTCGGTCGCGTCACCTGCAACAAGGTGATGCTGCCCGAGCTACGAGCCGCGCTGACCGAGATCGTCGACCGTGGCCTGGCGAGCAAGATCCACGTCGGGGAGTACGGCGGCTGCTTCGTGCCACGGTTCATCGCGGGCACCTCGTCGCTGTCCTTCCACACGTTCGGCACCGCCATCGACATCAACGTGCCCGGCAACCAGCGGGGCACGAGCGGCCAGATCGACCGGACCGTGGTGTCGATCTTCGAGCACTGGGGATTCCAGTGGGGCGGCGCCTGGCACTACACCGACCCCATGCACTTCGAGCTGCACCGGATCGTCGCCGCCCGCTGAGCTCCACGACCGGGGTCAGGGGCAGGATGGGCGCATGCGCGCCGCCCTGGTCACCCGGCTCGACGGCCCCTCCGCCGTCGAGGTCACGGACGTCCCTGCCACCGCCGCCGCCGACGGGCAGGTGCTGGTCGACGTCCGCGCGGTCGGGATCTCGTTCCCCGACCTGCTGCTGAGCAAGGGCGAGTACCAGGTCAGGCCCGACCTCCCGTTCCCGCTCGGCGTCGACTTCGCCGGCGTCGTCCGGGAGGCGCCGGAGGGCTCCGGGTTCGGCTCCGGCGACCGGGTCGCCTGCGTCCTGCCGTACGGCGGCGCGATGGAGACCGTGGCCGTCCACCCGGAAGGGGTCTTCCCGCTGCCCGACGCGCTGACGTTCGAGCAGGGCGCCGCGATCCCGATGAACTACCTCACCGCGCACTTCGCGCTCGCCGAGCGGGCCGGGCTCCGCGAGGGCGAGACCGTGCTCGTGCACGGCGGCGCCGGCGGGGTCGGCACCGCGACCATCCAGGTCGCCAAGGGGTACGGCGCGCGCACCATCGCGGTGGTCTCGACCGCGGAGAAGGCGGAGGTGGCCACTCGCGCCGGCGCCGACGAGACGGTGCTGGTCGACGGCTTCCGCGACGCGGTCCGGGAGCTGACCGGCGGCGCCGGTGTCGACGTGGTGATGGACGTGGTCGGCGGCGACCTGATGACCGACTCGCTGCGGTCGCTCGGCACGCTCGGCCGGCTGCTCGTGGTCGGCTTCACCGGCGGCACGATCCCGGAGGTCAGGGTCAACCGGCTGCTCCTCAACAACGTCGACGTGCGCGGCGTCGGCTGGGGCGCCTACGCGATGGCGCGACCGGGCTACATGCGCAGCCAGTGGGACGCGCTGCTCCCGATGATGACCTCGGGCGTGATCGCTCCGCCGATCGGCGACCTGCGGCCGGTCGAGGAGATCGCCGACGCGCTCACGGAGATGGACGAGCGGCGGACGCTCGGGAAGACGGTGCTGAGGTTCTAGAGGAGGTCGGCGTACTCCGGGTGCTCCTCGAAGAACGCCTTGTAGAACGGGCACACCGGGCGCACCGTGAGCTCCTTGCTGCGCACGTCGTCCAGGGACTGCTGCACGATCTGGCTGCCGATGCCGAGGCCGGAGTAGGCGTCGTCGACCTCGGTGTGAAGGAAGGCGATCAGGCCGTCGATCCGCTCGTAGACCGCGAACCCGGCCACCTTCTCGTCCACGACCGCCTCGTAGCGGCTCTGGTCGGGGTTGTCGCGTACCTCGATGTCACCCGGAGTCTCGGTCATGCGCCCACTCTGGCATGCGGAAGGCCCGTATACATTTCCCCCCGTGACGATCCTCGACGACGCCAGGTCCGGCATGAACCCGGACATCCGCCCCCAGGACGACCTGTTCGGCCACGTCAACGGCACCTGGCTGGAGACCACGGAGATCCCGCAGGACCGCTCCTCGTGGGGGCCGTTCGTGGAGCTCGCCGAAGGCGTCGAGGCGAACGTCCGGGAGATCATCGAGGCCTGCGCGCGCGGCGAGGGCGACTCCGACGAGGAGCGCAAGATCGGCGACGTCTTCACCAGCTTCATGGACGAGGAGCGGATCGAGAGCCTCGGCGCCGAGCCGTTGACGCCGCTCTTCGACGAGATCGCCGCGATCACCGACAAGGACCAGCTCGCCGCGTTCATCGGCGGCTACGAGCGGCGCGCCGGCGGTGGCCTGTTCGGCGTCTACATCGACATCGACTCCCGCAACTCCGAGCGCTACCTGATGAACCTCACGCAGGGCGGTCTCGGGCTGCCCGACGAGTCCTACTACCGCGACGACAAGTTCGCGGAGATCCGCGAGAAGTACGTCGACTACGTGCAGCGGCTCCTCGAGCTCGCCGGCCGCGACGGACGCGCAACGGGTGGCCCGCGGCGTGCTCGAGCTGGAGACCCGGATCGCGAAGGGCCACTGGGAGCGACACGAGACGCGCGACGTCCAGCGCACCTACAACCTGACCACCCACGCCGAGCTGCGCACCCTGCTGCCGGCGTTCGACTGGTCGGCGTACGCCGAGGCGGTCAGCGGCAGCGACCGGGCGTTCGGTGACTCGCTGCTCGCCGAGGTCGTGGTGCGGCAGCCGTCGTTCTTCACACACCTGCAGGACGGTGCTCACCGAGACACCGCTCGAGGCGTTCAAGGAGCTGCTGGTGGTCAAGGTGCTCCGCAGCACGGCCGGCTACCTCTCCAGCGACTTCGTCGAGACCAACTTCGACTTCTACGGCCGCACCCTCAACGGCACCCCGGAGCTGCGGGCCCGCTGGAAGCGCGGCATCTCCTTCGTGGAGGGCACGCTCGGCGAGGCCGTCAGCAAGCGGTACGTCGAGCGGCACTTCCCGCCGGAGTCGAAGGCGATGATGGACGAGCTCGTCGCCAACCTCCTCGAGGCCTACCGGCGCAGCATCACCGGCCTGGACTGGATGAGCGAGGAGACCAAGCAGCGCGCGTTCGACAAGCTCGACACGTTCAAGCCCAAGATCGGCTACCCCGACACCTGGCGCGACTACTCGACGCTGGAGGTCAGCGCCGACGACCTGCTCGGCAACCTGCTCGCGTCGGCGGCGTTCGAGACCGACCGCGAGCTGCGCAAGATCGGCGCGCCGGTCGACCGCGACGAGTGGCTGATGCTCGCGCACCACGTCAACGCCTACTACAAGCCGACCACCAACGAGATCTGCTTCCCGGCCGGCATCCTGCAGCGGCCCTTCTTCGCCCCGGACGCCCGGGCGGCCGAGAACTACGGCGGCATCGGCGCCGTGATCGGTCACGAGATCGGGCACGGCTTCGACGACCAGGGCGCCCAGTACGACGGCGCCGGCAACCTCAACGACTGGTGGACCGCCGACGACAAGGCGGCGTTCGAGGTGAAGTCGAAGGCGCTGATCGCGCAGTACGACGCGTTCGAGCCCCGCAACCTCCCCGGCGAGCACGTCAACGGCGCGCTGACCGTCGGCGAGAACATCGGCGACCTCGGTGGGCTCACCATCGCCCACAAGGCCTACGCGATCGCGCTCGAGAATCGCCCGAGGCGGTCGACGGCGCTCGAGGTCGAGCGGACAGCCGACCGGCAGCCAGCGGCTGTTCATGAACTGGGCCTACTGCTGGCGCACCAAGCGCCGCAAGGAGCAGGAGCTCCAGCTGCTCACCATCGACCCGCACAGCCCGGCCGAGTTCCGCGCCAACATCGTGCGCAACCTCGACGAGTTCCACCAGGCGTTCGGCACGACCCCGGACGACGGCCTGTGGCTCGCCCCCGAGGAGCGCGTCCGGATCTGGTGAGGCGAGACGCTCCTCGACGCGTCTCGACCACCGGGGGCCGCCGTCAGTGGCCGACCATGAGAGCGGGGTCGACCGGCTGGGCGTCGGCGGCCGTGATCTTGCGGCGGGGCAGGAACGAAGGCCGGGATCAGGCAGCACGCGACCAGCACGGTCGCGACGATGAACACCTCGGCGAACGAGTCGGCCATGCCGGCCGTGAAGGCCTCGGGCGTGATCGCGGGGATGTCCTTGAAGCCGTTGGTGAGGAGCACCGAGAAGAGCGCCGTGCCGATCGAGGCGGACGACCTGCTGGGTGATGTTGAGCAGCGTCGAGCCGCGGGCGATGCTCGTGCGTGGCTGAGCGTCGCAGCGCCGCGCTCATGATCGGCATCATGGTGGCGCCCATGCCGAGGCCCATCACGAAGAGCGAGGATCGAGCAGGAACGCGTAGCGACGTGTCGACGCCCGACCTGGGTGAACATCGCCATGCCGACGGTGATCACGGTGATGCCGGTGAGCACGATCTTGCCGGGCCCGATCCGGTCGGCCAGGATGCCGGCGATCGGCATCGTGATCATCGCGCCGATGCCCTGGGGAGCCAGCAGCAGGCCGGCGCTCGAGCGCCGTCTCGCCGCGCACCTGCTGGAAGTACAGCGGGAACAGCAGGCTGGCGCCGAAGAACGCGATCGCGAACAGCGACATCGCGATCACGGCGACGGTCATGTTGCGGTTCTTGAACAGCCGCAGCTCGACCAGCGGGTGCGCCGTGCGGCCGGCTGAGCGCCCACGGCACGAACGCGACGATCAGGAGCAGGCCGAGGGTCGCCGGCACCAGCACCCGCGGCGGCCCAGACGGTGCCCGGCCTCGGGGATCGAGGAGACGCCGAAGAGGAACAGCGCCAGACCGGGCGAGAGCAGCAGCATGCCGACCCAGTCGAAGGTCTCGGACGGCTCGACGTCGTCGCGCGGGCAGCACGATCGCGGCGTAGACGAGCGCGGCCAGCGCCGATCGGGACGTTGATCAGGAAGATCCAGTGCCAGCTCGCGGTGTCGATCAGCCAGCCGCCGAGGATCGGGCCGAAGATCGGGC
The DNA here is from genome assembly GCA_963754145.1 of uncultured Actinomycetota bacterium. Lineage (GTDB taxonomy): Bacteria > Actinomycetota > Actinomycetes > Propionibacteriales > Nocardioidaceae > Marmoricola. The sequence goes on from CAVWFF010000021.1 coordinate 127,968, forward strand.
CGAGCAGCATCGGGATGCCGAGCACGGCCATCACCCGACCGACCCGCTCGGGGCCGGCGGCGCGGGTCAGGATCGTCATGCCGAGCGGCATCAGCATGCCGCCGCCGAGGCCCTGGAGCACGCGGAAGGCGACCAGCAGCTCGAGGCTGGTCGCGGTGGCGCAGAGCGCGGAGCCGGCCGTGAAGAGGATCACCGCGAGCAGGTAGAGCCGCTTGGTGCCGAACCGGTCGGCGGCCCAGCCGGTCAGCGGGATCACCGTGGCGAGGGCCAGCGTGTAGCCGGTCATGGTCCAGGCGACCTGGGCCGGCGTCGCGTCGAACACGTTCTGGAAGGTCTTGCAGCGCGACCGAGACGACGGTGATGTCGAGGATCGACATGATCGCGCCGAGCACGACGACGCCGGCCACGATCAGGACCTTGCGGTCGAGCTTGTCGTCTGGCGGCGGGGATGGGGGGACCGGTACGGGTGTCGATGCTCACGGGATCACCCTACGGATCGGTCGCGGACGACCCGCCAACGATTTCGGACTGCCGGGTCCGTGTCGTGGGTCACGCCACGCACCGACGTCGCACCGCGTGCCTGTCGGGTGGCCGCGCTACGTTCGCCACCGTGAGCTTCGTGCCGTTGCAGGGTCCGGCGACCCTGACCGTGACGCACCCGCCACGCGACAGCGAGGTCGAGTTCACCGGTGGCCCGGGCGGCGCGCGCGACCGGGTGGTGCGGCTGCCGATGCGCGGCGCGATCCCGGTGCTCAGCCGCGCGCTGCGGGCCGACGACGCGCACCCCTCGGTGGGGCTGCTCGGCGGTGCCACGGTGCTGGCGATCAAGCTGGTGGCCGCCGGCCGGATCCGGGTCACCGAGTCCGGCGACGCCTGGCGAGGCGGGCCCGCTGCACCGAGCGACGACACCGACGCCGTACGCCGGCTGGCGCAGGCGCGTGCCTTCGACGGGGTCGACGCCGGCGGAGGCCGAGGCCCGGATCCGGGGCCTGCTCGACGCCGTGGCCGACACGATGACCCGCACCCCGCCGCGGGTCGCAGCCGCAGCGCCGGCCGGCCCGGCTACGTGCCACCGGCGTCGACCGGACGACGCCGACCTGCCCGCCGACGTGTGGTCAGCCTGCGGGTCGAGGCCCCCGCCGAGCAGCTCGCCGACGGCCTGCTCACGGTCGTGCTGCAGGTGCACGACCGCGACGACCCCGGCCACGTCACCGACGCGGCCACGCTGTGGGAGGGGTCCGGCCACGGCTTCTCGCGCCGGGCACGGCTGAGCGCCGGCACCGAGCTGCGCCGGGCCGCCGTCGCCTGGCCGACGCTCGACCGGCTGCTCCGCGAGCCGGTGCCCGACCGGATCGTGCTCGACCGGCGACGAGCTCGGCCGACCTGCTCGAGCACGGCGTGGGTGCGCTGCTCGCGATCGGCGTCGACGTCTTCTGGCCGCGCGGGCTGCGGGCCGAGCTCGAGCCGCGGGCTGAGGTCGAGCCAGGTGCGCGGGGACGAGCCCGCTGATGACCGGCCTGTTCGGCCCGGAGGCGATGTTCGCGTTCGACTGGCGGCTGGCGCTGGGCGACGAGTCCGCTGACCGACGCCGAGATGGCGTCGCTGGCGGCGGCGACCACGCCGATCATCCGGCTGCGCGACAACTGGGTGGTGATCGACCCGGCGCTGGCGCGCAAGGCCCGCAAGCGGGTCTCGACGGGCTCGGCCACCGGCACCTGGAAGCCGGTCGCGCCGGTGGCCGCGCTGCGCGCCTCGCTCACCGGCGTGCTCGACATCGGCGGCGAGGAGCTCCGAGGTGCACCCGGGCGCCTCGCTGCTCAAGGTGCGCGACCGCGTCGTCGACGCGTCCACCGTCGCCCCGCTCGACCCGCCGCCCGGGCTGGAGGCGACGCTCCGCGACTACCAGCGCCGCGGGCGTGACCTGGCTGGCCGAGCTGACCGGCGCCGGGCTCGGCGCCTGCCTCGCCGACGACATGGGCCTCGGCAAGACGGTCACCCTGATCGCGCTGCACCTGCACCGTCGCGACCGCGGGCTCGCGTCGGGTCCGACGCTGGTGGTCTGCCCGGCGTCGCTGCTCGGCAACTGGGAGGCCGAGATCCGGCGGTTCGCCCCGGGCGTCGCCGGTCCGGCGGTTCCACGGGTCGTCGCGCGACCTCGGGGTCTCGACAGGCTCGACCACCGGACGCGGCTCGACCGGCGACGACGGGTTCGTGCTCACGACGTACGGCACGATGCGCCGCGACCACGAGACCCTGGCGACGGTGCCCTGGGACCTGGTGGTCGCCGACGAGGCCCAGCACATCAAGAACGCCACCTCCTCCACCGCGCGCAACCTGCGCGCGATCGGCTCGCGGGCCGGGTCGCGCTGACCGGCACGCCGGTGGAGAACGACCTCACCGAGCTCTGGGCGATCCTCGACTGGGCCACGCCCGGGCTGCTCGGCTCGCGCGCGGCGTTCCGCAAGGTGTGGGCCGCGCCGATCGAGTCGCGGGGAGGACCCGGCCAAGGCGCGCCAGTTCGCGCAGCTGGTCGAGCCGTTCCTGCTGCGGCGACGCAAGTCCGACCCCGGCATCGCGCCCGAGCTGCCGCCGAAGACCGAGACCGACCAGGTGGTCGGCCTGACCCGGGAGCAGGTGGTGCTCTACGAGGCGCTGGTCCGCGAGTCGATGGAGCGGATCGAGCACGCCGACGAGGCGACCCGGCGCGGCCTCGTGCTCGCCCTGCTCACCGGCCTGAAGCAGATCTGCAACCACCCCGCGCACTACCTGCGACAGGCCGGCGGCCGGCTGCGCGGGCGCTCGGAGAAGCTCGAGCTGCTCGACGAGCTGCTCGGCACGATCCTGGCCGAGGGCGGCTCGGTCCTGCTGTTCACGCAGTACGTCGCGATGGCCCGCCTGCTCGAGCGGCACCTCGCCGACGCCGGCATCCCGCACCCTGTTCCTGCACGGCGGCACCCCGGTGCGCGCCCGCGAGCAGATGGTCGCCACGTTCCAGGCCGGCGAGGCCCCGGTCTTCCTGCTCTCGCTCAAGGCCGGCGGCACCGGGCTCAACCTGACCCGGGCCGACCACGTGATCCACTTCGACCGCTGGTGGAACCCCGCCGTCGAGGACCAGGCCACCGACCGCGCCTACCGGATCGGCCAGACCCGCCCGGTGCAGGTGCACCGGCTGGTCACCGAGGGCACCATCGAGCAGAAGATCGGCGAGCTGCTGGCCCGCAAGCGCGCCCTCGCCGAGTCCGTGCTCGGGTCCGGCGAGGCCGCGCTCACCGAGCTGTCCGACAGCGAGCTCCGCGACCTGGTGTCCCTGCGGACGCCCCATGCCTGACCCCACGATCGTCCCCCGCCGGGCCGCGCGTGCGCGGCGCCGCACCGCGCAGCGCCACCTGGTGGGGCCGCGCGTTCGTGCGCACCTTCGAGGAGACCGCGTACGACGAGTCCGACCTCCTCGCCGGACGCGCCCTCGCCCGCTCCGGCAGGCTCGGCGCGATCATGGTGCTGCCCTCGATGGCCTCGGCCGTCGTCGATCCCGGCACCGACCGCGCGGTGATGGCGCAGGCCAAGGTCGCCTCGCTGCCGCGACGAGGCCTGGGCCACCTTCGTCGACGAGGCGGCCCGCGAGTCCGGCCACGTCGCCGCCCTCGAGGCCGGCGACCTGCCGGCCGCGCTCGTGGAGGACGCCGACCAGGCCGGCGTGGAGATCCTCCCCGCGTCCGGGCGAGATCGAGACCGCCTGCGAGTGCGACGCGTGGGTCCAGCCCTGCGAGCACGCGCTGGCGCTGCTGTACCAGCTGGCCTGGCAGCTGGACGCCGATCCCTACGTCCTCACCCTGCTCCGCGGCCATCCCCGCGAGTGGATCCTCGACGAGATCGAGTCGCGCCTGGTCGCCGAGCGCGGACCGGCCGAGCGCGACGACGCCATGCAGCGGGCCGCGCTGCTCCTGTCGTTGGCGGAGCACGCCCCCGCGGGGCACGGCCTCGCGGACTCCTCCGTCGCGGCCTACGACGAGGCCGTCGCCCAGCTGCTGGACCCGGAGGACTGACGCGGACTCCGGCCTACCAGGCCTCGCCCGGCCGGATCCCGCAGATGAGGGCTTCCGTCCAGGTCCAGCGCGGCCGCGGCCGGGAGCACGTAGATCCATCCGTCCTCGTCCGGGGTCCGCACCGGACCGGTGGTGGTCAGGGCCCAGGTCTCCCCCCGCCACGGCTGCCAGCCCCGGCCGCGGTAGAACGGCACGGCCACCTCGGTCGCCCCCAGCGCGCCGAGGTCGTAGGCCCGGCGGATGATCCGCTCCAGCTCGGCCATCATCCCGGCGCCGTGCCCGCGGCCCTGCCGGTCCTCGCGCACGGCGACGCCCTCGACGTACCCGGCCCGCAGCGCCCGGTCACCGTGCAGCAGCCGGCGCATCACCACGCTCGCGTGCCCCACCAGCTCGCCCTCGTCGTAGGCCAGGGCGTGCATGCCGCCGACGCAGTGCTCCCAGTCCTCGTCGGTCATCGCGTCGTCGCCGGTGAACACCTCGAACAGCAGCGACCGCGCCTGCTCGAGCGTCGTCGCGTCGAGGTCGGCCGTGTGCGCGACCCTGATCCCGCTCATGGGTGCAGCCAAGCACGGGCCCGGTCAGGCGAGGAGCGCGGCGCGGCCCATCGTCATCAGCATGCCGTGCATCTCCACGTCCTCCAGGAACGCGCTGTGCGGCGTCGAGTTGAGCAGCCCGAACGTCGCGTGCACGCGGGCCCGCGCCTCCGGTGCCCGCAGGTCCAGCCGCACCCGGCGCAGCGCCCGCACCCAGATCTCGACGTACTTCCGCTGCAGCTCCCGCACCTGCTCCCGTGCGTCGTCGGGCAGCGAGGACCAGTCCCGGTCCTGCACCACGATCAGCTCGCGGTGCGCCACCGCGAACGAGACGTGCCAGTCCAGCAGCGCCCGCACCGTGTCCTCGCCCCCGGACGCGCGCCGCACCCGGCGCCGTCCCTCGTCGAGCAGCTCCTCGCTGATCTGCACGAGCATCTCGGCGAGGATCGCCTCCTTGCCGCTGAAGTGCTTGTACAGCGCCGGCCCGGAGATCCCGCAGGCCGCCCCGAGCTCCGCGATCGAGACGCCGTGGAACCCGCGCGCCGCGAACAGCTCCGCGGCCGCCTCGAGGATCTCGTCGCGCCGGGTCACGACGCTCAGGTTAGCGCTCGTTAACGTGCAGCCGACGCCATGACCACCCCGCAGAGGTCCCGCGCACAGGCCCGGACCTGTTGGCAGCACACGTGTGCTGCCAAAGCCGGGTGGACGTCGGCGCTGACCTGTGGAGGGCGCCACGAGGAGGCGCGCGCGTGCTACCAAGATCGGGTGCCGCGACTGATCGACATGCCATCCCGCACCGCACGGTCCACGCTGCGGTGCTGGCGGAGCTGCGCGAGGGTGGCACCGAGGCGGTGACGATGCGCCGAGTGGCGGCCGCAGCAGGTCTGTCTCTCGGAGCGTTGCGGGAGAACTGGCCGACCCGCGAGATGCTCCTGGACCTACCGTCGGCTACGCGATCGGGCAACGCGAGGACCGGTTCCGGACCGCTCTGTTCTCCCGGCGCATTCGGGACGCAACGTTCCTCTCCCGAGGCCTCCTGCCGCTCGATCGCGATGCCGTTCTCCTCGACCGCGCTACGCGGTGCTCGACCGATCGCCGGGACTGAGCTCGAGGTCGCTGCGTGCCCTCGGCCTGCAACGGCGCGGACGACGCATGCAGTGCGCCGGAACCGTGGTGGAGACGCTTGGCCGAGAACCGGACGACCTCGACGTCCTGGCCGCCTGGCTGCATGCGACGGTCGAGGGTCTGACCGACGACCTGTGCCGGCTGGACCAACCGATGTCTGCCAGCCTGGCGGTGTCCCTGCTGCACGAGACGGTCGAGATCGTCGTGGGCCGCGCGGGCCGTCGCGCGTCCTGACCGCCCCGGGTAGCATGGTTAGCGATCGTTAACCACTCCTTCTGAGAGGCTCGTGCGTATGGCAGCGGAGATGAAGGAGCTCGTCGACGAGCTGCGGGCGCGACTGGCGGTCGTCCGGCAGGGCGGGTCCGAGGCGGCGCGGAAGAAGCACACGGACCGCGGCAAGCTCCTCGCGCGCGACCGGGTCGACGCGCTGCTCGACCCCGGGAGCCCGTTCCTGGAGCTGAGCGCGCTGGCCGCGACCGGGATGTACGAGGACGCGGTGCCGAGCGCGGGGATCGTGACCGGGGTCGGCCTGATCAGTGGCCGCACCTGCGTCGTGGTCGCCAACGACGCCACGGTCAAGGGCGGCACCTACTACCCGATCACGGTCAAGAAGCACCTCCGGGCGCAGGAGATCGCGCGGGCGAACAAGCTGCCGTGCATCTACCTCGTCGACTCCGGCGGTGCCTTCCTGCCGATGCAGGACGAGGTGTTCCCGGACCGGACGCACTTCGGCCGGATCTTCTACAACCAGGCCACCATGTCCGGCGAGGGCATCCCGCAGGTTGCCGCGGTGATGGGTTCGTGCACGGCCGGCGGGGCGTACGTCCCGGCGATGTCCGACGAGACCGTGATCGTCAAGGAGCAGGGCACGATCTTCCTCGGCGGGCCGCCGCTGGTGAAGGCGGCGACCGGCGAGGTGGTGACCGCGGAGGAGCTCGGTGGCGGTGACGTCCACGCCCGCAAGTCCGGCGTCGTGGACCACCTGGCCGAGGACGACGCCCATGCGCTGGCGATCGTCCGCTCGATCGTGTCGACGCTGCCCGAGCCGGAGGTCTCGACATGCTCGACCGCCGGTGGCGTGGAGGAGCCCGCGGTCGACCCGCACACGCTGTACGACGTCGTCCCCACCGACACACGCACGCCGTACGACGTCCGTGAGGTGATCACGCGGGTGGTCGACGGCAGCCACTTCCACGAGTTCAAGAAGCTGTACGGCGAGACGCTCGTGTGCGGCTTCGCCAAGGTCTGGGGGCACCAGGTCGGGATCATCGCCAACAACGGGATCCTGTTCAGCGAGTCGGCGCTCAAGGGTGCCCACTTCATCGAGCTGTGCAACCAGCGACGCATCCCGCTGGTGTTCCTGCAGAACATCACCGGCTTCATGGTCGGCAAGGAGTACGAGACCGGCGGGATCGCCCGCGACGGCGCCAAGCTCGTGACCGCCGTGGCCTGCAGCGTCGTGCCCAAGTTCACGGTCGTGATCGGCGGCTCGTTCGGCGCCGGCAACTACGGCATGTGCGGCCGCGCCTACGACCCCCGCTTCCTCTGGATGTGGCCCAACGCCCGGATCTCCGTCATGGGCGGCGAGCAGGCCGCCTCCGTCCTCGCCACCGTCCGCCGCGACGCTCTGCAGGCGAAGGCGGGCTCGGACGCGGGCGAGGTGTGGTCGGCCGAGGACGAGGAGGCGTTCAAGGCGCCGATCCGCGACCAGTACGAGCACCAGGGTTCGCCGTACTACTCGACCGCCCGGCTCTGGGACGACGGCGTGATCGACCCGCTCGAGACCCGCCGGGTGCTCGGGATGGGCCTCGCCGCCGTTGCCCACGCCCCGATCCCCGAGCCGTCCTACGGCATCTTCCGGATGTGAGGGCCATGATGAAGACGCTGCTCATCGCCAACCGCGGCGAGATCGCCCTGCGGGTGATCCGCACCGCCCGCGACCTCGGCATCCACACGGTCGCGATCCACACCGACATCGACGCGTCCGCACCGCACGCCCGCGAGGCCGACGCCGCGGTCCGGGTCACCAGCTACCTCGACATCGACGAGGTCGTCGCCGCCGCGCGCGACTGCGGTGCCGACGCGGTGCACCCCGGCTACGGCTTCCTCTCCGAGCGCTCCGCGTTCGCCCGCGCACTCGAGGACGCCGGCATCACGCTGGTCGGCCCGTCCGCCGACGTGATGGACAAGATGGGCCGCAAGGACGCCGCCCGCGAGATCGCGGTGGCGGCCGGCGTGCCCGTGGTCCCGTCCTACGCGTTGGTCGAGCCCTCCCCGTTGGTCGAGCCTGTCGAGATGAGCCATGGCCTTCCCCGTCCTGGTCAAGGCCGCCGCCGGTGGCGGCGGCAAGGGCATGCGCATCGTGCGCTCCGAGGGGGAGTACGACGAGGCGGTGGCCGCGGCGAAGCGCGAGGCGCTGGCAGCCTTCGGTGACGACACGATCCTGGTCGAGAAGTACGTCGAGCACGGCCGGCACATCGAGGTGCAGGTGATGGCCGACGCCCACGGCACGGTGATCCACCTCTACGAGCGCGACTGCTCCACCCAGCGACGGCACCAGAAGGTCCTCGAGGAGGCACCCGCGCCGACGATCAGCGCCGCGGTCCGCGACCTCGTGACCGGCTCGGCCGTCGCGCTCGCCCGGGAGGTCGGCTACGTCAACGCCGGCACCGTCGAGTTCCTGCTCGACACCGACACCGGCGAGGCGTACTTCCTGGAGATGAACACCCGGCTCCAGGTCGAGCACCCGGTCACCGAGCTGGTGACGGGGGTCGACCTCGTCGCGCTCCAGCTCCGGGTCGCCGACGGCGAGCCGCTCGGGCTGACCCAGGACGACATCCACCTCGACGGGCACGCGATCGAGGCCCGGGTGTACGCCGAGGACGCGTTCCACGGCTTCCTGCCCCAGGCCGGCACCGCGTCGCTCGTCCGCTGGCCGGCCCGGGCCCGCGTCGACGCCGCGCTCGAGAGCGGGCAGGTGGTGTCGACGGCGTACGACCCGATGCTGGGCAAGGTGATCGTGCACGGGCCGGACCGCGAGTCCGCCCGGCGTGCCCTCGTCGACGCCCTCGACGACACCGCGATCCTCGGCTTCACCACGAACGTCGGCTTCCTGCGGGTGCTCGCCGCCTCGGACGAGTTCCGCGACGCGACCATCGACACGGCCTGGCTCGACACCGTGTCGATCGGCGGCGGCGAGCTTCCGGCTCCCGACGACGACCTCGCCCGGATCGTGGCGGCGTGGACCCAGGCGATGCTGGTCGCCACGGACTTCAAGAACGGCACCCCCCACCCCTTCCAGTACGACGGGTTCCGGCTCGGCGCGGAGCCGGCGCCACACCTGGTCGAGCTCGACCGGGTGGTGCGGGTCGACCGGGCGCGCGGCGAGGTCGACGGTGTCCCGGTCACCGAGCTGTCGGCCGAGCGGCACGTCGTACGCCTCAGCGTCGCCGGCCACCGGCACCAGGCCGTCGTGAACGTGACCGCGCACGAGGTCGAGGTCGTGCTCGAGGGCCAGCGTCACGTGTTCCACAAGCCCGACGTCTTCGCCGACAGCGCCACGGCCGTGGGCGACGGCGCGATCACCGCGCAGATGCCCGGCACCGTGCTGGCGGTCAACGTCGAGCACGGCCAGGAGGTCGCTGCCGGTGAGACGCTGGGGGTGCTGGAGGCGATGAAGATGGAGCTCGCGCTCAAGGCGCCGTTCGACGGCACCGTCACCCAGGTCGGCGCCAAGGCCGGCGAGCAGGTGGCGATGGGCGCCGTGCTGTTCGTGGTGGAGGAAGCATGAGCGTCACGATCTACGAGGTCGGTCCGCGCGACGGCCTGCAGAACGAGAAGACCGTCGTCCCCGTGCGGGACAAGGCGGAGTTCATCCACCGGCTCGTCGCCGCCGGGCTGCCGGTCGTGGAGGCGACCAGCTTCGTCCACCCGAAGTGGGTGCCGCAGCTGGCCGACGCAGCGGAGCTGATGGCCATGCTGATCGAGGGGCTCGGCGAGCGGGGCCGGCAGTTCCCGGTGCTGGTCCCCAACGAGCGCGGCCTCGACCGCGCCATCGAGATCGGCTGCGAGCACATCGCGATCTTCGGCAGCGCGACGGAGACGTTCGCGCAGCGCAACCTCAACCGCAGCCTGGACGAGCAGTTCGCGATGTTCGAGCCTACGGTCACCCGGGCGCGCGACGCCGGCATGGACGTCCGGGCCTACGTGAGCATGTGCTTCGGCGACCCCTGGGAGGGCGACGTCGCGATCGACCAGGTGGTCCGGGTCGGCAAGCGGCTCTTCGACCTCGGCGCCAGCCAGCTCAGCCTCGGCGACACGATCGGCGTCGGGACGGCCGGGCACGTCACCGACCTCCTCGACGCGTTCAACGCCGCCGGTCTCTCCGACGACGTGCTGGCCGTGCACTTCCACGACACCTACGGGCAGGCGCTGGCCAACGCGCACGCGGCGCTCCGCCACGGGATCCGCACCTTCGACGCCAGTGCCGGCGGCCTCGGCGGCTGCCCGTACGCCGAGAGCGCGACCGGCAACCTGGCCACCGAGGACCTGGTCTGGCTGCTGCACGGGCTCGGGATCGAGACCGGCGTCGACCTCGACGCGCTGGTCGCCACCAGCGTCTGGATGGCCGGCGTGCTCGGTCGGCCCAGCCCCTCCCGGGTCGTCAACGCGCTGGCCTGACTTCCCTACACTGCGGTCATGGCCCGCCGTGTGTTCCTCCATGTCGGAGCGCCCAAGACCGGCACGACCTTCCTCCAGGACACCCTGGCCGCCAACCGGGCCGGCCTCGCCGACGCCGGCCTGCTCTACCCCGACACCAGGTCCGGCAACCACTTCGAGGCCGCGATCGACCTGATCGAGCACCCCTGGGGCGGCGCGCTGGACAAGGCGCGCGGCTCCTGGGACCACGTCGCCGCCGCCGCGATGCGCACCCGCGGCGATGCGGTCGTCAGCCACGAGGTGCTGGCGTCGGCCTCCCGCGAGCAGGTGCGCCGGGCGCACGCGTCGTTCGAAGGAGCCGAGCTGCACGTCATCTACTCGGCCCGCGACCTGGGCCGGCAGATCCCGGCCGAGTGGCAGGAGAAGGTCAAGCACCGGGGCCGGATGCAGTTCGGCGCGTTCCTCCGGGTCGTCGAGAAGAGCCCGCGCACCGGCGCCGACGAGTGGTTCTGGCGGGTGCAGGGCCTCCCCGACGTGCTCGACCGGTGGAGTGCCGGCCTGACCCCGGCCCACGTCCACCTGCTCACCGTCCCACCGCCGGGGGCCGAGCCGGGCCTGCTCTGGGAGCGCTTCGCCGGCATCCTCGGCGTCGACCCGGCACTGGCCGTGGAGACCGTCGCCGCGCTCGAACGCGTCGCTCGACGCGATCGAGACCGCGTTCCTGCGCCGGCTCAACGTCGCGCTCAAGGGGCGCTCGATCTCGCAGCCGGTCTACGCCGACATGGTGCGCGGGAGTCCTCGCGCAGCAGACGCTGTCCCGCCGGTTCAAGCAGATCAGGACCGAGCTGCCGCCGGAGAGCCGGCCGTTCGTCGACGAGGTCACCGCCGAGTGGCGGGAGTGGGTCCAGGGCTCGGGCATCGACGTGGTCGGCGACCTCGCCGATCTGCAGACGCGGTGGAGCGACGGGGAAGTGGGCCGACCCCGACCGGCCCCGACCGCGGGCCATGATCGAGGTCGCGATCGAGGCGCTGGCGGAGATGATCGTCGCGGAGAGCGAACGACGGCGCGAGGAGCCCGAGGCGGTCCGGATGCTCCGCAGGCTGCGCCGTTGAGCAGGTCGTCGGTGCCCGCGACCGCGGCCCAGCACGAGGTCGTCCGCCGGCTCGCCGGCCCGGCGCCGTGGCTGTCCGAGCTGGTGCTGACCACGCCGGTCGGGGGCCGGGGCCGGGTCGACCCCGGCCAGGGTGACCGGCTCACCGACCGGGACCTGCTCCGGGTCTGCGTGGCCGCCCTGGCCCGGTGGAGCAGGACGTCGGCTCCCACGCCGGTGCCGGCGACGCGCGGCGGCGTGCTGTCGACGGCCGTGGCACCGCGCCTTCGTCGTCGCCGGGCTCTCACCGGACGCCCATGCCGTGCGCACCGCGCTGGCCCGCGCCGGCCGGGTCGAGGGTGGTCGCCGCCCGACCGTGCTCGTCGTCGGCGGGCCGCTGGACGCGATGGTCGCCGTGCACTGGCGGCGACGGGTCGAGCGCGGCGCCGGGTTGCGCTGGCGCCGGCTCTGGGCCGAGATGGCGGCCCGCGACGTCCTGCCGCCGGGCCGTGGACCTGGCCGCGGTGGCCGAGGACTGGACCCGGCGGGTGCCGGCCGGAGTCCGTCCACGTGCTGCTCGGCGGCAGCACCGACGAGGCGCTGCGGCTGGCCGGCGACCTGGTCGGCGCGAGCCCGCGGGAGCCGGACCCGGCTCGCGCGAACGCCGTCGACACCGACCTGCTCCGGCTGCTCAACCAGGCCCTGGCCACGGCACCGGCCGCCAGCCGGCTCCGATGGGTCGACGGCGACCTGGCAGGCCACCTGCACCGGCCGTGGACCGGTGCTCCCGGGACCCCGACGGCCCAGCTCGACTGGGCGGTGGCGCGGGCCGACTCGCTCGCGGACGCGCTCGGCTGCGGGGCCGTGGCAGGTCCACGGCGACGTGCGTCACGTCGTACCCTCGACCGACGCCGGGCTGGCACGCTCGGTGCCACCGGCCGAGACCCTGGCGCTGGCGCTCGAGGTGCTCACGTCGCTGGAGGGAGGACCGCCGTGGCCGACCGCGTGATCCTGCACGTCGGTGCTCCGAAGACCGGCACCTCGTTCCTCCAGGACCGGCTCTTCCACAACCCGGAGGTCCTCGCCGCTCAGGGGATCCGCTACCCGGCCGACCGGGCCGACGCCCAGTTCCTGGCCGCCCTCGACCTGATGCAGCTCACCTGGGGCGGGCTCGAGAAGCAGGCCGGCGGCGCCTGGGACCGGCTGGCCGAGGCGGTGCGCGGCTGGTCCGGCACCGCGATCGTCAGCCACGAGATCCTCGGCTACGCCTCCCGCGCCCATGTGCGCCGAGCGCTGGAGTCGTTGGCCGCGCCCGGTGGCGACACCGAGGTGCACGTGGTCCTGTCCGCGCGCGACCTCGCCCGGCAGATCCCGGCCGAGTGGCAGGAGAACGTCAAGCACCGGCGGCTCGTGACGTACGGCGGAGTTCCTCGACCAGATCCGCGACCCCGACCGCGCGAGCACGCTGGCGTCCTGGTTCTGGGGCGTCCAGGAGGTGCCCGAGATCCTCGACCGCTGGGGCGGGGAGCTCCCGCCCGAGCAGGTGCACGTGGTGACCGTGCCGCACCCGGGCGCGCCGCGCGACCTGCTCTGGGAGCGGTTCATGGGCGTCCTGGGCATCGAGCCGACCAGTCTGGTCGAGGGCACCGACCGGGCAGAACCCGTCGCTCGGCGTACCCGAGACGGCGCTCGTCCGCCGGCTCAACGAACGCCTGAAGGACGTCGTCCCCAACGAGCGCTACCGGCAGTTCGTGCGCGAGTACCTCGTGCACCAGACCCTGTCGCGCGGCCAGACCTCCGCCCGGCTGTCGGTGCCGCCCGACGTGTTCGCCTGGGCCGACGAGCTCTCGCGGTCGTGGCGTGACGACCTGGCCGCGCGGGGGTACGACGTGGTCGGCGACCTCGACGAGCTGGTGCCCGCAGCGCCGCTCCCGTGGGTCGACCCGGACCACCCCGACGCGACCGAGGTGGCGGAGGTCGGTCTCAAGGGCCTGGACGCGATGGTGCGCGAGGCCGCCCGGCTGCGCGACGTCGAGATCGAGCTGCACGAGGTGATCGGCAACCTCCAGGAGGGGATCGCGCGGTTCGAGCGGCGACCCAGCCGAGCGGGTCAAGCGACGTCTGGTCCGCGAGGCGGAGACCAACCCCGTGGCGAAGGCCGGGCTCGGCGCCTACCGCGCCCTTCTCGGCAAGAACTCGCGCTGAACGTAGCGACCGACCCGCCAGGTCGAGTAGGCGTCGGCGCTGCCCCCGAGCAGCCCGCCCACGATCGGCACCCGCTTGCCCGCCGTGATCACGATCCGCTTGCCGGCGACCTGGGCCACCATCGCGGCCGCGACCTGGCCGGCCATCACCTGGTCGATGCTGTCGTCGTACAACGGTGCGGTCGCGATCGCCATCGGGGTGCCCGGGATCTGCTTCTTCTTGAGCAGCACCAGCACGGCCTCGTCGCCGAGGAGCGCGGCCAGGATCGCGTTGTGGACCCGCATGTCGGCCAGGTCGTAGCCGCGAAGGTGCGCGATGCCCGCGACCATCCGGCACTGGAGGAGCGTCAGCCCCATGATGTTCGCCGGCACCATCACGGGCAGGGTCACCAGCCCACCGAGGTTCGTGAGCAGGCCCTGGGCGCCCGCCCACCGGACGTGGTTCTCGATCACCTCGTGCACGCCGCGCTCGACGTCGCCGTGCTGCTCCTCGAGCTGCGTCTCGGCGGCCAGGGCGGCCGCCGGCAGCGGGCCCACACCGTTGATCGCACGGTCGAGCGCCTCGTGGACGAAGGCGCTGGTCAGGCCGGGCGCGACCTGGGTGCACGCTGGGCGCGAGGGTCTTGCCGATCCTGCTGGCGATGCTCATGCGTCGAGCGTAGAGGGAGGGTCGTGACGCCCTGCCCACCCCGACCGGTGGCATCGGTCTAGGGTGAAGGCGGTGAGCAGTCGGCTGCAGGAACCGCCCCCGTCAGGGTGGACGTTTCCCGACCTGAGGGACCCCGAGGTCGATCGCCGATGCGGCAGCATGGTGGCCGTCGGCGCCGACCTGGCCCCGGGCACCCTGCTGCAGGCCTACCGCTCCGGCATGTTCCCGATGCCCGGACCCGGCCGGCGCGACCCGATGCACTGGTGGTCACCGGCGCGGCGCGGTGTGCTGCCCCTCGACGGACTGCGGGTCTCGCGCTCGCTGCGCCAGTCCTGCAAGCACTTCGAGATCCGGGTCGACACCGCGTTCGACGAGGTGGTGGCCGGCTGCGCCGACCCGGAGCGTCCGGACGGCTGGATCGACGGCCGGATCAGCGCCGCCTACACGCGGCTGCACCGGCTGGGCTGGGCGCACTCGGTCGAGGCGTGGCGGGACGGCGCGCTCGCCGGCGGCCTGTACGGCGTGGCCATCGGCGGCCTGTTCGCCGGCGAGTCGATGTTCACCCACGCGCGCGACGCCTCGAAGGTGGCGCTGGTCGCGCTGGTGGACATCCTGCACGACGAGCACGACGCCGAGCGGCTGCTCGACGTGCAGTGGGCCACGCCGCACCTCGCCTCGCTCGGCGTGGTGGAGGTCACCCGCCGGGAGTACCTCGCACGGCTCGAGGTCGCGGTGGCCGGCGGCGTACCCCTGCCCGAGGCGTTCGCCTGAGCTCACACGACCTGCGCCGGATGCCCGCTCTCGCTCACCATCGGCCGCCCGGCGGCCTCCCAGTCGAGCATGCCGCCGTCGAGGTTGACCGCATCGACACCGTTCTGCACGAGGTAGCCGGTGGCCTGGGCCGACCGGGCGCCCACCTTGCAGACCACGAGCACCTGGAGGTCGGTCGGCACCTCGTCGAGCCGCTGCGGCACCTCACGCAGCGGGATGTGCCGAGCGCCGTCGATGTGGCCGTGGTGCCACTCGACCGGTTCGCGCACGTCGAGCACCACGAGCCCCTCGGGCAGGGGGTCGGGGACGCCCTCGACGGCGACGGTGGGGATGTTCACGGACTCTGCTTCCTGTGAGGGCTTCCTGCGGGCTACTTGAGGAACTTGGAGGTGCGGCGGTCGGCGAGCGGCTTGCCGCCGGTCTGGCAGGTCGGCGCAGTAGTTGAGGAACGTGTCGGCGAACGAGACCTCGCGGACCACGTCGCCGCAGACCGGGCACGTCGCGCCCTTGCGGCCGTGCACGGCCATGTGGGTCTTCTTCTCGCCCTTGAGCTCGCTCGCGGGCAGCCCGGAGGATCGTTTCACGGCGTCGCCGAGCACGGTGCGGATGGCGGTGTACAAGGTGGCGAGCTCGTCGTCGCTCAACGAGCTGGACGGCTTGAACGGCGACATCTTCGCGGCGTGCAGGAGCTCGTCGGAGTAGGCGTTGCCGATGCCGGCGATCGTGCCCTGGTGGCGCAGGACGCCCTTGATCTGGGCACGTCCGGCGTCGTGCAGGATGCGGCCGAGGACGTCGACGGTGAACTCGTCGGCGAGCGGGTCGGGACCGAGCCGGGCGATGCCCTCGACGTCCTGCGGGTCGCGGACGACGTAGATCGCCAGCGACTTGCGGGTGCCGGCCTCGGTGATGTCGAGCCCGGCGCCGTTGTCGAGCACCACCCGGGCCGCGAGCGGCGACTTCGAGTTGGGCCTGGCCGGCAGCGACGGCACCTCGTCGCGCCAGCGCACCCAGCCGGCCCGGGCGAGGTGCAGCACGAGGTGGGTGCCGGAGGCGTCGATGTCGAGGAACTTGCCGTGCCGGGTGACGCCGTCGACGAGCATCCCGTGGAGCGACATCAGGGGCGGGTCGAACGTCTTGAGCGCGCTGAACGCCGCCAGGTCGACCCGCACGAGCGCGCGGCCGTCGAGGCGTCGGGAGAGGTCCTGGGCCAGCGCCTCGACCTCCGGCAGCTCGGGCACGGCGCAAATCTACCGGGCGGGACCGACTGACAGCGGGCGCCGGACGAGTGATGATGAGGCATGGGGAACGTGACGGCGGTGCCGGTGGGTGCCTTCCTCGACACCCGCGGGGCCGGTCGCGCGCTCCGGGTCACCTGGCACCACGAGGCCGCTCCCCATGGTCCGGTCGTGCTGCTCTCGCTGTGGCGCGAGGAGCTCTGCGTCGCGTCCTTCCGGCTGCCCGTGGCCGACGTCCCCGACCTGATCGACGCCCTGCGCTCGGGCCTGGACGACGCCTACGACGAGGTCACCCGTTCAGCCACGCCGTGAACGCGTCCGTGTTGTAGGCACGGCCCAGGAAGTCCTCCACGAGCTCGGCCGCGGCCTTCGACCCGCCCGCTGCCAGCACCCGGTCGCGGTAGCGCGTCGCGACCTCGGCGGCGAACAGGTCGTCGGGGTCGAACGCGCTGAACAGGTCCTTCGCGATCACCAGGCTCCACATGTAGGTGTAGTACGCCGAGGTGTAGCCGGAGAGGTGCCCGAAGCTGGTCACGAAGTGGGTGTCCGGGAGCGGCCGCACCAGGCTGTACGCGTCGTACAGCTCGAGCATCCGGGCCACGCGGTCCTCGGGGCGCTCGAGGTGGAAGCGGTAGGCGAGCGCCGCGTAGAACATCTGCGTGCGCGCCAGGAAGCCCCGGCCGAACTCCTCCGCGGCGCGCATCCGCCGCACCAGGTCGTCGGGGATCGGGGTGCCGTCGGCGTCCGTCGCGAAGCCCTGCAGCACGTGCGCGTCCCAGGCCCACTCCTCGAGCATCTGCGACGGCGCCTCCACGAAGTCCCACTCGGTGGCCACGCCGGAGAACCGCACCCACTCGTGGCGCCCGGCGAGCACGTGGTGCATGAGGTGACCGAACTCGTGGAAGAGGGTGACCACGTCGCGGTGGTCCATGAGTCCGCGCGGCAGGTTGCAGACCAGCACGCCCTCGGGCAGCTGCCGGTTGAGCACGCCCGGTGCCAGGTCGAACTGCGCCGCGTGGTTGAACTTGCGCTCCCGCGGGTGCAGGTCGAGGTGGATCCGGCCGAGCACCTCGGTGGTGCCGTCGGGATGGCCCAGGCCCACGTCGTACGTCGTGACGTCGGGATGCCACGTGCGTGCCTCCGCCTGGTCGACCTGCGTGTAGGTCAGGCCGAACAGCATGCTGGTGACGTCGAGCAGGCCGTCGTGCACCTTGCCGAAGTCGAAGTAGCGGCGCACCTCCTGCGCGTCGACGCCGTACTGCTCGCGCTTGACCGCCTCGTGGTAGTAGCGCCAGTTGGCGAGGTCGATCGTGTCCTCGCCCTCGGTGGCCGCGCGCTCGAGCAGGGTTGCGATCTCGCGACGGCCGGCGGCGTCCGCCTCGTCGCTGATCCGGTCGACGAACGCGCCGATCGCGTCGCCGGTGCCGATCATCTTGGTCTCGGCGTCGTAGTCGGGCCAGCTCGCGTAGCCGAGCAGGGTGGCCTTCTCGTGCCGGGTCGCGAGCAGCTCCTCGAGGACGGCGTCGTTCTCCGGCCAGGCGAGGTTGAAGAAGCTGTGCGCGACCTGGCGGCGGGCCACGGCGTCGCGCGCGAACGTGAGGAACGGGAGCAGGTCCGGGTACTCCGTGGTGATCGCGACCAGCCCGTCCTCGTTCGGCGCGTGCCCGGCGACGAAGTCCTCGGGCAGCCCGTCGAGCGCGGCGGCGGGCACCAGCGTCGTACGACGCCCGTCGCGGATGTTGCGGTCGAACGCCTGGCCGAGGTCGGTCAGCCGCTGGTCGAGCGTGCGGACCCGCTCGCGGGTCTCCTCGTCGCGGTCGACGCCGGCCCGCCGGAAGTCGCGCAGCGCCTCGTCGAGCATCCGCTGGGCGCCGACGTCGAGTGGCTGGCCGTCGACCGAGCCGAGCAGGGCGAACACGTCGGCGTCGAGGAACAGATCCGTGCGGAAGGCCTGCACCTCGAGCTCGATCTGCTCCGCGAGCCCGATCACGGCAGGGTCGGGGTGCACGACGGACAGCAGGGAGCAGGCAGCGGCGGCGTTGTCGGAGGGCGATCCCGGCGTCGTTCCAGACCTGGAGGATCGCCTCGTCCGCGGGGGTGGCGTCCTTGAGGGCCGCGATCGCGTCGCCCGCATGCCGGAGCTGGCCGCGGGCGCGGTCCTCGAGCCAGCCCTTCCAGTCGTCGACGGGCAGGGAGAGGGGTTCCGGTGCCATGTCCCGACAGTAAGGGTTGAGGTGAACCCGGCTTCAACTCCTAGGCTCGAGGGGTGACCCTGCCCGAGACGGCGGCCCCGCTGCCGACACCGCTGCTCTCGCCCCGCTACCGCTGGGCGACGATCGGCATGGTCAGCCTGATCTTCCTGGCCGCGTTCGAGGCGCTGGCGGTCACCACGATCATGCCGACGGTGAGCGCCGATCTCGACGGGCGCGCCTGGTTCTCGGCGGCCTTCTCGGTCACGCTCGCGGCCAGCGTGGTCGGCATGGTCGCGGGCGGGATGTGGGCGGACCGGAGCGGTCCGAACCTGCCCCTGCTCGCGTCGGTCGGCGGTGTTCTCGCTCGGGCTGCTGCTGGCCGGGCTGGCGCCGTCGATCGAGCTGTTCGTGGCGGCGCGGTTCCTGCAGGGACTGGGCACCGGCGCGATGACCGTCGCGCTCTACGTGCTGGTGGCGCGCCTCTACGCGCCCGTCGACCACCCGGGCATCTTCGGCGCCTTCGCGGCCGCCTGGGTGGTCCCGTCGATGGTCGGACCGACCGTGGCCGGTGTGGTGGCCGAGGCGACCAGCTGGCGGTGGGTGTTCCTCGGGCGTGGTGGCGCTCTCGCTCGCGGCGACGGCGGCGATGCTGCCCGCGCTGCGCGCGGCGGTCGAGCGGCCCGACGCCGGCCGGCGCGCGCCACCCGTGGCCGGCTGGCGCTGGCGGCGGTGGTGGCGCTCGCCGTGGTCGGGCTCGACCTCGCGGGTCGATCCCGAGGGGCGCTCGGCTACGCCGCGGCCGCGGTCTCGCTGGTGGTGGTGCTGGTCGCGGTGCGGCCGTTGCTGCCCGCCGGCACGCTCGTCGTACGACGCGGGCTGCCGGCGGTGGTCGCGCTCCGGGGCGCGATCGCGGCGACGTTCTTCGCGACCGAGATCTACCTGCCCTACCTGCTCCAGGAGCACTACGACGTGCCCGCCTGGCTGTCCGGCGCGACCCTCACCGTCGGTGCGCTCGGGTGGGCCGGCGCCTCGCAGGTGCAGGCCCGGATGGGGGCCCGGCTGGCACACGTGACGGCGCTCCGGATCGGGGCGGTGCTGCTGCTCGCCGGCATCGGCGCGGAGCTGGCCTGCGACCGCGCTGCACCTGTCGCCGTGGCTGGTGGGCGCGGCATGGGTGCTGGCGGGAGCCGGGATGGGCCTGATGTTCCCGCGGATCAGCGCCTACGTGCTGGCCGCCTCCGGCGACCGCGAGCAGGGCGGCAACTCGGCCGCGATGTCGATCGCCGACGCGGTGGGCGGTGCGACCGCGATCTCGCTGGCCGGCCTGCTGTTCACCGCGGTCGGCACGGCGGCCGACCTGGCCCCCTTCGTCGCGGCGCTGGCCTTCACCACCGCGCTGGCCGGGGGAGCGGTGCTGGTGGCGCGCCGTACGGGCACGGCGCCGGTGTCCCAGCCGGTCGCTACGACTCGCTAGGGAAATCTACGGCAGACGCTAGACAGCCCGATACCTTCCTGACGTGGACCCGATCCGGAACCCGTACGCCCCCGGCGCCGGCCAGCGCCCGCCCGAGCTCGCCGGGCGCGACCGCGAGCTCCGGCAGTTCGAGGTGACCCTCGAACGCGTCGCCGCCGGCCGTCCCGACCGCAGCATGGTGCTCTCCGGCCTGCGCGGCGTGGGCAAGACCGTGCTGCTCAACGCGCTGCGCAGCCAGGCGGTCAACCGGGCCTGGGGCACCGGCAAGATCGAGGCCCGGCCCGACCAGTCGCTGCGGCTGCCGCTGGCGCAGGCGGTGCAACGCCGCCGTCCGCGAGGTCGCCCACCGGCACCGCGACCCCGAGCGGGTCGACCAGGTGCCGGCGTGCTCAAGGCGTTCGCGCTGCGCACCGAGCTCAAGGACCGCAAGGCCACGACCGCCGCCCGCCGGTGGCAGCCGCCGATCGACGTGCCCGCCGCCAAGGGCCGGGCCGACTCCGGCGACCTCGAGCTGGACCTGATCGAGCTGTTCACCGACGTCGCCGGCCTCGGCCGGCGACCTCGGCGTCGGCATCGCGCTCTTCGTCGACGAGATGCAGGACATCCCGACCGCCGAGCTGGCCGCGCTCTGCGGCGCCTGCCACGAGATCAGCCAGCAGGGCGCGCCGCTGATCGTGGTCGGCGCCGGCCTGCCGCACCTGCCGGTCGCGCTCGCCGCGTCGAAGTCGTACGCCGAGCGGCTGTTCCGCTACGTCGTCGTCGACCGGCTCCCGCGCGAGATGGCCGACCGCGCCTGGACCGTGCCGGCCGGCTCGCGAGGAGGTCGGCTACGAACCCGAGGCGCTCGACGAGCTCTACGCGCCTGACCGACGGCTACCCGTACTTCGTGCAGGCCTACGGCAAGGTCACCTGGGACGTCGCGGTCGAGCTCCCCGATCCGCGCCTGGCCGACGTGACGCGACGCGGCGCCCGAGGCCGAGGCCGAGCTCGCCGTCGGCTTCTTCGGCGCCCGCTACGACCGCGCCACCCCGGCCGAGCGCGACTACATGATCGCGATGGCCGACCTCGGCGAGGGCACCGACGACCTCGCGGTCAGCACCGCCGAGATCGCCAGGCTCGCTCGACCCGCAAGCCGCAGTCGCTCTCGCCCGCCCGCGACGGCCTGATCAAGAAGGGCCTGGTGTTCTCCGCCGAGCGCGGCACGGTCGCGTTCACCGTGCCCCACTTCGGGAAGTTCCTGCGCAGCCAGCGCTGAGTCCTGGGTCAGGCCGCGAGAGCGTAGACCTTGCTGGAGGGTGTTCGCGCGACCACCCACGTCGTGACGCTCGCACGGCCCGCAGCCGGCACCTGCCGTTCCGCGGCCCGAGCTCGATCGTGGAGCCGATCGGCCGTCGAAGGTCACGCTGGCACTCCGGCGGAGACGGGCAGCCCGTGAACGGCCGGTTCGCCCCTTGACGACGGTGCGGCATGCGAGCACTCGAACACATGTTCGATTCAGCGACTACCCTCGACCCTCGTGCGTGCACGAGTGGGTCGAGATGCTGGCCACGGTCGACGGGGCCGGGAGAACCCGACTCTGCGCTGGTCGACGCACTGAGCGTCCTCGAACGGCTCAAGAGCGCGGCGGCGGCCGCGCAGGCACGGATCACGATGGCGCTCGACAGGTCCCAGCGCGCCGCCTGCACGTCGGAGTCCGAGCACCGGGCGTGCAGCCGCAGCGTCGGGGCGCAGGTCGCGCTGGCGCGGCACGAGTCGCCGCACGCCGGCAACCGGCACCTGGGTGTCGCCCACGCGCTGGTCGAGGAGATGCCGCGCACCATGGGCAGCCTGACGCGCGGCGAGATCAGCGAGTGGCGAGCGCACCTCATGGTCCGCGAGACCGCAACCTTGAGCAAGGAGCACCGCGCAGCGGTGGACGAAGAGCTGGACGGCCGCCTCGCCCAGATGGGCAACCGCCAGGTCGCCGCCCAGGCCCGGGCGCCGGCTACCGGCTCGACCCCACGTCCCTGCTCCGCCGCACGCGCGGTGCCGAGAGCGACCGGCGGGTGACGCTCCGCCCGGCACCTGACACGATGACGCTGCTCACCGGCTTCCTTCCGGTGGCCCAGGGCGTCGCCGTCCATGCCGCGCTTCGCCGGCACGCCGACTCCCTCCGCAGCCAGGGTGACGACCGCAGCCTCGGCCAGATCATGGCCGACACCCTCGTCGCCCGGTGCACGGGACGGGCCGACGCGGTCGGCACGCCGGTCGAGATCCAGCTCGTGATGACCGACCACGCTCTGCTCGGGGGCGGCGACGAGCCGGCGCGGGTGCCCGGACACGGGCCGATCCCGGCCTGGCTGGCCCGGCGCCTGGTCCGGGAGGCGGACAAGGCCTGGGTGCGCCGTCTCTTCGTCTCACCGACCACCGGCGAGCTGGTCGCCATGTCCTCGCGACGCCGGCACTTCCCGGCAAGCTGCGCGACTTCCTCGTGCTGCGCGACGAGGTGTGCCGCACGCCCTGGTGCGACGCACCGGTGCGCCACGTCGACCACCCGCAACCGCATGCGCGCGGTGGCAGCACCACCTCGGACAACGCGCAGGGACTCTGCGAGAACTGCAACTACGTCAAGGAGACACCCGGCTGGTCCGCGACGGCTGAGGGTTCCTCCGTGACCACCCGGTCGCCGAGCGCGCAGGTGCACCTCACGCGACCGCCGCCCGCGCCGCGCGGGAGGGCGCGCCCGTCGTCGTCGAGTTCTACCGCCAGCCGCACATGCGCACGTCCCTGCCGGCCGCCTGAACAAGCTCGCTCACCGGAACGTGTCCGCGGCGGCCTGGATCCGGGCGACGTACGCCGCCCACTGGTCGGCAGGCACGTCGTCGGTGTTGCTGCCCGCGTGGCCGTCGATCGTCTCGCGCACGATGTCGCAGTGCCCGGCGTGCTGCGCGGTCTCGGCGACCACCCGCACCAGCAGGTGGCCGAAGGTGGTGTCGCGGCGGCTCTCGTCCCACCACGCGACCCGGGCCGGTGCGTCGAGCGGGATCGTGGCGATCGAGGTGTCGGAGTGCTCCCAGGCCGTGCGGTACCAGGCGAGGAGCTGCTCCCGGCTCTCGTCGGCGGTGGCCCACATGTCGGCGCCCTCCCACACCGAGCCGTCCTCGTTCCACGGAAGGGTCAGCGGGGCCGGCCGCCCGGCACTGTCGCCGAGGTAGCCGAGCTCGATCCCGGTCAGGTGCTTGACCAGGCCGAGCAGGTTGGTGCCGGTCGGTGTCAGCGGTCGGCGTGCGTCGTACTCGGAGAGACCGTCGAGCGACCCCACGACGACGGCGCGGCTGTCCTGGAGGTAGCGCTGGAGATCGGTGGAGATCGGTGTCGATGCGTCCATGTCCCCAACAAACCACGAAGGTCCGACGGCCTGACTACAGCGGGAACCGCACGCCCGTGAGCTCCTCGGAGAGGTCCCAGAGCCGCCGAGCGGCCTCGGGGTCCTGCGCCTCCAGGGAGCGCGGGACCGGCCCGGGCGCGCCGCGCGTCTGACGGAGCTTCGTCGGCCCGACGAACGTGTTGCCGGGCAGGTCCGCGATCGCCGCGTAGATCGTCGGCCGGGCGCCCTCGGCGGCGCTGGTGGCGATGACCTTGTTGCCGATCGCCATCAGGACGTTCATGAGGGGTACGGCGTGGTGCGACTGCAGGTTCGTCGCGCTGTAGCCCGGGTGGGCCGCCGTCGCGCGCACGGCCGAGCCGGCCGCGTCGAGCCGGCGCTGGAGCTCGGAGGTGAAGAGGAGGTTGCTGAGCTTGGACTGCTGGTAGGCCCGGTGCGGGTGGTAGCGGCGCTCGCCGTTGTAGTCCTCGAAGTCCACCTGCCTGCCGCGGTGCAGCCCGGACGAGACCGTCACCACGCGGTCGGTCACCTGCGGCAGGAGCAGGTTGGTCAGCGCGAAGTGGCCGAGGTGGTTGGTGCCGAACTGGCGCTCGAAGCCGTCGGCCGTGCGGCCCTCGGCGACCATCATGATCCCCGCGTTGTTGACCAGGACGTCGAGTGCCCCGTCCCACTTCTCGGCGAACCGGTGCACCGAGCCGAGGTCGGCGAGGTCGAGCTCGCGCACGTCCGTGGAGCCGGTGATCCCGGCCGCCGCCTCCGCGCCCCGGTCGGTGTCGCGGACCGCGAGAACCACGTGACCACCGGCGCCGGCGAGGGCCCGGGCGGTCTCGAGGCCGAGCCCGGAGTTGGCGCCGGTCACCACGAAGGTGCGGCCTGTCTGGTCGGGCAGGGACGAGAGGTGTCGGCTCATGTCCTCCAACGTACCCAGCGATCCGCCGCCCTCGCCGGTGGTGGAGATGTCAGGATGGGTGCCATGCGAGAGCGGCCACCGCACTGGCCCACGGATCGCCCGCAGGTCGTCGCTCACCGCGGCGCCAGCGACGAGGTGGCCGAGCACACGCTGGGTGCCTACCTCGCGGCGCTCGACGAGGGCGCCGACGCGCTCGAGTGCGACGTGCGGCTCACCGCCGATGGTCACCTCGTCTGCGTCCACGACCGCGACCTCCGGCGCACGGCGAGCACCCCCGGGATCGTGTCCACGATGGAGCTCGCGGAGCTCGACGAGCTGGACTTCGCGAGCTGGAAGCGGCCGTGGGCCGACCTGGACGACGAGGCTCCCGAGGGCGACCCCGAGCTGGGCAAGGTGCTCACGCTGCGCCGGCTGCTGGAGACGGTGGCCGACTTCGACCGCCCGGTCGAGCTGGCGATCGAGACCAAGCACCCGACCCGCTACGGGGGACTGGTCGAGAAGCGGCTGGTCGAGCTGCTGGCGACGTTCGGCTGGGCCGGCGCCGGGTCGCCGGCGCGCGTGATGAGCTTCTCCTGGATCGCGCTCAAGCGGATCGAGCGCCTGGCACCCGAGCTGGACGTGGTGTTCCTGATGCACAAGCACGGGGGAGTGGCTGCGTGCCCGGCCCCTGACCCGACCGGACTGGATCGCCGGGCCCGGCATCGCGCTGGTCCGCGAGCACCCGAAGGTGGTCGCGCGGATCGCCGAGCGCAGCCGGGTGCACTGCTGGACCGTCAACACGGAGGCCGACGCGGACCTCTGCCGCGACCTCGGGGTCGAGGCGGTGATCACAGACCGACCCGGGCCAATGCTGAGATATCTCGAGCGCTGAGTTTCGATTCTCCCCCGAACGGGTATCTCCTGCTCAGATCGGCTGGACGTATGTGCCTCGGCTAGGTTCAACTAGATCACGGGGGAGAGGAGCTGCGCGTGCCTTTGCATGATCCGGTTGCCTTGGCGCTACCATTTGCCGCCAGCAGCGCGTCGATCGCGCGCACACAGCTGAAGAAGTGGCTGACCGACCTCGGTCAGCCGACCGACGTGATCGAGGACTCGCGCCTGGTGGTCTCCGAGCTGGTCGGCAACGCCGTTCGCCACGCGCGTCCGCTCGACGACGGCACCGTGCATCGTCACCTGGAACAAGGCCGATGCGGGCCTCGACATCGCCGTCACCGACGGCGGGGCCCACACCGCAGCCGCACGCCGTCGACGCGGCGGCCTCCGACCTCGCGGGCCGTGGGCTGACGATCGTGCAGCAGCTGAGCAGCCGCTGGTGGCTCGAGACCGGCGGGTCGCGCTCCACCGTGCATGCCCTGCTCGAGATGTACTGAGGGCGCCGCATAGCCTCTGCCCATGGGCAAGCGATCGCGGGACCGGCAGCGCACACACGAGAGCCGCCACCGACGAGGTCGGGCCGCGCCAGCCCTGCCCCTGTGGGTCGGGCCGGCGCTACAAGGCCTGCCACGGCAGTGCTGCCGGCGCGCCGTCGGTGTACGTCGGGCGTCCCTTTGCCGGCCTGGCCGGCGAGTGCGACCTGGTGGCGCTGCGGGAGTTCGTGCCCTCCGGCACCGCACCGGTCCAGGTCCTGGGCCACGAGGACCGCGATGTGATGCTCGGCACGCTGCTGCCGGGGGCCGCCCCGGCGATGGTCCGTGAGGACGGCACCGTGTGGCTGGGCATGCAGGTGCAGCACGCGTTCGGTGACGCCAGCCGGGACCTCGCCGCCGCACTCCTGACCGCGCTCGAGGGCGAGCCGGGCCAGATGGTCGACGTCGTCGACGACCCGGGAACCGGGCCGCGGCTGCAGGATCTGCTGGTCGACGTACCGCTCGACGTCACCGTGCACGAGGGTTTCGAGTGGTGGCTCAGCCGGCGTCGAGGACCCCGACGGCGCGCTCGCCGCGGCACTCGAGAACGCCAACAGCGTGGTCAACCCCACCCGCCGGCTGGCCTCGGTCGAAGGGGCCTACTGGTGCGACGTCTCCACGAGGGAGTACCTCCGCTGGGCGATGCCGCACGACGAGGACCGGCTGCTCGACGCGCTGGCCCGCCTGCATGCCGCGGGCACCGACCGTCTGGTCGGTGACTCGCGGATGGTGGGCATGTTCCGGGCGCACGGACTGCTGGTCCCGGTGTGGGACCTCGTGTCCGGCACCGGAGCCGACCCGCTGGAGGAGCCGGCGGCCGCGTTCGCGACCGCTCTCGACGCCGCGCTGGCCGCACCCGAGCCGCTCACCGGCGAGGAACGGGCTGCCCGCGCCGGCCTGGCGAACCGTCAGCTCACGCTCCGCTGATCAGCTGACTGCGCGGCTGCTGACACCACGCTGAACACCACCCGCCTAGACCACGCCGGGTGGCCCAGTCGGGGAGTTGTGAGCAGACCGCGGAACACGTACGTTATGGGCGCCCGGCCGTTGTTGCATCCCCCGTCAACAGCGGCCGGGCCCTTGCGTTCCGATGCCGGTACCGCATCGAAACTCCGGAATTCGTGGCACAAGCCCGATTTCGGACAGGATCTCGTAGCGGTCTCAGAGCGGGTCGCGGCTGACCGGGCAGGACATGCAGCGGGGTCCGCCACGACCGGATCCGAGCTCCGAACCGGCGATCGCGATCACCTCGATGCCGGCCTCCTCGAGCCGCGTGTTGGTCTCGATGTTGCGCTCGTAGGCCACCGCCAGCCGGGGGGCCAGGGCGAGCGTGTTGTTGCCGTCGTCCCACTGCTCGCGCTCGGCGGTCACCGGGTCGAGGCCGGTGTCGATCTGGTGCAGGGTGTCGATCCCGATCGCCTTCGCGGCGGCGACCAGGAACGGCTCGGCCGGGGCGATGTCGAGGGTGTCGCCGTCGGACGGGGTGACCGCGTGCGCGACCAGCTGGTCGGCGACGTTGGGGTACATCACGATCTTGTCGGTGTCGACCATCGTGCACACGGTGTCGAGGTGCATCGTCGCCCGCTCCTGCGCGATCGGTACGGCGAGCACGGTGTGGGCGAGGTCGTCGGCGAAGACCTCCCGGGCCAGCTGCTCGACGCCGGCCGGCGTGGTCCGCTCCCCGACGCCGACCGCGATCACGCCGGGTGCCAGCAGCAGCACGTCGCCGCCCTCGACGTGCTCGTGCCGCCAGCCGTGGATCCGGCGGGCGTCGGCGAACCGCGGGTGGCGGGTGTAGATCAGCTCGGTCAGCTGGCTCTCCCGCACCCGGGCCGGCATCGCCAGCGACGTGATCGCCACCCGGTCGCGCACCCAGACCGAGGAGTCGCGCGTGAAGAGCAGGTTGGGCAACGGGTCGATCAGGAAGTCGTCGTGGGTCAGCAGCGAGGTGACCAGGCTGTGCCCGGCGCGCACCTCGTCGTTGCGGACACCCGCGGTCAGCGCCTCCATCAGGCCGCGCGGGTCGAGGTCGGTCAGCGCCTGCCGGAAGTAGTCGCGCAGGGTGTCGCCGAGGTGCAGCGAGCGTGGTCACGGACTCGATCGCACTCGCCCGGGCCTCCTCCTGCTCGAGCGTCTCGACCAGCAGCTCGGTCAGGTAGAGCACCTCGACGTCACGACCGCGCAGCGCCTCCGCGAACGCGTCGTGCTCCTCCTGCGCGCGGCTCACCCAGGGGATGCCGTCGAACAGCAGCTTGTCGTTGTTGCGGGGCGTCAGCCGCTTCAGCTCGTTGCCGGGGCGGTGCAGCATCACGGTGCGCAGCCGGCCGACCTCGCTGGAGGCGCCAAGGGTCGTCATGGGGCGCAGCCTAGTGCCGGGTGCGGGTCAGGCGACCAGCTCGTACGCCGTGACGAGGGCGAGCAGCAGGCAGACCCCGGCGCCCACGTAGTGCAGCACCGCGAGCCGCAGGTAGCGCAGCAGCACCCGGCCGACCAGCACCGCGAGACCGGAGACCACGAGCAGGGCGGCCCAGGCGCCGATGAAGACGCTGACGTGGTCGTCGTACCGGCCGACGAAGCTGATCGTGAGCAGCTGGGACAGGTCGCCCCACTCGGCCGCGAAGAGGACCAGGAACGACGCGACCGCGGCCTTGAAGAAGGACCGGGTCTCCGTGGACTTGGCGGCGAACTCCTCCTCCTGCTCCTTCTCGGCGGCGTCGGCGCCCGGTGCCGTGCGGAACAGCACGAAGGCGCCGATCAGGAAGATCGCGATCGCGACGCCCTGGACCAGCTGCTCGGGCAGCAGCGTGGCCAGGAACCCGACCGTGACCGCGACCAGGGTCTGCACCCCGAAGGCCAGGCCCACGCCGATCCAGACCGCGAGCGGCTGGTAGCGGGTGGACAGCACGAGCGCGGCGATGAACGTCTTGTCCGGGAGCTCGACGATGAAGATCGAGCCGAAGACGACGGCGATGGTGGTCAGGTCCACCGGGACAACCTACGGGCCGGCGACGAGGGTCCTCGCGGCGGCCACCGCCTGCTGGAGCACGTCCTTGGCCGGTCGCCCGAGCGCCTCCGCGGCGGCCGCCACGTGCTCGTACTCCGGCTGCAGGTTGAGCAGCTCCCCGTCGAGCCGCGCCAGCTTCACGTCGACGGCATGGCCCTCGACGTCGACCGTCACCAGCTCGCGGTCGAGCGCGCGCTTGCCGACCGGCTGCTCGCGCAGCCCGATGCTCGTGGTGTGCCGGTAGATCTCGCGCCGGACCGCCGCCGCCCGGTCGGCGGCGACCAGCACGGAGAGCGTGTGGGCCGGACGGCCCTTCTTCATCAGGATCGGGGTCAGCCAGGCGTCGCTGGCACCCGGCCGCCAGGAGCGCGGCGATCGCGGCCGGCCAGAGCCGCGGGTCGAGGTCGTCGACGTTGGTCTCCAGCAGCAGCGGGTCCCCGGTGGTCGAGCCGCCCCGGTGGTCGAGCCTGTCGAGACCCCGACCAGCAGCCGCAGCGCGTTCGTGTGCCCCGCCGGGTCGCGGCCGCCGGCACCGAGACCGATCGCGGTCGTGGTCATCGCCGGCTGCCCGCCGGTGCCGGTCGCGTTGGCGACCAGCAGGGCGGCGCCGGTCGGCGTGCAGAGCTCGAGGTCGACCGGCCCGCCGTACGACGGGAAGCCACGGAGCAGCTCCGCGACCGCCGGGGCCGGCACCGGGAGCCGGCCGTGCTCGGTGCCGACGTGACCGCCGCCGACCGCGACCGGGGAGACCACGAGGGCCTCGAGCGCGAGGTGCTCCAGCCCGGCGCAGGCACCGACCACGTCGGCGATCGCGTCCAGGGCCCCGACCTCGTGGAAGTGCACGTCGTCGACCGGGGAACCGTGCACGACCGCCTCGGCCTCGGCCAGCCGGGCGAACGTCGCGAGCGCCCGGGTGCGCACGCCGGCGTCGAGCGCCGCCTGCCTCCAGCAGGGCACGGACGTCCCGCCAGGTGCGGTGCGTGGCCGACGTCGGCGACGGTGACCTCGACCCGGGTCGCCGCGAACCCGTTGCGGGTGACCTCGGTGACGTCGAGCGTCACCGGTTCCGGCGCCACCGCGTCGACCGCGGTCCGGATCGCGCCGAGCGGCACGCCGGCACCGACCAGGGCGCCGAGGAACATGTCGCCGCTGGCGCCGGACGAGGCGTCCAGCCAGCCGACCGTGTCATTCATGGGCCACTCATGTGGCGCGGGGCCTGGCGTTGCGGGCCACCCGGGCGGCGTGCACGGCCGCGCCGTACCCGTTGTCGATGTTGACCACGGTCACGCCGGGAGCACACGAGTTCAGCATCGCGAGCAGTGCGGCCAGGCCGCCGAACGAGGCGCCGTAGCCGACGGACGTCGGCACCGCCACGACCGGGACGCCGGTGAGCCCGCCGACCACGCTCGGGAGGGCGCCCTCCATGCCGGCGATGACGATCAGGCAGTCGGCCTCCGCCAGCTCGTCGCGGACGTCGAGCAGCCGGTGCAGGCCGGCCACGCCGACGTCGCCGATCGCGTGGACGCGGGCGCCGTGGACGCGCGCGGTCAGCATCGCCTCCGCGGTGACCGGCGCGTCGGAGGTGCCGGCCGCGACCACGGTCACCAGTCCGCGCGGCTCGGGCATCGGCCCGAGGACGGCGGCCCCGGCGACCTCGTCGACGACGGCGTCCGGCAGTCCGTGGCGCACCGCGTCCTGCGCATCGGGGGAGAGCCGGGTCGCGAGAACCGCCCGGTCGGGGTGCCGGTCGTGCAGCCGACCGAGGATCCCGACCACCTGCTGGGGCGTCTTGCCGGCGCCGTACACCACCTCCGCGTCGCCGGTACGACGCGCGCGGTCGACGTCGAGCCGGGCGTAGCCCAGGTCGTCGGTGCGGCCGTCGTCAGCCACGGAAGTCGTCGGCCGGGTAGACGCCGATCACCTTCACGTCGGTCGTGAAGAAGGAGAGCTCCTCGAACGCCCGCTTCAGCGGCGGGTCGTCGGGGTGCCCGTCGACCTCGGCCAGGAACTGCGTCGCCGTGAACTCGCCGCCCACCATGTAGCTCTCGAGCTTGGTCATGTTCACGCCGTTCGTGGCGAACCCGCCGAGCGCCTTGTAGAGCGCGGCGGGCAGGTTGCGCACGTTGAACACGAACGAGGTCACCACCGGGCCGCCGTCGGCGGCTGCCGGGTCGGGCTCGCGGGAGAGCACCACGAACCGGGTGGTGTTGTGGTCCTCGTCCTCGACGTCCTCGCGAAGGATGGTCAGCCCGTAGATCTCGGCGGCGAGCGCGGGCGCGATCGCGGCCTGGGTCGGGTCGGCGAGCTCGGCGATCTCGCGGGCCGCTCCCGCGGTGTCGCCGGAGATCACCGGCACCAGGCCGAGCTCGCGGATCACCTTGCGGCACTGGCCGAGCGCGTGCACGTGGCTGTGCACCGTGCGGATCGTCTGCAGCGTGCTGCCCGGCACGCCCATCAGCGTGAACTGGATGCGGAGGAAGTGCTCGCCGATGATGTGCAGGCCCGACGTGGGCAGGAAGTGGTGGATGTCGGCCACCCGGCCCGCGATCGAGTTGTCGATCGGGATCATCGCCAGGTCGGCCTCGCCGCTCTCGACCGCGGCGAAGACGTCCTCGAACGAGGCGCAGGCGAGTGCCTCCCACTCCGGGTAGTGCTGCATGCACACGAGGTGGGAGTTGGCGCCGGGCTCGCCCTGGTAGGCGATCCGGGTCGGTCGTCCGTTCACCGGGCCATGCTCCCACGCAGGCCGGCGCGCGGCGTGGTTGCCCGGCAGGCGGAGGCAGGCTCCCTAGGCTGGCCCGGTGGCCACCACCCTGAGCGTTCTCGCCCTCGTCGTCGCCCTTGCTGCGCTGGCGATCGCGGTCAACGGCGCCCGCCGCCGCAGGCCCGCCGACGGCCTCGACGTGCCCGAGGACGTCCCGGCACTGCGCAGCGAGGTGGCCGCGCTCCGTGCCGACCTGACCGCGTCGCTGCGACACCTGGCGGTGGTGCGGTACGACGCCTTCGCCGACATGGGCGGCCACCTCTCGTGGACCGTGGCCCTGCTCGACGACGCGGGCAGCGGCGTGGTGCTGACCTCGATCCACGGCCGCCAGGACACCCGGTCGTACGCCAAGCCGGTCGAGGCCTGGGTGTCGGAGCAGCAGCTCTCACCCGAGGAGGAGTCGGCCGTCAGCCACGCTCGGGGCTGACCGCCTCCGGACTCGCCACACGGTCCGCCGGACATCACGCGCAGCGACGGCACGCCGGGCTCGACCACGACCGTGGCCAGGGTCGCGCTGCGCTGCCACGCCTCGAGCTGCTGCTGGGGGTGCCGGCACACGCCACCCGCGGGGTCGTGGTGCTCCATCGCGGCCAGCACGTCGTCGGGCGAGCCGGGCGGTCGCGCGCGCAGCGCCTGCTCGAGGTGGCGGCGCCGGAGGTAGGAGCTCGGGGTAGACGTCCTCGGGGGTCAGGCACCCGTCGCGCCCGGCCTCGGAGACGAAGTGGTTGGTGCGCACGAGCACCCCGTCGGTCGGCTCGACCACACCCGGCCCGTCGGGGAAGAGCTCGACCGTGGCGCCGCGCTCGCGGTCGAGCACGGTGAGCGACGTCGACGCGCAGACCTTCGTGTCGTGGCACATCGCCGCGGCCTCGTCGTACGACGCGGCGCGGGTGAGGATCCGTCGGCTGAGCAGGTGCACGGGCAGCCCGACCCGGTCGTTGTCGTCGCCGGCGTGGCGGAGCATGTTGAGCAGCACCCCGACGCCACGGCTGGACACCCCGATCTTGGCGAGCAGGCCGTACTCCGTGACCGTCTCCAGCCAGCTGCCGTCCGGCTGCGGGATCCGCCAGCGCAGCCAGTTGTCGGCCATCGAGGCGTACCAGTCCCACGTCTGCACGCCGTACGCCGGCGCGTCAGCGGGCGTGACCACGACCGACGAGCACTCGCGCTGGCCGTAGGGGTCGGCCTTGGCCAGCAGCTCGGTGCGGGCGTTGACCGCCACCACGTCGAGCGCGTCGACCCGGGCGCCCTCGGCGATGCCGTCGATCTCTGCGAGCGCGTCGGGCTCGAGGTCGCCGATCAGGTCGCGGAACTCGGCCGCCCAGCGTCGCGCGTCGTACCCGGGCGCTCCGCGCCGGGCGAACAGCGCGAGGTAGCCCGCGACCGAGCGCCGCACCTCGTCGGCGTTGGCCCGGCCGAACTCCACGCCGCGCTCGCGGGGCGGCAACGGGGACGACGTGAAGGTGCGGACCGGGCTCATTGCCTCGAGGCTACCGGGGCACGCGCACCAGCAGCCGGCCGTGGAGGCACTCGGCGCGGATCTCGTGGCCGGGCTCGATCAGGTCGCCGTCGAGCTGGCGCGGTGACTCGATCGCGGCCCGGACGCTCACCTGGCGCCCACGCATCCGGGTGATCAGCTCGTCGGTGCGCTTGTTGCGGCTCAGCACCCGCACCGCGAGCGGCAGCCAGGACAGGAACCAGCGCGGGTAGAGCAGCACCACGTCGAGCTCGCCGTCGTCGATCTGGGCGTCCGGGATCAGCGGCAGCCCGGCCTGCAGGAAGCCGACGTTGCCGATCACGACGGTGCGCGCACGGTGCTTGGTCGGCGGTCGCCCCGTCGAGCGAGATCTCGATGCGGACGGCGGGGAACATCAGCGACTTGAGCGCGGACAGCACGTAGGCGAGCCAGCCGACGCGCGCCTTGATGTTGTCGCTGACGCCTTCCATGATCGCGGCGTCGAAGCCCATGCCGGCCATCACCAGGAACGTCGAGTCCTCCATCTTGTCGCCGGACAC
Source organism: uncultured Actinomycetota bacterium (assembly GCA_963754145.1). GTDB lineage: Bacteria > Actinomycetota > Actinomycetes > Propionibacteriales > Nocardioidaceae > Marmoricola. The sequence goes on from CAVWFF010000021.1 coordinate 161,408, forward strand.
GCGCACCAGGTCGATCGCGCGGTCCTGGCCGTTGAGCGCGATGTCGACGGCGGCGCGGAGGTAGAGCGGGAGCGCGAGGTTGCGGGCCAGCAGGTTGCCGGTGCCGGCCGGGACGATGCCGACCGGGATGCCGGTGCCGGCGAGCTCCTCGCACACGGTGCGGACGGTGCCGTCGCCGCCGCACGCGATCACGAGGTCGGCGCCGGCCACCGCGGCGGCGTGGGCCTGGCCGACGCCCGGGTCCTCGACCGTGGTCTGGTACCAGGAGACCTTCGACCAGCCGGACTCGGTGGCCATCTCCTCGAGCATCGCCACGAACTGGCCCGGGTCGTCGACCTTCGCCGGGTTGAGGACGACCGCGAGCCGGCGCTCCTCGCTGGGGAACACCTCGGGGAGGGCCTCGGTGGTGTGCACGATGGAGCGTGGCTTCGGGTCGAAGAAGGCCAGCCAGAACAGCGGGACCGCGGCACCCAGGAGCCAGCCACCGACCACGTCGGACAGGTTGTGGACGCCCAGCAGGATGCGGTCGGCGCCGACGAGGAAGGCGACCGCGATCGCGGCGACGATGACCACCCGGCGCAGCTCGCGGCGTCGTACCAGCATCAGGGCCAGCACGATCGCGACTCCGGCGGCGGACGCGATGCTGCACGCGTGCCCGGAGGGGAAGCTGAACGACTTGAGGATCGTGACCGGGTCGTCGAACACCGGCCGCTTGCGCTCGATCACCGGCTTGAGGGCGGTGACCGCGAGCGATGGTCGTGGTCATCACCCCGACCGTCCAGATCGCCGCCCGACGGTGGTTGCGCGCGAACAGCAGCACGGCCGTGACCACCGTGAACGCGGTCATCGGCCAGAACTCGAAGCTGTACTGCACGGCGAGGAAGAACTGCCGTGCCCACTCGTGGGTGACGGTGTACTCCTCCGGGCCGCGCGCCGAAGCGGGCGTCGAGGTCCAGCAGGGGCTGCCACGAGGCGGCGACCAGGCCGGCGATCGCGGCGAAGAGGACGAGGCAGACCGCGCCCCAGGTCAGCGCGATCCGGCGCTGCGCGAGGGAGTCGGTCACCGGAGGGATGATGCCGTACTGCGCCGGTCGCGGTGCTCCAGGCGCACCACGATGCTCTTCGAGACCGGGGTGTTGGACACCTTGGCCACCGAGTCGAGCGGCACCAGCACGTTGGTCTCGGGGAAGTACGCCGCGGCGCAGCCTCGCGCCGTCGCGTAGGACGACGATCCGGAACTCCTCGGCCCGCCGCTCCGTCGGTGCTGGCCGTCCGCCCACACGCTGACGAGGTCGACCAGCTCGCCGTCGTGCGAAGCCGAGCGCGCGCAGGTCCTCGGGGTTGACGAACACCACGCGTCGCCCCTGCTTGATCCCGCGGTAGCGGTCGTCGAGGCCGTAGATGGTGGTGTTGAACTGGTCGTGGCTGCGCACCGTCTGCAGCAGCAGGTGGCCGGGCGGCGCGACCGACCGCGTCGAGCTCGTTGACGGTGAACCTGGCCTTGCCGGTCCTGGTCGTGAACTCGCGGCGGTCGCGGGGCGGGTGCGGCAGCGCGAAGCCGCCCGGCCTGCGCACGCGCTCGTTGAACTGCTCGAAGCCCGGGATCACCCGCTCGATGTGGTCGCGGATCCTGTCGTAGTCGTGGCGCATCCCGGCCCAGTCGACCGTGTCGTCGGGCCGAAGAGCGCCTCGGCCAGCCCGGTGACGATCGCCACCTCGGACCGCAGGTGCGGCGAGGCCGGGTCGAGGCGCCCCCGCGAGGCGTGCACCATGCCCATCGAGTCCTCGACGCGTGACGAACTGCTCGCCGCCGTCCTGGAGGTCGCGCTCGGTGCGGCCCAGGCAGGGCAGGATCAGCGCCTCCTCGCCGGTGACCACGTGCGACCGGTTGAGCTTGGTCGAGACGTGCACGGTCAGGTCGAGGCTGCGCATCGCGGCCTCGGTCGCCGCCGTGTCGGGGGTGGCCGCGACGAAGTTGCCGCCCACCGCGAAGAACACCTTGACCTGGCCGTCGCGCATGCCCTCGGATCGTCGTCGACGGTGTCGAGGCCGTGCTCGCGGCGGCTCGAAGCCGAACTCGTCGCGCAGCCCGTCGAGCAGGCCGTCGTGCGCCTTCTCCCAGATGCCCATGGTGCGGTCGCCCTGCACGTTGGAGTGGCCGCGCACCGGGCACAGGCCGGCGCCGCGGCTTGCCGATGTTGCCGCGCAGCAGCATCAGGTTGATGATCTCCTGGATGGTCGCGACCGCGTTGCTGTGCTGGGTCAGGCCCATCGCCCAGCAGACGATGACGCGGTCGGACTCGCGGTAGCGCTTCGCGAGGCGCTCGATCTCCGGCCGGGTGAGCCCGGTCTGCGGCGAGCACCTCGTCCCAGGTCAGGGCCTCGAGGCGACGCGGCGTACTCGTCGTACTCCGAGGTGTGCTCGGCGACGAACTCCTCGTCGACCGCACCCGCCTCGATGGTCAGCTTCGCCGAGCGTCGCGAAGAGCGCCTGGTCGCCGGCGAGCCGCACCTGGAGGAAGTCGTCGGCGAGGTCGGTGCCCTTGACCAGGCCCTCGGGGCTCTGCGGGTTGTGGAAGCGCCGCAGCCCGGCCTCGTCGAGCGGGTTGATGTTGACGATGTGGGCGCCGTTGCCGCTTGGCCTCGCTCCAGCGCGCTCAGCATGCGCGGGTGGTTGGTGCCGGGGTTCTGCCCGACGACGAGGATCAGGTCGGCGGCGTACACGTCCTCGAGCAGGACCGTGCCCTTGCCGATGCCGATCGAGTGCGCGAGCGCGGCGCCGCGTCGACTCGTGGCACATGTTCGAGCAGTCGGGCAGGTTGTTCGTGCCGAACCGGCGGACCATCAGCTGGTAGAGGAACGCCGCCTCGTTCGACGTGCGCCCGACGTGTAGAAGCCGCCGCGTCGGGGGTGGGCAGCGCCTTGCAGCCGCTCGGCGATCAGCCGGAACGCCTCGTCCCAGGCGATCGGCCGGTAGTGGTCGTGCGCCGGCCGGCTTGTGGAACGGCTCGGTGAGCCGGCCCTGCTGCCCGAGCCAGTCGCTCTCGTGCTCGCAGCTCGGCGAGCGGGTGCGTCGGCGAAGAAGTCGCGGTCGACACGGCGCAGCGTCGCCTCCTCGGCGACGGCCTTCGCGCCGTTCTCGCAGAACTCGAAGGGGCTGCGGTGGTCGGGGTCGGGCCAGGCGCAGCCGGGGCAGTCGAAGCCCTTCTTCTGGTTGAGCCGGGCCAGCGTGAGCGCCGTGCGACGCACCCCCATCTGCTGCTGCGACATCTTCAGCGCGTGGTAGACCCCGGGTACGCCGGCGGCGTGCGTCTTGCGGTCGCCGACCTCGAGGTCGGACTCACCTGCGTCCTTCCGCGGTGCGTGCTTGGCCATGTCTCATTGTTACCGGCGGGGTGGGACGACCGCTCCTCCCCTGGGGGTGGCCGCGGGCTAGACACGTCGCGCTCGCGGGGCAAAGGAACCGCACGCCGGCCTGCCCCTCTAACCTGACGTGATGAGGCACGTGGCTGGGCTGACGGCGTTCGCGGTGGTCGCGAGCCTGCTCGCCGGCTGCGGCCAGCAGGCCGCCGACTCGCCGGAGAACGAAGGCCGCGGCGGCGCCCCAGGGTGCCGACCGGCCCTGGCTGCTGCGCCTGGACAGCTACTCGGGCGAGGACGGCGAGACCCAGCAGGCGACGTACCTCACGATCACGCCGACGACCGGCGAGGTGGTGGAGGTGTCCACGCCGCGGCTGGAGGTCGCCGAGGCCTCGGGCGACGAGCGGATGCTGCTGGTCGACGCCGACCACTCGTCGGCGCTGCTGGACTCGCGGCCGACGAAGCAGGAGCGGGCGGCCGGGCGCGTGACGCTCTACGACCTCACGAAGCAGGGCCGGACGTCCACGGTCGACGTCCGCAAGGCGACCGGTGACCAGGGCCTGACCCCGGACTGGGTGGTGTTCGACCCGACGAAGCCGGACACCCTGCGCGTCGTCGACGGGCTCACCGTGTGGGTGGTCCCCACCGACGGCGGCAAGGCCACCAAGGAGGGCGTCCTCCCGAGCCGGCCCGGCTGGATCTTCGCCGGCGGCTTCAACAAGAACGACGGGCTGCCGTTCATCGAGGACATCGACTCGTTCCAGACGATCCCGAAGGGCAACGGGGAGACGAGCACCCGGGCCGTGGTGCGCACGACGGGCAAGGTCGTGCCGTCCGACAACGGCGGCTTCGCCGGGCTGCCGGAGGCGCACTGCGGGCTCGGCACGGCGTTCGCGCTCGCCGACGGCCCGACCTGGGCGTTCTGCGCGAAGCAGAAGCGGATCCAGGCGCGCGTGCTCGAGCCGGGCGCCTCGCAGTGGGAGGACGCCGGCAAGCCGACCGGCGACGTGGTGGCCCCCAACGCGGAGCCCACGTTCGTGCTCCCAGCGCCCTGAGCCGATAACCCGTCGCCACCCCTCGATATCCTCGCCACGTGATCGACCCACGAGTGCTCCGCGACGACCCCGACCGTGTCCGTGCCGCCCAGGCGAAGCGGGGGCTGTCCGGTGACGTCGTCGACGTGGCGCTCAGCGCCGACGAGGAGCGGCGCGCGTCGATCGCCGACTTCGAGCGGCTGCGCGCGGAGCAGAAGCAGCTCGGCAAGCTGATCCCGCAGGCGGCAGGCGAGGAGAAGGCCGACCTGCTGGCGCGCACCAAGACCCTCGCCGCCGACGTCAAGACCGCCGAGGCGGCGCAGACCGCCGCCGACGACGACTGGCGCGAGGCGATCATGTCGATCCCCAACCTCGCCAACGACGAGGCGCCGTCGGGCGGCGAGGACGACTACGTCGTGCTGGAGACGGTCGGCACGCCGCGCGACTTCGGCGCCGACGGCTTCGAGCCGCGCGACCACGTCGAGCTGGGCCGGATCCTGGGCGCGATCGACATCGAGCGTGGCGCCAAGGTCTCGGGCTCGCGGTTCTACTACCTGACCGGCCCGGGGGCCGACCTGGAGATGGCGCTCACCGCGATGGCGATGGACCAGGCCCGCGACAACGGGTTCACGACCGTGATCCCGCCCGCGCTGGTCAAGCCGCGCGCGATGGAGGGCACGGGTTTCCTGGGCCAGGCGGCCGACGACGTCTACCGGATCGAGGGGCAGGACATGTACCTCGTCGGCACCTCGGAGGTGCCGCTGGCGGCGTACCACTCCGACGAGATCCTCGACGCCGGCCGGCTCCCGCTGCGCTACGCCGCGTTCAGCCCGTGCTTCCGCAAGGAGGCCGGCTCGCACGGCAAGGACACCCGGGGCATCATCCGCGTGCACTGGTTCGACAAGGTGGAGATGTTCGTGTTCACCACCGTCGAGGACTCCTACGCCGAGCACCAGCGGCTGCTCGCCTGGGAGAAGGAGTTCCTCGACAAGCTCGAGCTCGCCTACCGCGTGATCGACGTCGCCGCCGGCGACCTCGGCCTGTCCGCGGAGCGCAAGTTCGACTGCGAGGCGTGGATCCCCACCCAGGGCCGCTACCGCGAGCTGACCTCGACCTCGAACTGCACGGACTTCCAGGCCCGGCGGCTGGACATCCGCAGCAAGCTCGCCTGGCGGGGACCCGGCCGGTGGCCACCCTCAACGGCACGCTGTGCGCGATGACCGCGCACGATCGTGGCGATCCTGGAGACCCACCAGCAGGCGGACGGGTCGGTGCGGGTGCCGGAGGCGCTGCGGCCCTACCTGCAGGGGCGCGAGGTCCTGAAGCCGGTGCACAGCACGGTGCGCTTGAGGAGTGGCGGCCTGCCCTGGTCGCGCTCGACATCGACGGCACGCTGCTGATCCCGGACTTCGAGGCGGGCCACAGCGCGGAACAGACCACGCAGCCGGTGGCCGAGGCGGTGCTCGCCGCGGCCCGGGCGGGCGCGCACGTGGTGCTGGCCTCGGGTCGGGCACCGCTGAGCATGGCCGGCATGGCCGACCGGCTGGACCTGACCCGCACCGTCGAGGAGCTGACCGGCAACCGGCTGCACGTGGTGGCGTCCAACGGCTCGGTGGTCTTCCGGCACGCGCCGATGGAGGTCGTGCACGAGGTGACCTTCGACGCGAGCGCCGCGGTGCGCACGGTGCTCGAGCACGTGCCCAGCGCGGCCGTGGCCGTGGAGGAGCACGGCGTCGGCTACCGGGTGAACCGGCTCTTTCCCGACGGCGAGCTCGACGGCGAGATGATCGTGACCGACCTCGACGGCCTCGCGCTCGACGCGGTGAGCCGGGTGATCGTGCGCGACCCGGACTCCACGTCGGAGGACTTCGTGCACCTGGCGAAGTCGCTGGGGCTCCAGGGCACCAACTACTTCATCGGCTGGACCGCGTGGCTGGACCTCGCCCCCGAGGGCGTCAGCAAGGCCAGCGGCCTCGCAGTGGGCCTGCCACGACCTCGGCGTCGACCGGGCCGACGTGCTCGCGATCGGCGACGGGCGCAACGACACCGAGATGCTGGCCTGGGCCGGCCGCGGGGTCGCGATGGGGCAGGCGCCGCCCGAGGTGAAGGACGCCGCCGACCACGTCGCGGGGCGGGTGGAGGACGACGGCGCGGCCGAGGAGCTGCGCCGGTGGTTCCCGTGACCGACCTGCCGCGGGTGCGGCTGGTCGCCACCGACCTCGACGGCACGCTCGTGCACTCCGACGGATCGATCACGCCGCGCACCCGTGAGGCCCTGCTCGCCGCCGAGGCGGCCGGGATCGAGGTCGTCTTCGTCACCGGACGGCCGCTGCGCTGGGCCGAGGAGGTCTTCGACCACGTCGGCGGCCACGGCCTGGCGATCGTCTCCAACGGGGCTCTGGTCTGGGACGTCGCCGGCGACGCGGTGCGCATGACCCGCACCATCGACCCGGTCGTCGGCCTCGAGGTCTGCCGGCTGATCCGCGAGGCCGTGCCCGGCAGCCACTTCGCCGTCGAACGGCTGCCCGGCATCGCGCTGGAGCCCGGCTTCCTCGAGCGCAACGCGATCCCGGACGACGCCCGCCGCGGGCCGGTCGAGGAGATCTTCGACGGACCGGCGCTCAAGCTGCTGGCGCGGCACGAGGAGATCTCGCCGCAGGAGTTCTGGGACCGCGCGGAGGCGGCCGTCGGCGACCGGGTGGTGGTCACCTGGTCGTCCGGCGTCGGCGATGCTCGAGATGAGCGCGGCCGGGGTGACCAAGGCGACGACGCTGGCCCTGCTGTGCGCCGAGCGCCGGATCGCGCCCGAGGAGGTGCTGGCGATCGGCGACATGCCCAACGACATCGCGCTGCTCGAGTGGGCCGGCACGTCGTACGCCATGGGCAACGCGCACCCGACCGTGCAGGCCGTCGCCGACCATGTCGCGCCCAGCAACGACGACGACGGCGTCGCGCGGGTGATCGAGGAGCTGCTCGCCCATGGATGACGCCACGGCCGACGCCTACCTCGCCCGGATCGGCGCCACCCGCGAGCCGCCCTCGGCGGCGGCCCTGGCCGCGCTGATGGGCCGGCACCTGACGACGGTGCCGTTCGAGAACCTGAGCATCCATCTCGGCGAGAGGATCTCGCTCGACGAGGCCGCTCTCGTCGACAAGATCGTGGGCCGGCGCCGCGGCGGCTTCTGCTACGAGCTCAACGGCGCCTTCGCGCTGCTGCTGCGGCACCTCGGGTACGACGTGACGATGCTCGCCGCCCGGGTGTACGGCGACGCCGGGCCCGGGCCGCTCTTCGACCACCTGACCCTCCGGGTCGACGTGGACGAGGCGCCCTGGCTGGTCGACGTCGGGTTCGGCCGGTTCGTCGTGGCACCGTTCCGGCTCGACGTGCGCGACGACCAGCACGACCTGGCCGGCGTCGTCCGCGTGGTGGAGACCGACGAGGGCGACCTGGACGTCCGGCTCGGCGACCGGCCCCAGCTGAGGGTGGAGCAGCGGCCGCGCGCCCTCGACGACTTCGCGCCCGACCTGCTGGTACCAGCAGACCTCGCCGGACTCGCACTTCACGCAGTCGCTGACCTGCTCGCGCCCGACCGGCGACCACGGCCGGGTCACGATCAGCGACCGGCTGCTGATCACGACCGTCGCCGGGGAGCGCACCGAGACCACCCTCGGGTCCGACGCGGAGGTGCTGGCCGCCTACCGCGAGCACTTCGGGTTCACGCTCGACCGGTTGCCGACCCCGCCCGCGTCCTGAGTCGTCGCTCAGGCGGCGGTGGTCCCGAACGGGAACGTCGCCAGGGTCTGCGTGTCGCCCTCGGCCACCCGGACCAGGGTCGCCGTGTGCGCCACCGCCTCGATCGGCAGCCGCCGCTCGAGCTCGGCGCGCAGGGTCTCGGTGTCCTCGCCGTCGAGCAGCGGCACGCTCAGGTGGGGCACCACGTCGTCGAACGCGCCGCCGTACGGCGGGAACTCGGGGAACACCCGGAGCAGCCCGGACGTGAGCCGGCGGAACACGCCCACGGGCTCCGGCACCAGGTAGGTCGGCCCGCCGGGGAACTCCGAGACGCCCGAGAGCGTGAAGCCGAAGGTGGTCACGTCGGCGAAGTAGCGCTCCAGGTCGCCGATCACGCCGTCGTCGATGTCCGGCTCCGGGATGAACGGGCCGAGCAGCGTGATGTGCGCGAGCACGCCGCCGTCCTGCGGCTGGAACGGCGACCCGGAGGCGAGGGCCCGGCGCCGGACGATCGTCTCGGCCTCGCGGACCGGGATCTGGACGACGGTGTGGCTCACGACCGGGCCTCGAGGTGGCCGCGCACCGCTGCCGCGAAGGCGTCGGGACGGCAGATGTTCGCGAGGTGGGCGCTGGCGTTCCAGCAGCACGTGGCCGGCACCCGGGATGCCCTCGCGCAGCACCGCGGTGACCTCGGGCGGGCAGGTCGGGTCGGCCTCACCGGTGACCACGAGGGTGGGCGCCGTGATCGAGCCCAGCCGGTCGCGGCTGTCGAACGCCGCCACCGCCTCGCACGCGAGGGCGTAGCTCTCCGGGTCACAGGCCACGAGCTGGTCGAGGATCTCGGAGACCCGGACCGGCTGCTCGAGGCGCACCTCGTCGGTGAACCAGCGGTCCGCGGTCGCGCCACGCAGCTGCTCCATGCCGTCGGACCGGACGGCCGCCGCGCGCTCGTGCCACGTGGCCGGGTCGCCGAAGCGCGCGGCCGTGCAGGCCAGCGTGAGCGACAGCAGCCGGTCGGGTGCGTCCAGCGCCACCTGCTGCCCGACCGCGCCGCCGAGCGACAGCCCGACGTAGTGGAAGCGCTCGGCACCGACCAGGCCGGCCAGCGCCAGCACGTCGGAGGCGAGGTCGGCCATCGAGAGCGGACCCACCGCGGTCGGGGAGTCTCCGTGGCCGCGGAGGTCGATCGCCACCACCTGGTGGTCGGTGGAGAGGTCGGCGACCAGCTCGTCCCAGAGCCGGTGCGTGGAGCCCAGCGAGCCCCCGAGCAGCACGAACGCGCCGGAGGAGGGACCGGTCACGCGGTGGTGCAGCGCCACGGGAGGCATGCGGGTCACGCTAGTGGACGGACGCCGCGCCTACGCTGGCCTCCATGGGAGCAGGGCACGGCCACGCAGCCGGCCGGGCGGCGGACCGGCGCCGGCTCTGGCTGGTCGTGGGCGTCACCGCGACCGTGGTCGTGGTCGAGGTCGTGGGTGCCGTGCTCTCCGGCTCGCTCGCCCTGTTCGCCGACGCCGGCCACATGCTGACCGACGTCGCGGCGGTGCTGCTCGCGCTCGGGGCGTCGTACGTCGCGACGCGCCCGGCCAACGAGCGGCGCACGTTCGGCTACCACCGGGCGGAGATCCTGGCCGCACTCGTCAACGCGGTCGTGCTGGCGGGCGTCTGCGGCTACCTCGCGTACGCCGGGATCCGGCGCCTGGTCGACCCGCCGGACGTCGCGGCCGGCCAGATGCTGGCCTTCGCCGCGGTCGGCCTGCTCGCCAACGCGATCTCGCTGGTCGTGCTCTCTGCCCGGCGCGACGCCTCGCTGAACATGCGCGGCGCCTTCCTCGAGGTGCTCAGCGACACGGTCGGGTCGCTGGCCGCGATCGTGGCCGCGGTGGTGATCCTGGCCACCGGGTGGCTGCGCGCGGATCCCGTTGCCTCGTTGCTGATCGCGGTCCTGATCGTGCCGCGGGCCGTGAGCCTGCTGCGCGACACCGGGGCCGTGCTGTTCGAGTCCGCGCCGAAGGACGTCGACGTCGCGCGGATGCGCGAGCACCTGATGGCGATGGACGGGGTCACCGACGTGCACGACCTGCACGCGTGGACGATCACGAGCGGCATGCCCTCGCTCTCCGCGCACGTGACCGTCACCGATGCCTGCCTCCAGCAACGCGGCGTCGGTGCGGTGCTCGACGAGCTGGCGCTCTGCGCCCGGCAGGACTTCGGGATCGAGCACGCGACGTTCCAGGTCGAGCCGCAGTCGCACCGCGACCACGAAGACCTCGGCCAGGACCGCCACGCGTGAGACCCCTGCAAGACTCCGCCCCATGACCTACGCACTCGGACAGGGCACCGGACCGCTCGCCGGGGTCAAGGTGGTCGAGCTCGCCGGGATCGGCCCCGGTCCGCACGCGTGCATGATCCTGGCCGACCTCGGCGCCGACGTGGTGCGCGTCGACCGCCCGGGCGGCGGGCTGCTGGGCGGCGGCCCGCACGACATCCTCACCCGTGGCCGCCCCAGCGTGGCGCTGGACCTCAAGCGGCCGGAGGCGGTGGAGACCGTGCTGCGGCTGGTCGAGGGGGCCGACGTGCTGGTCGAGGGGATGCGCCCGGGCGCCGCCGAGCGGCTCGGCCTCGGACCCGACGTGTGCCACGCCCGCAACGAGCGGCTGGTGTTCGCGCGGATGACCGGGTGGGGCCAGACCGGCCCGCTGGCGCACTCCGCGGGCCACGACATGAACTACATCTCGGTCGCCGGCGCGCTGTTCGGCCTCGGCCAGGACCGGGCGCGTCCGCACTTCCCCTCGAACCTGCTCGGCGACTTCGGCGGCGGGTCGACGTACCTCGTGATCGGCGTGCTCGCGGCGCTGCTCGAGGCGCGCGCTCTCCGGCAGGGGACAGGTGGTCGACGCCGCGATCGTCGACGGCACCGCGCACCTCAACGCGATCGGCGCCGTCTTCCACGCCACCGGCATCCCCGGCGACGCAACGGGTGTCCGGGCTGCTCGACGGCGGCATGCCGTACTACGACGTCTACGAGACCTCCGACGGCCGGCACCTCTCGGTGGCACCACTCGAGGGCCGGTTCTACGAGGAGTTCCTGGACCTGCTCGGGCTCGCCGGCGAGGTGCCGGACCGCAACGACTTCGCCGCGCTCGGCGACCTGCGCACCGCCATCGCGGCGCGGATCAGGGAGCGCACACAGGCGGAGTGGGTCGCGAAGCTCGAGGGCACCGACGCCTGCGTGGCCGGGATCATCCCGCTCGCCGAGGCGTTCGAGCACCCGCACAACAAGGCCCGCGAGGTGTACGTCGACCGCGACGGCCTCGTGCAGCCCGCACCGGCCCCGCGCTTCTCGCGCACCGCTCCGTCGCTCACCACCGGGCCGTCGTCCCCGGGCGACTCGACCCGCGAAGCCCTTGCAGCGTGGGGGATCGACGACGTCGACACCCTCATCGAGCAGGGCGTCGCGGTGCAGGCCTGATGTGACCGAGCTCCGCGCGGACTGCTCCCGATGTGCCGGGCTGTGCTGCGCCGTGCCCGCGTTCACGGCCTCGTCGGACTTCGCGATCGACAAGCCGAGCCACACGCCGTGCCCGAACCTCGCCGACGACTTCGGCTGCTCGATCCACGCCGACCTGCGCGAGCGGGGCTTCCCGGGCTGCACCGTCTACGAGTGCTTCGGCGCCGGGCAGCGCGTGGTCCAGGAGCTGTACGACGGGCGCGACTGGCAGTCGGCGCCGGAGATCCGGCAGGAGATGTTCGCCGCGTTCGAGGTGGTCGAGCGGCTGCACGAGCTGCTCTGGTACCTGCAGGACGCCCTCGCCCGGCCGGCGGTCGCACCGCTCCGCGACGAGCTCGAAGGCCTGTGCGACGTCGTCGACGCGGCCTGCCGCGCACCGGTGCCGGGTGACGTGGCGCCGTTCCAGCTCCGGGCCGACGGCCTGCTGGGCGAGGTCGAGCGGGCTGGTGCGTGCGGGCAGCGACGGGCCCGACCTGCGAGGCCGGGACCTGGCCGGCCAGGACCTGCGCGGCCGCGAGCTGGCCGGGGCCTCGCTGCGCGGCGCGGTGCTGATCGGCGCCGACCTGCGCGACCACGACCTCGGCCCGGCCGACCTGCTGGGCGCGGACCTGCGGGCGGCCGACGTGGCGGGCACCGACCTCTCGGACGCGCTGTTCCTCACGCAGTTCCAGGTGAACGCCGCCCGCGGTGACGCCGCCACGCGGTTGCCCGGCCGACTCGCGCGCCCGCCGTACTGGCGGGTCAGCTGACGGGCTCCTCGTCGAGCCGCTTCATCACCGGCGTCGCGGCGACGCCGTGCACCACCACCGACAGCGCGATCGCGAACGCAGTCGTGGACCACAGCCACGGCGCCGCGTCCAGGTCGATCTCGCCCGGTCGCCCAGGCGAGGTAGTAGATCGACCCGACGCCCCGCACGCCGAAGAACGCGACCGCGGCGCGGCCGCGGGGCGAGAGCCCACCTGCCTCCGGGGTGCGTCGCGGCCGCACGCCGAGCGCGAGGATCCCGGACAGCGGGCGGATCACGAACAGCAGCACGAGCCCGACCAGCACGCCGCGCCAGTCCAGGTGGTCGAGCACGCCGCCCGAGATCTCGATGCCGAGGAGCAGCAGCACGAGCAGCGTGAAGAGCCGCTCCAGGCGCTCGACGACCTCGTGCATCGCGCGGTGGTAGTCGTGCTTGCGCTCCGCGGACCGCATCGCCATCGCGCAGGCGAACACCGCGAGGAAGCCGTAGCCCTGCGCCACCTGGGCCACGCCGTACGCGGTCAGCAGGGCGGCCAGCGCCAGCAGAGGCTCGCCCTGCTCGGCCAGCCGCAACGGCTCCTTGGACGAGCGGAACGCGACGCGGGCGAGCAGCCGGCCGACCAGCACACCGGCCACGACGCCGATCGCGATCTTGCCGACGACGTACCAGGCGAGCCACGCGCCGACCCCGCCGAGCACCGAGCCGCCGGCGGCCACCAGCACCGCGGCCTGGACGAAGGGGAAGGTGAGGCCGTCGTTCAGCCCGGCCTCGGACGTGAGCGCGAACCGCACCTCGCCGGACTCGCTGCTCACGGTCGGGTCCTCGGCGTAGGGCAGGTCCGTCCGCGGCCTCGTCCGGGATCGACGAGCCGGGCCCGCCGACCTGCACGTCGGAGGCGAGCACCGGGTCCGTCGGTGCCAGCACGGCGCCCAGGACCAGGGCCGCCGCGACCGGCAGCCCCAGGGCCCACCCGAGCAGGGCGACGCCGAGGATGCAGAGCGGCATCGCGATCCCGAGCAGCCGCCAGGTCGGCGACCAGGCCCGCCAGGACGCCGGCCGGAGCAGGTCGAGCGGCCGGTCGAGCGCGAGGCCGACGCCCATCAGGGCGATCAGCACGGTGAGCTCGGTGACGTGCTCGACCAGCGCCCGGTCGGCGACCAGGTCGAGCTGCAGGTCGTCGGCGAGCGGGGTCCAGCCGAGCGCGACACCGACCACCAGCAGCACCAGCGGTGGCGAGACGGCGTACGAGCGCAGGGCAGCGGGCAGCAGGACGGCCAGCAGCAGGCAGCCGCCGGCAAGGAGGAAGAAGGCGTCCGCGGGCATTGCGCAACCGTAGTCAGGAGACCGGCGTCACATGGGCCGCACCCTTGGACGTTGACAGCATTACTGTCAGAATCGGCAGGACCCGAGCGACCAGGGAAGTTGGGACGACGATGTCAGCAGAAGCATTCGTGTACGACGCCATCCGCACGCCGCGAGGCAAGGGCAAGAAGGACGGCAGCCTCCACGAGGTCAAGCCCGTCGACCTGGTCGTGGGCCTGCTCGACGAGGTGCGCAAGCGCAACGACGGCTTCGACCCCGACCGGGTGGACGACGTCGTGCTCGGCGTGGTCTCGCCCGTCGGCGACCAGGGCGGCGACATCGCCAAGACCGCCGCGCTCGCGGCCGGCTACCCGGAGACCGTGGCCGGCGTCCAGCTCAACCGCTTCTGCGCCTCGGGGCTCGAGGCCGTCAACCAGGCCGCGAGCCGGGTACGCGGCGGGTTCGAGGACCTGATCCTGGCCGGGGGCGTCGAGTCGATGAGCCGGGTCGCGATGGGCTCCGACGGCGGCGCCGTGGGCGATGGACCCGGCCACCGCGCTCGCCACCGGCTTCGTCCCGCAGGGCATCGGCGCCGACCTGATCGCCACCATCGAGGGCTTCAGCCGCGAGGACTGCGACACCTTCGCGGTCGAGTCCAACGCGCGCGCCGCGAAGGCCTGGGCCAACGGCTACTTCTCCAGGTCGGTGGTCCCGGTCGTCGACACCAACGGCCTGGTGGTGCTCGACCACGACGAGTTCATCAAGCCCGAGTCGACGGTCGAGGGCCTCGGCAGGCTGCGCCCGAGCTTCGCGCAGGTCGCCGAGCAGGGCGGCTTCGGCAACGTGGCGCTGGAGAAGTACCACTGGATCGAGAAGATCGACCACGTCCACCACGCGGGCAACTCCTCGGGGATCGTCGACGGGGCCGCGATCGTCGCGGTCGGCAACGAGCAGGTCGGCACCGACCTCGGTCTCACCCCGCGCGCCCGGATCATCGCCGCCGCGGTCTCCGGCGCCGACCCGACGATCATGCTGACCGGCCCGGCGCCCGCCTCGCGCAAGGCGCTGGCCAAGGCCGGCCTCGAGGTCGGCGACATCGACCTGTTCGAGATCAACGAGGCGTTCGCCGCGGTCGCGATGCGGTTCATGCGCGACCTCGGCATCAGCGACGAGATCACGAACGTCAACGGTGGCTCGATCGCGATGGGCCACCCGCTGGGCGCCACCGGCGCGATGATCCTCGGCACCCTGATCGACGAGCTGGAGCGCCGCGACCTCCGCCGGGGCCTGGCCACGCTCTGCGTCGGCGGCGGCATGGGCATCGCCACGATCATCGAGCGCGTCTGACAACGACGGTCTCGACAAGCTCGACCACCGGTGGTCGAGCTTGTCGAGACCACGGAGAGCAATGAAGGAAGCAGTCATGACCGAGACCCAGAGCGCCGTCCGCTACGACAAGGGCGACGACGGCATCGTCGTGCTCACCCTGGACGACCCGACGGCCAGCGCGAACACCATGAACGACCTGTACCGCGACTCGATGGCCGCGGCCGTCGACCGGCTGTACGCCGAGAAGGACGACCTCCGCGGCGTGGTGGTCACCAGCGCCAAGAAGACGTTCTTCGCCGGAGGCAACCTGAACGCCATGGTGCAGGCCGGCCCCGACGACGCCGGCGACGTGTTCGCGATGGCGCAGGACGTGAAGGCCGGGCTCCGCCGGCTGGAGACGCTCGGCAAGCCGGTCGTGGCGGCGGTCAACGGTGCCGCGCTCGGCGGCGGGCTGGAGATCGCGCTCGCCTGCCACCACCGGGTCGTCGTCGACGACCCGAAGGTGCAGCTCGGCCTGCCCGAGGTGACCCTCGGCCTGCTGCCCGGCGGCGGTGGCGTGACCCGCACCGTGCGGATGCTCGGCATCGCCGACGCGCTGATGGGCGTGCTGCTCCAGGGCACCCGCTTCAAGCCGGCCGAGGCGCAGGAGCTGGGCCTGGTCGACGAGCTGGTCGCCACCCGCGAGGAGCTGGTGCCGGCCGCGAAGGCGTGGATCGAGGCGCACGCCGACGACGCCGAGGCCGCGACGCAGCCGTGGGACCGCGACGGCTACCGGATGCCGGGCGGCACCCCCTCGAACCCGAAGCTGGCCGCGTTCCTCCCCGCCTTCCCGGCGATGCTGCGCACGCAGCTCAAGGGTGCCGACATGCCGGCGCCGAAGGCGATCCTCGCGGCCGCCGTCGAGGGTGCCCAGGTGGACTTCGAGACCGCGACCCGGATCGAGTCGCGCTACCTGACCCACCTGATCACGCACCAGAACTCGAAGAACATGATCCAGGCGTTCTTCTTCGACCTCCAGGCGATCAACTCCGGGTCGCTGCGGCCCGAGGGCGTGCCGCCGTACGTCGCCCGCAAGGTGGCCGTGCTCGGCGCCGGGATGATGGGCGCCGGCATCGCCTACTCCGCCGCCCGCTCGGGCATGGACGTCGTGCTCAAGGACGTCTCGCAGGAGGCGGCCGACAAGGGCAAGCAGTACTCGGTCGCGCTGCTGGACAAGGCGATCACCCGCGGCAAGATGACCGAGGAGAAGAAGCGCGAGATCCTGGCCCGCATCCACCCGACCGCCGACCCGGCCGACTGCGCCGGCGTCGACACCGTGATCGAGGCGGTCTTCGAGGACCCGGCCCTGAAGAACAAGGTGTTCGCGGAGATCAAGGACGTGGTCAACCCCGACGCGCTCCTGTGCTCCAACACCTCGACACTGCCGATCACCGAGCTCGCCGACGGGCGTCGACCGCCCCGACGACTTCATCGGGCTGCACTTCTTCTCGCCGGTCGACAAGATGCCGCTGGTCGAGATCATCAAGGGCGGCAAGACCTCCGAGGCGTCGGTGGCGAAGGCGCTCGACGTGGTGATGCAGCTCAAGAAGACCCCGATCGTGGTCAACGACAGCCGCGGCTTCTACACCTCGCGCGTGATCGGCACCATGGTCAACGAGGGCCTGGCCATGCTCGGCGAGGGCGTGCGCCCGATGTCGCTCGAGCGGGCCGCGACCCAGGCCGGCTACCCGGTCGGCACGCTGCAGCTCTCCGACGAGCTCAACATGGAGCTGATGGTCAAGATCCGCAACGCCACCCGGGCCGCGGTCGAGCGCGACGGCGGCACCTACGCGCCGCACCCGGCCGAGCGGGTCATCGACGCGATGATCGAGGCGGGGCGCCCCTCGAAGCTCAAGGGTGCCGGCTTCTACGAGTACGCCGACGGCAGGCGCACCCGGCTGTGGCCCGGTCTCGCGGAGCTGTTCCCGCCGGCCGACGGGCAGGCCGACATCGCCGAGCTCAAGGACCGGCTGCTGTTCATCGAGGCGGTGGAGACCGCGCGCTGCTTCGACGAGGGCGTCATCGAGTCGTCCGCGGCCGCGAACATCGGCTCGATCATGGGGATCGGCTTCCCGGCGCTGACCGGTGGTGCCGCCCAGTTCATGCAGGGCTACGAGGGAGCCTCCGGCCACGGCCTCACCGGCTTCGTGGCGCGGGCGCACGAGCTCGCCGACACCTACGGCGAGCGCTTCCGCCCCCCGCCGTACCTGTCCGAGCTGGCCGAGAAGGGCGAGCGGCTCCCCGCCTGACCTGACCCCGGCGCCGGGGTTTGTCCGTTTCCAGGTCAGGAGCCGCGGTCGGCGGGGAGGATGGGCCGGTGCATCCCGACTCACTGACCTCCGCCGTCGCGAGCGCGCCGCCGCGCGGCCGACGACGCGCCCCGGCACGATCGGTCGACATCCGGGGCCTCCACGTCCGCTTCGGCTCCGTCGACGCCGTCCGCGGCATCGACGTCTCGGCCCGCGCCGGCGAGGGCACCGCCCTGCTCGGCCGCAACGGCGCCGGCAAGTCCACGACGATGCGGGTGCTGGCCGGGGTCGTGCCGCCGACCGAGGGCGTCGTCCTGGTCGCCGGGCTCGACGTACGACGCGACCTGCTGGCCGTGAAGCGGCTGGTCGGGTACTGCCCCGACGTCGGCGGCCTGGTGCCGCGGGCGACGCCCTGGGAGCACCTGCAGCTCAGCGCCCGGCTGCGCCGGATGTCGAGGCTGGGAGGAGCGGGCGCGCGACCTGATCGAGCGCTTCGAGCTCGGTGACGCGGCGCACCGCGTGACCAGCGGTTTCAGCCACGGCATGGGCCGGCGGCTCTCGGTCGTCGCTCGCCGCCTTCCACGAGCCGGAGGTCCTGCTGCTCGACGAGCCGTTCGACGGTGTCGACCCGCTCGGCGTCGAGCGCCACCCTCGACGTGATCGGCGAGGCCCGGGCGCGCGGCGCCGCGGTCCTCGTCTCGACCCACCTGCGTGAGCTGGCGATCCAGGCCTGCTCGACGGCGCTGGTGCTGCGCGGCGGGTCCGCGGTCGCCCGGCTGGACGCCCGTGAGCTCGCCGGCGAGGAGGGGGCCGGATGTCTACCGCGCTCTCCTGGACTGAGGCCCGCTTCGGTGGGTCACCGCTGAACGGCATCCGCGACGCCCTCGAGGACCTCGGTGCGCTGCTCAGGTTCCGCTCGGCCGCCCTCGACGCGAAGGGCCGGCGCCGGATGCGGGTGGCGGGCCTGGTGGTGCTCCTGCTGACCGTCGCGGCCGCGGTCGTGCCGGCCGTGTCACCCGGCGCCCACACGCGGCGAGGACGTCGGCCGGCTGGTCGCGATCATGCCGTCGATCTACCTCGGCTTCCTGGTGCTGGCCGTGGTCTCCGCGGCGGCGTCGGGCGGCGGTCGCGAGATCGTGCCCCGCGAGCAGGCGGTGGCCTGGCCGGTGTCGTCGATGACCGACCACTTCGGCGCGCTGCTGCTGGCGCCGCTCAACATCGCCTGGCTGCTGCAGGCCTGGACCCTGCTCGGCACCACGGCGTACGTCGCCGGGCGCCCGGCCACCCTCTGGGCCACCGAGCTCCCCGTGCTGCTCTACCTGGTGCTCGCGACCGCGCTCGGCGCGGTCGTGGCCTGGCTGCTCGAGTGGGTACGCCGCGGTCCGCACGGCGTGCGTCGTCGTCCGCAGCCTCCTCGGCGTGCTGTCCGTGTCCCTGGTCGCGCTGGTCCTCACCCACCACCTGACCGACGTCCTCGACCAGAGCCCGACCGTGTGGGTCTTCGTGACCGCGCTCAACGGCTCGGTCCTGAGCTGGGGCCAGTGGCTCGTCGGCAGCGGCGTGCTGCTCGCACTCGGCCGTCGGGCCTCGTGCTGCTCGGCGCCCTGCCCGCCCGGCTGGCCGCCGGCCGCGCCCCGCGCGAGGAGCACCGGCTCGAGTCCGGGATCTACGAGCCCCGCCCCGACGCCCTCGGCGACCTGCGGGCCCTGGTGCGCGTCGACCGGGTCGGCATCTGGCGGTCGCTGCCGCTGCGCCGCGGCCTGGTCGTGCTCGCCCTGATGCCCGGCCTGATCGCCTTCGGCGGCCAGCTCGGCTGGGACCGGCTGACCATCCTGCCCGGCCTCGTGGCCTCGGGTGCGGCGCTGCTCTTCGGCGTCAACACCTGGTGCCTGGACGGCCGGGGGGCGCTGTGGCGCGAGAGCCTGCCGGTCGCTCCGGCGCTGGCCTTCGGGTCACGGGTGTGGGTGCTGACCGAGGTCCTGCTCGGCGCGGCCCTGGTGACCGTGCTGCTCTCGACCCTGCGCGCCGGCATCCCGACCGTGCCCGAGCTCGTCGCCCTGTTCTTCGCCACCCTCGTCGTCGCGGCGCAGGTGGTCTCGGCCTCGATGCGCTGGTCGGTACGACGCCCGTTCTCGGTCGACATGCGCAGTGCCCGGGCCACGCCCGCGCCGCCCGTCGTCATGGTCGGCTACTCGACCCGGCTGGCGCTCGGCACCACGTTCGTCGGGCTGATGTTCTCCGGGCTCGGCGAGACGGACCAGTGGCACCTGACGGCCCTGATCGGCCTGCTGATGGTGCTGGTCTCCGGCTACCGCGTGGCGCGGACGGCGAGCCGCTGGGAGGACCCGGCCACCCGGGCCCGCGTCGTGGTGACGGTCGCCGGCTGACCGGCCCTGCGGCTACTGGCCCGCTGGCTGGCCGAGCTTCTTGCCGCACTCCGTGGTCGCCTTGTTGACCTTCTTGACGGTCGCGGACGGCTTGGACTTGGTGTAGCCGTCGACGATCGTGGTCTTCAGGTCGTCGTCGTCGATCGCGTCCATGCACTTCACGTAGGCGTCGACCTGCTTCGTCGCTGGCCCTCGAGCTCTTCTTGATGTCGGCCTTGAGCTTGGAGAAGTCGTAGCAGGTCACGATCGCGTCGCCGTACGCCTCGGCGGTCTTCTTCGACAGCTTGGTGGGCAGCTGGCGACGCGGCCTTCAGCTTCTCGTCGATGACCTTGTCCTTCTTCAGCTGGTCGACGCCGGCGCTGGTGACGAGCTCGTCGCCGAAGCAGTCGGCGACCGCCTTGCGGGACTTCGAGGGCTCCGACCCGGCGAAGCTCTTGGCGATGTTGTCCGAGGCCTTCTGCTCGTCGTCGCTCAGGCCGCCGCAGGCCGCGGTGCTGAGGAGCAGAGCGGCGACGACGCCGATCAGCAGGAGTGTGCGCTTCATGGGACTGCAGACCTCGTTCACGTGGGGGTGGGGAGGCGCGAAGGCCGTCCCGGACGCCGTCCACCCTGCCTCATCTCCCTGAGAGGAACCTAGGGGGGCCGGTCTCGGTGGCCCGAAAAGGTGAGGTCCTACGCTCGGGGCCATGGACTTCGCACCCTCCGCCCGCGCCGCCGACCTGACCGCCCGGGTCCGGGACTTCATGGCCCGGGAGGTGGAGCCGGCCGAGCCGCAGTACCACCGCGACCTCGCCGACCTGCGGGCCCACGGTGACCCCTGGCAGCCGCTGCCGCTGCTGGCCGACCTCCAGGCGAAGGCCCGGGCGGAGGGGCTCTGGAACCTCTTCCTGCCGAAGGAGCACGCGGGCGAGTACGCCGCCCGCTTCGGCACGGACGGCGGTGAGGGGCTGACCAACGTCGACTACGCGCCGATCGCCGAGGCGACCGGCCGCTCCTTCATCGCGCCGTACGTCTTCAACTGCAACGCACCCGACACCGGCAACATGGAGGTCCTGCTCAAGTACGGCGACGACGCCCAGCGCCGGGAGTGGCTCGAGCCGTTGCTGGACGGGCGGATCCGCTCGGCGTTCACGATGACCGAGCCGGAGGTGGCCTCCTCCGACGCCACGAACATGGAGGCGACCGCGGTCGTCGACGGCGACGAGGTCGTGATCAACGGCCGCAAGTGGTGGTCGACCGGAGTCGGCCACCCGGACTGCCGGATCCTCGTGTTCATGGGGCTCTCCGACCCCGACGCCGACCGGCACCGCCGGCACACGATGGTGCTGGTGCCGCGGGACGCACCCGGCGTGAAGGTGGAGCGGCTGCTCTCGACCATGGGCATCCAGGACGAGCCGTTCGGCCACGGCGAGGTCAGCTTCACCGACGTGCGGGTGCCGGCGGGCAACGTGCTCCTCGGCCCGGGCCGCGCGTTCGAGATCGCCCAGGGCCGGCTCGGTCCGGGCCGCGTGCACCACTGCATGCGGCTGGTCGGACTGGCCGAGATGGCGCTCGAGCACGCGATCCGCCGCGGGACGTCGCGCACCGCCTTCGGCAAGCCGCTGGTCAACCTCGGCGGCAACCGCGAGCGGATCGCCGACGCCCGGATCGCGATCGACCAGGCCCGGCTGCTCGTGCTCAACGCGGCCTGGAAGCTCGACGTCGGCGGGGCCGCGAACGCGCTGTCGGAGGTCAGCCAGATCAAGGTGGCGGTGCCGAACATGGCGCAGCAGGTGATCGACTTCGCGATGCAGATCCACGGTGGCGGCGGGCTGTCCGACGACTTCCCGCTCTCGGCGGCGTGGACCTCGGCCCGTGCGCTGCGGCTCGCGGACGGGCCCGACGAGGTGCACCGCGGGGTCGTCGCCCGGATCGAGCTGGGCAAGCACGCATGAAGGGCGACTGCGTGAGGGTGCTGGTCACCGGCGGCGCGTCCGGGCTCGGGTGCGGCGCTGGTCGAGGCGCTCGCGGCCCGCGGCGACGAGGTGCTGGTGTGCGACGTCAACGAGCCCGCCCCGGCGGTCGAGCCTGTCGAGACCCACTTCCTCCGGCTCGACGTGCGCTCCGACGACGACTGGGCCGCGGCGCTGGCCTGGGTCGAGGAGCACTGGGGGTCGCTCGACCTGCTGGTCAACAACGCCGGCGTGGCCGGTGGCGGCCGGGTCGACGTGGCGACGATGGACGAGTGGCAGTGGATCACCGAGATCAACCTGTTCGGGGTGGTGCGCGGCACCCGGACGTTCGTGCCGATGTTCAAGGCGCAGCGGTCCGGCCGGATCGTCAACGTCGCCTCGCTCGCCGGGCTGGTGCATCCGGCGGGCATGGGCTCGTACAACGCGGTCAAGGCCGGCGTGGTGGCGTTCACGCGAGACGATCGGCCACGAGCTCGCGGCGTACGGCGTGCGCGCCCGGTGGTCTGCCCGTCGTACTTCCGGACCAACCTGATGGAGCACATCCGCCCAGGGCGCCGACACGGCGCTGGTCGGCGTGGTCGCCGGTCTCGTGGAGAGCTCCCCGGTGACCGCCGACGAGATCGCGGCCGCGGTGCTGGAGGGCATCGAGCGCGGCGACGAGCTGATCCTCCCGGACGACGCCGCCCGGCAGGCGTGCGGAGCTCAAGCAGCACGACCGGGCGGCGTACGACCAGGTGATGCGCGACCAGGCGGCGAAGCTGGACGCGATGGCGGACGACCGCGTGAGCTGAGATCGAGGGCGCCGGCGAGGTCCGCGACGAGGACGCGTTCGACGTCGACGCGGTGCGCGGCCTGGCTGCGCGAGCAGGGCACCGAGCATCGGCGGTCGACGTCGACGGTGCGGCAGTTCGGCGGCGGTGCGTCCAACCTGACCTACTCGCTGCGCGACGCCACCCACGACCTGATCCTGCGCCGGCCGCCGAGCGGGCAGAAGGCCAAGGGCGCCCACGACATGGGCCGCGAGTACCGCATCCAGGCGGCGCTCGCGGAGGCGTTCCCGCTGGTGCGCCGAGATGGTGGCGCTGTGCCAGGACGAGTCGGTGATCGGCTCGGAGTTCTACGTGATGCAGCGGGTCGACGGGGTGATCCCGCGGCGCGACTTCCCGCCCGGGGTCGACCTCGACGAGGACGCGGCCCGTCGGCTGTGCACGAACGCGCTCGACGTGCTGATCGACCTGCACCGGATCGACGTCGACGCCACGGCCGACTCGGCGCTCGATGAACAAGGGCACGGGGTACGTCGAGCGGCAGGTCGACGGCTGGTCGACGCGCTTCCGCAACGCGCGCACCGAGGACGTCGGTGACTACGAGACGCGTGATGGCCTGGCTGGACGAGCACCAGCCCGACGACGTCGCGAACTGCGTGATCCACAACGACTTCCGCTTCGACAACCTGGTGCTCGACCGCGGACGACCCGACCCGCGCTGGTCGGCGTCCTCGACTGGGAGATGGCGACGCTCGGTGACCCGCTGATGGACCTCGGCGGCACGCTGGCCTACTGGGTGCAGGACGACGACGACGAGTTCTTCCGCCAGTTCCGGCGGCAGCCGACGCACCTGCCCGGGATGCTCTCGCGCGACGGAGGTGGTGCGACTACTACTGCGACGCGATGGGCTACTCGGTCACGCCGGAGCAGTGGCGGTTCTACGAGGTCTACGGGCTGTTCCGGCTCGGCGTGATCGCGCAGCAGATCTACTACCGCTACTTCCACGGGCAGACCACCAACGAGGCCTACGCGTCGGTTCGGCCCGGCGGCGCAGTACCTCGAGGCGCGCTGCAACCAGATCATCGGCACCTGATGGGTCAGGTGCTGCTGGTCCGCCACGGCCAGGCGTCGTGGGGCGCCGACGACTACGACGCGCTCTCGGAGACCGGGTGGGAGCAGTCGCGCCTGCTCGGCCGGGCGCTCGCCGCGCGCGGGGTCGAGCCCGACGCTCGTCGTCCACGGCTGCGATGCGCCGGCACCGCGAGACCGCCGAGGCTGCCTGGCGAGCTCGCCGAGCCGCGCGCACGGTCGACCCCGGCTGGGACGAGTTCGACCACCTCGAGATGCTCGGCGCCGTGCCGTCGCCCGTTCGAGGGCCGCGAGCCGACCCGGGCGGAGTTCCAGGCCTGGTTCGAGGCGGCCACCGACCGCTGGACCGGTGGCGAGCACGACGACGGAGCTACGACGAGACGTTCGACGCCTTCGGCGACCGGGTCGCGGCCGCGCTGCGTCGTACGGCGGAGGCGGCGGGGTCGGGCACGGCGGTCGTCCTCACCATCGGGCGGCCCGATCGCCGTGGGCCGTCGCCACGCCTGCTCGGTGCCGATCTCGAGCGGGCGGGCCGGGTGCGGCTGTGGCGCCGGCTCAACCCGGTCTGCGTGAACTCCGGCGTGACCAAGGCTCGTGACCGGCCGGCGCGGCCTGACCCTGGTGTCCTTCAACGAGCACACCCACCTCGACGCCGTAGCCCGACCTGCTGACCTACCGCTGAACCAGTTGTCCCGGCAACATTTCGCCGTCGGATCCGTCGGAGTTCCGGCCGCATCAGCGTCTGAATCCGTACACTGACGCCCATGGCCCGCGCTGTCCCTGCCGTGTCGCTGCGCGGCGTGAGCAAGAGCTTCGGGGACGTGCACGCCGTCGTCGACCTCGACCTCGACATCCAGGAGGGCGAGTTCTTCGCGATGCTCGGGCCTTCCGGCTCCGGGAAGACCACGGTGCTCCGGCTGATCGCCGGCTTCGAGGCACCGACGGCCGGCACGGTGCGGCTCGGCGGCACGGACGTCACGTCCGCGGCACCGTTCGACCGCGACGTGACCACCGTCTTCCAGGACTACGCGCTCTTCCCGCACATGAGCGTCGTCGACAACGTCGCCTACGGCCTGCGGGTGCGTGGGGTCGGCCAGCGTGAGCGCCGCGAGCGGGCCGCCGAGGCGCTGGCGACGGTGGCGCTCTCCGGCACCGAGAAGCGCTCGCCCACCCAGCTCTCCGGCGGCCAGCGGCAGCGCGTCGCGCTGGCCCGCGCGCTCGTCGTCGACCCCCAGGTGCTGCTCCTCGACGAGCCGCTCGGCGCCCTCGACCTCAAGCTGCGCGAGCAGATGCAGGTGGAGCTCAAGCAGATCCAGCGCCGGGTCGGGATCACGTTCGTCTTCGTGACCCACGACCAGGAGGAGGCGCTGACGCTGAGCGACCGGATCGCGGTCTTCAACAACGGCCGGGTCGAGCAGATCGGTCCCGCGGAGGAGGTCTACGAGCGACCGGGCACCCCGTTCGTGGCCGGGTTCGTGGGCACCTCGAACCTGTTGACGGGCGAGGTCGCGCTGGCGCTCGTCGGCCGGCCCGGCACCTTCGCCGTACGCCCCGAGAAGATGCGGCTGCACCGCGACGGGTCCACCCCGTCGACCGACGTGCGGGCACCGGGCACCGTGGCCCAGGTGGTCTACGCGGGCTCGCTGACCCGCTACCTGGTCGACCTCGACGCAGGCGCCCGGGTGGTCGTCGCCGTGCAGAACCAGGAGTCGGACGTGGTCGACCCGGAGCGGATGCGCGGCACCCCCGTGGTCGTGGGCTTCGACCGGCAGAGCTGCTTCGCCGTCGCACCGGACGGCACCCAGGAAACGCAACCAACAGAGGAGTCAGCATGAGGTGGTCCCAGAGTGGTCAAGAGGTCGTCAAGGACGACAACGATCGCGGCGGTGACCGTCGCGGTCGCTGGCGACCGCGCTCAGCGGCTGCGCAGGCTCGGGCAGTAGCGGCGGCGACGCGCCAGGCACACAGGGGTTCACGCCCCCGGACGTCCCGATGCAGAAGAGCGTCGGCAAGGGAGAGGGAGAGGTCAGCATCCTGGCCTGGCCGGGCTACGCCGAGGACGGCTCGACCGACAAGGCGGTCGACTGGGTCACGCCGTTCGAGAAGGAGACCGGGTGCAAGGCGACGGTCAAGTACTTCAACACCTCCGACGAGGCGGTCAACCTGATGAAGGGCGGCCAGTACGACGTGGTGTCCGCCTCGGGCGACGCCACCCTGCGGCTGATCGCCTCCGGTGACGTCGCGCCGGTCAACACCGACCTGGTGCCGAGCTACGCCGACGTGGCGCCGTTCCTGAAGGACCAGAAGTTCAACTCGGTCAAGGGGCAGATGTACGGCATCCCGCACGGCTGGGGCGCCAACCTGCTGATGTACCGGAAGAAGGACGTCGACCACCGCCCCGACCTCGTGGTCGGCGGTCTTCGACGACGCCGCGAAGTACAAGGGCAAGGTCACGGCGTACGACTCCCCGATCTACATCGCCGACGCCGCGCTCTACCTGATGAAGCACCAGCCGGACCTGAAGATCAAGGACCCCTACGCGCTGGATGCCAAGCAGCTCGACGCGGCGGTCGCGCTGCTCAAGAAGCAGAAGGCCAACATCAGCGAGTACTGGAGCGACTACACGAAGGAGGTCAGCGCCTTCAAGAGCGGGTCGTCCGTGATCGGGACGACCTGGCAGGTGATCGCGAACCTGACCAACGACGAGACCCCGGTCGGCGCGGTGCTGCCGGACGAGGGCTCGACCGGCTGGTCGGACACCTGGATGGTCGCGGCCAAGTCGGCGCACCCCAACTGCGCCTACAAGTGGATGGACTACATCGTCTCCCCGAAGGTCAACGCCCAGGTGGCGGAGTACTTCGGTGAGGCCCCGGCCAACCTCAAGGCCTGCCAGGAGACCAGCGACAAGTCGTTCTGCGACGGCTACCACGCGGCCGACGCGGCCTACGCCGCGCAGCTCCACTACTGGACGACGCCGATCAAGCAGTGCCTCGACGGCCGCGACGTGACCTGCACCGACTACGCGGAGTGGACGAAGAAGTGGCTGGAGATCAAGGGATGACCCTGCGGTGACCACGCCCGGGGCCGCCTACCTCCACCGGCACCCCCGCCTGCGACTGGCGGGGGTGCTGGGGGCGCCGCTGACCTGGCTGGTGGTGGTCTACCTGGGCTCGCTGGCGGCGCTGCTGCTCACGAGTCTCTGGACGCAGGACTCGTTCACGGCCGAGGTGGTGCGGATCTGGACCCTGGACAACTTCAGGGCGGTGCTCACGGAACCGCTCTACCACGAGGTGCTGCTGCGCACCGTGCTGCGTCGCCACCGCGGTGACCCTGATCGACCTCGCCCTGGCGCTCCCGATCGCGTTCTACATGGCCAAGGTGGCACGGCCCCGGGTCGCGAAGCTGCTGGTCGTGGCGTGCCTGATGCCGCTCTGGGCGAGCTACCTGATCAAGGCGTACGCCTGGCGGCTGCTGGTGATCAAGGACGGGGTGTTCGAGCACACCTTCGGCGGCAGCCCCGGCCTGGGTCTGGTCGCGGTGGTCATGACGCTGTCCTACCTGTGGCTGCCGTTCATGATCCTGCCCGTGTACGCCGGGCTCGAGCGGGTGCCGGACTCCCACCTGGAGGCGTCCGAGGACCTGGGCGGCCGGCCCTGGCGGACGTTCCGGTCGGTGGTCTGGCCGGCGATCCTGCCGAGCGTGATCGCCGGCTCGATCTTCACGTTCTCGCTGAGTCTCGGCGACTACATCAGCGTCAACATCGTCGGCGGCACGTCGCAGATGCTGGGCAACCTGATCTACGCCCAGCAGACGCTCGACCTGCCGATCGCGGCGGCGACCGCGACGCTCTCGGTCGCGGTGATGGCGATCTACATGCTGCTGGTGCGACGCACCGGCGCCCTGGACCGGTTGTGAGGGCAGGGACGCGCGATGACCCTGAGCAGGTTCAGCCGGGCGGTGCTGGCGACCGCGGTGGTGCTGGTGCTGGTGGTGATCTACGCCCCGCTCGCCGTGGTCGTGATCAGCTCCTTCAGCTCCTCGAAGACGTTCGGCTGGCCACCCCCGTCGTACACGCTGCACTGGTGGGGTGACGCGTGGAGCAGCGGCGGCGCGCTGCACGCCGTCGGCGTGAGTGTCCAGGTCGGGCTGCTGGCGATGGGGCTCGCCCTGTTCCTCGGGACGCTCCTCGCGTTCGGGCTGTCGCGGTACCGCTTCTTCGGACGCAACTCCCTGTCCCTGCTGGTGATCCTGCCGATCGCCCTGCCCGGCATCGTCACCGGGATGGCGTTGAAGAACGCGTTCGAGGTGATGCTCGGCATCCAGCTCGGCTACTTCACCCTCGTCGTGGCCCACGCCACGTTCTGCGTGGTCGTGGTGTTCAACAACGTGCGGGCGCGGCTCAACCAGCTCGGCGGCTCGATCGAGGAGGCCTCCATGGACCTCGGTGCCTCGCGCTGGACGACCTTCCGGCTGGTGACGTTCCCGTTCCTGCGCACGGCCCTGCTGGCCGGCGGCCTGCTGGCGTTCGCGCTGAGCTTCGACGAGATCATCGTGACCACGTTCACCGCCGGCGCCGGCATCGACACGTTGCCGCTCTGGATCAACCGCAACCTGTTCCGGCCCAGCCAGTCGCCCGTGGTCAACGTGGTGGGCAGCTGCCTGATCCTGGCCTCGATCATCCCGATCTACCTCTCGCAGCGGCTGTCCGGCTCGACGACCGGCGGGCGGGTCTGACCCGGGCGCAGCATCCTGATCTGAGGCAGGATCCAGGCATGGACACAGACGTGATCGTCGTCGGAGCGGGCCTGGCCGGACTGGTCGCCACGGCGGAGCTGGCCGACGCGGGCAAGAAGGTGCTCCTGCTCGACCAGGAGGGCGAGCAGTCCCTGGGCGGGCAGGCGTTCTGGTCGCTGGGCGGGCTGTTCCTCGTGAACACGCCGGAGCAGCGCCGCCTCGGCATCCGGGACACCCACGAGCTGGCGCTCCAGGACTGGATGGGCAGCGCCCAGTTCGACCGCGAGACCGACCACTGGCCGCGACAGTGGGCCGAGGCGTACGTCGACTTCGCGGCCGGCGAGAAGCGGCAGTGGCTGCACGACCAGGGGGTGCGGATCTTCCCCGTGGTCGGCTGGGCCGAGCGCGGCGACGGCCGGGCGGGCGGGCACGGCAACTCGGTGCCGCGGTTCCACCTCACCTGGGGCACCGGCCCCGGGGTGGTCGCGCCGTTCGAGCGCCGGGTGCGCGAGGCGGCCGAGCGCGGGCTGGTCACGTTCCGGTTCCGGCACCGGGTGGACGACCTCGTCGTGTCCGACGGCGTGGTGACCGGTGTCCGCGGCGCGGTGCTGGCCGCCGACGGCGCCGACCGCGGCCGGGCGACCAACCGCGACGAGGTCGGCGAGTTCGCGTACGACGCGCAGGCCGTGATCGTGACCTCGGGCGGGATCGGCGGCGACCACGCGAAGGTGCGCCGGCAGTGGCCGGTCGACCGCCTCGGCACCGCCGCCGAAGCGGATGCTGGCCGGCGTGCCGGCCCACGTCGACGGCCGGATGCAGGAGATCACCGAGGCGGCCGGCGGCCAGATCATCAACCCCGACCGGATGTGGCACTACACCGAGGGCCTGCGCAACTGGGCCCCGATCTGGGAGAACCACGGCATCCGGATCCTGCCCGGGCCGTCGTCGCTGTGGCTGTCCGCGACGGGCGAGCGGTTCCCGGCGCCGTACCTGCCCGGCTTCGACACCCTCGGCACGCTGGGCGCGATCCTGCGCACCGGCTACGACTACTCCTGGTTCGTGCTCACGCAGAAGATCATCGAGAAGGAGTTCGCGCTGTCGGGGTCGGAGCAGAACCCCGACCTCACCGGCAAGGACATCCGGCTCACCCTGTCGCGGGTGAAGCCGGGCGCGCCGGGACCGGTCGAGGCGTTCAAGGAGCACGGCGAGGACTTCGTGGTCGCCCGGCACCTCGGCGACCTGGTCGCGGGCATGAACCGGCTCGCCGGCTCCGACCTGATCGACGAGGTGTCGCTGCGGCGGACGATCAGCGAGCGCGACCGCGAGCTGTCGAACCCGTTCACCAAGGACACGCAGATCACGTTCCTCCAGCAGCACCGGCGCTACAAGGGCGACCGGCTGATGCGCACCGCGTCGCCGCACCGGATCCTCGACCCGAAGGCCGGTCCGCTGATCGCCGTCCGGCTGAACATCCTGA
This sequence comes from uncultured Actinomycetota bacterium, assembly GCA_963754145.1. Taxonomy (GTDB): domain Bacteria; phylum Actinomycetota; class Actinomycetes; order Propionibacteriales; family Nocardioidaceae; genus Marmoricola. Next base: position 191,118 of record CAVWFF010000021.1, read on the forward strand.
CCCGCAAGACGCTGGGCGGGCTGCACACCGACCTCGACGCCCGGGTGCTCCAGGCGTCCGGCGAGCCGCTGCCCGGTGTCTACGCCGCCGGCGAGGTGGCCGGCTTCGGCGGTGGCGGCGTGCACGGCTACAACGCGCTCGAGGGCACCTTCCTCGGCGGCTGCATCTTCTCCGGCCGGACGGCGGGCCGCGCCGTGGCCCGGGCGCTGGGCTGAGGCGGTGGACGCGTTCGGGTGGACCGTGCTGGCGCTGGTCTTCCTCGACGAGCTGCTGGCGATGGTCGCGGCCGGCGTCTGGGGCGCGCACGCCGGTGGCGTGCTGCTCGCGGTGCTGATGCCGCTGGTCGTGGTGGTGGTCTGGTTCCTGTTCGCCTCCCCGAAGGCGCCGTACGGCGGGCCGGTCGTGCGGCCGGTGGTGAAGGTGCTGGTGTTCACCCTCACCTCGCTCGGCCTCGCGGCCGCGGGGCACCCGGGCTGGGGCATCGCCCTCTTCGGGTTCTCGCTGCTGGTCAACGGCCTGGCGCAGCTGCCGGCGATCCGGGCGCTGGCCGGCCAGGGGATCTCCGGGAAACCCGCATGAACCGGACACACCTGTCGGCGTCTTGCCCCCATGTTCGCGAAGCGCACCGGGCCGGTCCACCGGCCGGAGCCGGCCCGGCCGCTGGTCGACGACGCCGAGGTCGCGTCCGCGATGGCGCGTCTCGCCGACGCGTTCGTCGCCGGGGTCGCCGCGGACGGGACAGCGCCTGACCTACGCGCCCGAGGACGTCTACGCCCTCGACGCCGCGGTGGACCGTTACCTGGCCACGCTGCCCGGCTACGACGCCCGGCGCGGCTACGCCTTCTCGCTCGGCGCCTACCTCGGGGAGCTCGTGATCAGGGTCTGCGGTGGCCACTGGACGCGGGACGAGGCCACCGGCCAGCCGGGTGTCCTGCTGCCGTCGGGCCGGATGTCGCTGCCGATGGACGAGACCGCCCGCCGGCTCGAGGTCGGCATGTCGCACGGCCTGGTCGCGTTCTTCGAGGCCCGCGCCGATGGGCGCCGGGTCGGACCGGCACGCGACTGCGGTGTGAGCGTCTGTCGGAGTGCCCCTCTAGGGTCAGTCCCCATGAGCTCACCCGTGACGAGCCGCTGACGTGACCCTCCGGCTCCACCGCGCACCCCGCGCCGACCAGCTCGCCGAGGCGCTCGGCACGCCTGCTCGCGACGCCGCCGGACGACCCGTTCGCGCAGGAGCTCGTGCTGGTGCCGGCGCGCGGGGTCGAGCGCTGGCTGAGCCAGCGGCTCTCCCACCGGCTCGGGCCGCGGCGACACCGACGACGGCGTGTGCGCCGGCGTCGAGTTCCGCTCGCCGAGGACGCTGGTCGCCGAGGTCACGGGACTCCATCACGACGGGGGTGACGACGACCCGTGGGCGCCCGACGCGCTGGTCTGGCCGTTGCTCGGGGTGGTCGACGCCAGCGCCGGCGAGGAGTGGTGCCGCACGCTCGGCGCGCACCTCGGCCACGGGCAGACCGGCGAGGAGGGCGAGCTCCGGCGCGGCCGCCGCTACGCGGTCGCCCGGCGGCTGGCCCGGCTGTTCGCGTCGTACGCCGTGCAGCGGCCGCGGCTCCTGGCGGACTGGGAGGCGGGCGTCGACAGCGACGGCGTCGGTGCGCCGGCTCGACCCCGACCTGCTCTGGCAGCCCGAGCTCTGGCGACGGCTGGTGGCAGCCGTCGGCGCGCCCAGCCCGGTGGTGCGCCACGCCCGCGTGCTCGACGAGCTGCGCGCCGGACCGCAGGCGGCCGACCTGCCGGCGCGGTTGTCGCTGTTCGGCCACACCCGGATCGCGGTCACGGAGGTCGAGCTGCTCGCGGCGCTCGGCGAGCACCGCGACGTGCACGTGTGGCTGCCGCACCCCTCCGACGCGCTCTGGCGGCTCGCTGACCGGGCTGGCCGGGGCCGTGCCGCGCCGCGACGACACCTCCCACCTGCAGGCCGGCCACCCGCTGCTCGCGTCGCTCGGCCGCGACGTGCGCGAGCTGCAGCGCACGCTGCTGGCGCATGGCTGCCGATGGTCGAGCCTGTCGAGACCGAGCCGTCGACGAGGATCGCGACAAGCTCGACCGCCGACGCGGGTCGCTGCTGTCCTGGCTCCAGGCCGACATCGCGGCCAACACCACCGTCGACCCGGCCGGCCGGGCCCTCGACGCCGACGACCGCAGCGTGCAGGTGCACGCGTGCCACGGCCCGGCCCGCCAGGTCGAGGTGCTGCGCGAGGTGCTGCTCGGGCTGCTCGCCGACGACCCCACGCTCGAGCCGCGCGACATCCTGGTGATGTGCCCCGACATCGAGGCCTACGCCCCGCTGGTCGAGGCGGCGTTCGGCATGGGTCGACGGCCGTCGCCGGCGGCCACCCCGGCCAGCTGCTCCAGGTGCGGCTGGCCGACCGGGCGCTGACCCAGACCAACCCGCTGCTCGGCGGTGCTGGGCAAGCTGCTCGACCTCGCCGGTGGCCGGGCCGAGGCGAGCGCCGTGCTCGACCTGGTCGCCGCCGACCCGGTGCGCCGCCGCTTCGGTCTGGCCGACAACGACCTCGAGACGATCACCGGCTGGGTCGAGCAGGCCGGCGTCCGCTGGGCCTACGACGAGCAGCACCGGGCGCCGTACGGGCTCGACGGCTACGTCCAGAACACCTGGCGCTTCGGCCTCGACCGGGTCCTCGCCGGGGTGGCGATGTCCGACGACGCGCAGGCCGACGGCCCGGGCTGGATCGGCACCACCCTGCCGCTCGACGACGTCGGGTCGCACCAGCATCGAGCTGGCCGGCCGGCTCGCCGAGCTGCCTCGACCGGCTGCAGGCGGTCACCGACCGGCTCGAGCGGCAGCCACCCCGTCGACCACTGGCTCGACACCCTCCGCGAGGGCCTCGACGCCCTCACCGCCGTCGCGCGTGGTGACGAGTGGCAGACCGGCCAGGTGCAGCGCGAGCTCACGGCACTCGCCGGCGACGCGGCGCGACCCGGCGGCACCCTCGAGCTGCGGCTCCCCGACGTCCGCGCGCTGATGGCCGAGCGGCTGGCCGGCCAGCCGACCCGGGCCAACTTCCGCACCGGCACGCTCACCGTCTGCACGATGGTGCCGATGCGCTCGGTGCCGCACCGCGTCGTGTGCCTGCTCGGTCTCGACGACGGCGTGTTCCCGCGCGCCCCGGCCGTCGACGGCGACGACGTGCTCGCCCGCACCCCGCTCACCGGCGAGCGCGACCTGCGCAGCGAGGACCGCCAGCTCCTGCTCGACGCGATCATGGCCACCCGCGAGCGACTCGTGGTCACCTACAGCGGCTTCAACGAGACCACGGGCCAGCGCCGCCCGCCCGCCGTACCCCTCGGCGAGCTGCTCGACGCCCTCGACGACACCGCCGCCGGCGGCCGCGCCCACGCGCTGCGTCGAGCACCCGCTCCAGTCCTTCGACGCCCGCAACCTCCAGCCGCCCGTGCCGTTCTCCTTCGACCGTGCCGCGCTCGCGGGAGCCCGCGCCGCCGCCGGCGACCGGGTCGCGGTCGGCGTCGCTGGCGACCGCCGACCTGCCGCCGCAGCCGCCGGCCGACCTCGAGCTCGCCTCCCTGGTGAAGTTCTTCCTGCACCCGGTGCGGGCGTTCCTGCGCGACCGGCTCGGCGTCGCCCAGCTCGACGAGGGCGAGGAGGTCGCCGACGGGCTGCCGGTCGAGCTCGACAACCTCGAGCAGTGGGGCGTGGGCGACCGGCTGCTGCGCGACCTGCTGCGCGGCCGCACCCCCGACCAGGCCCTCGCCACCGAGTGGCGGCGCGGCGTCCTGCCGCCCGGGTCGGCTCGGCTGGCGCCTCGGGCAGCGGCTCACCGACCGAGGCGGCGCCGGTCGCGGAGATGGTCGAGTCGGTCACCCAGGGGCAGCACGCCGCGCGCGGTCGACGTCGACGTCGACCTGGGTGGCGGCCGGCGGCTCCGGGGCACGGTCACCGGCCTCTACGGCGACCGGGTCGTGATCGCCACCTTCTCCCGGCTCGGGCCACGCCAGTGGCTCGAGGCCTGGATCCCGCTGCTCGCCCTGTGCGCCACCCATCCCGGCCGCTCCTGGTCCGCCGGGCGCGATCGGCCGCGGCGAGAAGGGTCGCCACGGCGCCCCCGACGAGGCGGTCGCGCGGGTCGCGTTCGCCCGCGTCGACGACGCGGCCGACGCTGCTGCGCGACCTGGTGGCGATGTACGACGCCGGCATGTGCGCGCCGCTCCCGCTCCCGCTGCAGACCGGCCACGCCTGGGCCTCGCGGCGCCGGCCGGGCAACGACGTCGCGGTCCGCCGCGACGCCGAGTTCAAGTGGCTCTCGCACAGCGCTTCCCCGGCGAGAACGACGACGCCGCCCACGTCGCGGTGTGGGGCACCGGCGCCCCCCTCGACGTCCTGCTCGGCGACCCCCGCCCGGGCGAGGAGCGCGACGGCGAGGACACCCGGCTCGGCGCCCTCGCGATGCGGCTCTGGCAGCCGATGCTCCAGCGGGGCAAGCATGAGTCACCCCAGATGACCCCCGACGCCGTTCGACATCCTCGGGCCGCTGCCCGCCGACGCGTCCACCACCGTGCTCGAGGCGAGCGCCGGCACCGGCAAGACCTACACGGTCGGGGCGCTGGTGGCCCGCTACGTCGCCGAGGGCGTCGCCACCCTCGACCGGATGCTGGTGATCACCTTCGGCCGGGCCGCCAGCCAGGAGCTCCGCGAGCGGGTCCGCGACCAGCTGGTCGCCGCCGAGCGGGCCCTCGCCGACCCCGGCCTCGGTCGACCCGTCCGACGTGCTGCTCACCCACCTGGTCGAGCGACGACGTCCCGCAGCGCCGCAAGCGGATCACCGACGCCCTGGCCGGGTTCGACGGCGCCACCATCGCCACCACCCACCAGTTCTGCCAGCTGGTGCTGCGCTCGCTCGGCGTCGCGGGCGACACCGACTCGCGCGCCGAGCTGGTCGAGAGCCTCGACGACCTGGTGGTGGAGGTGACCGACGACCTCTACCTGCAGCGGTTCGGGTCGACGCCCGACGAGCCGCCGTTCGAGTCGCGCGGTCGCGCTCCAGCTGGCCCGGGCCGCGGTCGGGGACCCCCAGGCCGGGCTGGCGCCGCTCGACGCCGAGCCGGGCACCGACGCCGCCGTCCGCGTGGACTTCGCGTCCGCCGTCCGGCGCCGAGGTCGAGCGCCGCAAGCACCTGCCGCGGCGTCCTCTCCTACGACGACCTGCTGAGCCGGCTCGCCGACGCGCTCGAGGCCGACGACGCACCGGCCCGGCAGCGCATGCGGCAGCGCTGGGAGGTGGTGCTGGTCGACGAGTTCCAGGACACCGACCCGGTGCAGTGGGAGGTCCTCGACCGTGCGTTCAGCGGCGCAGCGCCACGCTGGTCCTGATCGGCGACCCGAAGCAGGCGATCTACGCCTTCCGCGGCGGCGACGTGGTCACCTACCTCCGCGCTGCCGGCACCGCCACCACCCGGCACACGCTCGCCACCAACTGGCGCAGCGACGCCGGCCTGGTCGACGCGCTCCAGGTCCTGACCCGCGGCGCCGAGCTCGGCGACCCGGAGATCACGGTGCTCGACGTCGAGGCGCACCACCGGCAGAGCCGGCTGGTCGGCGCACCGGTCGGCGCACCCCTGCGCCTGCGTCAGCTCCGGGCGGCCGACTTCCCGACCGGCCGCGACGGCACGGTCCGGATCGACAAGCTGCGCGAGCACATCGCCACGGACCTCGCGGCCGACGTGGCGCGGCTGCTCGGCTCCGGCGCGACGTACGACGGGGAGCCGATCGGCGCCGGCCACGTCGCGCTGCTCCTCTCCAGCGTCAAGCGGGTCGAGCCGATCCGGGCGGCGCTGCTCGCCCACGGGATCCCGTCGGTGGTGGGCGGCGGCAGCAGCGTGATGCTGAGCCAGGCGGCCGACGAGTGGCTCACGCTGCTCGAGGCGCTGGAGCAGCAGCGCACGCACCCGGGTGCGGGCGGTGGCGCTGACCTCGTTCGTCGGGCGAGACCCCGCAGTCCCTCGACGCCGGAGGTGACGCGCTCGCCGACCGGGTCGGCCGAGCGGGTCCGGAGCTGGCTCGACCTGTTCCGCACCCGCGGCGTGGCCGCGGTGCACGAGGCGGTCACGGCCGCCGGCCTGCCGGGCCGGGTGCTGTCGCGCCCCGACGGCGAGCGGCTGATGACCGACCTCGACCACCTCGGCCAGCTGCTCCACGAGACCGCGCGCCGCGCAGCGGCTCGGGCTGCCCGCCCTGCTCGAGTGGTTCCGCGCGGAGCGCCGCGAGGCCTTCAGCCTCGACCGAGCGCACCCGCCGGCTCGACACCGACGCGGCCGCCGTGCAGATCCTCACCATCCACGGCAGCAAGGGACTGCAGTACCCCGTCGTCTACCTGCCGCACTTCTTCGACTGCTACGTCCCCGAGCCGTCCGAGCTGCTCTACCACGACGAGACCGGCGCCCGACGGCTCGACCTCGCCGGGTCGCCCGAGGCCGCCCGGCGGGCGCGGGCCGAGGACGCCGGCGAGGAGCTGCGGCTCACCTACGTCGCGCTGACGCGTGCCCAGTCGCAGGTCGTGACCTGGTGGGGGCCCGAGCCAGAACGCCGCCCACTCCGGCCTCAGCCGGCTGCTGTTCGGCCGGACGCAGGGGGAGGCCGCCGTCCCCGACCGGGTGCCGGTGCCCACCGACTTCGAGGCGCTGGCCGCGCTCACGGCCTGGCAGGACGCGCGGCGCGCTCGCGCTCGAGACGGCGACGTCCGGCGCGGCGCCGGCACTCGACGCACGCGCGGCCCCCGGGCCGCTCGACGTCCGCCGCTTCATGCGCACGCTCGACACCGACTGGCGGCGCACGTCGTACTCCGGGCTGATCCGGGCCGAGGAGCAGCTGGCGAGCACGGCGGTCGAGGTCGAGCCGGAGGTGCCGGGCACCGTCGACGAGGACAGCCCGGCGGTCGAGCCTGTCGAGACCGCGGAGCCACGGGTCTCGACCAGCTCGACGCACCGGGACCCGCTCTCGCCGATGGCCGACCTGCCCGCCGGCGCGACCTTCGGCTCGCTGGTCCACGCGGTGCTCGAGCACGCCGACCCGCAGGCCGCCGACCTCGCACGCCGAGCTGCGCCGCCACGTCGACGAGCAGCTGCGCTGGTGGTCGGTCGACGCCGCCCGCCGACGACCTGGCCGAGGCGCTGGTGCCGATGCAGCACACGCTCGCTCGGGCCGCTGGCCGGCGGCCTCACCCTGGCCGACATCCCGCTCGCGCGACCGGCTGCGCGAGCTCGACTTCGAGTTCCCGCTGGTCGGCGGCGACCGTCCCGGCCGCGACCTGCCCGACGTCCAGCTCCGGGCGGTGGCCGACGTGCTGCGCCGGCACCTCGCCCGCCGACGACCCGATGCGGGCCTACGCCGACCGGCTGGAGTCGCCCGTCGCTGGGCGGGCAGCTGCTGCGCGGCTACCTGAGCGGGTCGATCGACGTGGTGCTGCGCGTGCCCGGCGAGGCCGGTCATCGCTTCGTCGTCGTCGACTACAAGACCAACAAGCTCGGCGACCCCGAGCGTGCCGCTCACCGCGCTCGACTACACGCCGGCGCTGATGACCGAGGCGATGCTGCACTCGCACTACCCGCTGCAGGCGCTGCTCTACTCCGTCGTGCTGCACCGCTACCTGCGCTGGCGGCTGCCCGGCTACGACCCGAGCGACCACCTCGGCGGCATCCTCTACCTCTACGTCCGCGGCATGTGCGGCCCCGAGACCCCGGTGGTCGACGGCCAGCCGTGCGGCGTCTTCGCGTGGCAGCCCGCCGGCCGCGATGGTGGTCGAGCTGTCCGACCTGCTGGCCGGCGACGGTGAGCCGCGTGACCGTCGACGCTCGATCGATCGAGGATCCGCACGACCGCCGGCTCGCGCTGCGCGCCACGGGCCTGCTCGCGACGTTCAACCGGGCCGACGTGCTCGGCGCGGCCGACGTCCACGTCGCCCGCCGGCTCGGCGCGATGACCGGGCGAGACCGACGAGCAGGTCCTGCTCGCGACCGCGCTCGCCGTGCGCGCGGTCCGGCAGGGATCGATCTGCGTCGACCTCGCCACGGTCGCCGACCTGCCGCTCGAGGACGACGCCGGCGCTGCCGTGGCCCGACGCCGCCGGCCTGGCAGGCGACGGTGGCGCGCAGCCCGCTGGTCGCGCGAGCGAGGTGCTCCGGCTCGACAACGGCCTGCTCTACCTCGACCGCTACTGGCGCGAGGAGGTGCCAGGTCTGCGACGACCTGCTCGCCCGCCTCGCCCGCCCCGCGCCCGAGGTCGACACGGCGGCCCTCGACGCCGGGCGTGCTGCGGGTCTTCCCGGACGCGGGCTACGACGAGCAGCGCGCCGCCGCCCGCGCCGCGGCCGAGCGCTGGACCACCGTGCTCACCGGCGGACCCGGCACCGGCAAGACCACCACGGTCGCCGGCCTGCTCGCGCTGCTGGCCGAGCAGGCCGAGCTCGAGAGCGGCGGCGCCCGCCGGCTCCGGATCGCGCTGACCGCCCCGACCGGCAAGGCGTCGGCCCGGCTCCAGGAGTCCGTCGACGCCGAGACCACGCGCAGCTGCCCGCAGGCCGACCGGGACCGGCTCGGCGAGCTGCAGGCCTCGACCCTGCACCGGTTGCTCGGCTGGCGACCCGACAGCAGCATCCGGTTCCGGCACGACCGCGGCAACCGGCTGCCCCACGACGTGGTCGTGGTCGACGAGACCTCGATGGTGTCGCTGACGATGATGGCCCGGCTGCTCGAGGCGGTGCGCCCCGACGCCCGGCTGGTGCTGGTCGGCGACCCCGGCCAGCTCGCCTCGGTCGAGGCGGGTGCGGTGCTCGCCGACCTGGTCGACGGCTTCGGCCGCCGCGCCGACTCGCCGGTGGCGCGCGCTGCACGACCGCGCACCGGTTCGGCGGCGGCATCGCCGACCTCGCCGCAGGCGCTGCGCGGCGACGACGCCGACCGGGTGGTCGAGGTCCTGCGCGTCGGGTGGCGACGTCGAGCTGGTCGACCCCGACGACGAGCGCGCGATGGCGGCGTTCCGGGCGACGGTCACCGAGGCCGCGCTCGCCGTACGTCTCGCAGCGGAGGCCGGCGACGCCGAGGCCGCGGTCGACGCTCTCGACCGGCACCGGCTGCTGTGCGCCCACCGCGAGGGCCCCTACGGCGTCACCGGCTGGAACCGCCAGGTCGAGCGACTGGTCGCCGAGCGCACCGGGGTCACCCACTACGACGAGTGGTACGCCGGGCGCCCGGTGCTGGTCACCGCCAACGACTACGGCCAGGGCCTCTACAACGGCGACATCGGCGTGACCGTCCGGCTGGTCGACGGGCGGCTGCGCGTCGTCGTCCCCGGCGCCGACGGGCTCAAGGAGTTCGCGACCACCCGGCTGGCCGGCGTGCAGACCGTGCACGCGATGACCGTGCACAAGTCGCAGGGCTCGCAGGCCCGCGAGGTCAGCGTCGTGATGCCGCCCGACGGACTCGCCGCTGCTCACCCACGAGCTCTTCTACACCGCCGTCACCCGCGCCCAGGACAAGGTGCGCGTCATCGGCACCGAGGAGTCGGTCCGGGCCGCCGTGGCCCGCACCGTGCAGCGCGCGTCGGGATTGGCGCGGCGACTGGCGCTAGCGAGGTGTCACACTCGGGATGTGACCGACGCTCCTCCGGCTGTGCGCCCCAACGTCCTGGTCGTGATGTTCGACCAGGTCGCACCCGACCGCCCTGCGCTGCTACGGCAATCCGGTCGTCCAGGCACCGACCATCGACCGGCTGGCGCGCACCGGCGTCGTGTTCGACGCGGCGTACTCCAACAGCCCGCTGTGCACCCCGGCCCGCTACTGCATGATGACCGGCCAGCTGCCGTCGGCGACGCGCGGCTACGACAACGCGGCCTACCTCGCGAGCACCATCCCGACCTTCGCGCACTACGCGCGGATCGCGGGCTACCGCACGGTGCTCGACGGCAAGATGCACTTCGTCGGGCCCGACCAGCTCCACGGCTTCGAGGAGCGGCGCACCACGGACATCTACCCGGCCGACTTCGGGTGGACGCCCAACTGGCTGCAGCCCGACGAGCGCGTCGACTGGTGGTTCCACAACATGGACTCGGTCACGACGGCCGGCGTCGCCGAGGTCACCAACCAGCTGCTGTACGACGACGAGGTCGGCCACCAGGGGGTGCGCGCCCTGCACGACCTGGCGCGACAGGACGACGAGCGGCCGTGGCTGCTGGTCGTCGAGCTTCACCCACCCGCACGACCCCTACGTCACCCGCGGCAGGTACTGGGACCTCTACGAGGGCGCGGAGATTCCCCTGCCCACGCTTGGGATCCGACGACGTCCCGGCCGACCCGCACACGCTGCGGCTGCGCCAGGTCAGCGCCATGGACGAGGTCGAGATCACCTCCGACGACGTACGACGCGCCCGGCGGGCGTACTACGGCAACATCTCCTACCTCGACGAGTGGACCGCGAGGCTGACCGGCACCCTCGACGCGCTGGGCCTGACCGACGACACGATCGTGGTGCTCCTCGCCGACCACGGCGACATGCTCGGCGAGCGCGGTCTCTGGTACAAGATGAACTTCTTCGAGGGCTCCGCCAGGGTTCCGCTGATCGTCAACGCACCCAAGCGGTTCTCGCCCAAGCGGGTCGCCGATCCGGTGTCCCTGGTCGACGTGCTGCCGACCATCGTCGAGCTCGCTGGCCAGGGCGTACCGCCGAGCGTCGACCCGCTGGCCGGGCGCTCGCTTCTCGACCTGTGCCGCGGTCCCAACGGCGTGGAGCCGGTCGAGCGCGAGGTGGTCGGCGAGTACATGGGTGAGGGCGCGATCGCGCCGATCGTGATGATCAGGCGCGGTGACCTCAAGTACGTCCACTCGCCGGTCGACCCCGACCAGCTGTACGACCTCGCGAACGACCCGCTGGAGCGGGTCAACCTCGCCGAGGACCCCGACTGGGCGGTGCGGCTCAAGGCGCTGCGGGCCGAGGTCGCCGAGCGCTGGGACCTCGACGCGCTGTACGACGACGTGGTCGACGACCAGGCCCGGCGCCGGCTGGTCAACGCCGCCCTCCGGGTCGGTGTGGTGACGCCGTGGGAGTACGTCCCGCCGGTCGACCCGACCCGGCAGTACATGCGCAACCACCTCGACCTCAACGAGCTGGAGCGCACCACCCGCTTCCCGCGCTGATGCCACCAGGAGCCTGCTGAGTCCGCGCCGCCCGGTCACCCCGCTCGTTGCCCCTGATGACGGCGCGCGGCCACCACCCTGACCACGGTCGTGGGAGTCAGTAGCCGCGAGGGCGGGTCGAGTAGGGAGGTCACGCGCATGAACGTGGTCGCCACGGCCGGGTTCTGCTCTGCGGCCGCCTGGACCCGGTCGACGTACGTGTTGAGCACCCTCACCAGCAGGGGACGCGGGCCGGGGACGATCGGGAGCGCGAGATCACCGCCGGTGGCCAGCTGCCAGGCAGCGCCGCTGGACTTGGCGATCTTCTTGAAGAACCGTCGCGCCAACCTGTCGGTGCCGGCTCTCAGACAGCTCTGGAGCACCTGTGCCTCCAGCGCCGCCACTGTCATCCCCTGTCCGTAGATCGGGTTGAAGCTGCATACGGCGTCGCCGATCACGAGGAAGCCGTGCGGGAAGCGGGCGAGCCTGTCGTACCGGCGTCGCAGGCTGGCCGGGTACCGGTGGGTGTGGAGGGGGGTCAGTCGTTCCGACCCCTCGATCGCCGCAACGACCGGGTCCGGTACCCAGGTGCGCAGCGAGGCGACGAGTTCGGGCCACTGTGTGGGCGGGTGATGTCCGGCGTAGCCGGACACGGTCAGGATCCAGGTGTCGTTCTCCTGTGCGATCAGCGCGATCGACGTGGGCCGCTCCGGTACCGGCCCGGTGAGGAAGGTCCGCACGTGTCCCAGCACGTCGCTCTCCATCTTCAACAGGCAGCTGACGTACATCAGGTCGACCTGCAGTCGCTCCTCGATGGGTCGTTCGTGGCCCGCCTCCTCCAGCCAGTGACCTGCGCGACTTCCGCGGCCTGTCGCGGCCACCACCAGGTCGGCGTGGAGGGTGCTCGTCTGACCATCTGATCGACGCTGGACCCGCGCCCCGGTGACCCGTTCGGCCGGGTGGTCCGTGGCGTCGGCGCCAGCTCGATCGGCGTCGCTGGCCAGTCCGACGACGTCATACCCGTCGAGCACCTCAACTCCCGGCCAGGACCGCAGCCGCTCGAGGACTCGGCCCTCGAGGAGCGCTCGGCTCACCTGGTACATCGGGGGGAAGTCGGCCTCGTGATCCTGCGCCAGCCGGTGGCCACCGAACGTCAACTGGAACTGTCGCGCGTCATCGATGACCTGGACTCCCTCACGGGCCAGGGAGTCCAGCAGGCCGGGGAAGAGGTCCCCGATGGCTTCCGCGCCGCTCGGCAGCAGCAGGTGCGCGTGACGCGCCTGGGGCACACCCTTGCGCGTCTCGCCCACCGGCGGCAGGTGATCTCGCTCGACGACAGTCACGCGTTCGTAGCAGTCGGCGAGCACCCGGGCAGCCACCAACCCAGCCATGCTTGCGCCCAGCACAACCGCGTGCTCACCCAGCATCGGCAGGTCACCCGTGCGTCTGAAGGCCTTCATGAGGACCAGTTTCACAAAGGGTTGCCGTTGCCGCAGCCTCTCCGTGGAATGCCATCTCCCGTGGCACCCAGCAGCCGGCCGTACATGCGCAACCATCTCAACCTCCACCTCGACCGCGGATTCCAGGTCGGGCATCCCAGCCATATCGACAGTGACACGATGGCGACCGTGAAACAGGTACAGGTGACTTTCGACTGCGCGAACCCACGAGCCGTTGCCGAGTTCTGGAAGGCGGTGCTCGGGTACGTCGACCCTCCGATCCCGCCGGGGTTCGACTCGTGGGATGCGTACGAAGCCTCGCTTCCCGTCGAGAGCCGGGGTTCGAGCTGGGCGTGCCAGGATCCAGACGGAACGGTCCGCGCTTGTACTTCCAGCGAGTGCCCGAGGTTAAGACGGTGAAGAACCGGCTGCACCTCGACGTACGCGTCGGGGCAGGGCTGACCGGCGACGAGCGCGTCGTCCGCCCTCGAGGCTGAAGCCGCTCGACTGGGGCCGCTTGGCGCTCGTCGCCTGCACCTGCTCCCTGCCGACGAGGAGAACGAAGCGTGCCTCGTCATGCAGGACGTCGAGGGCAACGAGTTCTGCCTCGACTAGGAGGTGGTTCCCGCCCCCACCGTGTCGAGCTGCCCGTTGAGGACCACGGTGGCCCAGAGCCGGACCTGGTGGTGGCACGGCAGTGCGATGGCGTCGGACTCCACGTCGCACATCGTCCCTGTAGATCGATCAGTGCTCGGCGCCGGTGAGTGGGGCGATCAGTCGCGTGGCGACCGGGAGCGCTCCCCGGCTCCATGAAGGTGCGAGACCAGCTCGTCGGCGGTCGCGGTGAGCGCGTCGTCGGTCAGGGGGTCGAGGGCGTCGAGGATGAACAGGGCGGACCTGGTGTCCTCGCGCAGCTGGGTCCGGATGCCCTGCCTCCAGTTCCAGCGACGGCAGGTCACGCCGGCGTCGTCGCACCACACAACCTCACCGGGTGCGGGGTGCTCGACGACGACCGCGCCATCGGCGACGGTGTCGAAGGGCTCGTCGCCGGTTGCCCGAGCGAGCCGCGGTGAGCCGGAGTAGCGGGACAGGTCCTCCCCACCGATCGGCACCTGGTGCAGCACCGACAGCGCGTTGTAGATGTCGGTCAGCCGGTTCACCCGGGGGAGGCCGGACTCGGCGCGACGCATCAGCGCCTCGAGACTGTTGCGGGTGCGCTGTGGCTTCGCGCCGAACGCCCGGTACGCGTCCCGTCAAGCGGCGACATGCGGCAGGTCTTCGACCCGTCGACCGCGCAGCGATTGACTCACCGCCGACTCGGCCCTGGTCACCAGCCGGTGGCTGAGCTCGTCGCTCGGGCCGGGACGCAGTCCGTCCACGGCGACGAGCAGGACCCGGTAGTCGGGCCGCAGGTCCAGCACCGCTGGCTCGACCCGGGCGTCGGACAGGAACTCCTCGAGGTCTTTCTGATCAGGCATGCTTCCTCCGCGCGCCCGCCCTCGCCCACGCAGGTCACGTGCGGCTGAAGATGACGCGTCCGTTGGGGATGGTCTTCATCTCGTACTTCGGGTGAGTGGGCGTAGGTGTGGTGTCTGGGGCAGAGCAGGCGTCCGTCCTTGACGGAGGTCTTGCCGCCACTGGACCAGGGGGCGTTGTGGTGGACGTGGCAGAGCGCGGCGGGCCAGTCGCAGCCTTGTGCGGTGCAGTGCTGGTCGCGGTGGCCGATCGCGATCCGTTGGGCCTTGGTGTGGAACCTGGTGGCGCGGCCTTGGTCGAGGATCTCGGACTTGCCGCCGAGCACGAGGGGGATGATGCCGGCTTCGCAGGCGAGCTTCCGGGCTTGGGCGGCGGTGATCGGGTCGCCGGTGTCGAGGTAGGCGGGTGCCTCGCTGCGGCTGAGCAGGTTCTCCAGGGTCATCGTGACGACCACGGTGGCGTCGACGCCGCCGGCGTGCGGGAGCCGGTCGATCGGGTAGCGGGTGACGTACTCGCAGAACGCGTGCCCGAGACCCTTTCGGGGTGCCGGAGTGGTGCGCGGTGCTTGGGTGCGTTCATCGCGAGCACCGCCTGCTTGAGCATCGCTCCGACCGGGGCCGGGAGGGTGAACCGGCCGTGGCACAGGCCGTGGCCGTCGTCGGCGATGGTGAACCGGCAGGCCTCCTCGGCGAGGGCTTCCTGGCGTTGCAGGGCTTTGAGCTCGTGGTCTTCGGCGATCTCGGGGGCGACGACCTCGAGGACCCGGTGCGCGAGCCGGCGCAGCGCGACCGGGTCGTGCTCGGCCGCGCAGCCGATCAGGTGGGCCTCGGCGTCGCGGCGGTGCTCGACCGGGAGCGCGTCGACGCCCTTGACGATCACCGCGGCCTGTTCCTCGGAGACGTGGCCGGCGGCCATCGCGTCCCGGACCGGCTCGTGGTCGTGGTCCAGGGCGTGGGCGAGGTCGAGGCGGCGCTTCGCGTCCCGTTTGGTCTGCCGGGTCTGTGTTGGCCCAGTGGCTGGCGGTGTCGGTGGCGCCGGCTGCGGCGCCGAGGTCGAGGCGGTCGGCGTGGTGGGCGTGGCGGAGCTCGAGCTCGGTGATCTGGTGCCGCAGCTGGGCGAGGGCGGTCAGGTTGGCCTCGGTCTCGGCCGGGCGCAGGGTCCACAGTCCGAGGTCGGCGATGTCGTGCAGCAGCTGGGAGATGGCGGCGATCGTGGACGTGACCGGGTGCTGTCCGGTGTCGTCGAATGCCGTTGTCATACAGGGAATTCTGGCATCGACCACCGACAGTCCGAGGTCCAGGAACGGGGTTCTGCCCGGCATGTGGACAAGTATTTTCGAGTGTTTCTGGAGCGGCGAGTCGTGGTCTCGACAAGCTCGACCAGCGGGCAAGCCAGCTCGACCAGCGGGCAAGCCAGCTCGACCAGCGGGCACGCGGAGCCCCGAGACGGCGCTGGCGCGCCTCCTCAACCACCCGCCATGCCGGAGCCGGGAGCACGACCGCCCCCCGCGCCGTACCTCTCCCCGTCGCTGCGCCTTTCCCCAACCCGCCACCTGCAACCGCGGCGGAGTGGTCTCGACACTCGCTCGCTGGCGCTCGCTGCTCGACCACCGTGGTCTCGACACTCGCTGCTCGACCACCGGAATCAGCCGTGGACTCGACACTCGCTCGCTGCTCGACCACCGGACAGCTGCAGCGCCCCCAGCACCGTCTGACGGTCGCTGACTAGGGTGACCGGGTGGCGGACGACACGAGCGAGACGACCGAGCAGAAGGACCGACCCGAAGGCCGACCCGAAGGCGGTGACCAAGCCCGCCGAGCCGAAGGACGACCTCGTCGTCACCGAGCACGAGCTCAAGGTCGGCCGGCGGACCCTGCGACCTACACCGCGACCACCGGCCGCGTGGTGCTGCGCGACGAGGTCTACGAGGACGGCACGTTCACCGGCTTCAAGGCGAAGGCCGAGATGTCGATCACCTCCTACGTGGTCGAGGGCGGCGACGAGCGGCGGCCGGTGACGTTCGCGTTCAACGGCGGTCCCGGCAGCTCCAGCGTGTGGCTGCACCTGGGACTGCTCGGCCCGCGCCGGGTGCTGATGGGCGACGCCGGCAACCTGCTGCCGCCGCCGTACGAGCTGGCCGACAACCCGGAGTCGCTGCTCGCGGTGAGCGACCTGGTCTTCATCGACCCGGTGTCGACCGGCTACTCCCGCGTGGTCGAGGGCAGCAAGCCGGAGCCGTTCCACGGCTACCAGGGCGACATCGAGTCCGTCGCCGAGCTGATCCGGATCTGGGTGTCGCGGAACAAGCGCTGGATGTCGCCGAAGTTCGTGGCCGGGGAGTCCTACGGCACGCTGCGCGGTGCGGCGCTCGCCGAGCACCTGCAGAGCCGGCACGGGATGTACCTCAACGGCCTGATCCTGATCTCCAGCGTGCTCGACCTGTCGTCGCTGGACTTCGAGAAGCAGCGCAACGACCGGGCGCACGCGCTCTACCTCCCGACGTACGCCGCGATCGCGCACTACCACGGCAAGGTCAAGCGCCGGTCGCTGCGGGCGCTGGTCAAGGAGGCCGAGGAGTACGCCGCCGGCGACTACCCGGCCGTGCTCCGCAAGGGCAACCGGCTGACCACGAAGGAGCGTGCCGCGGCGGTGCGCAAGCTCGCGTCGCTGACCGGGCTCTCGGAGGACTACGTCGACCGCGCCGACCTGCGGATCGAGCACTGGCGCTTCTTCGGCGAGCTGCTGCGCGACGAGCGGCGCACGGTGGGGCGCCTGGACGGCCGGTTCAGCGGTCCGATGGCCTCCGCCATCGCCGAGAACATGGACGCCGACCCCGCCCACGACGCGATCTCGGGACCGTACGCCGCCGCGTTCAACCACTACGTGCGCGAGGAGCTCGGCTTCGAGAGCGACCTCCCCTACGAGCAGATCTCCCGCCGCGTGGACCCCTGGTCCTACAAGGACTTCGAGGGCCGGCCGATCGACGTGACGCCCAAGCTCGAGCGGGCGATGCGGCAGAACCCGCACCTGCGGGTGCACGTCGCCTACGGCTACTACGACGGCGCCACCCCGCACTTCGCGGCGGAGGACGTGGTCGCCCACCTCAACCTGCCCGACGAGCTGCGCGCCAACATCGAGCACGCGTACTACGAGGCCGGGCACATGATGTACGTCCACGAGCCCACGCGTCGCCAGCAGAGCCGCGACCTCGCGGCGTTCGTCACCCGGGGCTGACTACCCGCGCGGGCTGACCTCCTGCGCGTGGTTCTCCGCCATCGGCTCGTAGTGCGCGAAGGACCGGGTGAACGTGCCGACGCCGTGGGTGGAGGCGCGCAGGTCGATCGCGTAGCGCACCAGCTGGCTCTGGGGTACGACGGCGCGCACCTGGGTGCGGTCCTCGCCCACCTTGTCGGTGCCGAGCAGCCGGCCGCGCCGGGCGGAGAGGTCGGACATCACGCCGCCGATCTGGTCGTCGAGCACGAGCACCGCCACCTCGTCGTACGGCTCGAGCATGCAGACGCCCGCCGGCGGCCGCGGCCTCGCGCAGCGCGAGCGCGCCGGCGCTCTGGAACGCCATGTCGGAGGAGTCGACGCTGTGCGCCTTGCCGTCGGTGAGCGTGACCCGCAGGTCGACCACCGGGTAGCCGTTGCGGACGCCGCGCTCCATCTGCGCGCGCACGCCCTTCTCGACGCTGGGGATGAACTGGCGGGGGACGGCGCCGCCGACGACCTTGTCGACGAACTCGAAGCCGCCGCCCTCGCGGCAGCGGCTCGACCTCGATGTCGCAGATGGCGTACTGGCCGTGGCCGCCGGACTGCTTGACGTGGCGGCCGTGTCCCTCGGCCTTGCCGGTGAACGTCTCCCGCAGCGGCACGATCACGTCGCGCCGCTCGACGCTCACCCCGAAGCGCGCGCTGCAGCCGGTCGAGCGCCACCTCGGCGTGGGACTCGCCCATCACCCAGAGCACCAGCTGGCGGGTCTCCGGGTTCTGCTCGATGCGCAGGCTCGGGTCCTCGGCGGCGAGCCGGCCGAGCGCGGAGGAGAGCTTGTCCTCGTCGGACTTGGTCGCGGCCTCGATCGCGACCGGCAGCAGCGGCTCGGGCATCGACCACGGCTTGAGCACCAGCGGCTGGTCGACGCCGGAGAGGGTGTCGCCGGTCTCGGCCCGCGTCAGCCGGCCGATGTTGGCGAGGTCGCCCGCGACCACGCGGTCGGCCGGCACCTGCTGGCCGCCGAACGGATGGGCCAGGGCGCCGATCCGCTCGTCCTCGTCGTGGTCGTCGTGGCCGGAGCCCTCGCCGAAGAACGACGAGAAGTGGCCGGAGACGTGCACGCGACTGGTCGGGGTCGAGCGTGCCGGAGAAGACCCGGACCACGCTCACCCGCCCGACGTACGGGTCGCTGGTGGTCTTCACGACCTCGGCCACCAGCGGCGCCGACGGGTCGCACGGCGCGGTGCCGGCGGGCGCGCCGGCCGGCGTGAACACCTCGGGCGGGGTGTGCTCCGGACGGCGACGGGAAACCGCGGACGATCAGGTCCAGCAGCTCGGTGCAGCCGACGCCAGTGGCGGAGCAGACCGGCATCACCGGGAAGAACGTCGCGCGCGGCGACCGCCTTCTCCAGGTCGGCGACCAGGACGTCCTCCTTGATCTCCTCGCCGCCGAGGTAGCGGTCCATCAGCGACTCGTCCTCGGACTCCTCGATGATCCCCTCGATCAGCTCGCCCCGGCGTTCGCTCTCGAGGTCACCGGACAGCAGCCCCTCGAGCGCCGGTGACCTCGGCGCCGTCGCGGATCGGGAGGTAGAGCGGCAGCACCTTGTCGCCGTACGCCGCCTGCGCCTGCGCGAGCGACCCCGTCGTAGTCGGCGCGCGCGTGGTCGAGCTTGGTCACCACGACCGCGCGCGGCATCTGCACCTGGGCGCACTCGCGCCAGAGCTGGCGGGTCGCCTCGTCGACGCCCTCGTTGGCGGCGACCACGAACAGCGCGCAGTCGGCCGCCCGCAGCCCGGCGCGCAGCTCCCCGACGAAGTCGGCGTAGCCGGGGGTGTCGACCAGGTTGACCTTGGTGCCGCCGTGCACCAGCGGGGTCGACGGCGAGCGACATCGACCGCTGGTGGCTGCGCTCGGAGTCCTCGAAGTCGGAGACCGTGGTGCCGTCCGCGACCGACCCGGCCCGGGTGAATGGCGCCGGACGACGCCAGCAACGTCTCGACCAGGGTGGTCTTGCCCGACAGAGCTCGGCCCGACCAGGACGACGTTGCGTATCCGGTCGGGCCGTGACGCCCCGAGGTCGTGGGTGGTTGCCCTCCGTGTCTGCTTGTCGGCCATGGGTGCCCTCCCGGCGCGTGGTCCTCGGGCCATCTTGGACCCGTTCGGCCGGAGACACCAGTGGTCGTCAGCGCCCGTTGGCCGAGAAGTGCTGCAGGTCCTGCAGCGAGCGCCAGGTGCCGCCCCAGGTCCAGCCGATGCTCGCGAACGCCCGCACCACGGGGCCGCCGGCGAGGATCATCCCCGGGCGGTGCCGGCCGCGGTCGCGGTACGACGAGGCGAGCTCGGGGAGCACGAGATCGCCCTTGAGGTAGGGGTTCTGGAACGGGTTCACGTCGACGGCGAGCCCGTAGGCGTGCTGGGAGAACACGGTCGCGCCGCGCACCGGACGGCAGGCGAAGGCTCCCGTGTCGTTGCCGTCGCCGGTCGGGGGTGCGTCCTGCTCGGCCTGCGTGGTGATCCGCATCTGCTCGATCGGGAAGCGCTCGTCGTACAACCGGCGGAAGACGGTGACCAGCGGACCGGCGACGGACCGGTTCACCAGCAGCTCACCGGTGTGCCGGCGGTCGTCGAAGCCCCAGAACGTGAGCCGCACCCAGGCCAGGTCCCGCGCGGCGACCGGGCAGCCCGGCCGCCAGGTCGAGCGGGCGAGCACCCGCGCCGGAGCGCGGTTCGACACGTGCGGCGAAGCCGGTGCCGGGCAGCTCCGGCAGCGCGTCGGGCAGCGTGAACCGGCGCTCGCGCAGCGCCGCCGGCGTCGGGCGGACCTCGCCGAACCCGTCGGCGGTGCGCGGCAGCACCCGAGTGCCCAGCCACGCGGGCGCGACCGTGCCCGCCGCCGGTAGCCCGGCGTGCAGGCAGGCCAGAACGGCCACGGCCGCCACCCGTGCCCGCCTCATGGTTCGAGGCTAGGCCGGGGGCGGTCGTGGGCTCCGGACTCAGCTGCAGGTCCCGACCGGCGTCTCCCGGTTGACGACCTGGGACCTGCCGGCCGAGAAGTCCACCCAGGTGACACCCGTGCCGGTGTCGCTGGCCGGTGCTCCCTTGAACGCCTTCGAGCAGGAGACCTGGGTGATCGGCCCGCCCCGCGTGGGGATCTGGCGGAGGTGGGTGTCGAAGAACTCGCTGAAGATGTCGATGTCGGTGAAGCTGACGGCGTCGTCGGTCGCGGTCATCATCGGCAGCCTCGGCGCCCGGGTCGAGGTGTCCTTGATCAGCCAGTGTCGGTTCGAGCCGTCGCGGTTCATCACCACGAACCCGGTGCGGGCTGTCCTGAGGTGCTTGTCCAGGGAGAAGACGATGTGGTTCGGGGTGATCGTCAGGTCGTCGATCGCCATCCGGTGTGCGTTCTTGATCCTCCCAAGGATCGTGACCGTGTCGGTGGCCACGTCGTAGGACTTGATCCAGAGCCGTCTCTGGTTGTCGGAGATCGTCGCGAAGACGACCTCGTCGTCCCGCACGTCCGGGAGGAGCTGGTTGCGCCCCCTTGCTGCGCGGATCACGCGGGCCGTGCCGTCCGGCTTGAGCACGGTCACCTGCCCACGGTCGTTGCTGAAGCTGAAGCTGGGGTAGACGAGCGTCCTGCCGTCGATGCGGAGGTCGAAGATGAAGGGGAACTCCACGAAGTCCTCGATCGTCACCGGGCCGCCCGCGGCCGGCTTGGTCTCGACGTAGGTGCGACCGTCGCTGTCACGGGTCTTGGTCCAGGCCACCGTGGTGCCGTCGGAGTCGGGGTTGTCGAAGTACGCCGGCTCGTCCGGGCTGAACCTCGTGCCCGGTGCAGGGCCTGTGAGCGGCCGGTGAAGATGGCCGCGAAGACGTCCGTGGGCTGGCGATGTCCGAGGCGTACCAGGACCCGTTCGCGACCCGGGGGAAGATGAACGGGAAGCCGAGGATCGTGTGCAGCGGGTGGAAGTCGACCCCGAGCTCGGTCAGCTCCCAGTCGTCGACGATCCCGTGGTGGCGGAAGGCGTCCTCCACGGTCTGGACGTCGTCGGCGGAGAGGCCTGGCGTGTCCTGTGCGGCGGCGACGGTGGCGTTGCGGACGTCGACGAACTGGTCCAGCTCGCCGAGGTACTGGGTCAGGGTCTTGTAGACCAGCTTGTCCGCCACGGCGGCGCCGAGCGCGTGCCGGATCTCCCACCAGGAGCCGCTGACGATCGTCGAGTTCAGGTGCACCCCGCCGTTGTCGTCGGGGGTGGAGATGAAGTCGCTGGTGGTCCGCAGCTCGTTCAGGTCCCGGTCGAAGCACTCGACCCGCGGGCCCGTCGGCGCACAGCTGGTCGCCGAGCAGACCGTCGAGCGGGGTCGTCCGGCGCGATGCCCTCGACGGTGTTCTGTGCCGCGTTGCCGAGGTAGTCCGCGACGGCCTCGTTGGTGGCACCGGACTGACCGAAGTAGAGCAGCGCGTCCTCTGCCTCGACGACGCCGTGGGTGAGCTCGTGGCCGACCACGTCCAGAGCCGCTCCGAACGGCTTGAAACCGAACCCGCCGGCGCCGAAGACCATGTAGGAGCCGTTCCAGAAGGCGTTCGGGAACGGGGAGCCGAAGTCGGTCACCCCGACGACCGCGTTGATCGAGCCACCCTGGCCGTCGATGCTGTCCCGGCCCAGCCCCTTGTAGAACTCGTAGACCTGCCCGAGTGCGTAGTGGGCGTCGTTGGTGCCGCTCTTCGGGCTGGCCGGGAACGGGATGGTCTTCGAGAACGCCGGCCCGATCCGCGGCGGCAGCTCCTGGTCGAGGAACAAGAAGACGTCGGCGCCCTTGGCGTCGCGGGTGAGGATCTCGCCCCCGGAGGAGCCGAACATGTCGCGGCTGCGGTCCCGCAGCTCGAAGCCGGTCGCCGTCTGGGTGGCCCTCAGCGGCACGCTGCCGCCGTTCACGCTCGGCCCGGTGGTCTCGACCGGTGTGTCGTAGGCGATGTCGTTGAAGCTGAGCACCGGCTTGCCGGTGTGGGCATGGATGTACAACTGCTGGCGCACCGGCCGCCGCCGCCCGAGGTCATATCCGGTGCACGGTGACGTGCCGGGTCAGGATCCCCGGGCCGACCGGCACGATCGCGTTGCCCGCGTCGGTACACGACCGGTGCCTGCTTCCAGCGGACGTCCGAGAGCGCGTGCAGTGCAGCGAGCCGCGCGAACCGGAACCCGAGCGGGTGCGACACGTCGACGCTGAGCGCGGAGAAGTACCGGCCGCTCGTGCCGGTGACGACGTTGCTGGCGCCCTCGGTCCCTCATCCGGACGATGTACTGCGCGCCCACGACCCGGATGTCACGGTAGCGCTGGGAAAGCCGCACCGTGGTGACGCCGTCCTCCGAGGCCGTGGAGACGGTACGCAGGTCACGGACCGGGTCGGCGATGTGGAACGTGGCGCGACGCCCGGCCAGGAACCTGCGTGCGGCGACCGCGGGGTCGGAGCCGATCACGCGGGCCCTGGTGCGGGTCAGCGTCGGGGTCCTCGTCGGGCTCATGCCGTCGCCGCCGGTCGCGGCCGACCTGGTGGTCACGCGGCCGGGGTCGTGGCGGAGGCGGGCACCGCGGCAGCGGCAGGCAGGAGCAGGGTGGCCGAGGCCAGCAGCGCTGCCCCCGAGTATCGGCGCGGTTTCATGGGCGCAGAGTCTGACATCCGACCTCGTAAATACCTTGATTCAGGGCGAAACGGGGCGAATCCCCCGACGCGGTTGGATGGCACCATGCGGATGTTCGCGGCGCTGGTTCCGCCGCCCGACGTGGTCGAGGATCTCGACGCCTTCCTGGACGTACGACGCGAGGCCGCGCCTTTCCGATGGACACCGGCGGAGCACCTGCACATGACCCTGGCCTTCCTGGCCGAGGTGCCCGACCGGCGGCTGGACGACCTCGTCGAACGGCTCGGCCGTGCGGCCGCCCGTCGTACCGCGTTCCCGGCCGTGGTCGCCGGCGGGGGCGCGTTCCCGAACCCGGCGCGCGCCCGCGTCCTCTACGCCGGGCTCGACCTGGCCGAACCCGGGCGCACCGAGCTGAGCCGGTTGGCGACGGGGTGCCGCGCCGCCGCGTCGCGGGCGGGGATCGCCGTGGACGGGCAGCGCTTCCGCCCCCACCTCACGGTCGCGCGGTGCGGCCGTCCGACCGAGGTCACCGCGTGGGTGCGGCTGCTGGACGGCTACCGCGGACCGGCGTGGCAGGCCGACCGGCTCACGCTGGTCGCGTCGCACCTCGGGGAGGGTCCGCGGCGGCGTCCGCGCTATGAGGAGGTGGGCTCCTTCCCGCTCGGACGAGACTAGGGTCAGGGTGTGTCCCACCTGTTGCGCGTGGCGCTGCCCGACGTCCCCGGCTCGCTGGGCCGCGTCGCGATCCGCGATCGGTCTGGCCGGCGGCAACATCGAGGCGATCGAGATCGTGGAGCACCGTGCCGACGGGGTCGCGGTCGACGACGTGTTCCTGACCATGACCGACGGCGTGATGCCCGACAGCGTGGTCTCCGCGTGCACCCAGCTCGACGGCGTCGAGGTGGTCTGGATCCAGCGCTACGGCGCC
Source organism: uncultured Actinomycetota bacterium (assembly GCA_963754145.1). Lineage (GTDB taxonomy): Bacteria > Actinomycetota > Actinomycetes > Propionibacteriales > Nocardioidaceae > Marmoricola. Next base: position 215,024 of record CAVWFF010000021.1, read on the forward strand.
GGTGGCGGCCTGTTCCTCGACCTCGAGCTGGTCGAGGAGATGACCCAGCGCCGCAGCGACGCCCGCAACGTGCTGGTCGACGCGCTGCCCTCGACCTTCCGCGTGGACTGGGCCGCCCGGCTGCGCCCGGAGGTGGGCCGGATCGGCATCGTGCGTCGTACGACGGCGGCGCCCGAGTCGATCCCGGACGACATCACGTGGCCGGAGACCGTCACGCGCGGGATGCGGCTGGAGGTGCCCGAGCCGTGGAGCCAGGTGATCGCGGCCGGCTGCCCGCTCGGCCACGACGGCGACCTGGTCGTCATCGCGCGCCGCGGCGGCCCGGCGATCCTCGACTCCGAGATCGCCCGGCTCTCGCCACCTGTGCGCGCTGGCCGACTCGATCGCCGGCGCCGACGGCCTGAGCGGCTCAGATCTGCCTCGAGCACGAAGACCGGGATCTCCCGGTCGGTCTTCTTCTGGTACTCGCCGTACGTCGGCCAGGTGTCGACCGCGTAGCTGCCACCAGTCGGCGCGCTCGTCGCCCTCGACGAGCGCGGGCGCGGTAGGTCTTCCTGCTCCGGGCCGTCCTGGAGCTCGACCTCGGGGTGGGCGAGGAAGTTGTAGTACCACTCGGGTGTTCTGTCGGCGCCCCGCCCATGCGACGCGATGGCGACGTACGTGCCGTCGCGCTCGACCCGCATCACCGGGTTCTTGCGGAGCTTGCCGGACTTCGCGCCGAGCGAGGTGATCACCACGATCGGGTCGCCCGTGTCGCGCAGGGTGTTGGCCTCGCTGCCCGTCGGTGGCCTCGAACTCCTCGACCTGGTCGCGGACCCACTGCTGCCTTGCTGGGGACGTATTCGCCTTGGAGGGTCATACCGCGCACAACACCGCGCGATCCGGCCGTCGAGGATTCCGGCCGCCGACTAGCGTTCGCGACCATGAGCGCCATCGACGGAGTGCAGCGAGATCTTCGACCCCGACGCGTGGGACGACGTGCCCGGCTTCGAGGACCTGACCGACCTCACCTACCACCGGGCGAAGGCGCACGGCACGGTCCGGATCGCCTTCGACCGGCCCGACGTGCTCAACGCCTTCCGGCCGCACACCGTCGACGAGCTGCTCCGCGTCCTCGAGCACGCGCGCACGTCGAGCGACGTCGGCTGCGTGCTGCTCACCGGCAACGGCCCGAGCGCGAAGAACGGCAAGTGGGCGTTCTGCACCGGCGGCGACCAGCGGATCCGCGGCAGGGCCGGCTACCAGTACGCGCGACGGGCGAGACCGCCGAGACCGTCGACAAGGCCAAGCTCGGCCGGCTGCACATCCTCGAGTGCCAGCGGCTGATCCGGTTCATGCCCAAGATCGTGATCTGCGTGGTCCCCGGCTGGGCCGCCGGCGGCGGCCACAGCCTGCACGTGGTCTGCGACCTCACCCTCGCCAGCGCCGAGCAGGCGCGGTTCAAGCAGACCGACGCCGACGTCGGCTCGTTCGACGGCGGCTTCGGGTCGGCGTACCTCGCCCGCCAGGTCGGCCAGAAGTTCGCCCGCGAGATCTTCTTCCTCGGCCAGGAGTACTCCGCCGAGGACGGCGTCCGGATGGGCGCGGTCAACCGGGCCGTCCCGCACGCCGAGCTCGAGGCCACCGGCGCTGGAGTGGGGCCGGCTGATCAACGGCAAGAGCCCGACCGCGCAGCGGATGCTGAAGTACTCCTTCAACCTGATCGACGACGGCCTGGTCGGCCAGCAGCTCTTCGCCGGCGAGACCACCCGCCTGGCCTACATGACCGACGAGGCCGCAGGAGGGCCGCGACCAGTTCCTCGAGAAGCGCGACCCGGACTGGTCGCCGTTCCCCTGGTACTACTGACTCAGCGCGTTTGCGCAGGTCAGAGGGGGTCTAGGACGTTCGGTGATGTGCGCGACTGCACTCGCCACCTATCGGGCCGATGAGCGCACCGACGTCCTGGTCACGCTCGATGACGGCGAGGAGAATTGAGGGTGAGCTCCGAGCGTGGAAACGCGGGCCCGACGGTTGGGTCGGCTCGGTTCAGTGGCGCCGTGGCCCAGGGTAGGGCACCCGCACTAGCGACTTCCCCGCCGACCGGATCCGCGAGGACGACCGGGACCTCACGCCGCCCGGCTGGACCGCTGCGGTTACCCCTCCGGGTCGTGAATGACGCACCAGTGCCATGTGCGTGTGCCCTGCCCGATCGACACGGTCTGAACGATCACGCCGAGCCGCTGGCAACCGGGCGCAAAACACTCGGGTGCCTCGTCCGGCACTGTGCTCTGCACCGCGTCCCTGCCTGCGCGGAGGACGGCACGAGTTCCCTCGTCGTCGCTCATGCCTTCGCTGCGCTCGGTGTTCAATGGGCGCGACGCTAGTGCGTCCGCACACGGTCCGCAGGGAGTCCGCAATACAGCCGTTTCACGCCGTCGCGCGCAATCGCCTGCCATCGGTGTTTGTGCAGGTCAGAGCACCGATTCGTCGGTAGTCGTCGGTAGCCGCCCCT
>CAVWFF010000022.1:0-386464 GCA_963754145.1 uncultured Actinomycetota bacterium
CGTCGCCGAGCTGGCCGGCTGGCCGACACCTTCGTCTCCGCGCACCCGAACGCCGGGCTGCCCAACGCCTTCGGCGAGTACGACGAGACGCCCGAGCAGATGGCGGCGATCGCTCGGCGAGTTCGCCGCCAGCGGGCTGGTCAACGTCGTCGGCGGCTGCTGCGGCACGACTCCCGACCACATCGCGGCGATCGCCGACGCGGCCGACGGGCGCGGCGCCGCGCGCGGTCGCCGAGCCGCGCCCGCGCTGCGGCTGTCCGGGCTCGAGCCGCTGACGGTCACCGAGGACAGCCTGTTCGTCAACGTCGGCGAGCGCACCAACATCACCGGCTCCGCCCGGTTCCGCAAGCTGATCAAGGACGGCGACTACGACACCGCGCTCGTCGGTGGCCGCGCAGCAGGTCGAGAACGGCGCGCAGGTCATCGACGTCAACATGGACGAGGGGATGATCGACGGCGTCGCGGCGATGGACCGCTTCCTCAAGCTGGTCGCCTCCGAGCCCGACATCTGCCGGGTGCCCGGTGATGGTCGACTCCTCGAAGTGGGAGGTCATCGAGGCCGGGCTCAAGTGCGTGCAGGGCAAGGCGATCGTCAACTCGATCTCCATGAAGGAGGGCGAGGAGAAGTTCGTCGAGCACGCCCGGCTGTGCCGCAAGTACGGCGCCGCCGCGGTCGTGATGGCCTTCGACGAGGACGGCCAGGCCGACAACCTCGAGCGCCGCAAGGCGATCTGCGAGCGGGCCTACCGGATCCTCACCGAGCAGGTCGGCTTCCCGGCCGAGGACATCATCTTCGACCCCAACGTCTTCGCGGTCGCGACCGGCATCGAGGAGCACGCGTCGTACGGGCTCGACTTCATCGAGGCGACCCGCTGGATCAAGGAGAACCTCCCGGGCGCCCTGGTCTCCGGCGGCATCTCCAACGTCTGCTTCTCGTTCCGCGGCAACAACCCCGTGCGCGAGGCGATCCACGCCGTCTTCCTCTACCACGCGATCGCGGCCGGCCTCGACATGGGCATCGTCAACGCCGGCGCGCTGGTCGTCTACGACGAGGTCGACCCCGAGCTGCGCGAGCGGATCGAGGACGTCGTGCTCAACCGGCGCCCCGACGCCGCCGAGCGGCTGCTCGAGATCGCCGAGGAGTACAACCGAGGCCGGCGAGGCGCCGAGGTGACCGAGGAGGAGTGGCGCGCGCTGCCGCTCGGCGAGCGGATCACGCACGCGCTGGTCAAGGGCATCGACGCGCACGTCGAGGCCGACACCGAGCTGCTGCGCGCCGAGATCGCCGAGCGCGGCGGCCGCCCGATCGAGGTGATCGAGGGCCCGCTGATGGACGGCATGAACGTCGTCGGCGACCTCTTCGGCGCCGGCAAGATGTTCCTCCCGCAGGTCGTCAAGAGCGCGCGGGTCATGAAGAAGGCGGTCGCCTACCTCATCCCGTTCATCGAGGAGGAGAAGCTCGACGACCCGCGAGCTCGCCAAGCGAAGGACACCAACGGCACGATCGTCATGGCGACGGTCAAGGGCGACGTCCACGACATCGGCAAGAACATCGTCGGCGTCGTGCTCCAGTGCAACAACTACGAGGTCATCGACCTCGGCGTCATGGTGCCGGCGCAGAAGATCCTCGACGCCGCGAGCGAGCACGACGCCGACATCATCGGGCTGTCGGGGCTGATCACGCCCTCGCTCGACGAGATGGTCGACTTCGCCGCCGAGATGCAGCGCCAGGGCCTGACGATCCCGCTGCTCATCGGCGGCGCGACGACCTCGCGCGCGCACACGGCCGTCAAGGTCGACCAGCAAGTACGACGGCCCGGTCGTCTGGGTCAAGGACGCCTCGCGCTCGGTGCCGACCGCGGCCGCGCTGCTCAGCGACGAGCAGCGCGCCGAAGCTGCTCGCCGAGGTCAAGGAGGACTACGACTCGCTGCGCGAGCCGCCACGCGGCCAAGCACGACCGGCCGATGGTCATCGCTCGAGCGCGCGCGCGGCGAACCGGACGCCGATCGACTGGTCCGGCTACCGCCCGCCGCGCCGCATGCTGCTCCAGCAGGACCACGACGTCTCGGCCGCTCGCACGGTGCTCGCACGCAAGTCTCCACGACCTCGGCGAGCTGCGCGACTACATCGACTGGCAGCCGTTCTTCAACGCCTGGGAGATGAAGGGGCAGTTCCCCGACATCCTCAACAACCCGGCGAGCGGCGAGGCCGCGCGCAAGCTCTACGACGACGCGCAGGCGATGCTCGACCGGATCATCGAGGAGCGGTGGCTGACCGCGCAACGGCGTCATCGGCTTCTTCCCGGCCAACGCCGTCGGCGACGACGTCGAGGTCTACCCCGACGACGACCGCGACCGAGGTGCTCGCCGTGCTGCACCACCTGCGCCAGCAGGGCGACCACCGCGACGGCGTGCCGAACCGGTCGCTCGCCGACTACGTCGCGCCGAAGGGGACCGGGCTGGAGTCGGCGGCTTCGCGGTGACGGCCGGGCTCGGCGGCGCCGAGCGGGTGGCGGCGTTCAAGGCGGAGCTCGACGACTACAACGCGATCCTGCTCGAGTCGCTCGCCGACCGGCTCGCCGAGGCCTTCGCCGAGCGGCTGCACGAGCGGGTCCGCAAGGAGTTCTGGGGCTACGCGCCCGACGAGCACCTCGACAACGTCGCGCTCATCAAGGAGCAGTACGCCGGCATCCGGCCGGCGCCGGGCTACCCCGCCTGCCCCGAGCACACCGAGAAGCAGACGCTCTGGCGGCTGCTCGACGTCGAGGCCAACACCGGCATCGAGCTCACCGAGAGCATGGCGATGTCGCCGGGCGCGTCGGTGTCGGGCTGGTACTTCTCGCACCCGCAGTCGCAGTACTTCGTCGTCGGCCGGCTCGGCCGCGACCAGGTCGCGGACTACGCCGAGCGCAAGGGCTGGACGCTCGCCGAGGCCGAGCGCTGGCTCTCGCCGAACCTCGGCTACGACCCGGAGGACTGACCCGCTCGGGCCGCGGCGCTGTCAGGCGTCGCGGCAGCCGGCGCCGACGGCGAAACCGGCCAGAGGGGCGGACTACCCGCGGTACAGGCGCCGGGTGACCTCGTCGGAGAACGCTCCGTGGTTGTGGGGGTTGTCCCGGTAGGTGATCGCCCGGTTGTCGCGGTTGAGTGTCAGCGTGTTCTCGAGGCCGACCCGCACCCACCGCGGCTGGTCCAGGCATCGGCGCGGAATCCGCATGCTGACCACGTTGTCGCCGTACCGGATGCTGTGCGTCATCCCGCGACACGCCGAGGGCCGGTTGCTGTCGAACCGCTGCGTCCCCCGCCTTGCTCCGGGCGACGAGACCACCTGCGCGAAGTAGACGCTGCTCGGGGTGCCGATCTGCACCACGTAGTGCTGCCTCCCGATCCTGCGCAGATCGACGAACCGCATTCGGATCCGGACGGCGAAGGGCGCATGCCTCACGAGCGCGCGGGTCACGTCGGCGGCCGGGAAGACAACCCTCGTGGGCTTCTCCTGGTCGGAGTTGGCGATCCAGACGTCGCCGGCTCCGTCTCGAAGGACGACGCGGCTGGCGACCTCGTCCCCGTGGGCGGCTGGAGCGACGACCACGAGCGTGGCCGCGGCCACGATGGCACTCGTCGCGGCAGCGAGCTTCTCGAACATCACCACCCCCTCTTGCGATGCCCGCCTGCAGTGGCTTCCGGAGGCCGGGTCGTCACGCAGGCGGACGGCCTGCTCCCATTCTGGTTCTGAAGTCCTTGCGGTCGGAATGGCCAGGGGCGACCATGTTCGCCTTCCACTCGGGTGGGGATCGGCCTCACGCCACGCAGAACTCGTTGCCCTCCGGGTCGTGCATCACCACGGAGTACCGCTGCAGGGTGTCGGTGTCGGTCCGGCTGCGGTGGTCGACCGTGGCGCCCCGCGCGACCAGCTCGGCCACCTTCGCGTCGATGGTGGCGACGATCTCCGGCATCGGCGCGGACCGGTCGGCCACGAACACGTCGAAGTGGAACCGGGTCTTGCCGGTCTTCCGCTCCGGCACCGGCTGGAACCAGATCCTCGGCCCCTCGCCTGCCGGGTCGACCAGCCGGTCGACGTAGTCGTCCGGGTCCCCCTCGAGCTCCTCCTCGGGCACGACGGACCGGTAGTAGGCCAGCCAGGAGTCGTGGCCATCCGGAGGCGGCTCGGGGACGTAGCCCAGCAGCGGTGCCCAGAACCGCGCCATCCGGGCCGGGTCGTTCGCGTCGATCGTGAGCTGCCAGGTCACCATGCCCAGACCCTAGATGGGGGTGCATCGCGCCGGTCGATCCCACTGAGCCTGCCCTGATCCTCACTCGGTGGGCACGGCAGCCTGGGCCGCGTCGGCGGGGATGTCCTCCTTGTGCGCGTTGATGAGCACGATCGACGCGAGCAGGGCGCCCGCGAACAGGACGGCGCCCCAGAAGAACGCGACGTGGTAGCCGTGGATGAACGCGAGCGGGAGGATCTGCTGGGCCTGGCCGGGGCTGGTCGGCGGGTTGTCGATGAAGTACGCCGTGACCGCGCCGGCGAACAGCGGTGTTCAGCAGCGCGGTGCCGAGCGAGCCGCCGATCTGCTGCGAGGTGTTGAGCACCGCGGAGGCGACGCCCGCGTCGTGGCTCTCGACTCCGACGAGGGAGGTGCTGGCCGCGGGGATGAACACCCCGGCCAGGCCCACCGACATGATCGACCATCGCGGGGAAGACCAGCGCCCAGTACGACGAGTCCTGGTCGATCTGGGTCAGCAGCAGCATCCCGACGACGGCCATCACGAGCCCGGGCAGCATCAGCGCCCTCGGACCGACCCGGGGGAGCAGCTGGGACACGAAACCGGCGGCGAGGATGATGCCGAGGCTGAACGGCAGGAACGCGAAGCCGGCCTCGAGCGGCGTGTAGCCGAGGTTGACCTGGAAGTAGTAGGTCAGGAACAGGAACATCGCGAACAGCCCGGCGCCCACCAACAGGAACACCAGGAACGACCCGCCGCGGTTGCGGTCCAGGACGACGCGCAGCGGCAGCATCGGGTTGCGGGCCCGGCGCTCCCAGAGCACGAACGCGACGAGCAGCACCACCGCGACGATCAGGAACGTCAGCGTGCTCGGGTCGCCCCAGCCCTGCACGGCGGTGGAACTGCGGGTCGTCGGGGTTCTTCGGCCGGGCGGCCTCGGTGAAGCCGTAGACCAGCGAGAACAGGCCGATCGTCGCGAGCAGGACGCCCGGGGACGTCGTACCGGGTGTCGCCGTGCGCCTTGCTCTCGTGGACCAGCGGGATCGCCGCCGCCGCCACGATCAGGGCGACGGGCACGTTGACCCCGAGGCACCAGCGCCAGGAGGCGTACTCCGTGAGCACGCCGCCGACGATCAGGCCGATCGCGGCACCGCCACCGGCGAGCGCCCCGAACACGCCGAACGCCTTGGCGCGCTCCTTCGGCTCGGTGAACGTGACCGTCACGATGGACAGGGAGGCGGGCGCCATCAGGGCCGCGAAGGCGCCCTGGAGCGCGCGGGCGGCGAACAGCAGCTCCTGGTTGGGCGCGAGACCACCGATCGCCGAGGCACCGGCGAACCCGAGCAGGCCGATGATGAAGGTGCGCTTGCGGCCGGTGTAGTCGGCGATCCGGCCACCCAGCAGCAGCAGCGCGCCGAAGGCCAGGGTGTACGCCGTGACCATCCACTGCCGGTCGGCGTTGCTGATGTCGAGGTCCGCCTGCGCCGACGGGAGCGCGATGTTCACGATCGAGGCGTCGAGGATGATCATCAGCTGCGCGGCCGCGAGGACGGCCAGCGCCCACCATCGGCCCGGGTCGGGCTCGGTCCCGTCCGACGGGGTGTCGGCAGAGGCGCGCACGGGTTCGCTCACGATGACTCCTCGGGTCATGGTCTGACTGCGAAGATCGACTTGGTAAGTCAACCGCAGACCACCGACAGGATTCCCGCACCGGCGAAGTGGTATCGACCGGTTCGCTCGCGGCGCGGGGGTGCGGCTACGTCCTGGCTGCCCGCGCCCGGTGGACGGCGGCAACGATGAGCAGGCCCAGCAGGAAGACGACGAGGAGCACCGGGGACAACAGCAGGAGCAGGATCACGGACACGACCGAGGCGATGATGGCGGCCCTCACCGCAGGAGTGCCCGCCTGCCACGCCCCCCTGATGACTGCCCAGACCGGGTTCTTGCCGCGCACGACCGCCTTGACCCCCGCGGCACCGGCCTTCTCCTTTGCGCCTCCGCCGGCGATGCCATCGAGCTTGTCAGCCCATCCGGCAGCCTTTTGCTCCAGGCTGGCTGCCGCGCTCCCCACGGCGGCGTTGAGGATCGAGGTGAAGGCACCGGCAGGACTGTCAGCAGCGCGAGCCCCTTGGGTCGCGGGCGTTGCGGTTGAGCTCATGGCGCTCCATCCTTCGTTCCTCGGCTGAACGGCGACCGCGAACGGACGCGCCTTACGACACCTTCTGCTTGCCCCGCTCGCCCTCGTCGGTGAGTCGGGCCTCCTCGGCGGCCCGGGCCTCGAGCTCGGCACGGAGGCTGGCGTCGATCATCGACCGGGTCGCCTCGTAGTCGCCGGGACTGCTGACCAGATCAGAGGCGCCGCCCTTGAGCCGACTCAGCGCGGCGCGGGCGAAGATCTGCTGCTCGGTCGTGGTGCGTTCCGAGCGGCCGCGGCCGAGGAAGCTGACCGACCAGCGCATCAGCGCGCTGAGCTGGTTCTTGAAGCCGGTCAGGTACACCAGGTGCACGGCCAGCCAGATCAGCCAGGCGAGGAAGCCGGTGAGCTTGAGCCTGCCGATCAGGGCCACCGCGCGGAACCGCGAGATCGTGGCCAGGCTGCCCTTGTCGAAGTAGTGGAACGCCGGCAGCGACGGCTTCCCGGACAGGCGACGCTTGATCTCCTTGGCGGCGTACTTGCCACCCTGGAGCGCCACCTGGGCGACGCCGGGGAGGTTGTCGAGCGCGATCATGTCGCCGACCACGAACACCTCGGGGTGGCCCGGCAGCGTGAGGTCGGGGTTGACCCCGATCCGGCCGGCGCGGTCGAGGGAGGCGCCGCTCTGGTCGGCGAGCTGCTTGCCGAGCGGGCTGGCCTGGACCCCGGCGGCCCAGACCTTCGTGACCGCCTCGATCCGGCGGCGCGCCCCACCCTTGTCGGCGACCTCGATGCCCCACTCGTCGACGTCGGTGACCATCGCGCCGAGCTGCACCTCGACGCCGAGCCTCTCCAGCGCCACCTTGGTCTTCTCGCCCAGCTTGGCGCCGAACGGCGGCAGTACCTGGGGCGCCGCGTCGAGCAGGATCACCCGCGCCTCACGAGTGTTGATCCGGCGGAAGTCGCGCTTGAGCGTCCGGTGCGCGAGCTCCGCGATCTGCCCGGCCATCTCGACGCCCGTCGGGCCGGCCCCGACGACCACGAAGGTGAGCAGGCGCTCGATCTCCTCCTCGCTGTCGGAGATCTCGGCGAGCTCGAAGGCGCCGAAGATCCGGCCGCGCAGCTCGAGAGCGTCGTCGATGCTCTTCATGCCCGGGGCGTACTCGGAGAAGTGGTCGTTGCCGAAGTAGGACTGCCCGGCCCCGGCGGCCACGAGCAGCGTGTCGTACGGCGTGACCGTGACCCGGTTGAGGACGTGGGAGGTGACCAGCCGGTTCTCGAGGTCGATGCCGGTGACCTCGCCCAGGATCACCCGGGCGTTGCGCTGGGACGCGAGCACCTCGCGTGTCGGCGGGGCGATCTCGCCCTGCGGACAGGATGCCCGTCGCCACCTGGTAGAGCAGCGGCTGGAACAGGTGGTGGCTGGTCTTGGCGATCATCGTGACGTCGACGTCGGCGCGCTTGAGCGCCTTCGTGCCGAACAGTCCCCCGAAGCCGGAGCCGATCACGACCACCTGGTGTCGTCGGTTCTCGCTCATGTGGGCGTCATCCTCCTCGTTCGCTGGGCCCATTCTGGTCCCTCTCGCGCATCCCGTGCACCATGGGGAACAACGGTGGACATCGCGATGTGCCCGATCCGGGCCACGACGGGTGTCGGTGCGAGCAGGCTCACATCGGATACTGGGCGGGTGACCCACTACGACCTCGCCGTCATCGGCACCGGTTCCGGCAACTCGATCGTGGACCACCGCTTCGCCGGCCGACGGGTCGCGATCCTCGAGAAGGGCCGCTTCGGCGGCACCTGCCTCAACGTCGGGTGCATCCCCACGAAGATGTTCGTCTACCCGGCCGACCTCGAGCGGTACGCCGGGCACGGGCCGGCGCTGGGCGTCGGGCACCCGACCCGGTCCAGCCGACTGGCGGGCGATCCGGGACCGGATCTTCGGGCGGATCGACCCGATCGCGGACTCCGGCGAGGAGTACCGCCGGGCGCTGCCCGACATCGACGTGTACGACGGCACCTGCCGGTTCACCGGGCACGCGCACGATCGACAGCGGCACCGGGGTGGAGATCACCGCGGACGAGATCGTGATCGCGGCGGGCACCCGTCCCTGGATCCCCGACATCCCCGGTTTGGACACCGTCACGCACCACACCAGCGACACCGTGATGCGGATCGACGCGCTGCCGGAGCGGGTCGGCATCGTCGGCGGCGGGTTCATCGGGGCGGAGTTCGCCCACGTCTTCTCGTCGTACGGCGCGCAGGTGACGCAGATCCACCGGGGCGACGTCCTGCTCGGCAAGGAGGACGCCGACGTCGCGGCCCGGTTCACCGCACTCGCCGGCCGGCAGTGGGAGGTGCTGCTCGGCACCACGGTCGACGGGGTCAAGCCGGTGGGCGACGGCGTCCGCCTGGAGCTGTCCTCCGGGGCGACCCAGGACGTGGACGTGCTGCTGCTCGCGACCGGCCGCACGCCCAACTCCGACCTGCTCGATCTCGACGCGGCCGGGGTCGAGGTGGACGACGACGGCTTCGTGCGTCGTCGACGAGTACCAGCGCACCACCGCGCCCGGGGTCTGGGCGCTCGGCGACGTCTCCAGCCCGCTCCAGCTCAAGCACCTCGCCAACCAGGACGCCCGCGTCGTGCAGCACAACCTGCTCCACCCGGAGTCGTTGCAGGTCAGCGACCACCGGTTCGTGCCCAGCGCGGTGTTCAGCTCGCCGCAGGTCGCGAAGGTCGGGCTGACCGAGCAGGAGGCGCGCGACCTGGGTATCGACGTGGCGGTCTCCACGCAGGACTACGGCGACGTCGCCTACGGCTGGGCGATGGAGGACAGCGACCATTTCGCGAAGCTGGTGGCGGACCGCGCGACGGGCGCCCTGGTGGGCGCACACCTGATCGGCCCGCAGGCGTCGATCCTGGTCCAGCCCCTGGTGCAGGCGATGAGCTTCGGGCAACCGGTGGCGGGTCTGGCCCGCGGCCAGTACTGGATCCACCCGGCGCTGGCGGAGGTCGTGGAGAATGCGCTCCTGACACTGGAGGAACAACTGAGTTGAGTGGTCTACTCTCTGGGAGGATTGAGGCCACCTGGCGGGGGAACCATGCTGGGCACGGCCTCGTACGTCCTTGCTGGGGGACCGCTTCGTGACACCAAGTCAGAAGAGCTTGACCCTTCCCGCCACTCCGCGGGCGGTCAGGCTTGCCCGCGAGTGGGTGCACAAGGTGCTGACCGAGCTCGGCCGCCCCGAGCTCGTCGCCTCCGCCGAGCTCGGCGTCTCCGAGCTGGTCACCAACGCGATGCTGCACTCGACGCCGCCGGTCGTCGTGCGGGTCCGCGGCACCCGGGAGCACCCTCGGATCGAGGTCGCCGACCGTTCCCTGGTGCCGCCTCGCCTGATCGAGCTCTCCGACGACGAGGAGGACCTGCTGTCCACCTTCGGCCGCGGGCTCTCGCTGGTCGCGCTCCACTCCGCCGCGTGGGGATCCGAGCTCGACCCCGACGGACACGGCAAGACGGTCTGGTTCGAACCAGTCGAGGAGCCGCGCGAGGACATCGACCTCGACGGCGACCTGTTCGACATCGACGAGGCGATGGCGCACCGGCACTTCACGGAGGAGCCCGAGGAGACGATCGAGATCCGGCTGCTCGGAATGCCGGTGGCCGGCTTCCGCGACCTCCGCCGGCACTACCACGAGCTGCGGCGCGAGCTGCGGCTGCTGGCGCTCACCGACCCCGACCGCTACCCGTTCGCCGCCGAGCTCTCCGACGTGGCGATGCAGGTGGAGCAGGAGCGACGGCAGAGCCAGGGGGTCGAGCGGCTTGCCCAGGCCGAGGCCGACAATGAGAAGGGTGTCGACCTCCTCTACGTCATCCCGGCGTCCGCGCCCGCCACCATGGGCCGCCTCAGCCGACCTGATGAAGCGCTCGCAGGAGTTCTTCGAGTCCGAGTCCCTGATGTACCTGGCGCCGTCCCCGCGCCAGCAGGAGGTACAGGAGTGGTACCTCGGCGAGTTCGTCCGGCAGGGCGCCGGCGAGCAGCCGATCGCGTGGTCCGGAGGCTACGCCGACGATCCGCGCCAGTCGGCTTCGTGACCCGGCGCGCCCTCGCCGCGACGATCCCGGTGGTGCTGCTCGGTGGGGCACTGGGTGGCACGGCGCGCTACGCGGTCGACGTGCTCGGTCCGCAGGGGCTGTTTCCTTGGGGCACGCTGGCCATCAATCTGGTCGGGGCGATGCTGCTGGCCCTGCTGCCGGCGTTCCGGTTCGTGCACCGGCACCACACGATCCCGTCGTTCCTGGGCACGGGTGTCCTGGGCGGGTTCACCACGCTTGTCGGCGTTCAGCGAGGAGACCCGGGCGCTGGTCCACGGCGGCCACAGCGACCTCGCTGCGGCGTACGTCGTCGGGTCGTTGGGCGCCGGCCTCGCCGGGGTGCTCGCCGTACGTCACCTGACCACGCCGGCCGAACGGGCCGAGTTCCACGACGACGAGGGCGACGAGTGAGCTCGACCCCGCTGACCTGGCTGCTGGTCGCGCTCGGCGCCGGCCTCGGCGCGACGCTCCGTTTCACGCTCGCGCACACGCTCGACGCTCGCTGGCCGACCGGGACGATGGCGGTCAACGTGGCCGGTTCGTTCCTGCTCGGCGCGTTCACCGCACTTGCGCTCTCCGACTCGGTGCTGGCGCTCCTGGGCACCGGCTTCTGCGGCGGCCTCACGACGTTCAGCGCGCTCATCGTGCAGTCCGCCGACCGCGGGCGCCGTCTCGGCACGGCGTACCTCGCGAGCACCGTGGCGGTCTCGCTCGCGGCCTGCTGGCTGGGATTCGTGCTGGGCTCCTGAGACGCACGAACGCCCTGGATCGGTGGGATCCAGGGCGTCTTTGCGACCCCGACGGGACTCGAACCCGCGGCCTCCGCCGTGACAGGGCGGCGCGCTAACCAACTGCGCTACGGGGCCTCATGGTGAAGCCGGTAAAGGCTAACTCATGTGCTCCCCCATCTCCGAATCGGTGAGCAGCGGAGCCGCACCATCAGCGGCCGACCGGCTCTTCGGTCGGGCAGAGCCGAGCACGACGTACCGCGGCAGATCCCCCTCGGCACGCTCGTCCAGCCGGTGGTGACCGTCTAGGCGGCCCGTGACCCGCGCCGATGCCCGCGTGGACGCAGGCGACGCCACAGCCAAGTCAGTCCGCGACGGAATCCACGTCCGCTGCCGATCCACGCAGCGCCTGACGGGGCACGGTGACCCGGTGGCGGCCCTTGCACTGGGGGTCCGCGCACTGGTAGTCGACGTGGGTCTGCCATTCCGCGCCCGGCAGCCGGGAGAGCTGGGAGCCACACGCACGCAGGACGTTGCCGCACTCGGGGCAGGGCACATCCAGCATGTGAAAATGCTATGTGCGCCGGAGCGACCAGCACATGGTCATTGCGGGTGGCGGGTCTCCCCCGCCCCGGGTCAACCCCAAAGGGTGATCGGGCCGGCGCGGCTCGAGCTGGTACCCCCAACGGGATTCGAACCCGTGCTACCGCCGTGAAAGGGCGGGGTCCTGGGCCGCTAGACGATGGGGGCCCGTCCACCGCTGGCGGCGGAACCGGACCAGCATAGGGGCGGAGCGGAGACGTCCTCAAACGCATCCACCGCGTTGGGCACGGCTTGGTTGGATGGGGTCGTGGACGTCACGCCGGAGCACTTCGAGGACCTGGTCTCCATCGCCCTCGACGGAGTCCCACCGGAGCTGTCGGCACTGATGGACAACGTCGTGGTCCTGGTCGAGCCCGATGCGCCGGACGACGACCCCGACCTGCTCGGCCTGTACGACGGGGTGCCGCTGACCGAACGCGACAGCGGCTACACATTCCGTGAGCCCGACCGGATCCTGATCTTCCGCGCTCCGCTGCTCGACATGTGCAGCTCCGAGGAGCAGCTCGTCGACGAGGTCCGGATCACGGTGGTGCACGAGATCGCCCACCACTTCGGCATCGACGACCAGGCGCTGCACGGGCTGGGCTACGGCTGAACCGCGCGCGGTGACCGGTTCCGTCCCGCCCGCACCTGTCCGGTATGGTTCTCACCGCTCGGGCAGGTAGCTCAGTTGGTACGAGCGTCCGCCTGAAAAGTGGAAGGTCGGCGGTTCGACCCCGCCCCTGCCCACGAGCAAAGCCGCAGGTCAGACCACGTGTCTGGCCTGCGGCTTCTTGTTGGCCGGGGGCTCTGACCGCCATTTCTGACCGCTGCCGCGCGGATGAGACGAAGAGGGCCGTCCGCAGCGTCGGCGACGGCCACCGCCCGCCCCAGTTGTCGAGGGGCGGGCGGGGGCCAGGCCGGGTCCTGGCGTGGTGGTGCTCAGGGGGCGGTCAGCGCCGGCAGCGGCAGGCTGGACACCCTGGGCGTGAGACGGCTACCGGCGGGCACCGGGAACGGGAACCCGAGGACGACGAGCCGGCCGCGTACCTGGTTCTGGGCCTGGCAGTCCTGGACGCAGTCGGTGGGCGGGTTGGCGACCTCCACCGCGTCCTCTCCGGACACGAAGCCCATCCGGCCACCACTCGCGACGTCCCAGACCGAGACGCCGCCGCAATGGCGGACGCTCGGGGTGATCGGCCTGGCGGTGTTGCAGTCCGCCTGCGGGACACGCGTCGCGACCTGTGCGCTGTCGCGGGCCACGAAGTCAGGTGACAGGTCGTTGGCGATGTTGACCCGCGTGCTGACCTGCACGCAGAACCGGCTCGGCGGTCCGGTGACGACGCTGGTGCAGTCCGAGCCCAGGAACTGTCCGACGCGGGCACGGAACCGGGGGTTGTCGAAGTAGAACGGGGTGAGCTTCGGCGTGCTGCTGGTCGCGAGGGTGTGGATGATGCGGGTGCGGGTGCCATCGCCGCGCTGGGGCTCCATCTGGAAGACGCCCCCTTGGGCGCAGTCCTTGGCCTGGATCTTCATCGAGAGGCCGGTTCCGGTGCGGGAGATGACCATGTCCTCCTGGTCGAGCTCGACGGTGATCCCGCTGGACAATACGAGTCCCCGGTGGTTGGGGATCTTGGAGGCGTAGATCGGGGTGCGGCGTCCGCCGGTGATGTCCTCGGGGTTTGCCGCGCCGGTGAATGCGTAGTTGAGGACGGCGAAGTCGCGCAGCCGCACATTGAAGGAGTTGTAGCGCCCGCGCACGCCGAACTGGGCGGTGGCCGCTCCGAAGGAACTGGCGGGAATCGTCCGGTCGACCGCGCCGGCGGCGGAGGAGGCGATCGTGGTGCCGGTGCCGAGGTTGACCAGCCTGAAGCCGCCGCCCTCACATCCATCAGACTTGGCCGCCTGGCTCGGGCCGGCGGCGACCACCACAAGTGGTGCGATGACTGCGCCGACAGCGACTGCTGTCCAGGTACGGGCGCGCTTCTTCAATCCAGCTTTCATGGGACTTCTCCAATGGCTCGTTCGCGGGGGGGTTGAGCGGGACGTCCTCCGTGGATCGTCCTCGCCACCTACTACGACCGGTAGTGGACATAGGTCGTAGTACGAGAACCAGAACGGCGCTGCGCGTGCAGAAAACCGGTCCCGTTCATGCATGCCGCCCGCGCAGCGGATTCGCGGCGAGTCGCGCGGTCGTGCAGACCACCAACCACGCATGACCGCTATCCCCGTTGAACTAGCGGCCTGAGGCAACAGATCGCGCACCGATGAGTTTCCCTGGTCGGCGCGGTCGGTAGACAGGAGACTGACACAGCTGATGGGAGCCGACACCGTGCGGAAACTGATCTACTCGATGAACGTGAGCCTGGACGGCTACATCGCTGCGCCCGGCGGCGACATCGGCTGGAGCGTACCCAGTGCCGAGCTGCACCAGTGGTTCAACGACCGAGCCCGTGAGATCGGTGTCTCGCTGTACGGCCGCAAGCTGTGGGAAGTGATGAGCGCGCACTGGCCGACCGCCGACCAGCAGCCGGACGCGACGCCCATTGAGGTCGAGTTCGCCCGCATTTGGCAGAAGACTCCGAAGGTGGTGTTCTCCGCGACCCTCGACGAGGTAAGCGGGAACGCGCGCCTGGTCACCGGCGACGCCGTGGCCGAGATCACCCGGCTGAAGGCGGAGGACGGCGCCCCGATGGAAATCGGCGGCGCCATGCTCGCGGGCGCGGCGATGCGCGCCGGCCTGATCGACGAGTACCAGGTGGTCACGCACCCGGTGCTGGTCGGCGGCGGCACGCCGTTCTTCAGCGCGCTGGACACCTGGGTGAACCTGCGCCTCGTGGAGACGAGAACCTTCGCGGACGGCGTGACCCTGTCCCACTACGAATCCAGGCGCTGAACTTGGGACCGGACATGCTTCGGTCCCCGACATGCTCAGGACATCGAAGCCGACAAGTTCGAGGGCGACTGGGACTTCGCAACCGCGACGATCCGCCTGCGTTCCTTGATTGATGAGGAAACGACGGAGAGGCGGTGGCGGCCAGGCTCCGGGTCGGACGGCCGGCGGACGCTGACATGGCGGCGCAAGACCACTTCGCTTGTGTGGCGGATAGTCCTTCCTACCCCCGGGACTTGAGCACGGCTACTCACGCGGTCACCGCCCTCGCGAGATGACACTTCTGGCATGGCTCCTTCACCTGACATCCGCTTCGAGGCGTTCACGCCGGAGCACTTCGTCCTGATCGCCGGCTTCCTGGTCGTCTGCCTCGCGCTGGTGGTCCTGGGTCGCTCCCACCGCGGCACCGCCGCCGAGGTCCGGTTCCGCCGCGCCTACGCTCTGCTGATCCCGTGCGTCACGGTCCCGATGCAGGTCCTCCAGCTGCTGCCCGGTGACTACGACGTGGGTACGTCGCTGCCGCTGCAGCTGTGTGATCTCGCCTGGATCGCGGCCATCGTCGCGCTGTGGACCCGGCACTGGGCGGCCACCGCCCTGGTGTACTTCTGGGGCCTGACCCTGACCGTCCAGGGCATCCTCACGCCGTCACTGAGCGAGCTCTTCCCCGACCCGCGGTACTTCATGTTCTGGGGCATGCACTTCTTCACCGTGTGGGCAGCGGTCTACCTCACCTTCGGCCTCGGAGTCCGTCCCAGCTGGCGCAGCTACCGGTTCACGGTCGCGGTCACCGCAGTGTGGGCGGTGATGGTGATGGTCTTCAACTCGCTGGTCGGCACCAACTACGGCTACCTCAACCGCAAGCCCGCGGTCGGCACGTTGCTCGACCTGTTCGGACCGTGGCCCGGGTACGTGGTCGCCGAGATCGCCCTGGTCGCAGGCGTCTGGGCACTGATGACCTGGCCCTGGACCCGCTCCGCGCGTGGGGACGGTGTCCCCGCGCCCGATGCACCGGCCACGGCCCGTGCGCAAGAAGCTCCCAGCAGACCCAAACGCGGAACGTAAAACACCCAACTGCGAGCCGCTCGCTGCGACGTAATCCGTGAAGGACGACGCCGTGACCGACCAACGCACAGAGGACGGATGTGAGTACAGGTGCGAAGGCGCAATCCGGATGCAGCCAAAGGCCATCGACGACTACCGGACCACGAGAACGAATGGGCACCGCACCCCGCGAACCGACGCTCACTTTGGACCCTGCCCGTCCTGCTTGCGTGCATCGCTGGAGTCACAGCCGCGACCTATGCTCTGCCGTTCACCGGGTTCTGGCTGTCATTGCTACTTCCGACGCTGCTCCTTCCGGCGCTGATGCGCACCGGGCGGCCGTGGCCCAACAACCCCCAGGGTGCGCGTGCCGTCTGGCCATGGCTGGCGTGGGCCGGGCTGTGGGCACCGGCCTTGGTCGATTTCTTCACTCCGCTGCTCTACAACGCAAGAATTCCTGTCTCGACCAGCTGGCTGATCATCCCCCTGTGTAGTCCCAACACCCAGGCACCGGTACTGATCCCAGCGGCCGCCGCTACCGCCGTTTGCCTCACCGGGATGGGCGTGGCACTCCTCGCTCGACGCCCGTGGATCTGGGTCCTAGCCATGTGGCTGGCGCCCTGGGCACATCAGGCGGTGATGTCCGTCGTCCCGTCGCACTTCGGCTGCTGAGGCCAGAACCGTCCGGGATCAGGCGCAACAGCAGGGCTTCCGGCCGCCGGGACGCAGCCTTCCCGTAAGTGAGGCGCGCGCCAGAGCACGGGCAAGGGACTTGGCCGTGAACTGTGCGAGCACGCGAGGAGAGCAATGCGCGAGCAGGACGTCGAGGTCGTCTCATTGGGCACGGGCGGGGACTGGTTCCATGGACCCGCAAGGGCGCTGTACGAGTCGCTCGACTTCCACTTGGTCCCCGTCGCGGTCTACATGCGAGCTCTGTGACCAGCCCGCACTCACACTCACATCAGCGGTGAGTGCACTACGACTTTGCAAGCGCTCCAAGGCAAGGAGCAGGCCCCCGGAGGTGCGACAGGTCATGCCATGCGGTCTCGGACTCGACGTCGGTTGCCTCAGGTAAGTGCCATAGGTCATCACGCAACTGACCCGCTGTCAGCGACGAGGGCTCCCTGGTCAGTCGAGGGTCAGTAGGCGACGCAGATGTGGGTTCGATGATGGGCGGGGGTGTCAATCTCGTCGACCACGGCGAGGGCGAAGTCGGCACCGGAGATGGCGGACTCACCCTCCTGGTCAAACAATGCGACCTCGTCCCCGACCCGGTACGCCCCCGTGCGCTCGCCGGCGGCCCAGGCGCCGTACGAGCCGGCAGGACTGACGAACAGCCAGTCGAGATCGCTCGCGGTCTCCTCGACCAACATGGCACGAGTGGCCTCACCCTCAAGCGCCTCCTCGCGGAACTGCTCGGGGATCTCGCCCTCGGCGAACCGCGGCGCACCGGGTGCTGGCCGCAGCGAGCTGAACCCGCCGATCTGGAAGTACCTCGCGCCGGCCCCAGCGCACAGTCGCGCCAGCTCGCGGTAGATACCGACCAGCCGCCCAGCCATGTCGCCGCGCGGCGAGAGGGCCGCGACCACGGCATCGGCACCGGGGATCAAGGTGGGGGCCAGGGCTTCGACGTCTCCGGTCTCATACGTGACGCCCTCAACGGGCTCCGCAGGCTCCGACCGGCTCACCGCGACCACATGATGGCCACGCGAAGCGGCCTCCCGGACGATGTTGCCGCCGGTGTAGCCGGTGCCTCCGAAGACGACGATCGTGGCCATCCGGGTCTCCCCTCGTGTCGGGCCAGGCGACGGGTGCCCGGCGGTACCAGGCGCAACGTCCGGCAGCGGTTCGTTTAGTCCTCCGGCGACCTGCCTCTCACACCAGCCTGGGGCTCCATCGACCCCCAGTCAGTTCGGTCAACCACGGTCAGACGAGCATCCGGATCGCTGCGGCGGCGAGGTCTCAGCCGGTGATGGTGATGTCGGCGGTGGTGACGACGCCGGTGTGGTCGGGGGTCTGGACGGTGAGTATGGCCTTCCAGGTGCCGGGGAGTGGGAAGCGGTAGTCGGCGGACCAGGCGCCGTTCCAGAGTTTCAGCGGGACCGGGATCGGGGCGAGGTCGCGGTCGGGGTTGCTGACCTTGAGGTCCACGCCCCCGGATTTCAGGGGTTGGCCGTTGCTGTCGGTGAGGAACACCTGGAGCTGGCTGGCGCTGGTGCCGGGTTGAAGACTTGCAGGGTTGCTGTGCCTTGCTCGCCCAGGCTCATGTGGACCACGGTGGGTGCTGGTCCGCTGGCCGCTGTCGAGCGGGCTGCTGCTGGGTCGTTGGTGGGTACGACGAGCTGGGACGGTGGGGCGGTCATCGCCGAGGACGCGGTGACCGCGAGCACGCTGGCGGTCAGGCCGGCCTCGAACCGCACCGAGGTCAGCGGGACCCGGCCCTGGCGCAGCCGGTGGCGGGAGACGGCCGCGGCGGCCAGGGCGGCCGCGACCAGGGCGAGCTTGAGGAGCAGGAACAGGCCGTAGCGGGTCAGCAGCAGGTCGAGCGGGTCCTTGATCTGCTCGAGCGAGTTCAGCGTTCCGGTGGCCACCAGGACCACGACCGAGCCCATCGCGAGGGTGGAGAAGCGGCGCAGCGCGAGCGGGGGCACGCCGCGGCCGAGGACCGCCAGCGCGACCAGCCCGCCGACCCAGATCCCGGCGGTGAGCGCGTGCAGGGCGTCGATGCCCAGGTCGAGGGGTCGACCCGAGGCGGCGCCGTGCCCGGCTCCGGCGATCGCGACCGCGAGACCGACGATCCCGGCCGAGCGTGAGCCAGCGCCGGTATCCGGTGGTGATCGCGGGTAGCCGCCAGGCCAGCGCGGCCAGGGCGGCGTAGAGGGCGAGCCGGGCTGCCATCGCCGACCCGAACGGGGTGGCCAGGGTCTCCTCGAGCAGGGCCGGGTCGAGCAGCCGGGACATCGCGAGCCCGGCGATGTAGGGCCCCTGGAGAAGCAGTCCGATCAGGGTCGCGAGGGCGCCGCCGATCAGGCCGGCGCGGACCAGCC
This sequence comes from uncultured Actinomycetota bacterium, assembly GCA_963754145.1. Taxonomy (GTDB): domain Bacteria; phylum Actinomycetota; class Actinomycetes; order Propionibacteriales; family Nocardioidaceae; genus Marmoricola. The sequence goes on from CAVWFF010000022.1 coordinate 18,752, forward strand.
GCTGCAGGGTCGGGTGGGTTCGGGTTCCCGGTGCGCACCAGAGCACGAAGGTGACCACCCCGGCGAACAGCGCGAACCCCAGGTATCCGGCCAGCCGCGCCGCCACCACGGTCCACGGCGCCGTGGGCGTGTTGCCGGCGACCGCGAGTGCGGGGGTGCCGACCCCGAACGAGAACGCGCCCGCGACCGGGTGCCCGTCCGAGGACACCACCCGCCAGCTCACCACGTAGGACCCCTGCGACAGGTCGGCCGGCATCCGCCAGGTGACCGTGTGCCCGGCCACGGCCGGTTCGGAGGTGCGCACGCTCGCCCCGCCTGTCGTCCACCAGCCGGATCCCGCCCGGGATCAGGTTGACCGCCTCGGTGAACCTCATCTCGACCTTCGCCGGCGCCTGGGCCAGCTGGGCCCCGTTGGCCGGGTGCTCGCCACCAGCTCGGCGTGCGCGGACGCCGGGCGAGGCGAGCAACAAGCCGAAGACGGCCGCCAGCAGCCCGGCAAGGATCCCGCGCCGCACTGATGTGCTCATTGGTGCCATGAACTGCTCCTGGCTCGATGGTGGGTGGACGAACCTCCCCGGGGGCCAGGCCGGACGGGTGATCCCGATCCCGGGAGTGAGCCTCAGACCTCGACGCGCTCTCGGTCGGGGGCCGTGCTCGGACGCGACGGCGTCGGCGGGTCGCCCGCGCCGCCAGGCCAGCACCGCCGTGAACAGGGAGAGCACCAACGCGGCGCCCGACAACACGAGCGGCAGCGTCATGGACGTCGTCGTCGGCCGTGGTGGAGCGTCTGGGCGTCGTGCCCGCTGTCGGCCCGCACCACGTTGCCCGTGTCCGTGGTGCCGGCGGGCTCCGCGGCGGCCGCGGGGGTGATCTCAGCGCCGGTGCCGGGTGCTCGGGCTCGACCGAGGGGTCGGCCGAGACCTCGTTCCAGTTCACCTTCTCGCCACTGGAGTAGGTCTGCAGGGCGTTGAACACCAGCTTGCCGGACTCCGGGAGCTGGCCCAGGCTGAGGTCGAAGTCCTGGAACTGGCCGGGCTTGATCCCGCCGCCGGTGGCGGTCCAGGTGACCCGGGAGACCACGCTGTCCAGCTTCTCGCCGAACATCTCGATCGGCTTGTCCAGCTTGCGGGTGGCGGTAGTGACCTTCCACCCGGGCACCGCAGTGGTCTGCACCGAGCCGATCGGGTGGTCCTTGGGAAGGATCACCCGCAGCCGGGTGGTGCTGGCGTCGTCGCGCTCGTTCGGCACCCGGAACGCCACGACGGAGAACCCGCCGCCCTTGGCCTCGCCCTGGACGGTGACGTGGGCCTGCGCCACGCCGGGGAGCGCCACGGCCAGGACGAGTGCTGCAGTGGCGCCGAGGCCGACGCGGGCTGCGGTACGACGCAGCGAGGTGGTGTTCTTGAACATGATGAAGTCTCGATTCGTGTGAGAAGAAGATGTGGTCGTGCCAGAAGTGATGCCGGATCGTGGTTGCGGCCGCGCTGAACCGATCCTTGGCACGAAGGGCCCCAGGTTCGAGGAAGAAGTCAGGCGACGCTGACCCGCGGCGGTCCACGCCGAGACAGGCAGTGAACTGTGCAGGCGGGTGACCCAGGGACGCGTTCCGCGCCCAGCCGGGTGCCTGGGAGCCGCGGGTCCAGCCGACGCTCACAGCAGCGAGGACGGTCGTCGCGTTCAGCAGGACGAAGAACGCCTCGGTCACGGGCCGAGCGGCGAGCAGGAGCAGCGTCCATGCAGCCCGCTCACCCGCGGCGAGCCACAGGCCAAGGAACAGACCCGCCACCAGGTGAGCCAGGAGCATGCCGAGATGGGCGCTTCCCACCCAGGCCAGGGACGCCTCGCCCGAGGCAGCGGAACCGTGGACCATCCCAGCGGGCATCGAAGAGGAGCCCGCCGAGCCATGCGGCATCACCATCCCGGCACCGGAACGACCCGTCGGGTTCGTCGCCAGCACCGACAGGCAGACATGCAGGATGGACTGGCCGCCGACGACCAGCACGGCCACGCGCAAGGAGGAGACGGGCGAGCCGAGAACCGGCGCCAGCACGAGGGTGGCGCCGACGAACAGGACCGCCAGGAGCAGGGGTGCGGGCACGGCACCGTCGGCGGCGGCGTGACCCGCCACACCGGTGGCCACCAGCACGGAGGCGAGCGTCAGCGCGCGCATCCAGCGCAGCACACTCCCCATCGCCCGTCCCCCTGAACGTGGTGCAGAAACACCTCGGGAAGGATTATGCATTCGCGGGCCTTGCATGAACCTTGAATTCGAAAAGGAAGTCGAGTGCGGGAGGTCTGGCCAGTCCAGTACGGTCCCGGTCATGACCTCGGATGAGTTCGTGCCAGTCGGCTTCGATCCGCCGACCTCACTCGCCACCGACCAGTTCCACCTCGAACCGCTGGGGCCGCAGCACAATCAGGCCGACCATGCCGCCTGGATGTCGAGCATCGAGCACATCCGCTCCACTCCCGGCTATCCCGACGGCAACTGGCCACCACGCAGCGGCATGACGCTCGAGGAGAACCTCGCCGACCTTCGCCGCCACGCCGACGACTTCACGCGGGGCGCCGGTTTCACCTTCACCGTCCTCGACCCGGGCGACAACGACGTCATCGGTTGCGTCTACCTGTATCCCTCGGCCTCCGAGGAGTGGGACGTCACGGTGCAGTCCTGGGTGCGGGCCGACAGATCGGGCCTCGACGTACCACTCGCCGACGCCGTCGCACGCTGGCTCGCCACCGACTGGCCCTGGGAGCGCGTGGACCGCTGCGGTCGCTGAGTGGTCAGTGCTTGGCCACCAGGTCGAGCATCGCCAGCGACCAGCGGTGGACCCGGTCGAGCCGCTCGGCGAACGCAGGATTGACCTGGGCCGTGCCGGTGTACCAGAGGTCGAACGCGACTTGCCGCAGCGCGATGAAGTCGTCCAGGTGGGCGACGTCGATCTCCCGGCGCGCTCGGTAGCCGGCAAGCAGGGCGTCCCGGTACGCCGGGTAGTTCGGTTGGTCCCGCAGCTCCCAGAGGGCGACGGCGAGCTCGTAGAGCCGGGGGCCGGTGCCGCAGTCGTCGAAGTCGATCAGCTTGACTCCGCCGCCCTGGAAGATCGCGTTGCCGAGGTGCAGGTCGGCGTGGATGAGCCCGTCGGCGTCGACTCGTGGCATGACGTCGGCCAGCCGCGCGGCCACCGCTCGGAAGCGGGCATGCACCTCCTCCGGCAGGAGTGTCCAGCACTCGGCGGCCGGCGTCTCGCCGTAGACCATGACGTCCCCGAAGAACGTCTCGTGGTCCCAGCGGATGCGCACGAAGTCCGGTGGCGGCGTCCACGCGTCGGCCTGGTCGTGCAGGCGGGCCATCGCGTCGCCGAGACGACGCAGGTGGACCGGACGGGCCGACTCCTCATGGATGCGTCCGTCCATCCAGCGCAGCACCGAGCAGATCCGGGTCTCCCCGGCCGCGGACGCCTCGACGGTGGGTGCGCCGTCGCGGGCCGCGAGCGGTTCCGGAACGAGCAGATCGGTGTCCGCCCGGATGGCCCGTAGCCAGGCGATCTCGGAACGGATGGCGGCCGTGGCATCGACGTCCCGCCCGTGCCGCTGCCTGCGGTGCACTCGGACGAGGTGCCTTCCGGCCGCACTGTCGTGCCGGAACGTCGTGTTCTCTCCGTGGTCGACGAACGTGAGCCGACCGACCGGCAGCGGAAAGAGGTCGAGCGCAGCGACCGCCACCCGACGCAGCCGGGCCAGCTGCGCTCGTCGGGACGACATCCCACCACCCTGACCCGCGCGGGCTTGCGGGAGCAAGAACGCGGCACGGTTTGGTCACCGAACGACCAGTCCCGTGCCAGACGCGTTCCGTCGAAAGCTGCGCTCGTTCCGCGGGCCCGGCTAGCTCAGGTGCCGGGCGAAGAACCGGGCCGCGGCGTCCACCTCGAACTGCGGGACGCCGGTGTGCCCGCCCATGTTGGCGTGCAGCGTCTTCTCCTTGGAGCCGAAGGCGTCGAACAGGTCCAGGGCCAGCTGCCGGTCGTTCCCTTCGTCGTCCCACTGCAGCAGGACCTGCAGCGGAATGGTGACCTGCCGGGCCTCCTCGAACATGGCGCGGGGCACGAAACTCCCGGCGAACAGAAGCGGCGGCCGCGATGCGCGGCTCGACCACCGCCAGCCGGATGCCGATGGCGATCACTCCTCCCGAGTACCCGACCGGGCCGCCGATCTCGGGCAGCGAAAGGAGGGCGTCCAGGGTGGCCTGCCATTCCGGGACCGCCTTTTCGACCAGCGGGAGGACGAGGGCGTCGACGATCTCGTCGACCGGCTCGCCGGCCTCCATCGCCCGGCGCAGGTCGGCGCGGGCCTGCTCGGCGGCGGCCGAACGGGGCCGGTCACCGCTCCCGGGGAGCTCGATGGTGGCCGCGGCGAAGCCGTACTCCGCCGCGGAGTGCCGGGCCCGGGCCACCAGCCGGGGGTACATCTTGTGCAGTCCGCCGGGGTGGCCGACCAGGATCAGCGGCGCCGGTGCGGATGCACGGGCGTCCACAGGATGCCGGGGATCTCGCCGAGGGTGAATTCGCGTTCGAGGACGCCGTCGTCGAGGCGCTGTTCGGAAGTGAAGTGCATGGTCGTGCCTTTCGGGAGTGCTCGTGAACGGCGCTCCCGGACGACCTATCGCCCGACCGTGACCCCGGAGGGGAGCACCCATGTCGATACGTTCACGGGTACCACCTCCTCGTTCTCTCGCACGGCCTTGCGAGATTAGCAACGGTCGCCGATGCGTCGCCAACGTGGAAGAGTCGCTTCGCGTGACCGCGACAGCGCCTGCTTCCCGCGAAGAAGCCGCGGCGCTGCTCTTGGACGTCCTGGCCGCGGCATGTCCGCGGGTGAGGTCTGCCTGATCGGCTCGATGGCGAAGCCTGGGGAAGCGGATGTCTTCAGTGACATCGACGTCCGGTGGACCATCCCGCCGAGACAGGCATCCGAGCAGCTGCAGTCACTCCGCCTGACCCTGCAGCGGGTTGGGAACGTGGAGTCGCTGCGGGTGGACCCGGACATGCGGTCCGGATTCGCGCCTCGTGTTCCTGCGGTTTCAGGGTTGGCCGCTGTGGTGGAGGGTGGACTTGGAGATCCACTCTGCGGGACTGGGGTCAGTGGGCGTACAAGACTCCGACCCGTGGTCGCCCCATGAGAGTGCCTGCATGGGTGTCATCGTGACGTTGAAGGCTCTAGCCCGGAACCGTCCTGAGGCGGCCGAGGGTCTCCTGGTTCGCGCCCTGGAACGTGTGGACGCGACGGACGTCGCCGGGGACTGGCAGCTGCGCATCAGCTCCCTGCTCGATCACATAGTGACAAGCAGTCCGCCAACCGCAGACCTGGCCTCCCGGACGCGAAGACTGTCCCGGGAGGTGTTCAGCGAGTACGACGTGCCGAGCGATTCGAGTCATTGGTAGGCCAGGCGCTGAACGGTTCGCGGACGGTCATTCACAAGGTGGACGTCGGTACTCTCGCCAAGTGCGACCCCTGCGGTACTCCAGCAACGTCACCTTGGACGGGTGCTTCGCCGATCCACGGGTGCGCTTCGTCCTGTGGGCCGTCGTGGGTGCGGGTGGCTGCCTGGCCCTGCTTGGTGCCCTGTCGATCGGCATCTTCGTGGGACCGGTGGTCGCCCTGTTGGCTTTGGTGCTGCTGCTGACCACTGATGCGGATCGCAGCATGGTGGGGACCGTTTCCGGGATGTCCGTGCCGCTGTTCTACGTGGCCTGGCTGAACCGCGACGGACCTGGCGAGGTCTGCCGTGTCGAGGAGCACTTCACCGCTTGCGCCGAGCAGTGGAGCCCGTGGCCTTGGTTGGTGGCCGGCCTTGCGTTCGCAGCTGTCGGGATCGTCGTGTTCCAGCGGCTGGGCCACAAGCGGGTACCGGCTTGATCGCAAGAGGAACGTCCGGCCCCCACGGGTCGCAGTGGGGGCGCCGGTCAGGCGCCATGCCGGCCCTGCGGCTTCTTGATGTCCGGAGGAGCCGTGGCGCTGATCCTCCGACCCAGGATCTGTTCGGCCGCACCGAGAGAGGCCGACGCCTCTTCGCGTAGAGCTCCTCGGGAACGTGGACGGTTCGTCCCATGACGCCAGCCATCCAGTCCGGGTCACGCTCGGCCCCGCCCTGGTCCGCGTCCATCGTCCCGCTCTCCGTCAAGTTCGAGGCGAAGATGCCGGCGGCGGAACGCGGCAGGAAGTCCTCGTACACGATCGGCTCGGGATGCAGCACCCCGGTGCGGACGAGTGCGCCAACGGAACCCAGCTCCAACGCGGTGACCTGCTCCGGCGCGGGTCGTCCGGCAGCCACGCCGGGGTCGACCACGAACGTGAAGAAGCCGAGCTGCGCAAGGCACAGGTCACGCTCGGTGGCGGGCAGTCCCTCGCGCCACACCTGCTGTGCCACGTCTGCGCGTCTGAGGTCCGGGTCGTCGGCCATGCGGCGGTCGACGGAACTGACCAGCTCGTCGAAGCGGTCTCTCCCGGCTGGTGTGAGGGCGATGCCCCGGGCCTCGACCTCGCCGAACCTGACCCGTAGCGCCCCCTGAGAGATCCGCCCATCGGGGTCTCTGAACGTGCGCGGCTCTGCGAGCGCGCGGAACGAGGTCTGACGCAGCAGCACGTCCGGGCCGTCCCACCGCGGCGGGCCCTGGATCTCGTCGATCATCTCGATCCCGCGCGCCTGCATGGACGCGTACAGGTCGTCGATGTCGAGCACGCGCGGAGTCAGGTGGTTGATGTGGGTGGTCGTGACACCGCCGATGTCGGCGGCGACCCCCGAGATGCGCTCGAGCTCGCCGTACCAGACCCGGTCGACCGGGTCAGCCGAGAGCGCGAAGGACGCGGCGGCCAGCTCCAGGTAGCGGTCCGCATCAGCTGCCGAGAGCTCCCCGTGCTCGATGGCGACGTCGGCCAGCGCGAGGAGCTCGGCGGGAAAGAGCTCGCGGGCCGCAAGGAAGCGCGACAGCCGGTCCTCGAGATCCGGGTCGAAGAAACGTCGGTCCTCGGGGACGAGCATCGACGTGAACACCCGGAACGGGTTCGCGGCCAGCTCGTCGCGGTCGAGCGGCCGGAACGCCGTGGAGACAACGGGGATAGGCGCCGGCGCCGCGTCGCGCAGGTCATAGAAGCCGCAGGGAAACATCCCAGGGCACCGAACACCCGCGACACCTGGGTCAGCTCCTCGGGAGTACCAACGCGGATCGCCCCGTGTCGTTCCGCAGTGACTCGACCGATGCTGCCCAGACGTTCGGCCTCAGCGCCCCGTCGCGCGATGACGCGCTGGTTCACCTCCTGGGCAACCTCGACCAACGTCCGGTAGGCGGGCACCTCGGTGCCGTACAGCCCAGAGAGGCGGGCAGCGAACCGAGAGCGCAGCTCTGTGCTGCTGACTGTCGTGGGGATGCTCATGTCAGACCGTGAAGTCCACGCCCTGGGCGAGTGGCAGCTCACCGGAGTAGTTGATCGTGTTGGTCGCTCGGCGCATGTAGGCGCGCCAGGCGTCCGACCCGGACTCGCGGCCGCCGCCGGTTTCCTTCTCGCCACCGAACGCGCCACCGATCTCGGCACCGGAGGTACCGATGTTCACGTTGACGATTCCGCAGTCGGACCCCTCCGCGGAGACGAACTTCTCGGCCTCGGCCTGGTCCGAGGTGAACACGCTCGAGGACAGTCCCTGCGGGACGGCGTTGTTCAGAGCGATGGCCTCCTCGAAGTCGTCGTAGGGAACGACGTAGAGCAGGGGAGCGAAGGTCTCTCGGGCGACGACGTCGGTCTGCTCGTCGATGCGCACGATGGCGGGCGTGGCGTAGAAGGCGTTGGGTGCGGACTCCTCGAGCTCCCGGCCGCCACCGGCGACGAGCTTGCCGCCCTCGTTCGCGGCCTGCTCGATGGCCTTCGCCATCCCCTCGTAGGCGGCTCGGTGGATGAGGGGGCCGACCAGGGTGCCGTCGGCCAGCGGGTTGCCGACAGGGAGCCGGCCGTAGGCAGTGACCAGGCGGTCGGTGAGCTCGTCGATCACGCTGGTGTGGGCGATCACGCGCCGCATGGTCGTGCAGCGCTGGCCCGCCGTGCCTGCCGCGGAGAACACCACGCCGCGGGTCGTCAGATCGAGGTCTGCGGTCGGGCTCACGACGGCGGCGTTGTTCCCCCCGAGCTCGAGCAGGGAGCGACCGAAGCGACCTGCGACACGCGGGCCGACCGCTCGACCCATCCGGGTTGAGCCGGTGGCGCTGAGCAGGGCCACTCCGGGGTGGTCCACGAGCGCCTTCCCGGTGTCTGCTCCGCCGATCAGCACCTGGCTGAGGTCGGCGGGTGCACCGCAGTCGGCGATGGCCTGGGAAAGGATGGCGTGACTGGCGAGCGCGGTCAGCGGGGCGAGCTCCGACGGCTTCCAGATGATGGGATCGCCGCAGGCCAGTGCGATGGCCGTGTTCCAGGACCACACGGCGGCGGGGAAGTTGAATGCGCTGATGACGCCGACCACGCCCAGCGGGTGCCAGGTCTCCATCAGTCGGTGACCCGGGCGCTCGGAGGTCATGGTGCGCCCGTAGAGCTGGCGGGAGAGTCCCACGGCGAAGTCGCAGATGTCGATCATCTCCTGCACCTCACCCCGCGCTTCGGAGGTGATCTTTCCGACCTCGAGGCTGACCAGGGTTGCGAGGTCGTTCTTGTGCACGGTCAGAAGCTCGCCGAGCCGCTTGACCAGCGCACCCCTTGCAGGGGCCGGAACTCTGCGCCACTGCAGGAAGGCAGCCTCCGCCCGCGCGACGGTGTCGTCGACGGCGGCACTGTCGACCCAGGTGACGCCCGCGAGGCGCTCACCGTTGATCGGCGAGGTCGTCACCACGTCGCCCGCCACTGCGCTCGCGTCCACTCCACAGCGGCGGGCCGTGGCCAGGGCGACGCTCGTTCAGAGCCGAGCTGCTGGGGATCTGGCGCATCGTGTCGGACATGTGTGTGCTCCTGGTCGGTGGATCGAGCTAGACGATGTTGAGCTCGGGCCGGAGGCCAGAGCCGGCGAAGCGAGCGGCTGTCAGGGGGCTGACGTCGACGACGGGCGAGCGGCCGAGGTACAGGTCGCGCATCACCTCACCGATGGCCGGGCCCATCAGGAAGCCGTGTCCCGAGAAGCCCGTGGCGTAGAGGAAACGTGAGACTCCGTCGGCTTCTCCGACCAGCGCGTTGTGGTCGGGAGTCATCTCGTAGAGACCGGCCCAGCCGGCGCCGAGCCCGACCTCGCTGATGCCGGGGGCGCGTCGCTCGACGGCGGCGCCCAGCCCCTCCAACCACGTCATCCGACTCGGTGAGCCGGAAACCGGGGGTCTCGTGCGGATCGGACATGCCCAGCAGAAGGCCCTGGCCCTCAACGTGGAAGTAGAACGAGGTGGTGAAGTCGATCGTGAACGGCGTGTGCGGATCCAGACCAGGCATGGGCGCCGTGGTGATGATCTGGCGACGCAGCGGCTCGACCGGAAGGTCGACGCCGACCATGGCGCCCAGGCGCCTGGACCAGGCGCCCGCGGCGCAGATGACCGTATCGGTCGCGATGGACCCCTGCTCCGTGAGGACGTGGGTGATGGTTTCCCCGCTGACGCCGATATCGGTGACCGCGCAGTGGCGGACCAGGCGAGGCGCCCGCCCGACGAGCGGCTCCGGCGTACCCGGCGACCACACTCTCGGGGGTGCAGTGCCCGTCCGTCGGCGAGTAGGCGGCCGCGAGCAGTCCATCCGTGCTGATCAGGGGCGAGAGGGCCTTCGCCTCCGAGACCTCGATGAGCCGGCTGGGGACGCCCAGCTCGTTCTGCAGCGCGATGTTCGTCTCGAACGCCTCGACGTGCTCCGGTTCCTCCAGGAGGAACAGGTAGCCGACCTGGTGCAGGTCGATCTCCTGGTCGAACGTGGCCCGGAACGTCTCGAACGCACGCAGGCTGCGCGCGCCGAGCTCGATGTTGACGGCGTCGGAGAACTGGGCGCGCACACCACCGGCGGCCTTGCTGCTGGAACCCGAGCCGAGCTCGCCCTTCTCGACCAGGACGACGTCCGGGACCCCCGCCCGGGCCAGGTGGTAGGCCGTGCTGAGTCCGATGACCCCGCCGCCGATGATCACGGCGGAAGCGCGGGACGGAAGCCCTGTCTGTGGCACCCTCGGCCTCGTTTCAGTGCGGTGTCGAGAACTCGCGTTCGGTGTCCGGACCGGTCATGTCTCACCCTCGCCCGCACGACAGCTCAGCACAAGCAGTGAAATGAGTCCGAAACCGCGGATGTGGTCTTCTGCTGCGGTAGCACAACCGAGGATGCTGCCCTAGAGTCGTGATCGTGCCGCACATGAGGATTCGTGAAGCCGCCGGCTACATCGGAGTCAGCGACGACACGATCCGTCGGTGGATCGACCACGGGTCGCTCACCGCGACCACCGACAGTGCGGGCCGCAAGGTGATCGACGGCTACGAGCTCGCCACGTTCGCGCGCAGCCAGGCCACCTCCGCGCGCAACCCCCTCGCCGTGGGCAGCTCGGCCCGCAACCGGTTCGTCGGCCTGGTCACGGACATCCGGATGGACACCGTGATGGCGCAGGTCGAGCTCCAGTGCGGCCCGTTCCGGGTGGTCTCGCTGATGAGCAGCGACGCCGTCGCCGACCTCGAGCTCGAGCTCGGCTCCGTCGCCGTCGCTGTCGTCAAGTCGACCACGGTCATCGTCGAAACACCCAAGGGAGAGTCATGAAGCGTCGTGCCGCGATGCTGACCGCACTGCTGCTGGCGATGGCCGTGTCGGCGTGTGGGTCCGGACGGGTCGGACGGCTCCTCGTCGGGCACCGAGGACCACGACCCTCACGGTGTACGCCGCGTCGTCGCTGACGTCGACGTTCACCGAGCTGGGCAAGCAGTTCGAGGCCGACCACAAGGACGCGAAGGTCAGGTTCAGCTTCGGTGGCTCCTCGGACCTGGTCGCGCAGATCCAGCAGGGCGCCCCCGCCGACGTCTTCGCCTCTGCGGACACCGCCAACATGGACAAGGCGACCGGCGACGACCTGGTCGAGGGCGACCCGGTCAACTTCGCGTCGAACACCCTCGAGATCGCGGTCCCGCCCGGACAACCCCGCCGGTGTGGCTTCCCTCAAGGACCTGTCGAAGCCGGGGACCAAGGTCGTCGTGTGTGCGCCCGAGGTCCCGTGCGGGGCTGCGGCCCAGAAGGTCCAGGACGCCTCCGGTGTCACCATCAAGCCCGTCAGCGAGGAGCAGTCCGTCACCGACGTTCTCAACAAGGTGCAGACCGGTGAGGCCGACGCGGGCCTGGTCTACGTCACCGATGTGAAGGCTGCCGGCGACAAGGTGAAGGGCATCCGTTCCCGGAGTCGTCGTCGGCCGTGAACACCTACCCGATCGCCGCGCTCGCCGACAGCAAGAACAAGGACCTGGCACGGCAGTTCGTCGACCTCGTCACCGGCGATGCGGGGCAGCAGGTCCTGGCTGACGCTGGATTCGCCAAGCCTTCGTCGTGACCCGTGGATCTCGTCAGGTCGGGCTGCCAGCGTGGCTCTTCGCGCCCGCCGCCGTGGGAGCACTGTTCCTCGTGCTTCCGCTCGCGGCCATGCTCACCCGGGTCGAGTGGGGCGACTTCTTCGGGCTGATCAGCTCGGACTCCTCGGTTGCGGCCCTGAAGCTCAGCCTTCGCACCTCGAGCGCCAGCACCGTGCTCTGCGTGCTGTTCGGAGTGCCGTTGGCCATGGTCCTGGCCCGCACCACTTTCCGCGGCCAACAGCTCCTGCGCTCGCTCGTGCTCCTGCCGCTCGTGCTCCCACCCGTGGTGGGCGGTATCGCGTTGCTCTACACGTTCGGCCGACGCGGGCTCCTGGGTCACACCTTCGAGGTGCTCGGCATCCAGGTGGCGTTCTCGACCACCGCGGTCGTGATGGCGCAGACCTTCGTGGCGCTGCCGTTCCTGGTGGTGAGCCTCGAGGGCGCGTTGCGCACGGCAGGCGGTCGCTACGAGGCGGTCGCCTCCACCCTCGGCGCCAGGCCCACGACCGTCTTCCGCCGGGTGACGCTGCCACTGGTGCTTCCCGGGCTCGTGTCGGGCGCGGTGCTGTCGTTCGCGAGGTCGCTCGGGGAGTTCGGTGCCACCATCACCTTCGCCGGCAGCCTCCAGGGCGTCACCCGAACCCTGCCCCTGGAGATCTACCTCCAGCGGGAGACCGACGCCGACGCGGCCGTCGCGCTCTCCCTCGTCCTGGTCATCGTGGCCGTCGTCGTGATCGGGTTTGCCCGCGGCCGAGGCGCCATATGACCTTCGAGCTCACCGGCACGGTGCGCGAGCGGGGCTTCGACCTCTCCCTGCACGTGGACACCGGTGAGGTGCTCGCCGTCCTGGGCCCGAACGGCTCGGGCAAGTCCACCGCGATGTCGCTGATCGCGGGGCTGCTTCGACCCGACAGCGGCACCGCGTCGCTGGACGGCCGGGTGCTCTTCGACCTCGGCAGACCCGGGCGTTCGCACGTCTGGGTTCCTCCGCACGCTCGTGGCGTCGCCCTCCTCGCGCAGGAGCCGTTGCTGTTCCCGCACCTGTCCGCGCTCGACAACGTCGCCTTCGGACCACGCAGCGTCGGCCGACCACGCAGCGCGTCGCGCACCGTGGCGCAGCGCTGGCTGGCCGAGGTGGACGCCGCGCAGTACGCCGACCGAAAGCCGGCCCAGCTCTCCGGGGGGCAGGCCCAACGGATAGCGGTCGCCCGCGCACTCGCCGCCGACCCACGGCTGCTCCTCCTCGACGAGCCGATGGCAGCGCTCGACGTGGCCGTCGCACCCGCCGTACGCCAGATGCTGCGCAGGGTGCTCCATGGTCGCTCGGCCGTCATCGTGACCCACGACGTACTCGACGCACTGCTGCTGGCGGACCGGGTCGTGGTCATCGAGGGCGGGCACGTGGTCGAGGAAGGACCGACCGCCCAGCTGCTCGCACGTCCCCGCAGCGCCTTCGCCGCGCGCATCGCCGGCCTGAACATGGTGCGGGGACGTCGGGAGGGCCACGGCGTGCGCAGCCACGACGGCCTGTTCGTCGAAGGCCTCGCCGAGGAGCCCGTCGGCGAAGGCGAGGAGGCGCTGGCCGTGTTCCGCCCCAGCGCAGTGGGGGTCTACCGCGAGCCACCGGGCGGCAGCCTGCGCAACGTGATCGCCGTGACCATCACCGAGCTCGAGCCGCAGGGGGACCAGGTCCGGGTCCGCACCGCCGACCTGAGCGCGGACGTGACGGTGGCCGCCGTCGCCGAGCTCGACCTGGCCCCGCAGACGCCGGTGGTGTTCGGGGTGAAGGCCAGCGAGGTGGCGATCTACCGGGCCTGACGCCGAGGCCCGCGCAGGGACCGCGGTCACGGGCTCTCCTGGTCGTGCTCCAGTGCCTGCTGGGCGATGCGGAAGGCGGTGTTGGCGTCGGGGACGCCGCAGTAGACGGCGGTCTGCAGGATGAGCTCCTTGATCTCGTCGACCGTGAGCCCGTTGCGGCGGGCTGCCCGGACGTGCAGGGCGAGCTCCTCGTGATGGCCTCGCGCGATCAGCGCGGTGAGGGTGATCAGGGAGCGGCTGCGACGGTCCAGTCCGGGTCTGGTCCAGATGCCGCCCCAGGCGTACTGGGTGATGAACTCCTGGAAGTCGCGCGTGAAGTCGGTGGCGGCGGCGGAGGCCCGGTCGACGTGCGCGTCGCCGAGCACCTCGCGGCGCACGACCATGCCTGCGTCGCGCAGCTCACGAACGGTGCTGTCGTCGCCTGGGGACGGCTCCTCCCCGAGGAAGTGCTGGCGAAGGAGACCCGCCACCGCCTCCGGTGCCTCGGCCGGCGCGAGGTGCGCCACGCCGTCGAGCTCGACGTACCTGCCGTCCTTGACGCCGTCGGCGATCGTCCGCAGGCCCGCCGGCGGGGCGGCGACATCGTGCGAGCCCGCCACCGCCAGGACGGGTACGGCGATGTCGGCGAGCCGATCGCGCACGTCGAAGGTCGCGAGCGCGCCGCAGACCTGGATGTAGCCCTTGTCATCGGTCCGCTGCAGCGCGTGCAGGAGCGCGGAGCCGACCTCGGGACTGCGGTCGAGGAATCCGGGCCCGAACCAGCGCTCGGCGGAGGCGGACACGATGCCCGGCGTCCCGGAGGCGCTGACCTGGCCCATCCGCTCGGTCCACAGCTCCTGGTCGCCGATCTTCGCCCCGGTGCACAGCAGCGCGGCGGCTGCCACCCGGTCGGGCTGGTCGAGCATCAGCTGCAGACCCACCGCGCCGCCGACCGAGACGCCGGCGTAGAGGAACGAGCCACCGACATCGCCGCGTTCGGCGAGCACGTCGTCGACCACCCGCAGGACGCCCGCGGCGAGCTCACCCATGGTGAACGGCTCGTCCGGAACGGTGTGGTTGTGGCCGTGGCCCGGCAGGTCCCAGGCGGTCAGGTCGAACGCGTCGGCCAGGCCGGCCGCGCACTGCGACCACAGGGTGGTCGCCGACGTGCCGAGGGACGGGCCGAGCACCAGCAGGGGCAGCTCGGCCCGGTTGCGGGCGCCGGACATCCGCAGGGCGGTGATGCTCGGGATCATCGGGACTCCTCTGCTCGGGCCGGCGCGGGCACGGCGTCCGCCAGGACCGCCGTCGCACGCGCCAGCGTCGCCTCGACGAACATCGCGCTGGCACCGACGATAGCTCTCGCGGGGCGCGCTGCCGGTCAGCGTCGGCCAGACTGCGCTGCTCGGCGTGGACGTCCTCCCGTGCCGCCGCGAGGGTCTGCAGCATCCGGTCGGTGTGCACGCGGAGGCCGCTGAGCAGCTCGCGCGGTCTGGTCCCCGGCGACGACGGCGCGCCGAAGCAGCGTCCGGAGGGTTGCCCACTCGGCGTGCCATGGGCCGGCCGAGCGCTCGTCGGCGGCCTCGGCGGCCGCCAGGTGCAGGGTCGCAGCCAGCTGGGGAGTGGTCAGCGCGGCGCGGCGCACCAGTGTGGAGAGCACCGGGTTTGCCTTGTGCGGCATCGTCGACGACCCGCCGCCGGTGCCTTCCGAGAGCTCGCCGATCTCCGGTCTGCTGAGCGTGAGGACGTCGTTGGCGATCCGCCCCCAGGCGTCGGTGCAGCGGACGGTCGCGTCGCCGAGGCGGGTGATCGTGGCCCGGGACGTGGGCCAGGGGATGGACGGGGCGAGGCCCAGCCTGGCGGTGAAGTCCTGCGTCATCCGGTGCACCACCTCGACCGGCTCGGGCAGCGCGGAGGCCAGCTCGACGGCCCCGGCCATCGTGCCCGCCGCACCGCCGACCTGCACCGGCAGCACCAGCGCGGCGACGTCGTCGTACGCGTCCAGCACGCCGGTCAGCCAGCCGGCAGCCTTGAGGCCGAACGTGGTGGGTACGGCGTGCTGGGTGAGCGTCCGGGCGACCATGGGCGTGGCGCGGTGTGTCTCGACCAGGCGGGCGAGGCAGCCGATCTGGTCAACGCAGCGCGGCGCGCAGGTGCGTCATCGCGTCGCGGGCGCAGAGCATCAGCGCGCTGTCGACCACGTCCTGGCTGGTCAGGCCGCGATGCAGCCACCGCGCCGCGTCGGGCGCGGTGTCCTCGAGCGCGGCCCGGAGCCAGGAGACCAGGGGCATCGCGGGGTTGCCGCCGCTCTCGGCCTCCGGAGCCAGCCGCTCGAGCAGGTCTGGCGTCACCAGGCTGTCGAGCTGCGCGTCCGCACTCGAAGGAGCGACGCCGGCCGACACCAGTGCCGCGAGCCAGGCGCTCTCGACGTCGACCATCGCCTTGAGCAACGCCGCGTCCGAGAAGAGATCGCCGGCGCGTTCGTCGCCGGGCCAGAGGAGGTCCGCCATGGCAGTCAGTGTCGCGGATAGGTGAGGAAGACGGTCTCGCCCTCGCCCTGGAGCCGGATGTCGAAGCGGAAGCCCTGCGCGTCGGGGACGGCGACCAGCGTGGACCGCCGCGCTTCCTCGACCGCGGACAGCAGCGGGTCGGCGGACCGAGCCGCGTCGTCCGCCGGCAGGTAGGCGCGCGTGAAGAGCCGGTTGGGCAGCCCCCGCGCGAAGACGGTCAGGGCGAAGAAGGGCGCGGAGCCGGCGACGACCGGCCCCGGGCGCACGGTGGAGAACGAGTAGTGGCCCGCGTCGTCGGTGGCGGCGCGCCCCCAGCCGGTGAAGGTGAACCCGTCCCGTCGCAGGGACCCGGGCTCGCGGCGGACCCGGCCGTCGGCGTCCGCCTGCCACAGCTCGATGAGGGCGTCGGGGACAGGGGCGCCGGCGCCGTCGAGCACCCGCCCGTGCAGGCGTACGGCGTCGGCGCGTCCGGGCGGGACCAGCTCGCTGTCCCCGGGGAACGGCAGGGCGTCGTGGAAGAACGGGCCCACGGTCTGCCCCGGCGTCGCGATGAGGTCGCGTGCACTCATGCCTGGCTCTCCGGTCTCGCCGTCGGTCAGGGTGCGGTGGCTGCCGGTGAGCACGATGTCCCAGCGGTAGCCGGTGGACCACTCGTGCTGGGACAGGTCGTGGTCGTACGACGCCACGAGTCGATCGCGGGCCCGCGGGTCGACGACCGACTGGTAGATCGGGTCGAGCGCGAACAGTGGGTCGCCGGGGAAGTACATCTGGGTCACGATCCGCTGGGTGAACTCGGTCCCGAACAGCGAGAAGTGGATGTGGGCCGGCCGCCAGGCGTTGCGGTGGTTCTTCCAGGGATACGGGCCGGGCTTGATCGTGGTGAAGCGGTAGCTGCCGTCGTCGTCGGTGAGGCAGCGACCGACGCCGGTGAAGTTCGGGTCGATCGCCGCCGGATGCTGGTCGCGCTTGTGGACGTAGCGACCGCCGGCGTTGGCCTGCCAGATCTCGACCAGCTGTCGCCGCACCGGCCGGCCGTCTCCGTCGAGCACCCGACCGGTGACCACCATCCGTTCGCCGATCGGCTCGCCACCGTGCTGGACGGTCAGGTCGGCCTCCAGGGCGCCCACCTCGTGGTGCCCGAAGGCGGGAGCCCACAGCTCCACGCCCTCGGGGTCGGCGTGATGGAGATCCTTGGTGGGGTGCCGCAGCAGGCTGCTGCGGTAGGGCGGGTAGTCGAGCCGCGGCTGGGTCTCCTCCACGCCCTCACGCTCGTGGGCCTCGGCGATCGCGGCGATCTCGCGGTCGATGTCGGCCTGGGTGGCAGGCTGCTGCTCTCTCACGAGCAGCAAGGTACGGCGGCTCGGGGCGGTTGAGGCGCCTGTGCTTCCACTGGCCGGAAGTCGCCGTGGGAACGTTGGTCCATGGCGGGCAACCTCTCGACTCCCGGAGCGACCGTGACGAGCCGCGCGCTGTCGCTGCTCGGGGCGTTCGACGAGGACCATCGGACGGCTGTCGCTCTCGCAGCTCGCCGAGCGGGCGCGGTCTCCCGATGCCGACCGCGCACCGGCTCGTCGGCGAGCTGGTCGACTGGGGCGCGCTCAGCCGCGACGCCACCGGGCGCTACGTGATCGGCCGCCGGCTCTGGGACGTCGGGCTGCTCGCCCCGGTGCAGACCGGGCTGCGACAGCTGGCCTCGCCGTACCTGCAGGACCTCTACGCCGCCACGCTCGACACCGTCCACCTGGCGGTGCGCGACGGGACGGAGGTGCTCTACCTGGACCGGCTGTCCGGCAACGCCTCGGTCCCGGTGGTCAGCAGCATCGGTTCCCGGCTGCCGATGCACGCGACCGGCGTGGGCAAGGTGCTGCTCGCCCACGCGCCCCCGGAGGTGCAGGTGGCCGTGCTGTCCGACCTGCGCCGGGTCACGCCGTACACCATCACCCAGCCGGGCACCTTGCGCCGGCAGCTGGCCCGCGTGCTGCGGGACGGCTACGCGACGACGGTGGAGGAGATGAGCCTCGGGCGCATGCTCGGTGGCGGTGCCGATCCTGCGCCGAGCGGCGGGGTGGTGGCGGCGCTGGGCATCGTGGTGCCCGATCTCCGGAACGACCGGGCGAGGTACGTGGCGGCCCTCCAGGTCGCCGCACAGGGCATCGGCCGGGCGCTGGCGGCCCGCGTGGAGCGTGACTGACTTCCGCTCAGCAGAAGTGCTCGATGGTCACCAGGCTCGGCCGGTCCGAGACTTCGGGCATGACCCGCACCCTGACCGGGACGACCGTCGCCATCGTCGGCGGCGGCCCGGCCGGCCTGATGCTGAGCCACCTGTTGGCGATCGCCGGCATCGAGTCCGTCGTCGTGGAGCTCCGTTCCCGGCGCGAGATCGAGGAGACGCACCGGGCCGGCATCCTCGAGCAGGACAGCGTCCGGCTCCTGGTCGAGTCCGGGGTCTCCGACCGGGTGCTTCGCGACGGTGACGAGCACGAGGGCATCGAGCTGGCGTTCGGCGGCGAGCTCCACCGGATCGACTTCCGCTCGCTCGCCGGGGCGTCGTGCCAGCTCTACCCGCAGACCGAGGTGTTCAAGGACCTCGCCGACGCGCACGCCCGCGAGGGCCGGGACGTCCGCTTCGGCGTCCGTGACGTCTCGGTGGTCGACATCGCCACCGCCGCGACCCGGTGTCCTCTTCACCGACGCCGACGGCGTCTCCCACGAGCTGCGCTGCGACTACCTCGTCGGCGCAGACGGGTCCCGGAGCACCTGTCGCCTGGCCGTCCCGGAGAGCGGCCCGTGTCCAGTACTTCCGCGAGTACCCCTTCGCCTGGTTCGGCATCCTGTGCGAGGCGCCGGCCAGCGCGCCGGAGCTGATCTACAACCACTCCGAGCGGGGCTTCGCGCTGATCAGCCAGCGCACCCCCACCCTGCAGCGCATGTACTTCCAGTGCGACCCGGACACCGACGTCAAGGACTGGTCGGACGACCGCATCTGGGAGGAGCTCCAGGCCCGGCTCAACGCCAACGGCCACACCCTGCACGAGGGCCCGATCACCTCCAAGACCGTCCTGCCGTTCCGCAGCTTCGTCCAGGAGCCGATGCGCCACGGCAACCTCCTGCTCGCCGGCGACGCCGCGCACACCGTGCCTCCCACCGGCGCCAAGGGGCTCAACCTCGCGCTCGCCGACGTCAAGGTGCTGGCCGAGGAGCTCGAGCGCGCGATCGTGAAGAACGACGCGTCGTCCCTCGACGACTACTCCACCCGCGCGCTGGGCCGGGTCTGGAGGGCCCAGCACTTCTCCTACTGGATGACCACGATGCTGCACAGCCTGCCCGACGCGACGCCCTTCGACGTACGCCGACAGGTCGGTGAGCTCACCACCCTCGTGGACTCGCGCGCGGGCTCGACCTACCTCGCCGAGGGATACACGGGCTGGCCGCACGCCTAGCACCAGGCGGCCCACCGCGACCGTCCACGGCCCGTGTGGGCGACTGTCCCGACCCGACCGCAGGAGCCTGCATGTCCCCCCGCCTGAAGCTGCGCCACACGCCGCGCTACCGCCAGCTGGTGACGTTGCTGGTCAAGCACGGCAGAGGTGACCTGATCCGGTCGGCGGGGCTCGACCCGGAGCTGCCCGACGAGGAGGTTCCGGGCGACCCGGATGCAGCGGCGAGCCTGGCCGGCGGACCTGGAGGCGATGGGTCCGACGTTCGTCAAGCTCGGGCAGATGATGTCGACCCGGGTCGACCTGTTCAGCCCGGCGTACATCGATGCACTCTCACGCCTCCAGGACGACGTCGCCCCGTTCGGGTACGACGAGGTCGAGAGCCTCGTGAGCTCCGAGCTCGGCGTCCGCCTGGCGTCGCTGTTCCCGCGTTTCGACAAGACCCCGCTGGCCGCGGCGTCGCTGGGCCAGGTGCACCGCGCGACGCTGCGCGACGGGCGCGACGTCGTGGTGAAGGTGCAGCGGCCGGGCATCCGCGAGCAGGCCCTCGAGGACATGGAGGTCCTGCGCGAGGTCGCGGGGCTGATCGACGACCACACCGAGCTCGGGCGCCGCTACGGCCTCGGCCAGCTGCTCGAGGAGTTCCGGCGCTCCTTCATGGACGAGCTGGACTACCGACGGGAGGCCGACAACCTCACCACCATCGGCGGGATGCTCGCGGACAACGAACGGATCGTCGTCCCGCGCCCGTACGGCGACTTCACCACCAGCCGGGTGCTGACCATGGAGTTCGTGCCGGGGCGGAAGGTGACCGACATCGGTCCGCTGGGCCAGCTCGAGATCGACGGTGCCACGCTCGCCGACGAGCTCTTCCGGGTCTACCTGCACCACGTGCTGGTCGACGGCATCTTCCACGCCGACCCGCATCCCGGCAACGTGCTGCGTCACCGACGACGGCCGGCTCGTGCTGCTCGACATCGGCATGGTGGCGCGGATCCCGCCGGCGTACCGGGAGAAGCTGCTCAAGCTCCTGCTGGCCCTGGCGGACGCCCGTCCGGACGACGTCGTCCGCGCCGCACGCACGATGGGTGAGGAGCTCCCCGACTACGACGAGGCGACGTTCCAGCGCACCGTCAGCCACGTGCTCGCGCGAGTCGCCGGCGCCAGCCTGGCCGAGACCTCGATCTCGGCGCGCTCCTGCTCCAGCTGATCCGGGAGGCCGGGGAGCACGGGCTCCGGATGGACCCTGAGCTCACGATGCTGGGGAAGGCCGTCCTCAACCTCGACCAGGTGGCGACGACGCTGGATCCCGGGTTCGAGCCGCTCGCCGCCCTGAAGCGGCATGCCGCGGCGATCATGCAGACCTCGATGCGCAGCTCGCCCGCCGCCCTGCTGTCGTCGGTGCTGGAGGCCAAGGAGTTCGCGGAGGCCCTGCCGGGCAGGGTCAACCGTGCCTTCGACGCGATCGGCGAGGGCCACTTCGAGATTCGCATCCGGGCCTTCGACGAGGCGGAGTTCCTCCGCGGGCTGCACAAGCTCGCGAATGTGATCGCCGCGGGTCTCGTGCTCTCGTCGATGATCCTGGCCTCGGCGATCCTGGCGCGCTCCTCGGACGGCGACTCGACCCAGAGCCGGATCGCCCTGGTGACCTTCGTCGTCGCGATCCTGATCGCGCTCACGATGCTCGGCCGCATCGTGTGGCAGTCGCGCAAGCTGCCGATGCGCGACTGAACCACTGACTCGAACACCCCTCGGCTGCGGACTGCCCGGCCGGGCCATGGTCGCCGGCCGGGCCAGACGCTAGCGTGTGCCCACGGTTCAGCAGCCTCGATGGGGAGGTCGGCATGCAGCTGTTGTTCGCCGACGCCCTGCCGGGCGCGACGATCGCGGAGCTCGAGTCCCGCGGGCACACCTGTGTCGTAGAGCCCTCGCTCGGCGGGAGCGACCTGGCCGACCGGATCGGCGGCAGCGACGTGCTCGTGGTTCGCAGCACCAAGGTCGGTGCCGCCGTGTTCGAGGCCGCCGACCGGCTGGCCCTCGTGATCCGGGCCGGCGCAGGCACGAACACCATCGACACCGCCGCCGCGGCCGCCCACGGCGTGCTGGTGTCCAACGTGCCGGGGCGCAACGCCGCGGCCGTCGCGGAGCTGACGATGGGGCTGATCCTGGCCATCGACCGCCGGATCGCGGACAACGTCGCCGACCTGCGCCGGGGGCGCTGGGAGAAGAAGGAGTACGCGAAGGCCGACGGGCTGCTCGGCAGCACGCTCGGGATCATCGGGCTCGGCTCGATCGGGCTGTGCGTGGCGGAGCGGGCCGCCGCGTTCGGGATCCGGGTGCAGGCGCTGGCCCGTCCGGGGCGCCGCCCGGACGTGGCCGCCCGCGCCGAGGACCTCGGGATCACCTTCTGTGACACCCTCCCCGACCTGCTCGCGACCTCCGACATCGTGTCCCTGCACGTGCCCGCCCACGCGGACACCAAGCGACTCGTCGACGCCGAGTTCCTGGACCGGATGCGGACCGGCGCGATCCTGGTCAACACCTCGCGCGGCGACGTCGTCGACGAGAAGGCGCTGCTGCGGGCGCTCGACGCGGGCCGGGTCCGGGCCGGCCTCGACGTGTACGCCGATGAGCCGGGCTCCGGATCCTCCGACTGGACCTCCGCGGTCGCCCAGCACCCGGCCGTGGTCGGCACCCACCACATCGGCGCGTCCACCCGCCAGGCCCAGCAGGCGATCGCCGACGGCGTGGTCGAGATCGTCGACGCCTTCGCCACCGGTGGCAGCCGGCACTGCGTGAACCTCGCACCGGGCCGTCTGGGTGCGGCGACGTTGACCATCCGCCACCTCGACCGGGTCGGTGTGCTGGCCAGGGTGCTCGACCTGCTGAGCGAGGCCGACCTCAACGTCGAGCACATGGAGAACCGGATCTTCGAGGGCGGCCACGCTGCGATCGCCACCATCGACGTCGGCGGCACCGTGCCCGCGTCGCTGCGGGCCGACCTGGAGGCGATCCCGCACGTGCTCGGGATCTCCACGGCCACGCTCCCCGCCGAGGGCACATGAGCTCACCCCCACGAAGCCGCTGGGACCCGGAAGTGACCAGTCCCGTCCGGCCGTTCCGGTCCCGTCTGGTCCACCAGGAGCGCGCCGCCGATCTGGTGACCCCGATGGTCGACTCCGTCGACGTGCCGGTGCAGCAGCCCGACCTGGACGACGCCGCGTACGACGCCCCGGTCTCGGCGCTCTACGTCTACCGCCAGCGGCGCGGCGCGGACCAGCACGTGGGCGTGGTCTGCGACGTCCACCGCGAGGCGTTCCGCGACCGGCAGGTGCGCGGGCACGAGGCCGTGCAGCCGGAGCGGGTCGCGGCGCTGGTGAGGCACTTCGCCACCGCGCCCGCGCGGGCCGAGCTGGTGGCGCTGCTCCACCACGCCGGACCGGTGTACACGCGCTCGCTGGCCGAGGCCATGTCCACCGAGCCGCTGGTCCGGTTCGACGGTCCGGCCGGGCTCGAGCAGGAGGTCTGGCTCGTGCCGGAGCCGACCGCGGCCGCCCTGGCCGACGAGCTGGGGGCGGCCACCCACTACATCGCGGACGGGCACCACCGGGTGGCCGCGACGGTCGCGGGCTGGCAGGCAGCCGGTGGCGTGCCCGAAGCGGGACTGCCCTGCGTCGTCTACCCGATGGACGGGCTGTCCCTCTCCTCCTTCCACCGCCGGGTCCCGGGCCCGATGGACGCCGACCGGGTGCTGGACGCGTTCGGCAGCGACTTCGTCGTGGAGCCCGCGGACGGTCCGCCCGACTGCGCCGGGCAGCTCGGGGTGTACGTCGCCGGGCGGTGGTCGACCGTCACCTACCGGGGCGAGCGGGCGCCGGGCATGGCGGGACTCGACGTCGCGATCCTCCACGACCGGGTGCTCGGACCGCTCGGCGTCGAGGAGCGGGTGCTGCCGCTACGGCTCCCGGTCGAGGAGCTCACCGCCGCGTGCGACGGCGACAACGGCCTGCTGGTGACGCTCGCGCCACCGACGCCTGGACCTGCTGATCGACGTCGCCGACCGCGGCGAGGTGATGCCGCCGAAGACGACGTACTTCGACCCGAAGCCCTGCGCCGGCATCTTCCTGCGCGGCTGACCGTCCGTCGGTCAGGCGGTCAGCTCGCGGACGGCCGCGAGCTCGGCCCAGACGACCTTGCCCCCGGCATGCGGCTCCCAGCCCCAGCGTGTGCTCAGCGCCTCGACGATCACCAGGCCGCGACCGTTGAGCGCGTCGGGCTCGGCGATCCGCGGCACCACCACGCCCGCCCGGGCGTCCTCGACGGCTATCCGCACCCCCAGGGCGTCGCAGGTGACGTGCACCCGGAACGCCGAGTCGCCGTGCAGCACGGCGTTCGTCACGATCTCCGAGGCGATCAGCGCTGCGTCCTGGACAAGGTCGGCACGCGCCAGCGGGCAGGGCACCGACCACGAAGCTGCGCGCCGCGGCCACCGCCTCCGGTACCGGAAGGTAGATGTCGCTGCGCCGCGGACCCGCACCGAGGCCGGGTGCGGGCGGGTCGGCGTACCAGGCGGGTCCGGCGACCAGGTTGTGGGCCGCGCACACCCCGGTGACCTCGGCGATGCCGCCGTTCTTGTCGTCGAGCACGGATCTCGGGTAGGAGCAGAGCAGCGAGAACGGCGCGAGCTCCCCGGCCTCGTTCCAGAGCTCCTCGAGCCGGATGGCGGAGGCCACGTCGCCGTCCGCCCACAGCAGGGCCACCATCTCGCCGAAGACGCGCGTGTGTCCGGGGCCGAGCATGGTCGTCAGCCGTGCGTGGAACTGCTCTTCGACGAGCTCGCCGTGGGGCATGAGCTCCTTGAGCACCTCGGCGGCGTCGAAGGGCCGGTAACGGGCCGGGTCACGCAGGTGGCGGTGCGGGACGCCGAGCTGGAGCAGTGCGTGCTCCAGGGCCGAGCGGTGCTCGGGCGTGGCGACCACGGTGATCGGTTTCGCCCGCAGCGAAGCCGTCGGCGAAGAACGCAGCAATGGTCGCGACCAGCTCCGCGTCATCCGCGTAGAAGCTGAGCGCGTGGTCGTACGCGTCAAGAACGAGTGGTTTGCCCCCCACAACGACAGAAGGTACGCGAGAAATCGCATCGTGCAACGACTTTGGGCGCGAATATCGCCGATCGGACGGACGAGTCGGACTCCCCGGGCGTAGTCGGGCATGCTCGGGGTGGGAACCGTGTTCTCCGGGCAGTGACGAAACGACGAAGGGATGCACATGCGTGCCGTGGTGTTCACCGAGACCGGGACGAGCGACGTCCTCCAGCTCGTGGACCGGGAGCCGGCCGAGCCGGGCGCCGGGGAGGTCCGCGTGCGCGTGGTCCGATCGGGCGTCAACCCGACGGACTGGAAGGTGCGCCAGGGCGCGACCGGCCAGGGAATGGCGTTTCCCGAGATCGTGCCGAACCTGGACGGCGCGGGGGTCGTGGACGCGGTCGGCGAGGGGGTGCACCGGCTGCACCCCGGCGACCGGGTGTGGGTGATCCTGGCGGCGCACCAGCGACCGACGGGTACGGCGCAGGAGCTGGTCGTGCTGCCGGAGGAGCGCGTGTTCCCGCTGCCCGACGCGGCGTCGTACGACCTGGGCGCGTCGCTGGGTGTTCCGGCCGTGACGGCGCACCGGACCCTGACCACCTCGGAGGACGGCCCCCGCCGGCTCGGCCCGGGCACGCTCGAGAACACCACCGTGCTGGTGCAGGGCGGCGCGGGTGCGGTCGGCAACGCCGCGATCCAGCTCGGGGTCTGGGCCGGCGCGACCGTGATCACCACCGTGAGCAGTGACGCCAAGGCCACGCTCGCCCGTGCCGCGGGTGCCCACCACGTGGTCGACTACACGGCCGGTGACACCGCCGCTGCGATCCGCGAGCACGCGCCGGAGGGCGTCGACATCGTGGTCGAGGTCGCACCGGCGCAGAACCTCGGGCTCGACCTGTCCGTGATCCGGTCTCGCGGGACGATCGCGATCTACGCCAACAACGGCGGCGACGAGGTGCCGCTCTCGGTGCGGCAGACGTTCTCCACCAACGTCCGGATGCAGTTCGTCTACCTGTACCTCGTCGGCGCCGAGGCCCTCGAGAACGCCGCCGAGGACGTGACCGCCGCCGTGCGTGAGGGTGCGCTCGCGGTCGGCGAGGAGCGCGGGCTGCCGCTGCACCACTTCCCGCTCGAGAAGACGGCCGACGCGCACGCGGCAGTCGAGGACGGCGTGGTCGGCAAGGTGCTGGTCGACGTCGGCGACGTCTGAGTCGCGCCTCACTCCCTGCGCTGGTCGTCGCTGGGGGTGGACCGGCGGCGGGGTGGGGGTGGGCGGGGTCACCGGGACTCGTCGCTGACGGCGAGCAGCGGCCGCACGAACTGGCGGGCGTGGTGGATCCGGGACTTCACCGTGCCCAGCGGCAGGTCGAGCAGCCGCGCGATCTCGTTGTAGTCGAGCTGGCCCACGTCGCGCAGCACCAGCGGCTCGACCAGCTCCGGGCTGGTGGCGGCGAGCACCTCGAGCGCCTCGAGCAGGTCGAGCCGGCTGCCCGCGATCACGCTCGTCGTGCGCGGGTCGGGGTCCGACGGCAGGTCGTCGACGGGATGCTCGGCGGCGCGCCGCTTCAGCGAGCGGTACGTCGAGCGCGCGCTGTTGGACGCGACCGCGTGCAGCCAGGTGGTGAACCGGCTGCGTCCCTCGAAGCGCCCGATGTTGCGGGCGACGGCGAGCAGGGCGTCCTGCGTCGCCTCCTCGGCGTCCTGCGGGTAGAGCAGCATCCGGCCGCAGATCCGCCGCACGCGCGGCTGGATCGCGGCGAGCAGCTCGTCGAGCGCGGCGGCGTCGCCGTCGGCGGCCGCGCGGGCCAGGACGTCGAGGTCCACCTCGTCGCTCACGTCGATCACCCCCTTCGCCGGTCTGCGGCAGCACTACCGAGCGTGTCCCTCCCCGCAAGGCTCGGCCGGCTGCGCCGGGTCGAGCGCCTCGGAGCGGGCGGTTTCGCGAGCGTGTGGCTCTACCACGACGACGAGCTCGACTCGGACGTCGCGGTGAAGGCGCTGGCCGACAACTGGTCGCAGCGCCTGGACATCCGCGAGCGGTTCCTCGAGGAGGCGCGCATCCTGCGCCGGGCCGACGCCAACCACGTCGTCCGGGTCTACGACATCGGCGAGACCGACCGGGCACGCCGTACTTCGTGATGTCGTACGCCGACCGCGGCACCGTCGCCGACCTCGTCGCCGAGGGCCGGCCGCTGCCGGTCGACGAGGCGCTCGACCTGGTCCGGCAGGCGGGGCGCGGGCTCGCGGTGCTGCACCGCAACGGGATCATCCACCGCGACATCAAGCCGCAGAACCTGCTGCTGCGCACCGCGCACGACCGCACCGAGCTGCTGGTGGCCGACCTCGGGGTGGCGAAGGCGATCCGCGCACGCGTCCGGGCTGACCCAGGTGGTCGGCACGCCGGCGTACATGGCGCCGGAGCAGGCCCGCGGCGAGGGCATCGACGTCCGGGCCGACGTGCACGCGCTCGGCGCGGTGGCCTACGAGCTGCTGACCGGCAGGCTGGTGCGCGACGAGGGGCTGAACGGGCTGCTCGACCCACGGCTCCCGCCCGCCCCGTCGACCGTCGCCGACGTGCCCGCCGCGCTGGACCCCGTGATCCTGCGGGCGCTGGCGCCGCGACCGGACGACCGCTGGCCCGGGGTGGACGCGTTCCTCGCCGGCCTGGACCGGGCTCACGGTGGCGACCCGACCGCGGTCACCGAGCTGCACGACGCACCCACGGCTGCCCGGCGACCACGGGCGCTGGTGACGGCGCTGCTCGCGGTCGTCGTGCTGGCCGCGGCCTTCGCCCTCTCCTACGTCGTGACCGGGCAGGTCCGATGACGACGTAGGGGGCGCACCCGGCCAAGTACGCCGGTACCTCTCGCATCAGCGCCCGTCGTCCGCGGCCACCGTCTCGGGGCCGGCGACGAACGTCCGCGCGTCCTCGACCTGTGCATTGGTCACCGGGGCGCTCTTGGCCCACAGGGCAGCGAAGTGTTGCCCGGTAGGCGTCGTGGGCCGACGCGTCGGTGATCCGGATCATGTTGTTGTCACAGGCGGAGTTGTCGGATGCCGTGAGGTTCAGCGAGCCCGCGTAGACGCTGGTGGCGTTGGTCCGGCCATGGAAGTTGCCGGAGACGGTGACGTACTTGCTGTGGTTGCCGAGCGCCGTTCGCGGCGTGTCCGCGAACCGGAACCGCACCTTGGCCGCGCGGAACATCCTGAGGATTCCGCGGTCGATGTTGTAGCTCTGCGCGATCACGTAGATGTTGCAGCCGCGCCTCCTCAGCTCCACGACCTGACGTGCCACGTCGAGCCGGCTCCGGTCCCAGAGCGACGTCGTCATCCGGATCGCCGTACGACCGTTGATGCCGGTGCCACCGGTGGCGCCCTGGCAGCGAACGTTGTTCATGATCGCGCCGAAGAGGTTGGCCCGGCGTCGCGGGAAGAAGTGGTACGTCACGCCCTTGCCGGTCGCCGTGGGCGCGGCCGCGTTGTGGTAGCTGTCGGCGAGCATCAGGTCGAAGTAGGCGACGCCGGCCCGGTAGCCCGCCGCGTCGTCGACCACCGTGTAGGCGTCGTTGTACCGGTGCTCGGCCATGTAGTTGTCCAGGTTGCCGGACGAGGTCGAGATCACGTTCGGCGTCGTTCCCACCTGCGAGAACAGGAACAGCTTGTTGTGGTGAACACCCGAGCTGCCGTCGCGGTAGCACGCGTTCCGGCAGTAGAAGACATAGCTGCCGGCGCTGGGTGTTGGTGCCGGTCTCGGCGGTGACGCCGCGACGGCGACGGCTTGCCGATCATCTGGGCGGGGAGGATGACCCGGACGTTCACGCCTCGCTGGTGGGCGCTGATCAGCGCGTCGGCGGTGGGCGCGTTGACCGTCATCGTCGCGAGCCGGATGAAGCTGCCGGTCGGGCTGTTGTCGATCAGCTGGATCACGTGGTCGACGATGCGGAACTGCTCCTCCGGCGTGCCGGTCGGATCGTTGAAGACCGCACCGGCGACCGGCTCGAACCCGGTCGGGTCGGTTGCCGGCGAGTCCGACCTGGCACTGGCGCCGGCCGGCGCGCCCGTGAGCGCAGCAACGAGGAGCAACGTTCGCCAGCACGGCGGCCAGCTTCACCGAGAGAGTCATGATCGCTACCTAGGTCGAGGACCCGAATGGTGAGCTCTGTCGTTCACACCCCGTGACGGCCCCATGGTCAAGGCGATCAGCATGCGCCAATCGATCGCGCATACGGGAGGGGTTCGGCGGAAATCACCCGACTCTTGGTGTGGCGGGTCGGCGCCACAGGCGCGGGGCTGGGCGGCCCGGTCTGCGGCAGGATGGCCGCGTGGCCACCGGAGTCGGGACGAGCGTCCGCGTCGAACGGGAGGGGCCGGTCACCGTGGTGACGATCGACCGGCCCGAGGTGCGCAACGCCGTCGACCGGCGCGACCGCCGAGGCGCTGGCCGACGCGTTCCGGGCGTTCGACGCCGACGACGACGGCGGCGGTCGCGGTGCTCACCGGCGCCGGCGGCACGTTCTGCGCCGGGCGCCGACCTCAAGGCCGTCGCGGCCGGGGCGCGGCAACCGGGTCGAGCCCGACGGCGACGGCCCGATGGGGCCGACCCGGCTGCTGCTGTCGAAGCCGGTGATCGCCGCGGTCGAGGGCCACGCCGTCGCCGGCGGGCTCGAGCTGGCGGTCTGGTGCGACCTGCGGGTGGCCGCGCGCGGACGCGGTGCTTCGGCGTGTTCTGCCGCCGCTGGGGCGTGCCGCTGATCGACGGCGGCACGGTGCGGCTGCCGCGCCTGATCGGGCAGTCGCGGGCGCTCGACCTGATCCTGACCGGGCGCCGGTCGGCGGCCGAGGAGGCGCTCGCGATCGGGCTGGTCAACCGGGTCGTCGAGCCCGGCGCCGCGCTCGCCGGCGCCCGGGCGCTGGCCGCGGAGCTCGCCGCGCTCCCGCAGACCTGCCTGCGGCACGACCGGCTCAGCGCGCTGCGAGCAGTGGGGCCTGCCGAGCCGGAGGCGCTGGCCGACGAGCTGCGCCACGGGCTGGTGTCGCTGGCGCGCGGAGTCGGTGGCCGGGGCGACCCGGTTCGCCGAGGGCGAGGGCCGCCACGGCGCCTGAGCGGTGCCGGTCAGGCGGATGCAGAGGGACCGGACGCAAAGGAACCCAGCGCCGAGGCGCTGGGTTCCTTCGTCCGTGCTTCGTCGAAGCTGTTCAGCCTTGACGCCGATCGCGCTGCTGCGGGATCGACCCGTCAAGCAGCAACTTCACCTCGGACTCGAGGTAGCGGCGATGTCCCCCCAGCGTGCGGATGGAAGTCAACTTCCCCGCCTTTGCCCATCGCGTCACTGTCTTCGGGTCAACCCGGAACAGGGCCGCGACTTCGGCCGGTGTGAGCAGCGTTTGTGCGTCATCAGGTCGCACTGCCATGAGGCCCCCCTTGGTCTCTTTGCAATGAACTGCGTTTTGTGTGTGTTTGTGTGGCGACCGACCCGGGCTCCCCAACTCGAAGCGGCTGCCTAGAGTGTGCCAGCCGCCGAGGGGGTTGAAAACCCTCCAAGCCCAACCAAATCGGCGGCTTGGGGCGATTCGAACATCACGGACCAACGCTTCTATGCTGGTCCGGCGCGGACACACCGATCCGCGACACCCCCGCGTCGAGGTCCGACCACCCCCTGGGCCGACGCAACGGATTCCGAAGGAAGACACCACCGTGTCCCATGTCGAGGACGTCACTCCAGCGCATACCGATCACATCGGCACCACCAGCTTCCGCGTGTTCGCCGCCTTGGCAGGACACGAGCAGGTGGTCTTCTGCCACGATATCCGCACAAATCTGCGGGCGATCATCGCGATTCACTCGACTGCGCTCGGTCCGGCGCTCGGTGGCACCCGTTTCTTCGACTACCCGCGCGAGCAGGATGCGGTCCAGGACGTGCTGCGGCTTTCGCGAGGGATGACCTACAAGGCGGCGCTTGCTGGTCTAGACCTTGGCGGCGGAAAAGCGGTCATCATCGGTGATCCCGAACGCGACAAGTCCGAAAGTCTGCTGCGCGCCTACGGACGCTTCGTGCAGTCGCTGGGCGGCCGCTACTACACGGCCTGCGACGTCGGCACCTACAGCGAGGACATGGACCAGATCGCGCGCGAGTGCGACTTCGTGACCGGGCGCACCGTCGAGCACGGTGGTGCCGGCGACTCCTCCGTGCTCACGGCGTACGGCGTGTTCCAGGGCATGCGGGCCGCCGCCGAGGCGACCTGGGGCGCGCCCACGCTGCACGGCCGCACGGTCGGCGTCGCCGGCGTCGGCAAGGTCGGCCGGCACCTGGTCGAGCACCTGCTCGAGGACGGTGCGGAGGTCGTCGTGACCGACGTCTGGAAGCCGGCCCTCGACGCGGTCGCGGCGGCTCACCCGGAGGTGCGCACGGTCGCCGACACCGACACGCTGGTGCGCCAGCCGCTCGACGTCTACGCCCCCTGCGCACTCGGTGGCGCGCTCACGGACGACGTGGTCGAGGTGCTCTCCGCCCGGGTCGTGTGCGGGGCCGCCAACAACCAGCTCGACCACCCGGGCATCGAGAAGCTGCTCGCCGAGCGCGGCATCCTCTACGCCCCGGACTACTGCGTGAACTCCGGCGGCCTGATCCAGGTCGCCGACGAGCTCGTGGGCTTCTCCTTCGACCGGGCCAAGCAGCGCGCCACGAAGATCTTCGACACCACGCGCGAGGTCTTCCGGCTGGCCGAGGCCGACGGCATCCCGCCGGCGATCGCCGCCGACCGCCTCGCCGAGCAGCGCATCGACGCGGTCGGGCGACTGCGCGGCGTGTGGCTGTCGGGTCGCTGAGCCGCCTGGCGTCCGGGCGCGCACCCGGCTCCGACCGCGCCACAGCGCCGGTCAGGACGTCCCCGAGAAGGCGGGGTCGGTCAGTCGCGACTCGACGGCGAGTAGTCGGACCACTCGTCGTACTCGTCGGTCTCGGGGGGCTCCTTGGCCTCGGACGGTTGCCCGTCCTCGCCGTGGAGCTCCTTGGCCAGTGCGCCGAAGTCCGTCTCGTGAGAGCGGTACTTCAGGTCACGGGCAACCTTGGTCTGCTTCGCCTTTGCACGGCCGCGCCCCATAGGGTCCGACCCCCTCGCACAGATTGGCCGGGCCGCAGTGGGTCACCGGTCTGACGTCATCTCTTTCGTGGGCCAACCGTACCCGCCCGATGGTGCATTCCCGCACGCCGGGCCGGATGCCGCCGCGTGTCGAGATCGGTCAGCGGTGGTCGCCGACCAGCGTGACCCGGCGCACCCGCCGCGTCGTCCCGGCCGGGCCGGTCACCTCGCCGGCCACCCAGGCGTCGATCCCGCGCGCGGCGAGGGAGGCGATCACGGTGTCGGCGTCGGACGCGGCGCTGAGGGCGACCATGCCGACGCCGCAGTTGAGGGTGCGCTCGAGGTCGTCGCGGGCCACGTCGCCCACGCTGCGGACCAGGTCGAACACCGGCGGCAGCGACCAGGTCGAGCGGTCGATCGTGGCGTCGAGGTCGGGCGGCATCACGCGCTCGAGGTTCGCGGCCAGGCCGCCGCCGGTCACGTGGGACATCGCGTGGGTGCGGGTGTTGCGAGCCAGGTCGAGGCAGGCCTTGGCGTAGATGCGGGTCGGCTCGAGGAGCTCCTCGCCGAGGGTGCGGCCGAGGTCGTCGACGTAGCGGTCCAGCGACCAGCCGGCCCGCTCCAGCAGCACGTGGCGCACCAGGGAGTAGCCGTTGGCGTGCAGGCCGCTCGCGGCCATCGCGACCACGACGTCACCGGCCCTGACCAGGCCCGGCCCGAGCAGCGCGCCCGCGTCGACGACGCCGGTGGTCGAGCCGGCGACGTCGTACTCGTCCGGCTCCATCAGGCCGGGGTGCTCGGCGGTCTCGCCGCCGATCAGCGCGCAGCCGGCCTCCAGGCAGGCCTCCGCGATGCCCTTGACGATCGCCGCGATCCGTTCCGGTACGACGCGCCCGCAGGCGATGTAGTCGGTCAGGAACAGCGGCTCCGCACCGCACACGACGAGGTCGTCGACCAGCATCCCGACCAGGTCGAACCCGATCGTGTCGTGCTTGTCGAGGGCCTGGGCGATCGCGACCTTGGTGCCGACGCCGTCGGCCGACGTCGCGAGCAGCGGATGGTCGTACTGCTTGAGCGCGCTGGCGTCGAAGAGCCCGGCGAAGCCGCCGATGCCGCCGACCATCTCGGGGCGGCGGGCCTTGTCGACCCAGACCTTCATCATCTCGACCGCGGCGTCGCCGGCCTCGATCGAGACGCCGGCGCCGGCGTAGCTGGCGCCGGTCTCGCTGGTCATCGGGCCGGAGCGGCCCTTCGAGGCTCAGGGGTCGCAGCGAGTGCTCTCGCGGTGATCATGGCCGCTCCAGCGCGTCGGACGCGCCACCGCCGGCCACCGAGACCGCCAGCCCGTCGACGTCGAGCAGGTCCGGGAACGACTCCAGCAGGTGCTTGCCGAGGTGCTCCGGCTCGGGCAGCGGCACCGGGTAGATGCCGTCGAAGCAGGCCCGGCAGAGGTTGTCCATCGGCACCGTGGTCGCCTCGACCAGGTCCTCGAGGGAGATGTAGTGGAGGCTGTCGGCGCCGATCGAGGCGCAGATCTCCTCCGGCGAGAGCCCGTTGGCGATCAGCTCGGCGCGGGTGGCGAAGTCGATGCCGTAGAAGCAGGGCCACTTGACCGGCGGACTGGAGATCCGCACGTGCACCTCGCGGGCACCGGCCTCGCGCAGCATCCGCACCAGCGCGCGCTGGGTGTTGCCGCGCACGATCGAGTCGTCGACGACCACCAGCCGCTTGCCCTCGATCACGTCGCGCAGCGGGTTGAGCTTGAGCCGGATGCCGAGCTGCCGGATCGTCTGCGAGGGCTGGATGAAGGTGCGGCCGACGTAGGAGTTCTTGACCAGGCCGGTGCCGTAGGGGATGCCGGAGGCCTCCGCGTAGCCGATCGCGGCCGGCGTACCGGACTCGGGCACCGGGATCACCAGGTCGGCCTCGGCCGGGAACGCGCGGGCCAGCCTGCGGCCGATCTCGACCCGCACGCTGTGGATGCGCTGGCCGGAGATCAGGGTGTCCGGGCGGGCCAGGTAGACGAACTCGAACAGGCAGCCCTTGGGCGCCGGGTCGGCGAAGCTGCGCGTGCGCAGCCCGTCCTCGTCGATCGCGACCAGCTCACCGGGCTCGATCTCGCGGACGTACGACGCACCGACGATGTCCAGCGCCGCGGTCTCCGAGGCCACCACCCAGCCGCGCTCGAGCCGGCCCAGCACCAGCGGCCGGATGCCCTGGGGGTCGCGGGCGGCGTACAACGTGTTCTCGTCCATCCACACGAACGAGAACGCGCCCCGCAGCAGCGGCAGCACCTCGACGGCGCGCTCCTCCAGCGAGGTGTCGGGGTGGTAGGCGAGCAGCGCCGTGACCAGGCTGGTGTCGTTGGTGTGTTGTTCTCGAGGTTGCGGGCGTGGAAGTCGAGCTCGCCCGGTGCGTGCGGCAGCTCCTTGACCATCCGCTGCAGCTCGAGGGTGTTGGTCAGGTTGCCGTTGTGCGCGAGCGCGATCGACCCGTCGGCCGTCGGCCGGAACGTCGGCTGGGCGTTGGCCCAGGTGCTGCCGCCGGTGGTCGAGTAGCGCGAGTGACCCACCGCGAGGTGGCCCTTGAGCGCCTCGAGGGTGGACTCGTCGAAGACCTGGGAGACCAGGCCCATGTCCTTGTAGACCAGGATCTGGCGCCCGTTGCTGACCGCGATCCCGGCCGACTCCTGGCCCCGGTGCTGGAGGGCGTAGAGGCCGAAGTAGCTCAGCTTCGCGACGTCCTCCCCGGGCGCCCAGACGCCGAAGACACCGCAGGCGTCCTGGGGTCCGAGGTCGTTGCGGGTTGAGGTCGTTCGTCAGTCGACCGTCTCCGCGACGGCGTGCCCCAGGGGCTGTTGGGCCGGCCACGTCGCGGAGTCTACGTGTCGAGCCCGACGACGCGGTGAGACGCACCGTGCATCTCAGGTTCTGCGACCATGGCCGGATGCCCGCGCCCGAGGTGAACCGTGCGATGTTGCGGGTGCGCGACGCCATCGACCGGGACTACGCCCTGGAGCTCGACGTCGACGCGATGGCCGGGATCGCCGCCGTCTCGCCGGCCCACCTGATCCGGACGTTCCGCCTGGTCTTCGGGGAGACACCGCATCGCTACCTCCAGCGGCGCCGGGTGGAGCGCGCGATGTTCCTGCTCCGAAGCACGGACAGCAGCGTCACCGACGTGTGCTTCGCGGTCGGGTTCGGCAGCCTCGGCACGTTCAGCCGCACGTTCCGCGACATCGTCGGCGAGTCCCCCACGGTGTACCGCCGACGCGGGCCGCTGCCCCGGCCGACGGGTGCTTCGTCATGGCCTGGACCAGACCGAGCAGTTTCGGAGAAGCGTCCGCGGGCTGAGGTCGCCTAGCGTCGACGGCATGACCATCACCTCCAACCGACTGTCCTCGATCTACGTCCTCGACCAGGACGAGGCGCTCGACTTCTACGTCGGCGTCCTCGGTCTCGAGGTCGCCACCGACGCCGATCTCGGCTTCATGCGCTGGCTGACCGTGCGGGTGCCCGGCGACACCAAGGAGATCCTCCTCGAGCGCCCCGGACCGCCCGCCCACGACCCGGCCACGGCCGAGGAGGTGCGCGCCCTGGTGACCAAGGGCGCCGGAGGAGGCTGGCTCGGCTTCAACACCGACGACGTCGATGGTCTCTACGAGAAGCTCCTCGCCCAGGGTGTCGAGATCACCCAGGTGCCGACGGACCAGTCGTACGGACGGGACTTCGGACTTCGCGACCCCTTCGGCAACAACCTGCGGATCGGCAGGATCCTCCGCGCCCTGAGCATGACTGGGCCCGAGCCTGTGGCCCGGGCCCAGTCCCCCGGCAGAGGGGGCTCATGCTTCCCTCCCACTCGCGGCAGCCACCCAGCCCAGCTTGACCGAACGCTCCTTCCACCTTGCCCCGAAATGCCGCTACGCGACAACGCTGTTCCCGGTTCTGAGACTGTTTCGGGTTCGGGTCTGTGCAGTGCGTGGGTGTGCCGTCAGGAGTTCGCGCCGAGGCCGTCGAGGAGCAGCGCCTCGGCCAGCAGCACCCGCTCGAACTCGGCGAGATGGAGACCCTCGTTGGCGCCGTGGGCACGGGTGTCCGGGTCCTCGACACCGGTCACGAGCACGCTCGCCTGCGGGAAGGCCTCGAGGAACTCCGCGATGAACGGGATCGACCCGCCGACGCCCATGTCGATCGGCTCGACGCCGTCCCAGGCGTCGCGGAACGCCGTACGCGCCACGTCGTACGCCGGACCGGTGGCGTCGATCTGGGTGGCCTCGCCGGTGTCGACGATGGTGATCCCCAGGCCGGCGCCCCACGGCACGTGCGCCTCGAGGTGCTTGCGCAGGCAGGCCACCGCGTTCTCGGTGGTGTCGCCGGGCGCGATGCGCAGCGAGATCCGGCAGCGCGCCAGCGGCACCAGGGTGTTGCTGGCGCCGGCGACCTTGGGCGCGTCGAGTCCGGTGATGCTGAGCGCCGGCTTGGTCCAGAGCCGCTCGACGGTGCTGCCGGAGCCGATCCAGCGGATGCCCTCGGCGGCACCGGACTCCGCGCGCAGCCGCTCCTCGGGGTAGTCGACCTCGGCGGCCGGGCCGGCGTGCAGCCCGTCGATGGTGACGTTGCCCTCGTCGTCGTGGAGCGAGGCGATCAGCCGGGCCATCGCCATCAGCGAGTCGGGCACGAGGCCGCCCCACATGCCGGAGTGGACCGCGTGGGTGAGCGTGCGCACCTCGACGTCGGCGCGGACCAGGCCACGGAGCGACGTCGTGAGCGCGGGCACCCCGATGTCCCAGTTGCCGGAGTCGGCGATCACGATCACGTCGGAGCGGAGCTCCTCGTGGTGCTGGCGCAGCAGCGCGACGAGCGAGTCGGAGCCGACCTCCTCCTCGCCCTCGATGAACATCACGAGGCTGACCGGCAGGTCGTCGCCGAACGCCCGCGCCGCGGCCAGGTGGGTGGCGATTCCGGCCTTGTCGTCGGCGGCACCGCGACCGTAGAGGCGGCCGTCGCGCTCGGTCGGCTCCCACGGCGGGGAGTCCCAGTCGGCGTGGTCGTTCTCGGGCTGCACGTCGTGGTGGGCGTAGAGCAGCACCGTCGGTGCGCCCGCCGGGCCGGCCTTGTGCGCGATCACCGCCGGTGCGCCGCCGTCCGCGGTCGTGATCTGGACCCGGAAGCCCTCGGCCTCGAAGAGCGCGGACACCGCCTCGGCACTGCGCTGGACCTCGCTCGCCCGCTCCGGGTCGGCGCTCACGGACTCGATCCGGACCAGGTCCTCGAGGTCCCGGCGGATGCCGGGGAGGACGTCCTGGATGCGGCTGCGGAGCTCGTCGATGTTCATGCTCCGACCCTAGCCATCCGTTGAGTTGTGCCTCCGGCACCCTTCAGTTGTGCCTGCTGCCCGGCCGGAGGCGGGTCTCGACGGTGCCGGAGGCCGATCTCGACGGTGCCGGAGGCCGACTCAACGGTGCCGGAGGCCAACTCGACGGTGCCGGGGGCCGATCTCAACGGAGGGGGAGGTACGGCGTCAGGTCGGTGCGCTCCCCGGAGGCCCGGAGCCGGCCGTCGGAGCGGGCGGCGTCCCAGGCGAGGTCGCCGGTGGCGAGCGCGATCCAGGTGGCGGCGTCGAGCTCGACCACGGCCGGCGGGGTGCCGCGGGTGTGCCGGACGCCCGGCACCACCTGCACGGCGGCGTACGGCGGGACCCGCACCTCGACCGAGTTGCCGGGTGCCCGTTGCTGGAGCAGCGCCAGGAAGTGCTTGGTGAGCAGCCGCAGGTCCTCGCGTCCGTCCGGGTCCGCGCGGTGCCGCTCGAGGGCGGCCGAGACCTCGGCGGCCGGCGCGGGTGTCAGTCGGCGGGGCACGACGTCATTGGACCATTCCGCGGTGCGGCCCCGCGACCCTGCGTGGGAGGGTGACCGGCGTGACGATCGAGGGACAGCTGCCGGAGAGGTTCCGCGAGCCGGCGGCGTGGCTCAGGGAGTTCGCCGCGCACACGCCCGACGCCCTCGCGCTGCGCCTCGGCGGCTCCCTCGCCACCGGTCCCGTCGACGAGTGGTCCGACCTCGACGCCTGCATCCATGTCGTGCCGGGCACGGAGCGCCGCGTGTTCGACGCCCTGCTCGCGGGTCTCGACCGGGACTGGGTGTTCACCGACCGCTGGGTGCTGGAGCCCCCGGTGCGCCAGGAGGGGCTGCAGGTGTTCGGCCGGCGTCGCCCACGAGCCCGGAGGCACCGCCTGGTGGTCGACGTCGAGGTCGAGGCGGTGCCCGACGGCGGCGTCCCGATCGACCCGCGCCGTCACGGCGTGCCGATCGTGCTGCACGACCCCGACCGGCTGATCCGGGTCGAGCAGGAGCCGGACGAGCGGCTCGCCGCCGACGCGCGCACGTCGGCACGCCGGATCGCCGACCGGTTGCCGACCGCCCGCTGGATCGTCGAGAAGGCGATCGCCCGCGGCCACTGGCCCGAGGCGGCGGCGTACCACCTGCGGTTCGGCGTCGACCCGCTGGTGCAGCTGCTGCGCACGGTCCACTGCCCCAGCCGCTGGGACTTCGGGCTGCGCTACGTCCACGCCGACCTTCCCGCCGACGACGTACGGCGGGTGCTGGAGCTGCTGCCCGGGGATCCGGACGGCCTGGCCGAGCGGTCGCGGGCGGCGTTCGACTGGCAGGACGAGCTCCTGACCGAGGTGCTCAGGCCAGGGCGGTAGGCAGCGTCGCCGTCCAGGCGGCGCGCAGGTCGTCGACGGTCACGGAGAAGGCGCCGTCCACGTCGAGCGCGGTGCCGCCGGTGGTGCCGATCGCCACGACGGGCACGCCGTACGACGCGCACGCCGCCTCGAACGCCGCCCGTCTGTCGTCACCGACCGTGACCACCGCACGAGCGGCCGACTCGGCGAAGAGGGCCACGAACGGGTCGCCCTCGAGCTCTCACCCGGGCGCCGACGCCGTGCCGCATCACGGACTCGGCGAGCGCCTGGGCCAGCCCGCCGTCGGAGACGTCGTGGGCGGAGGTCACCGCGCCGTCGCGGGCGGCCTCGACCATGAGCGAGGCCAGTGCCTGCTCGGCGGCGAGGTCGACCGCGGGCGGCAGGCCGCCCAGGTGACCGTGCACGACGTGCGCCCACTCGCTGCCGGACAGCTCCTCGCGGGTCTCACCGAGCAGCAGCACGGTCTCGCCCTCGGCCACGAAGCCGGTGCGCGTGCGCCTGGTGACGTCGTCGATCACGCCGAGGGTCGCCACCACCGGCGTCGGCAGGATCGCGGTCTCGCCGGTCTGGTTGTAGAGGCTGACGTTGCCGCCGGTCACCGGGATGCCGAGCACGAGGCAGGCGTCCTTGAGGCCGCGGCAGGCCTCGGCGAACTGCCACATCACGTCGGGGTCCTCGGGCGAGCCGAAGTTCAGGCAGTCGGAGATCGCGAGCGGCCGTGCTCCGGAGACCGCCACGTTGCGGAACGACTCCGCGAGCGCGAGCTGCGCGCCGGCGTACGGGTCGAGCCGCGCGAAGCGGCCGTTGCAGTCCGTCGCCACCGCGACCCCGAGCCGGGTCTCCTCGTCGACCCGCACCATGCCCGCGTCGTCGGGCTGGGCGAGGACGGTGTTGCCCTGCACGTAGCGGTCGTACTGGTCGGTGATCCAGGACTTGTCGCAGAGGTTCGGCGAGGCGAGCAGTCGCAGGAGCGTGTCGCGCAGCTCGTCGCCCGCGGCCGGGCGGGGCAGCGCCTCAGCGCCGTCGGCCTGGAGCGCGTCCTGCCACGAGGGCCGCGCGAACGGGCGGTGGTACGTCGGGCCATCGTGGGCCACCGACCGCGGGGGCACGTCCACCACGCGCTCGCCGTGCCAGTCGATCTGGAGCCGGTCGCCGTCGGTGACCTCGCCGACCACGGTGGCGTCGACGTCCCACTTGGCGCAGATGGCGAGGAACGCGGCGACGTCGCCGGGCTCGACGACCGCCATCATCCGCTCCTGCGACTCGCTCATCAGGATCTCCTCCGGCGCCAGCGTGGAGTCGCGCAGGGGCACCCGGTCGAGCTCGACGTACATGCCGCCGTCGCCGGCCGAGGCCAGCTCGGAGGTCGCGCAGGACAGCCCGGCACCGCCGAGGTCCTGGATGCCGGCCACGAGGCCGGCCGCGAAGAGCTCGAGCGTGCACTCGATGAGCAGCTTCTCCTGGAAGGGGTCGCCGACCTGCACGCTCGGGCGCTTCGGTCCACCGGTGGTCGAGCCTGTCGAGACCTCGAACGTCTCCGAGGCGAGCACGCTCACGCCGCCGATGCCGTCGCCGCCGGTCTTCGCGCCGTACAGGATCACCTGGTTGCCGACCCCGGACGCCTTGGCCAGGTGCAGGTCCTCGTGGCGGAGGACGCCGACGCAGAGCGCGTTGACCAGCGGGTTGCCCAGGTACGACGCGTCGAACACCGCCTCGCCGCCGATGTTCGGCAGCCCGAGGCAGTTGCCGTAGCCACCCACGCCGGCCACGATCCCGGGCAGCACGCGATGGGTGTCGCCATGGCTGCCGTCAGTGTCGAGCGGGCCGAACCTGAGCGGAGTCCATCACCGCCACCGGGCGCGCGCCCATCGCCAGGATGTCGCGGACGATGCCGCCGACCCCGGTGGCCGCGCCCTGGTAGGGCTCGACGTACGACGGGTGGTTGTGCGACTCGACCTTGAACGTGACCGCGTAGCCCTGGCCGATGTCGATCACGCCGGCGTTCTCGCCGATGCCGGCGAGCGTCTTGCCGACCGGCGTCTCCTGCGGGATCTCGGAGAACTGCTTGAGGTGCACCTTGGAGGACTTGTAGGAGCAGTGCTCGCTCCACATGACCGAGTACATCGCCAGCTCCGAGCTGGTCGGCCGGCGGCCCAGGATCTCGCGGATCCGCTGGTACTCGTCGGGCTTGAGACCGAGGTCGCGCCAGGGCTGCTCCCGGTCCGGGTCCAGCGCGGCGACGGCGACGGTGTCGAGAGAGGGGCTGGACACGGGCACAACCTATCCGGTCATCCGGGTGATACTGACGGCGACGCCGGATGACGAGAAGAGGCTCGAGATGGGTGACGACGAGGACGAGACGGTCATCGGCGGCGACCCGGTGCCCACGGCGACACAGGCGCAGGCCGGCGCAGCCGCGGCGGCGGCGCCGGGGCGCCTGACGACGGCGAGGAGGGCGACGGCCAGGAGCCGCACGCCGACGGCCCCACCTCCCCGCCGCGCCAGGACCCGCGCGAGTAGCTCAGGCGGCGGGCGCCTCCGCTCCTCCGGGGCCGTCGCCGTCGTGGTCGCCGCCGTGGCCCCGCCGGTCTGGGTGCCCGTGATCGTGAAGTCCTTGCCGACCTGCACGATCGTCGGGGTGCCGGCGTTCACGACGTGCGCCTCGTAGACGCCGTCGGAGTCGGTCTCGACGCGCTGGATGGTCGCGTCCGGGTACTTCGCCTTCACCGCGGCGAGCACCTTCGCCTTGGTGGTTCCGGTGAGCAGCTTCTCGTCGCTGCGCATCGGCTTCGACGGGTCGGTGTTCCCGTTGCCGAACTGGCCGTGGTCGCCGTACGTCGCCGTGCCGGAGGCGGTGTCGTCGGCGGCGTTGGCGCTCAGGGTGCCGGCCAGCACACCGCCGGCAACGACGCCGGCGGCTCCGACCGCCACCGCGGAGGCGATCGTCCGGGTGCGTCGTCGGCGCGCAGCCGCGTCCGCTGCGGGTTGGGTCTCGTCGGTCATGGTCCGTCCTTCGTGTCGGAGGACGGCCCGGTGCCGTCCCTGGTGCGAGCGTGCGCGCGGACCTTGGCTGTCCGACGTGCGCCACCTGTCGAGAACCTGAGAACCCGGCGCAGCACGCTCTCCTCGAACTACAGGTCTGTAGTTCCGGTCACCGCCTGTTACGCATGTGACTTGTGTGGTTTCCTGCTCGGGCCAGACCCCGAGACCACCGGAGCTTTCCATGCACCCGATCGGGCCCACGTGCCGCCTTCTCCGGCGACTGACGACCGGCGTCGTCGCCCTCGCCGTGGGTCTGTCGACCGCGCTCGGCGTGGCCTCCCCGGCGCACGCGGACAACCCGGTGACGCCCGGTGACTTCACGGGCTACGGCTTCGACCAGTGCCTGGCGCCGACCCAGTCCGCGATGGACACGTGGTGGCTCACCTCGCCGTTCACGGGCGGTCGGGATCTACGTCTCGGGCGCCTCCCGCGCCTGCACCAGCCAGCCGAACCTGACCCCGACCTGGATCAGCAAGCAGCTCGCCGCCGGCTGGCGGCTCCTGCCGATCACGCTCGGCCCGCAGGCCTGGTGCACGACGCGGGAGCGCTACCTGCACCAGGTTCGCATCGACTGGCACCCCGCGAACAACTACGTCGCCGCCCGCACGCAGGGCCGCGCCGAGGCCGACAAGACCATCGCCGCGACGAGCAGGCTGGGGATCGCCAAGGGCAGCACGCAGTGGTACGACATCGAGGCGTTCGACACCGCCAGGACCGACTGCCGCGAGTCGGCGAAGTGGTTCCTCAACGCCTGGTCCAACCGCCTGCACGAGCTCGGCTA
The DNA here is from genome assembly GCA_963754145.1 of uncultured Actinomycetota bacterium. Classification (GTDB taxonomy): domain Bacteria; phylum Actinomycetota; class Actinomycetes; order Propionibacteriales; family Nocardioidaceae; genus Marmoricola. The sequence goes on from CAVWFF010000022.1 coordinate 60,722, forward strand.
CGTCTCGGGGGTCTACTCCAGCGCCGCCTCCGGGATCAAGATGCTCGACGACGCCCGGGTCAACACGCCGGGCAGGTTCACGCTGCCCGACCAGCTCTGGATCGCCGACTGGAACGGCAACGCCGACGTCTTCTCGTCGTACGTCCGCAACGACGGGTGGATGCCGCACAGGCGCGTGCACCAGTACCGCGGCGGCCAGCCCGAGACCTTCGGCGGCGTCACGATCAACATCGACCGCAACTGGCTCGACCTGGGCAAGGGCTCCGTTGCCCCGACCGAGGCGAAGCACTGCGGAGGCGCGGCCGTCTACAACTACCCGTCGTACGCCAACCTGCAGCGCGGCACCACGAGGACCGACCAGGTGCGCACGCTCCAGTGCATGCTCCAGGGCCGCGGCGTCTACAAGGGCGCGATCGACGGGACGTACGGCGACGCCACGGTCGCCGCGGTGCGCGCCTACCGGAAGTCGATCGGCTGGCAGGCCTCGGACACCTGGTCGCGTCACATCTGGATGCAGCTGATGACGGTCGGGCCCAAGCCGGTCGTGAAGTACGGCTCCGCGCGCTCTGCCGTGCGCAAGGTCCAGCGGGCACTCAACGCCAGCGGCGTCTCCCAGCTCACCGTGACCGGCGTGATGACGCGGGCGACGGTCGACGCGGTGAAGCGGTACCAGGGCCGGCTCGGCATGAAGCAGTACGGCGTGGTCACCCCGGGGACGTGGCGGGCGCTGAACGACTGGGCGCTTCTGAGTCGAGGCGGGGCGTGTGCTGGGGGCGTGGGCCGGGCCGGGCTCGGGCGCAAATTCCCAAGGTCTCTAGGCATTTGTCGGACGAATCGGCTCGCCGACCGACCCGACCTCGGAACCTTCCCAATGACGTTCTGGCGCTTCCCGGTAGGTGTACATGCCACTGGGAAGTGCCAGAAAACCTAGATACCTTGGGAATTCTGCGGCGGGTGAACGCTCACACGAGCGCGGCCAGCACCGAGGTGAAGAAGCCGAGCCCGTCGGTGCCGGGGCCGCAGAGGTCCTCGACGGCGTGCTCGGGGTGAGGCATCAGGCCGACCACGTTGCCGCGCTCGTTGGTGACGCCGGCGATGCCGCGGAGCGAGCCGTTGGGGTTGTCGCCGAGGTAGCGGGCGACCACCCGGCCCTCGCCCTCGAGCCGGTCGAGGGTCGGCTCGTCGGCGACGAAGCAGCCCTCGCCGTTCTTCAGCACGATCGTCACCTCCGCGCCCTCGTCGTACGCCGAGGTCCACGCGGTGGCGGTGTTCTCGATCCGGAGCCGCTGGTCGAGGCAGCCGAACTTGCGGTGGTCGTTGCGGATCAGCGCGCCGGGCAGCAGGTGCGACTCGCAGAGGATCTGGAAGCCGTTGCAGATGCCGAGCAGGGGCATCCCGCCCCGGGCGCGCTCGACCAGGTCGGTCATCACCGGCGAGAAGCGGCTGATCGCGCCGCAGCGCAGGTAGTCGCCGTACGAGAAGCCGCCGGGCAGCACCACGGCGTCGACGTCCTTGAGGTCGTGGTCGCCGTGCCAGAGCGCGACCGGCTCCCCACCCGCCAGGCGTACGGCGCGCGCCGCGTCGACGTCGTCGAGCGAGCCGGGGAACGTGACGACGCCGATCCTCATGCGTCGACCACGCGCACGGTGAAGTTCTCGATCACCGGGTTGGACAGCAGCGTCTCCGCCATCTGGTGCACCTCGGCCAGCCGGTCGTCGGTGACCTCGCCCACGAGCTCGAGCTCGAAGCGCTTGCCCTGGCGGACGTCGCTCACACCCTCGAAGCCGAGCCGCGGGAGCGCCCCGTGGACCGCCTTGCCCTGCGGGTCGAGGATCTCGGGCTTGGGCATCACGTCGACGACGACTCGGGCCATGCCGGAAGCCTAAGGGGTGGTCGTGACCGACCCGGCCGCCGCCACCGGCCGGTACGTGCAGTCGCTGTCGGCGTCGGTCGCGGCCGCGGCCGACTCGGGACGCCGGGGCCGGGTGTCGATCGGCCCGGTGCCCGCGTTGACGACGCCGGTCAGCCCGCGCGTTGCCCTCGGGCCGCAGCTTCTTCGGCGCCGGGTTGAGCGCCTTCCGCACCGCCCTGTGCACGTAGCCGAAGTCCGGCTCGTTGGGGTTGAACTTCGAGGAGAGCTTGAAGACCACGGACTTGATCGGGTGCTGCTTCATCTTGAACGTGGTGTCGACGAACGCCGGCAGCAGCTTCTGGGGCACGTCGGTGCGCAGGATCTTCTTGCTGGCGTTGGCGAGCCGGGTGTAGCGCGTGAGCAGGTTGACCGGGTCGGCCTCGTCGACGATCGCGTTGATCGCGCAGCGCTGCCGCTCCATCCGCTTGTAGTCGGTGGACCCGTAGCGTCCGCGCGTGAACCAGAGGGCCTTGAACCCGTTGAGGTGCTGGTGGGGCCCGGGCTGGAGGTAGCCGGTCGGCGGGATGTGCCGGTCGGTGTCGCCGTTGATCGGCACCGGCTCGTTGACGTTCACGGTGATCCCGCCGATCGCGTCGACGATCTGCCGGAAGCCGTTGAGGTTGACCAGCAGGTAGTAGTCGACCGGGATGCCGAGTGCACCCGAGACCGCCAGCTTCACCGCGTCGGCACCCTCGTTGTCGGTGCGCCCGATCACGCCGGGGTGGGCGGCCGGGACGTTGCGGTAGACCGCGTTGAGCATCTCCTCGCCGTCGTCGCAGCACTGCTCGAACCCGTGGGGGTAGAGCGCGTGCAGCGGGCTGCCGGCGGGGAACGGCACGTTGCGCAGGTTGCGCGGGAGGCTGAACATCACCGAGCTGCCGGTGTGGGTGTCGATGCTGATCAGGATCACGGAGTCGGTGCGGATGCCGGTGCGCCCGACGCCGCCGTCGCCGCCGAGGAGCAGCAGGTTGACCCGCTCCTTGGAGCCCCAGGGGTCCGTCTTCGTGATGTGCGTGATCTTCGGAGCGGTGACCGTGTGCTCGTTGGGCGCGACCGTGTTGATCAGGTCACGGGTCACCATCGCGTAGCGGGCCCCGGTCGCCAGCGAGCCGGCGACGGCCATCGAGAGGACCACCGCGAGCAGGGAGCCGAACAGGTTCTGCCGGCGCGTCGGCCTCGCGGGCCGGGCGCGGTGGTAGGTCGTGAGGATCAGGGCCACCCACAACACGATCGCCGCGACGCAGCCGACCGCGATCCAGCGGAGCGACTGGGGCTCGAGCGCGATCTTCAGCAGCTCGGTGCGGTGGGTGCGGACGACGTAGAGTCCGGCGCCCGCGAGCAGGATCGCGGGGACCACGACCACACCGACGGTCCACAGCACCGTGTGACCGAACCCGGGCTGCTTGATCTTGCGGCGGACTCCGGGGCGCGGAGATCCCGCGCTCGGCGTACTCACGCCGCAGATTGTAGGTCAATCCGCGCGGTCCCCATGGCATCCGCCGAGGAGGTTGACTGGACCAGTTCGTCAGCCGGTACGACGCTGCGACAGCACCTCGTTCGCCTTCTCCAGGTCGTGCGCGAGCGCGGCCGGCGCGAGGCGTCGTACGACGGCGGAGACCGCACGCCACAGGCCCTCGGCGATGATCTCGACCTCGGCGTTGACCCGCGTGCCGGCGCCCACCGCGGTGAACCGGAGGGTCAGGTGGGCGGTGACACCGCGCCACGAGCCGGTCTCCGCCCAGACCCGGTAGGGCACGAGCTGGGTGATCTCCATCTCCGGCCGGAAGCCGGGACCGGTCAGGTCCCGCCAGCGCATGCCGACCCGGGGCTCGCCCAGGTCCCTCATCTCGATCGCCTTGAGGCTGGACTGCCACTCCGGCCGCCTGCGCGGGTCGGCGAGGTAGGGAAAGACGACGTCGGGAGGCTGCGCGAACTGCACGGTCGCGGCGTGGGTGTTCACCACGACCGACCCGTGAGCAGCTCGTAGGCCTCGAGGTAGCGGGCCCGGGTGCGCTCGACGACCTCGTCCGGCAGGGCCGGCGGCCGCTCGCCCGAGGCGCGGTCCCAGCCGCTCGCCGGCGACAGCAGCCAGTCGCGCACGATCTGCTTGTCGTACGACGGCTGGGCATGGCCGGGCTCCCACTCGGCGGCCGGCCAGTACCGGCTGGAGTCGGGGGTCAGCACCTCGTCGGCGAGCACCGTCGGACCGCCGTCCCGGAGCCCGAACTCGAACTTGGTGTCCGCCAGGATCAGGCCGCGATCCCGGGTGACCGCCTCGGCCGTGGCGTAGACCGCCATCGTCAGCCGCCGGAGCTCGGCCGCGGCGCGCTCGCCGACCTCGCGCACGACCGCTGCGTAGGAGACGTTCTCGTCGTGCTCGCCGACCGCGGCCTTGGTGGCCGGGGTGAAGATCGGCTCCGGCAGCCGGCTCCCGTCGACCAGGCCCGCGGGCAGCGGCACGCCGCACACCTCGCCGGTGGCGCGGTAGTCGACCAGCCCCGAGCCGGCGAGGTAGCCGCGGGCCACGCACTCCACCGGGAACATCGCGAGCTCCTCGCAGATCACCGCCCGTCCGGCGACCACGGCCGGGACCTCGGTGGACACCACGTGGTGGGGGACGACGTCGGCGAGCCGCTCGAACCACCACAGCGACATCCGGGTGAGGATCTCGCCCTTGTCCGGGATCGTCGAGTCGAGCACGAAGTCGAACGCCGAGATCCGGTCGCTGGCCACCATCAGCAGCCGCCCGTCGTACGGGCCGCCGGTGAGCCGGTAGAGGTCGCGCACCTTGCCGGAGTGGACGTGCTCGGCACCCTCGATCGCGGGAGCGGGCGGGATGTTCGTCTCGGCGGCGTGCTCCACGCGCCACACCCTAGCCAGCGCCGGCGAGGTCGCGGGACAGCTCCCGGGCGACGTCCCCACGCGCGCGAAGACGACGTAGCGGTGGGTGTCCCGGCGCAGCGACACCACCGCGACGCGCGGGTCGACGCCGTTCAGCCGCCAGACGTCGTGCCGAACCCGCCCGGCCCGGTCGTCGCAGGTCGTGCCCGTCGCGGCAGCCGGGGTAGATGCCGTCGCCGAGCTCCTCGCCACGCTGGAACGAGTCGACGGCGCGCTCGGTGAAGAGGTGGCCGCGGAAGGTGAGGGCGGACGGGCAGCCCCTCGCCGTCGTCGGAGCACGCCTCCGGCGCGCCGCACGACAGCACGAGGAGTACGGCGCCCAGCGCCGCAGCGGTCTGACCGCGAACCACCCGTTCAACGGTAGTGGTCACCCTCCGGGTCGGGTATCGTTTATCTGTAGTCATTAACTCTAGTTTCGAGGTCGATGCCCACCATGCTTCGCCCCGCACGGCCCGACTTCCTGATCGTCGGCGCCCCCAAGGCCGGGACCACCGCGGTCCACTCGGCCCTCGCCCAGCACCCCCAGGTGTTCGTCTCGCAGCCGAAGGAGCCGAAGTACTGGCTCTGCGACGACGCCCCGCCTCCGGCGTGGAACGGACCCGGCGACGCCCACTCGCAGCAGGAGTGGATGTGGCGGAGCGAGGACTACTTCCGGCTGTTCGAGGGGGCCGCGCCCGACCAGGTGCGCGGCGAGAGCACGCCGTTCTACCTGTGGAGCCGCGGTGCGCACCGCCGGATCGGCGAGGCGCTGCCCGAGGTGAAGGTGATCGCGGTGGTGCGCGACCCGATCGACCGCGCCTACAGCAACTGGATGCACCTGTGGTCCGACGGGCTGGAGCCGGAGTCGGACTTCGAGACCGCGTTCGCGCTGCAGGACGCGCGGGTGGCCGCGGGCTGGGCACCGTTCTGGCGCTACCGCGACCTCGGGCTGTACGGCGACCAGATCGCGCACCTGCGCCGGTTCGTCGACCCCGAGCGGATCCTGGTGATCCGCTACCGCGAGATCATCGACCAGCCGCAGGCGACCGTCGACGCCGCCTGCCGCTTCCTCGGCATCGACGAGGGGCACGTGCCGGGCATCCCCCACCACAACTCGCGCAACTTCGTCGAGCCCGGCTGGCGGCCCACGCTGCTGGGCCCGGTCGTCCGCGGCGGCGCACGGCTCGGCGCCTACGCGCCCCCACGGGTCTGGCGCAAGGTCAGCGAGCCGCTGGTCAACCAGCTGAGCGGCCGCGGTGACGGCCATCGACCGCTGCTCACGCCCGGGCAGCGCGAGCGGCTGCTCCCCCAGTTCGCCGACGACATCGCCACGCTCGCCTCGCTCACTGGCAGGGACTTCGGCGACTGGCTCTCGAGCGAGAGCCGCGGGTCGTTCGCGCAGCGCAGCGGGGCCAGCCCGCGGCGCACCGCCTCGAACAGCTCGGCGTAGGTCGCGCTTGCCTCAGCGGACGCAGGTGACGAGGTCGTGGGCCCCGTCGGGCCGGGCCGCCTCGAGGTAGAACCGGGTGCGGCCGTCGGGGAGCGGCACGGCCGCCGCGTAGCGCAGCGCGCCGTCGGAGTACGGCGAGCTCAGCGGCTCGATCGCGTCGTCGGCGACCAGCCGGTCGCCGTCCCAGCGGGCGACGCCGGTCGTCTCGAACCAGTTCGACGCCGCGTCCGCGCGCCCGTCGTACAGGAGGGTGAGCGGGTGGTCGGAGACCACGGCCGTGACCCGGGCGCCGCGCTCGTCCCACTCCCCCGGCCGGCCGGCGAGCACCTCGCCGCGGTCGGTCCAGTCCAGCCCGTCGGGGCTGGTCAGGTAGCGGGTGGTCATCCGGTCCTCGTGGCCGGGACGATCGAGCGGGTGGCAGCACAGCCACATCTCCCAGCCGCCCTCGGCCGCCTCACGCACGACCGGGTCCTTGACCGCGGTGGTGTCGTCGCCGGGCAGCACCACCTGCCGGCGGCCGGTCGCCAGCTCTTCCGGGGTCGCGGCGGTGAGGGTGTCCACCCACCAGTGCTTGGTGTCGGGGGTCGCGCAGGAGAGGTAGAGCCGCCAGCCCACGCCCGGGAGCCGCACCAGCACCGGCCGCTCGAAGGACTCGGCGCCGAACTCCTCGCGCCGGATCTCGGTGACCGGGGTGAACCGGACGCCGTCGTCGGACCTCGCCACGATCACCGCGACACCCCGGCCGTCGCTCAGCGGGCGGCGCTCGCGCCAGGTCAGCCAGAACACGCCGTCGACCAGCACGGCGGAGGCGGCTCCGGCCCAGTTGCCCGGCCCGGAGCCGGGCGCGGGGACGACCACGGTCGCCCCGTCGTACGACGGGAGCGGGATCTGCGTGCTCGTCACCATGACGCCATGATAGTGGACAATTCGACTAGACAATGGCAGCGGCACGCGGATCGGCGTGTCCGGACCTGCTCAGGTGGCGAGCAGGCGCTCCTCGATGCGCTCGAGCGCCTGTCGGGCGTAGCCCTTCCAGAGCCAGCCGAAGAGGGGCATCGCGACCTCGGCCAGCTGCGAGGCCGGGTGCACGGTCCATGCCCAGGTGATCCGGACCCCGGTGCCCGCGGGCTCGAACGACCACCGGCCCTCGACCTGCGAGACCAGCAGCTTCATCGGCCCGGTCACGTCGGAGAGCGTGTAGCCGAAGGAGTGCGGCGGCTCGACGCTGGTGATCTCTTCGCGCAGGCTGCCGCCGTCGGCGGTGCGGATCGTGCGGGACTGGCCGACGGTGCCCCAGTCGTCCGGCTGGTCGGTCACCTCGCGGACCGCCGGGAACGGGCCGAACCAGCGGTCGAAGATCGAGGTCAGCGGCACCGGCAGCAGCCACTCGTACGCCTGCTCGACGGGCACCGGCACGGCGCGGGAATCCTGGACCACGAGGGGTTTGTTCATGTCCGGATCGTACGAGGTGCGGCCGGTGAGGCCATGGCCGAGTCCCCCAACGGCCAGCTCAGTAGGCGATCCGGAAGCTGGTGTCGCCCTCGGGCGCGGACTCCGCGGTCTCGACACCCTCGACGTGGGCGCCCGGAGGACCGTTGCGGCACCACTCGACCATGGCCTCGACCGGACCGCGGTCGCCCTCGAACCGGGCCGCCACCGAGCCGTCCGGCTCGTTGCGCACCCAGCCGCGGACGCCGTGACGCCCGGCCTCCTGCTGGCAGGCCCACCGGAAGCTCACGCCCTGCACCCAGCCCGTCACCCGGACCTCGACCGCGATCTCGCTCATCTGCTCTCGCCCGGTCAGAGGATCCCGGCAGGCCGGTACGACGCCGCGTCGGGATCGCCGGCCAGGACCTCCTGCACCCGGCGTACGACGGAGGCGACCTGGTCGCGCGCCGCACCGGTGAAGTCGATCGGGTCCGCGACCAGGCCCTCGATCTGCTCCCGGGTCAGGCCCAGCCGGTCGTCCGCGGCGAGCCGCTCGAACAGGTCGTTGTCGGTGCGCCCCTGCCGCATCTCCAGCGCCACCGCGACCGCGTGCTCCTTGATCGCCTCGTGCGCGGCCTCGCGGCCGACCCCGTTGCGGACCGCGGCCATCAGCACCTTGGTGGTGGCCAGGAACGGCAGGTAGCGGTCGAGCTCGCGCTGGATCACCGCGGGGAACGCGCCGAACTCGTCGAGCACGGTCAGGAACGTCTGGAACAGGCCGTCGCAGGCGAAGAACGCATCGGGCAGGGCCACCCGGCGGACCACGGAGCAGGAGACGTCGCCCTCGTTCCACTGGTCGCCGGCCAGCTCGCTCACCATCGACAGGTGACCGCGGAGCACGACCGCCAGCCCGTTGACCCGCTCGCAGGAGCGCGTGTTCATCTTGTGCGGCATCGCCGACGAGCCGACCTGGCCCTCGGCGAAGCCCTCGGTCACGAGCTCGATCCCGGCCATCAGCCGGATCGTCTTCGCCAGGCTGGACGGGCCGGCCACGGCCTGCACGAGCGCGGACACCACGTCGAAGTCGAGCGAGCGCGGGTAGACCTGTCCGACGCTGGTCAGCACCTCCTCGAAGTCGAGGTGCGTCGCGACCCGGGTCTCCAGTGCGGCCAGCTTGCGGGGGTCGCCGCCGAGCAGGTCGAGCATGTCCTGGGACGTGCCGACCGGCCCCTTCACGCCGCGCAGCGGGTAGCGCTCGAGCAGGTCGTCGAGCCGTTGGAGCGCGACCAGCATCTCGTCGGCCGCCGTGGCGAAGCGCTTGCCGAGCGTGGTGGCCTGCGCCGCCACGTTGTGCGAGCGGCCGGCCATCGCCGTGTCGCTGTGCTCGGCGGCCAGCCGGGCCAGGCGGGCCAGCGTGGCCAGCATCCGTCGGCGTACGACGAGGAGCGACTGGCGCACCTGGAGCTGCTCGACGTTCTCGGTGAGGTCGCGCGAGGTCATTCCCTTGTGGATGTGCTCGTGGCCGGCCAGGGCCGCGAACTCCTCGATCCGCGCCTTGACGTCGTGCCGGGTGACCCGCTCCCGGGCCGCGATGCTGGCCAGGTCGACGTCGTCGATCACCTTCTCGTACGCCTCGACCACGCCGTCGGGCACGTCGACGCCGAGGTCGCGCTGGGCCTGGAGCACGGCGATCCAGAGCCGGCGCTCGAGGACCACCTTGTGCTCGGGCGACCAGATGGCGGTCAGGTCCGCCCCGGCGTAGCGGGTGGCCAGGACGTTGGGGACGCTCACGTGGAGCGAGTCTATCGGCGGCGTCGCGGGCACCGGCAGCCCCGGAAGGGTCCGGCTGCTCGACGTCGGAGCGCCGAGCGACGCGGGCTGGCCTCGGCGACCGCCAGAGTCAGACGCCAGCCGCGATGTCGGTGCGCCACTGGGCGCCGGGGAACGCGATCGACGAGACACCCTCGTACGCCTTCGCCCGGGCGTCGGCGACCGAGGTGCCGACCGCGGTCACGGCGAGCACCCGGCCGCCCGCGGTGACCAGGGTGCCGTCGCGCCGCGCCGTGCCAGCGTGGACGGCGTCGACGTCCGTCCTCGGCGGCGAGGGTCTCGGTGCCGACGATCACGTCGCCGCTGCTGGACGTCTCCGGGTAGCCGCGCGAGGCCATCACCACGGCCACCGCTCCGCCCGGCTTCCAGCGCGGCGGCGCGACCTGCTCCAGCACGCCGTCGGCCGCGGCCTTGAGGAGCGTGCCGAGCGGCGAGTCGAGCAGCGCCATCAGGGCCTGGGTCTCCGGGTCGCCGAAGCGCGCGTTGAACTCGACCACCTTCATCCCGCTCGCGGTCAGCGCGAGGCCGGCGTACAGCAGCCCGGCGAACGGCGTGCCGCGGCGGGCCATCTCGTCGACGGTCGGCTGCAGCACCCGCGCGAGCACGTCCGCGACGAGACCCTCCGGTGCCCACGGGAGCGGCGTGTAGGCGCCCATGCCGCCAGTGTTCGGACCCTGGTCGCCGTCGAAGATGCGCTTGAAGTCCTGGGCCGGCTGCAGCGGGTAGACGGTCTGCCCGTCGGTGATCGCGAACAGCGACACCTCCGGCCCGTCGAGGTACTGCTCGACGACGACGCGCCCGCACCGCCCCGCGTGCGCGAGGGCGGCTTCGCGGTCGTCGGTGACCACGACCCCCTTGCCGGCGGCGAGCCCGTCGTCCTTGACCACGTAGGGCGCACCGAACGCGTCGAGCGCAGCCGCCACCTCCTCGGGCGTCGTGCAGACGTGCGCGAGCGCGGTCGGGACGTCCGCTGCGGCCATCACCTCCTTGGCGAAGGCCTTCGACCCCTCCAGCGCGGCCGCCTCGCGGCTCGGCCCGAAGCAGCTGATCCCGCGCGCCCGCACCGCGTCGGCGACGCCGGCGACCAGCGGCGCCTCCGGACCGATCACGACCAGGTCCGCACCCAGGTCCGCGGCCAGCGACGCCACGGCCTCGCCGTCGAGCGGGTCCACCGGATGCAGCGTGGCGACCTCGCCGACCCCGGGGTTGCCGGGCGCCGCGTGCACCTCGGTCACGGACGGGTCGCGGGAGAGCGCCAGCGCGAGCGCGTGCTCGCGGGCGCCGGTGCCGATCACAAGGGTCCTCACGCGGGCGAGCCTAGTGTCGAGTGCCGCCCCGACCGGGTGCGCTCGGGTAGCGTCGCGGGCACCATGGCGCGGTCGCGGACGCCCGGCGCTGGCCGGGCAGGCTCCACCTTGTTGCTCGCCGCCCCGGAACGGCACGAGCCCGCTCCCCGGCGGCGCTCCCGGCGTGCGCCGGTGCTGGTCGCGGCGGCCCTGGTGGGCACCCTGCTCGGCGTCGGGACCCGGCTCCTCTCCGGAGACGCGACACCACCCGCAGACGACCCGCGGTCAGGAACCGGTCGACCAGAACCGCCTGGCCCGCGTGTCGTACGACGGCGACGCCCGCTCGGACGTCGCGATCCAGACCCTGGGCGTGCCGGGCCGGCTGCTCGTGTTCACCTCGGGAGAGAGCGGCTCGTTCGCCGACGCCGTCGAGTGGAGCCGGGTGCCGGGGACGATCAACGGGGTGCGCCCCAGCCGCCTCAACGGCGACGTCGACGGGGACGGGCGCACCGACGCGATCACGATCGCGTTCGACGGCAGCCGGGCCGAGGTGTCGGTCCTGCGCAGCAGTGGCGACGCCTTCGGGTCGCCCCGGGTGTGGGGCGCGATCGAGGGCATCGGCGGCCCCGAGGACGTCATCTTCGCCTCCGGTGACGTCACCGGCGACGGGCTGAGCGACCTGCTCGTGGCACACGACGACCCGGCGTCCGGCGGCGTCGACGTCGAGGTGCTGCGGTCGCGACGTACGTCCTTCGCCAGCGCCCGCACCTGGGCCGACAACCTGCCGTGGAAGCTCCCCTTCGTGCGGCTGATGCCCGCCGACCTCGACGACGACGGCCGCGCCGACCTGCTCGACGCCGGACCCGCGGCCGGCGGGAGCGGCGTCGAGCTGCGGGTGCTGCGCTCGCAGGGCGACCACTTCGTCGCGCCGGCCGTGTGGCGCACCGTGCCGTCGGTGCGCTGGAAGGACGTCAAGCTGCTGCCGGGAGACTTCGACGGCGACGGCCACAGCGACATGGCGCTCGCCCTCGACACCGGTGCGGGCGCGCTCGAGGTGCGCGTGTTCCGTCCCGAAGGACTGAGATTCCCCCCGGGGGAGACCTGGTCACGCCCGGGCTGGGACGTCCACCAGTCCTGGCTGACGTCCGGCGACTACGACGGCGACGGCCGCACCGACGTCGCCCGGATCGCCGACGCCGAGCCCGGCACGCAGCTCACCGGGATCGTGCTGTCGGTGGCGCTCTCGGACGGCTCCTCGTTCCGCGGCGACCAGGTCTGGGGCAACGAGCCCACAGTGCGGCGCAACGAGATGTTCACGCTGGGCAGGACCGGGTGAGCTGGTTCCCTAGCGGACCTGCCGCTTCCCGGCGGTGCAGCGGTAGGGAAGCGGGTGGTCCACGGGACCGTGGTAACTGGCCCGGCCAGGCGGCACGGGGCTGGTCGTGCGGGCGTGGAACCCAGCATTTGCGAGGCTGTGGGGGTCGGACGGCTCTGCGGACCCAAACAACTCAGCATTTGCGGAGATCGCGGGCCGCCCCACATCCACGACCCCCGCCGGCCCCGCTCAGCGCAGCACGACGGTCTGGTCGCGGTCGGGGCCGACGCCGACGGCCCAGAACGGCGCACCGGACATGTCCTCGAGCGCCCGCACGTAGGCCTGCGCGTTGGGCGGCAGGTCGTCGAAGGTGCGGCAGCCCGAGATGTCCGCCATCCAGCCGTCGAGGAACTCGTAGACCGGCTTGGCGTGGTGGAACTCGGTCTGCGTCATCGGCATCTCGTCGACGCGCGTGCCGTCGATCTCGTAGCCGACGCACACCGGGATCCGCTCCCACTCGCCGAGCACGTCGAGCTTGGTCAGGAAGAACTCGGTCAGCCCGTTGACCCGGGCGGCGTAGCGCGCGATCACGGCGTCGTACCAGCCGCAGCGGCGCGGCCGCCCGGTGGTGGTGCCGAACTCGGCGCCGGCCTTGCGCAGCAGCTCACCGTCGTCGTCGAACAGCTCGGTCGGGAACGGGCCCTCGCCGACCCGGGTGGTGTAGGCCTTCACGATCCCGATCACGCGGTCGATCCGGGTCGGCGGGATGCCGGAGCCGGTGCAGGCACCGCCGGCGGTGGCCGACGAGGAGGTCACGAACGGGTAGGTGCCGTGGTCGACGTCGAGCAGCGTCGCCTGGCCCGGCCTCGAGCAGCACCGTCTCGTCGCGGTCGAGCGCCTGGTTCAGCAGCAGGCCGCTGTCGCAGACCATCGGGCGCAGCCGGCTCGGCGTACGGCGAGCAGCTCCTCGACGGTGGACTCGACCGAGGGCGCACGCCGGTTGTAGATCTTGGCGAGCACCTGGTCCTTGAGCTCGAGCACGCCCTCGACCTTCTGGCGTGAGGATCTTCTCGTCGAACAGGTCCTGGACCCGGATGCCGATCCGGTTCATCTTGTCGGCGTACGTCGGTCCGATGCCGCGGCCCGTCGTGCCGAGCCGGCGGCCGCCGAGGAACCGCTCGGTCACCTTGTCGAGCGTGCGGTTGTAGTCGGCGATCACGTGCGCGTTGGCGCTGACCCGCAGCGCGCTGACGTCGATGCCGCGCGTCGTCGAGCGTCTCGAGCTCCTCGAACAGCACCGACAGGTCGATCACCACGCCGTTGCCGATGACCGGCGTGCAGCCGGGCGGTGAGGATGCCGCTGGGCAGCAGGTGGAGGGCGTACTTCTGGTCGCCGATGACGACGGTGTGGCCGGCGTTGTTGCCGCCGTTGAACTTCACGACGTAGTCGACGCTGCTCCCGAGCAGGTCGGTCGCCTTGCCCTTGCCCTCGTCGCCCCACTGGGCGCCGAGCACGACGATGGCGGGCATCAGCCCACCCCTCTCCTCTGGACGGACGGCCGGACAACACGAGAGCCCGGTGCAGCAGGCAGCCGGGCTCTTGCGGCGACACGTTATCAAGACCCGCTAGGTTCCCCTCCATGGATCCGCTCCTGCTCATCGCCAACAGCGACGCCGGCACCGCCGAGCGAGGAGACGCTGGAGGAGGCCCTCAAGGTGCTGCGCGCCCACACCGACGTCGAGGTGTGCAGGACCAGCAACCCCGGCGAGCTCGACGGGGTCCTGCACCGGGCCGGCTCGCGCCGGATCGTGGTCGCCGGAGGCGACGGCAGCCTGCACGCGGTGGTGTCCGCGCTGCACCGCCGGCACGACCTGTCCCGGTCGACGCTGGCGCTGATCCCGCTCGGCACCGGCAACGACTTCGCCCGGGGCAACGGGCATCTCGCTGGATCCCGCGGAGGCGGCGGAGGTCGCCCTGTTCGGCGACGTACGCCCGCTGGACCTGCTGGTCGACGAGCTCGGCGAGGTCGTGGTCAACAACGTGCACGCCGGCGCGAGCGCCCAGGCCAGCCGCCGGGCCGCGCGCTGGAAGGACGCGGCTCGGCCGCGCTCGGCGTCGGCAAGGTCAACCTCGGCAAGCTCGGCTACCCGATCGGCGCCGCGCTGGCCGCCGTGAAGCCGCCGTTCGTCCGGCTGCGGATCGAGGCCGACGGCGAGGTCGTCGCCGAGCTCGACCGGCACATCCTGATGGTCTCCGTCGGCAACTCCTCCCACGTGGGCGGCGGCACCGCCGCTCACCCCCGACGCCACGCCCGAGGACGGCAAGGCCGACGTGATGATCTCGTTCGCGACCGGCCCGCTCGCCCGGATCGGCTACGTCGTGAAGCATGCGCCGCGGCGACCACCAGGAGCGCGACGACGTGCATCCACCTGCGCGGCCAGGCAGGTCAGCATCGCCGGCGAGGAGTTCTGGTGCAGCGCCGACGGCGAGATCTACGGCCCCGAGCGTCACCGCACGTGGACCGTCGAGCCCGCCGCCTTCCACATGGTGCTGCCGCACCACGGCAACGAGGTCACCCAGGACTGACCGGCTACGTCGCCTGCGGTGCCTCCAGGTCGTTCGCGCGCTGCAGGTCGTGGGCGACCGTGGGGTCGTCCTTGTCCGCGTAGTAGTCCGACGTCACGCGTCGCGTCGCGGCCGTTGGAGACCTTCGTCGCGTTGAGCGACCGCACTGAGCACCACGGCCACGAGCAGGTTGAGCACGAACGCCGTCAGCGCGATGTAGCCCATGTCGCCCAGACCCGGGATCTCCGCGAGCGAGCCGCCGAAGTGCTTGCCCGTGGCCGGGTTGATCACCTGGTAGGCCTTGACGGTGCCGTAGACGATGCCGACGGCCCAGCCGGCGAGCAGCGCGTAGCGGTGGAACCACCGCGTGTAGAGGCTGAACACCACGGCCGGGAACGTCTGCAGGATCCAGATGCCGCCGAGGAGCTGGAAGTTGATCGCGTTCTGGTTGTCGAGCGTCAGCACGAAGACCAGCGCGAACGCCTTCACCACCAGCGAGGTGATCTTCGAGACCTTGGCCTCCTGGGCGGGGGTGGCGTCCTTGTGCAGCCACTCCTTGTAGATGTTGCGCGTGAACGTGTTGGCAGCGGCGATCGACATGATCGCGGCCGGCACGAGCGCACCGATCGCGATCGCGGCGAACGCGACCCCGGCGAACCAGCTCGGGAAGAAGTCCTCGAACAGCTGCGGGATGACGAGCTGCGGGTTGGGCTGGCCGTCGAGCGCCGATCGGGTTGGTCCGGCCGCGATGGCGACCCAGCCGAGCAGGGCGAGCAGCCCGAGCACGAACGAGTACGCCGGCAGGATCGAGGCGTTGCTGCGGATCGTGTTGCGGCTGCCGGACGAGAGGCTGGCCGTGACCGAGTGCGGGTACATGAACAGCGCCATCGCGGAGCCGAGGGCGAGCGTGGCGTAGGCCCAGCCCTGCCCGACGCCCGGGATGAACGCGCCGGTCGGCTTGCCGGTCGCCTCGTTGACCGTCGCCATCTTCTCCTTGGCGGCGCCGAAGATGCCCTCCCAGCCGCCGACCTGCGAGGGCAGGTAGACGATCGCGACGATGATCACCAGGTAGATCAGGGTGTCCTTGACGAACGCGATCACCGCGGGGGCCCGCAGCCCGGAGGAGTAGGTGTACGCCGCGAGCAGGGCGAACGCGATGAACAGCGGCAGGTCCTTGGCCAGCCCGTTGCCGCCGCCGCCGAGGCCGGCCACCTCGAGCACGGCCTGGATGCCGACCAGCTGGAGCGCGATGTAGGGCATCGTCGCGACGAACCCGGTGACCGCGACGGCGAGGCGAGGCCGCGGTCGTCGTACCGGCCGCGGACGAAGTCGGCGGTCGTGACGTAGCCGTGCCGGTGGCTGACCGACCACAGCCGCGCCATGAAGATGAAGATGATCGGGTAGAGGATGATCGTGTAGGGCACCGCGAAGAAGCCCGCCACCGCGCCGGTGGCGAACATCGCGGCCGGCACCGCGATGAACGTGTACGCCGTGTAGAGGTCGCCGCCGAGCAGGAACCAGGTGACCCAGGTGCCGAACTTGCGGCCGCCGAGCCCCCACTCGTCGAGCGAGTCCAGGGAGTCGCCGCGCTGGAAGCGGGTGGCCATGAAGCCGGCGACGGTGACCACCAGGAAGAGCACGATCAGCACCGTCAGGGCGACGCCGTTGACGCCGCCGCCGGCGGCCAGCGGCGTCACTTGCGATCACCCTTCCGGGCCGCGAGCGTGAGCTTGTACGCCGTCCAGGTCATCGCCGAGCAGATGAACACCCAGAGGAACTGGTACCAGAAGAAGAACGGGAAGCCGAAGAGCTTCGGGGTCTCCTTCGCGTAGCTGGGCACCCACATGAGTGCGACCAGCGGGATGGCCAGCAGGACGCCTGCGGCCACCATCTTCCCCGTGTCGGTGGGGGGTGCTCCGCGGTCGTGCGCGGGCTCCCGCGAGGTGTCATCTCCGAGACTCATGCCCACGGAGGTTACTCCTCCTGTGACCTCCGCCACATCCCCGCGCGCCGGGGGTCGGCCGCACACGCGGTTGACACCGACGAGGGCGCCGGACTACCTTCGCACAACTAATAGGAAACTTACCTAACAGTTGGATCCTGATGGCAGAGCCCGGCACCCCGCGCCTGCTGCGCGGCATCAACGACCGCGCCGCGCTCGACCTGCTGCTCGAGCACGGCCCGCTGTCCGCGCCCGGCTCGGGGAGCTCACCGGCCTGTCCAAGCCGACCGCGTCCCAGCTGCTGGCCCGGCTCGAAGCGGCCGGGCTGGTGCGGCCGAGCGGCAGCAGCCCGGGCCGACCCGGCCCGAACGCGCAGCTCTACGAGGTCAACCCCGACGCCGCGTACGTCGCCGGGCCTCGACGTCACGCCCGCGCCGGATCCTGGCGGCCGTGGCCGACATCACCGGCCGGATCGTCGGCGAGTCACGAGCTGCCGACACCCGGCGCGGCCGCGGGCGGACGCCGTGGCGCAGGTCACCGAGGCGCTCGACGGCGCCTGCCGGGACGCCGGGCGTCGACCGCGCCGCGCTGCACCGGCTGGTGATCGGCACACCGGGCGCGTTCGACCCCGGCACGCGGCGGCTGCGCTACGCCCGGCACCTGCCCGGCTGGCACGACCCCGACCTGCTCGACCGGCTCGCCGACGCGGTCGGCGATGCCCGTCGACGGTCGACAACGACGTCAACCTCGCCGCGGTCGCCGAGCTGCAGCCCGGGCGCCGCCCGGGGCAGTCGACGAACTTCGTGCTGCTGTGGGCGCGAGGAGGGCCTGGGCGCGGCGATCGTCATCGACGGCCGCCTGCACCGGGGGCGCCACCGGCGGCGCCGGCGAGGTCGGCTTCCTGCCGCTGCCCGGGACCCCGCTGGTCCGCCACGTCGGCCGCAGCAACGCCGGCGGCTTCCAGGAGCTCGCCGGCGGCAAGCAGGTGCTCGCGCTGGCCCGGTCGCACGGGCATCCGGGCCGGCCACCGCCGAGGCCGCGGTCGCGCAGGCGCTGACCACGCCCGGCGCCGGCGACCAGCTCCTGGCCGCAGCTCGGCGCACCGGTTGGCGCTCGGGCTCGCCGCCGATCGTCGCGGTGCTCGACCCGGCGCTGGTCGTGCTGTCCGGCGGCGTGCTCAGCGCCGGCGGCGAGCGGCTTGCGCGACATCGTGCGCCGCGAGCTGGCCGACCTGTCGCTGTGCCCGGCCGCCGGCTCGAGCTGTCCGGCGTACCGGACGACCCGGTGCTGCACCGGCGCGCTGCACACCGCGCTCGCCGCCACCCGGGACGCACGTCTTCGACACCATGCCAGGCCACCGCGCCAGGACCGCCGTCGAGTCACCGTCCGACACAGGCCGACCGACACCGAGGAGGATCACCATGGCCGCATCCCGACACCGACCGCTCACCGGCGGTCGCGGCTGCCGCGACCGTCGCTCGCACTCGCGGCCGGCCTGCACGGGGCTCCAGCAGGGCGGCGCGAACGACGACCCGAACGCGGACGTCACCATCACCTTCTGGCACGGCTGGAGCGCGCCCAGCGAGGTGAAGGCGATCCAGGACAACATCGACGCCTTCGAGAAGGCGCACCCCAACATCCACGTCAAGGCGGTCGGCAACATCACCGACGACAAGATCAACCAGGCGCTGCGCGCCGGCGGCCCCAAGGCCCCCGACGTGGTGTCGTCGTTCACCACCGACAACGTCGGCGAGTTCTGCACCTCGCACGCCTTCGTCGACCTCGACGCCGTTCCTGGAGAAGTCCGGCATCGACCCGGCGGCGACGTTCCCGCAGGCGCATGCTCGACTACACGCAGTTCGAGGGCAACCAGTGCACGCTGCCGCTGCTCAGCGACGCCTACGGCCTCTACTACAACAAGGACGATGTTCGCGGCGGCCGGCATCACCGCGCCGCCGAAGACGCTGTCGGAGTTCGACGCCGACGCGGTCAAGCTGACCAAGACCAACGGCGACTCGCTACTCCCAGCTCGGGTTCATGCCGAACTACCACGGCTACGAGTCGACGATCACGCACTTCGCGGCGCAGTGCGACCCGACGTACTTCGACGCCGACGGCAAGTCGACGGTCGCCACCGACCCGGCGCTTCAAGGCGACGTTCGAGTGGCAGAAGCACCTGGTCGACACCCTCGGCGGCTACGACAAGCTGGAGAAGTACCGCGACCACGTTCGGTGACGAGTTCGGCGCCAAGAACCCGTTCATGACCGGCCAGGTCGCGATGGCGCATCGACGGCGAGTGGCGGGCCGGGCATGATCGACGACGCCGACGTCGACGTTCGACTACGGCGTCGCGCCGTTCCCGGTGCCCGACGACCAGGCGGACACGTACGGCAAGGGCTACATCACCGGCACGATCATCGGCATCGCGAGCACCAGCGAGAAGCAGAACGCCGCCTGGGAGTTCGTGAAGTACCTGACCACCGACACCGACGCCGTGGTGAGCTTCGCCAACGCGATCCACAACGTGCCCGTCGACGAAGGCGGCGCTGGCGTCGCCCGAGCTCGACCAGGACCCGAGCTTCCAGACGTTCATCAAGATCGCGCAGAACCCGCACAGCAACACCACGCCGGCCAGCCCCAACGGCGGCGCCTACCAGCTGACCCTGCAGGACGTCGGCTACGCCTACGAGTCCGGCAAGGCAGACCGACCTGCAGGCCGGCCTCGACGAGGCGGCCGACGCAGATCGACACCGACATCGACCAGGCGCAGTGAGCACGTCGGACGGCGCCCGGCCGGAGCCGGGGGTGCGGACGCCTGGCAGGCGCGCCGTGACCGCTGCGCAACCTCGCGTTCCTGTCGCCGTGGCTGCTCGGCACCGGGCTGTTCTTCCTCTACCCGCTGGTCGTCGACGGTGTACTTCTCCTTCACCCACTACGACGGCTTCACGCCCGCCGACGTGGACCGGGCTGGACAACTGGACGCTACGTCTTCCAGCACTACCCGTTCTTCTGGCCGGCGCTGCGCAACACGCTGTGGCTGGTCGTGGTGATGGTGACGCTGCGGGTGCGTCTTCGGGCTCGCGCGTCGGCCTGCTGGTCACCAGGATCAAGCGCGGGCGCGGGCTGCTTCCGCACGCTGTTCTACCTGCCCTACCTCGCCCCGCCGGTGGCCGCCACGATGGCCTTCGTCTTCCTGCTCAACCCCGGCACCGGCCCGGTCAACGCGATCCTCGGCAAGCTCGGGCTGCCCGCAGCCGGGCTGGTTCAACGACCCCACCTGGTCGAAGCCGGCGCTGACCCTGCTGGCGCTGTGGGGCATCGGCGACCTGATGGTGATCTTCATGGCCGCGCTGCTCGACGTGCCGACGCGAGCAGTACGAGGCGGCCGAGCTCGACGGCGCCGGCGCGCTGGCAGCGGTTCCGCTACGTCACGCTGCCCAACATCTCGCCGATCGTCGCTGTTCGCCGTGGTCACCGGCGTGATCCAGACGATGCAGTACTACACCAGCCGCTGGTCGCCGGGAAGGTCGCCAGCGGCAGATCGGCGGCTCGGGACAGCAGTTCGAGCCCGGCTACCCCGACGAGTCGACGCTGACCCTGCCCCAGCTGGTCTACAACCTCGGCTTCCAGCGCTTCGACATCGGCTCCGCCTGCGTCGTCGCGCTGGTGCTGTTCGCGCTGTCGATGGTCTTCACCGCGCTGCTGATGCGGCGCAGCTCCGGCCTGCTGGGGGCGACGTGATGCCGGGCGACGCGACGTCGCGACACGGCCCGCGGCCGACCGCGCCGGCGACGTCCGAGGCCGACGCGCACCGACCGCGCCGCCGGGTCACGCTGGAGTGGGTCGCCGTGCACGCGCTCGGCGTCGCGCTCGGCGCTGTTCTTCGTGCTGCCGTTCGTCTTCGTCGCTGCTGACCGCCGTGATGACCGACCAGCAGACGCTGACCCGCGACCTGTGGCCGCAGACCTGGCAGTGGCACAACCTGCGTCGACGTCTGGCACACCCCCGGCTTCGCGACCTGGTGGCGCAACACGATCGTCTACGCCGTGGCTCGGCACCGTGCTGACCGTGCGTGTCGAGCATCCCGGTGGCCTACGCCCTGGCCAGGTTCCGCTTCCGCGGCCGCAACCTGGCGATGATGCGTCGTGATCGCGACGATGATGCTGCCGCCGCAGGTCGTGATCGTGCCGATGTACCTGGTCTGGGCCAAGCAGTTCCACCTCACCGGCACCCTGTGGCCGCTGATCATCCCGATGGCGTTCGGCGACGCGTTCTCGATCTTCCTGCTGCGGCAGTTCCTGCTGACGATCCCGACGGAGTACATCGACGCCGCCAAGGTCGACGGCTGCGGCGACTTCCGGCGCGATGCTGCGCGTCGTGCTGCCGATGGCGCGGCCGGCGATCGCGGCCGTCGCGCTGTTCCAGTTCTTCTACTGCTGGAACGACTACTTCGGCCCGCAGATCTACGCCAGCGAGAACCCCGGCGCCTGGACCCTGAGCTACGGCCTGGAGTCGTTCAAGAGCGCCCACCACACCAACTGGAACCTGACCATGGCCGCGACCCTGCTGGTGATGGCGCCGGTGATCATCGTGTTCTTCTTCGCCCAGAAGGCCTTCATCGAGGGCGTCACGCTGACGGGGGTGAAGGGATGAAGCTCGCAGTCGTCGGCGGCGGGTCGACGTACACCCCGGAGCTGGTCGACGGGCTCGCCCGGCTGCGGGACGTGCTGCCGGTCGACGAGCTGGTGCTGGTCGACCCGGCCGAGCGACCGGCTCGAGCTGGTCGGCGGCCTCGGCCGCCGGATCCTCGCCAGGCTAGGGCCATCCCGGCGCGGCTCACCACGACCGACCGACCTCGACGCCGGCGTCGCCGGCGCCGACGCCGTGCTGCTCCAGCTGCGGGTCGGCGGCCAGGCCGCCCGCAACCAGGACGAGACCTGGCCGCTGGAGTGCGGCTGCGTCGGGCAGGAGACCACCGGCGCGGGCGGGCTGGCCAAGGCGCTGCGCACCGTGCCGGTCGTGCTCGACATCGCCGAGCGGGTCCGGCGGGCCAGCCCGGACGCCTGGATCATCGACTTCACCAACCCGGTCGGCATCGTCACCCGGGCGCTGCTGCAGGCCGGGCACCGGGCGGTCGGGCTGTGCAACGTGGCCATCGGCTTCCAGCGCCGGTTCGCCGCGCTGCTCGGCGTCGAGCCCGAGCGGGTGCAGCCTCGACCACGTCGGGCTCAACCACCTGACCTGGGAGCGGGCCGTGCTGCGTGGACGGCGTGGACGTGCTGCCCGGAGCTGCTCGGCCGAGCACGTCGAGCGAGATCGCCGAGGAGCTCGAGCTGCCCGCGACCTGGCTGCGAGCGGCTCGGCGTCGGTGCCGTCGTACTACCTGCGCTACTTCTACGCCCACGACGAGGTGGTCCGCGAGCTGCGCGCCGAGCCCGTCGCGGGCCGCCGAGGTGGCCGCGATCGAGCAGCGAGCTGCTGGAGCTGTACGCCGACCCGGCCGCTCGACGAGAAGCCCGACGCTGCTGGCGCAGCGGGGCGGCGCCTTCTACTCCGAGGCGGCGGTCGCAGCTGTGCGCGTCGCTGCTCGGGCGGACGCCCGGGCGGCGAGCGCCGTGCAGGTGGTCAACACTGCGCAACGACGGCACGCTGCCGTTCCTGCCCGACGACGCGGTCATCGAGGTGCCCGCGCGGGTCGACGCGCGACGGCGCCGTGCCCGCTGCCGGTCGACGCCGCTCGAGCCCGCTGTATCGCCGGGCCTGGTCGCCGCACGTCACGGCGTACGAGCACCTGGCGCTCGACGCCGCGCTGCACGGCGGCACGGGAGCGGGTCTTCGAGGCGCTGCTCGCGCACCCGCTGGTCGGCCAGGTCGACCTCGCCGACGGCCTGACCGACCGGCTGCTCGCCCACAACCGGGACGCACCTGGCGTGGGCGTGACGTCGCCGCACCGACGGCCGAGTCCGGCGTGCTCGCCATCGACGCCGGCAACAGCAAGACCGACGTCGCTGCTCGTCGCGGCGGACGGCACGCGTGCTGGGCAGCGGCGCGCGGCGGCGGGTTCCGGCCGCACGTGGTCGGCGCCGGACGCCGCCGTCGCCGGGCTCGAGCCGCTCGTCGACCAGGCTCGCGACGGCGGCCGGGCTGACCCGGCGCGACGGGAGCCCTGGGTCGGCCACGTCTCGGCCTGCCTGGCCAACGCCGACCTCCCGGTCGAGCAGCGAGCGCCTGGAGCACGCAGATCGACGCACGCGGCTGGGGCGGTCGAGCGTACGTCGGCAACGACACCTTCGCGCTGCTGCGCGCCGGGATCGACGAGCCGCGCGGCGTCGCGGTGGTCTGCGGCGCCGGCATCAACTGCTCGGGACTGCTGCCGGACGGCCGCACGGCGCGCTTCGCCGCCGTCGGCCACATCTCCGGCGACTGGGGCGGCGGCGCCTTCCTGGCCAGGAGGCGATGTGGTGGGCGGCGCGCGCGGCGACGGCCGCGGGCCCGACACCGCGCTGCGCGACGCCCTCCCCGCGCACTACGGGCTGGCGGACATGGCCGCCCTGATCGAGGCGCTCCACCTCGGTGTGATCACCGAGGAGCGGGTCCAGGAGGTCGACTCCCCTCCTGTTCCGGGCGGCCGACCGGGGGACGCCGTCGCGGTCTCGCTGGTACAGCGGCAGGCGGACGAGATCGTGGCCCTCGCCGTCTCGGCGATGCACCGGCTGGACCTGCTGGACGACCCGTCGACGTCGTGCTCGGCGGCGGCGTGCTCACGGCGGGCCACGCGCTGCTGCTGGACGCGATCGACGCGGGACTGGCCGAGCGCGGCACCGCAGGCCAACGCCCGTGTCGTGGACGCGCCGCCCGTGGTCGGAGCCGCCCTGCTCGGCCTGGACCGGATCGGCGCCTCGGGCGCGGCCCAGGCCAGGCTCAGGAGCAGCGTCACCTGAGCTGGCGCGCAGGGGGCCTCACCCGAGGAGGGCGTCGTACGCCGTGGGGCTGGAGTCGCGCAGGAACTCCCGGCAGCGGGACTCCTCCGGCGCCTCGCCGATGCGTCCCGCGGCGGTGGCGAGCGCGGCCAGCGCGCGCAGGAAACCGCGGTTCGGCTCGTGCTCCCAGGGCACCGGGCCGTGACCCTTCCAGCCGTTGCGGCGCAGCAGGTCGAGGCTGCGGTGGTAGCCGACGCGGGCGTAGGCGTAGGCCGTGACGTCGTCGATCGCGCCGTCCGCCAGGGCCGCCTCGGCGAGCGTCGCCCACGCGAGCGGCGACTCCGGGTGGCGTCGTACGACGTCGTGCGGGTCGGCGTCCCCGCCGAGCTCGGCCGCGGCCGGGTCCTCGGGGAGGCGGGTCGGCGGGGGGCCCGCCATCAGGTCCTGGCCGGTGAAGGAGTCGCTCATGGAAGAAGTGTCCACGCGTCGGGTGTTGAGTGCTTCCATGAGCCACCCCGCACCCAGCGCCTGCCCAGGCGGCACCCGACGAGGTCAACCCCTGGCCGGCCCTCTTCGCGCTCTGCCTCGGCTTCTTCATGATCCTGGTCGACTCGACGATCGTGTCCGTCGCGACGCCCGCGATCATCGCGGACTTCGGCAGCCGACGTGAACAGCGTGGTCTGGGTGACCAGTGCCTACCTGCTCGCCTACGCGGTCCTGGTGCTGATCACCGGGCGGCTCGGCGACCGCTACGGGCCCAAGCGGCTCTACCTGCTCGGGCTCACCGTCTTCACGCTGTCCTCGCTGTGGTGCGGTGTCACCGGCACGATCGAGGGCCTGATCATCGCCCGCGTGTTCCAGGGCGTGGGCGCCGCGATGATCACGCCGCAGACGATGGCGATCATCACCCGGATCTTCCCGTCCGAGCGCCGGGGCCGGGCGATGGCGCTGTGGGGCGCGACCGCGGGCGTGGCGACGCTCGTCGGCCCGCTGGTCGGCGGGGTCCTGGTCGACTCGCTCGGCTGGGAGTGGATCTTCTTCATCAACATCCCGGTCGGACTCATCGCCTTCGTGCTGGCCGCCCGGCTCGTGCCGACGCTGCCGACCAACACCCACCAGTTCGACTGGGCGGGGGTCGCGCTGTCCGGCCTCGGCATGTTCCTGCTGGTGTTCGGCATCCAGGAGGGCCACCAGTACGACTGGGGCACGATCACCGGACCGATCAGCGTCTGGAGCCTGATCATCGCCGGTCTCGTGGTGTTCGTCGGCTTCGTGTTGTGGCAGGCCCGCAACAAGCGCGAGCCGCTGGTGCCGCTGCCCCTGTTCCGCGACCGCAACTTCTCGCTGGCCAACGTGGCGATCTCGTCGATGGGCTTCGCGATCACCGCGCTGGTGTTCCCGTTCATGCTCTACGCCCAGCTGGTGCGCGGCATGTCTCCGACCGAGTCGGCCGCGCTGCTGATCCCGATGGCGCTGATGTCGATCGTGCTGGCGCCGTGGGTCGGCAAGCTGACCGACAACGTCCACCCCCGGTTGATCACCGGCTTCGGCTTCTCGGCCGCGATCACCTCGCTGGTCTGGCTGTCGGCCGAGATGACCCCCGGCTCGGCGACCTGGCAGCTCCTGCTGCCGCTGGCCCTGCTCGGCGTCGGCAACGCGTTCATCTGGGCCCCGACGTCCGCCACGGCGACCCGCAACCTCCCGCCGCAGAAGGCCGGCGCCGGCGCCGGCATCTACAACGCCACCCGCCAGTTCGGCGCCGTGCTCGGCGCCGCTGCGATCGCCGTCCTCATGGACTCCCGGCTCGCCGCCGAGGGCCTCGCGCTCGACCCCACCAAGGCGTCGAGCGTGAGCAAGCTCCCCGACGCGGTCACCGGCCCGTTCGCCACGGCGATGGCCCAGTCCCTGCTGCTGGCCCCGATCATCCTCGTCGCCGGCCTCGCCGCCGCCGTGATGTTCGACCGCCCACGCCACCAGCAGGCTGCCGCCGACGCCCGGGCCGCCGCCGTGGCCGAGGACCCGGCCGCGCCCGCGCAGCTCTGACGCGGGTTGCCCCGCGTTACCTGCGGGGTGGGGCGCCGAACCTCAGCCGACCGCCTTGCCGCTCGAGCGCAGGTTCTCGCAGGCCTCGACCACCCGGGCGGCCATGCCGGCCTCGGCGGACTTGCCCCAGGCGCGGGGGTCGTAGGCCTTCTTGTTGCCGACCTCGCCGTCGATCTTGAGCACGCCGTCGTAGTTGGCCAACATGTGGCCGGCGACCGGGCGGGTGAAGGCGTACTGGGTGTCGGTGTCGACGTTCATCTTCACCACGCCGTAGTCGACGGCGGCGCCGATCTCCTCCGCGGTCGAGCCGGAGCCACCGTGGAAGACCAGGTCGAACGGCCGGGAGCCCTCGGGCAGGCCGAGCTTCTCCGCGGCCGCCTGCTGGGCCTTCTGCAGGATCTCCGGGCGGAGCTTGACGTTGCCCGGCTTGTAGACGCCGTGCACGTTGCCGAAGGTCAGCGCGGTCAGGTAGCGGCCGTTCTCGCCGGCACCGAGCGCCTCGATCGTGGCCAGCGCGTCCTCCGGGGTGCTGTACAGCTGCTCGCCGCCACCGCCCTCGACGCCGTCCTCCTCGCCGCCGACCACACCGATCTCGACCTCGAGCACGATGTGCGCGGCCGCGGCCTTGGCCAGCAGCTCCTGGGCGATCTCCAGGTTCTCCTCCAGCGGTACGGCGGACCCGTCCCACATGTGCGACTGGAACAGCGGCGGCTGGCCGTTCTTCACCCGCTCGATCGAGATGTCGAGCAGCGGCCGGACGAAGCCGTCGAGCTTGTCCTTCGGGCAGTGGTCGGTGTGCAGCGCCACGTTGACCGGGTAGTTCTTCGCCACCTCGGCGGCGTACGCGGCGAACGCGCAGGAGCCGGTGACCATGTTCTTGATCGTCGGCCCGGAGAGGTAGTCCGCGCCGCCGGTCGAGACCTGGATGATCCCGTCGCTGCCGGCGTCGGCGAAGCCCTGGAGGGCCGCGTTGAGGGTCTGGGACGACGAGACGTTGATCGCCGGGAACGCGAAGGACTTCTCCTTGGCGGTGTCGAGCATCTGGGCGTAGGTCTCGGGCGTGGCGATGGGCATCGGTTTCTCCTGCTGGCGCGGAAGTGACGTCGCCCACGACCCTAGTCGCTACCCGTGAGTCACCCACGGGCCCGCCGCGACCGCCCGAAGGGTGGACCGGGTCTAGCCCCGCCAGGCCTCGCCGAGGTCGGCGTGCTGCCGGATCCAGGCGTGCATCGCGATCGCGGCCGCTGCGGAGGCGTTGATCGAGCGGGTGGAGCCGAACTGCGCGATCGAGAACGTGCCGTCGCACACCGCGCGGGCACCCTCGGAGAGGCCCGGCCCCTCCTGCCCGAACAGCAGGCACACGTCACGCGGCAGCGTGATCGTCTCGACCGGCTGCGACCCGGGCAGGTTGTCGATGCCGAGGAGCGTCACGCCCTGCTCGTGGAGGTACGCCGCGAGCGCCGGCGCGTCCTCGTGGTGCCGCACGTGCTGGTAGCGGTCGGTCACCATCGCCCCGCGCCGGTTCCAGCGCCGGTTGCCGACGATGTGCACCTCGCGGGCCAGGAACGCGTTGGCGGTGCGGACGATGGTCCCGATGTTGAAGTCGTGCTGCCAGTTCTCGATCGCCACGTGGAAGCCGTGCCGGCGCGCGTCCAGGTCCCGCACGATCGCCTCGAGGGTCCAGTACCGGTAGCGGTCGACCACGTTGCGCCGGTCGCCGTGCGCCAGCAGGTCGGCGTCGTACTGCTCCCCAGTCGGGCCACTCCCCCGGCCACGGGCCGACGCCGATCTCGGCCGGCCCGTGCGGCATCGGGTCGTACGGCGCCCGTTCCTCCTCGCGGCTCACACAGGGGACCCTAGGTCCGGGGTCAGCGCGAGTGTCAGGACGGCCGGATATCGTCATCACGTGAACCTCGTCGATGTCGTGCACCCACTTCTGTTCGGCATCAAGTGGATGGACCCCAACTGGCTCCTCGACCAGTTCGGCACCCAGTTCTTCTGGGTCAGCCTGCTGATCATCTTCATCGAGTGCGGGCTGTTCTTCCCGTTCCTGCCCGGCGACACCCTGCTGTTCGCGATGGGCCTGTTCATCGCCACCGGCCAGATCGAGGTGATCCCCGGCGGCGAGCTGGTCAACCTGGTCTTCGCCCTGGTCGTGCTCTCGGCCGGCGCCTTCGCCGGCAACGTCGTGGGCTACGAGATCGGGCGCCGCATCGGTCCGCCGATCTACGAGCACGACGGCCGGCTCCTCAAGCGGAAGTACTTCGACAAGACCTCGGAGTTCTTCGACAAGCACGGCAACAAGGCGCTGGTGATCGGCCGCTTCGTGCCGTTCGTGCGCACCTACGTCACCGTGGTCGCGGGCGCGTCGAAGATGCAGCGGCAACGGTTCTTCTACTGGAGCGCGGTCGGCGCCGTCCTCTGGGTGACGAGCATCACGCTGCTGGGCTACTTCCTCGGCGCTGCCGTGCCGTCACTGGGCCAGAACATCGACGTGGCGATCCTGGCGATCCTCGCGTTCTCGTTGATCCCGGTCGCTTGGGAGTGGCGGAGGCACCGCCAGCAGCGCCGACGCACCCGCCGAGCGCTAGCCGGCGCGCACGAGCGTCGAGCTCGGCCTTGGTCAGCACCGAGCGCACCTCGAGCCCGACGTCGGCCAGCGGGTTCTCCTCGCCCGGGCTGCGGTCGATCGCGCACACGACGACGTCGACCCGGGCGCCGGCCGCGCGGAGCGCCTGGGTGGCGTCGCGCACGGCACCGCCGGTGGTGATCACGTCCTCGACGAGGGTGACCCGGCGGCCGTCGACGTCGGGCCCCTCGGCCAGCTTGCAGGTGCCGTACTCCTTCGCCTTCTTGCGCACGAACAGCGCCGGCAGCCCGACCCGGGCACTGAGCACGGTCACGATCGGCACGCCGCCCAGCTCCAGGCCGCCGAGCAGCTCGGTGCCTTCCGGCAGGAGGTCGGACATCTGCGCGACCACCCGCGCCAGCAGCTGCGGGTCGGACTCGAAGAGGTACTTGTCGAAGTACTCCGAGGCCACCTGGCCCGACCGGAGCGTGAACTCGCCGGTGAGGCGGCAGCAGGCGTCGACGTCGGCCGCGAGCTGGGGATCGGTCATGGGCCGCAGACTACTGACGCGCCTGCGTGCTGGCGAAGCTAGGGTCGGGGCATGCGACAGGCAGCACGGCTGGACGGCATCGGGAGCACGATCTTCGCGGAGATGTCCGCGCTCGCGATGCGCACGCAGGCGATCAACCTCGGGCAGGGGTTCCCCGACGAGGACGGTCCCTCGTCGGTGGTCGAGGCGGCGGTGGAGGCGATGCGGGCGGGCCGCAACCAGTACCCGCCCGGGCACGGCACCCCCGAGCTGGTCGCGGCGGTGATCGAGCACCAGCGGCGCCTGCTACGGCCTCGAGCTCGAGCCCGCGCAGGTGGTGGTCACGACCGGCGCCACCGAGGCGATCGCGGGCGCCATGCTCGGGCCTGGTCGACCCCGGCGACGAGGTGGTGGTGCTCGAGCCGTACTACGACAGCTACGTCGCGATGATCCAGATCGCGGGCGGCGTACGACGGCCGGTGACGCTGCGGGCGCCGGACTTCCGCCTGGACCTCGACTCGATGGCGGCGGCGATCAGCGAGCGCACCAAGCTGATCCTGCTCAACACGCCCCACAACCCGACCGGCACCGTGCTCGACACGCGCCGAGCTCGAGGGCGTCGCCCGGCTGGCGATCGAGCACGACCTGGTCGTGGTCACCGACGAGGTCTACGAGCACCTCGTCTTCGACGGGAGCGAGCACGTCCCGATCGCCACGCTGCCCGGCATGGCCGAGCGCACGCTGTCGATCTCGAGCTCCGGCAAGACCTTCTCGTTCACCGGCTGGAAGATCGGCTGGGCGACCGGGCCGGCCGAGCTGGTCGCGGCGGTCGAGGGCGCCAAGAACTGGCTGTCGTTCGCGTCGGGGGCTCCGCTCCAGCCGGCGATCGCGCACGCGCTGACCCACGAGCTCGGCTTCCCCGCGCAGCCTCCGGGCCGACCTGCAGGCCAAGCGCGACCTGCTGTGCGAGGGACTCGGCAAGCTCGACGTCGACGTCCGGGTCCCGGAGGGCACCTACTTCGTCACCACGGACGTGCGCCGCCTGGGGTGGCCCGACGGGCTCGCGTTCTGCCTCGCCCTTCCGGAGCGGGCCGGGGTGGTGGCGATCCCGAGCCAGGCCTTCTACGACGACAAGGAGGAGGGGCGGCACCTGGTGCGCTGGGCGTTCTGCAAGACCGAGGACGTGATCCGCGAGGGCCTGGCCCGGCTGGCCGGCGCCGACCTGGTGCTCTGGCTGGTCAGGTCCGGGCGGGTGGGCGTGGGGGCGGCCGGTGCGTGCCGGAGAATTCCCAAGGTATCTAGGTTTTCCGCCCACTTCCCAATGCTTCCTGACCTCCCAATCCTTTCTCACGCTTCCCATGGGATGTACGCCGCTGGAAGCGTCAGATTGGATTGGGAAGTGGAACGCCCTGGATGCCGGGCGCCCGAAGAATCCCTCGATACCTTGGGATTTCCACCGCCAGCGCCCACCTCACGCGAACACCCCGCCCCTACCAGCCCACTCAGCGGCGGGCCGGAGGACTCTGCTCGACGCGCCAGCTCACCAGGAGCCGGACGGCGGACGCGCCGGCGGCGGGTGCTGCGACCGGCCGCGCGCGGCGGCGTACCAGCGACCCGAGTCGCCACGGAGCAGCAGCACCGCGACGGCGGCCGCGGCGAGGGTGAGCACGAGGAAGCCCGGGAACGAGATCACCGCCAGCAGCGACAGCAGGCCGGCCACGATCGCGGAGACCGCGAGCGTGATCCTGGCCCAGCCGTGGCCGAGGAACGCGAACACCGCGAGGGCACACGCCGACAGGCACCAGAGGACGGCCAGCACGGCCAGCACCTGGGCCACGACCACGAGGTCGTCGACCGAGCCCAGCACGTCGGCGTTGCCGCTCTCGCTGGAGCTGCGTCTCCAGCTGGCTGCGGAAGCCGGAGGTGCCGGCGACGGCGACCCCGAGCGCGAGCAGGAAGCCGGTGCCGGCGCTCGCGAGCAGGCTGATCATGCAGGCCACGGACACGGCGGCGGGGCGGGGCGGCCGCGGGGCCGGCCAGCGGTCGGCGCGCTGGTACGGCGCCTGGTGAGGCGCCTGGTACGGCGCGGTGACCGTCGGCGGCCGCTCACCAGCGGAGTCGCTCGGCCGCCCGTAGCCGGGGAACGGCGGGGGCTCCGCGGGCCGCCCGTCCGGGCGCGGGGGCAGCGGCGGCAGGTCGGGCATCGTGGGCGCGGACTGGGGCATCGGCTGGGGTGCCCGCCCGGCGAACCAGTCCGAGGCCGGCCGGGTCCACACCAGCACGATCGAGGCCAGGATGAAGCCGGCCAGGAACGGGTCGACGAAGACGCCGCAGAACAGGATCGGCAGCGCCATCACGGTGAGCGCGATCCGCGACTGCCGGTCGCGGCGCATCACGAACACGGTGAACACGAGCGTGGCCGCGGCGGCAGCGGCGGTCACGAAGAGCCCGATCCGGGCCAGCACCAGCGCCTGGTCGAGGTCGATGCCGAGCGCCCTGCCCGCTCCGGTGGTGAGGTACTCGTTGATCGCCTGCCGGGTGCCGATCGAGCGCAGCTTGGGCATGACCGTGAACACCGAGGCCAGCATCATCGCGCTGGCGACACCCCCGACCCAGCCCGCCATGGTCACCTGGCGCGGCCGCTCGAGCTTCGGCTGCTCACTCACGTGTCTCATTGCACCATGTCCGCCCAAGCCGGGCAGCCGATGCTCAGACCACCGTCAGCGTCAGCGCCTCGGCCCCGTCGACGTGGTCGATCTCGACCTGCTGGCCGTCGGCCACCTCGCCGCTGATCAGCATCCGCGCCAGCGGGTCGCCGATGGCGGTCTGGACGAGCCGGCGCAGCGGGCGGGCGCCGTACATCGGGTCGTAGCCGGTGGCGGTCAGCCAGGCGCGCGCGGCGTCGGTGACGGTCACGGTGATCCGCCGCGGCGCGAGCCGCTGGTCGAACGCCGCGAGCTGGAGGTCGACGATGTGCGCCAGGTCGTCCTGGGTCAGCGCGTCGAACAGCACGATCTCGTCGAGCCGGTTGAGGAACTCCGGCTTGAACGACTGCCGGACCACGCCGAGCACGGAGTCGCGCTTCTTCTCCTCGTCCAGCGTCGGGTCGACGAGGTACGACGAGCCGAGGTTGGAGGTCAGGATCAGCAGCGTGTTGCGGAAGTCGACGGTGCGGCCCTGGCCGTCGGTCAGCCGGCCGTCGTCGAGCACCTGCAGCAGGATGTCGAAGACCTCCGGGTGCGCCTTCTCGACCTCGTCGAGCAGGACGACGGAGTACGGCCGCCGGCGCACGGCCTCGGTCAGCTGGCCGCCCTCGTCGTAGCCGACGTAGCCGGGAGGCGCACCGACGAGCCGCGAGACCGAGTGCTTCTCGGAGTACTCGCTCATGTCGATCCGGACGATCGCCCGCTCGTCGTCGAACAGGAAGTCCGCCAGCGACTTGGCCAGCTCGGTCTTGCCGACGCCGGTCGGGCCGAGGAACAGGAACGAGCCGGTCGGCCGGTTCGGGTCGGAGATGCCGGCCCGGCTGCGTCGTACGGCGTCGGAGACCGCGCTGACCGCCGGGCGCTGGCCGATCAGCCGCTCGCCGATGATCTCCTCCATCCGCAGCAGCTTCGCGGTCTCGCCCTCGAGCAGCCGGCCGGTGGGGATGCCGGTCCAGGACTCGACCACGTCGGCGATCTCCTGCGGGCCGACCTCTCGTTGACCAGGCGGTCGGTGGTCGGCTTCTCGGCGGCGTCGGCGGCCTCGATCTGCTTCTCGATCTGCGGGATCCGTCCGTAGAGGATCTCCGAGGCGCCGGCCAGGTCGCCGTCGCGCTGCAGCCGCTCGGCCTGCGTGCGCAGCGCGTCGATCTGCTTGCGCAGCTCGCCGGAGCCCTCGAGGGAGGCCTTCTCCTGCTCCCACCGGGCCTCGAGCTCGCGGAGCTGCTCCTCCCGGTCGGCGAGGTCGGCGCGCAGCCGCTCCAGCCGGTCGCGCGATGCGTCGTCGGTCTCGCGCTCCAGCGCGAGCTCCTCCATCTTCATCCGGTCGACCGACCGGCGGAGCTGGTCGATCTCGACCGGCGAGGACTCGATCTCCATCCGCAGCCGCGACGCCGACTCGTCGACGAGGTCGATCGCCTTGTCCGGCAGCTGCCGGCCGGGGATGTAGCGGTCGGAGAGCATCGCCGCCGCGACCAGGGCGGCGTCGGTGATGGTGACCCCGTGGTGGGCCTCGTACTTCTCCTGGAGGCCGCGCAGGATCGCGACGGTGTCCTCGACGCTCGGCTCACCGACGAACACCTGCTGGAAGCGGCGCTCGAGCGCCGGGTCCTTCTCGATGTGCTCGCGGTACTCGTCGAGCGTGGTCGCGCCGATCATCCGCAGCTCGCCGCGGGCCAGCATCGGCTTGAGCATGTTGCCGGCGTCCATCGCGCCGTCGCCGCCCTTGCCGGCGCCGACGACCGTGTGCAGCTCGTCGATGAACGTGATCACCCGGCCCTCGGAGGACTTGATCTCGTCGAGCACGGCCTTGAGCCGCTCCTCGAACTCGCCGCGGTACTTCGCCCCGGCCACCATCGCGGCCAGGTCGAGGCTGAGCACGCGGCGTCCCTTGAGCGAGTCGGGCACGTCGCCCGCGACCACGCGCTGGGCGAGGCCCTCGACGACGGCGGTCTTGCCGACGCCGGGCTCGCCGATCAGCACCGGGTTGTTCTTGGTACGACGCGACAGCACCTGGATCACGCGCCGGATCTCCGCGTCGCGGCCGATCACCGGGTCGAGCGCGCCGTCCTCGGCGAGCGCGGTCAGGTCGACGGCGTACTTCTCCAGCGCCTCGTACGTCGACTCCGCGTCCTGGCTGGTGACCCGGCGGTTACCGCGCACGGCGGTCACCGCGGCGCGGAGTCCCGACGCGGTCACGCCGTTGCCGGTCAGCACGGTGCGGGCCGGCGAGTCGACCTCGGCCAGCGCGAGCAGCAGGTGCTCGGTCGCGGCGAAGTCGTCCTTCATGTCGGCGGCGAGCTCGATCGCCTTGGCCAGCGTGCGGGTGGTGGCCCCGGAGGCCGCGGCGGTCTGCACGGTCGCTCCGGACGCCTTCGGGAGCGAGGCGCAGGGCGTGGTCGGCGGCACGCGCGACGGCACCGGCGTCGGCGCCGGCCTTCTCCAGCAGCGAGGGCGCGATGCCCTGCTCCTGGCGCAGCAGCGCGACGAGCAGGTGCACCGGCTCGGTCTGGGCGTTGCCGGCGGTGGTGGCGAGCAGCTGGGCGGCATTGATCGCGTCCACGCTGCGCGTGGTGAACTTCGAGGCGTCCATGGGCGGTCCCCCTTGCGATGGTCAGGTGTCATGGTGCCGCAACGGCGGCGACGTCACTCGGTCCAACGCGTCCAGAGTTGAGTCCATTCCACTCAACTCTGGGGAATTTCGTCCGTCCTCCAGCGGTACCTCGTGCGGCGGGTGCTCGGCGGGGTCGGCGTCGGGCGCCAGCACGGTGACGCAGAAGTCCTGCGCCGAACGGCGTGAGGTGGATGCTGCGCCGCACCACCTTGGCGAACCGCACCGAGTGCATCGCCTCGAGCACGTCGGGCTGCGCCTCGACGCACCTGGTACTCCATCGGGTCGCGCAGCGGCTCGCGGGAGAACCAGACCAGGCCGAGCCGGAACAGGTTGTTGAGGTACGACGGCACCTCGTCGAGGTAGCGGCAGCCGGCCCGGGCGCCGATCATGGTCAGCCCCGGCGCGACCAGCCGCGAGTGACCAGCCCGACCGGCCCGCCGGTGCGGACGTCGACCGACGGCTGCGGTCCGCCGCGCAGCAGGAGCAGCAGGATCCGGGCCTCGTCGGGCGCCAGGTCGTCGAGGATCCGCTCGTACGCCGGGTGCGCCTCGTCGGTCGTTCCAGACGTCGCGCGAGCGCATCAGGAGCTCCTCGCCGCGCTCGCCGCAGGTCGGCGTCCCGCTCCTCGCGCTGCTGCTCGGGCGTCGAGCTCGACGAGCGCCGGTCCCAGCGACGCCACGGCGGACGTCAGCGGCACGCCGTCGCGCACCGCGCGGCCGAGCCGGCGGACGGCCGGCCACGGTCGTCCCCGAGCTCGTGCGCCAGCTCGGCCGCCAGCTCCGGGTCGTCGGGCCGCGGCGGCCAGCCGGCGGGTCACCCGCCAGCTCGTCGACGCGCCCCACTGCAGCGGTGTGCAGCCCGGCGGAGGCGGCGATCCGGGCCAGCCCGGGCAGCGCCTCGATCGCCCTGGCCGACGACGCAGCGGCGGCGGCGCCGGCGGGCAGGCGCCGGTCCGGCTCGCCGTCCTCGTGCTCGTCGTCCGTGACCGCCATCAGCCCCCCGCTCCGAAGATCCACAGGTGGAGGAACCCGCCCGCCGAGTCCCATGATCGCGCCGTGCGCGTAGAGCATCCACTCGTCCTCCCGGATCGCGGCCCGCATCATCTCCACGAAGTCCCGCGGCGGCAGCTCCTTGGTGCGCGCGGCGACCAGCGCCCGGATCTTCTCGGCCTGCTGGCGCGCTGAAGTCCTGGTCCGGAACGGGCGTGATCGTGCGGCCGACGCGCCTCGCGGCGACCGACTCGCGGATCGTTGTCGAACCGACGTGCTGCCGACGGCGACCCGGACGGCGCCGCGCAGCCGGGCCGGCGGCCTGGTCGATCGCCGGGCGCAGCGCGTCGGCGAGCATCTGCCGGGTGCGGTCGCCGCGCGGGCCGTCGAGCAGGAAGTCGCCGATGTGCTCCAGGGTGATCACGTCGTCGGCGATGATCTGCGCGTAGACCTCGGCCGCCTCGTCCTGGCGCCGCAGGAACAGCCCGTGCACCTTGATGCCCAGGATCCGGCGCGGCTCCGGCGGCTCGAAGATCAGCCACATGCCGAGCGCGTTGGTGGCCCAGCCGACGACCACGCCGAGCACCGGCAGCAGCCACCACTGGCCGAACCAGTGGTCGACGAACGCGACCGGGATGCCGAGCAGGAAGCCGAAGACGAACCCGAAGGCGACCATCAGGTTCAGCTCCCGCTGGCCGAAGTCGCGGAAGATCCGCACGACCAGGCGCGGGTTCTCGCTGGAAGTGGTCGATCACCATGATCTTCGGGTCGAGCAGCTGGTCGATGTGGATCGCCGATCTCGTCGGTGACCTCGTGCGACGACGCCGGGCAGCTGGGCCTGCACCCGCGCGTACGACCGCCTGCTTCGCCGGCGCGGGCAGGTCGCGCCACAGCCGCGGGTGCTCGCGGCGTCATCACCTCGTCGACGAGCTCGGGCATCTCGGGCCGGAAGACCGCGACGATGTGCTCGGCGATCTGGTCCGGCTCGAGCTGCTGGTAGAACTCCGCCGGCGTACCGAGCTTGGCGATCGCCTTGTCGACCGCGATGCTGCCCATCTTCGCGGCCCGCGCCGGGACGATCCCCTGCCAGCCGATGCCGCCCTGCAGGAGCCCGGGCACCTCCTGCAGCTTGCGCGGCAGCACGCGTGGCGAGCTCGCGCATGCCGGGGATCCGTGACCCCGTGGAACCGGACCGGGTTGAACAGCATGATCAGGCCGGTCCAGTTGATCAGCCAGCCGACGACGCCGGTGAAGACCGGGATCGTGGCGAAGTGCAGCCAGTCGACGTCGCTGGAGGAACCAGTCGATCTCCAGCGCCGTCACCGTCGGAGGTTACTGGCCGGGAGCCGTCGTCGTCACGGCTAGAGCGACCGGCGACGTTCACGTCGCGGACCCGCATCACCTGGGTGGGGAATCGGTCGAAGTCGTTGGGACCGGTGAGGATGCCGCAGTTCGCACCGCACTCGTTGGCGAACACCTCGCCCTGGATGACCAGGGTCCACGGGCCGCGCAGGACCGCCCCGCACCTGGGCGGCGTACGGTTCGCGGTCAGGTCGCCGGAGCCGCACACGTGGGTGTTGCCGAGCTGGTGACCGTCGCGGAGGTAGCGGACCCGGTTGCCGTGGCGCACCACCTTCCACGTGTGGGTCCCGGCCGGGGTCGGGATCGCCGCGGCGTTGGCGTCGCTGAGGAACGGGCGGCCGCGGGCGACGTCGCAGGCCACGTGGGTGGTGGAGTGGCTGGTCGATGGGCGTACGGCTGTACCACTCCAGCAGGTCGAGCTCGCCGAACTCGGCGTTCGCCGTCGGCGCCGACGTGGCCGGGTCGCTGTCGCAGTAGGGCCCGTGCACCATCCACAGCGCCATCCGCGACCCGGGGCCGGACGTGCCCGGCATGTTGGCGGTGAACGACACCGAGAAGTCGGTGCCGAACCTCAGCCCTCCGACCTGCAGGCGCCCGGTCGCGTACGTCGTGTCCGCGATGCTCGGGCACGGGGCCGGATGCGGAGCGGCGCCGCTCGTCGGCTCGGCGCCACCGGCCGTGCAGTAGCGGGCGGTCTTCACGAACAGCGAGCCGTCGGCCCTCGTCACGTTCTGCGGCCGGTTCCACGCCTGGCTCCTCGAGCCGACCCTGGTGTGCAGGTCCTGCGACCAGGTGAAGCCCTTGAACGTGATCGACCGGATCGGGGCGGCGGTGCTGGCGGGAGCCTGGGCGGTGTACGTCGCGAACAGGCCGGCCAGCGCCAGCACGGACAGGAGGAGCCAGGGATCCCGAGCGGCGCATCTGCGTGTCCTTCGATCGGACGCCGTCCCCCGTGGGCCCGCGTCGAGCGACCAACGTAGGTTTCGTGCCCGAGCGGGTCAACCCATCCAGGACGGCGGGTCGGGTCGGAGCGCCGGTAGGTTGGGCCGCCGCTCGCGCAGGGCGCCCACCGCCGCGTCGAGGGCGGCCTCGAGCTGGGCGGAACGCTGGCGCAGCTCGGCGTTGCGGGCACGGAGCGCGGCGACCTGGTTCTCGAGCTCGAGGATCCGCTTGACGCCCTCGAGGCCGATCCCGGCCGCCGTGAGCTCGGCGACCTCGCGCAGCAGCTCGATGTCGTGCAGGGAGTAGCGCCGGCCACCGCCGCCGGCGCGGCCCGGGGAGACCAGGCCGATCCGGTCGTAGGTGCGCAGCGTCTGCGGGTGCAGGCCGGTCAGCTCGGCGGCGACGCTGATCACGTAGACCGGCACCCTCGGGCCGGGGCCGGGCCGTGCGCGGGCTGTTGCGCGGACTCACGACCGCACCTTCTCGTCCTCGACCAGGGCGGCGCGCGGGTCGACCCCGTCGCTCGCGCGACGGTAGGCCTCAGCGGCCTCCCGCTGCGCGTCGCTGAGCGTGGCGGGCACGTCGACGACCGCGGTGACCAGCAGGTCGCCACGCGTGCCGTCGCGACGCGGCACCCCGCGGCCACGGACCCGGAACGCGCGCCCGTGCGGCGTGCCCGCCGGGATCCGCAGCTTCACCGGGGCACCGGTGAGCGTGGGCACGGTGATCTCGGCACCGAGCGCGGCCTCGTCGAAGCGCACCGGCACGTCGAGGGTGAGGTTGTCGCCCTTGCGCCGGAACAGCCGGTGTGGACGCACCTTGACCACCACGAACAGGTCGCCGGCCGAGCCGCCCTGCTCGCCGGCGGCACCCTTGCCCTTGAGCCGGATCTTCTGGCCGTCCTTGACCCCGGCCGGGATCCGGGCCTGGATCGTGCGGCTGGACACGCCGTGCCCGCTGCCGTGGCAGACCGGGCAGGGCTCGTCGTACACGAGCTGGCGGCCGTGGCACTCGGGGCAGGTCTCGTTCATCAGGAACGCGCCGCCCACCGACGAGGCCACCATGCCGCTGCCCTCGCAGGTCGGGCAGATGTGCGGGCGCGTGCCCGGCTCGCCGCCGGTGCCCTGGCAGTTGCTGCAGGGCGCGTCGGAGCTCAGACGAAGCGGCAGCGTGGTGCCCTCGATCGCCTCCGCGAACCCGATCGTGGCCTCCGTCTCGAGGTCGGCGCCACGGCGCGGCTGCTGCTGCGCGCGGGTACGCCGGCCGCCACCGCCGCCACCGCCGAACATGCCGCCGAGGATGTCGCTGAGGTCGAAGGTCTGGGTGCCACCCGCGGTGCCACCGCCGAAGCCGCCGGGGAACCCACCCGGGAACCCGCCGCCGAACCCGCCGCCGGCGTAGGCAGCGCGGATCTCGTCGTACTCCTTGCGCTTCTTGGCGTCGCCGACGACGTCGTAGGCCTCGGCCACCTGCTTGAAGCGGTCGTGCTTGGCGGCGTCGCCCGGGTTGGAGTCGGGGTGGTTCTCCCGCGCCAGCTTCCGGTACGCCTTCTTGATGTCCTTGGCGTCGGCGTCCTTCGCCACCCCGAGGACCTGGTAGAAGTCCTTGTTCGCCCAGTCCGCGTTGCTCACGCGGTCACCCCCTTCCTCTCGATCTCCGGTGGTCGAGCTCTTCCGGTGGTCGAGCTCTGTCCGGTGGTCGAGCTTGTCGAGACCCAGTCTCGACCTCCGGCTTTCAGCCCTCGGGATCGAGCACCGTCACCTTGGCGGCGCGCACGACGCGGTCGCCGATCCGGTAGCCCGCCTGGGCCAGGTGCTCGACCACGGTCTCGGTCACGTCGGGCGAGTGCCCGTGGGCCAGCGCCTCGTGGACGTTCGGGTCGAACGGCTCGCCGGGTGCACCGAACTTGGTCAGGCCGAGCCCGCTCACGATCCGCTCCAGCGAGTCGGCGACGGCCTTGAAGCCGCCTTCCAGCTCGCCGTGCTCGCGGGCCCGGTCGATGTCGTCGAGCACCGGGAGCAGCGACGAGAGCGCGCCGTACGTCGCGTTCTGCCGGACCAGGTCACGGTCGCGGTCGACGCGGCGCTTGTAGTTGACGTACTCGGCCTGCAGCCGCTGCAGGTCCGCGGTGCGCTCGGCCAGCTGACGCTCGACGGGATCCTCCTCGACCTCGTGGTCCTGGCAGGTTCGAGCCCGTGCCACGGTCTCGTTGGCCATCTCCGCGGCCGCGTCGCCGAAGCCCCCGTCGGGCTCCAGGTCCTGCGGCTCGAGGGGTCCGCCCTCCTCGACCCAGTTGTCGACACCGGAGATGTCCTCCAGCTGGTCGGCGGTCGGCCGGGTGGGAACTGCCCCGGTGTCCCGGGCCTCCCCACCGTCGGGCTGCTGGGTCACTTGGACTCACCCTCGGCCGGGCCGTCCTCGTCGACGATCTCGGCGTCGACCACGTCACCGTCGTCGTCCGCCGGCGCCTGCTGGGTCGCTTCGCCCGTCGCGCCGGCCGGGGCCTCGTGCGTTGGCGTACATCGCGGCACCCATCTTCTGGCTGGACTCGCCGAGCTTGGTGATCGCGGCGGTGAACGCCTCGGTCTCGGTGTTCTCGTCCTCGAGCAGCTTCTTCAGCGCGTCGACGTCGGACTGCACCTCGGACTTCACGTCGTCCGGCAGCTTGTCGGCGTTGTCGGCGATGAACTTCTCGGTGTTGTAGACGAGGCCGTCGGCCTGGTTGCGGGTGTCGACCGCCTCCCGGCGCCGGGCGTCCTCCTCGGCGTACTGCTCCGCGTCGCGGACCATGCGGTCGATCTCGTCCTTCGACAGCGCGCTGCCGCCGGAGATCGTCATCGACTGCTCCTTGCCGGTGCCGCGGTCCTTCGCGGACACGTGCACGATGCCGTTGGCGTCGATGTCGAAGGTGACCTCGATCTGCGGGACGCCGCGGGGAGCCGGGGGCAGTCCGGTCAGCTCGAAGTTGCCGAGCGGCTGGTTCTGCGCCCACATCTGGCGCTCGCCCTGCGCGACCTTGATCTCCACCGACGGCTGGTTGTCGTCGGCGGTGCTGAACACCTCGGACTTCTTGGTCGGGATCGTGGTGTTGCGCTCGATCAGCGTGGTCATCACGCCGCCCTTGGTCTCGATGCCCAGGCTCAGCGGGGTCACGTCGAGGAGCAGGACGTCCTTGACCTCACCCTTGAGCACGCCGGCCTGCAGCGCGGCACCCACGGCCACGACCTCGTCGGGGTTGACGCCCTTGTTGGGCTCCTTGCCGCCGAGCAGCTCGCGGACGGTGTCGGCCACGGCCGGCATCCGGGTCGAGCCACCGACCAGCACGACGTGGTCGATCTTGCTCACGTCGAGGCCGGCGTCCTTGATCACGGACCGGAACGGCGCCTTGGTGCGCTCGAGCAGGTCGGCGGTGATCTTCTGGAACTCGGCGCGGGTCAGCTTCTCCTCGAAGTGGAGCGGGCCGGACTCGCCGTGCGTGATGTACGGCAGGTGCACGGTGGTCTCGCTGGAGGAGGACAGCTCGATCTTCGCCTTCTCCGCGGACTCCTGGAGCCGCTGAAGCGCGATCTTGTCCTGCGCCAGGTCGACGCCGTTGTTGTCCTTGAACTTCTTGACCATCCACTCGACGACGCGGGCGTCCCAGTCGTCACCACCGAGGTGGTTGTCACCCGAGGTGGCCTTGACCTCGACCACGCCCTCGCCGATCTCGAGCAGGGACACGTCGAACGTGCCGCCACCGAGGTCGAAGACGAGGATCGTCTGGTCGTCGCCCTTGTCGAGCCCGTAGGCCAGCGCGGCCGCGGTGGGCTCGTTGACGATCCGGCTCACGGTGAGGCCCGCGATCTCGCCGGCCTCCTTGGTGGCCTGGCGCTGGGCGTCGGAGAAGTACGCCGGGACGGTGATCACCGCGTCGGTGACCGTCTCGCCGAGGTACGCCTCCGCGTCGCGCTTGAGCTTCTGGAGCACGAACGCACTGATCTGCTGGGCCGTGAACGCCTTGTCGTCGATCTTCACCGACCAGTCGGTGCCCATGTGGCGCTTGACCGAGCGGATCGTCCGGTCGACGTTGGTCACCGCCTGGCGCTTGGCGACCTCGCCGACCAGCACCTCGCCGGACTTGGAGAAGGCCACGACGGACGGGGTGGTCCGGGCGCCTTCCGCGTTTGCGATGACGGTGGGTTCGCCACCTTCGAGGACGGCGACGACGGAGTTCGTCGTGCCGAGGTCGATGCCGACCGCACGTGCCATGGTTGTCTACCTCCGGATTGCGGGCCCGGTCTGTCCGGGCCGATCGTCGTACTGGGACTGGGTGCTCGGGATGCTTCCCGCGCTGCCCAGAGTGTGTCAAACAACTTGAGTCGAGCCAACTCAACTCTTGCTGTCCGTCCCAACCGGGGACCCGGCCCTGTGATTCCCGTCCGCGGAGAGAAATTTCTCCCCGCGGCGTGACCCATGCGGCCGGTACGCGGGTGAAGGATGGCCTCCATGGCGACCCCCACCACCGTCGTGCTCTTCGGCGCGACCGGCGACCTGTCCCGCCGCAAGCTGCTGCCCGGCCTGCTCCACCTCTTCGAGACCGGGCTGATCCCCGAGATCCAGGTGGTCGGCACCTCGCTCGACGAGCACGACCGCGACTCGTTCGTCGAGTTCGCCCGCGCCGCCGTGACCGAGTTCGGCGGCGACGACAGGACGCTGGAGGGCTGGGACGAGTTCGCGCCCCGGCTGCACTGGGCGCCCGGCGACGGCGGTCCGGAGGCGCTCCGCAAGGCGGTCGCCGCGGCGGAGGCGGAGCGCGGGCGGCCGACGAGTTCCGCCGGCTGCACTACCTCAGCGTGCCGCCGAAGGCCGCGCTCGCGGTCGTGCACATGCTCGAGGACGCCGGCCTGGTCGAGCGCAGCCGGATCATCATGGAGAAGCCGTTCGGCACCGACCTCGAGTCCGCGCGCAGCCTCAACGCCGAGCTGCACGAGGTCTTCGACGAGGAGCAGATCTTCCGGATCGACCACTTCCTCGGCAAGGAGGCGGCCCAGAACATCCTGGCCTTCCGCTTCGCCAACGGGCTGTTCGAGCCGATCTGGCACCGCAACCACATCGACCACGTCCAGATCGACGTGCCCGAGTCGCTCGGCCTCGCGCAGCGCGCCAACTTCTACGAGGCCACCGGCGCCTACCGCGACATGGTGGTCACCCACCTGTTCCAGGTGCTGGCCTTCACCGCGATGGAGCCGCCGACCGCCCTGGAGCCGTTCGCGATCAGCGAGGAGAAGAACAAGGTCTTCCGCTCGATGGCCCCGATCGAGCCGCACGACGTCGTCCGCGGGCAGTACGTCGGCTACCGCGACATCGAGGGCGTCGCCCCCGACTCCGAGACCGAGACGTTCATCGCGCTCAAGTGCTTCGTCGACAACTGGCGCTGGGCCGGCGTGCCGTTCTACCTGCGCACCGGCAAGCGGCTGGCCGAGGGCGCCCGGATCATCTCGATCGCGTTCCGGGAGCCGCCGCGGTCGATGTTCCCGCCCGGCTCGGGCGTCGGCGACCACGGCCCCGACCACCTCACCTTCGACCTCGCCGACCAGGCCAAGATGTCGCTGTCCTTCTACGGCAAGCGCCCCGGCCCGGGCATGAAGCTCGACAAGCTGTCGATGCAGTTCGCGATGCAGGAGACCGGCTGGGCCGGCGCCGTGCTCGAGGCCTACGAGCGGCTGATCTACGACGCCGCCCGCGGCGACCGGACGCTGTTCACCTCCGCCGAGGGCATCGAGCGGCTCTGGGAGCTCTCGACGCCGCTGCTGGAGAACCCGCCCGTCGTGCGCCCCTACCAGAAGGGCTCCTGGGGCCCCAACCAGATCCACCAGCTCGTCGCCCCGGCGACCTGGCGGCTGCCGTTCGAGCGCACCTGGCGCGACCCCAACGTCTTCAGCGCCTGACGGAAGACGGTGCGGAATACTGGCGGCGCACGACCGTTGCGGCCTGGTATGGCCAACACGATTCCCGACCTGACCCTGAACGACGGCACGACCATCCCGCAGCTCGGGTTCGGCGTCTTCCAGGTGCCGCCGGAGGACACCCTGGAGGCGGTGACCAAGGCGCTCGACGTCGGCTACCGGCACCTCGACACCGCCGAGATGTACGGCAACGAGAAGGGTGTCGGCGAGGCGATCCGCGCCTCCGGCCTGCCCCGCGACGAGATCTTCGTGACCAGCAAGCTGAACAACGGCTTCCACGAGCCCGACGACGCGCGCAAGGCGTTCGACCGGACGCTCGCGGACCTCGACATCGGCCACGCTCGACCTCTTCCTGATCCACTGGCCGCTGCCCACGCGGTACGACGGCGACTACGTGTCCACGTGGAAGGTGCTGCAGGAGTTCAAGGCCGACGGGCGCACCCGCTCGATCGGCGTCAGCAACTTCCAGCCCGACCACCTGGCCATGCTCGAGAAGGAGGCCGAGGTGACGCCGGCGGTCAACCAGATCGAGGTGCACCCGTACTTCACCAACGAGGCCGCCCGCCAGGCCAGCCTCGAGCGCGGCATCCTGGTCGAGGCGTGGTCCCCGATCGCGCAGGGCGAGGTCCTCGACGACCCGGCCGTGGTCGAGATCGCCCGGAAGGTCGGCCGCACTCCTGCCCAGGTGGTGCTCCGCTGGCACATCGAGCGCGGCGACATCGTCTTCCCGAAGTCGGTCAACCGGGAGCGGATGGAGGAGAACTTCGCGCTCTTCGACTTCGCG
The DNA here is from genome assembly GCA_963754145.1 of uncultured Actinomycetota bacterium. GTDB lineage: Bacteria > Actinomycetota > Actinomycetes > Propionibacteriales > Nocardioidaceae > Marmoricola. Next base: position 104,731 of record CAVWFF010000022.1, read on the forward strand.
CTCGACCCGTCCGACGTGCAGGCGCTCAGCGCCCTCGACCGCGGCGAGAAGGGTCGCCGCGGCCCCAACCCGGACCAGTTCGACTACATCCCCGACTGACCCCCGCCCGGATAGTCCCGGCCATCACCGGTCGGCTAGCGACCCGGTGACGACACATGTGGCCGGGACTATCCGTCCTCGAGGCTGACCAGCAGCTTCCTGAGCAGGGCCGCGAGTCGCTCCCTCTCGGACTCGTCGAGTGCCCCCAGCAGCTGGTCCTCGTTGGCCAGGTGCTGGGGGTGCAGCCGTTCCTGGACCCGCATGCCCTCGGGGGTCAGCGCGATCACGCGGCCGCGGGCGTCGTCCTCGCTGACGGTGCGCTCGACCAGGCCCTGACGCTCCAGCCGGTCGACCCGCTTGGTCACCGCGCCGGAGGTCACCATGGTCGTCGCGGACAGCTGCGTCGGGCTGAGCCGGTACGGCGGGCCGGACCGCCGCAGCGACGCCAGCACGTCGAAGTCGCCGTTGCCCAGCCCCGCCTCCGCGAACACCGGGCGCAGCCCCTGGTCGAGCAGCTCGGCGAGCCGGTGGAGCCGCCCGATCACCAGCATCGGACCCACGTCGAGGTCGGGTCGCTCCCGCGCCCACTGCTCGGCGATCCGGTCGACGGCGTCCTGCTGCTTCTCGGTCATGGGTTGATATTACCTTCCATGGAAGATATATTACTTTCCATGGAAACTAGTTCGGTCGGAGTCCGCGACATCCTGATCACGGCGATCGCCCCGGTGGCCTGGGGGTCGACGTACCTGGTCACCGAGAGCCTCCTCCCGCCGGACCGCCCGCTCTTCGACGCCGCGATGCGCGCGCTCCCGGCCGGGCTCGTGCTGCTCGCGTTCCGGCGCCGCCTCCCGCACGGGGACTGGTGGTGGAAGGCGGTCGCTCTCGGCATCTGCAACATCGGGATGTTCTTCCCGCTGATCTTCCTGGCGGCCTACCAGCTGCCCGGCGGCCTCGCCGCCACCCTGCAGGCCACCTCGCCGCTCGCGGTGATGGCGCTGGCGTGGCTCGCCATCGGCGAGCGTCCCGGCACCGTGCGGATCCTGTCCGCGCTCGTCGGCCTGGTCGGCGTCGGGCTGCTGGTGATGCGCACGCCCGGCGACGTGAGCACGCTCGGCCTGCTCGCCGCGTTCGGCTCGGTGCTGGTCTCCGCGCTGGGCTTCGTGCTCGTGAAGCGCTGGCCGGCTCCGGTCGACATGCTCACCCTGGTCTCCTGGCAGCTCGTGGTCGGCGGGATCGTGCTGGTGCCGGTGTTCCTGCTCGTCGAGGGCGCTCCGCCGCACCTCGGCGTCGGCAACGTCGGCCGGGCTGCTGTGGCTGGCCACCGCGGGCACCGCGATCGCCTACGTGTGCTGGTTCCGCGGCCTGGGCCGGATGCCGGCCGGCGCCGTCTCCCTGGTCGGGCTGGTCAACCCGGTGGTCGGCACCCTGCTCGGCGTCGCGTTCGCCGGCGAGGTCTTCGGCTGGCCACAGGCACTCGGGATGGCGCTGGTGCTCGGCGGCGTCGTCGCCGGCCAGCGGTACGGCGCCCGGCCGGCACCGCCCGTCGTACCGGAGCCCGTGGTGGAGCCCTCCCCGAGCGGGGCGCGAGCGGGCGATGTGCGCGGCCTGAACCGCCGGTCTCAGCCGACGGTGACACCGACGGCGTTCGACGCCGCATTGGTCGTAGGGTCGAAGACCCGGAACTTCATCCCGCCCGTGCGCGAGGTGATCACGTAGGTCTCGAACGTGCCGACGCGCACCTGGGCCTGGACGTCGGCGAACGGCACCCAGGCGTCGTTCTCCTTGCGCTGGACCTGGAGCGCGACGTTGTCGGCACCCGGGTAGCTGCCCGTCAGGTTGATCCGCTCGCCCGGTGCGACCTGCTCGGGCGTCGCGGACAGCTTGATCTTGTCCTTGGGCCTGGCCGGCTTCGACGTCGCGGTGGCGCTGGGCTCCTCGGACGGGGAGGGAGAGCCGGACGGCGTGAGCGCCGTGGTCGGGAGCGTGCTCGGGCGCGTCGGGCTGGGAGGTCGAGTGGGCCGCGGGCGTGTTGTCGCTGAACCCCAGTGCCCTCACCATGATGAAAACGCCGATCGCGATCACCGCGCCCACGCCGACCGCGACCACGACCACCTTCAGCAAGGCGTCGACGAGCTGGCGGCGCTGATCGTCGCGCACTGCTCCCCCTCGTGTCCGGGTCGATTGCTCCGAGCCAAGCCTAGGTGGTCGCCTGGCACGGGTGCGTGACGCGTCCCGGACGCCGAGACCGCCGCACCACCGGCTCAGCGGTCGTCGCGGGTCGCCTTCAGCGCCTTCCAGCCCCAGGTGCCGAGGACGCCGGCGATGGCCAGGTTGACCACGATCAGCACCGAGTGTGCGACGTAGTAGCCGGTCGGGCGGTCCTCCTCGGTGGTCGCGAGCGCCTTGGTGAACTGGGCGTAGGTCACGACGTTCCAGACCGCGACGCCGAGCAGGAAGACCGCGTGCTTGCGCTGGAACCTCATCGCGGGGTCACCACGATCCGGGCGCCGTGGCGCGGGACGCTGGTGATGTTGCGGACCTTGGGGACGTCGGTGGACCCCGGCCGCACGGTCACGTCGTACGACGAGAGCACCTCGCGCAGGACCGCGACGCCCTCCATCAGCGAGAACCCGGCCCCGATGCAGCGGCGTACGCCGCCGCCGAACGGGAGCCAGGTGTTCGGTGGCAGGTGCCCGCCGACGAACCGCTCGGGCCGGAACGCGTCGGGCTCGGGATGGTTCTCGGGGTCGGCGTGGGCGAGGATGATCGACGCCGCGACGGTGACCCCGGCAGGCAGGTCGATGCCGCCGACCGTGGCCGGCTTCATCAGGTGCCGGACCACCATCGGGATCACCGGGTGGAGCCGCATCGACTCCTTGAGCACGGCCTCGAGGTAGTCGTCGTCACCCGCGAGCGCGGCGGTGCGTGCCTTGGCCAGCTGCGGCCGGGTCGCGGCCGACCTCGTAGAGGGCCCAGGACAGCGCGGTCGCGGTGGTCTCGTGACCGGCGAGCAGCAGGGTGACCAGCTGGTCGCGGAGCTCGTCGTCGGTGAGCCCGCCACCGCCCCCGTCTCCGTCGACTCCGGGTCGCGGACCCGCAGCAGCGTGGAGAGCACGTCGGTGCGCTCGGCGAGGTCGGGCGCGACCCGGCGCTCGGCGATCTCGGCGTAGATCACGCGGTCGAGGTGCTCCTGGTTCTCGACCGTGCGTCGCCAGGGCCCGACGTTCTGCAGCCGCGGCAAGCCCCAGCCCAGGAAGACCAGCGGGGTGGATGTTGACCGTCCGGTTGACCAGCGGGCCGCAGCTCGGCGAGCCGCTGCTCGTCGGTGACGCCGAAGACCACCTGGAGGATCACCTCGAGGGTGAGCGCGTTCATCCGGTCGAGCGAGCGGAACTCCTCACCGGCGCGCCAGGTGCCGACCTCGGTCTTCGCCAGCCCGGTCACGACCTCCTGGTAGCCGCGCAGCGCGTGCCCGTTGAACGCCGGCATCAGCAGCTTGCGGGCCCGCTTGTGCGTGCGCGCCGTCGACGAGCAGCAGCGAGTGCTCGCCCATCACCGGGCCGAGGATCGCGTTGCCCTTGCCGGCGTGGAACACCGCGGGGTCGCCGGCGAAGATCTCCTTGACCGTGCTCGGGCTTGTGGAACACCACGAGCCAGCGGCCCTCGGGGAGGAGCCGGATCGAGAAGACGTCGCCGTAGCGCCGCTTCATCGCGGGCACGAACTGGTGCCGGAACCGAGCAGCCCGACGCTCTGCACCAGCGCGGGCACCCGCGGGCCCGGCGGGAGCATGTCCGCGGTCACCTTCGGCCCACGCCCTCTGGGGACCGGGCGCATCTTCTCGAACCGTTCCTGGGTGACCGACATCGGCAGGCTCCTCGGGGTTCCTCACATGCTACGAGTACGCCGCGACGTGCTGCACCGGCCCGGTCGTGTACGACGGCACCGGGTCGCCGTGGTGCGAGGAGCAGGTGAGCCGGTGGGCGTCGCCGAGCGTCCGGGTCACGAGCACCTCGTGCAGGTCGCCGTCCACCTCGAACCGCGCGCGGCCCCCGGCCCAGGAGTCCAGGCGGAGCGCGTCGACCTCCCACACGTCGAGCGCGCGTCGTACGGCGAGCTCGGCGGCCTGCACCGGCATCGTGAACGCCGCCCGGCCACGGAGGTGGTCGGGGGTGATCCGGCCGGCGAGGTGCGCGTCGGCGATCGCGGGAGCGACCTCCGGGGTGACCCGGCCGTAGCCGAGACCGGCGCCGAGCACGAGCAGGTTGGCCGCGAACCGGTCGCCGCCCAGGTGCGAGATCTCCCACGTCTGCGCGGGGTGGGTGCGGCTGAGCTCGGCCGCGACCGGACGCCCGCGTTCGGCGCAGCAGGCGTCGTGCCGGCCGTGCGTGCACACGCAGAAGAGCGCCTCGGCATGCGGCTCCAGCCCGGGCGACCGTCCGGCGCCGAGCGCCTCGAGGTCGAGGTCGAGCACGTCGTGGTGGCTGTCCAGCACCGTGGTCTCCACCCACGATCCCCGGGCCTCGGGCCGGGCGGCGAACACCCGCACGCCGTCCTGTCCGCGCTGCCGGTGCCGGCGCACCAGCAGGATCCGCACACCGGTCGACGTGCTCCGGCGCCGCAGGCCTGCGAGCAGGTTGCCGGGCAGAGCCGCGTCCCGCAGCGCGGCCTGGCCCCAGGGTCCCGGGTGCTCGACCAGCAGGAAGGCGGGCACACGGGTGGCGGACCCGACCAGCTGGTCGTCACGGAGCAGGCTGGCCGTCGCGCACCGGTACGCCGCGTCGGTCAACCGACGACCTCGAGCAGCCCCTCGCGGACCAGTCGCCGGCACAGGACCACGCGGCTCTGCGGGTCGAGCGTCGGTGAGGTCGGCGGGCACCAGGGTCGGGCAGGTCGCGCAGCGCCTCGAGTGCCGGGCGCACCCAGGCCGGGAACGTCACCGTGCGGTCGCCCAGCAGGAGGTCGACCCGGCCGTCGTCGGCGGTCGCGAGCCGCACGGGTGACCGGGCCGGCGCCGCAGCGGCGTGTCGTCCGCGACGGCGTCGAGCACCAGCCGGTCGCGCAGGCCACCGCGCAGCCGCGAAGGGCGGCCGGTCGAGAACCGGCGTACCTGCTCGGCCGCGGCCGCCTCGACGTCGACCGTGCTGAGCGCCTGGGCGAGCCGCTCCAGCCGGGCGGCGAGGCCGTCGGCGAGCAGCTCGGGGTGGTCGGGGTAGCCGGCGGGCAGGTGGTCGTCGCCGCCCTCGAGCAGCCTGGACCACACGGTCGACCAGGTCGCGCCAGGTCAGCTGGTTGATGCCGATCGTCACGTGCAGGGACGCCGTGTCCTGGGCGCGCGCGGCGTGCGGGGTGCCGGTGGGCAGGTACATCGAGAGCCCGGGCTCGAGCAGCACCTCGCGCCGCTCCCCGTCCTCGTGCACCTCCCACAGCTTGGTGCCGTGGGTCTGGAAGACGAACACGTCGTGGCTGTCGGAGTGGACGGCGAAGCCCTGCGAGCCGGGCGGCGTGAGGTAGGCGTTGGCCTGGCACGGGTGGCCGAGCTCGAGCTCGAGCTCGGCGACCAGGTCGGTCAGCGGCGGCCAGTAGCGGTGCAGCCCCTGGAGGACGACGGTGGCGCCGTGCTCGAAGAGGTCGAGCACCTTGCGCGCGTCGACGCAGCCCGGTCAGCGGCTGGCCGGCCATGGCGTCGCCGAGCGGGTGTACGCGCGACTCCGGCAGCACCGCGCCGTCCTGCGCCAGGCGTACGGCGGGCGTGCGGATCGCCGACGAGGTCAGCAGCTGGTCGACGTCGTCGAGGGAGAGCAGCCCGACCAGCGCGTCGGGGTCGGTCTGGTGGAGGTGCACACGGGACGCCCAGACCTTCGCGCGGAAGGTCTGGGCGTCACCGCTGAGCAGGTCGAGAGCCGACAAGATGTCTTCTGGGCGTCTCTCAGGCGTCGGTGCCGTCGGCGTCGCCGGCGTCGCCGTCGGTGGTGTCGGTCGAGTCGCCGTCGGTGCCGTCCGCGTCGCCGCCGTCCGGTGCCGTCGGCGTCGCCACCGGGCACGGCGTCGGCACCGGGTCGGGGACGCTGCTCTCGATGTCGCCGTCGCTCAGGGGCTCTTCCGGAGTCGTGGTCATGCCAGTTCCTCTCACTCGATGGCGCCGGTCGGCGCGGGTTGCAGGAGCGGCCCCGAGAACGCGGGGCGCGGACCAGTCTGGTCAGTCTCGCGCCGGCCCACAGACGGCTCACACACCCTTTCGGGGGGCGAGACCGCCGGCTCAGTCCAACAGGCCGCGTGCGCCGGGCGATCGCCGCGGCCTCGGTGCGGCCCGCGGCGCCGAGCTTGGCCAGGATGTTGGAGACGTGGACACTCACCGTCTTGGTGCGAGATGAACAGCTGCTTGCCGATCTCGCCGTTGCTCCGGCCGGCGGCGACCAGGGCCAGGATCTCGAGCTCGCGCGGGGTGAGCGGCTCGTCACGGGTCGAGGCCCGGCTGCGCTGCGGGCGCGCGACCGGCGGCCCGGAGGTCGTCGAGGAGCGGTCGGGCTCCGAGCCGCTGTGCCGTGGCCCGGGCCCGGTCGCCGAGGAGCCGTGCCCCGGCCAGGTCGCCCGCGGCGTGGAGCACCACGGCCAGCCGGGTCTGGGACCGCGCGACCTCGTAGACGTGACCCATCGCCTCGAAGCCGGCCAGGTCGGCGCGCAGGCCTCGACCAGCTCGTCCTCGGTGGGGCGCGTCGATGCCGGCCAGCCAGCGGAACCGGAGCTTCTCGGCGCGCAGCCGCAGCACCCAGGCGCGCGCCCTCGGGACCCCACTCGTCGCCGACCTCGCGCAGGTGCCGCACGGTGTTCTCGCCGCCCTGGACCACCTTGTCCACCTGTGCGGCGACGCGGGCGCGGGTCTCGGCCGACTCGTCGGCGATGCCGTGCGCGAGCGCACCGACGGTCACCGCGGAGATGCGCACGCGGGCGTGGAAGTACTCGCGCCAGATGCGGGCGAGCGTGCCCACCACGGCGTCGTGCTCGGCGAGCGCGGCGTCGCGGTCGCCGGCCAGCGCGTGCAGCTCGATGGCAGGCGGGCCGGCCGTGACCGGGACCAGCCCCTCCTTGTCCCAGAACGGCCGGAGCCGGGCCGCCTCGAGGCGGGCCGTCGGTCTCGCCTCGCCCCGCCTGCACGGTCAGGCGGCCCGCGGAGAACAACGCCTCCGGGATCGGCGGCGGCACCTGGCCGGTGAGGTCGGCGAGCTCGACCACCGTGTCCCAGTCGCCGAGCAGGAACGCCACCTGCTGGCACGCGAGACGCGCGTCGAGGGCGTAGGGCGACCAGGGCCGGCCCAAGGTGTCGGCCCGGCGCACGGCCCGCTCGAACGCCTCCCGCGCCGCGACGTAGTCGGCGTGGTCGAAGTGCCACCGGCCGAGCAGCCAGATCGCCCGGACCTCGGTGGCCATCGCGCCGGCCTGCTCCGCCACGGTGGCGACGTTGCGGATGGCCGCCTCGATGTCCTCGTCGCTCTCGCCGCCGGCCCGCCGCTGGATGCCGGCCAGGGTGGTCAGCACGTCGCTGCCCAGGCGCGGCTGGTCGAGCGACTCGGCCATCGACAGCGCCTCGACCGCGATCTCGCGCGCCGTGGCGAAGTCACGCATCGCGTCGAGCGCCCGGGCGTGCATGTGGAGGGCGCGCGCCCGCAGCGACGACGGCTCGTCGGGGATCAGCCGCAGCGCCTCGGCGGTGGAGTCGCGCGGGTCGAGCCGGCTCTCCGTGTAGAGGATCGCGCGGGACCATCGCGACCAGCAGCTGCCCCCGCCAGGCGGGAGGCGCGTCGGCGGGGAGGCGTTCGAGCAGGCTCTGGGCCAGCGACAGCGACGCGGGGAGCGTTGCCGGAGATCAGCAGCGCGTCGACGGCCCGGGTGCCGAGGGACGCCAGGTCGACCGCCACCTCCTGCGGGAAGGCGGGGTCGGCGAGCAGCTCGAGGGCCGCCTCGTAGTGCCGCGGACGCCTCGTCCGGGCCGCCGACGGACATCGCCTCGTCGCCGGCGCGGATGCTGGCGTCGAACGCCGTGGCGAGGTCGTGGGCCGCCCGGGCGTGCCGGGCCAGCTCGGCCGCGGTGCCCCGCCCGTGGTTGCCGGCGAGCGCGCTGGCGTAGGCCGCGTGCAGCCGCGCCCGCTCGCCGGGCAGCAGGTCGTCGTAGACCGCCTCGGCGAGGAGTGCATGCCGGAACGCGTAGGACTCGCCCCGCGCCGGCACCAGCACGTTGTGGCCGATGGCATCGCGGAGGCCGACGTCGAGCGCCTCGAGCGTGACGTTGCTGCTGGCCGCCAGCAGGTCGTGGGTGACCCGGCGGCCGGCCACGGCGGCGGTGCGGACGACGGCCTGGGCCTCGTCGCCGAGCTGGTCGAGGCGCACCAGCAGCAGCTCGGCGAGGTCGTCGGGCAGCGACTGCGCCAGCCGGGTCGCGCCGACCAGCTCCTCGACGAAGAACGCGTTGCCGTCGGCGCGCTCCACGATGCAGGCGATCTCGGCCTCGGTCAGCGGCGTCGGGTGGAGCTGGTGGACCAGGGCGCGGACGTCGTCGGAGGGCAGCGGGTTGAGCTGCATGCGGGCCACGCCGGGGATGCGCGCCCACTCGGCGGCGACCTTGCGGAGGGGGTGGCGGCGGTGCAGGTCGTCGCTGCGGTAGGAGGCCACGATCGCCACCTCGGACTCGAACGGCCGCGAGAACAGGAAGCTGAGGAGGTCGCGGGTCGACCGGTCGGCCCAGTGGGTGTCCTCGATCACGAGGAGCAGCGGGCGCTCGGCGCCGGCCGCGTCGAGCAGCGCGTGGACGGCGTCGTACAGGGCGCCGCGGTCGACCGCCGAGTCGGCGGCGGAGTCGGTGGTGGGCTCGCTGCCGGAGAGCAGCCGGCGGCCGGGGCGGAGCCGCCCGAGCGCCGGGTGCTGCTCGGCGATCGTGTCGACGAGGGCCGGGGAGTCGGTGGCGAGGCGGCCGATCACCTCGGAGAACGGGAGGTAGGGGAGGGCGCTGTCGCCGAAGTCGAGGCTGTGCCCGGCGACGACCTGCCAGCCTTCGGTGAAGGCGAGGTCGCGGAGCTCGGTGAGCAGGCGGGTCTTGCCGACGCCGGCGTCGCCCGCGAGGAGGACGGCCCGCACCGGGTCGAGGCCGTCGACCGGACGGATGCCGAGCAGTCCGGTCAGGGTGGTCAGCTCGTCGCGGCGGCCGATGAGCGGCCGCGCGGTGGACGTGGAACCGGGCAGGAGGGGCACGTCCACCATTGTGGTGGTCGGTACCGACTCCTGCCCGGCTCCCGCGGGGCTGTCCTGCTGCCTGTCGGCCGCGAGCGCGGCAGACGTGGCCGCCATCAGGCCGCGCGCCGTGCGCGGCGAGCGCTCGGCAGGTGCGGCAGGAAGCGGTGGTGCGCGGCGTTCAGCGGGGTGTACGAGCGGCGGAGCAGCTCGCGGCGGTAGTCGCTCTGGACCTTCGCGTAGTCGGTCGTGTTGTACATCTCGGGCTCCTCATCTGGTTGTTGCGATGAGTAGAGACTCGCTCCCTGAGGTAGGCCCGGACATCGGGCAGATGCCTTATCTCTGCCTCAGGGCCGGTCTCAGGCACCTCAGACGGTCGCGCCGGAGACCTCCGCCACCAGCGGGACGCCGGGCCGGTAGGCGAGGTGGAGGTACGACGGCGCGTCCAGCACCACGTAGTCCGCGCGCGACCCCACGGCGAGCCGCCCGACGTCGTCGCGGCCGAGCGCGAGGGCGCCTCCGGCGGTCGCCGACCACAGCGCCTCCGCCGGGGTCATCCGCATCTCGCGCACCGCGAGCGCCACGCACAACGGCATCGAGCTGGTGTAGCAGGAGCCCGGGTTGCAGTCGCTGGCCAGCGCCACCCGCACGCCCGCGTCGACCAGCGCACGGGCGTCGGGGTACGGCGAGCGGGTCGAGAACTCGACGCCGGGCAGCAGGGTCGCGATGGTGCCCGAGTCGCGGAGCGCGGAGACGTCGTCGTCCGCGAGGTAGGTGCAGTGGTCGACCGCCACCAGGCCGAGCTCGCAGGCCAGCCGGACCCCGGGACCGGGGCCGAGCTGGTTGGCGTGCAGCCGCCCGCCCAGGTCTCGCTCCCGCCCGGCGAGCAGGATCGCCCGCGCCTGGTCCGCGTCGAAGGCGCCGGTCTCGCAGAACACGTCGATCCAGCGCGCGTGCGGTGCGGCCGCGTCCAGCATCGGGCCGGTGACCAGCGCGACGTAGCCGGCCGGGTCGTCGGCGTACTCCGGCGGCACGACGTGGGCGCCGAGGAACGTGGTGTCCTCCGTGAACTGGCGCGCGACCGCCAGCCCGCGTGCCTCGTCGAGCACGGTGAGCCCGTAGCCGCTCTTGATCTCGACGCTGGTCGTGCCCTGGCGGCGCATCTCGGTGACGTGGCGGGCGACGGTGGCGGTGAGCTGTTCGTCGGTCGCCGCGCGGGTCGCGGCGACAGTGGTGCGGATGCCCCCGGCCGCATAGCGCTCACCGGCCATCCGGGCCGCGAACTCCTGCCCGCGGTCGCCGGCGAAGACGAGATGGCTGTGCGAGTCCACGAAGCCCGGGACAACGGCGCGGCCACCGACGTCGTGCGCCTGGTCGGCCGCCGGCGCCTGCCCGCGACGGGCCGACCCATGCCACCCGGCCGCGCTCGACCACGAAGGCAGCGTCGGGCCGGGTGTCGACGGAGGTCACTCCGGGCTCGGTGCGGCAGGTGGTCAGCTCGCCGATGCCGGTGACCAGGAGTGATGTCATGCGGCCATCCTGCCGCGTACGACGGCACGCCCGGTGAGGACTTGACGGGTGGTGTTCACAGGCCGACGGCTCCGATCGCGGCGTCCAGCTCGGCGCCGATCCGGGGGAGGTCGTCGGGCGTGTACACGACCTGCCCGCCGACCACGACGTGCCGCACGTCGGCGCCGGTCGCGGCGTAGACGACGGTCTCGAGCCCGCGGCCGGTGCCGGCGGTGCGCGGCGTGTCGGTGGCGACCGTGACCAGGTCGGCGCGCTGGCCGACCGCGATCGAGCCGGCGTCCGGGAAGCCCAGGCTGGCGTGGCCGTCGGCGGTCGCCGCGTCGAACAGCTCTCCGCTGCTCCAGTGCCCGCGCCGCTGCGTGGCCAGCCGCTCGTCGAGCTCGACCGCGCGCATCTCCTCGAACAGGTCGATCACGGCGTGGCTGTCGGAGCCGAGCGTGAGCGTCGCGCCCGCGTCGTGCAGGGCCCGCGAGGGTCCGATGCCGTCGCCGAGGTCGCGCTCGGTGGTCGGGCAGAAGCAGGCGTAGCTGCCGGCCTCGCCCAGGAGGCGCACGTCGGCCGGGGACAGGTGGGTCGCGTGCACGGCGGTGGTGCGGGGGCCGAGCGCGCCGCAGTCGGCGAGGAGCCGCGTGGGACTCATGGAGTGCTTGTCGCGGCACGCCTCGTTCTCGGCGACCTGCTCGGAGACGTGCACGTGCAGCGGCGCCCGACGTGCGCCGTGCCCAGTCGGCCACCCGGCCGATCTGGTCGCGGGGCACCGCGCGCACCGAGTGCACGGCAGCCCCGATCACGACGTCGTCGGCCTCCGCCACCTCCGCGGACACCGCGAGCTCGTCGACGCGGGTCGCCCAGCGCAGCGCGTCGCCGTCGCTGTAGCGCACCTGCACGCCCTGCGGCTTCTCGCCGAAGCCACTGGAGAGGTAGCAGGTGTCGAGCAGGGCGATCCGGATGCCGGCGTCGCGAGCGGCGCGGACGAGGGCGAGGCCCATCTCGTTCGGCTCGTCGTACGGCGTGCCGTCGGTCTGGTGGTGCAGGTAGTGGAACTCGCCGACGGTGGTGATCCCGGACGCGAGCATCTCCCGGTACGTCGTGCGGGCGAGCGCGTAGTAGGTGTCCGGGTCGAGCCGGCCGGCGACCTCGTACATCTGGTCGCGCCAGGTCCAGAACGACCCGCGCTCGCGCTGGGTGTGCCCGCGAAGGGCGCGGTGGAAGACGTGGCTGTGACAGTTGGCGAGACCTGGAATCGTCAAGCCAGCAAGGCGTTCTGCCTCCTCCGGTGGTCGAGCTGCCTCCTCCGGTGCGTCGAGCTGCCTCCTCCGGGCGTCGAGCTGCCTCCTCCGGTGGTCGAGCTTGTCGAGACCACTCGACCTTGGAGAACCGGCCGTGCTCGACCTCGACGCGCACGTCGTCGTGCACCGAGCCGTCGACGTACGCACGCTCGAGGAGGTACGACGCCGTGGCGTTCATCCGGCGAGCTCGCGCAACGTGGCGGCGAGGGCCTCGACGCCGGCCAGACAGTCGGCCATCGGGGCGTGCTCCTCGGGTGAGTGGCTGATGCCGGTCGGGTTGCGCACGAACAGCATGGCGGTCGGGATGCCCGCGGCCGACAGGATGCCTGCGTCGTGGCCGGCCATGGTCGGGATCACCGGAACGCCGCCGAGCACCAGGGAGAGCCGCCCGGCCAGGTCGGAGTCGAAGGTCACCGCCCCCGACACGGACTCGTCGGTGACGGTGAGCCGCGTGCCGTCGCGGCCGGCGCGCTCGGATCCCTGCCGGGCGATCGCGTCGACCAGGGCCTCGAGCTGCTCGTCGGACTCGCACCGGGCGTCCAGCCAGGCCGTCACCCGCGACGGAATGGCGTTGGTGCCGTTGGGGGCGACCTCGACCCGGCCGAACGTGGCCCGCTGGCCCGCGACGCGGGCCTGCTTGTTGGCAGCCAGCGCGGTCATCGCGTAGGTCAGCATCGGGTCGCTCCGGTCCTCCATCCGGGTGGTGCCGGCGTGGTTCGCGGCGCCGGTGAAGTCGAACCGGAACCGGCCGTGCGGCCAGATCGTGCTGGCCACGCCGATCGCGGCGTCGCGGTGCACCAGGTCGCGTCCCTGCTCGACGTGAAGCTCGACGAAGCAGCCCACACCGTCGAGGATCGCGCTCCGGCCGAGCTCGGGGTTGATCCCGCTTGCGGACATCGCGTCCGCGAGCGCGACACCGTCCCGGTCGCGGAGCTCACGGGCGGCCTCCGGGGTGATCGCGCCGGCGGCGAGACGCGAGCCCAGGCAGGCGATGCCGAACCGGCTGCCCTCCTCCTCCACGAAGGCCCCGATCCCGATCCGACGGCTCGGCGCGAACCCCTGCTCGCGCAGGAGGTCGACCGCCGCCAACGCCGTGACCACCCCCAGCGGCCCGTCGTACGCGCCACCGTCGAGGACCGAGTCGAGGTGCGAGCCGGTGAGAACGGCGCCCGGCTCGGCCTCCCAGGGCGCCCACCAGGCGACCGCGTTGCCGTTGCCGTCGTGCTCGACCTCGAGGTCGCGACGGGCACACTCGTCGAGGAACCAGGCGTGGCACTCCCGCTCCGCGGACCCGAAGGGCTGCCGGAAGTAGCCACCGCTGGCGGCGCTCCGGCCGACCGGCGCCAGGTCGGTCCACATCTCCTCGAAGCGCATGTCAGCCACGTCCGGCAGGATCGGTGGCATGGAGTTCCAGGACGTCGTACGCCGGCGCAGGATGGTGCGCAACTACGCCGAGCGACCGGTCGAGCGTGACGTGGTCGACCGCTGCCTGCGCAACGCGACCCGGGCACCGAGCGCCGGGTTCAGCCAGGGCTGGGCGTTCCTGGTGCTCGACACCCCCGGCGACGTGCGCCGCTGGTGGGAGGTGACCACCGACCCCGACGACCTGGCGGCGCCGGACGACTGGCTCACCGGCATGATGCGCGCGCCCGTGGTCGTGGTGCCGTGCTCGAGCAAGACCGCCTACCTGTCCCGCTACGCCCAGCCGGACAAGGGCTGGACCGACCGCGACGAGGCCCGCTGGCCGATGCCGTTCTGGCACATGGACGCAGCGATGGCCTCGCTGCTGATCCTGCAGACGGCCGTCGACGAGGGCCTCGGCGCCTGCTTCTTCGGCGTACCCCCGGAGCGGGACGCCGCGGTGCGCGCGGCGTTCGGCATCCCCGACACGTTCGACCCGGTCGGCGTGGTCACGATCGGGCACCTGGCCGACGACGCCGGCAACCCCGGCTCGCCCAGCACGCGCCGCCGGCTCGGCCTCGACGAGGTCGTGCACCGGGGACACTGGGACGACTGACACCCCGTCAGTCCACCGGTCCGCGCGCCCGACGCGCAATGACCACCCCGGGCGGGTCGTCTCGGGAACGAGACGGGCGCGCCATCCCCTAACCTCAGCCCATGGGAGGCAGTACGGCGTCCGCGCGCCCCGCCGACTTCGCCGAGGTCCGCGACCGGACCGTCGCCAAGCTGCAGGCACTGGTCCGGATCCCGACCGTCTCCCACGTCGATCCCGGGCAGCGGGACGAGGCACCGTTCGTCGCGTTCACCGAGGAGCTCGCCCGGCAGTTCCCGCTGCTGCACGAGCACCTCGAGCTCACCCGGATCCCGGGTCACGCGTTGCTGTTCCGGTGGCCGGGCGCGAGCGCCGAGCGGCCGGTGGTGCTGATGGCCCACATCGACGTCGTACCGGTCGACGAGGACGCACCCTGGCAGCACCCCGCCTTCGAGGCGCGGATCGTCGACGGACAGCTCTGGGGCCGCGGCACGCTCGACGACAAGGGGTGCCTGGTCGGCATCGCGGAGGCGGTGGAACGCCTGCTGGAGAGGGGATTCCGGCCCGCGCAGGACATCTGGCTGTCGTTCGGCAGCACCGAGGAGGTCTCGGGCGACACGGCCCAGCTCGCCGTCGCGGAGCTGCCGGTCACGGGGGGTCGAGCCGTGGTTCGTGCTCGACGAGGGCGGCGCCGTCGCCGCCGACGCGTTTCCGGGGATCAAGCCACCGCTGGCCGTGGTCGGCGTCAGCGAGAAGGGCACCACGACGCTCGAGCTGCGGGTCGACGGCCGTGGCGGACACGCCTCGACGCCCGTGCGCATGGACGCGACCGCCCGGCTGGCCCGCGCGATCGTGCGCCTGGACGCCAGCCCGTTCCCGGCATCGATCCCGGAGCCGACGCTCGAGATGTTCCGCCGGATCGCACCGCACGCGCCGCTGCCCGCTCCGGGCCCTGATCGGCAACGCCGCGCGGCTGCGTCCCGCACTGACCCGCGCCCTGATCGCCGCCGGTCCGGAGCCGGCGGCCCTGACCCGCACCACGGTCGCGGTGACCACGCTCTCCGGGTCGCCGGCCCACAACGTGATCGCGTCGACCGCGCGCGCCGGGGTCAACGTCCGGGTGCTGGTCGGCGACACGGTCGCGTCCGTCGTCGCCCACGTCACGAAGGCGATCCACGACAAGCGGGTCACGATCAGCGTCGTCGAGGCCGGCGAGGCCAGCCCGGTCTCTCCCGTGGACGACGACGCGTTCCGGCTGCTGGAGTCCACGATCGCCGAGGCGTTCCCCGACGCGGTGCCCACGCCGTACGTGATGATGGCCGCGACCGACTCCCGCTTCTTCACCGCGATCTGCCCACGGGTGTACCGCTTCGCACCGTTCCGGATGACGAAGGCGCAGCGGCAGGCGATCCACTCCTACGACGAGCACATCGGCATCGACGACCTCGGCGACGGGATGCTCTGGTACCAGCGCCTGATCGAGAGGATCGCCTGATGGCCGAGACCGCGCAGCCGGTGCGCAACCCGGTGGTGCCTGGGCTGACGGCGATCGTCGGCTTCCTGGTCTGCGTCGAGCTCGCCAGTGGCGTGCTGCAGGGCTACTACACGCCGATCTTCCCGCAGATCGCCGACCACCTCTCGATCCGGGACGCCAGCGTCAACTGGTTCGAGGCGGCGCAGCTCGTGGTGTCCGCGCTCGTGGTGCCGGTGCTCGCCAAGCTCGGCGACCTGGTCGGCCACCGCAAGGTGCTGCTGCTCTCGACCGCGGTCACGGCGGTCGCGTCGTGGGCGGTGGCGTTCGCGCCGACCTTCACCACGTTCCTCATCGCGTGGGCGATCCAGGGCTTCTACGTCGTGTGGCTGCCGCTGGAGGTCAGCATCATCCACCGGCGTACGGCCGACACCGGCGCCCAGGCACGGCTGACCCGGCGGTCCGCGGCGTTCCTCGTGGCAGCGCTCGAGTTCGGCGTCATCGTCGGCGCGCTCACCAGCGGCGCGATCGTCGAGAGCACCTCGATGACCGTGGTGCTGGCGCTGCCCGCGGTCGCGGTGACGCTCTGCTTCGCCGCGGTCTGGTACGGCGTGGCGGACACCGAGCCGGTGGCCACCGGACGCATCGACTGGACCGGCTTCGCCCTGGTCACGCTCGCGATCGCGATCCTCATGGGCGGGCTGATCCTGCTCCGCCTCGACGGACCCGGGAGCCTCGTCGCGTGGGCCACGATCGTGCTCGGCCTGTTCGCGTTCGTGCCGTTCGTGCGCGCCGAGCTCGCCCAGCCGGAACCCCTGATCGACATCCGCCTGCTCGCCACGCCCGGACAGTGGCCGGTGCAGCTCACGGCGTTCCTGTTCGGGATGTCCGTGCTCGGCGCGCAGATCCCGCTGTCGACGTACGCCCAGACCGATCCCGAGGCGGGGGGCTACGGGCTCGGAGCCGGGGCGAGCTTCGTCTCCGTGCTGATCGGCCTCTACGTGATCTCGCTGATCGCCGGCGCGATGCTGCTGCCGTTCGCCTCGCGCGTGCTCGGCCCCCGCACCGCGCTGGTGGTCGCCACGCTGCTGGTGGCGCTCGGCTACGCGCTCTGGATCCCGCTGCACGACAGCACCGGGCAGGCGCTGGTGAACATGGCGATCGCCGGCGTCGGGTCGGGCGCCCTGGTCGCGGCGCTCCCGGCCGCCGCCGCGGCGGCGGCTCCCCCCGACCGCACCGGCTTCGCCACCGGCATGACGAACACCGCGAAGACGATCGGCGGCGCGATCGCCTCCAGCATCTTCGCGATCGCGCTCTCCGCGACCGGCAGCATCGACGTCGAGGGCAACGTCAACGCGCCGCTCAGCGGCTACCTCGTGGTCTGGGCCGTCTGCGCCGGGTCGGCGCTGCTCGCCGCGGTCAGCCTGCTGGTGGTGCCGAAGGGCGCGTTCAGCGACACCCGCGGCTAGGGAGTGCGGGTGGGCATGGGGGGGCG
Organism: uncultured Actinomycetota bacterium; assembly: GCA_963754145.1. Classification (GTDB taxonomy): domain Bacteria; phylum Actinomycetota; class Actinomycetes; order Propionibacteriales; family Nocardioidaceae; genus Marmoricola. Next base: position 121,768 of record CAVWFF010000022.1, read on the forward strand.
GGCGAATTCCCAAGGTATCTAGGCTTTCTGGCACTTCCATGGGCATACACGCGCTGGGAAGTGACAGAGGAGATTGGGAAGTTGCGAGCCGATTGGACCGGTCTGGTCGAACCGCCTGTGTTGCTCACCTCCCAATGCTTCTTGACATCCCAATCTGTTCTGACGCTTCCCTTGGGATGTATGCCGCTGGAAGCGTCAGAAGAGATTGGGAAGTGGCCCCCGTCATCGTGCGGCGAAACGCCGTGGATGCCGGACGCCCGAAGAATCCCCTAGAGACCTTGGGAATTCTCCACACCTCTCCACCCCCTCACCCGCTCGACCTCGACCAGCCCCGTCCGAGGTCAACCCACCTACGGCCGTCCCGCGTGCGGCGCCGCCGCGCGGTGGGTCAGCACCTGGCCGGTGCGGCCGCCGACACCCTCGACGCCGCCCCACTCCTGGGCGATGACGTAGAGCGTGCGCCCGTCGTCGCCGCCGAGCATGCACGCGAAGCAGCCGCGGTCGGCGTCGACGCGATCCAGGACCGCGCCCCCTTCGGCCACGCGGATGCAGCAGCCTGCCGGGCACGGTGGCGTACCAGACCGCGCCGTCGGCATCGACGCAGATCCCGTCGGGCGCGAACTCGAGCTCCGCCCAGGTGCGCCGGTTCGTGAGGCTGCCGTCGGCCGCCGCGTCGTACGCCGAGAGCCGGTTGCGGTAGGACTCGGCCACGACCAGGGTCGCGCCGTCGTCCGTGAGCGCCATCCCGTTGGGGAACCACACGTCGTCGGCGACCTGCCGCGTCGAGCCGTCGGGACGCGACGACCTGCACCGTGCCGGGCGTCGGCTCCTCGCCGCCCATGAAGTCGAAGCCGATCTCGTTGACGAACGTGTTGCCGTGGGCGTCGACGACGATCTCGTTCCAGCCACGCCCGGTGCCGCCGTACGGCGTGCCGTCGCCGAGCACGACGCCGGCCGGGCTGGTGAGCACGGCGCGACCGTCGGGCAGCCAGTCGATCGAGAACGGCAGACCCTCCATCGTCAGCTCGACACGGCGCTCCCCCGCAGCGTCGAACGAGAGCACCTCGCCCGCCACCCAGTCGCAGACCCACAGCCTGCCGTCGTGCCAGCGCGGTGACTCACCCATGCTCAGACCGGTCGCGAAGATCTCCATGCAGGTGAGACCTCCTCCGGACCGCTCACTCATCGGTCGGTAAAATCCGGCGTGTTGGGGGTGAGACCTGATGTCCGAGAGCGAGGACTGGCCGGAGGCTACGCCGGAGCCTGCCGACCGCACGTCGCGTCGTGACAAGCGCACCGGCAGGAGCGCTGCCCAGGCCCGGATCGAGAACCAGCAGGCCTGGGTCGACCAGCAGGTGCGCGTGGCGATGGCCCGCGGCGACTTCGACAACCTGCCCGGCACGGGCAAGCCGATCGAGGGGCTGGGCACGCAGCACGACCCCGACTGGTGGGTGAAGAAGCTGATCGAGCGCGAGCAGATCACCGGCGTCCTCCCGCCGGCGCTCGCGCTGCGCAAGGAGGACGCCGAGCTCGACGCGACGCTCGACCGCGAGAGCGCGGAGCGGGTGGTCCGCGAGCTGCTCGAGGACTTCAACAAGCGCGTGGTCGAGGCCCGGCGCCAGCTCCAGGGAGGCCCGCCGGTGATCACGCGGACCCGCGACGTCGAGGCCGAGGTCGCGGCCTGGCGCGCCCGTCGTACGACGCGCCGGTAGGTGCCTCGCGAGGGCGACGAACCTCACGCGCTCCGGATTGGCGACGGCCCTCGCCGGGGGTCCACACTTGGGCCGCGATGGCCCACGACCGACACCCCCACCAACGACATCTACCGGACCATGGACCTGTCCCTCCGGGTCGGTGAGCTGCTGCTCTCCTCCGGCGCCGGTGCCGCCGACGTCAGTGCCCAGATGCGCAACGTGGCGTATGCCTGCGGGCTGCGGCGGTTCTCCGCCGACGTCATGTTCACCGAGCTCGCGATGTCGCACCAGGCCAGCGCTCGACGAGCCCGCGCTGATCCAGATCCGGCAGGTGCGGTACCGCGAGATCGACTACGAGGACCTGACCCTCGTCGACCACCTCGTGCGCGACCTGATCGCCGGCGAGATCGACCGCGAGGAGGCGTCGGCACGGCTCGCGCGGATCGTCTCGTCCGGTCACGCCCGTCCGCGCTGGTCGGTGACCGCGGGCTTCGGCGTGATGGGGGCCGGCGTCGGCCTCGTGCTCGGCGGCGACCTGGCGGTGGTGCTCGTGGCCACTGTCGCAGCCGTGGCGATCGACCTGATCACGCGCGCCATGAGCCGGCGCCGGCTGCCGGCGTTCTACCAGCAGATCGCCGGCGGCCTCTTCGCCACGCTGCTCACGGTTGCGGTGGTGGCGACCGGCGTCGACGTGGACCCGAGCCGCGTGATCACGGCGAGCATCATCATGCTGCTCGCCGGCGTGAACTTCATGGGCGCGATCCAGGACGCCCTGACCGGCTTCCCGCTCACGGCCGGGGCGCGGATCCTCGAGGCGATCATCGCCACCGCCGGGTCGCGGCCGGCGTGAGCGGCGGGCTGACCGGTCGCCCGGGTGGCTCGGCGTCGAGCTGGGCCGGCTGATCCCGGCGCGTTACTCGATCGCGGGCCCGCTGATGGTGGTCGGTGGTGCTATCGCGGCGCGGCGTACGCGTTCTCGCGTACGCCCCGCGCGCCCTGCTGCCATGCGCTGCGAGGCGATCATCGCGACCGCGGGCGTCACGGCCGGCGTGAGCGGCGGGCTGACCGTCGCCCGGGTGGCCGGGGTGGAGCTGGGCCGGCTCGATCCCGGCGCGTTCGCGATCTCGGCGGTCCCGCTGATGGCGGTCGGTGGTGCGATCACGGGGGCGGCGTACGCGTTCTCGTCGTACGCCCCGCTGCGGTCACTGCTGCCGATCGCGGTGATCGCGGCGCTGGCGACCGTCGTGTACGCCGTGGTGTGGGAGCGCGACTTCGGCATCGCCTGGGCGTCCGGCGTGGCCGCGCTGGTGGTCGGCCTGGTCAGCTACTCGGTGGCCGGCCGGATGCGCGTGCCGGCGCTGGTCGTCGTCGTGTCCGCCGTCGTACCGCTGCTGCCGGGCCTCTCGATCTACCGCGGCCTGTCGCTGCTCTCCGACGGGAGCAGCAGCGGGCTGCTGCCGCTCGTGAACGCGGCCGCGATCGCGATCGCGCTCAGCTCGGGAGTGATCCTGGGTGAGTACATCGCGCAGCCGCTGCGGCGCGAGGCGCGGCGACTCGAGGACCGGCTGGCCGGTCCGCGGCTGGTCGGGCCGCTCACCGTGCGGGCCCACCGGGTCAGGAGTCGTCGTCGCGACGGTTCCGGGCGTCCCACCAGCCCTTGACCCCGCAGCGGGCTCCCGGCGGCGGATAGTCCGTCACGTTTGGCACCGGAAATGCCGGCCAGGTGGTGCTTTTCGTGCCGGACTATCCGACTCGGTCCCACCACGAGGGAGGGTCGAGCGTCCAACGGCGATCCCCGACGGCCAGGAACTTCGCCCGGGCACGCGCGGCCAGGATGCGGTGGGCGGCGTGGGCCGGCCGGCCCAAGTCGCCGCGCACGAGCGCGAAGTACTCCAGGCCGTGGTCACGGAACCGCTCCTCGCGCACGGCGTCGCGCGCGCGCCGGTCCTCGGCACGGTGGTCCGCGCCGTCGTACTCACCCACGAACCCCGCCACCGGATCGAACAGGTCCGGAAGCCCAGAAGATTGCCGTCCAGGTCGAACACCGGCTGGTTGCACACGGGCGTCGGGAGCCCGGCGTCGAGCACCCAGTTCAGGCGCATCAGCGTCTCCTGCGGCGAACGACTGTCCGCGCTGGCCAGCGGCAGCGCGATCCGGATCATCGGCACGCCCGTCCACGCCGTTGCAGCCGGCGACGTACGCCCGCACCCGGTCCAGGTGGTCAGCTTGGCGGCGATCGCCATGTCGAGTCGACCACGACCGCCCGTGCGTAGCCGGCCCGACCCGGCGCATCTCGTCGAACACGGAGCGCTCGACGAAGGCGCACGGAACACCGGCCACCGACTCGATCTCGCTGCGGCCAGAACCGTTCGCGGCTGACGACGACGCGCGGATCCGACCGAGATCGGCCCAGCCGCCCAGCGACAAGCGGAACGGGCAGGCCGCGACCGTCACCGGTCGCCAGCCCGTCGAAGAACGTGGCCCCGCGCCAGCGCAGGGACGCCCACGCGGTGACAGCGCCGCATGCGCGGGAGCCGGACCGCCTGCTCGAGGATGCGCTGCTCGACGACGGTCGAGGTCGCGTCCGGCCGGGACATACCAACCGCGCGACGCTGCCGCCAGCGCGGTCCCGCGCGCCTGGCCGCGCGTCGGCCGCACTCGCCCCGTCGGGTCGAGCCGGACCGGCTGGACCAGGCCCTCGGGTCGGGGGCACGGCGGGTGCCACAGTGATGTGCCTCCACGACCCGGGAGCGTCCCACCGCAGCCGCGCGCCCGAGGCGACCTGGACGAGCACTCCGGCAGGCTTGTGGACAGCATGCGGCGTCCGGCCTGTGGACGCGGATAGTCCGAGGTCACGAAAAGCACCGATCCGTACCGAATCCGGTGCCAAACGTGACGGACTATCCGCCCCCCTCAGCCCTCCGACATCGGGATCCGTACGCCGCGCTCGGCGGCGACCTCGACGGCGCGGTCGTAGCCGGCGTCGACGTGGCGGATCACGCCCATGCCCGGGTCGTTGGTGAGCACCCGCTCGATCTTCTGCGCGGCCAGGTCGGTGCCGTCGGCGACGCAGACCTGGCCGGCGTGGATGCGAGCGGCCCATGCCGACGCCGCCGCCGTGGTGGATCGACACCCAGGTCGCGCCGGACGCGGTGTTGACCAGCGCGTTGAGCAGCGCCCAGTCGGCGATGGCGTCGGAGCCGTCGAGCATCGCCTCGGTCTCGCGGTAGGGCGAGGCGACCGAGCCGCAGTCGAGGTGGTCGCGGCCGATCACGATCGGCGCCTTCGAGCTCGCCGGAGGCCACCATCTCGTTGAACTTCAGGCCGGCCAGGTGGCGCTCGCCGTACCCGAGCCAGCAGATCCGCGCCGGCAGCCCCTGGAAGTGCACCCGCTCGCCGGCCATGGTGATCCACTTGTGCAGCCGCTCGTTGTCGGGGAACAGCTCGAGGATCGCCCGGTCGGTCGCGGCGATGTCGGCCGGGTCGCCGGACAGCGCGGCCCAGCGGAACGGGCCCTTGCCCTCGCAGAACAGCGGCCGGATGTACGCCGGCACGAAGCCGGGGAACTCGAAGGCCCGGTCGTAGCCGCCCTTGCGCGCCTCGTCGCGGATCGAGTTGCCGTAGTCGAAGACCTCGGCGCCCGCGTCCTGGAACTCCACCATCGCCCGCACGTGCGCGGCCATCGACGCCTGCGCGTCCTTGGTGAAGCCCGCCGGGTCGCGCGTCGGCGGCGTCGTGCCAGTCCTCGAAGGCGACGCCGACCGGCAGGTAGGACAGCGGGTCGTGCGCCGAGGTCTGGTCGGTGACGATGTCGATCGGCGCGCTCCATCTCGAGCAGCTGCGGGAACAGCTCGGCGGCGTTGCCGAGCACGCCGATCGACAGCGGCCGGCGCGCGTCGCGCGCCTCGACGGCCAGCGCGACGGCGTCCTCGAGCGAGTCGGCCTGCACGTCGAGGTAGCGGTGCTCGATGCGGCGGGTGATCCGGCGACTGGTCGACGTCGATGCAGATCGCGACGCCGTCGTTCATGGTGACGGCGAGCGGCTGCGCGCCGCCCATGCCGCCGAGCCCGGCGGTCAGCGTGATCGTGCCGGCGAGGGTGCCGCCGAACTTCTTGTCGGCGACCGCCGCGAACGTCTCGAACGTGCCCTGCAGGATGCCCTGGGTGCCGATGTAGATCCACGAGCCGGCGGTCATCTGGCCGTACATGGTCAGGCCGAGGTCCTCGAGCCGGCGGAACTCCTCCCAGTTGGCCCAGTCGCCGACCAGGTTGGAGTTCGCGATCAGCACCCGCGGCGCCCACTCGTGGGTGCGCATCACGCCGACCGGCTTGCCGCGACTGCACGAGCATGCGTCTCGTCGTCCTCGAGGTCGCGCAGGGTGCGCACGAGGGCGTCGTACGCCGCCCAGTTGCGCGCGGCCTTGCCGGTGCCGCCGTAGACGACGAGGTCCTCGGGGCGCTCGGCGACCTCGGGGTCGAGGTTGTTCATCAGCATCCGCAGCGGCGCCTCGGTCTGCCACGACTCGCGCGGTCAGCTCGGTGCCGTGGGCGGCGTGGATGGGGAGGCGGGGGTTGTCGGTCACTGCGAGTTCTCCGATCACTTCTTCGACGGCGTGCAGGACGGCGCCGACTGCGACGAGCCCGACGGTGGTCTCGATCTCGGGCGACAGGTGCCGGTCGGGGCCGGGACCCTGGACGCCGGAGGAGCGCAGCAGGCCGGACGACGGCGCCGGTGGCCGGCGACGGCTCCAGCGGCCGGCGCAGGTCGAGCGCCCGCGCGGCGGTGAGCACCTCGATCGCGACGACCCGGGTGAGCCCGTCGACCGAGCGGCGCAGCTTGCGGGCGGCCGACCAGCCCATCGAGACGTGGTCCTCCTGCATCGCGCTCGACGGGATCGAGTCGACGCTGGCCGGGTTGGCGAGCCGCTTCATCTCCGAGACGATCGCGGCCTGGGTGTACTGCGCGATCATGTGGCCGCTGTCGACGCCGGGGTCGTCGGCGAGGAACGGCGGCAGGCCGTGGCTGCGCGCCTTGTCGAGGAACCGGTCGCGTACGACGCTCGGTGATCGAGGCGACGTCGGCGGCCACGATCGCCAGCGAAGTCGAGCACGTAGGCGACCGGAGCCCCGTGGAAGTTGCCGTTGGACTCGACCCGGCCCTCGTCGACAGCACCACCGGGTTGTCGACCGCCGCTGGCCAGCTCGCGGCCGGCGACGGTCGCGCAGTGCTCGAGGGTGTCGCGGGCGGCGCCGTGCACCTGCGGCGAGCAGCGCAGCGAGTAGGCGTCCTGCACCCGGTTGCAGTCCGGTCCGCGGTGCGAGGCGACGACGCCGGAGTCCTTCAGGATCGCGGCCAGGTTGGCCGCCGAGCGCGGCCTGGCCGGGGTGCGGCCGGATCGCCTGCAGCTCGGGGGCGAACACCCGGTCGGTCGCCAGCTGGCCCTCGACGCGACATGGCGGCGGCGACGTCGGCCGTGCGCAGCAGCACCGCGAGGTCGGTCAGCGCCAGCACCAGCATGCCGAGCATGCCGTCGGTGCCGTTGATCAGGGCCAGGCCCTCCTTGGCCACCAGCTCGACCGGGGCGAGGCCGGCGGCCGCGAGCGCCTCGGCGGCCGGCATCAGCGTGCCCTCGCGCGTCGCGCACGTCGCCCTCCCCCATCAGCGCGAGCGCGCAGTGCGAGAGCGGCGCGAGGTCGCCGGAGCAGCCGAGCGAGCCGTACTCGTGCACGATCGGCGTGATCCCGTGGCTGAGCAGGGCCGCGATCAGCTGCGCCGTCTCGGGGCGTACGCCGGTGTGCCCGGTCGCCAGCGTGGACAGCCGCAGCAGCATCAGCGCGCGCACCACCTCGCGCTCCACCTCCGGGCCGGAGCCGGCGGCGTGCGAGCGCACCAGCGACCGCTGGAGCTGGGCCCGCATCTCGGTCGGGATGTGCCGGGTGGCGAGCGCGCCGAACCCGGTCGAGATCCCGTACGCCGGCGTCGGCGCGGCGGCGAGCTCCTCGACCACCGCGCGTGCCTTCGCGAGCGCCGCGAGCGCGTCGTCGCCGAGCGTCACCGGCGCGCCCCCGCGCGCGACCGCGACCACGTCGGAGAACGAGACGGGACCGACCCCGACGACCACGGGTGCCACCGTTCCGGTGGTCGAGCTTGCCATTCCGGCGGTCGAGCTTGTCGAGACCATGTCCTCATGCAACCGCGCGCAGGCTCCCGCGGCCAGGCCGGCGGCCCGGGCCGTCTCGGATGCGAGACTGGTTCGAGACGGGCTGCGCAACCTCCCAACCGCGTCAGGCGGTCAGCGCCGGGAGCGACTCCCCGAACGCACACAGCGTGAGCGGCGCCAGCCCCTCCTCGTCACCGAGGTGGTCGGGCGCCTCCATCGCGAGCATCACGTTGAGCAGCATCCCCTGTGCGATGAAGTCGCGGGCCTGGTCGTCGGTGCAGCCGGTGGAGCGTGAGGATCGCGAAGACCTTGGCCATGCAGTGCCGCGAGGCAGCGCCGATGCGCGGCTCACCGCTGGCGACCATGCCGTGCATCATCACCATCAGCAGGTCGCGGTCGACGAGGAGCTCGGTGTACGTCGCGCCGAGCCGGGTCCAGTCCTCCTCGTTGTCCGGGTCGAACGGGCCGGACGCGAGCTCGTCGGCGAACGCGGTCCCGATCCGCTCCATCACCCGGTGGAAGACCTCCAGGAACAGGTCGAGCTTGGTGCCGAAGATCCGGACCACGTAGGGCTGGGACACGGCCGCCTCCTTGGCGACGGCGTCGGTGCTGGTGCCGGCGTAGCCGCCGCGCGCGAACGCCCGGACCGCCGCGTCGAGCACCAGCTCGCGTCGGTCCTCGGGCTTCATCCGGGAGGTCGGGGCAACGGGTTTCGGGGTCACGCTTGACAGGTTATCACTTGATTACTTAACGTGGAGACCTAAGTAATCATTCAATGCCTTCTTCGCAGGAGTTCCGATGACCACACTTGCTCCGGTCGCCGCACCGGCCGCCGGCCGACCTCCCGGCACCTGCCGCGCGCGCGCGCCGCCGGATCCCGCTCTGGGTGGCGATCGTCGCCACCTCGCTCCCGATGTTCATGGCCACGCTCGACAACCTGGTGATGACCAGCGCCCTGCCCGTGGTGCAGGCCAACCTCGGCTCGTCGGTCGGCCAGCTGTCCTGGTTCCTCAACGCCTACACGCTCGCGTTCGCGACGTTCATGCTGCCGGCGGCGACGCTCGGCGACCGGCTCGGCCGGCGCCGGATGATGCTGGCCGGCGTGGCGCTGTTCACCGCTGCCTCGATCGGCTCCGCCCTCAGCACCACCAGCGGGGCCCTGATCACGGCCCGCGCGTTCCAGGGCCTCGGCGCCGCGGCCGATCATGCCGCTGTCGCTCACCCTGCTCGCGGCCGCGGTGCCGACCCGGCTGCGCCCGATGGCGATCGGCATCTGGGGCGGCGTGTCCGGCCTCGGGGTCGCGCTCGGTCCGGTGATCGGCGGCGCCGTCGTCGAGGGCGTGAGCTGGCAGGCGATCTTCTGGCTCAACGTGCCGGTCGCGATCGTCGCCGTCCCGCTGATGCTGGTCGCGGTCCGCGAGTCGCGCGGCACCTGGCAGCGGCTCGACCTCCGCGGCACGGTGCTGCTCGGCGGTGCGGTGTTCCTCGGCATCTGGGGCATCGTGCACGGCAACGACGACGGCTGGACCTCGCCGGTCGTGCTCGGCTCGCTGGTCGCGTCGGCGCTGCTGGTGCCGGCGTACGTCGTCCACGCGCGCGGCCGCTCCTTCGCCGTGCTGCCGCTGCGGCTGTTCCGCAGCCGGGGCTTCTCCGCCGCCAACGCGATCGGCCTGTTCTTCACGCTGGGCATGTTCGGCGCGGTGTTCCTGCTCGCGCAGTACCTCCAGATCGTGCAGGGCTACAGCCCGCTCGAGGCCGGCATCCGCACCCTGCCGTGGACCGCGGCGCCGATGGTCGTCGCCCCGCTGGCCGGGCTGCTCGCCCCGCGCACCGGGCTCCGGTCGCTGCTGCTGGTGGGTCTGGTGCTCCAGGCCGGCTCGCTGGTCTGGCTCGCGTCGCTGGCCGAGGACGTCGCGTCGTACTCCTCGTTCGTGCCGGCGCTCGCGATGGCCGGCATCGGCATGGGACTGACGTTCGCGCCCAGCGCCACCGCCGTGCTCGACGGGCTGCCGGACAGCGACTTCGCGGTGGCGAGCTCGGCGAACTCCACGATCCGCGAGTTCGGCGTCGCGCTCGGCGTCGCCCTGCTCACCGCCGTCTTCCTGGGCAACGGCGGCCAGCTCGCTGCCGACGGGGTACGCCGGCGCGATCGGCCCGGCCCTCCTCACGGGTGCCGCCGCGGTCGGGGTCGCCGTCGTCGCCGCGCTGTTCGCGCCGGGGCGCGTGCGCCGCTGACCCTCAGGAAGGATCCGGCTCGGGGTCGTCGACCTCGAGCCGGATCCGCTTGTTGTCCTTGCCCTTGCTCTCGGTGCCGGTGACCCGCACCCGGCCCACCTCGGCCGTCGACAGCACGTGCGTGCCTCCGTCGGCCTGGCGGTCGAGACCGACGATGTCGATCACCCGCAGCGGGTCGATCTCCTGCGGGATCAGGTTGGCCGAGGTGCGGATCAGCGCCGGGTCCGCGTCCGCCACCGACGCGCGGCACGAAGTCGACCACGATCTCCCAGGCCCTCTCGATCTCCTCGTTGATCCGCTTCTCGACCCTGGCGCCCGAGGTCGGCGCTCATCGCGGGGAACGGGAAGTCCAGCCGGCCCTTGAGCGGCTCCATGTTGCCGCCGGTGACCGGGATCGCGTAGTCGGCCCAGATCACCCCGCACAGGATGTGCAGCGCGGTGTGGGTGCGCATCAGCCGGTGCCGGCGGTCCCAGTCGACGACCCCCTGCACCTCCGCGCCGACGTCGGGGAGGTCCCCCTCGACCGTGTGCCAGATCGGGCCGCGGTCGCGCTTCACCGCGGTCACGGTGAGCGCGCCGCCCGGGCCCAGGATCGTGCCGAGGTCGCACGGCTGGCCGCCGCCGCCGGGGTAGAACGCGGTGCGCGCCAGCCGGATCCGGCCGCCGTCGCGGTCGACCTCCGCGACCGTGCTGTCGAACTCGTGGCGGTAGGCGTCGACCGCGAACAGCTCGCTCGCGGCGAGCTCGGGCGGGGCGTTGCGGGTGGCTTCTCCGGGAACTCCCATGCCGCGAAACTAGCCCGCCGTTGCCAAGCCTCTCCACCGGGCGGGACGATCGGCGAGACCGAGGGAGGCGCGATGGCCGACGACGTGAACCTGCCGGAGGGTGCCGACGACGTGGGCTTCGTCGCCCCGAGCGGCAACCCTGACGACTACACGCGCAGTGGCCGGCTCAAGTCCGCGGTCTACGAGGCGGAGATGGAGCGGCTCCAGGAGCAGCTGGTGCTGCTGCAGTACTGGATCCAGACGCCAGGGCCTCAAGGTGCTGGTGATCTTCGAGGGCCGCGGCTCGGCCGGCAAGGGCGGCGTGATCAAGCGGATCACCGAGCGCACCAGCCCGCGCACGGTCCGGGTGGTCGCGCTGCCCAAGCCGACCGAGCGGCGAGCGCACGCAGTGGTACTTCCAGCGCTACGTCGAGCACCTGCCGGCCGCCGGCGAGATGGTCCTGTTCGACCGCAGCTGGTACAACCGCTCGAACGTCGAGTGGGTGATGGGCTACTGCACCGAGGAGGAGCACCAGGAGTTCCTGCGCAGCTGCCCGGAGTTCGAGCGGATGCTGGTGCGGTCCGGGATCACGGTGCTCAAGTACTGGTTCTCGGTGTCGTTCGAGGAGCAGCGCAAGCGCTTCGAGGCGCGCAACGCCGAGCCGCTCAAGCGCTGGAAGCTCTCCGACATGGACCTCGCCGAGCACGAGCTCTACGTCCGCTACTCGATGGCCAAGGACACGACGTTCCAGTACACCGACATCAAGCAGGCGCCCTGGTACGTCGTCCCGTCCGACGACAAGAGGGCCGCGCGGCTCAACTGCATCAGCCACCTGCTCGAGCCAGTTCGACTACGTCGACGTCGCGCCCGACGTGGTGGAGCTGCCGACGATGCGCGAGATCCCCTACGTGCGGCCGCCGATGCACGAGCAGACGTTCGTGCCGCGACGGTTCTGACGGTGGACGCGACCGCGTCTGATATCTCACAGGCCACCCTGCGAGACCTCGACGGCGCACGAACCTCGCGGGCGTTTCATGGTCCGGTGAGCACGCGGACGACGACGTCGCGCGACCGAGGTCGGTGACGCACGACGCTGGGCGATGCTCGCCGTCGGCACCGGCGCGCAGGCCGCCTCGGCGGTGATGGTGCACGGGCCGGCGTTCCTGATCCCGACCCTGCACCGCGACCTCGGCTACTCGCTCGCCGAGGCCGGGCTGGTCGCCGCCGCACCGACCATCGGCGTGATGCTCACCCTCGTGCTGTGGGGGCTCGTCGTCGACCGTCGAGGCGAACGCTTCGCCCTGCTGACCGGGCTGACCGGCACCACGCTGGCCGGCGCGGCGGGTGCGCTGACGCACAGCGTCGCGCTGCTGGCGGTGGCGCTCGGGTTCGCGGGTGCCGCCTCGGCGTGCACCAACGCCGCGAGCGGCCGGGTGGTGGTGGGCTGGTTCCCGCCGCACCGGCGCGGGCTCGCGATGGGCGTGCGCCAGATGGCCCAGCCGGTGGGCGTCGGGATCGCCGCGATCGGCATCGCGGTGGTGGCCGACCGGTTCGGGGTCTCGGCCGCGATCTGGCTGCCGACCGCGCTCGTCGCGGTGGCCGCGGTCGCCGTCGCGCTCGTCGTGCTGGACCCGCCGCGACCGGAGCGCACCCGGGAGACGGCACCGAACCCGTACCGCCGGGACGGCTACCTGGTCCGGATCCATGTGGTCTCGGTGCTGCTCGTGGTGCCGCAGTTCGTGGTGTGGACGTTCGCCCTCGCGTGGCTGGTGCAGGACCGCGACTGGTCCCCGGCTGCGGCCGGGACCGTGGTCGCACTCGCGCAGGTGGTCGGCGCGTTCAGCCGGCTCGGCGTCGGTCAGCTCTCCGACGTCGTCGGCGGCCGGATGCGGCCGCTGCGCTGGGTCACCTGGGCCGCGATCGCCAGCATGCTCGCGCTCGGTGCGACCGCGGGCCTTGACTGGGGCGTCGCCGTGCTGCTGATGGTGGTGGCCACCGCGGTGACGGTCGCCGACAACGGGCTCGCGTTCACCGCCGTGGCGGAGCGGGCGGGACCGTTCTGGTCCGGCCGGGCGCTCGGGATCCAGAACACCGCCCAGTTCCTCGGCGCCTCTCTCGTGCCGCCCCTGGTCGGCCTCGGCGTGAGCGCATCGAGCTACCCGGCCGCGTTCGCGGCCGCCGCGATCTTCCCGCTGCTGGCGGCGCCGCTGGTGCCGGTGCGCGAGGAACGCGACCTCACCTGAGCGTCCCCGGCCGAGCGCATTTCGCACGTAGCGCCCAAACCTCGCAAAAGGGGTGTGACTCGCTCGGTGCACGGTCGTACCGTGGTAGCTGGTAACCCGATCGGGCGGGGACTTCCGCGCCGTTCGGACCGTGGGCCTCGTCTCCACAACGTACGGCGGGCGTACGGGCCAGTGCGCCCGCCGTACCTGGGGGCCGCTCCGCCAGGCGGGCCTAGAGTCTCGGGAATGGGACAGGTACCGGCAGCCACGCGTGCGCTCCAGGTGCTGAAGTACCTCGCCACCCAGCCAGACCCGGTGCCACTGGAACGGATCATCCGCGCGGTCGGCCTGCCGCGCAGCACCGCGTACCACCTCGTCAACGCCATGATCGAGGAAGGCTTCGTGCTCCACGTCGAGGAGGAGCACCGCTACGGCCTCGGGGTCGCAGCCTTCGAGGTCGGCACCGGGTACTCCCGCCAGGAGCCACTTCAGCGGATCGCCCGGCGGTCGCTGGCGGCGCTCGCCGACCGGGTCGGGCAGTCCGCGCACCTGGCCGTGCTGCACGGTCGCGACGTGCTGTACGTCGTCGAGGAGCGTGCTGCAGGCCGTCCGCCGCTGGTCACCGACGTCGGAGTGCGCCTGCCGGCCCATCTCACCGCGAGCGGCCGGGCCATCCTGGCGGCGCTCCCGTCGGCCCAGGTCCGTGCGTTGTTCCCGGACAAGGAATCGTTCGTCGACCGGCACGGCAACGGACCGACGTCGCTCAGCGCGCTGCGCGTGCTGCTGGCCGAGACCCGACAGCGCGGGTACGCCGCCGAAGACGGTGAGGTGACGCCGGGCTTCGCTTCGGTGGCCGCGGCCGTCATGGACCACAACGACCTGCCCGTGGCCGGCGTCGCCGTCACCTGGCCGTCCCAGCACGAGATCCTGCCGCTCGAGCGACTGGTCCGGGCCACCCGCGACACCGCTCATCGCCTGACCCGTCGCCTCGGCGGCAACCCGGTGGCGCCGAAGGCCTGACCACGTGACAGGCGGCAGCGTGGATCGGTGACGCGTCGAGGTCGGATTCGAAGAAACCGACATTCCGGAGGTATCACGCCCGCGGGGGACCGCTCTGTCAGGCATGGGGGTTGCCATCGAGCACGACAGGTACGACGGCCTCCTGCACGCGCTGCTTCTCGGCGGCGGTCGCAATCGTTCGGTGTGGGGCGCCAAGGACCCGCACCGGTGCCGCTCCTTGGCCAAGCGCCTTGCGGCGCCCAGACCCGCTCACGGGTCGAACACCACGCTTCCGGCGGCGCGTCCGCGCGTCTCGCACCCGTCGCCGGAACTCCAACGTCACATGCCGATTTCCGGCAGTACGGGGTAGATCATGCGCGACAGCGTCAAGAAGTCCTTCAACTCGTTCACCACCAAGTTCGAGGGCCGGGTGCCCTGGATGTACCTGGACATCAAAGGCCTGGTCACCGTGGCGGTGGGCAACCTCATCGATCCGGTCGACGCCGCCCTGGGCCTGCCGTTCGTGCACAAGACGTCGAAGGTCGCGGCCACCCGCGACGAGATCCGCGCCGAGTGGACGATGCTCAAGGGCAAGCAGGACCTCGCCAAGAAGGGCCACAAGGCCTGCGAGGCGATCACGGACCTGCGGATGACCGACCAGGGCATGGATGACCTGGTCCTGGCCAAGCTGACCTCCAACGAGTCCGTCCTCAAGAAGTCCTTCTCCGACTGGGACGCGTGGCCGGCCGACGCCCAGCTCGGCGTCCTGTCGATGGCGTGGGCGCTCGGCCCCGGCTTCCCGGCGCACTGGACCAAGTTCACGGCGGCCGCGAAGGCCCAGGACTGGGCGCGGCAGCCGCGAACTGCAAGATCAACGAGACCGGCAACCCCGGCGTCAAGCCACGCAACGAGGCCGACGTCGTCCTGTTCACCAACGCCGCTGCCGTGAAGGCCAAGGGGCTCGACCCTGCCACGCTCTACTACCCGGCCGATGCGCGCACCGTGGCTGCCCCGACCCCGACGACTCCGACGACGGCGCCGGTCTCGACGCCCGGCTCCGGCGACGCCGGCACGGAGGAGCACGTCCCGGTCGACACCAGCGACCCGATGCCGCCGGAGGAGTCCACCGACGAGCCGACCGACGAGTCCACCGACGAGACCACCGACGAGACAGCACCGACGAGTCCACCGACGAGGACAGCACCGACGAGTCCACCGACGAGACGACCGACGACGACAGCACCGACGAGACCACCGACGACGGCAGCACCGACGAGACCACCGACGACGAGCGAGCTCCGACGAGACGACCGACGAGACGCACCGACGAGACCACCGACGAGACAGCACCGACGAGGGCAGCACCGACGAGACGACCGACGAGACGACCGACGAGACGCACCGACGAGACGCAGCTCCGACGAGACCACCGACGAGACGACCGACGAGACCACCGACGAGACGACCGACGAGACGACCGACGAGACGACCGACGAGTCCACCGACGAGACGCACCGACGAGACGCACCGACGAAGGCAGCTCCGACGAGACGCACCGACGAAGACAGCACCGACGAGCCCACCGACGAGGACAGCCACCGACGAGGACACCACCGACGAGACGACCGACGAGCCCACCGACGAGCGGCCAGCAGCGACGACGGCGGCTTCGACGACACCAGCACCGACAGCGGCTCCACCGAGGAGTCCGACGACGCCCTGGCCCCTGCCTGAGCGTTCCACCCATCACAGAAGGAGCAAGCACGTGGCTGAGTTTCTCTCCGCATCAGGACCGATCTTCGGGCCGGACTTCGTGCTGGTCACCGTCAACGACGAGACCGGCACGCAGTACCAGCTCGAGGTCTACCCGGACGCGAGCAACGAGGACCTGCGCAAGGCAGGACGCCCGATGCAGTACTACTGGCAGCCGGGGCGGGTCTACCTGGCCAAGAAGCAGAACAGCCCGAAGGACTACGACTTCGGACTCACCGTCTTCAAGGGCCTGATGACGACCGAGACCAGCGTCGGGGTGACCGACGAGATGACGACCGGTGGCGCCGTCGAGGAGGGCGGCGGCTTCTGTGCCTTCACCACCACGTTCGCGGTGCCCGACAGTGTCGTCGCCAACGCGCTCCAGGTGCTCAAGGAGGCCAACCACCCGGCACCCAAGCCCTGGATGGCGCACCTGTTCGGCGTTCCGGATGCCGGCGCACCCGACCCGCTGCTCGGCATCGTGCCGATCGTGGAGAACAACGTCACGATCGAGATCCCGAACCTCGCGGCGGCGACGTCCGGGGCCAAGGCTCCGATGTACATCGACGCGCAGGGGGCCGGCAAGGGAAGCATCGAGGCCCACGGGTTCAGCAGCTTCCTCGTGACCTGCAACGAGTTCGCCGCCGGCGCGATCGCGGGCGCGCTGGAGAACGGGAAGTCGCCGTTCACGGTGCACTGCAACCTCAAGGAGCAGGTCTACATCCACGGCTGCCAGATCAAGGTGCACGTCGACGTCGACAAGTGCTACGACCAGTTCTCGGCGGCGCTCGACACCGGCGGGTTCTTCGGGATCTGCGAGGCCAGCATGCAGTACGCCTACAGCAACATGGTGACCAGCGGCGGGATCACCACCGAGATGCAGATGGACAACGCGAACCTGACGCCGGAGCTGCAGGACTGGATCAAGAAGAACGTCGACGACATGAAGACGACGGCGTTCCAGGTCCTCAAGTCCGAGATCTTCGACTGGCAGCCACGCGAGGACGCGCCGGCGACCGCCGACCGCGGCCTGTTCTCCAGCATCTTCGGGGGGACCTCCGTCTCGCTGAAGGCCAGCCACCAGAAGCGTTCGGTGGTCCTGGACCAGGTCCTCAAGCTGGACAGCACGATCTCGGTCTCGAACACGATCTCGGGGGACCTCAACGACCTGCTGCCCGCGGTCATGGCCGAGCACGACAAGTACGTCTCGGTGATCGACATCGGCGAGCACTTCAAGAAGATCCAGGTCGCGGCCACGTGTGCGGTCAACTTCGAGGAGAACGTCGGCGGCGTTGACCTGAGCGACCCGATCGAGTCGGTCTCGCTCGAGGTGAGCTACCCGGACTACAGCCACCCGCTGGGCGCCGACCAGACGCCCAACCTGATCACCCAGGCCCAGGGGTTCCACTACACGATCGGCGCGAAGGACCCCAACGCCGCCGCCCAGCTGGCGACGTGGACCAAGGACAACCCGCACGACATCGTCAACATCGCCTCGCTGCGGCTGGAGAAGGACATCGCCGAGTGGCCGTCGGACCAGGTGAAGCTCCGGAAGACGATCGTCTTCGACGGCGAGGACCCTCGGGTCGAGCTCGCCAACGGCACCAGCACGCTGGTGATCGAGACGACCGGCAACGACCACGCGCCGAAGCTCACGGCCGACGAGGCGGGCTACGTGTTCGTCCGGCTGATGCTGGACCGGCCGATCCCGACCGAGAACATCAACGTGACCGTGACCGCCACCATCGGCGAGCGCACCGACACGATGGTGCTGACGGCCGCCAACCAGAAGGACACCATCTGGGAGATCTTCTCCGACAAGTACGTCGACGAGACCGAGTTCAGCTACACGGTCGAGGTGTCCGTCTCCGGGGCCGGCTTCACCGACGCGCCGGTGTCGTGGAAGACCCAGCAACCGGTCACGGTGCCGTTGCCGACGGGACGGGTGAAGTACATCAACCCGCTCAAGGTGGCACTGCCGCCGACGCCGTCCGACCAGGTCGACGTGATCAACGCCTACATCAACGCCTACCCGCCGGCCTGAGGAGAATCCCGTGTGCCCGCTGGCCGACAAGAGCCGCCTGCTGCTCGCCAACACGCAGCTCGACACCACGATGGCACCGCTCGCGTACGCGGGCACGGCGAAGATGGCGCGGCTCGCCATCTCTCCCGCCGTGCTCGCGACGCTGGTGCCGACCGTCGTCAGCACCAGTGACGCGAGCGGCTACCCGCTGGCGGACACCCGGGACGGCAGCCGCTTCACCGATGGCGGCGACCCGAACCTGCGCTGGTACCTGCCGGCGTGGGCACTCCGTACGGCGCCGGACGCGGCATTCGCGTTCGGCGCCGTACGGGACGGCGCCGACCAGAACGGTCATCCGTTCAACCGGGCCACCCTGACCGTCGGGCTGCAGAAGCGGGTGCCGGACGACGTGGCGGCCGCGCAGGCGGCACCCGTCGACCCCGCGGCGCCGGCCCTGACGTACCAGGAGATCCCGCTCACCAGCATCGCCGCGTCGCTGCTCCTGGCCGGCAAGGACGACAGCGGAGCCGACTTCACCCACGAGGTCGCCGGACAGGTCGTGCTCAGCGAGACCGACCCCACCCTGGCGACGTTCACGACGCCGGGCCTGGTCGGCCCCGACGTGATCCTGGCCTTCGCGGAGCTCACGGCGACCGGCCAGGCGAGCCTGCGGCTCGGGTACGCGTTCCAGGTCGCGCGATGGGTGACCGACCAGCCGACGCCGCCGACCGCTCGGCCCCGGCCCGCGCCGGGCCCGGTCTGCAGGACGTCTGATGCTGCGGACCGCGGTGGACCTGCGCCCTCCGCACATCGACGACCCGGACCCGGTGGACGTCGCGGTCGCCGCGTCGCCACTGGAGATGCTCGCGACCCCGCGGCTCGCGACGCTGGCGATGCCGCTGCGGATGGAGGCCCTGGCCATGCCCGTGGCGAGGCTGAAGCCGGCCGGGGAATGATCGACCTGTCCACCGTGGTCGACCTGCCACCGGCCGCCGTCGAGGCGCCTCGGACCGCGGTCCACGAGTCGCTCAACGAGACGGTGACACTGGGTCTCGGCAACACGTATGCCGTCCCGTCGTACCGGCCGCTCTACACCTTGACCGCCGACGGCACCACCCGCAGCATCGTCGGGGCGGACGACCTCGAGCAGTTCCGACGAAGCAGTCGGAGTACGTCGAGCTCACGGCGCTCGGCAACATCGGTGCGACGTACCCCTCGCTCCGCGCGGTCTACCTCGGCGAGGTCAGCGGGACCGTGGTGGCCGTACCCGGCGCGTACGGCGTGCTGCGGACCCCGGACGGGCTGCTCGCGACCTGCCAGGCGATCGTCGACCCGTCACCCACGTCCGCCAGCGGATGTCGCTTCCAGTTCAACTTCGGGCTGGGACCGGTGGTCGACCCCGGCGACCTGGCCCGGCTGGCCGCCGACCTGCAGGTCCTCCCGTCCCTGGCCGGCCGGTCGCTGAGGCTGACCCTGCCGACGGCACTGGACAGCACGGTGCCGTCCGTGATCCAGACCAGCAGCGCGACGAACCCGCTGTTCGTGGGCGGTCTGGTGCCGAACACGTTCGCGCTGGCGTGGGACGTCGTCGACGGCGACCTCCCGGCCGTCGCCGCGGCCAACCTGCTCCTCGAGCAGTTCGCCGACCCGCACGCCCAGACCCTGGTGGGTCGGATCGCGGTGAAGCTCGACGACGCGCACCAGCCGCCGGTGCAGGCCGACCTGATCCTGGACGTCGGGGTCACCTCCGGCTCGGAGGACGTCGCGATCGTGCTGACCCCGGGCGGTGACGCCGAGCTGTCCAACCAGACCGACCTCCCCCTCGTCGTACGGCGCCAGACGATCCACACCGCCGCCGGCTTCATCACCACGGAGTCGGGCGCGAAGGTCGCCGCGAAGGGCAGGTGCGTGCTCGACCTCCCCGACGGGGTCGACCAGGTGCTCGTGGGCTGCACGCTCGACCTGCCCGACGACGGAACGTGCTGCGCGCGGAGGACTACGTCGAGGTCACCGTCGAGAACGTCGCGCGCATCCACCACCCGATGGGCATCAACGCCGCGGGCCAGTTCGGCGACGACGTCGCGATGGTCAGCATCCAGATGGCACTGGACCGGGCGCCGGAGGTGCCGGTGCCGACCGTCGCCCTGTCCCCTGACCACCCGATCGACAACACCGCCGTCGAGGTGCCGGTGCAGCTCGCCCTCGAGGGGCTGGCCACGACCCTCGCCCTGACGATCACCCCGACCGGTGGCGGCCGGCCGTACGACCGCGCGCTGACGCACGACTTCCTGGCGCACCCGATCCTCACGCTGACCCACGAGGACCTGACGCCGCCGGCCTGACCGACAGGCGCGCCACGCCCGGTTACCCGTCGGTAGGATGAGTCACACGGACGCCGGATGACCCGCGTGTCGCCATGGCCGTAGTCTCGGCGCAGCGCGTGCGGCACACCCGGCGAAGCCGCCGTCGAGTTGGGGAGCTACGAGTGATCTTTGTCCTGGTTGTCGGCCTCGCGATGAACGCGATCGCCCTGCCCCTCGCTGCCCTGCGGGTGTCGTTCCTCTACCGCGTGATCAGCAGCGGCCAGCCCGCCCCCGACCGGATCGAGGGCGTGACGTCACGGCTCGGCGCCGCGATCAAGCGACAGGTCGTCGAGGTCTTCGGGCAGAGGAAGCTGCTCAAGTGGTCGGTGCCCGGCGCCGCCCACTTCTTCGTGTTCTGGGCGTTCCTGATCCTGGCCACGGTCTACCTCGAGGCGTACGGCTCGCTGCTGAAGATCCTGTTCACCGGCGGCGACGGGCCGATGGACTGGGCGATCCCGGTCGTCGGCCACTGGCCGGTCCTCGGCTTCGCGCAGGACTTCATCGCGATGATGGCGCTCTTCGGCATCGCGACGTTCGTCTGGATCCGGGTCCGGAACGCCCCGAAGGACCTCGGCCGGCGGTCGCGGTTCTTCGGCTCGCACCTCTCGGGCGCCTGGATCACGCTGTTCATGATCTTCAACGTCATCTGGACGATGTTCCTGTTCCGCGGTGCGTCCGCGGCGCTCGGCAACCTTCCCTACAAGGACGGCGCGTTCATCTCGATCGGCCTGGGCAAGGTGCTCGACGGCATGAGCGAGGGTGCGCTGGAGGTGCTCGAGGGCATCGGCCTGCTGCTGCACATCGGCGTGATGCTGGTGTTCCTGATCTTCGTGCTCAACTCCAAGCACCTGCACATCTTCGTGGCGCCGCTCAACGTGCTCTTCGGCCGTCAGCCGGTCGCGCTCGGCGCCGCCAAGCCGATGATGAACGCCGGCAAGGCGCTCACGCTCGACGACTTCGAGGACCTCGACGAGGACGCCAAGCTCGGCGTCGGCGCCGCCGAGGACTTCAGCTGGAAGGGCATCCTCGACTTCACGACCTGCACCGAGTGCGGTCGGTGCCAGGACCAGTGCCCGGCCTGGAACACCGAGAAGCCGCTCTCGCCCAAGCTGATGATCATGGCCCTGCGGGACCACACGCTGGCGAAGGCGCCGTACCTGCTGGCCGACGAGGGCAAGCGCGAGGGACTGCTCGAGGGCAACGACACGCTGACCCGCGAGGTGGAGCGGCCGCTGGTCGGCGACACCGGCGACGACTGGTTCTACATGCCCGACAGCGGCGCGGGCGTGATCGACCCCGACGTGCTCTGGTCCTGCGTCACCTGCGGTGCGTGCGTGCAGCAGTGCCCGGTCGACATCGAGCACGTCGACCACATCGTCGACATGCGCCGCTACCAGGTGCTGGTCGAGTCGAACTTCCCCGCCGAGCTCAACGGGCTGTTCAAGGGCCTGGAGAACAAGGGCAACCCGTGGAACATGTCGGCCACGGCGCGCCTCGACTGGGCCAAGGACCTGCCGTTCGAGGTCAAGGTCGTCGGCGAGGACATCGAGTCGCTCGAGGAGGTCGACTGGCTGTTCTGGGTCGGCTGCGCCGGCGCCTACGAGGACCGGGCGAAGAAGACCACGCGCGCAGTGGCCGAGCTGCTCGACATGGCCGGCGTCAGCTTCGGCGTCCTCGGCAACGGCGAGACCTGCACGGGTGACCCCGCCCGCCGCGTCCGGCAACGAGTTCGTGTTCCAGGGGCTGGCGGCGCAGAACGTCGAGACGTTCAAGGAGTACAAGGTCAAGAAGGTCGTCTCGACCTGTGCGCACTGCTTCAACACGCTCAAGAACGAGTACAAGCACTTCGGCATCGAGCTCGAGGTCGTGCACCACACCCAGCTGCTCAACCGGCTGGTGCGCGAGAAGAAGCTGACCCCGGTCGCCGCCCAGGGTGCCGCGCGGTCGGTGACGTACCACGACCCGTGCTACCTCGGCCGGCACAACCAGGTCTACTCGCCGCCGCGCGAGCTGCTCGAGGTGATCCCCGACGCGAACTTCGTCGAGATGCCGCGCAACAGCGAGCGGTCCTTCTGCTGCGGCGCCGGCGGCGCGCGCATGTGGATGGAGGAGACGATCGGCGAGCGGATCAACACCAACCGCACCAAGGAGGCCGTCGCCACCGGAGCCGACCAGATCGCCGTCGGCTGCCCGTTCTGCCGCGTGATGCTCTCCGACGGGCTCACCGAGGTGCAGAGCAAGGGCGAGGCCCGCGAGGAGGTCGAGGTCCTCGACGTCGCGCAGATGCTGCTCGCGTCGGTGAAGGGCGAGTCCGTCCGCCCCGGCGAAGGCCAAGGCGGGTGCGGGCGCCGGTGCCGGCGACGGCGCCACCGCGACGGCGACGGTCACCGAGGAGACCAAGGCCGAGCCCGACGCCGGCGACACCACCCAGACCGAGGACACGGTCACCGAGACCGAGGACGTCGGCGCGGCCGCGGCGGCCTCCGGCGGCGGGTCGCTGTTCGACCTGGATGACGACGACGCTCGCACCGGAGCCGAGACAGCCCGCCGCTGCGGCCGCGGGCGGCGGGTCGCTGTTCGACCTCGGCGACGACGAGCGCGAGGCCGCACCGGAGCCGGAGAAGCCCGCCGCTGCGGCCGCGGGTGGCGGGTCGCTGTTCGACCTCGGCGACGACGACGAGGCCGCACCGGAACCGGAGAAGCCGGCCGCGGCGACCACGGGCGGCGGGTCGCTGTTCGACCTCGGCGACGACGACGAGGACGCACCGGAACCGGAGCGCCGAAGCCGCGGCGAAGCCGGCTGCCGAGCCGGCGGACACGGTGCCAACGGGTGGGTCGCTGTTCGACATCGAGGCGCCGAGCCAGCCGAGTCGAGGCCGGCGAGCCCGCCGGCGACTCCACCACCGACGGCGCCACCGACCGCGCCGCCGACGACGCCGACACCGACGTCGAACCGAGCCCGAGCCGCAGCAGCCCGCGTCATCCGGCAGCGGACCGACCCCCGCCTCGTCGATCCCCGAAGGGCTCGCTGTTCGACATCGAGGAGCCCGACGAGCCCGAGCCCGCGCGCCCGCCGAGGCCGGCGAGGACCCCGCCGGCGACTCCACCACCGACGGCGACACCGACCGCGCCGCCGACGACGCCGACACCGACGTCGAGCCGGAGCAGCCGAAGCGCCGAGGAGGAGCAGCCGCCGATCCGGTCGATCAAGGAGATCAAGGCCGAGTTCGCCGGCGACGGCGACGCGGCCGAGGAGACTCCGGCGACGGCGGAGACCGGCCAGCCCGAGGCGACGGACGACCGCCGACTCCGAGGCGGACGACGCCGAGGACACCCGGACGCCGACGACGCGGACGACGAGCCCGCCAAGCCGTCCGGCTCCGGCGAGACGCACACGCCGAAGACCGACGCGAAGATCGACGACTCGACATCGCTGTTCGACCTCTGACCCGTCGTACTTCCCTATCCGTCCTGCCGCTTCCCTAGCGAGATATCGCTAGGGAAGTGGCCGGATACCACGGGACCGTGGTATCCGGCCCCCGTCGTCCCAACCCCCTCACCCCGCGTCGCACCCCGCCCGGCACCCACCCGTCGCGTCAGGCTGGGCGGGTGAGCACACGAGCGCGGCACCCGGTGCGGGGGCTGCTGGTCACCCTGGGCGTGATCGTGGTGCTGTTCCACGTCACCGGGGGCTGGTACTTCTCCGGACGGATCGAGAGCGACGCGCTCGCGGTCAAGGCCGTCCCGCTGGCGCGCGACCTGACCGTCACCACAGGTCGAGCGGTGACCGGATCACGCTGGCCGACCCGGGGCCGCAGAACTTCGTGCTCCGCTCGCGCTCGGTGTACGGCGTGGTCTGGCCGGGCGGCTACGGGCGCGTCTCCGGCCCGCCGAGCGTCAGCGGCGACGACGTCAGCCGGACCTGGCGGCTGCTCGAGGGGACGGCGCCGAGCCCGGGCACGAGGGTGTCGCTGGACGGGTTCGCCTACCCGCTGAAGCCCCCCGCCGGGCGCGAGGCTCGTGCACTACCCGTCACCGCGCGGGGACATGCCGGCGACGTACTTCCCCGGCTCCGGCAGCACCTGGGCGGTGCTGGTCCACGGCAAGGGCGCGACCCGCGCGGAGATGTACCGGCTGGCCGCGATCACCCACCGGCTGGGCATGCCGACGCTCTCGATCGGCTACCGCAACGACGCCGACGCGCCGCGCGACCCCAGCCACCGGCACACGTTCGGCGTCACCGAGTGGCACGACCTCGACGGCGCCGTCCGCTACGCCAAGCAGCAGGGTGCGTCCGACATCGTGCTCGGCGGCGCGTCCATGGGCGGCAGCATCGTGGCGTCGTACCTGCGGCACTCGGCCGACGCCGACCAGGTGCAGTCCGTGGTGCTCGACGCCCCGATGCTCAACCTCCGCGACACCATCGCGTACGGCGCGCGTGACGTGCGCGTGCCGCCCGGACTGCCGCTGCCGTCCACGCTCACGTGGTCCGCGGAGGAGCTGGCCTCGCTGCGGTACGGCGTCGACTGGGGCGCCACCGACTACACCTCCGACCCGGACTGGGTCCGCGGGCCGGTGCTGATCGTGCACGGCACCCGCGACGACACGGTGCCGGTCGCGACCAGCGAGGAGCTGTCCCACAAGTCCAGCGACGTGACGCTCGACGAGGTGCGCGGAGCCAACCACGTGGAGTCGTGGAACGTGGACCCCGAGGCCTACGACCAGGCCGTCACCGACTTCCTGGAGCGGACGACCGGCTGACGCAGCCCTGCCGAGCGACGCTCAGATGCGGGTGCGGTGGAAGTTCGCGTACGAGCGGCTGGGGGTCGGCCCCCGCTGCCCCTGGTAGCGCGAGCCGTACTTCTCCGAGCCGTACGGGTGCTCCGAGGCGGAGCTCATCCGGAAGAAGCAGAACTGCCCGATCTTCATGCCCGGGTAGAGCTTGATCGGCAGCGTGGCCACGTTGGCCAGCTCCAGCGTGACGTGGCCGGAGAACCCGGGGTCCACGAAGCCGGCGGTCGCGTGCGTGAGCAGCCCGAGCCGCCCGAGCGAGGACTTGCCCTCCACGCGGGCGGCGAGGTCCTCGGGCAGCGAGACCTCCTCGTACGTCGAGCCGAGCACGAACTCGCCCGGGTGCAGGATGAACGGCTCGTCCCCCTCGGCCTGGACCTCGCGGGTCAGGTCGTCCTGGGCCTGGGCCGGGTCGATGTGGGGGTAGCGATGGTTCTCGAACACCCGGAAGTACCGGTCCAGACGGACGTCGATGCTGGCCGGCTGCACCATCGCCGGGTCGAAGGGCTCCATCGCGATCCGACCGGCGTCGATCTCGTCCAGGATGTCGCGATCGGAGAGCAGCACGGCGCACAACCTACCGGGCGGCCGAGGTCGGGTACTATCGCTCCCGCCGTTCCCTCCGGGAGACGCGCAGGCGGATGTAGCTCAGTTGGTAGAGCGCGACCTTCCCAAGGTCGATGTCGCGAGTTCGAATCTCGTCATCCGCTCCGCATGCACGCAGACGAGGTCGCCCGCCGCTCCGCCGAGGCGATGTGGGCCGGCGACCGGGCCAGCCGGTCGCTCGGCATGGAGATCCTCGACGTCGGCCCCGGCCGGGCGACGCTCCGGATGACCGTCACCGACGACATGGTCAACGGGCACGCCATCGGCCACGGGGGCTACACGTTCACCCTGGCCGACTCGGCGTTCGCGTTCGCCTGCAACAGCTACAACCGGGTCACCGTGGCCGCCGGCGCCGAGATCCGGTTCCGCGCACCGACGCGGCTCGGCGACGTGCTCACCGCGACGGCGGCCGAGCGTGAACGCGAGGGCCGCGACGGCACCTACGACATCAGCGTCAGCACCACCGACGGCACCGTCGTCGCGACGTTCGTCGGCCGCAGCAAGGAGATCGGCGGCACCCTCTTCGAGGCCGCGCCGTAGGGTCGGGCCGTGACCGGTTTCCAGGGTTTCCCGAGCGCCGCGCTGGACTTCTACGACGACCTCGAGATCGACAACACCAAGTCGTTCTGGGAGGCGCACAAGGCGGTCTACGCCGAGTCGGTGAAGGCACCGATGGTCGCGCTGACCGAGGCGCTGGCACCGGAGTTCGGCGCGGCGAAGATCTTCCGGCCCTACCGGGACGTGCGGTTCGCCAAGGACAAGACGCCGTACAAGACCCACCAGGGCGCGTACGTCGCGGTCGCGCCGGCCACCGGCTGGTACGTCGAGGTGAGCGCCCCGGGCGTGCGGGTGGGTTCGGGTTTCTACCACGCGGAGGGTCCCGACCTGGCCCGGATCCGCGACGCCATCGCCGACGAGCGCACCGGCACCGAGCTCGCGAAGCTGCTGAAGTCCCTGCAGCGCAAGGGGTTCGAGCTCGGCGGCGACAGGCTCAAGACCACACCGCGCGGGTACGACGCCGACCACCCGCGGATCGACCTGCTCCGGCACAAGTCGATGACGCTCGGCAAGAGCTACGGGTTCGAGCCGGTGATCCACACCCCTGAGCTGCTCGACCTGGTGCGCAAGGACTGGCGCGCGCTGCGGCCGTTCGTCGACTGGGTCACGCAGCGGCTCTCGGTCACCTGAGTCGCGGGCGTACCGTGGCCGCCATGGACCTGCTGCTGATCGTCGGCGAGGGACCCGTCGCCGACGCACTCGCCCCGATGACCCGGCTGCTCGGCTGGGAGGCCCGGGTGGCCGCGACGCTCGAGGACAGCCTGGCCGCCTTGCCCGACGCCCGGGCCGTGGTGGTCACCAGCCACGACCTCGACGTCGCCGGCCCGTCGCTCGAGGCGGCCCTGGCCGGTGACCTCGTCTACATCGGCGGGATGGGCTCCCGGAAGACGCAGGAGCACCGCCGCGGCTACCTGACCGACCACGGCGTGGACGAGGAGCAGCTGGGCCGCGTGCGCGGGCCGGCCGGGCTCGACATCGGCGCCGACGGACCGGGCGAGATCGCGCTGTCGATCCTCGCCGAGCTGGTCGCGACCGTGCGCGGACGCGACGGCGCGGGCTCGCTCAGCGACCGCGACGGGCCGATCCACCCGGAGCTGGGGCCGGGCGAGGCGTTCTGTCCGACCGGTTGACCGGCACCGGAACTCCGACCCGATTCCACCCGCCGTTCACCGCGGGGTCGCCCGGGACCGACACGCTCGTGCCATGGCCCGACGCAGGATCTTCTGGCACATCGGTCCCGACGACCTCGGCACCGGCTACCTCGCGCACGCCCTCGACGTACGACGGGCGGAGCTGGCCGAGGCCGGCGTCCTGGTGCCCGGCACCCCCGCCGCCTGGGAGCTGGCGACCGCCGAGCTCCGGCAGAACCACCAGCAGCTCGGCTACCGCCGCCGCGAGGTCACCGGCCAGTGCGCCGCGCTGGCCCGGCTGGGCTGGCGGCATCGCGGCGTCACGGTCCTGAGCACCCCGGGCCTGGCCGGGGCCACCGCCGACCAGGTCGCCTTGGCGCTCGACGGCCTGCGAGGGGCGGAGATCCACCTCGTGCTGGTGGTGCGTGACCTCACCAGCCAGGTCTACGCCGGCGCACAGGCTGCGCTGGAGCAGGGCGCGACGACCCGGCCGGAGCGGTACGCCGAGCGCGTGCTGACAGAGCCGGACCACCCGCAGGCGCGGGCGTTCCGGGCCGGCCACGACGTCGCCGACATCCTGCGCCGGTGGACCCGCACGGTGCTGCCCGAGCAGGTCCACGTGATCGCCGAGACCGAACCGGCGCTGGTCTGGGCGCGGCTGATGACGCTCGTCGGCGCCGAGGCCGAGTTCGCGCCGGACGTCCTGCCGGCCGCCGCTCACGCCGATCGGCTCGCGGCGCTGCGCGAGGTCGCGCTCGGGCTCGACGACCGGCTCGACGCACGGGGCCGGCGGACGGCGCTGCGCGACTGGCTGGGCCGTGACCTGCTCACCGGGACGACCGCGACGCCGTACCCACCGGTGCCCGGCGAGGAGTGGCTGGCGACGTGGGCCGAGTACGTGACCAGGAAGGGGTTCGACATGCACGGTGAGTTCCGGGTGTCCGAGGACGCCCGCGCCCAGGCGCCGGTCGCCGCCGAGGGAACCGCCACGTCGGCGCTGGCCGACGCGGTGGTCGAGGTGGCGCGGCTGCGCGCCGAGGTGGCGGACCTGCAGGCCGAGAACACGCGGCTGGACCGCAAGCGCCGCAAGCACAAGTCGCGGCTGCGCCTGTCCAGCGGGCGCGACGTCGCCTGACCCCCGGCCTGACCGCCCGGTCAGCTCAGTGGGGCTGCCAGGCGTCCTCGTCGCGCGTGCGCACGGCGACGTCCTCGGGCAGCGACCCGGACGCCAGGCGCCGCGATCGTGACGCTCTCGAACACCTCGCGCAGGCTGCTGCGGGCGGCGATCCAGACCAGCTGGAGCACCTCGGCCGAGCCCTGGTAGCTGACCGACTCCGGACGCAGGCCGTAGACGCTGACCAGCGGGCCGTCGACCGCCCGGATCACGTCGGCCACGCTCACCTCGGCGGCGTCACGGCCCATCCGCCAGCCGCCGGCCTGTCCCCGCTGGCTGACCACGATGCCGGCCCGGCGCAGGTCGGCCAGGATCGCCTGGAGGAACCCGTGCGGGATCTCCTGGGCGTTGCCCAGCTCCTCGGCGCTGACCGGCTTGGCGTCGTGGCGTCCGGCGATCTCGATCAGCGCGCGGAGCGCGTAGTCGGACTTGGCTGAGACCCGCATGCGCTCAGTCTCGCAGACGGGCCGTGCCGGACCGGTCAGGCGACGTGCTGGCGCGGGCACGATGTGGAACCGCGGCGGGCAGCCCGGACTTGCATGAATACCCTAGGGGGGTATGGTGTCCATCATGGACACCCCCAGCACCCCCGGCTACGCCCACAAGAAGGACGACTACGCCAAGCGGATGCGCCGCATCGAGGGCCAGGTGCGCGGCATCGCCCGGATGGTCGACGAGGACAAGTACTGCATCGACATCCTCACCCAGGTGTCGGCGGTCACCAAGGCGCTCCAGGCGGTCGCGCTCGGCCTGCTCGACGAGCACATGGCGCACTGCGTGCTCGACGCCGCTCAGGCCGGCGGACCGGAGGCGGAGGCCAAGCTCAAGGAGGCCTCCGACGCCGTCGCCCGCCTCGTCCGTTCCTGACCGCACGCATCTCGAGGAGAGCGTCATGACCAGCACCGCCACCTTCACCGTGTCCGGGATGACCTGCGAGCACTGCGTCGCGTCCGTGAGCGATGAGGTCCTCGAGATCGCCGGCGTCACCGGCGTCGACGTCGACCTCCCCACCGGCAGGCTCACGGTCACCAGCGACCAGCCCGTCTCCGAGGACGAGGTGGCGTCGGCCGTCGACGAGGCCGGCTACCGACTCTCATGAGCCCGCACCCCGCCGTCGAGCTCGGCTCGGTGTTCGTCGTCGGCAACAGCCTGCGCCTGCGGAGGTTCGAGCCGTCGACGTGGAGGGACGCCCGACGGGTGGTCGAGCAGCGAGCGCCAGCGAGCGGGTGTCGAGACCGTCCCTACGCGGTGCAGGTGGACAGTGGTGGAAAGCGCAGCGACGGGGAGGGGTACGGCGCGGGGTGGCGGTCTGCTCCCGGTGGGGCAGGTAGTGGTTGGCCGCTCCGGTGGTCGAGCAGCGAGCGCCAGCGAGCGAGTGTCGAGACCACACTGTGAGGGCTCCAGAAAATTTTCGAAATACTTCTCCACAGCTGTCGGGAACCGCATTCCCGGGCCGGGACTGTCGGTGGTCGATGCCAGAATTCCCTGTATGGCAACGGTATTCGACGACACCGGGCAGCACCCGGTCGCGGCCACGGTCGCCGCCATCGCCGACACTGGACCAGGTCGCCGACCTCGGGCTGTGGACCCTGCGCCCACCGAGACCGCCGACCAACCTCACCGCGCTGGCCCGGCTGCGGCACCAGATCGCCGAGCTCGAGCTCCGCGTCGCCCACCACGCCGACCGCCACGACCTCGGCGCCAACCACGGTGCCGCCGACACCGGCAGCCTAGTGGGCCAACCCGACCCGGCAGACCAAACGGGACGCCAAACGCCGCCTGGCTCTCGCCAACGCGCTGGACCACGACCACGAGCCGGTCCGGGACGCGATGGCCGCCGGCCAGGTCTCCGAGGACCAGGCGGTGGTGATCGTCAAGGGCGTCGACGCGCTCCCGGTCGAGCACCGCCGCGAGGCCGAGAACCACCTGATCGGCCTTGCCGCCGAGCACGACCCGGTCGCGCTGCGCCGGATCGCCCACCACGTCCTCGAAGTGGTCGCCCCCGAGATCGCCGAAGACCACGAGCTCAAGGCCCTGCAACGCCAAGAAGCGCTCGCCGAGGAAGCCTGCCGGTTCACCATCGCCGACGACGGGCACGGCCTGTGCCACGGCCGGTTCACCCTCCCCGCCCCGGTCGGGGCGATGCTCAAGCAGGCGGTGCTCGCGATCAACTCACCCAAGCACCGCCACCACTCCGGCACCCCGAAGGGGCTCGGGCACGCGTTCTGCGAGTACGTCACCCGCTACCCGATCGACCGGCTCCCCCAGGCCGGCGGCGTCGACGCCACCATGGTGGTCACCATGACCCTGGAGAACCTGCTCGGCGACAGCCAGACACCGGCGCTGTTGGACACCGGGGACCCGATCACCGCCGACCAGGCCCGCAAGCTCGCCTGCGAGGCCGGGATCATCCCGATGGTGCTCGGCGGGAAGTCCAAGATCCTCGACCTCGGCCGCAGGAAACGGCTCTACGACCGGTACCAGCGGATCGCGATCCGGCACCGCGACCAGCACTGCACGCACGAAGGCTGCGACTGGCCCGCCGCGCTGTGCCACGTCCACCACAACATCCCCTGGAGCCGAGGCGGCAAGACCAACATCGCCGACGGACGCCTGCTGTGCCCGCGGCACCACTCCTACGCCCACAACCCGAAGTACGAGATGAAGACCATCCCCAACGGACGCGTCGATCTTCAGCCGGACATAACGCCCGCAGCAGCCGTCGTTGACGCTCTTCCGGCACGGCGGGAGACTTGGGCTCTGGCGCAAGGGAGGGTCCGATGTCGTGGAACCTGACGGGTAGCTACGTCGAGACCTGCTCGTGCGAGCTCATGTGCCCGTGCAACCTGTCCTTCGATCATGGGGCCACCTACGACTTCTGTCGCGTGACTCTCGTCTTCAACATCCGCGAGGGAGCGGTCGACGGCACGGACATCGCCGGGTGCAAGGTCGCGCTGATCGCCGACACGCCGAAGGTGATGACCGACGGCAACTGGCGGGTCGGGGTGTTCATCGACGACGGCGCGACGGACGCGCAGTTCGACAAGCTCGTCCAGGTCTTCAGCGGCCAGCTGGGTGGGCCGATGGCGGGGCTCGCTCCGCTGATCGGCGAGATGCTGGGCGTCGAGCGCGCCGCGATCGACGTCGAGGACGACGGGCTGCGCCACAGCGTCCGCGTCGGCGACGCGATCGACTTCGAGATCGAGGACATCGTCCCGTTCGGTGTGGAGACCGGTGAGCCGGTGAGGTTCTCCGGGATGTTCCACCCGGTCGGGTCCGACCTGACGATGGCCGAGGCGAAGCGGTCGAGGATCAACGCCTTCGGCATCGAGTACGAGGGGAAGACCGGGCTGTCGAAGTCGGACTTCTCGTGGGCCGCCTGACGGCATGACCGACATCGGGTCGGCGGCTTCGTCCGCCGGCGCAGGTCTTCGTCCCGCGTTCGCGGCCAGCCGCGCTCAGCTGGGGCTGGTCGTCGTCCTCTTCGCGCTCGCCGGCGCCGGCTGGTGGTGGACGGTCGGAGCAGATGCGCGGCATGGACAACGGGCCCTGGACCGGCCTCGGGACGTTCGGCTGGTTCCTCGGCGTCTGGGTCGTCATGATGGCGGCGATGATGTTCCCGTCGGTCGCTCCGACGGTCGCGCTGTACGCGCGGATGAGCCGGAAGTCGCGGCTGCTGCCGCTGGTGTTCACCGCGGCTACCTCGTCACGTGGGCCGGCGCCGGAGTCGTCGCCTTCCTGATCGGGGTGGCCGCGAGCCACGCAGCAGGAGGCGACCTGGCGTGGGAACACGCCGGGCGCCCCATCGCCGGAGCGACACTGATCGTGGCGGCCGTCTACGAGCTGACGCCGCTCAAGAACGTCTGCCTGGGCAAGTGCCGCAGCCCGCTCGGCACCCTTCTCGGGTCGTGGCGCGACGGATGGTCGGGCGCGCTTCGCATGGGAGCGAAGAACGGTGCGTGGTGCGTCGGCTGCTGCTGGGCTCTGATGGCGTCGCTCTTCGCCCTGGGCGTCATGAGCGTGACCTGGATGGCGGTCGTCGCCGGGCTCATCGCGATCGAGAAGATCCTGCCGTGGCGCCGAACGGCGACCTACGGCACGGCGCTCGTCCTCCTTGTGCTGGGCGTGCTCGTGCTCGTCGCGCCGGACGCGCTCCCGGTCTCACCGTTCCGGGACAGGACTCCATGCCCGTGATGACACCGATGAGAACTGAGGAGACTCGGCACCTGGAGTCCGCCGTACCAGCGTTCTGACCCCTTGACGTGGCTACGTAGGGAGCGCACGTTGGAGGCGTCCGCATCGGCGATCTGCCGTGCGGAGTCAAGGCCTCGGGCCGCTCTCTCGCACTGCGTCCGGTTCTCGGACGCCGTCGTGTGCGCACCACCTCGAGGACAGGCATCGACATGACCGCTGCTCTACAGCACGGCGCTCCCACGGTGAACACACCCGACGCGGAGGAGACCGGGCGGCCACCGTGGTCGCCGGTCCGGCTCGCGAGGATGGCGGGCCTGCTCTATCTGGTGGTCGCGATCCTCGGCGGCTTCGCACAGATCGTGCGGGTGAACGTCTACGAGCCAGGGGACGCCGCCGCAACCGCGGCGAACATCGTGGCGAACTCGACCCTGGTCCGGCTCAGCTTCGTGGCCGACCTGGTCCAGGCGCTGGTTTGGCTCGTCCTGGCCGTGACCCTCTACCGGCTGCTGGCCCACGCGGGGACGGAACATCGCCCGGGCCATGGTCGTCTTCGTGGCGGTCTCGGCCGCGATCACCTGCCTGAACATGGTCCACCAGCTCGGCGCGCTGCTGGTCGCGACGAACAGCTCCTACGTCACCGCGTTCGGCGCCGACGGCTCCGCACGCACTGGTCCTGCTCCTGATGGACCTGCAGCACTACGGGTACCTGATCGCCCAGCTGGCCTGGCTGTGGCTCTTCGCGCTCGGCCTGCTCGGCTACCGGTCCGGCATGTTCCCCCGATGGCTCTCGTTCCTGCTCATGCTCGGCACCGTCTGCTACGTCGTCGACGCCCTGACCCAGTTCCTCGCCCCGTCCTTCGCGGACACTTCGGCCGCCATCTTCGTCCTGCCCGAGACGGTCTGCGAGGTGTCGCTCCTGGCCTACCTGCTGATCAAGGGGGTCAGGACACCTGATGTGACCGCTCCCGAGGGACCGCTCAGCCGACCAGGATGACGTGCAGCGAGCGCGGGCCGTGCACGCCCTCGACGCGGTCGAGCTCGATGTCGCTGGTGGCCGACGGGCCGCTGATCCAGGTCTGCGGGCGCGCGGGGTCGAGCAGGGCGACAGCGTCCGGGACGTCGGGCACCACCTGGTCGGCCCGGACGACGCACACGTGACGGTCGGGCACCAGGGTGAGCGCGCGGCGGCCCTGACCCGGGCCGTGGTCGAGCACGATGGTGCCGGTCTCGGCGACGCCGACGGCGGCCTCGGTCACCACGGCGTCGACCTCGTCGAGCTCGAGCGCGGTCAGGCCGGTGTCGACGATGGCGCCGGGCACCTCCACCCCCAGCCCCTCGGGTACGACGACGACGCGGCCCTCGACGGCGGCCGCGACCCGGCGCGGCCAGCTCGTCGGGCGTGCACCTCTCGACGACCGCCCGGTAGTCGGCGACCCGCTCGGCGAACAGGTCGAGCAGCGTCGGCACCGGAAGCCGGGTCGGCGGCGCGCACCGGAGGCGGCGCCGGGACCGACGCGGCACCGGCGGTCGCGGCGCGGACCCGGGCCAGGATCTCCTCGCGGGCGCTCACGTCGTCCCTCCCCGCGTGCGCTTCCACCAGGCCCGGAACGACTCCCGGGGCCCGCCGGGAGGTCGCGGGCACCGGTCCACGCCGGCCGCGAGCGGCAGCTGTCCGCGGCAGCCCGCGTGCCGAGGCGGGCGAACCGCTCCGCGAAGCCGAGCCGCCGGCCGGAGGCGAAGACCGTGGCGGCGCCCTTCATCGCGACGTCCTGGCCGACGGCACGCCGCCCCGGTGCGCGTCGACGACCTGGGCGCGCAGGTCGACCAGGACCGACGGGATGTCGATCTTGACCGGGCACACCTCGTAGCAGGCGCCGCAGAGGCAGGAGGCGTACGGCAGCGAGTCGGTCTGCGCGTCGACGCCGACGCCCTTCATCAGCGGGTTGAGGATCGCGCCGATCGGGCCGGGGTAGACCGAGCCGTAGGCGTGGCCGCCGACCCGCTCGTAGACCGGGCACACGTTCAGGCACGCCGAGCAGCGGATGCAGCGCAGCGCCTGCCGGCCGACCTCGTCGGCGAGCGCACGGGTGCGGCCGTTGTCGAGCAGGACGACGTGCACCTCCTGCGGGCCGTCGCCGGGCGTCACCCCGGTCCAGGTCGAGGTGTAGGGGTTCATCCGCTCACCGGTCGAGGAGCGCGGCAGCAGCCGGAGGAACACGTCGAGGTCCTGCCAGGTCGGCACCACCTTCTCGATGCCGACCACGCAGACCAGCACCTCGGGCAGGGTCAGGCACATCCGGCCGTTGCCCTCGGACTCGACGACGACGAGGGTGCCGGTCTCGGCGACGGCGAAGTTCGCGCCGGAGACGGCGACCTTGGCGCGCAGGAACTTCTCCCGCAGGTGCAGCCGGGCGGCGCCGGCCAGCTCGGCCGGGTCGTCGGTGAGGTCGTCCGGCGCGGGCGTCCGGCACCCGCCATCCGGTCGCGGAAGATCTGCCGGATCTCCGCACGGTTGCGGTGGATCGCCGGCACCAGGATGTGGGAGGGCAGGTCGTCGCCGAGCTGCACGATCAGCTCGGCCAGGTCGGTCTCCCAGGCCGCGATGCCCTCCTCCGCCAGCGCCTCGTTGAGCCCGATCTCCTGGGTGGCCATCGACTTGACCTTGACCACCTCGTCGACGCCGTGGGCCTTCGCGACCGCTGCGACGACCGCGTTCGCCTCCGCCGCGTCGCGGGCCCAGTGCACGGTGGCACCGGCAGCGGTGAGCGAGGCCTCCAGCTGGAGGAGGTACGACGCGAGGTCGTGCAGCGTGCGCGTCCTTGATCGCCGCCCCGGCCGTCCGCAGGTCCTCCCAGTCCGCGACCTCGGCGACCACGCGGGCCCGCTTGTCGCGGATGGTGCCCGTCGCGTGCGCGAGGTTGTGCCGGAGCTGGGTGTCCGCCAGCGCAGCGCGCGCGGCCGTCGGGAACGCGGGCATGCCGACGAAGGTGCGTCATGCGGGTCACGGCTCGACGGCTCGACTGCCGGAGCCCTCCGGGCGGCGAGCACCTCGGCCAGGTGCATCGACCCGGACCCCCGACCGCTGCCGCGACAGCAGCCCGCCGATGTGCATCAGGCAGGAGTTGTCCCCCGCCACCAGCACCTCGGCGCCGGTCTCGCGGACGTGGCGGGCCTTGTCGGAGCCCATCGCGATCGAGGTGTCGGCGTTCTTCACCGCGAACGTGCCGCCGAAGCCGCAGCACTCCTCGCCCGCGGGCAGGTCGACCAGGCGCAGCCCCCGCACCTGCTCGAGCAGCAGCCGCGGCCGGTCGCCGACACCGAGCATCCGCAGCGAGTGGCAGGTCGGGTGGTAGGTCACGCGTGTGCGGGAAGGACGCGCCCGACGTCGGTGACCCCGAGCACGTCGACGAGGAACTCGGTCAGCTCGTAGACCCGCGGCGCCGGTCTCCGCCGACCGCGCGCGACCAGGCCCGGGTCGCCGGACCGCTCGGCCACGATCCGGTGCTGGTGCCGGGCCGAGCCCGCGCACGAGCCCGACGGCGTGACGATCGCGTCGTACGCCGCGAACGCGTCGACGAACGAGCGCACGCGCAGGCACCGCCTCGTCGAGGTAGCCGGTGTTGACCATCGGCTGCCCGCAGCACGTCTGCGCCGCCGGGAACTCGACCTCGACGCCGAGCCGGCGCAGCAGGGTGACCACGGCCTTGCCGGTGTCGGGGAACAGCGCGTCGTTGATGCAGGTGACCTGCAGCGCGACCTTCATCGCGGCTCGTAGCGCGTCGAGTCGCTGCGTGGCGCGCGACCAGCGCCCGCATCTCGGTCGAGGTCGGCATCTCCACTCCCAGCGCCCGCGCCTGCACGAGCACGTTGCCCAGGGCAGCAGCCTCCTTCGGACCGGCCACCACGGGCAAGCCGCAGGCGTCGGCCGTGAGCTGGCAGAGCAGCCGGTTCTCGCGACCCGCCGCCGACCACGTGCACGACCTCCGGCTCCACGCCGGCCAGCGCCGCCGCCGTACGCAGCGTTGCGGCGGTAGGCCTCGGCCAGGCTGTCGAGGACCAGCCGGGCGTACTCCCCCGGTGTCTGCGGCACGTCGACGCCCGCCTCCGCCGCCAGCGCCGCGACCCGGGCCGGCATGTCGCCCGGCGGCAGCAGCCGGTGGTCGTCCACGTCGACGACGCGGCCACTCGCGGGCAGCGCGGCCGCGGCGTCCAGCACCGAGGCCAGGTCGCTGTCCGGGGTGCCGTCGTCCGCCCACTGGCGCAGGCACTCGGAGAGCACCCACAGGCCCATGACGTTCTGAGGAACCGGACGGTGCCGTCGACGCCGGCCTCGTTGGTGAAGTCGGCGCTCGCGGGCCTCCTCGGTCAGCACCGGCGCGTCGAGCTCGAGGCCGACCAGCGACCAGGTGCCCGAGGAGACGTACGCGTACGGCGCGTCGCCGGCGGGCACGCCGACGACGGCCGAGGCGGTGTCGTGCGAGCCGACCGCGACACCGGCGTCTCCGGCGGGAGCCGACCGAGGCGGCGACCTGCGGCAGCAGGGTGCCGACCACGTCGCCCGGGCTGCGCAGCGGCGGGCAGCAACCGGCGTCGGGAGGTCGAGCCGGTCGAGCAGGTCGGTCGCCCACTCGCTGGGATCGGGCGTCGTAGAGCTGGGTGGTCGAGGCGTTGGTGCGCTCGGCCCCGCGCTCGCCGGTGAGCCAGTACCCGAGCAGGTCGGGCACCAGCAGCAGGGTCGTCGGCGTCGGCGCAGGTCGCGTGTCGACGCTGAGCTGGTAGAGCGTGTTGAACGGCAGCTGCTGGAGCCCGTCTCGGCGTACAGCTGTCGGCGCCGAGCTCGGTCGACGCACCTTCTCGGCGACGCCGTCGGTGCGCGCGTCGCGGTAGCTGTAGGGGTCCCGAGCAGCTCGCCCGTCGCGTCGAGCAGCCCGTAGTCGACCGCCCAGGAGTCGATGCCGATCGCGTCGACCGGGCCCGCGGCGGCGGCCAGCCGGATCCCCTCCAGCACCTCACGCGTGGATCCGCCGGATGTCCCAGCGCAGCGAGCCGTCGGCGGCCCGGACCGCGCCGTTGGGGAACCGGTGCACCTCGCTCGAGGTCGAGCACCGCGGGGTCGACGCCGACCACGGCCGACCATCACCCGGCCGGAGGTGGCGCCGAGGTCGACCGCGACGACCGCGTCTGCTGGTCAGTCATCGCAGGAACGCCGCCGCGACGCCGGCGTCGACCGGGACGTGCAGGCCGGTGGTGTGCGTCAGGTCCGGACCGCACAGCACGAACACCGCGTTGGCGATGTGCTCGGGCAGCACCTCGCGCTTGAGGATCGTGCGCTGGGCGTAGAACTTGCCGAGGTCCTTCTCCTCCACGCCGTAGACCGCGGCGCGGTTGGCGCCCCAGCCGCACGGCGAAGATGCCGGAGCCCTGGACGACGCCGTCGGGGTTGACGCCGTTGACCTTGATGCCGTGCTCGCCGAGCTCGGCGGCCAGCAGCCGCACCTGGTGCGCCTGGTCGGCCTTGGTCGCGGAGTAGGCGATGTTGTTGGGGCCGGCGAAGACCGAGTTCTTCGAGGAGATGTAGACGATGTCGCCGCCCAGCCCCTGCTCGATCAGCACCTTCGCCGCGGCCTTGCGAGACCAGGAACGAGCCCTTGGCCATCACGTCGTGCTGGAGGTCCCAGTCGGCGGCGGTGGTCTCGAGCAGCGACTTCGACAGCGACAGCCCGGCGTTGTTGACGACCAGGTCGAGCCCGCCGAAGGCGAGCACGGCGGCGTCGACCATCGCCTGCACGGCGTCCTCGTCGGAGACGTCCGCGGCCACGCCGACCGCGACGTCCGAGCCGCCGATCTCGGCCGCGGCCGCCTGGGCCTTCTCCAGGTCGAGGTCGGCGATCACGACGCAGGCGCCCTCGGCGGCGAGCCTCTTCGCGGTCGCCTTGCCGATGCCCGCCGGCCGCGCCGGTGACCAGCGCGATCCGGGTGGCCAGCGGCTTCGGCTTCGGCATCCGCTGGAGCTTGGCCTCCTCGAGCGCCCAGTACTCGATGCGGAACTTCTCGGCCTCGTCGATCGGGGCGTACGTCGAGAGCCCCTCGGCGCCGCGCATCACGTTGATCGCGTTGACGTAGAACTCGCCGGCCACGCGGGCGGTCTGCTTGTCCTTGCCGAAGGAGAACATCCCGACGCCGGGCACCAGCACGATCAGCGGGTCCGCGCCGCGGATCGCCGGCGAGGCGGCGGTTGAGCCGTCGAACCGCGTTGCGGTCGTAGTAGCCCTGGTAGTCCTCGCGGTAGGCGACGTGCAGCTCCTCGAGCCGGGCGACGGACTCCTCGACCGTCGCGGTCGGCCGGGCAGGTCGAGCACCAGCGGCTTGACCTTGGTGCGCAGGAAGTGGTCGGGGCAGCGAGGTGCCGAGCGCCGGCGAGCCGCGGGTGCTCGGCGGAGGCCAGGAAGTCGAGGACCACGTCGGCGTCGGTGAAGTGGCCGACCATCGGCCGGTCGTGCGAGGCGATGCCGCGGATCGTGGGCGCCGAGGGCGGCGGCCTTGGCCCGGCGCTCGGCCTCCGGGCAGCGCGGCGTACCCCTCGAGCGCGGGTCCGAACGGCTCCGGCTTCGTGTTCGCCGCGATGTAGGCCGCCGCGGTGTCGATGATCCACAGCGAGTTGCGCTCGGCCTCCTCGCTGGTGTCGCCCCAGGCGGTGATGCCGTGGCCGCCGAGGATGCAGCCGACCGCCTCGCGGGTTGGCCTCCTTGATCGCGGCGATGTCGAGGCCGAGCTGGAAGCCGGGACGGCGCCACGGCACCCAGACCACCTTGTCGCCGAAGATCTTCGCGGTCAGCTCCTCGCCGTCGGCGGCGGTCGCGATCGCGATGCCGGAGTCGGGGTGCAGGTGGTCGACGTGGGCCGCGTCGACGAGGCCGTGCATGGCGGTGTCGATCGACGGGGCCGCGCCGCCCTTGCCGTGCAGGCAGTAGTCGAACGCCGCGACCATCTCGTCCTCGCGCTCGACACCCGGGTAGACGTCCACCAGCGCGCGCATCCGGTCCAGCCGCAGCACGGCCAGCCCGGACTCGGTCAGCGTGCCGAGGTCACCGCCGGAGCCCTTGACCCAGACCAGCTCGACGTCCTCGCCGGTGACCGGGTCGACCTCGGTGCCCTTGGCGGAGGTGTTGCCGCCGGCGTAGTTGGTGTTCTTCGGGTCGGCGCCGAGCCGGTTGGATCGCTCGATCAGCTCGGTGACGGTCTGGTTGGTCATGATGTCCTTCTCGATGGGGCTCGGTGGGGTGGTCAGCGAGTCAGTGCTCAGTTCCATCACGCCTGCGCGCCGCCGACGCGGTCGGCCTCGATCTGCTGCTGGTAGCCGCTCGCGAGGTAGGCCCGCATCGGGTCCGCCGGCAGGCCGCGCTCCTCGCGCCAGGCGGCCAGGTCGCGGCGTACGTCGGTGTAGAAGGCGTCCATGAAGATCTCGTTGGCGGCCAGCACGTCACCGGACGTCCGTGCCCCGGCCAGCGCGTCGGTGTCGAGCAGCAGCGCGCGGGCCATCATCTCCTGCACGTTGAGCACCGAGCGGATCTGGCCGGGGACCTTGGCCTCGATGTTGTGGCACTGGTCGAGCATCAGCGCGACGTCGCTGTCCGGGCCGTAGCCACCGCCGCGCATCACCTCGACCAGGATCCGGAACAGCTGGAACGGGTCGGCGGCACCGACGATCAGGTCGTCGTCGGCGTAGAAGCGGGAGTTGAAGTCGAACGAGCCGAGCTTCCCCAGCCGCAGCAGCTGGGCGACGATGAACTCGATGTTGGTGCCCGGCGCGTGGTGGCCGGTGTCGAGGCAGACCATCGCCCGCTCGCCGAGCGCCGCCACCTGGGCGTACGACGTGCCCCAGTCCGGGCACGTCGGTGTGGTAGAACGCCGGCTCGAAGAACTTGTACTCCAGCACCAGCCGCTGGTCCTCGCCGATCCGCGCGTAGATCTCGGCCAGGCCCTCGGCCAGCCAGTCCTGGCGGGCCCGGATGTCGCCCTGGCCCGGGTAGTTGGTGCCGTCGGCCAGCCAGATCTTCAGGTCGCGCGAGCCGGTCTCGTCCATCACCTCGATGCAGTCGAGGTTGTGCTGGATCGCCTTGCGCCGTACGGCGGGGTCGACGTGGGTGAGGCTGCCGAGCTTGTAGTCGTCGTCCTGGAACGTGTTGGAGTTGATCGTGCCGAGCCGCACCCCGTGGTCCTCGGCGTGCGCCGCGAGCTTGCCGTAGTCGTCGACCAGGTCCCACGGGATGTGCAGCGCGACGGTCGGCGCGAGCCCGGTGAACCGGTGCACGGTGGCGGCGTCGGCGATCTTCTCCTCGACCGTGCGCGGCGTGCCCGGCGAACCGAACACCTTGAACCGGGTGCCGGAGTTGCCGTAGGCCCACGAGGGGACCTCGATCGCGAGCGCCTCGAGGGGCCCGGCGATGTCGCTGAAGCTGCTCATCTCTCTGCTGTCTCCTTGTGCTCCGCAGTCCCGGCGAGCTGGTCCTCGAGGTGGAACACCTCGGCCAGTCGGAGGAAACCTGTGTCGGGTCGTGCGTCGCCGAGCTCGACGAAGAACTCGGCCATCTCTGCCTGCCACCGGGCGTTGACCTCGGTGGCGTCCATGCCGGCGAGGGCCGCCTGGAGGTCGGGGGTCTCGAAGTACCCGACCAGCAGGCCGTCCTCGCGGAGGAAGAGCGAGTAGTTGTGCCAGCCGGTGCGGGCCAGCGCGGCGAGCATCTCCGGCCACACGTGGGCGTGGCGGGCCCGGTACTCCGCCAGGCGTTCCGGCTTCACCTGGAGCTGGAAGCAGACGCGCTCCATCGGACTGACCTCCTGGCGTGGTGGTGGGACGAGGTGGCGGACCGGCCGTGGTGCCGGCCCGCCTCCTCGCGTGTTGTTGGGACTCGTCGACTCAGAAGTTGAACTGGCCGATGTTGTCCTTGTTGAACTTGAACGGGTCGCCCAGCAGGACGGTGGCGTCGGCGCCGACCGTGAACTCGCCGAGCTTGCCGGCCTTGAACTTGTCGCCCTCCTTGCCGCTGATGTCGCCGTCGACGAGCGCCTTCGCGGCGTACGCCGCCAGGTAGCCGAGGTCCTCGGGGTTCCAGAGCGCGAACTCCTTGACGGTGCCGTCCTCGACGTACTTGCGCATCTGGTTGGGCGTGCCGAGACCGGTCAGCGCGACCTTGCCCTTCGTGTTCGAGGTCGACAGGTAGCGTGCGGCCGCCGCGATGCCGACCGTGGTGGGCGAGATGATCCCCTTCAGGTTGGGGTGCTTCTGCAGCAGCGCCGCCGTCTTGTCGAACGAGGTCTGGTCGTCGTCGTTGCCGTAGACCGTCGTCGACCAGCTTGATGTTCGGGTGGTTCGCGGCGAGCTCCTTCTTCATGAGGTCGATCCACGCGTTCTGGTTGGTCGCGTTGGCCGACGCCGAGAGGATCGCGATCTCGCCCGAGTCACCGATCTGGTCGGCGATCATGTCGACCTCGACCTTGGCGATGCCGTCGGCGGTGGCCTGGTTGACGAAGATGTCGCGGCAGT
Source organism: uncultured Actinomycetota bacterium (assembly GCA_963754145.1). Classification (GTDB taxonomy): domain Bacteria; phylum Actinomycetota; class Actinomycetes; order Propionibacteriales; family Nocardioidaceae; genus Marmoricola. The sequence goes on from CAVWFF010000022.1 coordinate 163,979, forward strand.
CGGGACTCGTGTCGGAGTCGAAGGTGACGACCTTGGTGCCGGCCTTCTGCGCGTTGCTCGATCGAGTCGCACAGCGCCTTCGGGTCGTTCGCGGAGAGCACGATCGCGCTGGTGTGCTTCTGCGCCTCGGTGTCGATGTACTGCGACCTGCGCGTCGGGGCTGCCCTCCTGCGGACCGACCTGGGCGTAGGTGCCGCCGAACTCCTTGACCGCCTTCTCGCCACCGCTGTCGCTGGTGTCGAAGTAGGGGTTGCCCAGGTTCTTCGGGATGAACGTGACCGTGGTCTTCTTGGAGCGAGCCTGTCGTCGCCGCTGCCGTCACCGCCGTTGCCGGCGCCGCAGCCGGCCAGTGCCAGCGAGCAGCGCAAGGGTGACGGCGGCGACGCCGGCCATCTTCCCGTTGGGGAACTTCATCGATCTACCTCTTTCGGATTTCCGACGCCTGCTGGCGCGAGCGTGGTGGGGCCGGACTGGTTCCGGCCCCGGTTGTGACGCCTGGCGGTCAGGTCCGAGAACCAGGCCAGGACACTCGTGGACATCACGGAGGCGATCAGCAGCACTCCGATGATGATGTTGATGACGTTGACCGTGGTCCCCTGCAGGCGCAGCGCGCTCGAGAGGACGCCGATCAGCAGCACGCCGGCGATGACGCCGGGCAGCTTGCCGCGGCCGCCGAAGATCGAGACGCCGCCGAGCAGGACGGCCGCGATCACCTGGAGCTCGAGACCGGTCGCGTTGTCGCCGCGGCTGCTGGAGAACCGCAGCGTGAAGTAGATGCCGGCGAACGCCGAGACCACGCGAGGTCATCACGAACAGCAGCAGCTTGGTGCGGGCGACCGAGACGCCGGCGAACTGCGCCGCCTCGGCGTTGAGGCCGATGTCGTAGACCCCGCGGCCGAACGCCGAGTACTGGAGCAGCAGGGCGAAGAACAGCGCCAGCACCAGGAACGGGACCACGATCACCGGGAAGCCCGGTCCCGCCGATCTCGGCCTTGGCCAGGCTCGTCCACCGCTGCGGGAAGTCGGTGACGGCCTTGGTGCCGAGCAGCCCGACCGCGATGCCGCGGAAGAGCGCGAGGGTGCCGATCGTGACCGCCAGCGACGGGAGTCCGACGTAGGCGACGAGGAACCCGTTGATCAGGCCGCACAGCAGGCCGGCGAGCAGCGCGACCAGCATCGCGGCCGGGACCGCCCAGCCGTGGTCGACCAGCGAACCGAGGAGCACGCTGCTCAGGCCGACCACGCTGGCCACCGAGAGGTCGATCTCGCCGGTGACGATCACCAGCGTCATCGGCAGCGCGATCAGCATGATCGGCGCGATGTCGAGCAGCAGGAACGTCATCGTGAGCTGGTTGCCGAAGAACGGCACGAAGTAGATCGCCCACAGGATCACCGCGACGAGCGCCGCGATCACGGCGGCCTCCCGGCTGAACAGCAGCCGCCACCACACCGGACGCGTGTACGACGCGTAGCTGCGCGGCTGTCGTCGTCTCCAGGTCGGTGCTCATGCGGTCGCTCCTGCGGTCGGGGCCGGCTCGCCCGGTTCCTCGTCGCGGGCCTCGACCAGGCGCCGGGCCCGCCGTGTGGCGAGCACCCGGTCGAGGACGATGGCGCCGAGGATCAGGGCGCCGACGAGGGCCTGCTGCCAGAAGTCGGGGATGCCCACGGTGGGCAGTGCGCGGTTGATGGTCACCAGCAGCATGGCGCCGATCGCGGCGCCCCACACGGTGCCGCTGCCGCCGAAGATCGCGACGCCACCGATCACGACCGCGGCCACGGCCTGGAGCTCGATGCCGGTGCCGGCGCTGGAGCTGACGCTGCCGTAGCGGGCGGCGAACACCACGCCGGCGAGACCGGCGAGCGCTCCCGAGAGCACGAACGCGCTGATCACGCGGCGTCGTACGCGCAGGCCGTAGAGGACGGCGGCGTCCGGGTCGGACCCGATCGCGTAGACCTCGCGTCCGCCGCGTGCGGTCTGCAGGTAGTAGCCCACGACCAGCAGCACGAGCAGCGCCACCAGGAAGAGCACCGGGATGGTGACGAGCGACGCGGTGCCCAGATCACCGAAGGAGCTCGGCATGTCCGAGGCGTTGATCCGGTTGCTGCCCGCCCAGGTGAGGACGACGCCGCGGTAGATGTAGAGCGTGCCGAGCGTGATCACCAGCGCGGGCACCTTGCCGAACCCGACCAGCAGTCCGTTGACCAGGCCGAGCAGGGCCCCGGCGAGCAGGCCGGCCAGCACGACGACGACGATCGGGATGCCGGGGATGTCGATGAAGAGCCGGCCGGTGAGGTACGCCGTGACGCCGAGCATGGAGCCGACCGACAGGTCGACGTTGCGCGTGATGATCACGACCGCCTGCCCGATCGCGAGGAGCAGCAGGATCGACGGCGTCAGCAGCAGGTCCCGCCAGCCGTTGCCGCCGAAGAGGAACGTGTGGCTGGAGAGGGTCGCCGCGGCCACCACGAACACCAGCACGAGCAGGATCGAGAACTCGCGGGACCGGACGACGGTGTTGAAGGCACGTCTGGCCCGGCGACATCCGGCTCGGCGCCACCAGCTGATCGGTGGCGGAGACGAGCCCGTGGTCGGTGCGGTCGCTCACGTGGTGGTCCTTCTCTCGGAGGTCGCTCACGCCGTCACCTCGCGGGTCCGGGTCGCGGCGAGCATCACGTTCTCCGGGGTGGCCTCGTCGCGGGCGATGTCGGCGGTGATCCGGCCCTCGCACACGACGAGCACCCGGTCGGCCATCCCGAGCACCTCGGGCAGCTCGGAGGAGATCATCAGGATCGCGAGCCCCTGTCCGGCGAGCTCGGAGAGCAGCCGGTGGACCTCGGCCTTGGTGCCGACGTCGATCCCGCGCGTGGGCTCGTCGATGATCAGCAGCGACGGCTCGGTGGCCAGCCACTTGGCGATGACGACCTTCTGCTGGTTGCCGCCGCTCATGGTGCGCGGCGTCCATGTCGAGGGCGCTGGTCTTCACCTCGAGCCGCGCCGGCCCACGGGCCGGCGGCGCGGTTCTCGGCGGCTCGGGTCAGGATGCCGGCCCGGGTCAGCTTGCCGCGGATCACGGCGGCCACGTTGTGCGCGACGGAGGCGTCGGTGACCAGGCCCTGCTGGCGACGGTCCTCGGGGATGAACGCCATGCCCGGCCCGGATCGCGGCGCGCGGGCTGCGGGGCGGCACGGGCTTGCCGTGCAGGAGGATCCGGCCGGCTGTCGTAGCCGTCGACGCCGAAGACCGCGCGGGCGATCTCGCTGCGGCCGGCGCCGACCAGTCCGGCGAGGCCGACGATCTCGCCGGCGCGGACCTGGAAGCGTGACGTCGTGGAAGACGCCCGGCCGAGGTCAGGTCCTCGACCTCGCAGCACGGGCTCGCCGATGCTGGCCGGCGTCTTCGGGAACAGGTCGCCGACCTCGCGGCCGACCATCAGGCCGACGAGCGTGTCCACGTCGGTGTCCGCGATCGCGTCAGCGAGTCGACGTACGCGCCGTCGCGCATCACGGTGACCGTGTCGCACAGCGCGAAGACCTCGTCGAAGCGGTGGGAGATGAACACCAGCGCCCGGCCCTCGTCGCGCAGCCGGCGCGCGACGGTGAAGAGCCGCTCCACCTCGACACCGCTCAGCGCGGCGGTGGGCTCGTCCATGATCAGCACCCGCGCGTCGAGGGAGATGGCCTTCGCGATCTCGATGATCTGCTGGTCGGCGATGGACAGGCCGAGCGCGGGGCGACGGGGGTCGATGCTGCACGCCGAGGCCGGCGAACAGCCGCTCGGCCTCGTCGTACATGGCGCCGCGGTCGATCCGGCGCCCGCGGCCGAGCGGCTGGCGGCCCATGAAGATGTTCTCGGTGACCGACAGGTCCGGGAAGAGGGTCGGCTCCTGGTAGATCACGGCGATGCCGGCCGCCTTGGACTCGGCCGTCGAGCCGAAGTCGACGGGCTCGCCGTCCAGGAGGAACTCGCCCCCGTCGCGCCGGTGCACTCCGGCGACGACCTTGACCAGCGTCGACTTGCCGGCGCCGTTCTCGCCGACCAGCGCCGTGGATCGAGCCGGCCTCGACCCGCAGCGAGCCGGACCGAAGGGCCACGACGGAGCCGAAGGACTTCGTCACGTCACGCAGCTCCAGCGCGGCGGCGGGGTCGGTCATCGGTCCTCCGGGTGGGTTCGCTGGATTGAAAGGTTTCAACTCGATGGTCGAAAAGGTAGGTGACTGCCATCACATGTGTCAAGCGCGTGAACGAGATTGGCGCCGAATCGAGACGCGGAACCTGCTCCGGGCCCGAGGGGCTAGCCTTTGCTGACGTTTCACACCAGGTCGAGGGGAGGCGCCATGTCGGGCATCGGCGGCACGCCTCGCAGCTCCTCGGTCAAGGACGTCGCCGCGCTCGCCGGCGTGTCCCTGGGGACCGTCTCCAACGTCCTCAACCGGCCCGAGCGGGTCAGTGCCGGCACCCGCCAGCGCGTGGAGCAGGCGATGGCCGAGCTCGGCTTCGTGCGCAACGAGTTCGCGCGCCAGCTGCGGATGGGCACCAGCAGCACGCTCGCCTACGTGATGCTCGACGCCACCAACCCGTTCTTCACCGACGTGGCCCAGGGCATCGAGCTGGCCGCCGAGAAGGCCGAACGTCTCGCTCTTCATCTGCAACAGCAACAACAGCGGCACCCGCGAGGAGTCGCACCTGGGCCACCTGATGCAGCAGCGGGTGCAGGGCATCCTGCTCACCCCGGTCGACCCCGAGGCGGAGACCATCGACCTGGTCGCCGAGCGCGGGGTGCCACTGGTGATCGTGGACCGCACGCGCAACGACACCCGGTTCTGCTCGGTCGCCGTCGACGACGTGCTCGGTGGCCGGCTGGCCCTGGAGCACCTCGTCGACCTGGGCCACCGCCGGGTGGCCTACATCGGCGGCCCCGACTCCCTCGGCCAGGTGCGGGACCGGCTCGCCGGCGCCCGCGAGGCCTGGGCCGCCGCGGGTCTGCCGGCCGAGGACCTCGTGGTGCTGCCGACGGCGTCCCTGACCGTGGCGGCCGGACGTGGCGCCGGCGAGCGGCTGGCCGGCATGCCCGCCCGCACCCGCCCCACGGCCGCCTTCTGCGGCAACGACCTGGTGGCCCTCGGTCTGCTGCAGCAGGTGATCGGCTCGGGCCGCTCGGTGCCCGGCGACCTCGCGATCGTCGGGTACGACGACATCGAGTTCGCCGCCGCCGCCGCGGTCCCGCTCACCTCGGTGTCGCCAGCCGCGTCAGGAGCTCGGCCGGACGGCCGCCGAGCTGCTCCTCGCCGAGGCGGACCCGGACCACACCCACCGACAGGTCCTGTTCCGGCCCGAGCTGGTCGCCCGCGGGTCGACCCTGCGCTGAGGCGGCAACGGAACCCGGCGGTTCGGCCGGGGCGAGCGGCGTACGTTCGCTGGGAGCCTTGAGTCCCAGACCGACCTCAAGGAGCTCCCGATGCACCTGCACGAGCTGCCGAGTCCGGACACCGCGGCGGCAGTCGCAGCGAACCAGGTTGCCCGCCGCTACTGCTCCTCTGCGCTGTACGCGCACAGCGTCCGCTCCTACCTGTGGGGCGTCGCCTATGCACACGACGCGGATCTCGAGGTCGACCTCGAGCTGTTGTACGTCGCGGCGATGCTGCACGACCTCGGCCTCACCCGGCCGTTCGACGCCCACGAGATGCCGTTCGAGGAGGCCGGTGGTCAGGTGGCCTGGGTGTTCGCCGCCGCAGCAGGCTGGCCCGACGTACGACGCAACCGGGTCGCCGAGGTCATCGAGAGACACATGTGGCCCGCCGTCGACCCGGTCGAGGACCCGGAAGGTCACGTGCTGGAGGTCGCGACCGGCATCGACATCTCCGGCCGTGGTCTGGAGCTGATCCCTGCCGACCTCCGGGCAGAGGTGATCACGGCGTGGCCCCGGCTGGACCTGGCCACCGAGTTCACCGAGTGCCTGCGCGTCCAGGCCGAGCGCAAGCCGACGAGTCGTGCTGCCGACCTGACCCGGGCAGGTCTCGCCCGCGCTCTTCGCACCCACCCACTCAGCCCAGGTCGAGATGGGCGAGCTCCCCGCGCGACGTGACGCCGGTCTTGGTGAACACGTTGCGCAGGTGGAACGCGACGGTCCTCGGCGAGACCCAGCACTCGGCGGCCACGTCCTTGTTCGAGAGGCCCTGGCTGACCAGCTCGGCGACCTTCAGCTCCATCGGCGTCAGGTGCAGCAGTGTCGACGGGTCGCGCTTGCGGGCGGTCTCGCCCGACGCCCGGAGCTCGCGGCCGGCGCGGTCCGCGAGCGGCTCGGCGTGCAGGTCCTGGAAGGTCTCCAGCGCGGCCCGAAGATGGGTGCGGGCGTCCACGCGACGCTGGGCCCGACGAAGGAACTCGCCGTACGCGAGCTGCACGCGCGCCCGGTCGTACGGCCGGTCCGCAGCGGCGTGGTGGGCCAGGGACCGTTCGAACAGCTCGCTCGCCCCGGAGTCGGCCGTCATCGCCCGGCCGAAGTCCGCTGTGGCCTGCGCCCACGGCAGGCGCGGTGCCGCCGGTGAACGAGTCCAGGTCCCGCACCCACGCGACGGCCTGGTCCCGGTCATCGGCCCGGACCGCGGCGTCGATGCGTTCCTGGGCGGCCATCAGCGCCAGCGCGGGCAGCCGCATCTGGCGGAACTGGTGCAGCGCGCCGGCCGGATCCCCGGTGAGCGCCGCCCGGGTGCCTCGCGCCCAGCGCGCCAGGTCCTCGACCGGCCGGGCCAGGATGCCGGGCTCCGGGTTCTCGGCGACCAGGGCATCCAGGGCGGCCAGGCGCTCCTCGAAGTCCGGCCTGCCCTCGAGCGCCGCGAGGAGCGCCAGCCACGCCCGTGGCGCCGTGGTCAGGCGCGCGCTGGCCGACGCCGTGTCCCAGTGCGACGGCTTCCTCCGAGGCGCTGCGCAGGGCCGCCCACCGGCCGGAGACGAACAGCCCGAACGTGAGTCGCTGGAGGGCGTACAGGACGGCCATGCCGTCGCTGTTCTCCCGGGCCGTCGACAGCATCAGGGCGTAGCAGCGTCGGTGCGCGTCGTCGTCGCCCAGGTGGAGGGCCGCGTTGCCGAGGTTCCCGAGCAGGTCGAGGTCCGTCACCGGCCCATCGGAGTCCGGTCCCCCGTCCACGGCCAGGTGGATCGCGATGGAGAGCTCCTCGCGGGCCGCGTCCCGGTTGCCTGCGATGTCGTGCAGGGTGCTGGCCAGGAGCAGCTTGAGGCACCGGGTGCGAGTGGTGTCGTGCGCGGAGACCTGCACGTCGACGGTGCCGGGCGGCAGGGTGGCTCCGCTGTCGGCGCCGTGGCTGCGGGCCACCGCGGCCGCCGCGGCCATCTCGAGGGCGCGGACCGGGTCGTGGGCGGAGACCCGGTGCGCGGCCCGGGTGAGGATCCGGTGCGCGTCGGACGCGGAGCCGACGTTGAACTCGATCCGGGCCCGGAGCCGGTCGACGTCTGCGAGCAGCAGCGGGTCGTCGTCGGCCTGCTCGCGAGCCGCGGACAGGAGGGCCGATGCCCGGGTGGCCTGGCCGGCCGCCCACGCGTTGCGGGCCGCCGCGAGCCGACGCCCGGCTCGGGCGTGCGGGTCGACCGTGAGCTCGGCGGAGCGTTCGTGGGCGTCCGCCGCGGCCCGGTAGGCACCCCGTCGCTCGGCACGGAGTCCGACCTCGTCGAGCAGGGAGCCGATCTCCTGGTCGGGCCCCTCGGCCGCTGCCGCCCGGTGCCACGTGGCACGGTCGGCATCCTCGAGCCCGTCCAGGACGTCGGCAAGCGCGCGGTGCACGTCACGCCGCTCGTCCACCGTGGCGGCCTGGTAGACCGCCGACCGGACGAGCGGGTGCCGGACGGTCACGGAGTCGCCGCTGGTCACCAGCAGTCCTGAGCGCTCCGCCTCCTCCAGCGCGTCCGCGCCGGCACCGAACGCGGCCGCGGCGCGCCGGACGGTCACCAGCCGTCCGGTGTCGTCGGCGACCGCGACCAGCATCAGCGTCTGCGCCGGCGCCGTCAGGCGGCGGCACCGCTCGAGGAAGACCCGCTCGACGCCCGTGGTGAGCATCAGCTGGGGCGGAAGCGGCGCCGTCCCCGAGAGCTGCGCGTCACTGAGGCCCGTCGGCAGCTCGACGAGCGCGAGCGGGTTGCCGCCGCGTCTCGGCCAGCAGCCGGTCGCTGACCTCGGCCGGCACCGCGACCGGTGCACGTTCGGCGAGGAGCGCCCGCACCGAGGCCGCGGTCCAGCCCGTGCAGCCGCAGCGACGGCACCCCTTCCGGGGTGAAGGTCCGGTCGTCGCCGTCACGGGCCGCGAAGATCATCGCGACCGGATCCGCGTCCAGGCGTCGGGTCGCGAACAGCAGGGCGTCGGCCGACGCCGCATCGAGCCAGTGTGCGTCGTCGACGATGCACACGACGGGCTGTTCCTCTGCCGCCTCGGTGAGCATCGACAGGGTCGCGAGCGCGACCAGGAACGGCTCCGCGGACCCGGCCTCCTGGCCGAACGCGACGCGGAGCGCGTGCGCCTGGGGCGCCGGCAGCCCGTCCACGAGATCGAGGACGGGACGGAGCAGGCGGTGCAGGGCCGCGAACGCGAGCGGCGACTCCGACTCGAGCCCCTGCGTGCGCAGCACGCGTACGTCGGCCACGGTCGAGGTGACCTCCGCCAGGAGAGCGGACTTCCCGACGCCGGGCTCGCCGTGGACGACGATGCTCCCGGCGGTGCCCCGGCGGGCGGCCTCGAGGAGCGCGGCCAGCTGTGCCCGCTCGGTCTCTCGCCCATGCAGCACGTCGAGAACGTAGCGCGGATCCCGGCACTTTGACCGGGGTGATCGCACGCGTTGCGGACCACGCTCAGCAGCAGTCCACCACCGACTTCGAGAGCGAGATCGTCATGGCCGTCGACATCAACCCCACCGTTCACCCGGGTCGCACCGACGTGCCGGACGGGCACCGCACCCCCGTGGCCCGGGTCATCGCCGGATCCCTCGCCGCAGGAGCGTCCGCGGCCCTGGTGCTCACCCTGGTGGTCTTCGCCGGGGCGTCCGAGTACGTGATCACCGGCGCAGCGCTGGTGGCGTTCGGCGCGGGCTGGGCGATGCTGGCCATCCTCACCACCCGCTTCACCAGCCAGCCGCAGCGTTGGGCCCGGGTGCCCGCGGTGGTGATGGCGGCATCGGGTCTGGGCCTCTGGGCGTTGGCTCCCGGCGACGCCGGCCTCACCCTCCTCGGCTGGGTGTGGGCGCCGGTCGCGCTGGGCTGGCGGTGTGGATGTTCGCCCAGGTGCGCCGGGAGCTGTCCGGTCGCAGCCGCTGGCTGCTCTACCCGGTCGTCGTCGCCATCGGCGTCGCGGCCGTCGGCGCCGGCTTCGAGGACGTGGCCCAGGTCCGCGACCAGCACCGCTGGGCCGCCCCGGGCCAGACCTACGACATCGACGGACACCGGCTGCACCTGGACTGCCGCGGCACCGGCGGCCCGACCGTGGTGCTCGAGAACGGGCTCTCCGAGCTGTCCGCCTCCTGGGTCGAGGGTCGCCCCCGCGTGGGCCGCCAGACCCGGGTCTGCACCCATGACCGCGCGGGCAGGGATGGAGCGACGAGGCAGCGCACCCGCTCGACGGCGTGGAGTCGGCCCGCGACCTGCACCGGCTGCTCGCCGTCGCCGGCGAGACCGGGCCGTTCGTGCTCGTCGGACACTCCACCGGAGGCACCTACGCGCTGAGCTACGCCCACCGCTACCCCGACCAGGTCGCCGGCCTGGTGCTGCTGGACTCCTCGAGTCCCTACCAGCTCACCGCGATCCCCAGCTTCGCGGGCCAGTACGCCGTGACCCGCCGTGCGCTGGCCCTGCTGCCCAGCCTGTCCCGGCTCGGGCTGGGCCGCCTCGCGCCCGGAAGCACCGCCCTTCCCCGGCCGGCCGCGGACCAGGTCGCCATGTTCAGCGCCAGCACCCGGGGACTCCGCAACGTCCGCGACGAGCAGTCGGTCCTCCTCGACGTGTTCGCCCAGGCACAGGCCCTGACCACGCTGGACGGCAAGCCGCTGGTCGTCCTCACGGCCAGCGAGAACCTCGACGAGATGCCCGGCTGGGGCGCCGCCCAGGACCGGCTGGCCGGTCTGTCGACCAACACCAGCCACCGCCAGGCCACCGCCACGCACGTCGGCCTGCTCGAGGACCCCCACGACGCGGCGACCACCGTCGGCGCCGTCGCCGACGTCATCGACGCGGTCCGCACCGGCTCACCCGTGGCCACCCGATGAGCAGCACGCCGTACCACCTCGACACCACCCACCCCGCCCACACCACAGGAGAAGCCATGTCCACCACCGCACCCGACGTCCATGCCCCCACCACCCACTCCGACGACGGCCCTCGCCGTCCCTGGACCGTGCTCGCACTGGCGCTGACCGCGCAGATCCTGGTCGTGCTCGACATCTCGGTGGTCAACACCGCACTGCCGACCATCGGCCGTTCACTGCACCTGGCCAGCTCGGACCTGCAGTGGATGGTCACCGCCTACCTGCTGATGTCCGGCGGCGGTCTCCTCCTCGGCGGACGGATCGCCGACCTGCTCCCCAGGCACCGGGTCTTCATGACCGGCATGTTCGTGTTCACGGCGGCCTCGCTGGTCAGCGGGTTCGCCTCCAGCGCCAGCGAGATCGTCCTTGCCCGCGGCGCACAGGGGGTGGGCGCCGCGCTGATGACGCCCGCCGCACTGTCCCTGATCATGACCACCTACTCCGGCGCCCAGCGCGCCAAGGCGCTCACGCTGTGGGGCGCCGTCGGCGGACTCGGCATCGCCGCCGGCGTGGTCGTGGGTGGCGCCCTCACCACCTGGGCGGGATGGCAGTCCATCTTCTGGGTCAACGTCCCGATCGGGGTGATCGCGCTGGCCGTCGCGACCAAGGTCCTGCCCCGGCACGCCACGACCCCGGCCCCGCTCGCCAGGTTCGACCTCGCCGGCGCCGCGACTGCCGTCGGCGGACTGGCCGCGCTGATGTTCGCCCTCGCCGGAGCCCCCAGCCACGGCTGGACCTCGGCCCGCACGATCACGGCGCTCGCCGTCTCGGCCGTCCTCCTGGGCGGGTTCGGCCTGGTCGAACGCCGGGTCGCACAGCCCCTCGTCCACCCGCACACGTGGTCGATCGCGCTCGCTGGTCTCGGGCACCGTCGTCATGCTGGGCGTCACCGGTGTCCTGGTCGCCGCGGTGTTCCTCGCCTCGATCTTCGTCCAGACCGTGCTCGGGTACTCGGCGCTGCAGGCCGGGCTGGCCTTCCTGCCGCTCGCCCTCGCACTGGTCGTCGGCACCCATGTCGCCGCCCGGCTGAGCGCCCACGCCACGGCCCGGACCGTCGCCGTGATCGGCCTCCTGGTCGCCACCACCGGAGCGGTCCTGCTCTCCCGGGTCTCGGCCGGCGACTCCTACGCCACCGGCGTGCTCCCGGGCCTGGTCGTCGTCGGGTTCGGCGCCGGCATGGTCTTCGTCGCGGTCTCCGCCTCGGCGATGACCGGGATCCCCGCCCAGCACTCCGGGATGGCCTCGGGCTTCCTGATGACCGGTCACGAGGTCGGGGCGGCGCTGGGCGTCGCGGTGCTCTCCGCCGTCGCCACCACCGCCGGAGCGCTGACCACGGTGGACGGTGCGTCCGCGGCCGTCGGTCGTGGCTTCGTCGGTGCCGCCGCCTGGACCCTGCTGTTCGCGGCGTTCGCGCTGGTCCGGATGCCGGCCACCCGCGGAACCGGCGGTGCGGTGCACATGCACCACTGACCCGATAGTCCCGGCCGGATGTGTCGTCCCACGCCCCCCGGCACGACACATCTGGTCGGGACTATCCGGTTCGGCTGGTTCTTCTGGGTTACCCGTGGGTACTATGGACTTTGTTACCCACGGGTAGCCCGCAGCCCGCCCGACGCGAAGGTGGAGGCCATGAGCCACTACAAGTCCAACATCCGCGACATCGAGTTCAACCTCTTCGAGGTGCTCAAGCGCGACGAGATCCTCGGCCAGGGGCCGTTCGCGGAGGTCGACGCCGACACCGCCAGGTCGATCCTGGGCGAGGTCGACCGGCTGGCGCGCGAGGACCTCGCCGCCTCGTTCGAGGACTCCGACCGCAACCCGCCGGTGTTCGACCCGACGACCAACACCGCGCCCGTGCCGGAGTCGTTCCGGAAGAGCTACCGGGCCTGGATGGACGCCGAGTACTGGCGCCTGGGCACCCTGGCCGGGCTCGGCGGCACACCTGCCCCCTCGAGCCTCAACTGGGCGCTGGGCGAGCTCGTGCTCGGCGCGAACCCCGCGATCTGGATGTACGGCGCGGGACCGATGTTCGCCGGCATCGTGCACCGCAACGGCAACGACCGCGACAAGAGGATGGCCCAGCTGATCGTGGACAACGGCTGGCTGACCACGATGGTGCTCACCGAGCCCGACGCGGGCTCCGACGTCGGCGCCGGCCGCACCAGGGCCACGCCGAACGACGACGGCACCTGGAACATCGAGGGCGTGAAGCGGTTCATCACCTCCGCCGAGGGCGACCTCAGCGACAACATCGTGCACCTGGTGCTGGCGCGCCCGGTCGGCGTCGAGGGCGTCGGCGGCCCGGGCACCAAGGGCCTCAGCCTGTTCGTCGTGCCGAAGTTCCACGTCGATCTCGAGACCGGTGAGCTCGGCGAGCGCAACGGCGTCTACGTCACCAACGTCGAGCACAAGATGGGGATCAAGGTCTCCAACACCTGCGAGCTCACGTTCGGCGACGCCTCCATCGGCGGCGGCGAGCCCGCCGTCGGCTACCTGCTCGGCGAGGTGCACGACGGCATCGCGCAGATGTTCCAGGTGATCGAGAACGCCCGGATGATGGTCGGCACCAAGGCGATCGCGACGCTCTCCACGGGCTACCTCAACGCGCTCGACTACGCGAAGACCCGGGTCCAGGGCGCCGACCTGACCCGGGCCAGCGACAAGACCGCACCGCGCGTGACGGTGACCCACCACCCCGACGTACGCCGCTCGCTGATGACGCAGAAGTCCTTCTCGGAGGCGATGCGCGCGCTCGTGCTCTACACCGCGTCGTGGCAGGACCGGGTCATGATCGCCGAGCACAACGGCGAGAAGGACGAGCTGGCGATGCGGGTGAACGACCTGCTGCTCCCGATCGTGAAGGGCTACGGCTCGGAGCGCTCGTGGGTGCTGCTCGGCACCGAGTCGCTGCAGACCCTGGGCGGCTCCGGCTTCCTGCAGGAGTACCCGATCGAGCAGTACGTCCGCGACGCCAAGATCGACACCCTCTACGAGGGCACGACCGCGATCCAGGGCCAGGACTTCTTCTTCCGCAAGATCGTCAAGGACCAGGCGCAGGCGCTCGGCCACCTCGCCGGCGAGATCGAGGCGTTCGTCACCAGCGAGGCGGGCAACGGCCGGCTCAAGGTCGAGCGCGGGCTGCTCGCGACCGCGCTCGAGGACGGCCAGGCGATGGTCGGCGGACATGATCACCACCCTGATGAGCGCGGACGAGTCCGCCGAGGGCGGCGACATCCGCAACATCTACAAGGTCGGCCTCAACACCAGCCGGCTGCTGATGGCCCTCGGCGACATCGTCTGCGCCTGGCTGCTGCTGCGCGGCGCCGAGGTCGCGCTGGAGAAGCTCGGCGGCGACGTCTCGGCGAAGGACAAGGCGTTCTACGAGGGCAAGGTCGCGGCCGCGCAGTTCTTCGCGCACACCAACCTGCCGCGGCTCACCGCGGAGCGGGCGATCGCCGAGGCGACGGACCTGTCGCTGATGGATCTCGACGAGGCGAGCTTCTAGGTCACGACCGGCATCAGGTCCGGGCGCTTGGCCGAGCGCCCGGTGCCCGGACCGCGCCCGAGCAGCTGCCGGGTCAGGAACGGCACGACGAAGGTCGCCGCCCACCACGCGTCACGTCGTACGGCGTGGAACAGGCCGGTGGACGACGGCGCGGACACGCTCCAGGACCCGTCGCTGCCCGGGAGCCCGAGCAGCTCGGCCATGCCGGCCGCGATCCGCGCGTGTCCCTCCGCGGCTGCCGTGGATCCGGTCGTGGCTCCACAACGCCGGGTCGCCGCACATGGCAAGCGGGAACAGGTCGAGCACCGCGACGTCGTGACGCGCGGCCGCCTCGACCAGCCGCCGGTTGAGGTCGACCTCCCGCGGCCGCAGCCAGGCCATCACCGGCAGCATCCGGCCGATGTCGGGGAACGTCATCGTCACCACCCGGCAGCCGGTCGCCCGCAGCGCCGCGAACGTCTCCTCGACGTCGCGCACCGTCGCGTCGGCGTCGTAGTCGTGGCGGAGCAGGTCGTTCATCCCGACCACCACGCTCGCCAGGTCCGGCTGCAGCGCGAGTGCCGCGTCGAGCTGGCCGTGGCGCACGTCGCGGGCGCGGCAGCCGCGGAGCGCGAGGTTCGCGTAGTGCAGCCCGGGGCTGGTGGTCGCCGCCAGCGCCTCCGCGAACCGGTCGGCCCAGCCACGGAGGCCGGTGGCGTCGTCCCCGTCGTTGAGACCCTCGGTCTGGCTGTCACCGAGCGCGACGTAGCGACGGTACGACGCGGGCTCCGGCATGCCGGGAACCTACCCGCGTGCGGTCCTTTCACACGCCCGCGCCCTACCATCGCAACCATCGGGTCAACGGCATCACCGAGTGCGAAGGAGCACAGCTATGGGAGTCGGAGTTGGCGTCGTCCTGCTGGTCGTGGGCGCGATCCTCTACTGGGCTGTCGAGGTGGACATCCCCGGGGTCAGTGACAACACGCTCGGCATCATCCTCATGGTCGTCGGCGTGATCGCCATCGTCCTCGCGCTGATCACGAACCAGCAGCGCAGCCGCACCAAGGTCGTGGAGGAGCGGCGCGACATCCAGCGCTGAGGCGCGCCGTCCACGACGTGGTCACCGGGGAAGCTTGGGCGGCGCCGTGTGCGTAACGCGGGCCGACGGCCCTCCCCCGGTGACCACGTGCGGCTCAGGCGGCGCTCGGCCGTTCGTCGGTGTGCCAGTCCTCGGTGTGCCGGTCCTCGGTGCGTCGTTCTCGGTGCGCTGGTCGGCCTCCTCGAGGAGGTACGCCGGAGGCGGGAGCGTGGGGATCTCGGGGCGAAGCATGGCCTAACCATAGCAAGTTAATCGACTTTAGTCAGTTAGAGGTCCCGGCGTGTCCCCTAGGCTGCCCGCCATGACCGATCGGGAGCGGCTGCTCGCCCTGCTGGACGTGTTCGAGTCGGCCCTGTCCGACTTCACCGACCTGGTCCGTGAGCTGCGCGACGACGAGTGGGAGCTGCCCACCGACCTCCCCGGCTGGACCGTGCACGACCTGGTCAGCCACACCGCGCACCTCGAAGCGGTGCTCGCCGGCTCGCCCGAGGAGACGGTCGCCGTCCCGCAGGGGCTCCCGCACGTGACCAGCCTGATGGGCTTCTACACCGAGCAGGGCGTGATCGCCCGCAAGGAGCGCACCCGCGACGAGCTGCTCGCCGAGATCGGCGCCGCGGCCGGCCGGCGGCTCGGCGAGACCCGGGCCGCCCCGCCCGACGACGGAGCCGGCGACCCCCCGAAGACGCCGGGCGACATCGGCTGGAGCTGGCAGACGCTCCTGTCCAACCGCCCGCTCGACGTGTGGATGCACGAGCAGGACATCCGGCGCGCGACCGACCGGCCCGGCCACCTCGACTCCGCGGCCGCGCGTCACGCCGTCGGCGTCTTCGCCCGCCGGCTCGGCTACGTCTGGGGCAAGAAGGTCGGGGCCGCGCCCGGGGAGTCCGGGGCGATCGAGCTGTCCGACAGCGGGGACCGGTTCGCGGTCATCCTCGGCGAGAACGGCCGTGGCGTCGCCGCACCCGAGGACGCCACGACCGACACCACGCTGCGCATGGACACCGGGACCTTCGTGGTCCTCTGCGGCGGACGCCGGGCGCCCGAGACCCAGCACGTGGAGGTCCTCGGCGACCCGGACCTCGGGGAGCGGCTCCGCCGCAGTCTCTCCATGACCCCGTGAGCCGGACGCCGGCCGACGAACCTCACGAAGTGGCGTCGTTCTCCGGCAGGTTCGGACAGGAGCCGGGTCGCTGAGGAAGACTCCGGGACATGCGTGCGCTGCCGGCCGCGATCGCCGTGATCGCGCTCCTGGTCTCGGGCTGCGGCGGCGACCCGCCGGCCAGCGTCCCGACGGCCAGCGCGCCGGCCACCTCCGCGGCGACCCCGCCCCCGTCCGACGTGCCGGGCCGCTACGGCGACGCCGCCTCGACCGTGCGCGAGGACAGCGTCTACCCCGACGTCGGGGAGCCGACCATCGACGCCCTGCACTACGGGCTCGTCCTCCGGTGGGAGCCGGAGCGGCGGCGGCTCGTCGGCACGGCCTCGATCCGGTTCCGGGCGACGGCGACCGGTGACCGGGTCAAGCTCGACCTGGCACCCCAGCTGAAGCCGTCGGCGGTCCGGCTGGACGGCGAGAAGGTCACCTTCCAGCACCCCGGCAAGGACCTGCTGGTCACGGCACCGGTGGTGAAGGACCGGCTCTACACGTTGCGCGTCACGTACGCCGGCCGGCCGAGGCCCACGGCGGCCCCGACGAGCCGCGGCGACACCCCCGGCCTCGGCTGGACCACCCAGCCGGACGGCCAGGTGCGGGCGATGCAGGAGCCGTACGGCGCGTTCACCTGGTACCCGGTCAACGACCAGCCGGCCGACAAGGCGTTCTACGACGTGAAGGTCGACGTGCCCGGACGCTGGGTCGGCGTCTCCAACGGGCGGCTGCTCGCGCGGAGCACGAAGGCCGGCCGGACCCGGACGGCGTGGCGGCTCACGCACCCGGCCGCGTCGTACCTGGTCACGATCGCGATCGGGCCGTACCGGCGCTACGACGACACCGGTCCGCACGGGCTGCCGATCACGTACTGGGTGCGGCCGGGCGACCGCCGGCTGCTGCCCGTCGTACGCCGGGCGCCGGAGGCGATCGGGTGGCTGGAGGACCGGCTCGGACCGCTGCCCTCGGACCGGATGGGCTTCGTGATCGTCCCCGACGCGAGCGGCATGGAGACCCAGGACATGATCACGCTCGGGCGGGAGTCGATCCGGCAGGCCGGCGGCGGCCAGGTCGTCGCCCACGAGCTGGCGCACCAGTGGTACGGCGACGCGGTGACCCCGTCCGACTGGCGTGACGTGTGGATGAACGAGGGGATGGCGACGTACCTGCAGGCGGAGTGGACGGTCACTCATGGCCGGGCGACCTGGGACGGCTGGGAGACCCAGCTCCGGGCCGCCGACGACCCGCTCCGGCGCAGGTACGGCCCGCCCGGGGCGTACAAGGCGGACGAGTTCGCGCAGGGGAACGTGTACTTCTGCGCCGCGCTGATGTGGCGGGTGCTGCACGACGACCTCGGCGACGCGGCGTTCGCGCGGCTGCGCCGGGACTGGATCCAGGACCACCTCTACTCCAACGAGGACCGCGACCGGCTCGCCGCCTGGTGGAGCGAGGAGTCGGGCAAGGACCTGACCGGCTTCTTCACGACCTGGCTGCTGGCGAAGAAGACGCCGTCGTCGTGACCGTCGTCCGCTGGTTCGCCGCGGCCGCGCTGCTCCTGCTGCTGGCCGCCGCGGGCCTGCTGGTGATCGGGTTCCGCGACGACAACGACGCGGCGAAGGTGGTCGGGATCCTCGCCGGCGTGCTCGCGCTGGCCTGCCGGCGGGTGGTCACGTGGTCGCGCAAGGCGCGGGTCTACACCGAGATCGGACGCGACCTCGCGCCCCGGGACTACCATCCGCCGGATGAGCCACCTGAACGCCCGTGAGCTGATCGACCTGGTCCTCGACGACGGGTCGTGGGCGTCGTGGGACGGGCCGGTCGAGGAGTCGGTGCTCACCGGCGAGGGGCTGCTGCGCGGACGCCGGGTGGCCGTGCTGGTCAGCGAGTTCGGCCACCAGGCCGGGTCGATCGGCCAGGTCGCCGCCGACCGGCTGGTGGCCGCGGTCGAGCGCGCGACCGCCGAGGGGCTGCCGTTGCTCGCGGCCACGGCCAGCGGTGGCACCCGGATGCAGGAGGGCACATCCGCGTTCCTGCAGATGATCCGGATCTCCGCGGCCATCGCCGCGCACAAGGCTGCCGGCCTGCCGTACCTCGTCTACCTGCGGCACCCGACCACCGGCGGCGTCATGGCCTCGTGGGGCTCGCTCGCCCACGTGACCGTGGCGGAACCCGGCGCCCTGGTGGGGTTCCTCGGGCCGCGGGTCTACGAGGCGCTCTACGGCCACCCGTTCCCCGAGGGTGTGCAGACCTCCGAGAACCTCTACCTGCACGGCATCGTCGACGCGGTGCTGCCGCCGGACGAGATCGGCGACATCCTGCACCGCGCGGTCGAGATCCTGATGTCCCGCCCGGTGCCGGCGGACGCACCGGAGCCGGCCGACGACCCGATCCCCGAGTTCGACGCGTGGGACGCGATCACGCGGTCGCGGCGGCCGGACCGCCCCGGCGTGCGCCGGTTGCTGCGGTACGCCGCCACCGACGTGATCCCGCTCAACGGCACCGGGCAGGGCGAGAGCGACCCCGGTCTGCTGATCGCGTTCGCGCGCTTCGGTGACGCGCCGTGCGTGTTCCTGGGCCAGGACCGGCGTGGCCAGACCAAGGCACACCCGCTCGGTCCCGGGGCGCTGCGCGAGGCGCGACGCGGGATGCGGCTGGCGGTCGAGCTCGGGCTGCCGCTGATGACCGTGATCGACACCCCGGGAGCGGCGCTGTCGGCCGAGGCGGAGGAGGGCGGCCTCGCCGGCGAGATCGCGCGCTGCCTCTCCGACCTGGTGACGCTGCGGGCGCCGACGCTGTGCCTGATGCTCGGCGAGGGCAACGGCGGTGGCGCGCTCGCGCTGCTCCCGGCCGACCGCGTGATCGCCGCGCAGCACGCGTGGCTGTCGCCGCTGCCGCCCGAGGGGGCGAGCGCGATCATGCACCGCGACGTCGACCATGCGCCGGAGCTGGCCCGTGCCCAGCACGTGCGGTCGACGGACCTGCGCGACCTGGGCATGGTCGACCGGATCGTGGCCGAGAAGCCGGACGCCGCGGACGAGCCGGAGGAGTTCTGCCGGCGGGTCGGCGAGGTGCTCCGCTGGGAGCTCGGCCGGCTCCACGGTCGCGACCCGGAGGACCTGGTCCGGCATCGCACGGACCGTTTCGTCAGGGCGCGGGGACCCGTCGCCACATGACGACGTGCGGCCCGATCTCCGGGTCGACCCACTCCTCGCCGCGCGCGACGAACCCGGCCCGCTCGTAGAAGGTCCGCACCGGGGTGCGCGCGTTGCACCAGAGCACGCCGCCGCCGTGCGCGGCCACGTGTGCCACGAGGGCGTCGAGCACGAGGGCACCCGCGCCCTCACCGCGACGGTCCGGGTCGGTGGCCATGCCGCGGAACCGCCAGCCCGGCTCGTCCGGCGCCCACGCCGCCGGCTCGCGCGCGCACGTTGCCGGTCGCGACCAGGTGCGGCCCGTCGTACACGCCGACGTGGTGGGCCGGCGCCTCGTCGCCGGGGAGCGGGACGTCGCGGCCGCCGCGCAGCACCGCGCGCCGCAGGTCGGCGCTGTCGGCGGGCGCGATCGTGCGGACGTCCATCAGTGCGCCAGCCAGTCGACGGCGCCGAGGATCACGAGGAACCGGAGGAAGCGGCCGGTCACGCAGGTGCTGACGAAGAGCACGATGTTCACGCGCATCTGGCCGGCGAGGACGGCGACGACCAGCAGCGGCGGGAAGCCGAGCGACGCCGACGCGAACAGCACGGCGCCGGTCTGGCCCGGGTGCTCGTGGATCCGGGTCTGCCAGCGCAGGTACGACTCCTGGAACTTCGGCGAGGACGTCTTCCTCCTGATCCAGGACAGGTTCATCGCCCACTCGGCGGCGTAGTAGAGCACCACCTTGCCGATCGTCTGGCCGACCGCGGCCGCGGCGGCGATGGCAACCACCATGGGCGTCGTACTGGTCACGGCCGCTCCGAGGGCACCGAGGTAGGCCTCGATGTTGATGAAGGGCAGCACCGCCGACCCGAACCCGACCAGGAGCGTGGTCAGGACCAGCTTCACGGGCGACCCGTGGCGAGCGGCGTCTCGGCGTCGCTCGGCAGGGCGGCGGCCGGCACCGGGATGCCGAGCCGCATCATCCAGACCAGGGAGACGGACTTCATCGCGAACAGGCCGATCGCGATCACCAGCCCGAGCCACATCCCCCAGGCGTAGTCACGCGTGAGCAGCAGCATCACCGCGAAGAGGCCCGAGTTGACGGTCTTGCCGGCGCGCGACCAGTTGAACAGCCAGATCCGCCGGTCGATGACGTGGAAGTAGTTGGGGCTCGTGATCGGCCAGGCCAGGAACGACAGCGACAGGAAGCAGTCGATCACCATGAACTCGGCCAGGTAGACGAAGATCGCCGGACCCAGGTGCGGCAGCGTCCAGGCCAGCCCGACGTAGAACGCCGCCGCGCAGAACCGGTCGCTGAGGATGTCGAGGGCCGCCCCCGTGCGCGTCTCGCAGTCCCGGATCCGGGCCACGATCCCGTCGAGGGAGTCGCCCACCCAGTAGACGACCAGGGACACGACGAGCAGCGTCAGGTCCTCGTGGTACGCCGCCCAGACCGCGAGCGCCACCGCGATCACGGTGCGGATCCCGGTGATCACCGTCGCCGACGTGCCGACCCGTTCCCGGGCCGGGTCGGCGTAGATGCGCGCAGGTGCCCCCATGGTCGTCAGCGTATCTGCGCCCGTCCTCGAAACTCGTTGAGTGGTGCCTCGCGCCCCCTTCGAGTTGTGCCTCCGGTCCCTCGTGCCAGTGGGGCCGGAGGCACCACTGGCACGGGGCCGGAGGCACAACTCAACGACGTCTCAGAACAGCAGGGCGGTCCCGGGGTCGGCCATGATCCCGGCGACGTCGGCGAGGAAGCGCGAGCCCTTCTCGCCGTCGACGTGGCGGTGGTCGAAGGCCAGCGCCAGGGTGCAGACGTCGCGGATCTCGATCGACTCGTTGCCGGCGGCGTCGGTGACCACCCACGGCTGCCGCTTCACCGCGCCGAAGCACAGGATCGCGGACTCGCCCGGGTTGATGATCGGCGTGCCGGCGTCGACACCGAACGGGCCGACGTTGGTGATCGTGAAGGTGCCGCCGCTCATGTCGGCCGGCTGGGTCTTGCCCTCGCGGGCGACCGCGGTCAGGTCGTTGAGCGCCGCGGCCAGCTCGACCAGCGACAGCGACTCGGCGTCCTTGACGTTGGGTACGACGAGACCGCGCGGGGTGGCCGCGGCGATGCCGAGGTTGACGTAGCGCTTGAAGACGACCTCCTGGGCGGCGTCGTCCCACCACGAGTTGATCTCCGGCGTACGACGCATGGCGAGCATCGCGGCGCGGGCCAGCACCAGCAGCGGCGAGACCTTCACGTCCCTGAACTCGCGGTGCTGCTTCAGCCGGGCGACCAGCTCCATGGTCGGGGTGACGTCGACGGTGACCCACTCGGTGACGTGCGGCAGCGTGAACGCCGACTGCACCATCGCCTGGCCCATCATCTTGCGGACGCCCTTGATCGGCTCGCGGTACTCGCGCTCGCCCGTCGGCTGGTCGAGGAGCGAGCGCCGGCGAGCGTCTCGAGACCTCCGTCGGCCGACGACGGCGCCCTCGACGTCGGCGCGCGTGATCGAGCCGTTGGGCCCGGTCGCGGTCAGCGTGGCCA
The DNA here is from genome assembly GCA_963754145.1 of uncultured Actinomycetota bacterium. Classification (GTDB taxonomy): domain Bacteria; phylum Actinomycetota; class Actinomycetes; order Propionibacteriales; family Nocardioidaceae; genus Marmoricola. The sequence goes on from CAVWFF010000022.1 coordinate 185,683, forward strand.
GGTCGACGCCGAGGTCCTTGGCGAGCTTGCGCACCGGCGGCTTCGCCAGCACGCGGACGTCGCGGGTCTCGACAGGCTCGACCACCGAGGAGCAGGCTCGGCCACCGAGGACGCGGCCGGCGACGGCGTGTACGGCCGGCACCGGCTCGCTCGTCGGCCTCGACCACGTCGGCAGCCTCGGCGCCGCCCTGCCCGAAGGCACCCTGCACCTGCATCTGGGTGCTGGCGACGGCCTCGCTGGCCGGCGCGGCGGAGCCCTTGCGGACCCGGCGCTGCGCGCCGCGATCGGCCTTGTTGCGACCGACCAGGCTCTCGCCCTCCCCGCCACCGCTGGCGGCCGGGTTGGACAGGTCCATCTGGCTGAGGTCCGGCAGCGCGGGCGCGGCGGCCGGCGCGTCGGCGGCGGGAGCGGCCTCGGCGGCCGGGGCCTCCTCGCCGATCCGGATGATCGGGGTGCCGACCGCGCACCGTCTCGCCCTCGGGCACCAGCAGCGCACCCACCACGCCGGCGTACGGCGAGGGCAGCTCGACCAGCGACTTCGCGGTCTCGATCTCGACCACGATGTCGTTGATCGCGATCGTGTCGCCGACCTTCACCTTCCAGGTGACGATCTCGGCCTCGGTGAGGCCTTCGCCCACGTCGGGCAGGAGGTACTCAGGCATGTCGCTCCTCAGAAGTCGAACGTGCGGTCCACCGCGTCGAGCACGCGGTCGAGGTCGGGGAGGTAGTCCTCCTCGATCCGGCTCGGCGGGTAGGGCGTGTCGAACCCGCCGACGCGCAGCACCGGCGACTCGAGGGAGTAGAAGCACTGCTCGGTGATCCGCGACGCGATCTCGGAACCCATGCCCAGGTTGACGTGGGCCTCGTGCGCGACCACGGCGCGGCCGGTGCGGCGCACGGAGTCGAACACCGGGCCCATGTCGAGCGGCGACAGCGTGCGGAGGTCGATCACCTCGACCGACCGGCCCTCGCCGGCGGCGGCCTCGGCGGCCTTGAGGCAGGTCTTCACCATCGGCCCGTAGGACAGCAGCGTCACGTCGGTGCCCTGGCGCACGACCCGCGAGGTGAACAGCGGCGCGGGGCTCACGGACTCGTCGAGCTCGGCCTTGTCGGCGTGGTACTGCCGCTTCGGCTCGAGGAAGATCACCGGGTCGTCGGAGGCGATCGCCTGCTGGATCATCCAGTAGCCGTCGACCGGGTTGGAGCAGGCGACGACCTTGAGGCCCGGGGTGTGGGCGAACTGCGCCTCCGGGGACTCCGAGTGGTGCTCGACCGCGCCGATGCCGCCGCCGAACGGGATGCGCACGACGATCGGCATCTTCACGAAGCCGCGCGTGCGGAAGTGGATCTTCGCGACCTGGCTGACGATCTGGTCGTACGCCGGGTAGACGAAGCCGTCGAACTGGATCTCGCACACCGGCCGGTAGCCGCGCATCGCGAGGCCGACCGCGGTGCCGAGGATGCCGGACTCGGCGAGCGGGGAGTCGATCACCCGGTCCTCGCCGAAGTCCTTCTGCAGGCCGTCGGTGATCCGGAAGACGCCGCCGAGCTTGCCGACGTCCTCACCCATGATCAGGACCTTGGGGTCGTCCTCCATCGCCTTGCGCAGACCGGCGTTGAGCGCCTTTGCGAGCGTGACCTTGGTCATCAGCGGGCCTCCTCGAAGCTCTCCAGGTACGCCTTGAACCCGTCGCGCTGCTCCTCGAGCTCGGGCGTGATCTCGGAGAACACCTGGCCGAAGATGTCCAGCGGGCTCGGGTCGGGGAGCGCCCGCACACCCTCGCGCAGGTGCGCACCGAGCTCGTCGGCCTCCTTCGCGACGTCCGCGAAGAACGCCTCGTCGGCCAGTCCGTTGCGCTTGAGGTAGACCTCGACGCGCGCGATCGGGTCCTTCAGCTTCCAGTGCTCGACGTCGTCGGAGAGCCGGTAGCGGGTCGGGTCGTCGGTGGTCGTGTGCGCGCCCATGCGGTAGGTGTACGCCTCGACCAGCGTCGGGCCGCTGCCCTCACGGGCCCGCTGCAGCGCTGCCTTGGTGACGGCGTACGTCGCGAGCACGTCGTTGCCGTCGACCCGCACGCCCGGGAAGCCGAAGCCCAGCGCGCGCTGGTAGAGCGGGATCCGGGTCTGGCGCTCGATCGGCTCGGAGATCGCCCACTGGTTGTTCTGGCAGAAGAACACCACCGGCGCGTTGTACGACGCCGCGAAGATGAACGCCTCGTTGACGTCGCCCTGGCTGGACGCGCCGTCGCCGAAGTAGCCGACGACCGCCGCGTCGCGCTCGGGGTCGCCGGTGCCGACCGCCCCGTCGCGCTGGATGCCCATCGCGTAGCCGGTGGCGTGCAGGGTCTGCGCCCCGATCACGATCGTGTAGTTGCCGAAGTTGTTCTCGTAGGGGTTCCACGAACCCTGGTCGACGCCGCGGAACAGGCCGAGCAGGCGCAGCGGGTCGAGCCCGCGGCACCAGGCGACGCCGTGCTCGCGGTAGGTCGGGAAGACGTAGTCCTGCGGCCTGAGGGCGCGGCCGGAGCCGATCTGCGCGGCCTCCTGGCCGAGGAGCTGGGCCCAGATGCCGAGCTCGCCGTGGCGCTGGAGCGCCGTGGACTCGGTGTCGATGCGGCGGGTCAGGACCATGTCGCGGTAGAAACCGCGGATGGTCTCCGCCTCGTCGGCGCCGCCCTCGGGCTCGAAGCGGAACTCCGGGTGCTCGACGCGCTCACCTTCGGGGGTGAGCAGCTGGACCAGCTCGGGGCCGCCGTCTCGCTGGGAGGGGCCGAAGACCTCGACCAGATCGGGTCCGAAGTCAGAGGTTGACTGAGGGCTCACCTGCACTCCTTCTGCTCGCCCGGGTGTGGCTCGCGCCGCCGGCGGGGTCTCCGCTGGTCCCGGGTGGGTTCGGTTCACGACGTCGGACGCAGGGGTGGCGCGCCAATCGGTCGTTGCGGGCTGTGACGCCTGCCACAGGTTCCGACGGTCCAAGTTACCGGGCCGCAGCGCCCGAGGGCCAATCCGGGTGCGGGCGCCGCGTGCGCATCCCGGTCCGAGGGCGCGCCGGCTGCTTTACTGAGCGCGTGACCGACACCAGCATCCGGGTGACCCGAAAGGTCGGCGCGGCCGCTGCGGTCGTGTTCGACCTGCTCGCCAACCCGGACCGGCACCACGAGATCGACGCCTCCGGCATGGTCGGCGACGACGAGGACGCGTCCCCGATCACCAAGGTCGGCCAGGTCTTCCGGATGAACATGTCGTCCGGCAACGGCGCGGGCGAGAAGTACCAGGTCGACAACCACGTCACGCAGTTCCAGCCCAACCGCCGGATCGCCTGGGAGGTCGGGCTCGTCGACGGCGAGCGGCTCGGCTGGACCTGGTGCTACGACCTGGAGCCGCAGGGCCATGACAAGAGCGAGGTCGCGCTCACCTACGACTGGTCTGCCGCGTCACCGGGGGCCCGCGAGGAGTACGCCGCGCCGGTCTTCGGCCCCGACCAGCTCGCGGCCTCGCTCGACCTGCTCGACTCGGCGCTCAGGAAGAGCCAGACGGGACGCTCGGCCTCCGCGCCCGGCCGTGCGGGGTCTGCCAGACGGCGGGATCCGGCCCCTTCGGTACGACGCCGGACGGGTTGATGTCCGTGTGCACCAGGTAGTAGTGGGCCTTGATCTGGTCGAAGTCGATCGTCTCGCCGAAGCCGGGTGTCTGGAACAGGTCGCGCGCGTAGCCCCAGAGGTGCGGCATCTCGGTGAGCTTGTTGCGGTTGCACTTGAAGTGCCCGTGGTAGACCGCGTCGAAGCGGGCCAGCGTGGTGAAGAGCCGGACGTCGGCCTCGGTGATCGCGTCGCCCATCAGGTAGCGCCGGTCGGCGAGCCGGTCCTCCAGCCAGTCGAGGGCTGACCAGAGCCGGTCGTACGCCTCGCCGTAGGCCCGCTGGCTGCCGGCGAAGCCGCACTCGTAGACGCCGTTGTTGACGTCGACGAACACCCGGTCCATCACCTGCTCCATCTCCGCGCGCTGCTCGTCGGGCCAGAGGTCGGGGGCGTCGGGGCGGTGGTGGTCGCGCCACTCGAAGAAGAAGTCGTGCGTGATCCACGGGAAGTCGTTGGTGACGACCGCCTTGGTCGGGACGTCGACCATCGCCGGCACGGTGATCCCGCGGGAGTAGCGGGGGTCGCGAGCGAGGTAGGCCTGCTCCAGCCGGTGGTAGCCGAGCACCGGGTCGACCCGCCCGGGTCGAGGGAGAAGTTCCAGCTGCGCTCGTCGTGCGTCGGGCCGCAGAGGCCGAGCGAGATCACGTCCTCGAGGCCGAGCAGCCGGCGCACGATGATCGCCCGGTTGGCCCAGGGGCAGGCCCTCGCGGCGACCAGCCGGTAGCGCCCGGGCTCGACCGGCCAGCGGGCGGAGTCGCGGGTGATCCGGTCCGGGAGGTAGTCCATGTCCCGCTCGAACGACTGATCCTCGACGTACGACGTCTGCGTCATGTCCGTAGGGTGCCCGGCGAGCGGCCGGTCGACACCAGGATTTTCGCAAAGAAGTGTTTGCAAAGAACTCTTTGCGGTTCTACCGTGGACCCATGGAACGCACCGCCGTCTATCCCGACCCCGAGGGCCTCAAGGCACTCAGCCACCCGGTCCGGCTCCGGATCCTGGGCCTGCTGCGAACCGAGGGCGGGGCCACCGCGACCACGCTCGCCGCGCGGCTCGGGCTCAACTCCGGCGCCACGTCGTACCACCTGCGGCAGCTGGAGAAGGCCGGCTTCATCGTCGAGGACGAGGAGCGCGGCAACGGTCGCGACCGGTGGTGGCGGGCCGCGCACCAGGCCACGCGCGCCGACTCCACGACGGCGAGGACGCCGGAGGAGCAGGACACGTACGACGGCTACCTCCAGGCCGTCGCGATCAGCTACCACGACCAGCTCCAGCAGTCGCTCACCGAGCGCCGGATCCTGCCGCCGGCCTGGCACGACGCCTGGGACATGAGCGACTGGAACATCCGGCTGACCGCCGTGCGAGCCAAGGCACTGGTCGAGGCGGTGCACGCCCTGATCGAGGAGTACGGCGAGGACGCGGAAGACGACGAGGACGCGGAGACGTTCCGGATCAACGTCAACGCGTTCGTGCGGCCGGGCACGGTGGTGGCCGAGGACGAGTCGTGAGCCGGGACGCAAGCGGCCGCACGACGCTGTGGGGCTACCTGGTCGCGGTCGCGATCTCGATCACCGGCACCCGGGTGTCGATGATCGCGATCCCGTGGCTGGTCCTCACCACCACCGGCTCGCCCACCAAGACCGGCCTGGTGGCCTTCGCGGAGATGGCGCCGCTGGTCGCCGCGCAGGTGCTCTCGGGCCCGCTCACCGACCGGATCGGTGCGCGCCGGATGGCCGTCAGCTGCAGCGCGGCGAGCACGGTCGTGGTCGGGATGATCCCCGTGCTGCACCTGGCCGGCCTGCTCTCGTTCCCGGTGCTGCTCGGCGCGGTGGCGGTGGCCGGCGCGCTGCGCGGTCCGGGCGACGCCGCCGGCCACGCCCTGATCCCCGCGGTCGTCGAGCAGACCGGCTCGGCCACGGAGCGGGTGACCGGTCTGACCGGAGCGGTGGAGCGCACCGCCTCGATGGTCGGCGCCGCTGTCGCCGGCGGGCTGGTGGCGCTGGTCGGCCCGGCCAACGCACTGATGGTCGACGCCGCCTCGTTCGCGCTCGCCGGCGCCGTGCTGTGGTGGGCCACGCGCGGCATACCCGCGCCGGAGCGCCAGGTGCCCGAGGTGGGCGAGGCCACCTCGTCGTACCTCGGTGAGCTGCGCGACGGCTGGAACTACATGCGCAAGGACCAGGTGCTGATGGGGATCGGCGTGATGGTGGCGATCACCAACCTGCTCGACCAGGCCTGGTCCTCGGTGCTGGTGCCGGTCTGGGCGCGCGACAGCGGCTACGGCGTCGCCGCCGTCGGCCTGCTCGGCGCGACCTTCGGTGCCGCAGCGATCCTCGGCTCGGTCGTGGCCGCGACGTACGGCGAGCGGTTGCCCCGGTTCAAGGTCTACCTGGTCGGCTTCTTCATCGGGGGCGTGCCGCGGTTCGTCGCGCTCGCCGTGGGAGCGCCGCTGTGGGTGGTGCTGGTGGTCGGCTTCGTCGGGGGCTGCGGCAGCGGGTTCCTCAACCCGATCCTGGGTGCCGTGCTGTTCGAGCGCATCCCCAAGCCGCTGATGGGCCGGGTGAGCTCGATGAACATCGCGATGAGCTGGTCGCTGATCCCGTTCGGCGGCCTGCTCGGCGGCATCGCGGTGACCGCGATCGGCCTGTCGCCGGCGCTGTTCGCGATCGGCACGGCGTACTTCCTGACCACGATGCTGCCCGCCGTCCAGCCGCGCTGGCGCGAGATCGACAAGCGCACCCCGCTGGCGGAACGCGAGTCGGTCAGCTCCTGAACGACGCCCGGCGACCTCGATCACGAGGTCGTTGGCGGCGGGCTCGCCGATGCTGACCCGGGCGCCCTCGCCGGCGAACGGCCGGACCATGATCCCGGCCTCGTCGGCGGCCGCGGCGAAGGCGGCGGTGCGCTCGCCGAGCGCGAACCACACGAAGTTGCCCTGTGCGTCGGGGACGTCCCAGCCCTGGCCGCGCAGGGCGTCGACCAGCCGGGTGCGCTCGCCGACCAGCGCGTCGACGCGCTCGAGCAGCGCCTCCTCGGCGGCCAGCGACGCGACCGCGGTGGCCTGGGCGATCGACGAGACGCCGAACGGCAGCGCGCACGCGCGCACCGCGGCGGCCACCACCGGGTGCGCCACGACGTACCCCACCCGGAGGCCGGCCAGTCCGTAGGCCTTGGCGAACGTGCGCATCACGACCACGTTGGCGTGCTGCGCGCTGCAGCGCCAGCGCGTCGACCGGGTCGTCGAGGCGCACGAACTCCCGGTAGGCCTCGTCGATCACGACCAGCACGTGGGACGGCACCTGCGCCACGAACGCTGCCATCTCCTGGTGCGTGATCGCCGGGCCGGTCGGGTTGTTGGGCGTGCAGGCGATGACGACCTTGGTGCGGTCGTCGACCGCCGCGGCCATCGCGTCGAGGTCGTGCCGGGCACCCGGGCCCAGCGGCACCTGGACCGACGCGGCACCGGTCACCGCGACCGCGATCGGGTAGGCCTCGAACGAGCGCCACGCGTAGACGACGTTGTCGCCGGGGTCGCAGTACGCCTGGAGCAGGTGGTAGAGCACGGCCACCGAGCCGGTGCCCGCCGCCAGCGACTCCGTGGGCACGCCGAGCCGGTCCGAGAGCGCGGCGTACAGGGCCGTGCAGCCCATGTCCGGGTAGCGGTTCATCTGCTCCGCCGCCCGATGCGCCGCCTCCACCACGCCGGGGAGCGGCGGGTAGGGGTTCTCGTTCGACGAGAGCTTGTACGTCGTCAGGCCCTCGCGCGGGACGGGCGGCTTGCCGGGGACGTACGCCGGGAGGGCGTCGATCGCGGCTCGGGGACGCGGGGCCTCACTCATGTGCTGACCCTAGGGTTGCCCGGTGCACCGCCGGAACCAGCCCCTCGGGATCGCCCTGGTGGTGCTGAGCGCGCTCTGCCTGATCCAGAACGCCGGGGTCTCCCGGGTGGTGCTGCGGGCCGGACTGTCCCCGGCGCTGCTGACCACGACCCGCGTGACCTTCACGTTCCTGGTGCTGCTGGGGCTGGCCGTGCTGTTCCGTCGTACGGCGCTGGTGCCGCCGCGCGGGCGGCTCCTGCTGCTGCTGGTGCTGCACGGCGCCGTCGGGGTGGCGGCGCTGCAGTGGACGTACTTCGTGGCGATCGACCGGCTGCCCGTGAGCATGGCGCTGCTGCTCGAGTACCAGGCGCCGGTGCTGGTCGCGCTCTGGGCGCGGCTGGTGCAGAAGGAGGCGACGCACCCGCGCCTCTGGCTGGGGCTGGCGCTCGCGGTGTTCGGACTCGCCCTGGCGACCGAGGTCTGGAAGGGCGCAAGCTTCGACACCGTCGGGGTCCTGGCCGGGATCGGAGCGGCGCTCACGTTCTCGGCGTACTTCCTGATCGGCGAGGCCGGCGTGGCCGACCTCGCGCCGATGCGGGTGCTCGTCTGGTCCTTCGGCGTCGCGGCCGTCTGCATGAACCTGTTCGCGCCGCTGACCGGGCTCGACCGGGACCTGCTCGACGACCAGGCCTCGATGCTCGGCGCGCTGGCGCACCTCCACGCCCCGGTCTGGGCGCTGCTCGCGTGGATCGTGCTGGTGGGCACGCTGGCGCCGTTCGGGCTGTTCCTGCTCGCGCTGACCCGGGCCTCGGCGACGACGGTCACGACGGTGGCGATGCTGGAGCCGATCGGCGTCACCGCGCTCGGCTGGGTGTGGTTCGGCGAGACCCTCGGCGTGGTGGCGGTGATCGGCTGCTTCGCCGTCGTGGCCGGGATCATCATCGCCCAGTCGGCACGCGCGCCGCACGTCGAGGTGGAGCCGCCGGCGATCACCTGACCGGTCGCGGTCGGGAGAATTCCCAAGGTATCGAGGTTCTCCTGCGCTTCCAGGGGCATGCATGCCCCTGGAAGCGACAGTTCCCCTCGATACCTTGGGAATTCGACGCCAGCTACGGCAGCACGACCCGCCCACCCGGCACGGACGCCAGGTCCCGCCCGAGGCGTACGTCGAGGGGGTTGGTGAGGCAGCGGATCGCGCCGCCGCCCTTGAGGAACTCGCCGACCTCGACCAGCACGACCTCGAAGCCCCACTCCTCGAGCACCGAGCGCACCCGGGGCGGGCAGGCCGGCATCACGACGGTGCGGCCGACCACGATCGAGTTCGCGCAGAAGGTCAGCGCCTCCTCCTCCGAGAGCACGAGCGGCTCCGGCACCAGGGCCAGCAGGGCGCGGGCGGAGGCGTCGTCGAACGCGGACGGGCAGACCATCGCGTGCGCGGAGTCGAGCGGGCAGAAGCCGAGGTCGAGGTGGTACATGCCCGGGTGCGTGATCCGCACGCCCTGCACCCGCACCCCGAGCTCGGTCGCGAGGTGCTTGAGCGCGAGCTCCTCGGTGCGCGGGCCGTAGCCCACGACCAGGTCGCCGCGCCAGGCGAACGCGTCGCCGGCCTCGACGTGCGCCCCGATGCCCTCGCGGCCGACGACGATCGGCGCGTAGCCGTGGTCGCCGAACCACGCCTCGGCGGTCTCGGTCTCCATCCGCCGCTCGGGGTAGCGCATGTGGGAGAGCACGGCGCGGTTGCCGGACTCCGCCTCGACCGGGAGGCCGAGGTTCATCGCGTAGACCATGTCCGGGGCGTCGGCGCGCTGCGCGAGCGACTCGACGCTGCCGCCGGCCGCCTCGATCGCGGCCACGATCGCCTGCCACTGCTCCCGCGTGCGCACCGGGTCGGGCTGGTCGTCGAGGTGCATGAACGGGTTGATCGCGTAGTCGACCCGGAAATGCTCCGGCTCCACCATCAGGTACCGGGATCCCCACTGCAGCGTCTTGCCCATCACACACCTCCACACATCTGAATCGTCTGATTGCCCGATTGTCGGACAATAAGAGTGTAGCCGGACGAGGGTGCGCGGATGCAAGTTCCTGTCGGACAATCGGGGGCATGACCTTCGGCACGCTCAGCGTGGAGCACGAGACCACGGTCGACCGGGTGCTCACGGAGGTACGACGGGCGCTCTTCGACGGCGAGCTCCAGCCCGGTACACCGCTGCGCGAGGTCGCGCTGGCCGAGTCGCTCGGCGTCTCCCGGTCCACGGTGCGCGAGGCGCTCGGGATGCTGGTCGGCGAGGGCCTCGCGGTCCGGGTGCCGAACAAGGGCACCGCCGTCCGGACCACCGATCCGCACGCGATCCAGGACGTGTCCCGGGCCCGCACCGTGCTCGAGGTGGCCGGCGTGCGGCGCTGGCCCGACGCGCCCGAGGACCTGCGCGACGAGGTGCGCGCGGCGCTGGCCGGCTACGAGGACCTGGTGGAGGGCGAGCCCACCAACGCCGAGCTCAACGAGGCCCACCTCGCGATCCACCTGGCCTTCGTCGGGCTGACCGGGTCCGAACGGCTGGTGGCGATGGCCGCCGCGCTGAACGCCGAGATCCGGCTCGCCCTCGCCACGGTCGACCGCAGCCGGCGCAACGCGCGCGACCAGGTGCACTCCCACGGCGACCTGGTCCGGCTGCTCGAGGAGGGCCGGATCGAGGACGCCACGACAGGGCTCGCCCACCACCTCGAAGGTGCCGAGCGGTCGATGCTGGGCGCCCTCGGGCTCGACGTCTGAGCCTTCGGCCCGCCACTACGCTGACGCCATGCGTTTCGTGGTCTGGATCCTGGTCAACGTCCTTGCCCTCGGAGCGGCGGCCCTGCTGTTCGACGGGATCACCGTCACCGGCGCCGACCGCAGCGAGCAGATCGTCACGCTGGTGATCGTCGGGGCCATCTTCGGGGCGATCACCTCGTTCGTGAAGCCGGTGGTCCAGCTCTTCTCGCTGCCGTTCATCGTGCTGACGTTCGGCCTGTTCCTGCTCGTGATCAACGCCCTGATGCTGCTGCTCACCAGCGTGATCGCGGACGGCCTCGACCTCGGCTTCCACGTCGACGGCTTCGTGACCGCGGTGCTCGGCTCGATCGTGATCTCGATCGTCTCGGCGGTCGTCAGCGTCGTCCTCCCCGACGCGTAGGCGATCGCCCGATGCCACCACCTCCTGCCGGCGCCCACCGGCACGCCGTACCGGATCGGCCTGGTCTGCCTGGGCAACATCTGCCGCTCGCCGATGGCCGACGTGGTGCTCAACGAGCTCGTCGACCGGGCCGGCCTGGCGTCCGCGGTCGAGGTGACCAGCTCGGGCACCGGCGGCTGGCACGTCGGTCAGCCGATGGACACCCGCGCCGCCGCGACCCTGCTCGCCGAGGGCTACGACCCGAGCGCGCACCGCGCCCAGCAGTTCGACGCCGCCTGGTTCGGGCGCGACCTGCTGCTGGTGATGGACGACGACAACCTGGCCGACGTACGACGCCAGGGTCGGGGCGCCGTGCTCCTGTTCCGGGACTTCGACCCGGTCGGGAGCGGCGACGTGCCGGACCCCTACTACGGCGGCCCCGACGGCTTCGACGAGGTGCTCCGGATCGTCGAGCGCACCTCGATCGCGCTGGTCGCCGAGCTCGAGAAGCTGCTCGGCGACGGACAGCGGCCTAGGCGGCGAGGCCGGCAGCCCCGCCGCCTGCGGGTCCATCCACATCACTTCCCAGACATGGCCGTCGAGGTCGACGAAGCTCCGGCCGTACATGAAGCCCTGGTCGTCCGGGGCGCTCGCCGGCGTCGCCCCCGTCGACAGCGCCCGGTCGCAGAGGTCGTCGACGTCCTCGCGGCTGGCCGCGGACACGGCGGTCATGACCTCCAGCGGGTCCCCGGGCCGCGCGGTGCCCCGGCGGTGGAAGCTCTCGAAGAAGTCGCGCCGCAACAACATCACGCACGCCTGTTCGCTGATCACCATGCACGTCGCGTTCTGGTCGGTGAACGCCGGGTCGAACGCGAAGCCGAGACCGCTGAAGAACGCGATCGAGGCAGCTCAGGTCGCTCACGGGCAGGTTGACGAACAGCATCCGGGACATCCGGGCTCCTTCCGGTCGCGGCGCACACCCGTACCGACCGACCCCGCCGGGGGAACTCATCGGTCCACCCGGGCACCGATGAGTTTTCGCGCCGCACCGGGTCACAACAACCGGAGCCCCACCTAGGGTGGGACGCGAGGGCAGGAGACCGAGATGACCCAGACCCAGAGCGCCATCGAGCGAGACCCCCGAGGAGTTCGACGAGGTGGCCCAGCGCTACCGACGCGAGCTCGTCGCGCACTGCTACCGGATGACCGGCTCGGTCTACGAGGCCGAGGACATGGTCCAGGAGACCTACCTGCGCGCCTGGAGGGCCTACCACTCGTTCGAGGGCCGGTCGTCGGTCCGCACCTGGCTGCACCGGATCGCCACCAACGTCTGCCTCACCAACCTCGAGGGCAAGCAGCGCCGACCGCTCCCGACCGGCCTCGGCGCGCCCGGCGGGCAGGCCGGCGACGAGCTGGTCGAGGCCAGCGAGGTGCCGTGGCTGCAGCCGATCCCCGACAGCATGGTCGACGCCGACGCCGGCTCCGACCCCTCCACCGTGGTCGCCGCACGCGACAGCATCCGGCTCGCCTTCGTCGCCGCCCTCCAGCACCTGCCCCCGCGGCAGCGCGCGGTGCTGATCCTGCGTGACGTGCTGCGCTGGCAGGCCAGCGAGGTCGCCGAGGCGCTCGAGACGACGACCGCCGCGGTCAACAGCGCCCTGCAGCGCGCCCACGCGCAGCTCGCCGACGCGGGGCTCACCGCCGACACCGTCGAGGACGACCTCGCCGACGACCGGCGCGAGCTGCTCGACCGCTACGTGGCGGCGTTCTGGGAGAAGGACGTCACCACGATCGTCTCCCTGCTCAAGGCCGACGCGGTCTGGGAGATGCCGCCGTTCACCGGCTGGTACGCCGGCAGCGAGAACATCGGCCGGCTGATCGACACCCAGTGCCCGGGCGGCACGCACGACATGCCGATGCTGGAGACCACCGCCAACGGCCAGCCGGCGTTCGGGCTCTACATGCGGCAGCCCGACGGCAGCTTCACGCCGTTCCACCTGCAGGTGCTCACGATCGAGGACGGCAAGGTCACCCACGTGGCCGCCTTCTTCGAGGACGCGCTCTTCGAGACGTTCGGGCTGCCCACGCGGCTGCCGGCGTCGTACGCCGTCGCGAGCTGAGCCATGCCGTCGACCCCCGCCCCCACGATGCAGGCGGTGGCCCTGCTGGAGCGGGCCATCGACTACACGCGGATCGCGCTGTCCGGCGTGCGCGCCGACCTGCTCGACGCCCCGACACCCTGTGCCCGCTGGGACCTGCGCACTCTCCTGGAGCACATGGACGACGGCCTGGCCGCCTTCACCGAGGCCGCCGACCTCGGCACCGTCGACCTCCGGCCGCTGGCCACCCAGCCCGAGGAGCACCGGCTCGTCGAGAGCCTCCGGCTGCGGGCGTGCTCGGCCCTCGGCGCCTGGAGCGCCCAGCACGGCCACGACCCGATCGCCGTCGGCGGCGCCTCGCTCGACGCGGGCGTGCTGGCCGGCGCCGGGGCGCTGGAGATCACCGTGCATGGATGGGACGTCGCCCAGGCCTGCGGTCTCGACCATCCGATCCCGGCCTCGCTGGCCGACTCGCTGCTCGACGTCGCCGTCGACCTGGTCTCCGACGCCGACCGCCCGGCGCGGTTCGCGGCGGCCACCAGCAGCGTGTCCGGCGACCCCGGCGAGGCCCTGCTGGCGTTTCTCGGGCGCTGAGGACCCGGGCCTCCGGCGGTGGGCGCGACTGGCGAACCCCGGGCGGCTTGGACAGACTGACCGTCGTGGCCACGATGCCGACGATCGCCCAACGGGCCGAGCGACTGCTCGGCACGCCGGTGGTCTCGACCAACCCGGTCGCCGGCGGTGACGTCTGCACGGCGACCCGGCTGCGGCTCTCCGACGGGCGGACCGCGGTCGTCAAGACCCGCCCGCACCCTCCCGTCGGGTTCTTCGAGAGCGAGGCCGCGGGACTGACCTGGCTGGCCGAGTCCGACACCGTCTCCGTGCCCGACGTGCTCGCCCACGACGCCGAGTGCCTGATCCTGGCCTGGGTCGAGCCGGGCCGGCCGACGCCGGAGAACGCCGTCAACTTCGGCCGCTCCCTCGCCCGGCTGCACGCGTCGGGGGCCCCGTCGTACGGCGCCGAGCAGGACGGCTTCATCGGCGTCCTGCCGCTGCGCAACGGGTCCGCGCCCACGTGGCCCGAGTTCTACGCCACCCGACGGGTGCTCCCGTACCTGAAGCTGGCCGTCGACCGCGGCCAGATCGGCGCCACCGACGCTGCCGACGTGGAGCGCGTCGTCCGCCGGATCACCGAGATCGCCGGCCCGGCGGAGTCTCCCGCCCGGCTGCACGGCGACCTGTGGAACGGCAACGTGATCTGGGCCCGCGAGGGCGAGGCGCACCTGATCGACCCCTCGGCGCACGGTGGGCACCGCGAGACGGACCTGGCGATGCTGGCGCTGTTCGGGCTCCCGCAGCTCCAGCGCGCGCTCGAGGCCTACCAGGCCGAGACGCCCGCTCGCCGACGGCTGGGAGGACCGGGTCCCGCTGCACCAGCTGTACCCGCTGCTGGTCCACACGTGCCTCTTCGGAGCGTCGTACGGCGCCCGGGCCGGTAGCGCGGCACGGCACTACCTGTGAAGCGCCGGGGTCGTCCGGCGCTAGACCGCCGTGCCCGATTGGTCCGTTTCCGCCCGGGGCGCGGTCCGCGGTCCTACCGTCTTCTCCATGCGATGGTTGCTCGCACTCCTGATGGGCGCCGGACTGGGCTTGATGGCGGGTGTCGCAGACACCGCGGTCGGGACCGACCCGGGGCCCGTTCATGGTCGCCCTCGACGTCGTCACCGACACGGTGGCCGTGTGGGCGCTGGTCGCCGTGCTCGGCGGCTGGTTGGTGGCCCGCCAGCCGCACGCGGCCCTCGGTGGCGTCGTCACGCTCTTCGGCGGCACTCGCGGCCTGGACGCTCTGGATCGCCAGCCCGGACCGGGGAGCCGCTGAGCCTCGACCTGTTCAGCACCGAGGCCCGCGCCTGGATCCTGGTCGGGCTCGTGGTGTCCCCGATGCTCGGCATGCTCGGTGCGGTCGCCCGCAGCAACAGCGTGATCGGCCTCTGCGCCCGGATCTCCGCGCCGATCGCGCTCGTGGCCGAGATCCTGTGGCGGCACCAGGCCAGCTCCGAGAACTTCGCCGTCGACCCCGTCGTGGCCTGGACAGCCGTCCTGCTGGTCGTGGCCGGCGTGCTGATGACGGCGATCGCGGTCGTCGGCTCGCAGCAGCTCCGCCCCGACTGACGGCGCGGCAGACTCCTGCGCGCTCTCAGTGAAGGCTCAGGTCGTCGTGGCAGGCTGAGGTCGTGAATCCCGAGCCCGCGACCGAGACGGAGCACCCGTCGGGACCCCGTCCGCGGGTGCTGGTCGTGGACGACGACCGTGCCGTGCGCGAGTCGCTGCGCCGGTCGCTGGAGTTCAACGGCTACGAGGTCTCGCTCGCCGGCGACGGCGCCGAGGCGCTGGCCGGCATCAGCAGCGTGCGGCCGGACGCCGTCGTGATGGACGTGATGATGCCGCGTCTCGGCGGCATCGAGGCCACGCGTGCGCTGCGCGGCGTGGGCAACGACGTGCCGATCCTCGTCCTCACCGCGCGCGACGCGGTCGGCGACCGGGTCGAGGGGCTGGACGCCGGGGCCGACGACTACCTGACCAAGCCGTTCGCGCTCGAGGAGCTCCTCGCCCGGCTGCGGGCGCTGCTGCGGCGCAGCCTCCCCAGTGACCCGGACGACCCCGACGAGCAGCTGGCCTTCGCCGACCTGAGCATGGACCTCGCCACGCGCGAGGTGCGCCGCGGCGCGCGGTCGATCGAGCTGACCCGCACCGAGTTCAGCCTGCTCGAGCTGTTCCTGCGCCGCCCCCGACGGGTGCTCGACCGCTCGTTCATCCTCGAGGAGGTCTGGGGCTTCGACTTCCCCACGACCGCCAACAGCCTCGAGGTGTACGTCGGCTACGTGCGCCGCAAGACTCGAGGCCGAGGGCGAGCCCCGGCTGCTGCACACCGTCCGCGGCGTCGGCTACGTCCTGCGCGACCAACCGGGCTGATGGGCGCGCTGGTACCGCCCGCACTACCGGCGTTCGCTGGCCAGCCGGGTGACCCTGCTGACCACGATGGCCGTGGGCCTGGCGGTGACGGCGGTCTCGCTGGCGGCGTTCCTCACCGTGCGGTCGCAGTCGATGAGCGCCCTCGACGACTCGCTGCGCACGCGCGCCACGGCTGCCGCGAAGTTCGACTGCGCTGAGGACCCTGAGCCAGCAGCGCTACCCCTCGCAGGTGTTCGGTGCCGCCGACGTGCGGATCATCTTCGTCGACGCCGACGCCGGTCACGCCTTCAGCGCCGACCGCACCAACGACATGAAGGTCAGCGCGGCCGAGTACGACGTGGCGCGCGGCAAGTCGGCGTACTCCGCACGCACCATCTCGGCCGGCGGCCAGCGCTACCGGATGGTGGCCGTGCCCGCCGACGGCCACGGCATGGCCCTCGTGCTGGCCCAGTCGCTGGAGCCCACCGACCGGATGCTCGGCCGGCTCGGCCTGGTCGCCCTGCTCTTCGGCCTCGCCGGCGTGATCGCGGCCGCGCTGGCCGGCTGGGGCGTGGCCCGCAACGGCCTGCGCCCGGTGCGGCGTGCTCACGCACGCCGCCGAGGACATCGCCCGCACCGAGCGGCTGGACCCGATCCCCGTCGAGGGCAACGACGAGATCGCCCGGCTGGCCAGCGCGTTCAACGCGATGCTCTCCTCGCTCTCCGCCTCGCGCGACCGGCAGCGCCAGCTGGTGGCCGACGCCGGCCACGAGCTGCGCACCCCGCTGACCTCGCTGCGCACCAACCTCGACCTGCTGGCCCAGGCCGGCGGCTCCACCCGGCTGTCGCCCGAGGCCCGGGCGGAGCTGCTGGCCGACGTGCAGGCCCAGATCGCGGAGATGACCACCCTGATCGGCGACCTCGTCGAGCTCGCCCGCGAGGACCCGGGGCCGTTCGCGCCGCAGGCCGTCGAGCTCGGAGCCGTCGTCGAGCAGGCCGTGGCGCGGGTACGACGCCGCGCACCCGGCCTGGTCTTCGACGTGCGCACCGAGCCCTGGTGGGTCACCGGCGACGCGACCTCCCTGGAGCGGGCGGTCACCAACCTGCTCGACAACGCCGCCAAGTGGAGCCCGCCGGGCGGCACCGTCACGGCCCACCTGGCCGAGGGCGTGCTGCTCGTGACCGACGAGGGCGAGGGCATCGCGGAGCCCGACATGCCGCACGTCTTCGAGCGCTTCTACCGCTCGACCGAGTCCCGCTCGATGCCCGGGTCCGGGCTCGGGCTCTCCATCGTCCGCGCGGTCGCCGAGCGCCACGGCGGCTCGGTCCGGGCCGGCGCCGCGCCCGGCGGCGGGGCCGCGTTCTGGTTCCAGATCCCGGGCGGAGGCCCCCCGTCGGAGGACCTCCCCGAGTCTTCGGCGGCTCGTAGCCACCTCTAAGCGGCCGCTCAGGATCGTTCGCCAGAGTGGTGCCATGACAAACGAGTGGCACCCGTTCCCGGATCGCGACGCTCCACCGCGACGACTCCACCGACGGGTCGATCGACTGAGCACCGCCACTCCGGTCCCCGCCCCCGGCCGCGACCACCCACGGCGAGGCCACCCGCATCCTGCCGCCGCCGACCGGCGCCGCGTCCGACGCACCCGCGACGCGACGCCGCACGGGAGTTCTGCCGGCGGCGGTTCTCGCGGGCGCTCTCGTCGTGGGCGGCGCGGCCGGGGTCGGTGGGGCCGCGGCGTACGACGCGTTCCAGCCGGACTCGTCCACGAACGGCAGCCCGGACCTCTCGGCCAGCCCGCGCACCAACGCCTCGTCCACGAACAACGCGACCTCCAGCGGCACCGATCGAGGGCGTCGCCTCCAAGGTGCTGCCCTCGGTGGTCCAGCTCAACGTGACCGGCCAGAACGAGGCCGGCTCCGGCTCCGGGATCATCCTGACCTCCGACGGCACGATCCTCACCAACAACCACGTGGTCGCGGTGGCGGGCGACGGCGGCACCATCTCGGTCAGCTTCAACGACGGCACCACCGCCAAGGCCAAGGTCGTCGGCACCGACCCGGTCACCGACCTCGCGGTCGATCAAGGCCGAGGGCGTCACGGGCCTCACCCCGGCCGACGATCGGCAGGTCCTCCGACCTCAAGGTCGGTGAGGGCGTGGTCGCCATCGGCTCCCCGTTCGGGCTCGGCGCGACCGTGACCAGCGGCATCGTCAGCGCGCTCGAACCGCGCGGTGTCGGTGGCCTCGTCCGAGGGCGAGCCAGGGCTCGCAGCAGGACCCGTTCGGTCTCCAGCAGCAGCCGCAGCCGCAGACCCCGCAGGCCGACCAGACCACGACCTACCCCGCGATCCAGACCGACGCCGCGATCAACCCCGGCAACTCCGGCGGCCCGCTGGTCGAACATGTCCGGCCAGGTGATCGGCATCAACTCCTCGATCCGCAGCAGCAGCAGCTCCGCGACCGAGCAGGGCGGCTCGATCGGCCTCGGGTTCGCGATCCCGATGGACGAGGTGCTGCCGATCGTCAACCAGCTCGCCGACGGCGAGACGCCCACCCACGCCCGGCTCGGCGTGTCCGTCTCCGACAACGCGACCAGTGACAGCGCCGCCACCGGTGCCCTGGTCAAGACGATCGAGAAGGGCGGCGCGGCCGACGACTCCGGGATCCAGGTCGGCGACGTGATCACCAAGGTCGACGACCAGCTGATCGACGGCTCCGACTCCCTGGTCGCCACGATCCGCGGCCACCGCCCCGGCGACAAGGTGACGATCACCCTGATCCGCGACGGCAAGACCCAGACCGTGACCTCCGACCTCGGCAGCGACGAGGGCAGCTCCACCTCCTAGAACCGCTCACCCCACACCACCGAGGCCCGGCTGGCCTACCCGAGCAGGCCGCCGGGCCTCGGCGTCGTCCGCAGGACCCAGCACGGCCTCGCAGCCGCTCGGACTTCCACAGCGTCTCGGCCCACTCCTCCGCCACGTCGGACCGCACGGTGATCCCGCCGCCGGTGCCGAGCGTGTAGCGCCAGCGGTCCCCGTCGGGCACGGCGACGAGCGACCGGATCACCACGCCGAGGTCGGCCCGGCCGTCGCCGGAGACCCAGCCGAACGCACCGGCGTACACGCCGCGCGGCGTGGCCTCCACCTCGTCGATGACCTCCATCGTCATCCGCTTCGGTGCGCCGGTCATCGACCCCGCCGGGAACAGCGCCCGCAGCGCCGCGACCGTGGACACGTCGTCGCGGAGCCGCCCGCGGACCGTGGTGACCAGCTGGTGCACGGTGGCGTACGACTCGACCTCCATCAGCGCCGGCACGTCCACCGTGCCCGGCTCGCACACCATCGACAGGTCGTTGCGGAGCAGGTCGGTGATCATCAGGTTCTCCGCGCGCAGCTTGGGGTCCGAGGCCAGGTGGAGCCGCAGCCGCTCGTCGTCCTCGGGGGTCGCGCCGCGGGGCGTGGTGCCCTTGATCGGGCGAGCCACGAGGTCGCGCTGCCGGTCGACGGTGGCGAACCGCTCCGGCGAGGAGCTGAGCAGGTGCACGCCGCGACCGTCGGCGTGGTGCCGCAGGTAGCCGGCGTACGGCGCCGGGTTGGCCGCGCGCAGCCGCAGGTACGCCGTCTCCGGGTCGACGTCGCTGGACCTGCTCTCCCGGTAGGTCAGGTTCACCTCGTAGGAGTTGCCGGCGCGCAGATGCTCCTGCACCCGGCCGAACGCCTCGCCGTACCACTCCGGGGTCGAGTGCTGGTGTGGTTGCCCCGACGACCGGCCAGGCACTCGACCCGGTGGGGGGTGGTCGACGAAGCGCGGCGCCCGGATCCGCATCCACACCGCGTCGGGCACGTCGGGCGACGGCCGACCGGGCAGGTCGGTACGGCAGGCGTAGCCGAGGTAGCCGACCCAGTGCACGTCGGGGTCGCCGGCGTCGCGCGCCACCTCGGCGGCGAGCACGTCGAACACGTCGTCGCCGACCACCTTGCTGCGCGCCGCTGCGGTGCCGGCGCACCTCGCGCGCTCCGGCGTCGAAGGTGAGCGAGACGTCGTCGTCGTGGAGGAGCCCGACGATCGACGCCGCCCGGACCAGTCGCGGGCACCGCCGCCGTCGAGCCAGAACATGCGCTCGCGGCTTCATGACAGGAAGTTCCGGACCAGGTCGGCGCCGTGCTCCGACAGGATCGACTCGGGGTGGAACTGCACGCCGAGCAGCGGCCGCTCCGTGTGCGCGACGGCCATCGCCACCCCGCTCACCTCGTCGACGGCGGTCCGCCGGAGCACCTCGGGCAGCTCGACGGCCGCGAGCGAGTGGTAGCGCACCGCCCGGAAGGCGTCGGGCACGCCGGCGAACAGCCCCTCGCCGTCGTGCCGCACGACCGCGATCTCGCCGTGGGCCGGGTGCACCCGCTGCACCCTCCCGCCGTACGCCGTGACCAGGCCCTGCATGCCCAGGCAGACCCCCAGCACCGGGACGGTGGCGGTGCGCAGGATCCCGCGGCCGACGGAGAAGAAGCGCTCGTCGTCCGGGTGCCCGGGCCCCGGCGAGAGCACCACGTGCGAGTAGCCGTCGACGACGTCGGGGGCCACCCGGTCGTGCTCGACCACGTCGGGCAGGGCGCCGGTGACCGACGCGACGAGGTGGACGAGGTTCCAGGTGTAGGAGTCGTAGTGGTCGACCACGAGGACCCGGGGTTCAACCACCGTCGGGTGCCAGGAGGTCGAGCAGCAGGTCGCGGAGCAGCAGGAAGCCCTGCTCGGTCAGGATCGACTCGGCGTGGAACTGGATGCCCGCGGTAGTGCGGACCGGCGAGCTGGTGGATGTCGCCGGTCTCCGGGTCGGCGGCCACCCGCACGCCCTCGGGCAGCCGGCCGTCGCTGCGGGCGACGAACGTGTTGTAGAACCCGACCCGCTCGTGGCGCCCGAAGAGGTCGACCGGCGACTGCGTGCCCTGGAAGACGATGTCCTTGTAGGCAAGGGGAATCCCGAGCCGGTCGCACAGCACCTGGTGGCCCAGGCACACCGCGAGGAACGGCTGGTCGGACGCGAGGAGGGCGTCGATCGCGTGCCGGTACGCCGCGATCTTGGGGTGACTGCCGTCGCGCGGGTCGCCGGGCCCGGGGCCGACGACGACCAGGTCGTGCGCCGTCGAGCGCGCCGGGCCGGTAGTCCTCGTGGCGCACCACCGTCGTGCGTCATGCCGAGCACGGAGAACACGTGGCTCAGCATGTTCACGAAGTCGTCCTCGCCGTCGAGCACGACCACCGACCGGCCCTTGAGCTCCTCGGACGGGAGCGGCGCCGGACTGGTCGGTCAGCCAGAAGCGGGACGAGCCGCTGGTTGCGCGAGGCCAGCGCGATCAGCACGTCCTCGTCGCGCGTGAGCTCGGCGATCGCTCTCGGGCGCCCCCGACGCCGCGGGCACGAGGCCGAAGGCGCTGAGGATGCCGCCGGCCTTGGCGTGCGTCTCGGCCACCTCGTAGTCGGGGTCGGAGTCGCGGACCAGCGTCGCGCCGGCGGTCACCCGGAGCTCGCCGGCCGGGGAGACGTCGGCAGCTGCGGATCACGATCGGGCTGTCCGCGGTCTGGTGACCCTGGGCGTCGCGGCCGATCAGGGCGAGGGCGGCGCCGTAGTAGCCGCGCCCCTCGGACTCGTACTCGCTTGATCAGCCGGCAGGCGTTCTCGACCGGCGACCCGGTCACCGTGGCGGCGTACATGGTGTCGCGCAGCACGTCGCGCACGTCGGACCGGGTGCGGCCGGCGAGGAGGTACTCGGTGTGCACGAGGTGCGTCATCGGCTTGAGGAACGGCCCGAGCACCTGGCCGCCCTCGTGGCAGATGTCGCACATCATCTTCAGCTCCTCGTCGACGACCATGAAGAGCTCGTAGATCTCCTTCTCGTCGGCCAGGAACTCCAGCAGCCGGGCCTTGCGCTCGGCCGGCTCGAGACCGCGCAGCCGGAAGGTGCCGCTGATCGGGTTCATCCGGACGTCGGCGAGATCGGGGCCGCCGGTCACGCTGACGTGGCGCTCCGGGGAGGCGCCGACCAGGAACCGGTCTCCGGTGAAGAAGCAGAACGTCCAGTAGGCGCCGCGCTCCTGCTCGAGCAGCCGCCGGAAGACGGTGAGGGCACGGTCGGCGTCCCACGCGCGCAGCCGGGCGCGGTAGTGGCGGCCGACCACGAGGTTGGCGCCCTCGCCGTTGCCGATCTCGTCGCGGATGATCCGGTCGACGACGGTGGCGTAGTCCTCGTCGGTGGACTCGAAGCCGCCGCGGTCCTCGAACTCGACGGGCAGGTCGGGCAGCACCGCGAGCAGGTCGGCGAGCGGGACCTCCTCCTCCTGCTCGATCTCGACCACGGCCAGCGGGGCGCCGTCGTCGTGCACCTCGAACCCGCGCTCGGCCACCTGCCGGAACGGGATCGCGAGCAGCCGGTCGAACCGGCGGCCGCTCTCCGGGGCGCCCTCCTCGAGCGGCACGTCGGCCAGCCGCTGCACCGTGGAGAGGCTGCCGCCGACCAGCGTGACCGTGGCGCTGTCGCGCAGCCGGATCGCCGCCCAGGCGGGACGGGTGACGAGGCGGTCCAGCATCGCGCGCGCCGCGACGCCGGCTCCCTCGGTCATGGCCGCACGCTACCAACGTGACTTCCCGAGGCGATCGGCTCGTTTCACGTGCAAGGATTCGGACAAAATGACCTAAATGCACCATATGAATTGACGCTGTCCACTGGCACAGTCAGAGGTTCGCACTCGGGAGAGGGGGGTCGCATGTCATCCGTGGGCGCCCACCGGGAGGCACTCGTCCGCCTCCACGAGCTGATGACCCGGATCAACGCCGGGCAGGACCTCGACGCCGTGCTCCAGGCGATCGTCGACGGCGTGGTCGAGATGACCGGCTTCGAGGTCGCGACGATCAACGTGCTGCAGCCGGACGGGGACTTCCGGCTGGTCGCCGTGGCCGGCGGCGACGAGGACCTCGAGGCGCTCAAGGGCGAGCACTACCCGGCGCACGTGCTGCTGTCACGGCTCGGGCTGGGCGAGCAGTGGGGCCTGCTGCGGTTCGTCTCCCACGAGATCGCGGACACCCAGTCGCGCGGCGGCTCGTGGGTGCCCACGTTCGAGCAGATCGACCACCCCGACGCCTGGCACCCGAACGACGAGCTCGCCGTACCGCTGCACGCACCGACCGGCGAGCTGCTCGGGATCATGTACTTCGACCAGCCGCACGACCGGCTCCGGCCCGGTCCGGAGACCCGCGAGCTGCTCGAGATGTACGCCGTGCAGGCCGGTATCGCGCTCAACCACGCCCAGCAGCGCGAGCGGCTGCGCGAGCAGATGTGGCTCGCCGGCATGGTGCACAGCGTGATCGAGACGACCGACGGCCGGTTCGACCTCGACCAGTGCCTGGACAGCGCGCTGTCCACGCTCCGGATCGAGCTCGGTGCGGTCGCCGCCTGGCTGGACATCTTCCCCGGCGACGAACCACCGGTCGAAGGCCGGTGCCCGTCCCGGTCGCCCGTGCACAAGGTGATGGCCGCGCTCGGCGCTCACGGCCCGTCGCTGGCGCGCGACTGCCTGCGCCGCGGTGAGGCCCTGGTGCTCGACCGGGTGGGCCTGGCCGAGGGCCACCGCCTCTTCACGTCGGCGCAGGCAACCACGCTGCTGGGGGCGATGGAGGCCGAGGGCGTGCAGAGCATGGTCCTCACCCCGTTGCCGGCGGACGAGGACGTCGCCGGGCAGCTGGTGCTGATGCGCAGCAGCCCGCACCCCTGGACCGCCGCGGAGCGCGTCGCCGTGCGAGACATGGGCCGCGAGCTCGGCTGGACGATCGACCGCGACCGCGGCCGGCGCCGGGAGGCACGGGCGCACGACGAGCTGGTCCGGGCGGAGCGCGACCGGCACGAGCTGCTCTCCGCGCTGGCGGACGAGGTCGTCGGACCGGTCGCCACGATCGACGGCCACCTGCACGACTCCGGCCTGCCCGAGGACCACCCCGCCCAGGTCGCGATGGACGCGTTCTGGGGCGTCTTCGACCAGGTGACCCGCTGGTCTCGTTCGAGGATCCCCGCCGCACGCCGCGCTTCGGCGCGATCGACGTCGCGAACCTCCTGCTCGCCCAGTGGCCGCGGCTGAACGAGCTCGCCACGGAGGTCGGGGTCCGGCTGCTGCCGCTGGAGACCGACGGCAGGCAGATGGCGTGGGCCGACAACGAGGAGCTCGACTGGCTGCTCGGGCTGATGCTGGCCGACCTCGTGCGGGCCGCGTCGCCCGGAGCCAGCATCCGGGTGACCGTCGGCACGCCCGTCGACCGGCTGCTGATCTCGTTCCAGATCTCCCCCACCGACGACCCGGAGCCGATGCGCCAGGACGCGCCGCGGTGGTGGCGCAGCGGGGCCGACCTGGTGCTGGCCCACCAGAACGGCTCGCTGGCCGAGCGCACCGGCCCCGGAGGCCGCCGCGCGCTGAGCATCAGCCTGCCGGTGCCGCCCGCCGTACGACGGGACGCCACGACCGGCTAGCCGTGCGTCAACCGCGGCGGACGGTCACCATCCGCTGCGTCGCCCGGGTGAGCACCACGTAGAGCGTCGCGCGCCCGGTCGGGGACTCGGCCTCGATCTCGGCCGGCTCGACCACCACGATCGCGTCGAACTCCAGGCCCTTGGTGTCGAGTCCCGTGAGCACCGCGACCCGGGCATCGGACCCGCCCGCGCGGTCCTGCTCGTGCTCCGGCCACGACCCGAGCCAGGCGCGCACCTCGGCCTGGCGGGCGACCGGCGCCACGATCCCGACCGTGCCCTCGACGACGTCGCTGACCGAGGCCAGCGCGTCGCGGACGCCCTGCTCCAGGTCGGTGACGACCCGCTCCTCGGGCGCGACACCGGTCGAGCGGACCGCCTCGGGCAGGTCGGCGTCGAGACCGACGCGGTCGGCGTACGCCGCGGCGTAGTCGTAGATCTCGGCGGAGTTGCGGTAGTTCTTCGAGAGGTGGAAGGAGTGGATCTCCTTGTCCCGCAGCGCTTCCGCGCGGGCCGAAGCCGACTCCGACGGCACCGGCCACGACGACTGCGCCGGGTCTCCGACGATCGTCCAGGTCGCGGTGCGGCCACGCCGCCCGACCATGCGCCACTGCATCGGGGTGAGGTCCTGCGCCTCGTCGACGAGCACGTGCGCGTAGGGGTCGTCCTCCACCCGGTTGGTCGGCGGCTGCCAGCTGCGGGAGCCGGCGAACTCGCGCTCGGACGCGGTCGTCACCTCCTGCATGGCGGCGTCGACCGTGCTGAGCGGGTCCTGGTCGAAGTCGAGCTCCACCTCGCCGGTGAGCGGCGGGTCGCCGAGCAGGTAGCGCAGCTCGTCGAGCAGCGGCACGTCGTCGACGCTGAGGTCGTCGCCCCACGACTTCGCCACCAGCCGCACCGACTCGTCGTCGAGCACGCCGTCGGAGACCCGGTCGAGCAGCTCGGGGTCGCGCAGCCAGCCGAGCACGGTCGCGGCGTCGAGCACCGGCCACCACTCGCGCGCGAACTCGAGGAACGCGTCGTCGCCGCGCAGCGTGTCGACGAAGTCCTCCTTGGTGCGCTCACGCGCCCGCTCGCCGCGGACCTGGCGCCACAGCGCGTCGGTCAGCGTCGAGGCCACCCTGGTGGTGGAGCGGTTGCGGCGGGCCTGGGCGAGCAGCTGGCGGCGGATCGCGGACAGCTCGCGCGGGCCGAGGTGGAGCACGTCGTCGCGGTAGAAGTAGCGGAACTCCGTGGGGGCGCCGGGCACCGCCTGGCGCGCCGTACGCCGGAGCACCTCGGCCATCCGCCCCGAGCCCTTGACCTCGGCGACCGCCGGGTCGTCGCGCCGGGTGGCGCGGACGCCGTCGACGACCTCGCCGAGCGAGCGCAGCGCGACCGCGGTCTCGCCGAGGGACGGCAGCACCCGCTCGATGTAGCGCATGAAGACGCCCGACGGGCCCACCACGAGCACGCCGCCGGTCTCGTAGCGGCGGCGGTCGGCGTACAGCAGGAAGGCCGCGCGGTGCAGCGCGACCACCGTCTTGCCGGTGCCCGGGCCGCCCGCGATCGTGACCACGCCCTTGGCGGGGGCGCGGATCGCCTTGTCCTGCTCGGCCTGGATGGTCGCCACGATCGAGTGCATCGAGCGGTCGCGGGCCCGGGTGAGCTGGGCCATCAGCGCACCCTCGCCGATGATCGGCAGGTCGGTCTCGGCCTCGGTGTCGAGCAGGTCGTCCTCGACGCCGAGCACCCGCTCGCCGATGCTGCGCAGGATCCGGCGGCGTACGACGCCCCGCGGCTCGGCGTGCGTCGCCTGGTAGAACACCGCGGCGGCGGGCGCCCGCCAGTCGATCAGCAGCACGTCGCGGTTGTCGTCGCGCAGCCCGATCCGGCCGATGTAGCGCGGCGCCCGGTCGATCTCGCGGCGCATGTCGAGCCGGCCGAAGACCAGCCCCTCGTGCGCGGCGTCGAGCGTCGCCAGCCGGCGGGCCGCCTGGAAGACCATCGCGTCGCGCTCGACGAGCCCGCCCTCGTGGCCGAGCCGGCCCCGCGAGTGGCCCTCCTGGGCCAGCGCCTGGGCGGATGCCGCCGAGCGGACGAGCTGGCGGTAGACGCCGTCCACGAACTCCTGCTCGCGCGCTACCTCGCGCGCCGCGGTGTCCTCGTTCAAGCCCCCAGACTCCTTCGAGATTGCCTTCGAGATGGTCGCCGTGTCCGACGAAACGACAAGTCCACAAGCCTACCCGCCCGCAGCCGCGGTCGGCGCCGATTTCCGCCGGTGGACAGCGGTGCCGGCGGACAGCCGGCGGTCAGACGCAGCCGTTCGTGCCGCTGTCGAGCGAGGTGCCGCCCGTGGTGCGGTAGTTCCAGCTCCAGGTGCCGTCGCCCAGGGTCAGCTTGAGCACCCCGAACCTGCTGGCCTGGAAGTACCGGGAGTTCGGCCGCCTCTGGCCCAGGTGGTAGAGGCTCTTGCCGCCGGTGCCGGAGACGAACGAGACGATCCCCTTCGCCCGGTGGACGCCCTCGCCGTCCATCCGCCGGAACCGCTCGTAGTCGTGGTCGTGGCCGGCCAGGGCGACGTCGACGCCGGTGCTGGTAGGCGGTCCGCCAGAACGGGCGAGGGACGGTGCTGGAGCCGTGCTCGAGACCCGAGGAGTAGCGCGGGTGGTGCATCGCCATCAACGTGCAGGCCGCCGGGTGGTCGCGGAGCTGCTGGTTGAACCACAGGTTCTCGGTGCCGCAGTCGATCTTGTCGCAGTTGGAGTTGAGCACGTAGACGCGCCAGCCACCGACCTCGAAGACGTAGTAGCCGCGCTTCTCGGTCGTGCCGAAGTAGCCGTAGTAGCCGGCGGCGCCGGGGGTCAGGTACTCGTGGTTGCCCACGACCGGCTTGGTGATCGACTTCAGGGCGCCCCACGACTTGTCGTAGGAGTTGCGGAAGCCGTCGAGGCTTCCCTTCTGGTACTGCAGGTCACCGAGTGCGAGCACCCAGGTGGGCTTCAGCGACGCAGCGTACGACGCCGTCGTGGCCTGCCGGCAGGTCGTGGTCGTCGGCTTCGAGCCGGGAGGGCAGGCGATGTCGCCGACGGCCACCAGCGTCGGGGCGGGCACGGCCGCGGTGGCCCGGCCGACATCGACCGCGCGGGTGGAGGTGCGGCTGGCCTCCAGCAGGATCTGCTTCTCGCTGGCCAGGTGGGCCGCCGGAGGACCGGACGGCTGCGGTCGCCGCCAGCAGGCCGACGAGCAGGACGCTGGCGACCAGGGCGCTCGCAGCACCGAAGACGACACGTCGGGAGATCACGGAAGGCACGGACCGACCCTAGTCGTCACCCGGCGAGGTCGTGCACGAACTCGCCGAGCTGGGTGAGGTTGCGGCACTCGACCATCCGCACCAGCTCGCCGTACGGTCCGGCGGCGGAGTCGCCGGTGTCCCAGTGCCGCACGTGCTCCGGGTTGAGCCACCAGGCGTGCCGGGCGTCGTACGCCATCCGGCGCAGGGTCGACAGCGCGAGGTCGCTGTGGTTGGACCGCGCGTCGCCGAGCACGAGCAGGCTCGAGCGTCGGGTTGAGCGCGTCGCCGTACTGCTGGGAGAACCGCTGGAACGCGCGCCCGTAGTTGGTGCGGCCCCACAGCGTCGCGTGCTGCGCGCTCGCGGCCAGGGCCAGCATCGTGTCCACGGGGTCGGCGCCCGGCCGGAAGTGGTCGGTGACCTCGTGCACGTCGTCGACGAACGTGAACGCCCGCACCCCGTTGAACTGCTCGCGCAGCGCGAACACCAGCATCAGCGTGAACTGCGCGAAGTTCGCGACGCTGCCGCTGACGTCGCACAGCACGACCAGGTCGGTGCGGCCCGGGCGCTTCGGCTTGTGCCGGGTCTCCATCGGGACGCCGCCGGTGGAGATCGAGGCGCGCACGGTGCGGCGGAAGTCGAGCGGCCCGCGCCGGCGGGCGTGGTGCTCGCGGGTGAGCCGGGTGGCCAGGCGGCGGGCCAGCGGATGGATCTGGCGGCGCATCTCCTCGAGGTCGGAACGACGGGCGCTGAGGAAGTCGAGGTCCTCGATCGGCGGCCGGACGGCGTGCCTGGCCATGTGCTCCGGGCCCTTGTCCTCCGCGATCCGGCGGCGCGCGTCCGCCTCGGCCAGCCGCCCGAAGGTGTCCACGCGCCGCTGCACGCGGCGTCGTACGGCGGGCTCGTCGGCGTCCGGGTCGGGGTTGCCGCGCAGCAGCCCCGCGACCACCTGGTCGACCAGCGCCTGCGCGTCGACCCGGTGGAGCGTCGTGTACGCCGACCACGACGACAGCCCCGGCGCCCGTCCCCGCATCGGCCCGAACCGCCCGACCCCTTCCCGCGCCAGCCGCTCCAGCACCCCCCGGTCGTCGTCCCCCAGCGCCTCCGAGAGCCGCTCCCGGAAGTCCGCGAGTCCTCGGGCCGTCGGTCAGGTCGGATAGTCCCGAGCCGCACGGCACCGGTTCCTGGGCCGGAAATTCGCTGCTCTCCGTCTCGGGACTATCCCCTCACCGAGCAACGCGGGGAAGAAGAGGTCGAAGACGGTGTCGAAGGCGGTGCGGTGGGTGGACCGCTTGACCAGGGTGGCGGCGTACGACGCGCGCAGGGACTCACGGTCGACGAGCGACGAGGTGCCCCGATGGCGCGGACGGCGTCGAGGTCCTCGGCCAGCGAGACCGGCAGGCCGGCCGACCGCAGCGCCTCCACGAAGGCGATGTGCCGGTCCAGCAGTCCGGAGTCCATCGGTCTAGGCGCGGGCCAGCCGGAGCTCGCGGATCGCGCGCTCGTGGTCGGACGCGTGCTTGAGGACGACGCCGAGCGTGCGCATCGCCGTGGCCGCGTCGAGGTGGCGGGCGTCGAGCGCCAGCAGCGTGTGTGCCCAGTCGATCGACTCGGCGATGCTCGGCGACTTGCGCAGCTCGAGCTCGCGCAGCCGGCCCACCATCTCGACGACCTGGTCCGCGAGCCGGTCGTCGAGCCCGGGCACCTGCCCGAGCACGATCGCCTTCTCGCGCTCGGCGTCCGGGTAGTCGAGGTGCAGGTAGAGGCACCGGCGCTTCACCGCCTCGGACAGCTCGCGCGCCGCGTTGGAGGTGAGCACCACGTAGGGGCGTCGTACGGCGCTCACCGTGCCCAGCTCCGGGATCGTGACCTGGAAGTCGCTGAGCACCTCCAGCAGCAGGCCCTCCACCTCGACGTCGGTCTTGTCGACCTCGTCGACCAGCAGCACGGTCGGGTCCTCGCGCCGGATCGCGGTCAGCAGCGGCCGGGTGAGCAGGAACTCGTCGGTGAAGATGTCGTCGTGGGTCTCCTCCCACGCCTGGTCGCCGGGGGCGGCCTGGATCCGGAGCAGCTGCTTCTTGTAGTTCCACTCGTACAGCGCCCGCGCCTCGTCCAGGCCCTCGTAGCACTGCAGGCGCACCAGGTCGGCACCCGTGGCCCGGGCCACCGCCTTGGCCAGCTCGGTCTTGCCGACACCGGCCGGACCCTCCACCAGCAACGGCTTGCCGAGCACGCCGGCGAGGTAGGTGACGGTGGCGATCGCCGGGTCGGCGAGGTAGCCGGCATCGCCGAGCCGCTTCGCCGCGTCGTCCGGACTGTCGAACCAGGTCATGCGTCCAGTCTGCCCTGCACGAGTCCGTGGCTACCGTCCGGTCAGCCCACGTGCACGTGCGGCCGACGGGCCCGGTCCGGCTCGGCCCGGCGCAGCACCTCCCGGGTGGTGGGCGCGACCTCGCCGGCACCGAGCACGAGGAACCGGAGGAAGTTGCGCACCGGGCTCCCCTCGGTCCACTCGAAGTACACGTGCGGCGTGCAGCCGGTGAGGTCCCGGACGTGCAGCAGCAGGGCCGCCAACGCGTTCGCCACCGACGAGGACTCGAGCGGTCAGCACGCGGTACTGGTCGTGCAGCACGTGGCCGTGCACCTCCAGCCGGGTCTCGAAGTCCGAGGGGTCGGTCACCGTCACCTCGACGAAGACGATGTCCGCCTCCGGAGGCAGGTCCAGGTCGCGCCGGATCTGCCGGCTCTTGTCGGCGTACTCCTCGTGGTCCCGCTCGTCCGGCTCGTTGGCGACCAGCCGGATCGTGCGCCGGGCACAGTCCCGCACGAACCGTTCGGCGGTCGCGTCCAGCTCCACGTGGGTGACCCGCAGCTCGAACGACCGGCGGAGGCGCGAGACCAGCGACACCACGATGATCGCGGCGATGAAGCAGGCGCCGATCTTCACGCCGTCGGTGCGCTCGACCACGTTGTCGAGCGTGGTGTAGACGAAGACGGCGGTGATCAGCCCGAAGACGACGGTGAGCCGCCGCTGGCCGGCCCTGCGCGCCGCCAGGGTCACGGCGACCGCCGCGCTGGTGATCAGCACCAGGACGCCGGTCGCGTACGCCCCGCCCTGGGCGTCGACGTCGGCGTCGAAGATCCACGTGATCAGGAACGCGCAGCCGGTCAGCACCAGCACCAGCGGGCGGACGGCGCCGGCCCACTCGGGTGCCATGCCGTAGCGGGGCAGGTAGCGCGGGATCAGGTTGAGCAGGCCGGCCATCGCCGACGCGCCGGCGAACCAGAGGATCGCGATCGTCGACACGTCGTACGTCGTGCCGAACGCGTTGCCGAGGTACTCGTGGGCGAGGAACGCCAGCGCCCGTCCGTTCGCCTCGCCACCGGTCTCGAACGCGGACGCCGGGATCAGCAGCGTGGTGACGAACGAGCTGGTGACCAGGAACAGGCTCATGATCACCGCGGCCACGGTCAGCAGCCGCTTGGTGCCGCGGATCCGGCCGCCCGGCCGGTCCTCCGTGTCGGTGGCGCCGCCCCGCACGTGGGGCATCACGGCGACGCCCGTCTCGAACCCCGAGAGGCCCAGTGCCAGCTGGGGAAACACCATCAGCGCGACCGCGACCATCATGATCGGGTCGCCGTGCTGCTCGGTGAGCGCGGCACCCCAGTCCGGCACCACCGACGGATGCGTCGCGACCTGCCACAGGGACACCCCGATGACCACGACGTTGAGGAGCAGGTAGACGCCGACGAGCGCGACCGCGATCCCGATCGCCTCCCGGAACCCCCGCAGGAACACGCCTCCCAGCAGGGCGAGCAGCACCAGGGTCACCAGCAGCTGCTGGCCGTGGAGAGCATCGGGGACGTTGGGGTTCTCGATCAGGTGCGCGGAGGCGTCCGCGGCGGAGAGCGTCATCGTGATCACGAAGTCGGTGGCCGCGAAGCCGAGCAGCACCAGGACGAAGACCTTGCCCTTCCAGAACGGCAGCAGCCGCTCCAGCATCGCGATCGAGCCCTGTCCGTGGGGGCTCTCCTCCGCCACCCGCCGGTAGACCGGCAGCGCGCCGAGCAGGGTCACCGCCACCAGCACCAGCGTCGCGATCGGCGAGAGGACGCCGGCGGCGAGGGCGGCGATGCCGGGCTGGTAGCCGAGCGTCGAGAAGTAGTCGACGCCGGTCAGGCACATGACCTGCCACCAGGGGTTGCGGCGCTCGTCGTCCCGCGGTCGCCGGGGCGTCGTGCTCGGTGGCACGCGTCAGCGCGGTGGTGCTCACACCTCGATGCAAGCACCGTCGTACGACGGAATCCCGTGCCCTAACAGGATCCTGACGGCAGTGTGACGCGCCGCTCAGAGATCCCGTACGACGAGCACCCGGTGACCCTGGAGCGCGCCGCGCACGACGAACCCCTGGCGCCGAGCGGCCCAGTCCTCGCGCGGATGCCGGAAGACCTGGCACCAGCCGGGTCCTCATCTCGGCCCGGCGGGACGCACTCGGTCGAGCAGCGGGCCAGATCGTTAGAGGTGCGTTAGCAACCCTTCCGTCGGCGTGATCGCGCGCTTGCATGGAGCCATGAGCACCACCGCGCCGACCATGGTCGCCGAGCCGGGCGTGCGGTTCGGCCTCGCGCACCTCCTCCTGGTCGTCGTGCTGCTGGTCACCGGCGCGGCCGGCTTGACCACGTCCCTCGCCTTCGTCGTCGTGGCCGGCGCGGCGGCGGCCGGGAGTGTCGGGCTGGGCCTGGCCTGGGCGGCCGGGGTCGGCGTCTCGGCGTGGGCGCTGTTCACCGGGTTCGCGGAGCACTCGGCCGGGTTGCTGACGTTCTCGGACCTCGACCTGCTCCGGCTCGCGATGCTCGTCTGCTGCGCCGCCGCACTCTCCGTGCCGAGGGGCAGACTGGTGACGTGAGCGGCGGATCCCGGCACGGTCAGCAGGTGCTCGCGCGACGGCCGTCCCGAACGTCCCTCGGTCGGAGGCGGACGGCGACCGGCCTCGTCCTGTCCGTGGCGCTGCCGGCCGCGCTCACCCTCGTGCTGGTGCCCCTGCAGGGCGTCCTGAACCTGGTCAGCGACGTGCTGCTCTTCCTGCTGGTCACCGTCGTCGTCGCGCTGGTCGGCGGCATGCTGCCGGCGCTGGTGTCGGCGGTCGTCGGCTCGGCGCTGCTCAACTACTGGTTCACGCCTCCGCTGCACACGCTGAGCATTCGCGACCCGAACAACACCCTTGCCCTGCGTGGTGTTCCTCGCCGTGGCGATCCTGGTCAGCACCGTGGTCGACGTGGCGGCCCGTCGTACCCGACAGGCGGCGCGGGCAGCCGCCGAGTCCGGCACCCTGGCCGACCTCGCGTCGGGCGCCCTCGACGAGGGCGACGCCCTCACCCGGATGCTCGACCGCCTGCGGTCGACGTTCGCGCTCACCTCGGCCACGCTGCTCGAACGACGCGACGGGGTCTGGGTGCCGGTCGCCGGCGACCTCGACGAGGGGCTGCTCGACCGGCCTCTGGACGGGGCCGACCACGTCGTCCCCGCGAACGATCACCTGCGCCTCGCGCTGCGTGGCGGACGGCTGCGTGCCGGTGACGAGCGGGTGGTCGAGGCGTTCGCGGTGCAGGCGGCGGCGGTGCTCGAGCGCACCCGGCTCGGCCGGTCGGCCGCCGACGCGGCGGCGCTGGCCGAGGTCGACCGGACGCGTACGGCGCTGCTGGCCGCCGTCGGCCACGACCTCCGCACGCCGCTCGCGGCCGCGAAGGCGGCGGTGTCGAGCCTCCGCAGCGAGGACGTCACGCTGGACCACGGCGACCGGGGCGAGCTGCTCGCCACCGCGGACGAGTCCCTCGACCGGCTCGCCGGACTGGTCGCCAACCTCCTCGACATGAGCCGGCTGCAGGCCGGAGCGATGTCCGTGCACCCGCAGCCGACCGCGGTCGACGAGGTCCTCGCCCGCGTGCTCGACGACCTGGCGCCCGCGGGGCGGCGGGTGCGGGTCGACCTGCCCGACGACCTGCCGGCGGCGACGGCCGACCCCGGCCTGCTCGAGCGGGTGCTGGCGAACGTGGTCGACAACGCCCTGCACTACTCCCCACCGGAACGGCCGCCGGCGCTGACCGGGAGGCGGGTCGGTGACCGGGTGGAGATCCGGGTCGTCGACCACGGACCGGGGATCCCCGTGCAGCAACGGGACCGGGTGTTCCTGCCGTTCCAGCGGCTCGGGGACACCGACAACACGCAGGGCGTCGGCCTGGGACTGGCGCTCTCGCGCGGCCTGGCCGAGGCGATGGGCGGGACGCTCGACCCGGAGGAGACGCCGGGCGGAGGGCTGACCCTGGTGCTGTCCCTGGCCGCCGCCGAGCCCGGCGAGACCGAGCCCGGCCACCGCGAGCGCACACGGGCGGTGGAGTCATGACCCGCGTGCTGGTGGTCGACGACGAGCCGCAGATCCTGCGGGCCCTGGCGATCACCCTGCGCGCCCGCGGGTACGAGGTCGGCACCGCCGGCACCGGCGCCGCCGCCCTCGAGGCCGCCACCCGGCTCCGCCCGGAGCTGGTCGTGCTCGACCTCGGCCTGCCGGACATGGATGGCGCCGCGGTGATCGCCGGACTCCGCGGCTGGAGCGCGGTGCCGATCCTGGTGCTGTCCGGTCGGTCCGGCAGCTCGGACAAGGTCGACGCCCTCGACGCCGGCGCCGACGACTACGTGACCAAGCCGTTCGGCACCGACGAGCTGCTGGCGCGGATGCGGGCGATGGTGCGCCGGTCGGCTCCGGGCGGCGAGGACGAGCCGGTCGTGCGGGTCGGTGACGCGACGGTCGACCTCGCCGCACGGCGGGTGACCCGCGACGGCTCCGACGTCCGCCTCACCCCGACCGAGTGGCACCTGCTCGAGGTGCTGGTGCGCCACCCCGGCCGGCTGCTCAGCCAGAAGCGGCTGCTGCGGGAGGTGTGGGGCCCGGGCTACGAGACCGCGCAGGGCAACCTGCGGCTCTACATGGCCCAGCTCCGTCGCAAGCTGGAGCCCGACCCGGCCCGCCCGCGGCACCTGCTGAACGAGCCGGGCATGGGCTACCGCTTCGAACCCTGAGGACATGCCCGGTCAGTCGATCGGCCGCAGCTCGTCGGCGTACGACAGCGACACCCGCTTGAGCAGGCCGCCCGCGTCGATCCGGTACTGGCCCATCCGCCACAGCGGCGGGCTGTACGCGTGGATCGAGACCGAGCCGTGGACGGCGCCGTTGAGCCGGTGGATGTGGTCGGGCCCGAACGAGAACGTGGTGCCCGCCTCCACCCGGAGCTCGAGGGCGCCCTCCGCGAAGGTCAGGTTGTTCTCGACCAGCTCGCCGGCGACCACCGCGACCGCCCCCGACGAGATGTCGTGGTCGTGATAGCCCGTGTCGTTCTCCGGGGTCCAGCACAGCAGCCAGACGTCGACGTGGGCGTCGCGGTGGAGCGAGACGTACACCCGGTCGTCGGCGTCGAAGGCCACCAGGTCGGACCAGGCCTCGGGATGCGCGGCGATGCTGTCGACCAGCACCTCCAGCTCCTCCGGCGTCAGGTCCCGCCCGTGGGGACGTCGCCGCCCAGCAGGTCGCTCACGACGGTCAGCTCGCGAACGCCCATTCCTGCTCACCTCCCCGGTCGCCGACGCCGTCGCCGAGCAGGCGCGCCGGGTTGGTCACCCGGACCGCATGGGTGGCGGCGTCGCCGAACAGCGTCCGCACCGGCTCGCCGTACGGGCGGTCGGAGCCGAGCACCAGCGGCATCGATGCCGAGCACCCGGACCAGCGCGTCCAGGGCGCGCGGACCGTAGCCGGCCGCGTCCACGAACAGCAACGGGTCGAGCGCCAGCTCCTCGCCACCGCGCAGCACGTGCCGCTCGTGGTGGAGCGGCGCGAGCCCGGCGCCGGCGCCGAACACCACCCGGAGCCGCGGGAACGCGGCGCGGCCGGCGAACGACTGCCAGCCCCACCAGGCCGCCTGCAGCTGGCCGACGTAGCCGACCACAGGTGCCCACCAGCCCGGTTCGGTGCCCTCGAGCGGGCGCCGGGTCACCGGACCCGGGTGGACGAGCACCGGCTTGTCGGCGAGCTCCGCGACCAGCAGCAGCCGGGCGGCGCGCTCCCAGGCAGCGGCCGAGAGGAGCTGGGTCGCCGGCAGCTGCAGGCCCACGAAGCGCGGGTCACGCAGCAGGTCGGCGAGCGCGGCCGGGTCGGGATCGACCTCGGGCACGGACGCCCAGCCCCGGAAGTGGTCCGGCAGCGCGCGCAGGCCCCGGTGCCACGCGTCGACCAGCGGGCCGGCCTCCGGTCGTGGGAGCCGCTCGATGCCCAGGGGCGCGGAGAGGCTCAGGCAGGCCGAGCCGACCTCCGCGTCGTGGTCGGCCGCGATCCGGGTCGCGGGGTCATGGTCCGTCGGCTCCACGTCGTACGGCGGCTCGCCGTCGGTGTGCAGCGTCCAGCCGCGCAGGTACGGCGGCCGGGAGCGGGCGCGCAGCCGGTCGACCAGCTCGTCGGGCCACAGGTGCTGGTGGATGTCGACGGCCGGGGAGCTCGGCTCGTGGGGGTCGGTCATGGTGACTCAGCCTCCTCTCAAAGTGAATAAGATTGATTGACTTTGATATATTAGAGCACAGCCGTCGCCTCGGGGAGGGGAACGGGCGTGGTCCGGGCGGGTCGCGCGACCAGGACGACCAGCCCGATGACCCCGGCGACGACGCCGCTGACCAGGAGCGGAACGCTGCCGTCGTCACCCCACGCCAAGCCGGCCCAGAGCCCTGCGACGAGGACTCCGGCGCCGAGCAGACCCTGGAACACCCCTTGGCCGGTTCCCTGCTGGTGGCCGGGGAGGAGCGAGGACACCCAGGCCTTGCCGACCCCGTCGGTCAGTCCGGTGAAGGCGCCGTACCCGGCGAGCAGCAGCCAGGCCACGACCTGGTTCTCGGTGAGCCCGAGGCCGGCGTAGGCGACGGCGAAGACCAGCAGCCCGACCCCGATGACGAGGCGGTGCCCGAGCCGGTCGGCGACCGCCCCGGCCGGGTAGCTCAGGGTCGCGTACACCGCGTTGTAGGTGACATACGCGAGGATCACCAACGAGCACCGAGAACCCGATCTCGTGCAGCCGGAGCAGCAGCAAGGCGTCCGGGAAGTTGACCAGGCTGAACACCGTGAGCAGTCCGACGACCCGCCAGAAGGCCCGCGGCAGTGCCTCCGGTGACACCGCGACGCCGGGTGCTCGCGCCGGGGCTGCGGGCCGCTGGGGCTCGCGAAGGGCGAAGACGAGCAGCGCGCTCATGACGGCCGGCACGAGGGCGACCCACAGCACCAGCCGGATGTCCCCGTCCAGCGCCCGGAGCGCCGCCAGGGCGAGCAGCGGGCCGACCACGGCTCCTGCGGTGTCGGCGGCGCGGTGGAAGCCGAAGGCCCGGCCCCGGGCAGCGACCGGGATGCCGTCGACCAGGAGCGCGTCGCGCGGGGCGCCCCGGATGCCCTTTCCGAGCCGGTCGACACAGCGCCCGACGAGGACCACGGGCCAGACACCCGCCGCCGCCACGAACAGCTTGCCCAGCGCCGCCAGCCCGTAGCCGAGCCCGACCAGCGGCACCTTGCGGCGGCGATCGGCCAGCCGCCCGGACACGTACTTGGTCAGCGCCGCGACGCCTTCGGCCACACCCTCGACCGCCCCCACCACAGCGGCCGGTGCGCCGAGCACGGTGGTGAGCAGGATCGGCATCAGCGGGTACAGCAGCTCCGACGCCGCGTCCTGCAGGAAGGAGACGGCGCTGGTGATCTTGAGGTTGCGGGTCAGCCAGGGTCGGTCGCTCACCCCACCATCCTGCCCGGGGAACAGTCACGCCCCGCACGCGGTTCACGTCGCATGTCCCTCTTGTTCGAGCCGCTCACCCTCCGCTCGCTGACCCTGCGCAACCGGGTCTGGCTGGCGCCGATGTGCCAGTACTCCGCCGTCGACGGCGTCCCGAACGACTGGCACCTCGTGCACCTCGGCGCCCGCGCCACCGGCGGGTTCGGGCTGGTGTTCACCGAGGCCTCGGCAGTCACCGCCGGAGGGCCGGATCTCGCCGCAGGACGCGGGCATCTGGAACGACGAGCAGGCCGCGGCCTGGCGCCGGATCGTGGACTTCGTGCACGGCCAGGGCGCCCCGATCGGCGTCCAGCTCGCCCACGCCGGGCGCAAGGCCTCGACGTACCGGCCGTGGGCACCGGAGCACGGCACGGTCCCCGCGTCGGAGGGCGGGTGGACCGCCGTGGCCCCCTCACCCGTCGCGTTCGAGGGGTACGCCGAGCCGACGCCGCTGACCCTGCCGGAGCTGGCCGAGGTGGTGACCGCGTTCGCCGACGCGGCGCGCCGGGCCGTCGCCACCGGGTTCGACACGGTCGAGGTCCACGCCGCCCACGGCTACCTGCTCCACGAGTTCCTCTCGCCGCTGTCCAACCGGCGCGACGACGCCTACGGCGGCTCCTTCGACAACCGGGTCCGGCTGCTGCTCGAGACCGTCGACGCGGTGCGCGCCGCGATCCCGGACGGCATGCCGCTGGTCGTGCGGATCTCCGGCACCGACTGGGTCGACGGCGGCTGGGACGTCGAGCAGAGCACGCGGCTGGGCCGGCACCTGCGCGAGCACGGCGTCGACCTGGTCGACGTCTCCTCCGGCGGCAACGCCCCGGCCTCGATCCCGGTGGGTCCCGGCTACCAGGTGCCGCTCTCCGCCGGCGTACGACGCGGGGCCGACGTCCCGACCGGGGCGGTCGGCATGATCACCGAGCCGGCGCAGGCCGAGAAGGTGCTGGCCAACGGGGAGGCGGACGTGGTCCTGCTCGCCCGGGCGGCTCTGCGCGAGCCGGCCTGGCCGCTGCGCGCGGCCCACGAGCTGGGGGTGCCGGCCGACGACGCCGGGTGGCCGGACCAGTACAAGCGTGGCATCTGGCGCGCCTGACGGCGGCGGCTCAGCCGAGCATGCGCACGTGGCCCGGCTCGAGCTCGTCGAGGCTGGTCACGCCGAGCAGCCGCATGGTGCGCTCGATCTGGCCCTGCAGGATCTCGATCGTCCGGTCGACCCCCTCGCGGCCGCCGGCCATCAGCCCGTAGAGGTAGGCGCGCCCGATCAGGGTGAACCTCGCACCGTGCGCCACGGACGCGACCACGTCCTGGCCGCACATGATCCCGGTGTCGAGCCAGACCTCCGTGTCGGCGCCGACCTCGCGCACCACGTCGGGCAGCAGCCGGAACGGCACCGGCGCCCGGTCGAGCTGCCGGCCCCCGTGGTTGCTGAGCAGCACCGCGTCGGCCCCGGCGTCCGTCGTACGGCGTGCGTCGGCGACGGACTGCACGCCCTTGACCACGAGCTTGCCCTTCCAGTGCTGGCGGATCCACGCGAGGTCGTCGTAGGTCACCGTCGGGTCGAACATGGTGTCGATCAGCTCGGCCACCGACCCCGACCACGACGACAGCGACGCGAACGCGAGCGGCTCGGTGGTCAGGAAGTTCCACCACCAGGCCGGCCGCGGCAGCGCGTCGAGCACCGTGCGCGGCGTCAGGGTCGGCGGGATCGTCATCCCGTTGCGGGTGTCGCGCAGCCGGGCGCCCGCCACCGGTACGTCGACCGTCACCAGCAGCGTGTCGTACCCCGCCCGTGCCGCCCGGTCGACCAGGTCCATCGACCGGTCCCGGTCGTTCCACAGGTAGAGCTGGAACCAGTTGCGTCCCGACGGGTTCGCCGCCGCGACGTCCTCGATCGTGGTGGTGCCCATCGTCGAGAGCGTGAACGGGATGCCGGCCGCCCCCGCCGCGCTCGCCCCCGCCCGCTCGCCCTCGGCCTGCATCATCCGCGTGAACCCCGTCGGCGCGATCCCGAACGGCAGCGACGACGTCCGCCCGAGCACCTCGCGCGTCGTGTCCACCTTCGACACGTCGTGCAGGATCGAGGGCACGAACTCGACGTCGGCGAACGCCTGCCGCGCCCGCGCCAGCGTCACCTCCGCGTCGGCGGCGCCGTCGGTGTAGTCGAACGCCGCCTTCGGCGTCCGCCGCTTCGCGACCCGGCGCAGGTCGTCGATCGTGAGTGCCTTCTCCAGGCGCCGTCGTCGCGGGCTCGAGCACCGGCTTCCGGAACTGGAGCAGTGGCGCCAGGTCATGGGCCCGTGGGAGTCGGCGTTCCATCTCGCCATCATGCCCACCCCGGCGTGCGGCTACCCACCCGAGAGGATGTCGGCGACGTTCGCGGCGCGGCGCGCCTTGGCGGCCAGGTAGCGGTGGTTGTCCGGCGAGCGGTGGATCGCGGTGGGCACCTCCTCGGTCACCACGATGCCGTGCCGGGTCAGCTGCGCGGCCTTGTCCGGGTTGTTGCTGAGCAGCCGGACCCGGTCCACGCCGAGGGCGGCCAGCATCTGCGCCGCCACGGCGTAGTCGCGCTCGTCGTCGTCGTAGCCGAGCGCCCGGTTGGCCTCGTAGGTGTCGAGGCCGGCGTCCTGGAGCACGTAGGCGTCGAGCTTGGCGTAGAGCCCGATCCCGCGGCCCTCCTGCCGGAGGTACAGCAGGTAGCCGCCCTCCTCCGCGATGCGCTCCACCGCCTCGCGGAGCTGGGGCCCGCAGTCGCACCGGGCGCTGCCGAGCACGTCGCCGGTCAGGCACTCGCTGTGCAGCCGCACCAGGGGCGGGGGCGAGCCGTCCTGCAGCCGGCCCGGGGCGGCCCGCGCGCCGAGACCGAGCGCGAGGTGCTCCCGGCCGTCGAGCAGGCCCTCGAAGGTGAACGCCCGTGCGGTGGTCGCGGGCTCCTCGCCGAGCTGGAGCGGCAGGAGCACCTGGTTGCGCACGGTGGCGGCGGACGGAAGTCGCATCAGCACTCCTCGGGCGGGTCGGGGCAGAACCGGGGTGACAGCGCGTAGCGGAGCAGCACCACGTCGTCGATCTGGCGCACCTCGGCGAGGGTGGCCCGGTTGCCTGCGTCCCACGGGAAGCAGCCCTCGCCGACGAAGCGTCGGGCGCGGCTGTCGCCGACGAAGAACGGGGCGACGACGAGCTGCAGCTCGTCGGCGACGCCCGCCTGCAGGAACTGGGTGTGGACGCTGCCGCCGCCCTCCACCATGAGCCGGCGCACGCCGCGCGTCCGCAGGTCGTCGAGCACCGCGCGGACGTCGACCCGGTGCCCGCCGTCGAGAACGGTCGCCACCTGTCCCAGCCGGTCGCGTGCCCGCGCCAGCCCCGGGGTGGCGCAGTAGACCAGCTTGTCGCCGCAGCCGGCCGTGAAGAACTGCGCGTCGGGGGTCGAGGTCGGCGCGCTCCGTGAGCGTCACC
Organism: uncultured Actinomycetota bacterium; assembly: GCA_963754145.1. Lineage (GTDB taxonomy): Bacteria > Actinomycetota > Actinomycetes > Propionibacteriales > Nocardioidaceae > Marmoricola. The sequence continues at coordinate 226,417 of CAVWFF010000022.1, forward strand.
TTCACCGGGCTCGCCGGGAGGCCCCGGGCCAGCCGGCGTCGTACGCGCTCGGGCTCGCGGACGAGGAGCCGCGGGTCGTCGCGACGGATCGTGGCGGCACCGACCAGGATCGCGTCGCAGCCCGCGCGGACGCCGTCGACCCGGTCGAGGTCGGCGTCGTTGGAGAGCACGAGGCGTTGCTCGCGGGCGTCGTCGAGGTAGCCGTCCATCGAGATGGAGCAGCTGAGCAGCGTGTAGGGGTGGTCAGTCATGGTGGCCCACCCCCGCCTGCTCGGGAAGCCGATCCGTGGGTGTCGGGCGCGACGTCGCCGCGGGTGCGCGCGCGCCCACAGCACCAGCAGGACGACGGCACCGGGAAGGCAGGCCACGAACGTGAGCACGCCGAAGACGACGGCCGTGGTCAGTCCGGCCGCTGCACCGAGGCCCGCCGCCGCGAACGCCCAGACCGCCACCCCTTCGCGAGGTCCCCAACCGGCGACGTTGGCGGGGATGCCCATCGCCACCAGCGCGAGCATGCCGAGCGGCAGCAGGAGGGCGGTGGAGGCGTCCACGCCGGCGGTGCGGGCGGCGAGCAGGAACAGGGCGACGTAGCCGGCGACGGCCACCGTCGACGCGAGCAGCACGCCCGGCCACACACCCCGCGCGAGCACGCCGTGCCGGAGGTCGGAACGACCGGCGCGCAGCACGCGGGCCCACCACGACGTGCGGCCCCGCGGCGCGAACCGGTCGAGGAGGGCCAGCACGACGACGACCGCCACCGCTGCCAGCGCCAGCGCCGGCAGCGAGGAACGCACCGGGGACGGCAGCGCGACCAGGACCACGATCGCGATCGCCAGCTGCACGACCTGTCCGGCCGCCCGCTCCCAGAACACGGCCCGCAGCCCACGCGCCGCGTCACCGGCGTCGCGCCCCGCCTGCAGTCCGCGGTGGACGTCGCCCAGCACGCCGCCGGGCAGCACCGAGTTGAGGAACTGCGAGCGGTAGTAGCGAGCCACGGCCAGGGCCGAGGGCCAGCTCGGCACCCAGGCCCCGGGCCACCAGCCGCCAGCGCCAGGCCGAGCAGACCGTGGTGGGCACCGCGATGGCGGTGGCGAGCAGAAGGGACCGCGCGTCCACCGCGCGCAGGCCGTCGAGCACCGGTGCGGTGCCGACGCGCCACACGAGCAGGGCCAGGATCAGGACGCCCCCGAGGACCCGGAGCCGGCGCCAGGTGGCCGCGCTCATGCCGCCACACCTGTCAGCAGCCCGGCCAGGACGGCCTCGACCCGGTCGGTGGTGACGGCCCAGCCGGCAGGGATCCGCGGCGCTCCCGCGCGGCAGCGCGCAGGTCGTGGCGCAGCGCGTCGTCCTCGAGCCAGCGCCGCAGCGCGTGCGCCAGGGCGGGCGCGTCGCCCGGGGGCACCAGCAGCCCCGGCACGCGTCCGTCCGGGGTCTGCCCGACCGTGTCGGGGAGCCCGCCGACGTCGCTGCCGATCACCGGGATCCCGCGGGCGAGCGCCTCGGCGGCGACCATGCCGTAGCTCTCGGCCCGGGTCGCCAGCACCAGCGCGTCCGCGCCGGCGTACGACGCCGCCAGCGCCGGCCCGACGCGGGCGCCCGGGAACTCGACGCGGTCGTCGAGCCCCGCCACCTGTGCCTGCCGCAGCGTGCGCGCCGCCCAGCCCGGGTCACGGGTGAGACTGCCGACGCAGACGCAGCGCCAGGCGAGGTCGCGCAGGCCGGAGAGGGCGTCGAGCAGCACGTCGTGGCCCTTGCCGGGCGTCACGGCCGCGACGCTGAGCAGCGCTCCGCCGGCCGTCGTCCCCGACGCCACGGGAGCCGGGTCGACACCCGGCTCCGCGACGTGCACCGCCCCCGGGTCGAGGGCGTCGCGGCCCATCGAGGAGCCGGCGGGTGGAGTCGCTGGTGGCGACCACGGCGGCCGCGGCGGCCAGCACCGCGCGCTCCCGATCCGCGGCGTCGGGCCGGTCCGCCGGCATGTGGAGCAGCACGACCAGCCGCACGCGTGCGGCCGCCGGCACCAGCACCTCCGGGGCGTCGGCCGCGACCAGGCCGTCGACCAGCACCAGGCTGCCGTCGGGAACGGAGGCCAGCACCTCGGCCAGACGTGCGCGGTCGCGCGGCCTCCGCCTGCGGCCACGCTCCGGGCACGGCGTGCTCGCGCACGCGCCAGCCCCTGGTCCGCAGACCGTCGAGCAGCCGCCGGTCGTAGACGTTGCCCCCGCTGGGCCGGGCGAGGTCGTCGATCCCCTCGGGGACCACCGCATGCAGGGTCGCGGGCGGGCTCACGGGCTGACTCATGGGGCCCGCTCGTAGCTCGCCCACGCCACGTGGGACTCGTGCAGGGTCACCGCGACCGCGGCCACGTCCCCGGCGTTCGCCCCGAGGGCACCGGCGTGCAGCCGCTCGACCAGGCGGTCGGCGACGAAGCGTGCCAGCACCTCGGTGGTGGTGTTCGTGCCGGCCAGCTCGGGCACGTCGTCGAGGTTGCGGTAGCCGAGGTCCGCCAGCACCGCACGCAGCTCCTCGGTCGCCCGGCCGATGTCGACGACCACGCCGTCGTCGTCGAGCTCCTCGCGCCGGAAGGTCGCGTCCACGACGAAGGTCGCGCCGTGCAGGCGCTGGGCCGGCCCGAACACCTCGCCGCGCAGGCTGTGGGCCACCATCATGTGGTCACGCACGGTCACGCTGAACATGCCGCGGCCTCCTCGTCGTAGGTGACCGAGTGGCAGAGCGCCGGCAGCCGGCCGTCGGCCAGCCGGGCCATCACGTCCGGCAGCTCGTCGAAGCCGGACTCGCCGGTGAGCAGCACGTCGAACGCGGGGTCGCCCAGCAGCTCGAGGGCCAGGCCGCAGCCGGTCGGCGGTGGTACGACGATCGCGACGGGCCCGGGCGACGGCACCCACCTGGCTGGAGCGCAGCGTCAGCCGCCGCGAGTGGAAGGCCGCACCGAGCGACACCCGGGTCTCGGCGTCGCCGTACCAGCTGAGGTCGACGACGGTGCCCTCCTCGACCAGCAGGTCGAGGGAGAGCTGCAGCCCCGCGGAGGTGGCGCTGGTGTGGACGACCAGGTCGCACGTCCCTCCCCACGTGTCGGCCGCCTGGTCGGGCAGGGCGAAGCCGGCGCCGAGGGCGGCGGCGACCTCGCGCCGGCCGGGGTCGACGTCGACGAGGGTCACCTCGACCCCCGGCATCCGGGCCAGGAGCCGGGCCACGCAGCAGCCGACCATGCCGGCACCCACGACCGCGACCCGGTCGCCGAGCAGCGGGGCGGCGTCCCAGAGCGCGTTGACGGCGGTCTCGACGGTGCCGGCCAGCACCGCCCGGGCGGGAGGCACCCCGTCGGGCACCGGCATCACCGCGTCCGCGGGCACGACGTACGACGTCTGGTGCGGGTGGAGGCAGAACACGACGCGGTCACGGAGCCGGGGCGGACCGCGGTCGACGACGCCGACGCTCAGGTAGCCGTACTTCACCGGTCCCGGGAAGTCGCCGTCCTGAAAGGGGGCCCGCATCGCGGCGTACTGGCTCTCGGGGACGCGTCCGTCGTACACGAGCGTCTCGGTGCCGCGGCTGATGCCGGAGCGGAGCGCGCGGACCAGCACCTCGTCGGGACCCGGTTCGGGCAGGGACACCGGCCGGATCTCGCCGACGCCGGGGGCGCGCAGCCAGAATGCCTGGGCCTCCCGTGCCATCCGGACCACCTCCCCTTCCCCGATTGAACCCGACCGCCGTCGTCCACGTACATCTCCGTGCCAATCCTTGACCTTGCCCTTGACCCTTGAACGGAGGTCGAGTGCGCTGGAAGTTCACCGCTGCCCACCACGAGGGTCCACACTGAACCTGTGAGGCGGCTGTCACGTTCAACTGGTGGGAGGTGAGATGACGGACACCGACGCGGCCCTCATGCAGCAGCTGCACGACGACCATGCGGCCGTGCTGTGGGGCTACTGCCTGCGCCTGACCGGACACGACCGGGCGCGGGCCGAGGACGTGGTCCAGGAGACGCTGCTCCGCGCCTGGCGGCACAAGTCGATCCTGGACAACCCGCCGGCCGCCATCCGCTCCTGGCTGTTCACCGTCGCCCGCAACATCGTCATCGACGAGTGGCGCTCGCGCCGTCACAACAGCGAGCTCAGCGTCGCCGAGGTGCCCGAGCCGGCCGAGCCCGCCGACCGCACCGACCAGCTGCTGCTGTCGTGGCTGGTCGCCGACGCCATCACCCACCTCTCCACGGAGCACCGTGAGGTGCTGCTCGAGTGCTACTACCGGGGCCGCCCGGTCGCCGAGGCCGCCCGGCTGCTGGGCGTGCCCGAGGGCACCGTGAAGTCGCGCACCCACTACGCCCTGCGCGCCCTCCGGCTGGCGCTGGAGGAGATGGGGGTGACCGCATGAGCTGCGAGTTCGCCCACGACCCCGGCCCCTACGTGATCGGCGCCCTGTCCCCCGACGAGCGCCTGGCGTTCGAGCAGCACCTCGCCGACTGCGACGCCTGCGCACGCGCCGTCCGCGACCTGGCCGGAATGCCCGGGCTGCTCTCCCGCGTCGACGAGGACGTCCTCACGAGCGCGGCCGACGAGGAGCCGGTCCCCGCGACGCTGCTGCCGCGCCTCGCCCGCGAGGTACGACGGGCCCGCCGCCGCCGCGGCCTCCTCGTCTCCGGGGCCGTGGCGGCGTCCGTGGCCGTGGCCGTCGCCGTGCCCTTCGCCGTGGTCGAGCTGCGCGACTCCGGCACCCCGCCGTCGGCGTCAGCCGAGCGGCGCAGCCGTCGGACCAGCGCGACGACCGGCGTCCCGATGCGGCGGGTCGGCAACGCCCCGGTGTGGGGCAGCCTCGACCTCGAGTCGGTCACGTGGGGCACCCGGCTCAACCTGGTGTGCACCTACGCCCGCGACCGGAAGTCGATGCCCGCACGCGGTGACCTACGCGCTGCAGGTGCGCACCCGCGACGGGCACACCGAGCGGGTCGGCACCTGGCGGTGGGTCGACGGGATGACGATGCACCTCACCGCCGGCACGGCGGTGAGGAGTCAGAACATCGCCTCAGTGGAGGTTCTGGCGCCCGACGGGACGCCCGTGCTGCGCCTGCGCGACTGACAACGGGTGCTCCGACCGGAGCAGCGCGATCGAGCCGGCCACGATCGCGACCACCTCGGACGATCGCTGCGGCCCAGACCGCGAACCCGCTCCACGTCTCCTGCACGCCGAAGAGGCCGACGGTCGCGGAGATCACGAACCCGGCCAGGGTGGACACGCCGAAGCCGGCCGCGAGGAACGGCGGCACCCAGTGGTCCCAGCGCAACAGCAGCACTGCGATGCGCGAGGCCGCCAGCCACGTTGAGCAGGAACAGCTGGACCGACCACGCTCTCGTCGCGATAGCCGTCGAACCAGAGCCAGAGGTGGACGGCCGCGGAGACCAGGACGGCGACGGCCGCGAGTACCCGCATCTGCATGTCGAACTCCTTCCTCCCGGGCCGCGCACGCGCGCGCCCTCTCCGGGAAGGACGGAGCGGGAGGGTGCGGGTTCACCGGCGCGCGGGTGGTCTCCGGCATCGCGTGAGTGGCGTCGGACCTCCTGGCGCGTGTCGTTTCTTCACACTTGCTGGGAAACGACACCGGATTCGCGCTCCGGCGTGCAGTTCCGGGACAACTGTGGGGAAACGACCGCCCCCGGCAGTCGCACCGCGGCCGGAGCGACGCGCAGCCGCGTGTAGCCGGCCGCGGCGGCGAGCCCCACCAGCACCGACGCCACCAGGCCGGCCCAGGGATGCCCGCTGTCCTCCAGCGGCGGGTAGACCTGCCAGTGGGTGACGTAGATCCAGAAGGACGCGGCACTCACGAGGCGGACCGCGTGGGCGGCGAACCGGGGCAGCGGCACCTGCGGCACGAAGACCAGCAGGGCGATACCCAGGGTGACGACCGCCTCGCGTTGCGGGTCGCCGAAGAAGCCCTGCATGGACGCCGCCGCGACGACGGCCACCAGCGACCCGCCGGCGTGCGCTCGTGGCGGTCGTCGCCCACCAGCCGAGGGCGATGCACCAGAGCACCACCGGCGCCGCGTAGCGCTCCGTCGCGCCGGCCTCGACGCCGACCAGCAGGTACCGCAGCGCGAGCGTGGCCATCACCACGCCGCCGGCGAAGCCGAACGGGGCCCGGTCGTGGAGCCGGGCCACGGCCGGCACCGCCATCAGACCCGCCACGAGCAGGAACGCGAGCGCGAGCGCCTCGATGAACCAGAACTGCCAGTCGTCGGTCCACTGCTCGGGCCCGACGACCTGGTTGAGCAGGAGGGCGGTGGTCCACCGGTACTGGCCGGTGACCGCGGCGACTGCGGCGATCCAGACGGCGGCCGGTACGACGATCGCGGCCAGCGCGCCGAGCACCCGCCCGACCCGGACCCGGCCCGTCGAGCCGGCCAGGACGAAGCGCGACAGGTTGTATCCGGCCACCGCGAGCAGCACGTGCGCGCCGCCCGGGACCAGCACCAGGTCGCAGTGCGTGACCACGACGGCGAGGATCGCGAGCGCGCGGAGCAACGACGGGACCTCGGTCGGCACCCAGCCCCGACGCCTCGGAGGACGTGCCGCGGCCGCGAGGTCGCGGGCGCTCCGGCGATGCCAGTCCTGCGGAAGCGTGCCGAGGTGGTCGGCGAGCCTCGTGGACGCCTCGACGAAGGAGAGCGAGTCGCCTGCCAGCGACACGAAGCTGTCGTCCGCCGTCGCGTCCGGGCGGGCCAGGACGACGGCCAGCAGGTCACGGACGGAGGCCGCGGTAGGAGGCGCCTCGGTCGGCCGGCCGGCCGCAGGCACGAGCAGCCGGGCGTGCTCGCCGAGTGCGGCGTGGTCCGGCTTGCCGTTCGCCGTGGTCGGGAACGAGTCCACCCGCTCCACGCGTACGGCGCCCGGGGGCAGGCCGGTGGCCTCCGCGACGAGGTCACGCACCCGGTCGCTGGCCGCGGGACCGGAGCCGGAACACCACGAGCCGGTCGGCGTCGTCCGGGGCGGCGACCACCCGAGCGTCGTGGCCCGCCTCGCGGAGCGAGGCCTCCACGCGGTCGAGGTCGAGCCGCAGCCCGTAGACCTTGGCGAAGCGGCTCAGCCGGCCGACGACGCGCCAGAGACCGTCGTCGCCGAGCCGCCCGAGGTCCCCGGTGCGGAGCTCCTCGACCGTGCCGCCGAGGGCGAGGTCCTGCGGCCCTTCGGCATAGCCGAGCATCACGTTCCGGCCCGTGTAGACGAGCTCGCCGACGTCCTCGGGCAGCCCGGCGCCGCCCTGGCGCACCGGCTCGACCCGCAGGTGCCCACCGGGCACCGGGACCCCGATCGCGTCGGGGTGCCGCTCGGCCAGGTGCGGGGGCAGGTAGCTCATCCGGGCCGTCGCCTCGGTCTGCCCGTACATCACGAACAGCTCGAACCCCTGCTCCCGGCCGAGCCGGGCGTAGCGCTCGACCTGCTCGGGGCGCATCCGGCCGCCGGCCTGGGTGACGAAGCGCAGCGTCGGCAGGCGACGCTCGGCGAACCCGGACCGGTCCAGCAGGTCGAAGGTGTAGGGCACCCCGGCGAAGCTGGTGGCCCCGGCCGACCGGGCGAGGTCCCAGAAGCACCCGTCCACCACGGAGAGGTCGGTCAGCACCACCGCGGCGCCCGCCCGGAGGTGGCTGTTGAGCACCGAGAGGCCGTAGCAGTACTGCAGCGGCAGCGAGGTCATCGCGCGGTCCGCCCTGGTCAGGCCCAGGTAGGTCCGGATGCTGTCGGCGTTGGCGACCACGTTGTCCCGCGAGAGCCGCACGAGCTTCGGCGACCCGGTGGAGCCGCTGGTGGCGAGCAGCACCGCGAGGTCGGGATGCAGGGCGTGCGACGGTGCCCGGTCGCCGTTCGACCAGGCCGGCTGCCGGCGTGGCGACCACGTCGGGGTCGTAGCGCTCGACCAGGCCGGGGTGGCGGTCGAGGTCTCCGGGCCCGAGCAGCACCACCGGGTGGCCGCCCGCGAAGGCCGCCAGGTAGGTCGCGACGGTGTCGAGGTCGTTGGCGCACTCCAGCATCACCAGCCGCCGGGTGGCACCGAGCACCTCTCCGCGCGCCGCGACCTCGCGGCCGAGCTCGGCGTACGTCCAGGTGCGGGCCGCCGAGACCAGCGCCGGGGCCCCGGGCTCCCCTTGCAGCAGGCCGTCCCGCCGAGACGGGGGCGTACGGCGCGCTCGCGGGCCGCTCACGCAGGGTCGGTGTCAGGGTCATGGCCGCGGCTCCCGGGGAAACGCCCGCACGGGTCCGGCCACCGCGACCGTGACCGTGTCGCCCGGGTGCGGTGCGTCCACCGTCGGCACCCGGGTGCCGATCGCGAGGTCGCTGCCTTCGAGCACGGCCCGCACGGTCGCGTGCTGGCCGAGGAACGCGACCTCCTGGACGACGGCCGTCGGGCTCGACCCGGGCACGCGCCCGGGGGTGAGCACCAGCTGCTCCTGCCGGATCGCCAGCACGGCCGGCCGGTCCCGCGGGTGGTCGCCCGGTCCCGGGTGCTCGACGCAGAGCGTCCCCAACGGCGTCTGTGCCCGTCCGTCGACGACGCGGGCCTCGACCAGCACCGCGTCGGTGACGAACGAGGCGACCTGGAGGTTGGCCGGGGCGAGGTAGACCTCCTCCGGGCGGCCCGACCTGCAGGAACCGTCCGTCGGCCATCACCGCGACCTGGTCGGCCAGCGACAGCGCCTCGCTCTGGTCGTGGGTGACGAGCACCGCCGTCGACCCGCTCGCGTGCAGGGCGCGGGCGACGGCGCGGCCGGTCTCCTCGCGCAGCGACGCGTCCAGCGAGGAGAACGGCTCGTCGAGCAGCACCAGGGTCGGCTCCGGCGCCAGCGCGCGGGCGAGCGCGACCCGTTGCTGCTGCCCGCCGGACAGCTCGTGCGGGTAGCGGGTCGCGTAGCGACTGCGCGAGGCCCGACCAGCTCCAGCAGCTCGGCCACCCGGCGGCCGCCGTGCCGACGCTCGGCGCGCGGCAGCCCGAAGCCGACGTTGCCGGCGACGTCGAGGTGCGGGAACAGGGCGCCCTCCTGCGGCACGTAGCCGATCCGGCGGCGCCGCGACGGCACGTCGACGCCGGCCCCGGCCACCGTGGCCCCGTCGAGCACGATCGTGCCGGCGTCGGGATGCAGGAAGCCGGCGACCAGGCGCAGCAGGGTGGTCTTGCCGCAGCCGGACGGCCCGAGGACGGCGGTGACGCCGTCCGCGACGTCGAGGTCGACGCCCCGCAGCACCGGGTGGCCGCCGAACGACCGTTCCAGGCCGGCGACGACCAGCGCGCTCGCCGTACGACGCGTCATCGCAGCGCCCTCGTCTCACCGGTGGCCAGCCGGCTGAGCAGCCACGTGGCGGGCACGGACAGCACCACCAGCAGCAGCGCGTACGGCGCGGCGGCGCCGTACTCGACCGCCGACGCCCGGGCCCAGAACTCCGTGGCCAGCGTGGTCACCCCGATCGGCGCCAGCAGCAGCGTCGCGGTCAGCTCGGTCGCGACCGCGAGGGAGACGAGGGCGACGCCGGACGCGACGCCGGGCAGCACCAGCGGCAGCGTCACCCGGCGGGCCGTCGCCAGGCTGCCGCAGCCGAGGCTGCGCGCGACGTCCTCGAGCACGGGCGGCGCGAGCTCGAGGGTGGACCGGAGCGAGACCACCGCCCGGGGCAGGAACAGGATCACGTAGCCGACCACGAGCACCGGCAGGGTCTGGTAGAGCGCCGGGCAGGAGCCGGATCGTCACGGTCACCAGGGCGAGCGCGACGACGATCCCGGGCAGCGAGCTGGCGATGTAGGTGCTGCGCTCGAGGAGCATCGCGGGCCAGCCGCGGTGGCGCACCGCGAGCCAGGCCAGCGGGGCGGCGGCCACCGCCGCCAGCAGCGCCCGCGGCGAGCGCCAGCCCGACCGTGGACAAGGTGGCGGCCGCCGAGGTCGCCGGCGGGGAACGACGTGGACGTGCCGCGCACCAGCCAGCGGACCAGGCTGCCGAGCGGGACGCCGAGCGCCAGCAGCGCCACGCGCCGGCGAGCACGACGCCACCGACCCGGGCCGGCCACGGCGAGCGCGACGTGGCCGCGCCGGTGCGCGGAGCGCCGGCACCCGACGCGGGCGCGGCGACGGCGACCGCGCGGCGTCAGCTCGAGCGCGGCCAGCACCAGGCAGAACGCGACGAGCACCGCCGCCAGCAGCGCGGCCGCCGGGCCGTTGAAGGTGGAGCGGAACTGGTCGTGGATCGCGGTGGTGAAGGTCGGGTAGTGCAGCAGCTGCAGGGCGCCGTACTCCGCCAGCAGGTGCAGCCCGACCAGCAGGCACCCGCCGAGCACGCCCGGGCTGAGCTGGGGAGCACGACCCGGAAGAAGACGCCCCACGGCCGGCGGCCGAGCGCGGCGGCCACCTCCTCCAGGCCGGGGTCGAGCGCGACGCAGGGTGGCGACGGTCGGCAGGTAGACCAGCGGGAAGTAGGACAGGGTGACCACCAGCGACGGCGCCCGGGTAGCTCTGCACCGCGTGGGTGGTGGAGACCCAGCCGTAGCCGTTGACGAACGCCGGCACCGCCAGCGGCGCCGCCATCAGGCCGTGCCACAGACCCTTGGACCGGAGGCCGGTGCGCTCGACGAGCCACGCGCAGCCGACGCCGAGCACGGCGCTGCAGCGCCACGGTCGCGACCAGCAGGCGCACGGTGTTCCACAGCAGCTCAGCCGACCCGCGGACGGGCCAGGAAGTCGCACCGCCTCGCCGAGACCGAGCTGCGCGGTGCTCCACACGACGCAGCCCAGCGGGACCAGGGTCACCGCCGGCCACCACCGCTCCGGCGAGCAGCGAGCAGCGCGCGACGCCGACGGCGCCCGGTCGCCGGCGGATCGCGCCGGTGGTCGACGCTCAGAGGAACCCGGCCTCGGTCAGCAGCGTCGACCACCGGCCGGTCCGTCGAGGTCGGAGACGTCGACCTTCGGCGGCTCGCAGCTCGTCGAACGGCTTGACCGGCGGCCCGAGCGACGCGGCCGAGCTGAGCGGGTACTCCAGCGCGTAGCTGGCGGCGAGCTTCTTCTGGCCCTCGGCTGCTGGTGAGGTAGGCGACGAACTTCTCCGCGTCGCTCGGCGTGCTTGCTCGACTTCAGCACGCCGGCGCCGGAGACGCTGAGGAAGGCGCCGGGGTCCTGGTCGCCGAAGAAGTGGAGCTTCGAGCTGTCGCTGGCGGCACCGGACTCGGCCTGGTCGCGGTACCAGTAGTAGTGGTAGATGATCCCGACGTCGGACCTGGCCGGCGTTGACGGCCTTCAGCACCACGTTGTTGCCGTCGTACGTCGTGCCGTTGGCCTTGAGGCCCGCCAGCCACGCCCGGGTCGCCTTCTCGCCCTTGAGCTCGAGCACCGCGCTGACGATCGCCTGGAAGTCGGCGCCGGTCGGCGAGAACGAGACCCGGCCCTTCCACTCCGGGTCGGCCAGGTCCATGAGCGACGTCGGCAGCTCGGCCGGGCTGCACCTTCTCGGTGTTGTAGACCAGCACCGTCGAGCGGGCCACGAAGCCGGTCCACAGGCCGCTGCGCGGCCGGTACTGCGCGGGGATCTGCGCCAGCGCCGTGTCCGGCAGGCGGCGCAGGAGTCCCGCGCGCTCGACCGGCGACATGGCCGGGGAGTTCTCGGTGAGGAAGACGTCGGCCGGCGACGCGTCGCCCTCCTGCTACGATCTGGTGGCCAGCTCGGAGTCGCTGCCGTTGCGCAGCTCGACCTCGATGCCGGTCTTCTTCGTGAAGGCGGGCGCGATCTCGCTGATCAGCTCCTCGTGCTGGGCGTTGTAGACCACGATCGACGGGCCGTCGCTGCCACCGGCGTCGCAGCCCGCGGTGGCCAGCACGATCGTCGACGCGGCCAGCGCCGCGCACCACTTCTTCACGTCGTCTCCCCTTTGCTTAGGCGAGCCTTACCTTAGGCGCAACGGGTGGAAACGTGGAAGAGCGGGGTCCGCTCGAGGGCCGCGAAGAGAAGGCGGACCGGGCCCGTCGGGCCCGGTCCGTCGCTCGATCCCACGGGGACCGGATGGCGGTGGCGGTGGGATTTGAACCCACGGTGGGCTTGCACCCACACACGCTTTCGAGGCGTGCTCCTTAGGCCGCTCGGACACGCCACCGCGGACGAGGGTACTAAAGGGCGAGGCTCCCAAGAAATCGCCTACGACGCCGGTCCCGGGCCGGCCAAGGGTGTCCGCCCCGACCCACTGCCGGATATCGTCGGCGCACGCGCACGCGGTAGTGGGAGGGGAACCCGATGAGCACAGGTCCTGGCGAGCAGGCCGCGGCGGCACCCGCCCCGCTCGAGCCCCCGCAGGCGTCGCTGACCCTGACCGCACCGGCGGCGCCGGCGGCGGTCGTGGCGACGCAGGCTCCGGCGATGGCGCCCCAGGTCGCGCCCGAGCTGGTTCCCGAGCTCGACGCCAAGGTCGACGGCTTCATGGCCGCGCTGACCAGCACAGCGGCACGCAGCCCGGAGTTCGCCGCGCAGGCCGACGACGTGCGCACCATGGGCGACGCCGACATCCGCAAGGCCGCCGAGACGTCCAACCGGATGCTCGACCGGCCGGTCACGGCGCTCCGCAGAAGGGCGGGCTGGCCCAGGGCTCCGCAGGTCGGCAAGACGCTGCTCGAGCTGCGCCGTACCGTCGAGGACCTCGACCCGAGCGAGGCCACGGGGCGCGCGCAGGTGGATGGACCGGCTGCCCTTCGGCGACAAGGTCGAGGACTACTTCCGCAGTACCAGAGCTGCGCAGAGCCAGCTCAACGGCGATCCTGCACAGCCTGCGCAACGGCCAGGACGAGCTGACCAAGCGACAACGTCGCGCTCAACCTGGAGAAGACGAACCTGTGGGCGGCGATGGGCCGGCTCAACCAGTACGTCTACATCGCCGAGCGGCTCGACGCGAAGCTCTCGGCCAAGATCGCCGAGCTCGAGCTCTCCGACCCCGGAGGCCGCGAAGGCGCTCAACGCAGGACGTGCTGTTCTACGTCCGGCAGAAGCACCAGGACCTGCTGACCCAGCTCGCGGTGTCGATCCAGAGCTACCTCGCCATCGACATCATCATCAAGAACAACATCGAGCTGATCAAGGGCGTCGACCGCGCCTCCACCACCACCATCTCCGCGCTGCGGACCGCCGTGATCGTGGCGCAGGCGCTCGGCAACCAGAAGCTGGTGCTCGACCAGATCACGGCGCTCAACACCACGACGTCCGGGATGATCCAGCGCACCTCGGAGATGCTCAAGGACAACTCCGCGGCGATCCAGGAGCAGGCCGCGTCGTCGACGATCGGCGATCGAGCAGCTGCAGGCGGCGTTCGCCAACATCTACGCGACGATGGACTCGATCGACGAGTTCAAGATCAAGGCGCTCGACACGATGTCGCAGACGATCGGCGTGCTCGAGAACGAGGTCGAGAAGTCGAAGGAGTACCTCGACCGCGTGCAGGCGCAGGACGCCGCGCAACGCCAGCGGCGAGCTCGACCTCACCGGCTTGCCCACGCAGTGAGGTCGCCCGGGTGGGCGGATCGTGGGCGTGGGGCTGCTGGGACTGGCTGCGCGGACGTCGCACGGGCCGGACGCGCCGGACTCCGTGCTGCCCGCAGCCCCGACCGAGGCAGGACATCCTGCGCCTCGCTCGCCCGCGTCGACGCGATGCTGAGCCGACGGCAACGCCCCGCCGGTCGTGCCTCGCGGGTCGCCCGGATCGCCCGCACCATCGACGAGACGCTGCCCCGGCTGCGCACCTCGGGCTCGGCAGCGCCGACGCGTACTCCGTGGTGGCCACCGCCACCGACTACCTCCCCGAGGCGGTCGGCGGCTACCTGCGGCTGCCGCGCGAGTGGGCCGACACCCGGCCGATCGACGGCTGCAAGACCTCGCTGATGGTGCTCGTCGACCAGCTCGAGCTGCTCGCCTCGACGATGGACAAGATCCTCGACGCCGCCAACCGCGCCGACGCCCAGGCGCTGATCGCCCACGGCCGGTTCCTCGAGGCGAAGTTCGGGCACGTCCGCCGGGGGCACCCGACCTCACGCTCGGCCCGCCGTGCAGCCCCGCCCGGCTCGACCCTCGACCTGGAGCAGGATGCCTGGACCCGACGCTGGCCGCCGCGCTCGCCGCGCTGGTCGGCCGCCGCCGGCCGCCGGCGTCGACCCGAGCAGTCGCCCGCGCCGAGGGGGAGGCGCTGGCCGCGACCGTCGCCGAGCCGTCGCGCGGCGCCTTCGTCGACTGGTCCGCGCGAGACCGGCCGTGCCGCAGCGCCGAGGAGTTCATCGACGCCGCCTCCCGGGGCCGGCGCTACCGCTCCGGCCCGACCCCGTCGATGGCGGCGCTGGCGCTGGCCCGGCACGCGGCACGCGGCGGCGTACGCCGAGGCGCTGTCGCGAGGTCGCGCGGCCGCCTGCATGCTCGGCGAGGCCCACGCCGCGGGCGATGGGCAACGCCGCGACCGCCGCCGCCGCCCAGCTGCCGCGCGCCCAGGCACGACGCAGCCCCAGCCTCCGCTCGGCACCTCCGCGCGAGCCGGTGCCCGGCCCGACGTCGGGACGTACCTGCGTCGCCAGGTCATGGACCAGCGTCGGCGTGGTCCGCAACGCGCGATCGAGGACATGGGGCACGAGGCACGTCTCGACCGGCGGCGCCGGACGGCCCGATCTCAGACGAGTGCCGGACCAGCCGACCGCAGACCGACCGCGGCCGCCCCGGAGACGCCGGCCGAGCCCGAGGCAGCCGAAGGAGCCCGAGCCGCCGCCGAAGACGCTCGAGGAGCTGCTCGCCGAGCTCGACGCGCTCGTCGGGCTGACGGCGGTCAAGGCGCGAGATCCACCGGCAGGCCGCGGTGCTCCGGGTCGAGGGGCTGCGCAAGGACGCCGGGCTCACGGTCGCCGACGATCACCCGGCACCTGGTCTTCGTCGGCAACCCCGGCACCGGCAAGACCACGGTCGCCCGGCTGGTGGCCGGCATCTACCGGGCGCTCGGCCTGCTCACCAAGGGCCAGCTGGTCGAGGTCGACCGCTCCGAGCTGGTCGCCGGCTACCTCGGCCAGACCGCGATGAAGACCGCCGAGGTGGTCGAAGTCCGCGGTCGGCGGCGTGCTCTTCATCGACGAGGCCTACGCCTGGCCGGCGACCAGTACGGCACCGAGGCGATCGACACCCTGGTCAAGGAGATGGAGGACCACCGCGACGACCTGGTCGTGATCGTGGCCGGCTACCCGGTCCCGATGGCGGTCTTCATCGGCCAGAACCCCGGGCTCGAGAGCCGGTTCCGCACGACCATCGACTTCGCCGACTACACCGACGACGAGCTGGTCGCAGATCTTCCAGGTGATGGCCGCCGACGCGGACTACGACGTCGGCGACGAGGTGCTGGAGCGGCTCCGCGAGATCCTCGCCGGCGTCGAGCGCGGCCCGACGTTCGGCAACGCCCGCTACGTCGCGCAACCTGCTCGAGGCCGCGATCGGCCGCCACGCCTGGCGGCTGCGCGACGTGGAGAAGCCGACCGTGGAGCAGCTGCGCACCCTCGCTGCCGACGACCTCGACCCGATCGCCGCGCAGGAGGAGACCGCATGAGCCAGCCGTGCGACCCAGGCCGCACCCGCGCCGGCAGCCGCGCCCAGCACGACGCGGCACCCGTCGGCGACGGCTCCCGGCCGCACCGCCGACGTCCCCACCCTGCTCAACCGGCTCCAGGTCGCTGGCCGTCGCCGCGTGCGTGCTGTTCGGCGTCATCACGGCGGGCTCCAGCTCCTCGCCTGGCAGGCCAACCGGGCCGCCGCCGACAACACCGAGCAGCTGGTGCGGGTGCAGAGCATCCAGTCCACGCTCTACCGGGCCGACGCGCTCGCCACCAACGCGTTCCTGATCGGCGGGCTCGAGCCGCCGGCCCAGCGCCAGGCGTACGACGACGCCATCGACCAGGTGAGCCGCTCGATCACCGACGCCGCCGAGGCGCAGCCGGCCGACCGGGCCGTGCTCGCCGACCTGAACACGGCCGTGAACAGGTACTCCACCTCGGTCGAGCTGGCCCGCGCCAACAACCGGCAGGGCTTCCCGGTCGGTGCGGAGTACCTGCGCACGGCCGGCGGCGAGCTCCGCGCCGAGGCCGGACCGATCATCGACCGCGCTCGTCGATGCCAACGCCCAGCGGTCCGAGGACGCGATGGGCGCCCACCAGCCGCTGGCTCGCTGCTGCTGCCGGGCCTGCTCGGCGTTCGCGCTGCTGTTCTGGGTCAACCGGCGGATCGCCGCACGCTTCCGGCGCCGGTTCAACATCGGCATCGTGGCCGCCGCGGCCGCGGTCGCGGTCCTCACGCTGGTCGCGGTCGTGGTCAGCCAGGGCCAGCGCAGCGCACAACCAGGACCTGCTGCGACGGCACCTACAAGGACGCCGTCGACGGCGCGTCCGCGCGCACCGCCGCCAACGACGCCAAGGCCAACGAGAGCCTGCGCCTGATCAAGCGCGGCTCCGGGCAGGTCTACGAGGACGCCTGGGCGGCGGCCGACCGCAAGGTCACGGAACACGACGTCGGCAGACGCCGCGCTGGGCGCCGCTACGAGGCCGTCCACCAGCGAGATCGTCAGAGCTCGACGACGAACGGCCGGTGGGACGACGCGGTCGCGCTCGCCACCACCACCGGCGACCGGGGCTCGACGGCCGCCTTCGAGACTTCGACGCGCAGTCCCGCGAGGCCGTCGCCAGCTCCGGCCGCACCACCACCGACGAGCTCCGCACGGGCAACACGCGGGATCCTGGTCCTGGCTGTGCTGACGCTGCTGGTCGGTCTCGCCGCCGCCGGCGCCGCCGCCTGGGGCGTCGACCAGCGCCGCAAGGAGTACGCATGAAGCGCCTGCTCGCCCTGCGCCGTCGCGGCCGCCGCTGGTGCTCGCCGGCTGCGGGTACGACGAGACCGCCGGTGCCGAAGGCCGCCGCCACGAGCGCACCCTCGTCCGCCGCGCCCGCGCCGGCGCCGACCTGCGACCCGACCGCGCTCCGCTCCTACGCACCCGCGAGCACCCTGCCCGGGCCGGCGACCTGCCGCCCGGCTCGACGATGGCGAAGATCCGCAAGCGCGGGCGGCTGATCGCCGGCGTCTCGGCCGACACCTACCTGCTCGGCGCCCGCAACCCGTTCACCGGCGAGATCGAGGGCTTCGACATCGACATGGTCAGGCAGATCGCCGAAGGCGATCTTCGGCGACCGCGACCAGCTACCAGCTGCGCGTCATCACCGCCGCCGACCGGCTCGCCGCTGCTGCAGAACGACGAGGTCGACATCGTCGTCCGCAACATGACGATCAACTGCGACCGCTGGGAGACCATCGCCTTCTCCGCGGAGTACTACGCGTCCGGGCCAGAAGATCCTGGTCCGCCGGGGCTCCGACATCACCGGCCTGAGCACCTCGCCGGCCACCGGGTCTGCGCCCCCACGGGCACGTCCAGCCTCGACAACCTGCGCCGGCTGGCGCCGAAGGCCGATCCGGTGGAGGCGCCGCCAACCACACCGGCTGCCTGGTGCAAGTTCCAGCAGGGCGAGGTCGACGCGATCACCGGTGACGACACCGTGCTCGCCGGCCTGGCTGCGCAGGACCCGTACGCCGTGGTGCTCGACGGACAAGCCGTTCACCGCGGAGCCCTACGGCATCGGCGTCGAACAAGGACCACGTCGACCTGGTGCGCTTCGTCAACGGCGTGCTCGAGAAGATGCGCGCCGACGGCGCCTGGGAGGCCAGCTACCAGCACTGGCTGGCACCCACCCTCGGGCAAGTCCCCGGGGCAGCCGCGGCCCCAGTACGGACGCGCAGCCGTGACCAGCCGCGCCCACCGCACCCGGCAGCATCGGCGAGGCGATCGAGCCCGCGCGCGGCCCAGGCTCTACCTCAGCGAGCTCGACGCAGTGGGTGCGCGGACGTCGGACCGAGCTCGACGAGCTCGACGCCGCCGCGCTCGCGGCGGACGCGGCCAGGACGTCTCACCGCGACATGACCCTGTCGATGGCGCTGTGGAAGGCGGTGTCCGACCGCTACCAGCTGCTGCTCGCGCGACTTCGACGGCGGCCGGGTGCGGTCGGCAGGAGCGGGAGCGGCTCTCGACCCTGATCTGGGGTCGCCTCGACGCCACGCTCGACCGCCTCGCCTGCGCCCCGGCGCCGGCGCGCTCGCGGTGTCGCTGCCCGAGGCGTGCCGGCTCTCCGACGCGCTGGCCGCGCAGCTGCGGACCAGCGCTGTCGCTCGTGCCCGGCGCCGACGCCAGCGCCGCCCGGATCAAGGACCTGCGGGCCCAGCTGGAGCGGCTGCGCGACCAGGTCGCCCTCGAGCCCGCGAGCACCCGTGACGCCGCCCACCGCACGAGCTGGGACGAGCTGGCCGAGCGCATCGGCCGACGTCACCGACCGCGCCCAGCGCGGCGCCGACGTCGGCGGCATGCTCGGCCCGCTGGAGAACGACGCCGCCCGGCTCGAGCGCGACCTGATCGTCGGCGCGCCGAGCGCCGCGACGCCCGCGACCAGGTGATCGCGGCCGAGCGAGCTGCGCGCCGACCTCGAGGCCCGGGCGGCGGCGCTCGCCCAGCTGGCGGCCACCTGCGTCGAGCCGTCGACCCGGCGCCGCGCTACGCCGTGCCCGACGTCGCGGCGCTCGGCCCGGTGCCGGTCACCGCGGCCGAGCTCGGCGCCTACCGCGCAGCGGCTCGAGCGGGTCTCCGACGCGCTCACCTCGCCCACGCGACGTACGCCGCCGCGCTCGCCGAGCGCACGACGAGCTGGTCGACCGGCTCGACGCGCTACGTCGCCAAGGCGCGCGCGCTCGCGGGTCGCCGGCGACGCCGACCTGGTCGCCAGCCGAGCGCCGCCCGCGACGTGCTCGCCCGCGAGCCGATGCCCGGTGGCGGTGGCCGCGCCGCTGGTCGACGACGTACCAGACCTGGCTGGGACAGCTCCTCGCCGACCACCCGCTCCACGCGCACCCCGAAGGAGGTCCCGCCGATGAAGTGCCAGCAGCCCGGCTGCACCGGGACGATCGTCGACGGCTACTGCGACGTGTGCGGGATGGCGCCGGCCGCGGCAGCGCGAGCGCCGCCGCCGCGGTCGCCGAGCTCGCGACCGGCGCGGCTCGACCACCCGACCGGCGGTGCGCCGACGGCGCCGCGTGCACCCAGCCCGGGCTGCACCGGCACGATCGTCGACGGCTACTGCGACGTCTGCGGCACGCCGGCCGGCGCCGCCGCGCCGCCGTCGACGGCCGGACCGCGGCGCTCCGACGGCCGTCTCGTCGGCGACCGGCTCGTGCCGGCTGGAGTCGGCGGCCATCGGCTCGCAGCGCGCCGGCGGCACGGCGCCACCCACCGCGTCGCGCACCGGCGTCCCAGCGGCTGCGCGTCGGCGCGGCTCGGCGCCGGCCTGACCACGGTCCCGCCCGGCCCCGCCGTCGACGCCGCCAAGGCGTCATGACGAACCCCGAGGTGCCCGAGGACAAGCGCACCTGCGCCAAGTGCGGCAGCCCGGTCGGCCGCGGCCGCGACGGCCGGCCCGGCCGCACCGAGGGCTTCTGCCCGAAGTGCGGCCAGGAGTTCTCGTTCACGCCCAAGCTGCAAGCCGGGCGACCTGGTCGCGGGGCAGTACGAGGTCGCGGGCTGCCTCGCCCACGGCGGCCTCGGCTGGATCTACCTCGCCCGCGACAAGAACGTCTCCGACCGCTGGGTCGTGCTCAAGGGCCTGCTCAACTCCGGCGACCCCGACGCGCTCGCCGCCGCGATCGCCGAGCAGCGGTTCCTGGCCCAGGTCGAGCACCCGCTGATCGTCGAGATCTACAACTTCGTCACGCACGACGACGCCGGCTACATCGTCATGGAGTACGTCGGCGGCACCTCGCTCAAGCAGATCCTCAAGGAGCGGATGCGGGCCAACAACGGGGCGTACGACCCGCTGCCGGTCGACCAGGCGCTCGCCTACATCCTCGAGATCCTGCCGGCGTTCCAGTACCTCCACGACCTCGGCCTCGTCTACTGCGACTTCAAGCCCGACAACCTCATCCAGGTCGGCGACGCGGTCAAGCTGATCGACCTCGGCGGCGTGCGCCGCGTCGACGACGAGGACTCGGCGATCTACGGCACGGTCGGCTACCAGGCGCCCGAGGTGGCCGAGGTCGGGCCGAGCGTCGCCTCCGACATCTACACGATCGGCCGCACCCTGGTGGTGCTGTGCATGGAGTTCCGCGGCTACCAGGCGCACCTACCTCATCTCGCTGCCCGACCGCCGGACAGCACGCCGCTGTTCCGCGAGCACGACTCGCTCTACTGGCTGGTCGCCAAGTGCTGCGCGCCCGACCCGGCCGACCGGTTCGCGTCGGCCGACGAGCTGCGCGTCGCAGATGCTCGGCGTGCTGCGCGAGGTCGTGGCGCGAGAAGCGAGCCGGCACCGCGCTCACCTCGGCGAGCTCCGTGCTGTTCGAGACGCCGGCGGTGTCCACCGTCGGCGCTGGACTGGTCGCAGCTGCCCGGCCTGCGCGCCGACGCGACCGACCCGCAGCACGCCTGGCTGACCAGCATCGGCGCCGACCGACGCCGGCGCAGCGGCTCGCGCGACCTGCAGCAGGCGCCGGAGGAGACCGCCGAGGTGCTGCTCGCGCGGGCGCAGGCCGCGCTCGAGGCGAGCGAGCCCGGCAAGGCGCGCGAGACCAGCGCCGCAGCTGCTGCGAGGCCGACCCGTGGGAGTGGCGGGCGCTCTGGATCGACGGCCTGGCCGCCCTGCAGCAGCGGCGACTGGGACGACGCCGCAGGCGTCGTTCAACGCGGTCTACCAGCAGGTGCCCGGCGAGCTGGCGCCCAAGCTGGCGCTCGCCCTGGCCTGCGAGAACGGCGGCCAGCCCGACGTCGCCGAGGGCCTCTACCGCGACCTGCGCGCGAGACCGACGCGGCCTACGTCGCCCCCGCGGCGTTCGGCATGGCCCGGATCCGCGCCGCGACGCCGGCGACACCGACGGCGCCGTCGCGGCCCTCGACCTGGTGCCGCCGACCAGCCGCGGCTACGGCGAGCCGCGCAGCTGCGCGCCGAGGTGCTGCTGCGCGGCGTCGCGGCGACGACCTGGCCGTGCTGGACCAGGCGCATGACCAGCGTCGAGCGGTGCGCGATGGACCCGGCCGAGCGGGCGCAGCTAGACGATCCAGGATCCTCGAGCCACGCGCTCGAGGTGGTGACGAGCGAACGGGCCCGGGGACCGGTGCCGGATCGGCCGCTACGAGGCCGAGGAGGCGGCTTGCGCGACGGCCTCGAGGAGTCCTACCGGGTGCTGGCCCGCGACGCCGCACGACCGGGACACGCAGGTGCTGACTGGTCGACGCAGGCCAACGCCGTGCGCAACTGGACGCTCGCGTGACGGCCACGGCGCCCGAGTCCGGGCCGGACGCCGGCGGCACGTGTCCCCACTGCGGCGAGCCCGTGGACGCCGGGGCCGAGCTTCTGCGAGGCGTGCGGCAAGCCGCTGGACGCCGCCGGAGGCGCCGACGGGCCGAGCGCGCCCGCGGACGCGGCGCCGGAGAGGGCCCGCTCGACGACCTCGGCACGGCCCGATCAGCGCCGTCGACCGCAGCTCCCGCGCACGGCGGCACCGAGCCGCCGCCGGCAGCCGCGCGCCCTGCCTGAGCTGCGGCGGCGTGGTCGGCGACGACGGCTACTGCGAGCCAGTGCGGCACCAAGGCGCCCAGCGCGCGCGACCACTTCGAGCGAGCAGCCCGCGCCCTGGGTGGCCGGCGTCTGCGACCAGCGGCATCCGGCACACCCGCAACGAGGACGCGATGGCGCTGGCGCGTCGAGCAGCCGGGCCGCGGGCGGTGCTCGTCGTCTGCGACGGCGTCTCCAACACCGACGACTCCGCACATCGGCGTCGCTCGCCGCGCGCGCAAGGCCGCGCTCGAGGTGCTGCGGCCGCCGCTGCCCCGCGGGCTCGGGACCCCGAGAGCCGCGGCCGCCGCCGTCACCAGGTCTTCGCCGACGCGCGCCGCGCGCCGGCCAACGACGGCCGTCGCGGCGCACCGTCGCCGAGGACGTCCCCAACCCGCCGTCGTGCACGTTCGTCGCGGCCGTGCTCGAGGACGGCGTGGTGCACTACGCCGGCATCGGCGACTCCCGCGTCTACTGGCTGCCCGACGCCGGCGACGGGCAGCATGCTGACCGTCGACGACTCGATGGCCCAGGAGCAGATCGCGGGCGGCACGCCGCGCGCCGAGGCGGAGGCCGTCCAGCAGGCGCACTCGATCACCCGGTGGCTCGGCCAGGACGCGCCCGACATCGTGCCGCGGGTCGGGCAGCGTCGCAGGTCGACCGGCCCGGGCTGGCTGCTGGTCTGCTCCGACGGGCTGTGGAACTACGCCTCCGAGCCCGCCGCGCTCGCGCGCGCAGATCGCGCGGCCGCGGGCCCGACCGACCCGCCGCGCGGTCGCCACGGCACCTGGTCGACTTCGCCAACGCGCAGGGCGGGCAGGACAACATCACCGTCGCGCTCGCCCGGGTCGAGGGCGGACGGGCACGAATGCCGACCGACCGCACCGGCAGCACCCGATGCAGACGAAGGGGAGTCACGATGGCTGAGTTCACCGCCGACGTGTTCCAGAACGAGTTCCTGCCCGACGGCGGCACCGACGTCCACGCGATCGTCACGTCGACGTGCACCGGGGCCGGCACCGCCGGCCAGACCGGGCTCCGGCGCGGCCGGCGAGATCATCATCATCGACACCTCCGGGCTCGATGGGGCAGTCGGCGATGGCGGCCGCCAAGCAGGCGGCCCAGGCGGCGCTGGCCGAGATCGTCGACGGCACCTGCTTCGCCGTGATCTCCGGCAACGGCGCGGCCTTCCTCGCCTACCCGCTCGTCAACCCGGGCCCGCGATGGTGCCGATGAGCGACGCCACCCGGGCCGAGGCGGCCGACGCGATCTCGCGGCTGCGCTCCGGCGGCGGCACGGCGATCGGGCACCTGGCTCGACATGGCCGGCGAGCTCTTCGCGTCCGTGCCGCAGGTCGATCCAGCGGCACGCGATCCTGCTCACCGACGGCGAGAACAACGAGCCGGCGCCGGTCGCTCGACGAGGCGATCGCCCGGGCCACCGGCTTCTTCCAGTGCGACTGCCGCGGCGTCGGCGTCGACTGGCAGGTCGAGGAGATCCGCCGCATCGCCCCGGCGCTGCTCGGCACCGTCGACATCATCCCGCGAGCCCGAGCAGATGGCCGGCCGAGTTCCAGGCGATGATGCAGCACGTCGATGGCCCGCGGCGTCGCCAACGCCGAGCTGCGGGTGTGGACGCCGCAGGGCGCCCAGATCCTGTTCGTCCGGCAGGTCTCGCCGACGGTCGAGGACCTCACCGCACCGGCGTACGGCCGTCAACGACGCTCACCGGCGGCTACCCGACCGGGTGCCTGGGCCGACGAGTCCCGCGACTACCACGTCGCCGTCCGGCTGGCCGCCAAGGCCGTCGGCCAGGAGCAGCTCGCCGCCCGCGTGCAGCTCGCGCTCGGCGACGAGGTCGAGGCCCAGGGGCTGGTCAAGGCCAAGTGGTCCGACGACTCCGAGCTGACCACGCGGATCGACCAGCAGGTCGCCCACTACACCGGGCAGACCGAGCTGGCGCAGGCGATCCAGGAGGGCCTGGCCGCCAAGGCGGCCGGCAACGAGGAGACGGCCACCACCAAGCTCGGCCGCGCCGTCCAGCTCGCCGAGGAGACCGGCAACGAGGAGGCGACGTCCAGGCTGCGCAAGGTCGTCGACATCGAGGACGAGGACGACCGGCACCGTGCGGCTCAAGAAGGCCGTCGAGAAGGCCGACGAGATGGCCCTCGACACCGCCTCGACCAAGACGACCCGGGTGCGCGAAGTGACGACCTGTCCCAACGGGCACGAGTCCGAGGCCACCGACTACTGCGACACTGCGGCGTCGCCGATGGTCGCCGACGCGAGACGCCGTCGCCCGCAGCCCGGCGACACGATCCCGGTGCCGGTGCTCGACCCCGACGCCCCGCCGAGCGCGGCCGCGCCGGCCGACGGCCAGGCGTGCCCGAACTGCGGCACCGCCAACGCGCCGGACGCGCTGTTCTGCGAGGCGTGCGGCTACGACTTCACGACCGGCATCGATGCCGCGCACCGGGACGCCGGCCGCAGCCGACGGCACGCGCCGACCCCGCCGCGCCGACGCGCAACATCGCGCCGCCGCTCGACGACACGTGGGTGGCCGAGGTCTGGATCGACCCGCAGTGGTACGCCGAGCAGCCGAGCCCCGACCCGCTGCCCGTCGCCCGGCCTGCCCGACGTCGTACCCGCTGCGGCAACACCTCGCTGCTCGTCGGCCGCGAGTCCTCGAGCCGCGACATCCACCCCGACATCGACTGCGGCACCGACAACGGCGTCAGCCGCCGGCACGCCCAGCTGACCACCGACGGCACCCGCTGGTGGGTCGAGGACCTCGGCTCCTCCAACGGCACCTTCGTCGCCGACGCCGTCGACCCGCTCCCCAAGACCCCGATCGCGGTCGGCCAGAAGCAGGAGATCGGGCCCGACGACCGGATCTACGTCGGCGCGTGGACCCGGATGGTGATCCGCAAGGCCGCGCCGGGCGAGGTGGGCTGAGGGTGGTGGGTGGCGCTGGGCGGCTGCGGATGGCCGGGTCGTGGGCGGCGCGGACGGTGGAATTCCCAAGGGCATCGAGGAATTTCGTCGTGGCGGGATCGGCCATGCCGGCCATCGGGTCCGGCACTTCCGCAATCTCTTCTCGACTTCCCAATGAGAACTTGCGCTTCCAGCGGAATACATGCCCCTGAGAGCGCCAGAAAACCTAGATACCTTGGGAATTCCCCCCGCCCCGATGCTCCTCAAAGAACGCATCCAGCAACCCCGCCGACTCCTCGGCCAGCACACCGCCCACCACCTCCGGGCGATGGTTGAGCCGCCGGTCGCGGACCACGTCCCAGAGCGAGCCCACGGCGCCCGCCTTGTCGTCGTACGCGCCGAACACCACGCGGTCGACCCGGGCCAGCACGGCGGCGCCGGCGCACATCGTGCACGGCTCGAGGGTCACCACCAGGGTGTGGCCGGAGAGCCGCCACTCGCCCGCGGCGGCCGCGGCCTCGCGCAGCGCCACCACCTCGGCGTGGCCGGTCGGGTCGCCGAGCGCCTCCCGCACGTTGTGGCCGCGGCCCACCACCGAGCCGCGGCGTCGAGGACGACGGCGCCGATCGGCACGTCGCCCGCGGGCAGGGCCAGGCGTGCCTGCGCCAGCGCGTCGCGCATGGCGCGTCCCGCCGGTCCTACGGTGCAGCGCTCACGCGTTGGAGAGGCCGCGAGAGTCGTCGAACCGGGGCCCGAAGCCGAGCTGGTGGCGATGTCGCTGAGCTGCTCGTCGGGGTAGAGGTCGTAGTCGTCGAGCAGCACCCCCATGTCCATCGCCGGGATGCCCATGTCGGCGACGATCCCGAGGTCGCCGGCGGGCGCCGGTTCGTCGTCGTCCTCCACGGGCACGCCGATGTGGTCGACGGCGGAACGGGCCAGCGCCCAGTCCGTCGAGGCGCTCGCGTCGGAGAGCAGCAGGCTGACCTCCGCGCCGCGGGACGCGACGATCAGGAAGAAGTCCTCGTCGACCGAGATCAGGGCCATCGCCCCGTTGTCCCCCGGGTAGCGGCGCAGCTCGCGCGCGATCGACTCGACGCCGACCAGCGAGTCCTCCGGCAGCTCCTGCAGCTGCCAGACCCCCTCCTCGCGGTAGCACGCGACGGCGAGGTCGATCTCGTCCGCCTCGGATTCCGTCGGGTCCGGCATGTGTCGATGGTGGCAGACCCGGGAAGCGGTGACCACCGCCTATTGCACCCGCGAGCACCGGCGGGCCGGCCACTACGGTGTCCCCCATGGACGTGCCACGTCGTCGACCACCCGCTCGTCGCCCACAAGCTGACCACGCTGCGTGACGAGACGCACCGATTCGGCGACGTTCCGCAAGCTGGCCGACGAGCTGGTCACGCTGCTCGCCTACGAGGCCACCCGCGGCGTCCGGGTCGAGGACGGTCACCGTCACCACGCCGGTCGCGCCGAGGCCCACGGCGTCAACCTCGCGCACCCGCGGCCGCTCGTCGTCCCGATCCTGCGGGCCGGGCTCGGGCATGCTCGACGGGATGATGCGGCTGCTGCCGACCGCCGAGGTCGGCTTCCTCGGGATGGTGCGCAACGAGGAGACGCTCCAGGCCTCGACGTACGCCGAGCGGCTGCCCGCCGACCTCTCCGGCCGCCAGTGCTACGTGCTCGACCCGATGCTCGCCACCGGCGGCACGCTGGCCGCGGCGATCACGTTCCTCGTCGACCGCGGCGCCGACGACATCACGGCGATCTGCCTGCTGTCGGCGCCCGAGGGCTGCGCGCAACCTCGAGAAGGGTCTGGCCGACGTCGGCGTCCCGGTGCGCATCGTGACCGCCGCCATGGACGAGAAGCTCAACGAGGTCGGCTACATCGTCCCGGGGCTCGGCGACGCCGGCGACCGGTTGTACGGCGTCGCCCAGTAGCGCCCTCGTATCCGGTTGCGACGTCGCCTAGCATGACCGGGTCGTCACCCGACCGATGCGGATGTCCCGATGCCAACCCTTCCCCTGCGCCTTCCGGCGACGCTGGCCGCGCCCAGCGGCCGCCCTGCTGGTTGCCGGGCTGTTGCCGGCGACCGCGCAGGCCGTCCCGCCCGCTGCTCGTACGACGTCTGACCACCGTGACGCGACCGTCGTCTCGCTCCGCGTGACACCCACACCCGCGGTGGTCCAGATCGGCAGCCGGACCGTCGACGGGACCCTCGTCGCCGGGCTCGCCGATCGCCGGACCGCGCACTTCTCGATGGTCGGTGTGACCTGGGAGCGCGCGAGCGGGCGTGACGTGTCGGTCGAGGTGCGCACCCGTGGCGCCGACGGCTGGTCGGACTGGACCCGCCTCGAGGTCGACCCGGACAACGACGCCTCCGGCACCCGTGCCGGCACCGTGCCGCTCTGGGTGGACGACGCGACCGGCGTCGCGACCCGGGTCCGCTCGGCCGACGCCCCGCCGCAGGGGGTGAAGGTGGTGCTGGTCGACCCTGGAACGGCACCTGCGGGTGCCACGACCTCGTCCGAGCGGACCGCAGCCGCGACCACCGACGGCTCCCCTGCATACACCCCGATGCCGGCGATGATCACCCGCGCGCAGTGGG
This sequence comes from uncultured Actinomycetota bacterium, assembly GCA_963754145.1. GTDB lineage: Bacteria > Actinomycetota > Actinomycetes > Propionibacteriales > Nocardioidaceae > Marmoricola. Next base: position 253,639 of record CAVWFF010000022.1, read on the forward strand.
GCGCCCGCGCGCAACAGCGGCTGCGACTCCCCGCGCTACGGCTCGGAGACGCGGGGCGTGATCTTCCACCACACCGCCGGCAGCAACAGCTACGCGCGCAGCGACTCGCAGGCGATCGTCCGCTCGACGCAGGCGTACCACATGCAGGGCCGTGGCTGGTGCGACATCGGCTACAACTTCCTGGTCGACAAGTACGGCCAGATCTTCGAGGGACGCAGCGGCGGCGTCGCTGCTCCAGGTCCGGGGCGCCCACGCCGGCAACTACAGCGTGAACACCTACGACATGGGCGTCTCGATGATGGGCAACCTCGACAAGGTGCGCCCGACCACGGCGATGAAGAACGCGACGGTGAAGCTCGTCGGCTGGCGGCTCGGCACGAACTTCCTGTCGGCCAAGGGCACCTACGCGATCGCCGGCCACCGCCTGAACCGCATCGCCGGCCACCGCGACGTCTACAACGCCGGCATCCGGCCGGGCACGGCGACCGCGTGCCCGGGTCGCTACGGCTACGCCTGGATGAAGGCGAGCGGCGGGCTGCGCGACCGCGTCGCGGCGTACATCCGTGACTACGCCTCCGCGATCAAGTCCGAGACCGCACGGCTCGGCCACGCGAAGACCGGCGACCTCAACGTGGGCGAGTACCCCACCGACGGCGGCCGCAAGGCGGGTTTCAGCTACGGCGACATCTACGCCAAGACCCCGTACGGCGCGCACTTCGTCGGCGGCTCGGTCCGCACCGAGTACGCCGCGTGGAACATCCAGCACGGCGCACTCGGCTTCCCGACCACGGACATCGTCGACGTGGTCGCCGGCAAGCAGGCCTTCCAGCGCTACGAGCGCGGCTCGATCTACCGCGTGCCGCAGAGCAACGGCGTGAACGAGGCGTTCGGGCTCACCAAGGGCGTGGACACCAGGTACCGCGAGCTCGGCGAGCTCGCCAGTGACCTCGGTGCCCCGACGTCACGGGCGAACACCGCCGGTAGCGTCGACACCGCGACCTTCGAGCACGGCCGGATCGACTACGACCGGGCCACCGGCGTCGCGACCGTCACCTACGACTGACCCTCGACGGGTCGAGTGCTGGGACGGTTGCCCCGGCGACCACTCAGGCACTCGACCCCGTTACAGCGCCTTGACGGCGCTCAGCAGCTTGCCGAGCGAGTCCTTGGCGTCACCGAACAGCAGGGTCGTGCCGGGCTCGAAGAGCAGCTCGTTCTCGATGCCGGCGAAGCCGGGGCGCATCGAGCGCTTCATGAACACCACCTGCTTGGCCTCGTCGGCGTTGAGGATCGGCATCCCGTAGATCGGGGCACCGGGGGTGGTCTTCGCGGCCGGGTTGACCACGTCGTTCGCGCCGACGACCAGCACCACGTCGGTGTTCTTGAACTCGCCGTTGATGTCGTCCATCTCGACCAGCTGCTCGTAGGGCACCTGCGCCTCGGCGAGCAGCACGTTCATGTGGCCGGGCATCCGGCCCGCGACCGGGTGGATCGCGTAGTCGACCTGGGTGCCGCGCTCGCCGAGCACGTCGACCAGCTCGCGCAACGTGTGCTGCGCCTGGGCGACGGCGAGGCCGTAGCCGGGCACGATGATCACCCGGTCGGCGTAGCCGAGCAGGATCGCGACGTCCTCCGGACCGGCCGAGCGCACCGGCCGGTCGGACGCCTCACCGGCGCCGAGCGTCGAGCCACCCTTGAGCGCACCGAACAGGATGTTGACGACGGAGCGTCCCATCGCCGACGCCATCAGCTTGGTCAGGAACGTGCCGGACGCGCCGACCAGGGTGCCGGCCACCAGCAGCAGCGTGTTGCCGAGCACGTAGCCGCCCGCCGCGACGGTCAGGCCGGTGAACGCGTTGAGCAGCGAGATCACGATCGGTACGTCGGCGCCGCCCACGGGGAGCACGAGCAGCACCCCGATCAGGAGGCCGACGAGCGCGAGCACGATGCCGACCAGCACGGCCGCGTCGGTCACGGTCACCACGGACAGCACGACGGCGGTCACCAGCGCCAGCCCGAACACGATCGGCAGGCCGACGAAGACCACGGGCCGCGAGGTCATCAGCTCCTGCAGCTTCATGAACGTGACGACCGAGCCCGCGAAGGACACCGAGCCGACCAGGATCGTGAACGCCGTCGCCAGCCAGCGTGAACCAGCCGGGGTCGGCTCCGACGTCGAGCAGCTCGTGCAGCTCGAGGAGGGCGACCAGCGCGGCCGCGCCACCGCCGACGCCGTTGAACAGCGCCACCATCTGCGGCATCTGGGTCATCTGCACGCGCCGGGCGCCGACCAGGCCACCGGCGGTGCCGACCGCGATCGCGACCAGGATCAGCGGCACATGCTTCAGGTCGGCGTAGAAGAAGGGGACCGTGCAGGCGACGACGGCCGCGGCGGCGCCGATCAGGTTGCCGGTGCGTGCGGTCTTCGGCCCCGAGAGCCCCTTGAGCGCGAGGATGAAGCCGACCGCGCAGACCAGGTAGGTCAGCTGGACCCAGGTGGGGTTCACTTGGCCGCCCCCGGTGGTCGAGCCGCTCCCGGTGGTCGAGCCTGTCGAGACCTTCTTGCGCACGAACATCTGCAGCATCCGGTCGGTCACCACGAAGCCGCCGACCATGTTCACCGCGGCGAGCACGATCGCGACCAGCCCGACCGCGACCGCGACCGTCGTTGTCCGTCGTGCCGGTCACCAGGATCGCGCCGAGCAGGATGATCCCGTGGATCGCGTTGGCGCCCGACATCAGCGGCGTGTGCAGCGTCGAGGACACCTTGGAGATCACCTCGATGCCGACGAACACGCTGAGCACGAAGATCGTCAGCCAGACGATGGGTTCACTCACTGCTGCTCCTCGGTCTCGACGGGGGTCTCGACAGGCTCGACCGGCGCTCGCACGGGCGGCTCGACCGACCGGCGGGCCCTCGATCGCCTCGCGGGTCGGTCCGTGCACGATCCGGTGGTCGTGCGTGACCGCCGACCCGCTCACGATCTCGTCGTCGAAGTCCGGTGCGAACGCGGCCGGCTGGTCGTCGCTCGCGGTCCGGGTCATCAGGGTCACGATGTTGACGATGTTCTGCGCGTAGAGCTTGGACGCGGGGCCGGGCATCTGGGCCGGCACGTTGGCGCCGCCCCACACCTGGGCGCGACCGATCCGCACCACCTGCCCGGGCTGCGAGCCCTCGACGTTGCCACCGGTCTCGGCGGCGAGGTCGACGACCACCGAGCCCGCGCCCATCTGCTCGACCATCTCCGCGGTGACCAGCATCGGCGCCTGCCGACCGGGCACGGCGGCGGTCGTGATCAGGCCGTCGGCCGCCGCGATGTACGGCGCGAGCAGGTCGCGCTGACGGGCGGCCCGGTCCTCGGTCATCTCGCGCGCGTAGCCACCCGTGCCCTCGAGCGTCTCGAGCTCCAGGTCGATCGCCACCGCGCCCATCGAGCGGATCTCCTCCGCCGCAGCGGCGCGCACGTCGTACGCCTTGACCACGGCGCCGAGCCGCTTCGCGGTCGCGATCGCCTGCAGCCCGGCGACGCCGGCGCCGAGCACCACGATCTGGGCGGGGGGCACGGTGCCGGCGGCGGTCATGTTGAGCGGGAAGAAGCGGCGCAGCAGGCCGGCCGCGACGATCGCCGAGCGGTAGCCGGCCACCAGTGCCTGCGACGACAGCGCGTCCATCGACTGGGCGCGCGAGATCCGGGGCACCAGCTCCATCGCGAACGCGGTGACCCCGGCGTCGCGCAGGTCGGCAACCAGGTGGTGCGACTGGTTCACGGGCAGGAAGGAGACGGTGGACACGCCCTCGCGCAGGCCGCGCACCACCGAGGACTCCAGCGGCTGCACGGACACCACGAGGTCGGCAGCGGCGACGGCGTCGTCCGCGATCATGGCGCCGGCGGCGGTGTACTCCTCGTCGGCGTACTGCGCTCCCTCGCCCGCGCCGGGCACGACCAGCACCTCGTAGCCGAGCGCGGTCAGCTTGCCGACCAGCTCGGGCACCATGGCGACCCGGGTCTCCCCCTCGCGGTACTCCCTTGCGACAGCAATCTTCACCCGATGCAACCTAGGGCACGTTCGGACCGGCGACCACCATGTGAGAGCCCCGTCTCAGCCGCGTGTCGAGGCGTGGACGCTCAGCCGACGCCCGAGCCGACCAGGCTGCCGATCAGGTAGGTGACCCCCATCGCGAGCAGTCCGCCGGCCACGTTGCGGAGGATCGCGGGACGTCGCGGCGCCTCGCCGGAGCTGGCGCTGAGCCACCCGGTCAGGGCGAGCGCCAGGGTCACCGCCACCACGGTCACGGCGATCCGGACGCCCGTGCGGCACCAGCGTGATCGTGAGCAGCGGCAGCAGCGCGCCGAGGGTGAACGCCCCCATCGACGCGAACGCGGCCTGCCACGGGTTGGTCAGGTCGTCGGGGTCGATGCCGAGCTCGGCCTCCGCGTGGGCGCCGAGCGCGTCGTGCGCGGTGAGCTGCAGCGGCGACCTCGAGCGCGATCTCCTCGCTGAGGCCCTTCTCGCGGTAGATGCCGGCGAGCTCGGCGAGCTCCTCCTCCGGCTCCTCGGCGAGCTCGCGCCGCTCCTTGTCGAGCAGGGCGCGTTCGGTGTCGCGCTGGGTGCTCACGGAGACGTACTCCCCGGCTGCCATGCTCAGCGCGCCCGCGACCAGGCCCGCGACACCGGCGACGAAGATCGCGTCCGCGTGGGAGGTCGCGCCCGCGACGCCCATCACGATGCCGGCGACCGACACGATGCCGTCGTTGGCGCCCAGCACCGCCGCGCGCAACGCGTTGAGCCGTCCACCGATGCCTTCCTGGTGCGGCTCGTCGTCGTGCGGCCCGATCCCTTCGGGCGCGACGTCGGTCTCGGAGCTCATGCCTCCATGGTCACAAGGCACACGCGGCGTCGCAACGAAGGATTGGCTGCCCTCAGCCCTGCCAGACGGGCGCGATCAGGCGCGTGTACGACCGCCCGAAGAGCGCCGGGATCGCGGCCAGCACCGGCGGCGGGATGGTGGAGCGCAGGTGGGTCCGGACCGCGGGCTCCTGACCGTCCTGCAGCCAGGCCAGGAACGGCCCGATCTCCGACATCGGCCGCCGACGCAGCTGCTTCTCCACGCCCTTCCACTCGGGCGTCTCGAGGTACGCCGCCAGCGCGGGCTCGAGCTCGTCCTCCTCGTGGTCCAGGTGCCGGTCGACCACCGCCCGGGTGCGGCGCACGCTGGCCAGCGCCTCGGCAGCCACGTCGGTCTCCGGTCGTGCGACCAGTGCCGTCATCGCGGCACTCGTCTCGATGAGCGCCTCGGACATCTCGTGGTGCTCGGACTCCATGGCGTCGAGCAGCGCCCGGTCGACACCGAGCCGAGCGATCACCGGCCAGACCAGCTCGTCCTCGGACTGGTGGTGGTCGGTCAGCTGGTGGCGCAGGAAGCGATAGGCACGGGCCAGCTGGTTGGCGCGTTCGGCGTCCTCGGAGGGGAACGCATCGAGCGCCCGGTCGAGCCGGGTGAGATCGCGGCGGACAGCGGCGTGGATCACCTGGTTCATGGTCATCGGCATGTCGGGACGGTAGGCCCCCGCCGGGTCAGCGGTCCAGCATCTCCTCGACCCAGGTCGGCACCAGCCGCGTTGCCGGGCCGAGCCGGCTGTCCCGGAACAACCAGCTGCCCTCGCTGGGGGCCAGGTTCAGCTCGACCGTGTGCGCCCGCCGGGCCAGCGCGTACTGGACGAACGACGCGGCCGGATGGACCGCGCCCGACGTGCCCACGGAGACGAAGACGTCCACGCGGCGCAGCGCGCGCTCGATCCGGTCGAGGTGGCGCGGCACCTCGCCGAACCACACGACGTCGGGCCGGAGCGCCACGGCTCCGCAGGCCGGGCAGGCCGCCCCGTTGGTGCTGCCGGTCCACTCCGGGTGCGCGTCGCAGGCCAGGCACCACGCCGTACGCAGGGTGCCGTGCATGTGCAGCACGTCGGACGACCCGGCCCGGTCGTGCAGGTCGTCGACGTTCTGCGTCACCAGCAGCACCTCGCCGCGGTCCTCGTCCCGCCAGCGCCGCTCCAGCAGCGCGAGCGCCCGGTGCGCCGCGTTGGGCTCGACCAGGTCGAGCGCCGCCCGGCGGGCGTCGTAGAAGTCGTGCACCAGGTCGGGGTCGGCCGCGAACCCCTCCGGCGACGCGACGTCCTCGACCCGGTGGCCCTCCCACAGCCCGTCGGCGTCGCGGAACGTCGCCAGCCCGCTCTCGGCCGAGATGCCGGCGCCGGTGAGGACGACGATGTTCACGGGGACATCGTGGCGCAGCGGCCTCGACGCCGGTCTGCTCCGCGCGGATCAGTCGCCGGGGCCGGTCATGGCGTCCAGGGCGACCGCGATGGCGAGGGCCAACGGGGGACTGATGTCCGGGCCGACCTGGATGCCGTAGGTGTCCCGGATCCTGAACCACTTCTTGGACACCTCCGCCACCTTCTTCCCGTCGACCTCGAACTCGTACTCGTGGTCGACGATGTTGCCCTGGATCTCGATGTCGTCCCCGTCCTCGACATCGACCTTCCAGCGCTCTCGCAGCGGAGTGATCAGGGCCTTGTGGACCTTGGCCATCTGCTCGCCGTCGGGCCGCTCGATGACCATCGTGTCCCGAATGTGCAGCACTCTCGTCTGGATCCGGCAGAGGACGTTGCCACTGACGTCCTCGAGGTCCAGGGTGCGACGCATCCTGAGCGCCTTGCCGTTGACCCGGAAGGCACGCTCGCCGTTGCCATCCTCGATCCAGGAGTCCCCGCCCACCGAGACCAGCTTCTGCCGCATCTGGTACCTCGTGGCGTCACCGCCGATCCCGAACTCGCGACGCTCCTCCCGGCGTTGCTGACGCCGCTTCCCCAACCCCATCTCGACACTCCCTCTGGTGGTCCGTAGATCGAGACACACTGCGCCTCCGGGAGCCCCAGCACATCACCTGCCGCGAGGGAGACCCGGCGTCCGCTCAGCGCCGGGGACGCGGCGTACACAATCACCCGGTGCGGGGGAGTGGCGACCGCCCCTGAGCCGGGACCGTGGACACAGAGTCGTCCGGAAGCTGAGGCACGATGGCCGAAACCGGCGAGGGTGGAACGCAGAGCAGCGGCGCGACGGCTGGTGGCCGTCGCTCACTGTCCGTGCGCCAGGCCGCGTTCATCGGGGTCGGGTCCATGGTGGGTGCCGGGATCTTCGCGCTCCTGGGCGCCGCCGGCGAGGTGGCGGGCGCAGCCGTCTGGATCTCGTTCCTGCTGGCCGGCGGGGTCTCCGTGCTGCAGGGGTACTCCTTCGCCAAGCTCGGGCGCCCGGTACCCCTCGGCGGGAGGCTTCCTGGAGTACGTCGTCCGGGGCTGGGGGGACGGCCACTTCACGGGCGTCCTCGCCTGGCTGCTGCTCGCGGTCAACGCGATCATCACCGCGATGGTCGCCGTGTCGTTCGGCAGCTACGCCAGTGATGCCGTCGCCGACAACGCCGACTGGGTGAAGCCCTTCGCGGTGCTGATCCTGGTGGTGATGGCCGCTCTGAACATCCTCGGCTCCCAGGCCGTCGCACGGGCTCAGACAGTCGTCGTGGTGGTCGTCGTCGGCATCCTGATCGTGTTCTCGATCGCGACGCTGTCGAACCTGGACGTCGACCTGCTCGCGTTCTCGGGCTATCCCCCGCTGCGGGACATCGTCTCCAGCGTGGCGCTGACCTTCTTCGCCTTCCTCGGCTTCGGTGTCATCACCTTCACCGCCAAGGACCTCGCCGACCCGGAGCGCCAGCTTCCCAAGGCGATCTACCTGGCCCTCGGCATCGCCACCGTCGTCTACGTCGCGGTCGCCCTGGGCGTGTTCGGGACGCTGACCGTCGACGAGGTGATCGACTCGGGGGGCACCGCCCTCGCGGTCGCCGCGGAGCCGGTGCTCGGTTCGGCCGGCTACTGGCTGATGACGGTCACGGCCCTCTTCGCCACCGCTGGTGCGACCAACTCCGGGCTCTACCCGGCGGCGGGCCTCGCAGACGAGATGGCCACCATCGGCCAGTTCCCTCCCGGCATGGGTCGCCGGGTCGGGGGCCGCGCACCCATGGGCATCCTGGTCACTGCGGCCGCGGCGATGCTGCTGGCGATCTCCTTCGACCTCAGTGCGATCGCCTCGATCGGCAGTGCCGTCGCCCTGGTCGTGTTCACCCTCGTCACCTTCGGGCACCTGCGCATCCGGCACGAGACGGGCGCGCAGACGTGGCTGCTGTTGCTCGCCAATCTCACGACCGTCGTCGTCCTGGTCGCGTTCGCCCTGACCACGCTCGTCGACGAGCCCGGGACCGCGGTGGCGCTGCTCGCGATCCTGCTGCTCGGCATCGTCCTGGACCTCGTGTGGAAGCGCCGCCGCGGCTCGGCGCAGGCTTCAGTGGAGGGTGTCTCCCCCCTGTGAAGTTGGTGCAAGCCGCAACGAACCGCGGCCTGACGGACGATCCCCCGCATGCTGCGTGCCCTGATGCATGCATGGCCGAGGCGCTCGCCCTCATCTCCGCGAACCGCGATGCGCTGGGTCGATGTAGTCGAACATGTTCGAGGTCGTGCGCCGACTCTGATCTGCCGAGTCTTCGCCGCTGGTCCGGGAGGTTTCTGCCCTTGACCCCGAAGTCGTCAGCCGGCTGATCAGCATCAACAACGCCCACGGACCGCTGCACACATTGACCCCACGCGAACGCGACGTGCTCGCTCTGATGGCTCAGGGCCGCACCAACGCGGGCATCGCAGAACGACTCTTCCTGTCGGAACGAACTTCGAAACCCATATCGCCAGCCTCCTGGCGAAGATCGGGATCGAACCGCCGCCGACGGGCACCGACGGGTACTGGCCGTCCTCGCGTTCCTCAACGCACAGACCTAACGGGGCTCCGCCCCAGCCCGAAAGACAGCGCAGTCGCCGCACCGATCTTTTCGTTCAGAGCCAGTCCTTGCGTTTGAAGCTCACGTAGAGGGCAACGGAAATGGCCACGATGAGGATCGACGAGGTGAGAAGACCCGATCCGTGGACGAACCCGGGTGGCATCCGCCCAGTATCCGGCATGCGGCCACCTGCGCATGTCCGCGTTCTTTGCCCAGCGGGACACTGACGCCGGTCGTGCCCTACGGGGCTCCCAGTCGAGGACGGTGTGGCGCTGACGCGCGTTCAGTCGAGTCGCAGATGGGTCAGTTCGGTACGGGAGCTGATGCCCAGCTTGGTGAAGACGTTGCGGAGGTGGAAGTCGATGGTGCGGGGGCTGAGGAACAGCTGGGCGGCGACGTCGCGATTGGAGAGCCCCTGTGCGACGAACCGGGAGACCTGCAGCTCCTGAGCGGTCAGGTCGGCGACCTTGGAGGATTCGCGGCGGCGCGCCGTCTCGCCGGAGGCTCGGAGCTCTTGCGTGGCCCGCTCGAGCCAGGGCGCGGCGTCGAGGTCTTCGAATGTCACGAGGGCCGCTCGCAGGAGAGCTCGGGCGTCCACTCGCCTGCCGTTGCGGCGAAGGTGCTCGCCGTAGGCGAGCTCGGTGCGCGCCCGCGCGAAGGGGCGGTCCGTTGTGGCGTGGAGCTCGAGCGCGCGAAGGAACAGCTCTTCCTTCTCGATGGGCGCTGCCAACAGCGCGCGTCCATGTGTGGCGACCGCTGCCGCCCACAGCGCATTGGTGCTGTTCGCGAAGCGGTTGAGGTCTTCGCTCCACTCCCGGGCGCTCTGGAGGTCGTCGGCACGGACGGCTGCCTCGACCCGGTCAAGGGCGGCCTCGCGTCGCACCAGTCCCGAGCTGATCTGGCGCAGCTGGGCGAGTGCCGCGTCAGGCTGAGCGGCCGTGTGAATCCCGATGGCCCAGCGCCTCAGGTCGGCGATGAGTTCGTCGAGCGCCCCAGTCGGATGGGTGGTGCTGACCTCGGTCGCCTCGGTCCGCAGGGCCCCGAAGGTGTCCGCGCCGCGCAACGCGGCGAGGACGGTCAGCCATGCCAGGGGGAAGGCACTGAGGCTGGGCTGGCCGGTCGCGCGCGCGATTCCGAGTGCCTCGGAGGCGCCGGCTTGGGCGGCGGTCCACTTGCCGGTGGCGACCTGAGTCATCGCGTTGCGGGTGAGTGCGTGCCAGACCGTGATGACAGCACCCGAGTGCCGGGCCCGGGTCAGCAGTTGGCCGTGGAACCGTTGCGCGGTGGCGTCGTCGCCGAGGTGGAGTGCGGCGATGGCGAGGTTCGGCAAGACGATCTGGTCCTCGAGGGCGACGGCGTCGGGCAGCGCGAAGGCAGCCCGTAAGGCAGAGGCCGCCGGGCGCCCACTCCTGGCGGCCCACGTGGGTGAGGCCGACGAGCAGGTTGGCCAGGCACTGGGCGCGTGGGGACGTGGCCATCTTTCCGGCGAAGTCTGCGGGGTTGATCCCGACGCCGGAGTCGCCGCCGAAGCAAGCGAGCTCGGTGGCGATCATGGCCAGCTCACGCGCTCGGTCGGTGTCCGTGGGCGCCACTTGTTGTGCTGCGCTCAGGAGCATCTGGTGGGCAATCTGAACCGAGCCGGTGTTCCACTCGATGCGTGCCCGCAGGCTGGTGATGTCGGCGCGGAGGCGTTCGTCGACGACGTCGCGGGCTGCCGCCCGGGCAAGGGTGTCGGCGCGTGCTGGCTGTCCACCCAACCAGGCGCTGAGCGCTGCGCCGAACAGCCGACCTGCCCGTGGATCAGCCGCGATGCTCAGCTCCGCCGCTCGTTCCCAGGCAGCGGACGCGGCTTCATGCCCACCACGGCCTCGAGCGCGGTCGGCGACCCGGTCCAGGGCTTCGGCCACCTCGGCGTCTGGACCGTCCACGGAACCGGCCAGGTGCCACGACGCGGCGGTCGGAGTCCGTTGAGTCAGCTGGAGTCCGTCAAGGCTGCAGCCAGGGCTCGGTGCACCGCACGGCGCTCGGCGCTGGTCGCGGTCCCGTAGACCGCCGACCGGACCAGGGGATGTTGCAGCTCGACCCGTGACCCATGCACGGTGAGCAGCTGGGCCACCTCCAGCGTCTCGACGTCGTCCGGCCCGGCGCCCAGAGGGGCCGCGCCACGCAGGACCACGTCGAGCCGGCCGGAGTCGTCGGCAGCAGCGACCAGCAAGAGCCCTTGGGCACGGGTCGAGAGCCGTCGGTACCGGTCGACGTAGAGGCGCTCGATCCCGCGCGTCAACGGAAGGTCCCGCGGCAGCGCCGCTTGCCCGGCGAGCTGCTCGGGGCTCAGCGTCGCCGGCATCTCCACCAGAGCGAGCGGGTTCCCGCCCGTCTGCGCGCGCAGCCGATCGGCGACCTCGATGGGGACGGGTCCCCCGGCCTGGTCGGCAAGCAGGTCGCGGACGGCTTCCCGCTCGAGGCCCTCGACCCGCAGCTCGGGCAGGTCATCGGCCTCGAAGCGCCGTACGTCGCCTTCGCGGGCTCCGAACACGAGCGCAATCGGTTCCGACTGCAGGCGTCGAGCCACGAAGAGGAGGGCCGCTGCGGACGCGTCGTCGAGCCAGTGGGCGTCATCGACAAGACCCAGGACCGGGCTGCTCTCGGGCAAGGTCCGAGAGCAGGCTCAGCGCGGCCATGAACACCAGGAACCGCCCGCCACCGACGTGCTCGGCCTCCCCGAACGCGGCCCGCAGGGCGTGTGCCTGCGGGTCGGGCAGGTCGGACACGCCGTCCATCACCGGTGAGAGGAACCGCTGCAGCGCCGCGAACGCCAGCGGAGACTCCGACTCCACCCCTTGGGCCCGCAGCACCCGGATGCCCCGAGTGTCGTCAGCGAGGTCGCCGAGAAGGGCGGACTTCCCCACCCCGGGCTGGCCGCGGACCACCAGGGCACCGCCGCGCGCGGCTCGTGCTTCGGTCACGAGTGCCGCCAACGCGGCCTGCTCGGCGGTGCGCCCGTACAGCACGTCGGCATGCTAACCCGGCCCATCACTGGGGCGGGTCCGGGCGATCGCCGGCAGAACCCGGCGATATCACCGGCGCGAGGCCACCGCCCCTCAGGCGACGGTGGGGACGTCGGAAAACCCTGCCGCGCCAACCAGAAGGACAGCCCATGAACGACACCATCTCCCGCTCCGCATCCTCGGGCGAGGCGTTCTACCTCGCGCACAACCGCCACAGGTTCGGGCCCTACACAATCCCCGAACTGCAGCACATGGCCCGGGCCGGGCAGCTCAAGCCACACACCGAGGTGCACCGCACCACCGACGGAGACCTCTTCGAGGCCCGGGACATCCCGTGGGTGTTCTCCGACAAGTCCTGGACCCTGGCCGTCCTGCTCTCGGTCTTCTTGGGCGTGTTCGGCGTCGACCGCTTCTACCTCGGCCACATCTGGCTCGGCCTCGCCAAGTTCTTCACCTTCGGCGGCCTCGGTCTGTGGGCCCTGGCCGACATCATCGTCATCGCCCTGCGGATGGTTCGCGACTCCGAAGGTCGGCCGCTGCGATGACTCTCTCTCGCGACCACGCTGCACCACACACCCTCCACCCGGACCGGGGACCCCTTCGTCCTGGGCCACCTCGCTCAGCAGGAAGAGCTTGGGCAGCTCGACGGGTTCCGCGACCTGACCTCACCGGTATCGGCGTACCTGCCAGGGGCTCACCAGCGGGCGGCGTCACGACGCGGGAACTGGTGCCCACATCGCCGATTACGCCGAGTTCGGTCCCTCGGTAATCCGGAGAGCGGCTTGGCGTGCCCTGTTCGGGTTGAACTTCCTCGACAAGCGGATCACCGAGCGTGTCCGGACTGAACCGGGCTGGTCGCCGTCAGGGGATCGTCAGCGCCGACCAGCACTGTGAGCGCATGCCCATCGACATCGAGGTCCTGCTCCGCCGGCTGATCGGCGGCGACGCCACGGCCGCCGGCGAGATCCTCGAGCGGGCGCAGAGACGAACGACTCCGCCCGCGCTGCTCGTCGCGGCGGCGCTGGTCGCCGACGAGCCCGCGAGCCTGCTGGGTTCCTCGCCCGGGCCGCAGCGAGCGCCGCCACGACCAGGGATCGGCAGCTCGTCGCCCTTGCCACCGCTCACCTGAACGACGACGCCGACCTGCTCGACGCCCTGGTCCGCGACCACCTCTCCGACCATCCCGACAACGTCCTCGCCGCCTGGATCGCAGCTCAACACGCCACTACCGGCCAGCCACGACCCGACCAGCCTGACCGGACCAACGAGAGGAACAACGCCATGTCCGCGACACGTTCGAAGATCGGTGACGGCCAGCTCGCGCACGCGAGCGGTACGTCGATCACCCAGCGCCTGGCACGCGTCTCCGCCGTCCACCCGTGGCGGGTCGTGGCCGCGTGGGGGCTGGTCCTGGCCGCCTCGGTCGTGGCCATCGGGACCCTGCTCGGGTCGGCGTTCACCTCCGACGGCAGCATCACCACCAACCCCGACTCGATGCAGGGCCGAGCAGGTGATCGCCGACAACTTCTCCCAGGCCGACCGGATCGACGACGCCGTCGTCATCTACTCGGCCGACCTCACCAGCGACGACCCGGAGTTCAAGGCCTTCGTCGCCGACGTCCGGTCCTCGATCGAGGCCACCGGCGCCGCCGCAGACCGTCCGGGACCCCTACGCGGCCGACGAGTCCGGCATCTCCGAGGACGGGCACGCGGCCGTCGTGACGCTGGTGCTCGGGCCACGACCCCGAGACCGGGATCGTCGAGGTGATCGACGAGGTCGTCGCCGCCGACGCCGACGCCGCGCTTCGAGGTCGACATCACCGGCGTCAACACCCTCGACCACGACTTCACCGAGCTCTCGGAGTCCGACCTCACCAACGGGGAGCTGAAGTTCGGGCTGCCCGCCGCGATGATCGTGCTGGTCCTGGTCTTCGGCGCCCTGGTGGCCGCGTTCATCCCGATGAGCATCGCCATCTTGTCCATCATCGTGACCGTCGCCATCTCCTCGGTCCTCGGCCAGTTCACCTCCCTGTCGTTCTTCATCGTCAACATGATCACCGCGATGGGGCTCGCGCTCGGCATCGACTACAGCCTCTTCGTGCTGTCCCGCTACCGGGAGGAGCGGCAGGCCGGCCGCGACAAGATCGACGCGATCGTCGCCACCGGCGGCACCAGCAGCAAGGCCGTCCTGTTCTCCGGCAGCTCGTTCGTCGTGGCCCTGCTCGGCCTGCTCCTGGTCCCGGACACGATCCTGCGCAGCCTGGCGCTCGGCGCGATCATCGTCGGCGTGGTCACCATGGCCGCCGCCATCACCCTGCTGCCCGCCCTGCTGTCCCTGCTCGGCGACCGGGTCAACGCGCTGCGGCTGCCGATCGTCGGCCGCGACCACCCCGCCGAGAGCCCGTTCTGGACCAGGGCCGTCGGCGCCGTCGTCCGCCGCCCGGGCGACGTTCCTGGCCGCCGGCGTGCTGGTCCTGCTCGCGGCCGCCTTCCCGGTGCTCGGCCTCCACACCGGCACCTCCGGGGTCAACTCGCTGCCCGACGACACCTTCGCCAAGGCCGGCGCCCTCGCGCTCGAGCGGAGCTTCCCGGGCACCTCGACGACCGACCCCGCCCAGGTGGTCATCTCCGGCGACGTCGCCTCCAGCGACGTCGACCGCAGCCATCGCAGCGGTTCGAGGCGTCCGTCGCCGACGACCCCGACTTCGGGCCGGCACAGCAGCAGGTCGCCGAGAACGGCCAGGTCGCGGTCATCAGCATCCCGCTGGTCGGCGACCCCGACCACAGCCAGGCCCGCCGCGGGCTCGACCGGCTCCGCACCGACCTGATCCCCGCCGCGTTCGACGGCACCGACACCACGCGTGCTGGTCGGCGGCACCACCGCCGAGAACGTCGACTACTCCGACGTCATCAACCAGTGGCTGCCGATCGTGCTCGCCTTCGTCCTCGGGCTGAGCTTCCTCCTGCTCACCCTGGTCTTCCGCTCCCTGGTCCTCTCCGCCACCGCCGTGGTCCTCAACCTGCTCTCGGTCGGCGCGGCCTACGGCCTGCTCGTGCTGGTCTTCCAGCACGGCGTCGGGGCCGACCTGCTCGGCTTCCAGCAGGTCGAACGCGTCGAGGCGTGGGTGCCGGTCTTCTTGTTCTCGGTGCTGTTCGCGCTCTCGATGGACTACCACGTCTTCCTGCTCAGCCGGATCCGGGAACGCTACGCACAGACCGGCGACACCAACCAGGCCGTCGTGCACGGCATCGCCGCCACCGGCCGCATCATCACCGGCGCCGCGCTGATCATCGTCGTCGTCTTCGCCGGCTTCGCCGCCGGCCAGCTGGTCATGTTCCAGCAGATGGGCTTCGGCGTCGGCGTCGCCCTGCTCGTGGACGCCACCCTGATCCGGATGGTCGTCGTGCCCGCCGCGATGGCCCTGCTCGGCCGCGTGGAACTGGTACCTGCCCAGCTGGCTGAACTGGCTGCCCGAGCTCCACGTCGAGGGCGACCCCGAGCCCCAGTCACCGCCCGCCGAAGCACCTCCGTCCGACCGCGCCGCCGACCGTCCCGGTCTAGGCCACCGCGCTCCCTGGACCGAAGCTGCCGACCCGAAGCCCAGGCCAACCGGTCCCCGGCTCACCAACCCCGATGGCGACCGCCGTCCGAGGAGCTGAACACATGACCGACTCGACCGCCCCGCCCACCGTTCCTGCGCACCTGGCTGCTGTGGCTCGCAGGCACCCTCGCCTTCCCCATCGCCGGACTGGCCGGCACCGCCGCGGCCGGCCGCGTCGACGACGCCGTCGCCGCCCTGATCGGCGGCGCGGTCACCGGACTCGTCATCGGCGCCGGCCAGGCGCTGGCGAGCCGCCGCCGCCTCGACCCGCGCCGGTGGATACCCGCCACCGCGCGTCGGGATGGGCGCCGGGCTGCTGCTGGGCGCCTGGACCGTCGACTACGGCACCTCCTGGCCGACCTGGCCGCTGATGGGCGCCCTCACCGGCCTGGTCCTCGGCCCGGCCCAGGCGCTCGCCCTGCCGCCCGCGCCAGCCACCGCTGGATCTGGGCGGTCGCCATGCCGGCCCTGTGGGCCCTCGGCTGGACCGTCACCACCCTGGGCGGCATCCACGTCGAGGAGCAGTTCACCATCTTCGGCCTCTACGGCGCCCTGACCTTCTCGGCGCTGTCCGGGCTGCTCCTGCACCGGCTCCTGCCCTACCAAGGCCGCCCACCGTGCCCGCACCGCCGCGGCCGCCACCGCGCAGGTGGCACATTGACCGTGGATCTGGCGGCCGCCACCTTTGGTCCTGCTGCCGGTGGCGTTCAACGCGTTCTTCTTCCTGTTGGCGCGTCACTTCAGTTACCCAGACATCCTGCGAGAACCCACCGAGTGGTGCTGCTGCGGTTCCATGCCGGCGGGGCCGGGTTGAGACTGCTGTGGTTCGTGCTAATCGGCGGTCACTGTCGACCAGTCGTCACAGACGTGGGCACCCCGAACGGCGTGGTTCATCTTTCGGCCCGCCGAACCACTTCGCTGCGTACGAGGAGCGAGCGGCCACGCTGGACATCAGCCGGGCATCGGCAAATCACCACGTCAATCACCAGATGTGGCCATGCCGTCTCACCACCTCGACTCCTACCTTCGGGCCTACAAGGAGCGCGCCCGGGCCGTGCACATCCGGGACGGGGGAGGAGGAGCGAGATGAATCCAGCCTGGCATGACGGCCCGGGACGGGATACTGCAGATCCGCGTCCGGGGGCTACTCGAGACTTCGGATAGCTCTCCGGTTCAACGGGCTGACCCTCACCCCACAGGGCGATGGCACCACGCGCGTCTCCGGTCCGGTTGTCGATCGCGGCGCACTGCTGGAACTGCTCGACAGGGTTCTCGAGATCGGTCCGCTGCTCTCGCCGGTCTACCTCGACCCCACCAAGGCGGGCCAGGCGCTCTGTGACGCCTGCTGAGCTCGCACGTTCGTCGCTGACCCGATCGTCCTGTCCCAACTTCATTTGGCCACACCGCCGCCGGCCGCCGGCCGTCGGCGCGACCCAGCACGCCCACCACCGGAGGAACCCCATGTCCCACCCCATCCCCGCCACCCTCTACCGCATCGCCGCCGTTGCCGGCTGCGGAAGCGCCGTCATCCTGCTCATCAACGCCGCCAAGCGCGCCGAGATCATCCCGACCTCCGCCTTCACCCAGCTGGTCGCTCCACTCGCCCAGATCCTGGCCCTGGCGCTGATCACCGCCCTCTACTTCGCCTTCGGTCGCCGCGCCGGCACCTTCGGCCTGGTCGCCTACCTCCTCAACGCGTTCGCGCTGGCGGCGCTGGTCGGCGTGGAGTTCGTGATCAACCTCGTCTTCGCCGAGCTCCCGGACCACACCATCGAGACGACTGCGCGGCCGGCCCACTGGGCGTCGCACTGACCGTCGCGTCCGTCACGTTCCTCCTCGGCACCCTGGCCTTCGTCGCCGCCATGCTCCGCAGCCGCCAGGTCCCCACCGTGCCCCTGGTCCTCTACGCCGTCGGTGCCGTACCGGTCTCGCTGCGCGCCTTCGTCCCCGAGGCGGCGCTGGACCTCGGGCTCCTCGCCATGGCCGTCGGATCGGCTGGCTCGCGATCTGGCTCTTCAACCGCTCCAGCAGCGTCACCACCGACCTGCGGCGCCCGGACGCCGCAGCCATGTCACGCCGAGCGTCGCTCACCGACCCGACCGTCGAGCCGCTGATGACTCTGACTCGACTCAGCTCATCAGCGGAGGCCATAGCGGCACCCAGCGCCGGGCTCCCACGGACCCACCACCCAGACCGGACCACGCCTGACCAACGGAGCACACCATGAAGCAACCGCGAACATCGAGCTCGCCCTGCTGGCGGCCTCGGCCACCGCCGTCGCCACCGTGATGGGCGCCTTCGCCCTGCCCGGCGCCAGCCAACGCCACCGAACCGAGCAGCGCCCGACACCGCGACCTGCCGCGGCATGGAGCACCTCACGGTGCCCGGCGCCGAGACAGCTCGAGGCCGCCTGCCTGGGCGACCTCACCACCGCCGGCACCGTCACGACCGGTCACACCGACCCCACCGGCTTCACCGGCTTCGGCGGCCTCAGCGTCCCCGGCACCGATCAACCCCACCGGGGTCCCGGGCATCCAGCTCGACGGCTACTTCCCGGACACCTCCACCTTCAACACCACCCACGGCTGGAACCACGACGCCCAGTTCGTGATCCGCCTGCCCCGGCACTGGAACGGCGGACTCGTCGTCGCCGGCCCCCCGGGCATCCGGCGCCAGTACGCCAGCGACGTCATCATCTCCGACTCCGTGCTGGCCAAGGGCTACGCCTACGCCTCCACCGACAAGGGCAACAGCGGACCCACGCTCTACACAGGACGGGATCGAGCCCGGCGACGCCATCGCCGAGTGGCACTCCCGCGTCACCGAGCTCACCATCGCCGCCAAGAAGGTCGTCGCCCAGCGCTACCACCGCGAGCCGCGCACGCACCTACATCGCCGGGTTCTCTGCGGCCGGCTACCTCGCCCGGTGGCAGCTGGAGAACCGGCCCCGACCTCTACGACGGCGGCATCGCCTGGAGCGGCGTGCTGATCACGCCCGAGCGGAACCTGCTCACCTACCTGCCCACCGCCCTGCGCCGAGTACCCGCAGTACGCCGCCGGGTCGCCGAGGCGCACCAGGCCCTCCTCGACGCCAGGCTTCCCGGCCGGCTCCGAGCCGACCTGGGCGTACAGCTACCGCGCCTTCTGGGACCCGATCCAGCGAATCCTGCGCGAGGAGCTCGACCCCACCTACGACGGCGACACCCAGGCCGGCCACCCCTTCTGCGCCACCGGCACCCCCGACTGTGACGCCGACTACGACCTCGACACGCGGCCGCCGGAGGTCAAGGACGCCATCGACGGCATCTCCCTCACCGGCCGCATCGGGAAGCCCCTGCTCACGCTGCAGGGAACCCTCGACACCGCGGTCGACCCCGCGGGACTCCCGCCTCTACGCCACCATGATCGAAGAACCAGGGCCGAGGCGCGATGGCTCGGCTGTACGAGGTCGAGGGAGGAAGCCACTTCGAGGCCCTCTACCTCCAGCACCCCGCCCTGCTGCGGCCGATGCTGCCCTGCTTCCGGGAGGCCTTCGCCGCCCTGGAGCAGTGGACCCAGGACGGCACCAAGCCGCCGCCCAGCCACGTCGTGACCCGCGATGCCTCCACCGACCTGGTGAACACCTGCGCCCTGTGACCCTCGAGGCGCCACGACCGGGCCCGGAACCTCATAAGGTTCCGGGCCCGTGTCGTGCGCCACACCGCGGGACCCCCGCACCGCGGTGTCGCCACCGCCGCAGACTCCTCACCGGGTCGGCCACCGGCGGGCCGGTGCAGCGCTGTGCCCCGGTGCACTACCGTGAAGGGCTACACCTCAGGCGCGGCTGCGCCTTGGAACGAGCTGCCCATGTCACGTCCGGTGATCGCGACCAAGCTCTACGCCCCGATCCACGGCCAGGGCTGGTGGCTCGTCCGCGGCTGCGGCAGGCTCTGCGCCCGGGGGCCGCGACGCGGCTGACACTCGCGTCTGCCCCCGCCGGGTTCGGCAAGACCACCTTGCTGGGCGAATGGCTCCAGACTGGCAAGCCGGTGAAGACCGACGGCTGGCGTGGCTCTCGCTGGACGCCTCGGACGCCGACCCGACATCGTTCTGGACGTACGTCGTCACGGCGCTCCAGGCGACCGTTCCCGGCACCGCGCCCGGCGCCCTGGAGCTCATCGCCGCCTCCCCGCTGCCGACCGAGCTGGTGCTCACCGCGCTGGTCAACGACCTGGCCACGACTCCCGGCGAAGTGTGGCTGGTGCTCGACGACTACCACCTCGTCGACGGCCGCGAAGTCCGCGACGGCGATGGCGTTCCTGCTCGACCACCTCCCGCCGCAGGTGCACGTGGTGCATCAGCACCCGCGCCGACCCCGAACTGCCGCTGCCGCGGTGGCGGATGCGCGGAGAGCTGGTCGAGATCCGGGCCGCCGACCTGCGGTTCACCGCCGACGAGGCGACCGACGTACCTGAACGAGCGCCGCCGGGCTGGACCTCGACCGCCGACGAGCGTCGCGGTCCTGGAGCAGCGCACCGAGGGCTGGATCGCCGCGCTGCAGCTCGCCGCACTCTCGATGCGGGGGCGCGACGGACGTCGGCGGCTTCATCGCCCGGTTCGCTGGCAACGACCGCTACATCGTCGACTACCTCGTCGAGGAGGTGCTCGCCCACCAACCCGACCCGGTCCGCGAGTTCCTGCTGCAGTCCGCGGTGCTCGACCGGCTGACCGGCCCGCTGTGCGACGCCGTCACCGGCCGCGACGACGGCAGCCGCGATGCTGCAGGCCCTCGAGCGCGCCAACCTCTTCGTCGTCCCGCTCGACGACCGCGCGAGTGGTACCGCTACCACCACCTGTTCGCCGACGTGCTGCGGGCGCGGCTGCTCGGCGAGCAGCCCGAACAGGTTCCGTTGCTGCACCAGCGCGCCAGCCGCTGGTACGAGCGAGCACGGGCTGACCGAGGACGCATCGCGGCACGCCTTGGCCGGCACGCGACGCCGACCGCGCCGCGCACCTGATGGAGCTGGCCGTGCCGGCGATCCGCCGCGACCGGCAGGACGCCGATGCTGATCGGCTGGCTGCGGGCGCTGCCCGACGACGCCGTGCGGCGCAGCCCGGTGCTCAGCGTGTTCTACGGCTGGATGCTCATGGTCTCCGGCGACCTCGACGCGGTCGAGCCCCGCCTCGAGGACGCCGAACGCGCCCTGGCGGCCGTACCGGACGGGCCGGCCCCCGTGGGCCGCCACCGGCGAGCTGCGCACGCTGCCGGCGACCATCGCCGTCTACCGGGCCTCCCTGGCGCAGGCCCGCGGCGACGTCGGCCGGCACCGCGCAGCACGCCCGACGGGCGCTGGACCTGGCCGGTCCCGACGACCACCTCGCCCGCGGCGCCGCGGCCGGGTTCCTCGGGCTGGCCGCGTGGGCGCACGGGCGACATGCCGGGCGCCCTGGAGACGTTCACCGAGGCGGTGGCGAGTCTGCACGCGGCCGGGAACCTCAGCGACGAGCTCGGCGGCACCGTCGTGCTCGCCGACATGTGGCGCGCGGCAGGGCGGCCCGACACCGCGCGCCAGCTCTACACCGTGCCCTGCAACGCGGCGCGAGCGCGCAGGCGGCCCGAGGAACCCGTGCCGCGGGCGACGGCCGGACCTGCACGTCGGGCTGGGCGAGCTCGACCACGAGGCCGGAGACATCGACGGCGCTCGGCGACATCTCGAGACCGCCACAGGGCTCGACGACCGGGCGGGTATCACCGAGAACCGGCACCGGTGGTTCGTGGTGATGGCCCGGGTCGCCAGCGCCGCTGGCGACCCCAACGCGGCCATGCGCCACCTGGACCACGCCGAAAAGGCCTACCGGCCCGGCTTCTACCCAAACGTGCGTCCCATCGCCGCGCTCCGAGCCCGCCTCTGGATCGCCCAGGGCGAGCTCGCAAGCCGTTGCCTGGGCCCGGGAACATGGCCTGTCCACCACGGACGAGGTCAGCTACCTCCGCGAGTTCGAACACCTCACCCTCGTACGCCTGCGCTTGGCCCAGCACCGCGAAGAAAGGCCAGAACGTCCACAGCGGGACGGACATCGACTCTGCTGTCCCCACCCCTGACGGACTCGAGGACGTCGTCGCCCTGCTGGACCGGCTGCTCGCGGCCGCGGAAGCATGGGGACGGCACGGAAGTGCCCTGGAGATCCGGATGCTCCAGGCGCTCACCGAGGACGCGTTGGGGCAACGACCGCGGGCCCTGGAGATCTTGTCTGGGGCGCTGATGACGGTTCCCGAACCCGACGGCTATGCACGTCTCTTCTTGAACGAAGGCCCAGCCATGTGGACGCTGCTAGCCGAAGCAGCAGTCCAGGACTCTGGCACCCAGGAGCGGCGGCTGTTGGGCCTCGCGCCGACCCCTGTGGCCACGGCTCCCGCGACAGCTCCCCTGGAGGCTGACCGCGGCCACGCCGGCGTACGCCCGACCCCCGCGTCGTCTGGGCCCTTGACCGAACGGGAGCTCGCCGTCGTGCGGTTGCTCGACTCCGAGCTGAGCGGACCGGACATTGCCACCGAGCTGTTCATCTCGCTGAACACGCTGCGCAGCCACACCAAGAACATCTACGCCAAGCTCGGGGCCACCAGCAGGCGGGAAGCGGTGGGACGGGCCCGCGAAGGCGGCCTGATCTAGCCGCGCCGTCGGATCCTCCTCCGGAGAGGTCGTACCTCGGTCTCACCATCTCGATCTCACCACATCAACCACATCGTGTGGTCATGTCCCAACCCCTCGCCACCCATACGTTCGGGTTATGCCGCGGCGCCCAGCCGCGGTCATCCAGCAAGGGAGCCGGCCGTGACGATCACCCCCCGATCACTCATCCGATCGGCCGGCTCCTGCGCGGTCCTGGCGGGTGGACTGTTCGTCCTCATCCAGTTCATCCATCCGCACGAGGACGTCGCCTCCGTCACTACGACCGCCTGGACCCTCACTCACACCCTGACCTTGGCCATGTCCGTCCTGGCCCTGGTCGGCATCACCGGGATGTACCTGCGCCAGGTCACCGCGGCCGGGTTGCTCGGCCTGGTCGGGTACCTGCTGTTCGCTGCCTGTTTCCTGCTTCTGGTCGCCGGCACCTGGGTGGAGGCGTTCGTGCTGCCGCCCGTGGCCGACGAGGCACCCCAGTTCGTCGACGACGTCGTCGCCATCCCCGCCGGTGGCACCATCGTCGGCGATGTCGGGTTCCTCGACACCGGCGGCAAGGTCCTCGGGGGGACCTACCTGCTCGGTGGGTTGCTGTTCGGCATCGCACTCTTCCGGGCGGCGGTGCTCGCGCGGTGGGCCGCGCTCACACTCGCATTCGGCACGGTGCTCACCCTCGCGTTGCCGCTGTTGCCGCACACCCTGGGCCGGATGACCGCCCTGCCGGTCGGCCTCGGCCTGGCCGGACTCGGGATCTCACTGTGGCGGGAGTCCGACGCCAGCGCACGGTCCGGCGCCCAAGCCGGCATCGACACGTCACCGGCTCGGGCCCAGTGACCCGCCACGGCGCAGACGCGCCCGGCATCGGCAGGTGGGCGCCCCCGGCGCTGATCGCACTCGCTTTCGTCCCCATCGTCGCCGGCGCATTCCGCCTGCTCGAAGTAGCTGGTGGTCCGGCGACACTTCCCGCGCACGCCGGCATCGCCGCTTCCCCAGAACCCGTGGTGGTGCACATCGTCAGCGCCGTCGTCTTCACGGCCCTCGGCGCCTTCCAGTTCTCGCCCAAGTTCCGAACCAGGCGGCCGGGCTGGCATCGCGTGTCCGGACGGGTGGCGGCGGCGGCGGGGTTGGCAGTCGCTGTCTCGGCGATGTGGATGGCACTGTTCTACGAGGGTGGGGCTCACTCCGGTGCGCTCGTCGGCGGGGTCCGGCTCGTCTTCGGCGCCGCGATGGCGGCCATCCATCCTCCTGGGTGTCGCTGCCATTCGTCGCCGTGACGTCGGACGGGCATCGGGCGTGGATGGTGCGCGGCTACGCCCTCGGCCTGGGTGCCGGCACCCAAGTGTTCACCGAAGGATTCGGAGAGCCGATCCTCGGCAACGGGGAGATCAGCGCAGCGGTCCTGCTGGCGGCAGGGTGGGTCATCAACCTCGCGGTCGCCCAACGCATCATCCTTCGACAGACGCGACAGCATCCCGCAGCCGCGCAACATTGAAGGTTGGGTGAGATGAGTCCGACATCCAGACGCCAGGCACCCACGAGTTACCAGTTGCGCGTCCTCGGGCACCTCGATGCGCACTGGTCGGGCTGGTTCGGGGATCTCACTTTGACGCAGGAGGACGACGGCACAACGACGCTCGCGGGCGAGGTCACTGACCAGGCCGAGTTGCATGGGCTGCTGATGAAGATCCGAGACCTCGGCGTCACCTTGATCTCGGTGAGGGTCACCGACCCCGCCGAAACGAAGTCCGAATTGCAGGCCGCCTCAACCCCCACCCAGGCGGCAGATCCCGCGCAACCCGGCTAGGCGTGTTGTCGCCCAGCGCGTACCGACCCCGGCCGCTGAACCCGAACTTGAGTCCTCTTGCTCCACCGCGCAAGCATGACCGATGACCCGCGATCGCGGCTACTTGTTTCATTGACCTCAGGACCGGTGCCTGGCGAGGCTCGGTCCAGGTGCCCGGGCTGTCGCTCTCACATCGGCTGCCCACGCTGCGTCGTGTGGCTCTCATTTGGCCTGCGCGGCCCGGGCGTCGCCAGGGCCGGGAGAGGCTCAAGAGGGGTTTGCTCAGCTCGAAGTAGCGTTGCCCTCCCGGCTCGACAACCACATCGGATCGAGCATCGGGAGGACGCGATGAGCAGGACAGCAGCAGCGGGTCGTGATCGGGATGGACCCGCACAAGCGGTCGGTGACGATCGAGGTGATGACCGCCGACGAGACCGTCCTGGGTGGTGGCCGGTTCGGCACCGACCGCGACGGCTACGCGGCGATGCTGGCGCTACGTGCGGCCGTGGCCGGACCGGGTCTGGGCGATCGAGGGCTGCAGCGGCATCGGCCGCCACGTCGCGCATGCGGCTGCTCGCCGACGGCGAGGAGGTCGTCGACGTGCCGCCGAAGCTGTCGGCCCGGGCCCGGGTCTTCGCCACCGGTCAGGGCCGCAAGACCGACGCCACCGACGCGCACTCCGTCGCGCTGGTCGGCACCCGGATGGCCGGGCTGCGTCCGGTCGTCAACGACGAGCAGCTCGCGGTGCTGCGGATCCTGGTCGACCGGCGCCGCTCGCTGGGTGAGGACCACACCCGGATGATCGCCCAGCTGCACCAGCTGCTGCTCGAGCTGATCCCGGGCGGGGCGAAGAAGGACCTGTCCGCCGCCCAGGCCAAGGCGCTGCTGGCCAAGGTCCGGCCCCGCGACGCCGCGGGCAAGACCCGCCGCCGGGTCGCCGCCGAGCTGATCGGCGACCTCGAGCGGATCTACGCAACGCAAGAAGGCCGCCGACAAGGAGCTCAAGGAGCTGGTCGCCGCGACCGGCACCACGCCTGATGGACCTGCACGGCATCGGACCCTCCGGCGCCGCCCGGCTGCTGGTCGAGGTCGGCGACATCACCCGGTTCCCCGACCGCGACCACTTCGCGTCCTGGAACGGCACCGCACCCATCGACGCCTCCTCCGGCGACCAGGTCCGGCACCGGCTGTCGCGGGCCGGGAACCGGCAGATCAACCGGGTCCTGCACATCATGGCCACCGTCCAGCTCCGCAACCCGACCGAAGGCCGCGCCTACTACGACCGCACGCAAGGCCGACGGCAAGACCTCGATGGAAGCCATGCGCGCCCTGAAACGACGACTGTCCGACATCGTCTACCGGACCATGCTCGACGACGCGATCGCCACGCAGCACGAGCTCGAGGACGGGCCCGGGAGGGCAACGGGGCAACGACTCTGACTCCAGCGCGACCGGCTCACATCCCCACACCGGCTCTTCGGACAAGCCACTTCCCGGACCCGCCACGACCAAGCCTAGAACCCCACTCCCGGCTGCGTCTTGACACAGAGGGGAGCCATGAGCGGACGTTAGGACGGTTCAGCCTCATCAAGCACTCGTCCGTGACCTACCAGACCCCGGATCGGATACCGGAGGGTGAAGGTGGCCCCGGGCAGCAGGTAGAGCTCAGCGAGGTCAGACATGAGATGTAGATCGACCAAAACGCCTGTCAACCCCGGCATGAGAGCCTCCCCGACGCCGTGGTGATCTGCACTCCCAGGTAAAGACCGTTGTTGTGTGGGGCCGTCTCCGTCGACGCCGAGAAGCAGCGACTGGCACGGCGAGGGCATCGGCTCCGCGAGACCGTCATCTGAGGTCGCTGCCAGGGAGATGCGCGCTCGTACCTTCACGTCCACACGATCCGGAGTGACCGGCCTGACGATGGCGTCGGCGCGCGGAGCACTGGGTGACCGGCCCGGCGGAGAAACGCACGACCCCAGCAGATGCTCGAACGTGTGCTGCACACCAGCAGCAGCACAGTCACCGGGTGGTGATCAGTGCCCTTCGGTGAGAGGGCCACCGCCCGGACATCGGCTGTTCCGCGATCAGCGGCATGAGCGGGCGATCTGGTCAATGCCGCGCGGGTTCAGATACATCGTCCGCTGCGTTGGCCGCGTCACGAGCCTCGCCGAGATCGGCCAGAAGGGAGTCGACCACCACGAGGCCGCCCCCGAGAACGACCGCAGCGATCGGTACCGGCAGCCTCGTTCGACGCAGAGCAGCCGTGGCCGTCAGCATCACGGTCGACCACGACGCCACCGAGGTCGCAAAGGGCACCGTGGCGCGCTTCCATGGCTCCTCCGAGTCGGGTATGACCGTGAAAATCTGGAGTCCCGGCCTGTCCAGGAACCAGCCGCCGGCGAAACCCGCGAGCAGAATGGGCGAGCGCTTGGAGGCGTCCGTTGCGAGGCAGGCGAGAACCACACCGGCTCCCCGGACCACCGCACCTGGTCGCACCTTCATCCGCCGCACCTCCGGTCCGATCGTCTCGTGCTACTCGCCGAAGGGCAACGGCCAACCGATCATCGACTAGATCCGGACGCATCCGCGCGGGCGCTAGCCAGATGGCGACGTGTGACTGACAGCGGGTAGAACGCGCAGAAAAAAGCACGGAGGCCCCGAGGAAAGAGTCCTCGGGGCCTCCGTGCGTTGCCAAGACTCGACCTGTTCTACCAGACTGATTCAACTCAGCACTTGTCTCAGCACTTGTCTCAGCACTTGTCGCTGTCAGGGACGGAAAGGTGTCGTCCTACATCTGAGTCAGCCGGGACATTCCGTGGCCGTTCACATCAGCTGCAGCCGCTGGTGCTGCCGCAGCCCTCGCAGACGTAGCAGGAGCCGGCGGGGCGCATCTTGGTGCCGCAGGTCATGCAGAGCGGGGAGTCGACGGCGGTGCCGGTGATCTTCTCGAGGAGCTCGGCGGAGGTGTGGGCCTCGCTGGGCGCCGGCTTGGCGGCGGGACCTCGCGCTGCTCGGCGCCGTGGGTGTCCTTGGTCTCGACCATCGGCGGTCGTCGACCACCGGCGGTCTCGACGGCTCGACGGCGCTCGACCGCGGGCGCGTCAGGTCGCTCGATGAGCTCGGCGGCGCTGCCGATCTCCTCGAGGGGCTCGTAGGAGCCGGTCTCGAGGTGGCGCTGGCGCTCCTCGGCGGAGTAGATGCCGAGCGTCGGAGCGGTCCTCGAAGGAGAGGTAGTCCAGGGCGAGGCGGCGGAAGATGTAGTCCATGATCGACTGCGCCATCCGGACGTCGGGGTCGTCGGTGAGGCCGGCGGGCTCGAAGCGCAGGTTGGTGAACTTCGAGACGTAGGTCTCCAGCGGGACGCCGTACTGCAGGCCGATCGAGACCGCGATCGAGAAGGCGTCCATCACGCCGGCCAGGGTGGAGCCCTGCTTGCCGAGCTTGAGGAAGACCTCGCCGAGCTCGCCGTCGTCGTGGGCGCCGGAGGTCATGTAGCCCTCGGCGCCGCCGACGGTGAACGACGTGGTGCGCGAGGCGCGCGACTTCGGGAGGCGCTTGCGGGTCGGGCGTGTAGACGATCTTCTCGACGACCTCGGCCTCGACCGGCGTCGGCCTGCGACGGCGTCGGCGCGGGCCTGGTCCTTCTTCGACGACGTCGGACTTGCCGTCGGAGAGCGGCTGGCCGACCTTGCAGTTGTCGCGGTAGACCGCGGTCGCCTTGAGGCCGAGCTTCCAGGACTGCAGGTAGATGTCCTCGATCTCCTCGACCGTGGCGGTCTCGGGCAGGTTGACCGTCTTGGAGATCGCGCCGGAGAGGAACGGCTGGGCAGGCCGCCATCATCCGCACGTGGCCCATCGGCTTGAGCGCGCGGGCGCCCATCGCGGTGTCGAAGACCTCGTAGTGCTCCGGCTTGAGGCCGGGGGCGTCGATGACGTGGCCGTGCTCGGCGATGAAGTCGACGATCGCCTCGATCGTGCTCCTCGGCTGGTAGCCCAGCTTCTTCAGCGCCCGCGGGATCGTCTGGTTGACGATCTGCATCGAGCCGCCGCCGACGAGCTTCTTGAACTTGACCAGCGAGAAGTCCGGCTCGATGCCGGTGGTGTCGCAGTCCATCATGAAGCCGATGGTGCCGGTCGGCGCGAGCACCGAGGCCTGCGCGTTGCGGAAGCCGTTCTTCTCGCCGAGCTTCTGACGACGTCGGCCCACGCCTTGGTGGCCAGCTTGTGCACGCCGGCGTCGTGCGACGCCGCAGCGTGCGGACCGCGTCGTTGGCGGCCTGGTGCTTGCGCATCACCCGCTTGTGGGCGTCGGCGTTGCGGGCGTAGCCGGCGTAGGGGCCGACGACGCGCGGCGAGCTCGGCCGAGCGCTTGTAGGACGTGCCGGTCATCAGCGAGGTGATCGCCGCGGCCATCGCGCGGCCGCCGTCGGAGTCGTAGCCGAGGCCCATCGCCATCAGCAGCGCGCCGAGGTTGGCGTAGCCGATGCCGAGCTGGCGGTAGTCGCGGGTGGTGTCGCCGATCGCCTCGGTCGGGAAGTCGGCGAAGCAGATCGAGATGTCCATCGCGGTGATGATCAGCTCGACCGCCTTGGCGAACAGCGGCGCGTCGAAGGTGTCGTCGTCCTTGAGGAACTTCAGCAGGTTCAGCGACGCGAGGTTGCACGAGGAGTTGTCGAGCGACATGTACTCCGAGCACGGGTTGGACGCGGTGATCCGGCCGGTCTCGGGGTTGGTGTGCCAGTCGTTGATCGTGTCGTCGTACTGCAGGCCCGGGTCGGCGCACTCCCACGCGGCCTCGCTGATCTTGCTGAACAGCTCGCGGGCGTCGACGGTCTCGATGACCTCGCCGGTGCTCGCGGGCGCGCAGGCCGAACTCGGTGCCGTCCTCGACCGCGCGCATGAACTCGTCGCTGACGCGGACCGAGTTGTTGGCGTTCTGGTACTGCACGGAGGTGATGTCGGCGCCGCCGAGGTCCATGTCGAAGCCGGCGTCGCGCAGCGCGCGGATCTTGTCCTCCTCGCGCGCCTTGGTCTCGACGAACTCCACGATGTCGGGGTGGTCGACGTCGAGGACGACCATCTTGGCCGCGCGACGGGTGGCGCCACCGGACTTGATGGTGCCCGCGGAGGCGTCGGCGCCGCGCATGAAGGAGACCGGGCCGCTCGCCGTGCCGCCGCTGGAGAGCAGCTCCTTGGAGGAGCGGATGCGGGAGAGGTTGAGGCCGGCGCCGGAGCCGCCCTTGAAGATGAAGCCCTCCTCCTTGTACCAGTTCAGGATCGAGTCCATCGAGTCGTCGACGGAGAGGATGAAGCAGGCGCGAGACCTGCTGCGGCGACGGGGTGCCGACGTTGAACCAGACCGGGGAGTTGAAGGAGAAGTACTGGTGGACCAGCAGCCAGGTCAGCTCGTGCTCGAAGAGCTCGGCGTCGCGCCGGCGTCGCGAAGTAGCCGTGGTCCTCGCCGCCCTTGCGGTAGGTCTTCACGACCCGGTCGATGAGCTGCTTGAGGCTCCACTCGCGGGCGTCGGTGCCGACGGCGCCGCGGAAGTACTTGGTGGTGACGATCGTGGAGGCGTTGACGCGACCAGAAGTCGGGGAACTCCACGCCGCGCTGCTCGAAGACGGTCTCGCCGGTCTTCCAGTTGGTCTGGACGACGTCGCGGCGCTCCCAGGTGAGCTCGTCGTAGGGGTGCACGCCCTCGGTGGTGAAGACCCGCTCGATCTTCACGCCCCTGCCGGCTTGCCGTCGCTGCGCCCTGCGGGTGCGTGCGTCCCGCTCACCGTCTCGGTCATGCTCTCTCCCTTGGTGTCCACTCGTCGGTCGTGCTGCTGTCGACTGTCGGATGTTGGTGGCCCGGCGCGCAGCTTCCCCACTACGCACCGGGCTGATCGTGGTCAGCCCGTCGCGATCGGCTGAGGTCGTGGCTCGACGGCGCTGGCGCGCTCTCGACCACGCAGCTGGCGCTCGGCGCGCAGCATCGCTGATCTCGGCCTCGAAGTCGTCGGCGGACTCGAAGGCGCGGTAGACGCTGGCGAAGCGCAGGTAGGCGACCTCGTCGAGCTCGCGCAGCGGGCCGAGGATGGCCAGGCCGACCTCGTTGGCCGGCACCTCCGCCCAGCCGCTCGCCGCGCAGCGCGTCCTCGACGGTCTGGCCCAGGCGGGCCAGGTCGTCCTCGGAGACCGGGCGGCCCTTGCAGGCCTTGCGGACGCCGGCGATCGCCTTCTCGCGGGTGAACGGCTCGGTGGCGCCGCTGCGCTTGAGCACCGTCAGCTGCATCTGCTCGACGGTGGTGAACCGCTTCTCGCAGGCCGGGCAGACCCGGCGGCGGCGGATCGCGCCGCCGTCGTCGGCGACCCGGCGAGTCGAGGACCCGGGTGTCGGTGCTGCGGCAGAACGGGCAGTGCATCGCGGGTCTCCTCTCGGCCGGTCGTCGTCTCCTAGTGCAACACCCGGCACCGACAGTTCCGTCCCGTCTCCGGCCGGTGTCAGCGGGGCCGCGACTGTGGACGAAACTGTGGAGAACCAGGGGACATCCGGTGCTTCCCTGTGGGTAAGCCACCTGATCCTGTGGGACTAGATGTGGAAAACCACAACGGTGTAACTACTAGATGTAGTGGTTACCGTACGCCGCCGCTCAGGGCCGTGCAACACCTTCCGGGAAGTTTTCGCGACCGGGTCACAGGGACCGGCATAACCGCAGGTCAGGGCATCGGAGACGGACCAGACACCCGCGTGTCGGGGCGCTTCCGGAGCGCCGTGGAAGACCGCCGACCGGTCGTGCCCCACAATGTCCCGGTGAGGGCCCACCGGGATCGGAGCAACACCCTCCGGTGCGGCACTGCTGTCGGTCGCGGTGACCTGCACCGTGATCGCCTGGGGGCTGCTCGTCTTCGCCGCGATCGACTTCGGCGGCAAGGCCCGGGACGGGGAGCCCGGCAACTGGTGGTTCCTGGCGCTGGCCACCATCGGCGCAATGGCGTGCATGTTCCTCGCGATCCTGCTCGCGAGCCGGTTGCAGTCCGAGATGCGCGGCCAGGGACCACCGACGCGCCCGCGGCGGACCACGTCCAGCGGTGGCAAGCACGGCGGCAAGCGCGCCGCTCGCTGACGCGCCCCACCGTGCGACGGGCCGTCGTACCGAGGTCTAGGTTCGGCCCATGACCTCCACCAGTGCGCGGCTCCGGGCGGCGTACGTCGCCCTCGCGGCAACCGACGCCGTCCTCGCCGGCACCGCCGGGGCGTGGGCGCACCGGGCCCGGTTCGTCACCAAGCCGCTGCTGATGCCGACCCTGGCCGGCTCGTTGCTGACCTCGAGCCGGGCGGCGCGCTCGCCGCTGCGCAACGGGACCCTGGTCGCCGAGGCGTTCGGCTGGGGCGGCGACCTGGCGCTGCTGCGGCACGGCACCCGGGCCGTTCGCGGCCGGCACCGGTTCGTTCGGGATCGGGCACGTCGCCTACGCCACTGGTTTCGTACGACGCCGGGACGCCGCGACGCGACTCGCGACCCGGCCGGCGACCCGGGCGCTCGCCGGGATCTGGCTGCTCTCGGCGCCACCGATGTCGCTCGGCGCCGCCCGCACCGCGCCGGTGCTCGGGCCCGCGGTGGCGGCGTACTCGGCACTTCTCACCACGATGACCGCCACCGCCCTCCACGCCGACCTGCCCCCGCCGGCACGTCGCCTGACCGCGGCCGGCGCGGTGCTGTTCCTGGTCTCGGACACGCTGCTCGGCGCCCGGCAGTTCCTGGTCGAGGACTCTCCGCAGCGGCTGGAGACGGTGGTGATGGCGACGTACACCGCGGCCCAGCTGCTGCTGGCCGAGGGCGCCGCGCGGGCATAGGGAATCTGGCCGATCGTGACGACGTCAGGGTGTGAGTGAAGCAGGGGCGGGACCGAGCGCGTCGGTCCCGCCCCTGCTGAGTCCTCAGGTGAGGACCCTTCCCCATGCCGGCGACCTCGGGTCGAGGAAGGCCGCCGGATGTCTGCTGCCGGACTACCCCCGCGTCACTGCGGCACGGCGAGCGAGTCGCCGACCTGGAGCGAGGAGCCGGACATCGAGTTGAGCTGCTGGATGCGGTGGACCATGTCGCGCACGTGGCCGGGGCGGGCGAGCTCGCCGGCGATGCCGTAGAGCGTGTCGCCGGGCTGCACCTGGACCACCCGGACCGGCTCCGGCGTGCCGGCCTCGCGGCCGGCGGCGGCGAACCCGCCGGAAAGCACCATCGCGACCAGCGCCGCGAGCAGGAAGGCCAGCACCAGCAGCAGCCGGCCGCGGCGGGTGAGCCGCAGCTGCGGGCGGGTGATCGGGCGGAACGCGGGTGAGATGCTCAGCGTGCTCATCGGTGACCTCCTGGGGAAGCGCGACCCGTGTGGTCGCGATTGCGGTCGATGTCTCTCTCGAACAGATGTCTACCGGCCGCCACCGACAACGCCGGTGGCCTCCGGCTCGATCAGGCGTTCGATCGAACACATGTACGAGATTAGAGCAGGTGTTCGAACGAAATCAAGTAGTCGGACGAACAAATGTTCGAACAATCTCGACGCGTCCCGCTCCGACACGCTGTTCGAACAGATGTTTGAAACGGCCGCCCTCCTGCTCTAGCGTGGTGCTCACCCGCGACGGCCCGTCCGGGGGCCCGGCACCGGGCAGCACCGGTAGGAGATCAGCCATGGCGAAGAGCACGAAGGTCACCGAGCTTCCCGACGCGCCGCCCGACGGCACCGGGCTCACCGCGCGCCAGCAGCGCATCCTGTCGTTCCTGCGCGAGTCGATCGAGAAGCGCGGCTACCCGCCGAGCATCCGCGAGATCGGCGAGCAGGTCGGGCTGGCCTCGTCCTCGTCGGTGGCCTACCAGCTGCGCGAGCTCGAGGCGAAGGGCTTCATCAAGCGTGACCCCAACCGGCCGCGGGCGCTCGAGGTGTTCCTGCCCGAGCTGATGGCCGCCCGCCGCGCGCTGGGCACCACCGACGACTCGTCGTACGACGCGACCGGGGTGGGCGACGCGGTGCCGGCGGCGACGTACGTCCCGATGGTCGGCCGGATCGCGGCCGGTGGCCCGATCCTCGCCGAGGAGCGGATCGAGGAGGTCTTCCCGCTGCCGAAGA
The DNA here is from genome assembly GCA_963754145.1 of uncultured Actinomycetota bacterium. GTDB lineage: Bacteria > Actinomycetota > Actinomycetes > Propionibacteriales > Nocardioidaceae > Marmoricola. The sequence goes on from CAVWFF010000022.1 coordinate 286,681, forward strand.
CGCTGGTCGGCGAGGGCACCCTGTTCATGCTCGAGGTGGCCGGCGACTCGATGGTCGACGCGGCGATCTGCAGCGGCGACTACGTCGTGGTGCGCCAGGAGCAGACCGCCGACAACGGCGACATCGTGGCCGCGCTGATCGACGGCGAGGCGACGGTGAAGACGTTCCAGCGCAAGGACGGCCACGTCTGGCTGCTGCCGCACAACGAGGCCTACGACCCGATCGACGGCGACAACGCGACCATCCTCGGCATCGTCACGGCGGTCCTGCGCAAGATGTGAGCCGCTGGGCTCGTGCAGGTAGACACGCACCGTGACGGTTCTGGTGATCGGCGGCGCGAACCTCGACGTCCTCGCCCGCAGCAGCGGGCCGCTGCGGGCGCACACGAGCAACCCGGGCACGACCGTGCGCACGTACGGCGGCGTGGGCCGCAACGTCGCGGAGAACCTCGCCCGGCTCGGCACCCCGACCCGGATGCTGCTCGCGGTCGGCGACGACACGGCCGGGCAGGAGGTGCTGGCGCGCACCCGGTTCGCCGGCGTGAAGACGCTGCGGGTGCCGTGGGACGGCCCGACCGGCACCTACACGGCCCTGCTCGACGACGACGGCAGCCTGGTCGCCGGGGTCGCCGACATGGCGGCCACCGAGTCGATCGCGCCGGAGCACGTGGACGGCGCCGGGGTGGCCGACGCCGACTGGCTGGTGCTCGACGGCAACCTGCCGGCCGCGACGCTGGCGCACGCGCTGCGGCTGGCCGACGCGGCGGGCGTGCCGGTGGTGCTCGACCCGGTGAGCGCGCCGAAGGCCGCCCTGATCGCGCCGTACCTCGACGGCGTGCCGCGTGCACACGCTCACCCCGACGACCGACGAGCTGGTGGCGCTGACCGGTGACGACGTGCCCGCGTCCGCCGCCGCGACGCTGCACGCGCGAGGGGTCGAGGTGGTGTGGCTGCGTGAGGGCGTGCGCGGGAGCACGCTGTTCCGCCCGGACGTGGCCCCGGAACGGGTTGCCCTCCCGGCCGTGGACGCGGTCGACGTGACCGGCGCCGGCGACGCGATGCTGGCGGCGTACGTCCACGCCTTGTGCCGTGGCGCCGACCTCACGCGGGCGGCGTACGAGGGCGCCGCGGCCGCGATGCTGACCGTGCAGTCCGCCGAGACGGTCCGACCCGACCTCTCCCCCGCCCTGATCGACGCCGCCCTGGAGGCTCTCGCGTGAACCCGCTGCTCCGGCTCACCGACGAGGTCGCGACCGCCCTGGCCGAGGGCCGCCCGGTGGTCGCGCTCGAGAGCACGATCATCAGCCACGGCATGCCCTACCCCGACAACGTCGCGATGGCGCGCGAGGTCGAGCAGATCATCCGCGACGACGGCGCGACGCCGGCCACGATCGCGGTGCTCGACGGCGTGCCCCGGATCGGGCTCGACGACGAGGGCCTCGAGCTGCTCGGATCCGACGCCGTCTGTGCGCAAGGTGAGCATCCGCGACCTGCCGTACGTCGTGGCGCGCGGCGAGCACGGCGCGACCACCGTCGCCTCGACGATGCGGCTGGCCGCGCTGGCGGGCATCCGGGTGTTCACCACCGGCGGCCTCGGCGGCGTGCACCGCGGGGCGGGGGCGACGTTCGACGTGAGCGCCGACCTGACCGAGCTGTCGGTGACGCCGGTGACCGTCGTGAGCGCCGGGGTGAAGAGCATCCTCGACATCGGCCTGACCCTGGAGAAGCTGGAGACGCTCGGGGTGCCGGTGCTGGGCTTCGGCACCGACGAGTTCCCGGCGTTCTACACGCGCTCGAGCGGGTACGACGTGCCGCTGCGCGTCGACTCGGCCGAGGAGATCGCGGCGCAGATGCGGGCGAAGGACGCGCTCGGCATCGGCGGCGGGATCAGCGTCGCCAACCCGATCCCGGAGGCCGACGAGATCCCGCGCGCGGAGATCGACGCGATCATCGAGCAGGCGCTGGCCGACCTGGCCCGGCTCGGGATCACCGGCAAGGACATCACGCCGTACCTGCTCGGCCGGATCGTCGAGATCACCGGCGGCGCCAGCCTCACCGCGAACATCGCGCTGGTGCGCAACAACGCCCATCTGGGTGCTGCGATCGCGACTTCGCGGTTCGGCTGCGGTTCACCGGTATGCAGGCCCTGCGTCACGTGGCTCGCTCGGGACGCAGCGCTGCCCGCTACCGCGCCGACTCCGCAAGCCGACCAAGCGCCGTCCGCACCACCTTCGGGTCGTCGGTGGTCCACATCGGCGGGAGGCTGGCGCGCAGGAACGACCCGTAGCGGGCGGTGACCAGCCGCGGGTCGAGCACGGCGACGACACCGCGGTCGGTGGTGGTGCGGATCAGCCGGCCGGAGCCCTGGGCGAGCAGCAGCGCGGCGTGGGTCGCGGCGACCTGCATGAAGCCGTTGCCGCCGGCCTTGTCGGCCGCGCGCTGCCGGGCCGACATCAGCGGGTCGTCGGGGCGCGGGAACGGGATCCGGTCGATGATCACCAGCTGGCAGGTCTCCCCGGGCACGTCGAGGCCCTGCCACAGCGAGAGCGTGCCGAACAGGCAGGTGTGCGGGTCGTCCACGAACTGCCGCGCCAGCTCGGGCAGCTGGGCGTCGCCCTGGGCCAGCGTGGTCAGGTGCGGCAGCCGCTCGCGCACCGCCTCGGCCGCGGTCTCGGCGGCCCGGCGTGAGGAGAACAGGCCCGAGGGTGCGCCCGTCGGCGGCGTCGACCAGCTCCGCGATCTCCTGGAGCGTGGCCTCGATCGAGTCCGTCGCGGCCCGGCGGCGGGAGGTGGCGGGCGACGTACAGGATCGCCTGCTTGCCGTAGTCGAACGGCGAGCCCACGTCGAGGCCGCGCCACGGCAGCACACCGTCGGTGCGCTCCGCGACGTCCGACGCAGGCGACGACACGACGCGCTCGGACGGCCGCAGCCCCACCGACGTCGCCACCGCGTCGAAGTCGCCGCCGAGCTTGAGCGTCGCGCTGGTCATCACGACCGTCTTGTCGGTGAGCAGCTTGTCGCGCATGGTGCCGAACACCTGCAGCGGCGCCACGCACAGCTGGTTGCCGCCGCGCTGCCGGTCGCGCTCGGCCACCCAGAGCACGTCGGCGTCGGCGTTCGCGGCCATCCGCTCGGAGGTCTTGAACAGCTCCTGCGCCCAGCCCTTGGCCTGGGTCGAGACCGCGTCGTCGCCGAGGTCCTTGGGGAACGCCGAGACCAGCGCCCGCGCCGCGTCGCGCACCAGCACCAGCGCGTCGGCGAGCTCCTGCGGGATCGGCGTCGATCCGGCCCGGCGGCGTCGCGTCGATCGCGTCGCGCAGCGCGTCACCCGCGTCGGCCAGGTCGTCGGCCTCGGATCCGTCGACGTGGCGCTGACGCCCGGCGCGCGGTCCGGTCCACCTCCGAGCACGGACAGCTCGTCGGTCGCGGCCTGGGTGACCCGGGCGACCAGCTCGTGGGCCTCGTCGATCACGACCGTGTCGTACTCCGGGATCATCGGCACGCCCTCGACCGCGTCGATCGCCAGCAGCGAGTGGTTCGTGACCACCACCTGCGAGCGCATCGCCCGCTCGCGGGCACGCTCGGCGAAGCACTCGGCGCCGTACGGGCACTTCGCGGCCCCCAGGCACTCCCGGTGCGACACCGAGACCTGCCGCCAGATCCGGTCGGTGTGCCGCGGCGCGTGGTCGCGCTCACCGGTGCCGCCGTCCTGCGCCTCCTCCTCGACCCACTCCCGCATCGCCAGCACCTCGGCGCCCAGCGACCCCTCGGGCAGCTCGACCAGCGCGCCCTGGTCGTCGGGCACGCCCTCGCGGATCCGGTGCAGGCAGGCGTAGTTGGAGCGCCCCTTCAGCACGGCGTACGACGGGGTCTCGTGGAGCACGTCCTTCACGGCCTCGACCAGCGCCGGGATGTCGCGTTCGACGAGCTGGTGCTGCAGCGCGAGCGTCGCGGTGGCGACCACGACCCGGTCGTCGTTGAGCATCGCCGGCACCAGGTAGCCGAGCGACTTGCCGGTGCCGGTGCCGGCCTGCACCAGCAGGTGCTCGCCGGACTCCATCGCCGCGGCGACCGCCTCGGCCATCTCGACCTGGCCGGGTCGCTCCTGCCCGCCGAGCGCCGCGACCGCGGCCGCCAGCACCTCGCGCACGCGGGAGTCCGCGGCGGCTGGTGCGGTGGCTGCATCGGACACCCGAGCACCCTATGTGTCGAACTGCACCGCCGTCGTGAGCAGGTCGCCGAGCTGTGCACCGGGCTCCATCTCCACAGGGTCCTGACCCCGACGGAACAGCCGCGCGGTGCGGTCGCCGCCGACCTCGCCCTCGTCGCCGGACACCCGCAGCCACGACCCCTCGCGCAGCCCGACCACCGGCACGTCGTTGCACTCGAGGAACTGCAGGATGCGCTCCTCGCGGGTCTCCCCCATGTGCAGGCTCGACGGGTCGGGGTCCTCGTAGTGCGGGTTGATCTGGAACGGCACCAGCCCGATCGCGGCCAGCGACCGCGGCTCGATGATCGGCATGTCGTTGGTGGTCCGGATGGTCGGGCACGCCGCGTTGCTGCCCGCGCTCGACCCGACGTACGGCATGCCCTCGTGCACGTGGTCGGCGATCGCCCGGTCCATCCCGCTCTCCTGCAGCGCCCGTGCCAGCCGGAACGAGTTCCCGCCGCCGACGAACACCGCGTCGCTGTCCGCCAGCACCTGCGTCGGGTCGGTGCGCCTCGTGCACACCGTGCACCGTGCAGCCCATCGGCTCCATCGCGGCCCGGAAGGTCGCGGTGTAGTCGTCGTGCTCGGCCAGGGCGTAGGGCACGAACGCGACCCGCGCCCGGTCGGGCAGCCAGTCCCGCAGGATGTCGTGCACGTGCACCAGCAACCCGTCGCCCGGCCTCCGGCGCGAGTTGGACAGGAGCATCAGGTCCCGGGTCACCACTACTGGGGCGGCTGCGGCGCCGAGCCGGTGGTCGCGGGCGGGTCGTCCGGCGGGTCGGACGGGGGGAGGGCGGACGGCGGTGCCGACTCCACCTGCGGCGTCTCCGCGGCCGGGGGTACGGCGGGCGCCGGGGTGTACGTCGTCCCGACCGCCGGCGGGGTGCCGGTGCCGAAGTCGACCTGCGGCGCGGCGTCCTGGCCCTCGGGCGCCTCGTAGAACTCGCGCCTGGAGACGCCGGCCATGCCGACCAGGAACATCCACGGGATCGTCGAGACCATCGTGTTCAGCTTGGTCACGGCGTCGTTGTAGTACTGCCGCGCGAACGAGATCTGGTTCTCGGTGTCGCCGAGCTGCCGCTGCAGGTCGAGGAAGTGCGGGTTCGCCTTGAGGTCCGGGTAGGCCTCGGCGACCGCCATCACGTTGACCAGGGCCTGGCTGAGCTGCTGGTCGGCGGCGGCCTTCGCCGCGACGTCGTTGCCCTTCGCGGCCGCGCTGGCACGGGTCGCGCGCCTCGGTGACCTCCTCGAAGACGCCCCGCTCGTGCGCGGCGTACCCCTTGACCGTGTTGACCAGGTTGGGGATCAGGTCGGCGCGCCGGGTGAGCTGGACGTCCATCCCGCCGATCGCCTCCTGCGCTGCGATGTCGGTGGTGCGCAGCTTGTTGAAGCCGGAGATCACGAAGACCACCAGCCCGATCACCACGACCGCGATCACGATCAGTGCAATCCACATGGGTTGGTTCCTTTCCTCACCCGGATCGACCGGGACGCTTGTGTCAAGGTCACCACGAGCCGCCGCCGCCCCCGCCGCCGCCCCCGCCGCCGGAGAAGCCTCCGCCGCCTCCGCCCGAGGAGGAGGTCTGCGTGGCCTGGTACGACGAGATGGCCGAGTGCATGGTGGTGTTGAAGTCGTTCGCGAAGTCGGCCATGGAGCCGCCCCGCCGTACATGCCCGGGTAGCCACCGATGTAGTAGCCCGGCACCGGCGGCTCCTCCTGCGCCTCGACCCGGTACTTCTCGGCCCACTCCCGCGCGCAGCCGAACGCGACCGCCCACGGGATGTAGGCGGTGTAGAGCTCCTTGCGGCCGCTGAAGTCGAAGCGTGCCTCGCTCGACGGCGTCGACAGCACCCGCCGGAAGCCACCGAGCCGCGACCAGGCCTCGCGGCCCTTGGGGGTGCGGATCGTGGAGGCGCCCGGCGCGAGCACCGGCAGCGCGAACACCGCGAACAGCCCGAACGGCAGGCCGATCAGCGACATCGACAGCGGGTTCCAGAAGAAGTTGGCCGCGGCGACCAGCAGACCGCCGATCACGCCGACCGAGCCGAGCACCGGCATCGCCTTGAACTCCAGCAGCCCGTTGTGGCGGGCCCACTCCTTGACGTCGGAGTCGAACGACTTGCGCGCGACCTGCATCTGCTTGCCGACCTCCACCGCGTCGCGGTCGGCGTCGAACCGCTGGCCCGGCCGGACCCCGAGCTGGTCGGCGGACGAGGCGGTCACCTCGTCGACCGGCCGGCCGTCGCCGTTCGCCCCGAGGAGCGACCAGCCGGAGGGGGTGCGCTCGATCGTCGCCATGCCCCGGTCGCCCATCTGCAGCAGCGTGGCGGCGTACATCTCGTCGTTGATGCGCTCGGTGAGCAGGTAGGCGCCCTGGGCCGGGCCCATGCCGTCGGGCGGCGCGTACATGAGCGGGTACGGCGGGATCGGCTCCCGCACGCTCCGGCCGAGCAGGAACCCGGCCACGGCGGCCAGCAGCGCCAGCACGGCGAACACGATCGCGGCCGGCAGCGAGCGCCCGAAGACCGGGTCGAACCTGAAGGTCCACGGCAGCGTGTGCTGGCCCGGCGACGGCACGTCGACCAGCGTCTGGATGGTGACCGGCGTGTTCGGGTCCAGGGCTCCGGTCTTCACGGTCACCGTGCGGCCGTCGACGGTGGCGTTGCACCCGCCGGTGCTGTTGACTCCGACCGCGCACTTCGTCTCCCCCGGAGTGCCGGGGAGGGTGACGGTCAGCGTGCTCCGGGTGATCGGCATCCGCCAGCCGCTGGGGATCAGGTTCCAGTAGAACTGCGAGTCGGAGCCGCTGTCGGTGAGGACGCCGTCGACGCGGTAGGTGATGTCGTAGACGTGGGTGCCGCTGATCGTCGTGTCGGCCTCGCCGATGCGGGCGACCACGAACCGGCCCTCGCCCTCGTGCAGGATCGCGACCCCGTCGGATCCGCCGTCGCGGGTCACCACGATGTTCTTCGGCACGTAGCGCACGTGCGGCGAGTTCGGGTCGGCGATGTCGAAGAACCGGAAGATCCCGTGCCGCCCAGCGGGAGGTCGACGGTCAGCGTCTCGTGGGCGCGCAGCGTGCCGTCGGCGTCGACGTCGAAGGTGGCCTGGTAGTCGGTGATCCGCGCGAACTCGGGGGTCTCGTCGGTGGTGGAGAAGAAGTTGACCGCCGGCCAGAACATGGCCAGCACCACGACGAGCGCGCCAAGGAACGACGCCCCCAACCGTTTCATGGCCGGAGCCTACTTCTTGCACACCCTCGTTCGAGGACTATGCGGTGGTCAGGCCCTCGGTGGCGTACGGCGCCAGCTCGCCGGCGAGGTCCTCGTTCACCCGCGCGTGGAGCAGGGTGCCGTCGCCGGTGTGCTCGAGCGACAGCACCTCGCCGTGCTCGTGGGCCCGGTTGAGCAGGTCGCCCCGCGCGTAGGGCACCAGCGCGGTGACCTCGACCCCCGGCCGCGGCAGGTCGGCCTCGACGGCGGCCAGCACGTCGGCGATGCCCTCGCCGGTGTGCGCGGAGACCGCGACGCTGTGCGGCTCGCGGGCCTTGAGCCGCGCGACCACCATCGGGTCGGCGGCGTCGACCTTGTTGATCACGACCAGCTCGGGCACCTGGGACGCGCCGATCTCGGCCAGCACCTCGCGGACGGCGGAGATCTGCCCCTCCGGGTCGGGGTGGGACCCGTCGACCACGTGCAGCACGAGGTCGGCGTCGGCCACCTCCTCGAGCGTCGAGCGGAACGCCTCGACCAGCTGGTGGGGCAGGTGGCGCACGAACCCGACGGTGTCGCTCATCGTGTAGATGCGCCCGTCGGAGGTCGTCGTACGACGGGTGGTCGGGTCGAGCGTCGCGAACAGGGAGTCCTCGACCAGCACCCCGGCGTCGGTCAGCCGGTTGAGCAGCGAGCTCTTGCCGGCGTTGGTGTAGCCGGCGATCGCGACGCTGGGGATCGCGTTGCGGCGGCGCTCGGCACGCTTGGTGTCGCGCGTGCCCTTCATGTCCTTGAGCTCGCGCCGCAGCTTGGCGATCTTGGTGTTGATCCGGCGCCGGTCGGTCTCGATCTTGGTCTCACCGGGACCACGGCCACCGATGCCCTCGCCGCCGGCCGCGCGTCCGCCGGCCTGGCGGGACAGGTTGCCGCCCCAGCCGCGCAGCCGCTGCTTCATGTAGTTGAGCTGGGCCAGCTCGGTCTGCGCCTGGCCCTCCTTGCTCTTCGCGTGCTGGGCGAAGATGTCGAGGATCAGCGCGGTGCGGTCGATCGCCTTGACCTTGAGCTTGTCCTCGAGGTTGCGCAGCTGGCTCGGGGCGAGCTCGCCGTCGAGGATCACGGTGTCGGCGCCGGTCGCCCGGACGATCTCGGCGAGGCCCTCGACCTTGCCGCGGCCGATGTAGGTCGCCGGGTCGGGCGACTGCCGGCGCTGGTACAGCGCGTCGAGCACCTCCGAGCCGGCGGTCTCGGCGAGCAGCGCGAGCTCGGCCATCGAGTTCTCGGCGTCCTCGACGCTGCCCTCGGTCCAGACCCCGACCAGGATCACCCGCTCCAGCCGGAGCTGGCGGTACTCGACCTCGCTGATGTCCTCGAGCTCGGTGCGCAGCCCGTCGGCGCGGCGCAGCGCGTGCCGCTCGGCGAGGTCCATCTCGCCGGTCGTCTCCGGGTCCTCGGTCGGTCGAGCTTGTCGAGACCGCGGATCATCGGCGTACCCGGACTCGAACCCGTCGTCCCAGGTCTCGGTGGTCGCGAGCTCGTCATCGAGCGTGAAGTCGTCAGGTGCGTTCGTCATCTGCTGACAGGGTAGGTCGCGGCCCGCGATCAGGCGAACCGATTCAGGCGACGCGCACCTGCTGCCGCACCACGGCGTCGAAGAAGTAGCCGCCGTCGTTGTACGGCGTGACCAGCGGCTGGGTCGCGTCCGGTGACGTCGGTGGCCCGCGCCATCAGCGTGTGCTGGCCGGTCGTGGCCCCCGGCCAGCGGAACCGCCAGCGGGTCCACGCCTGGCCCGGCTCGGTGAGCCGCGCGGGCAGCCAGGTGCCGCCGCCGTCGGTGCTGACGTCGACCTTCGCGATCCGGCCGGCGCCGCTCCAGGAGCGGCCGTGGAGGAGCTTGCCCGCGTCGGCCGGCAGGTCGGCGACGGCCGGGAGCTCCCAGGCGGTGCGCACCGGGAGCACGGTCAGCGGCGGGCTGTCGGCGGGGTACGACGGGCCGGTCATCCGGTACCACTTCGTGTTCCACGGCGAGGTGAGCGGACGCCGGGCCACCTCGAGCGAGCCGAGCCACTTGATGCTGGCGATCCCGACCCAGCCCGGCAGCACCAGGCGCAGCGGGAACCCGTGGTCGGGCAGCAGCGCCCTGCCGTTCATCTCCCACGCCAGCAGGGCGTCGCCGAGCGCCTTGGCGACCGGGAACGGCCGGCGTACGGCGCCGTAGTCCACGCCTCCGGACACGTAGTGCGGGTCGAGCCCGGTCGCCATCACGTCGACCGCCTCCGGCGCGAGCCCGATCCGGGCGAACAGGTCGGCCAGCCGCACGCCGGTCCAGGTGACGGCGCCGACCGCGCCCATCGTCCACTGGGTGCCCGCGGCCGGCTGGTGCTGCTGGGTGTCGAAGTAGCTGCGCCCGTTGCCGGTGCACTCGTGCACGGCGGTGATCGTGGTCCGCGGCAGCGAGCGGAGGTCGGCGAGCGAGAGGCTGACCGCGCCGGCCTCGGTGCGGGACTCGCGGAGCCCGTCACCGAAGACCGCCAGCCGGTAGCTGCGGGCGTCGATCCGCGGGGTCGAGGTGTGGTCGCGGACGAAGAGCCGCGACGGGTCGGTCAGGTACTTCCCGGGTGCGACCGAGTCCCAGCGCATCTCGGCGTTGGTGCCGAAGTCCACGAAACATCGAGCCGGCAGCGGCTTGAGGATCGGCCCAGTCGGTCGCCGCGCGGGCGGCGGGTGCCCGGCGAACGCGGTCCCGGCGGCGGTGCCGGCGGCCGCCCTGAGCGTGGTCCGGCGGGAGACGGGGCGGGTCATGCTCGCGACCATACATGAGTGACTTACTAGACTTAGGATGACTTGCCGACGGCCCGTCGGCGCGCCGTACGGTGGGGACATGTCCGACACCGAGAGCGACCCGCAGACCGATCCCGAGGCCGAGGGCGGTCCCGGCGGGGCCGAGGGCGACGGCAACGCGCGCGAGACCGACGTCCAGGAGAGCGACCCCAACGCCGACAGCGCACAAGGGCTGGCCGGCGGCATGGGGGTCAGCAGCGAGCGCGTCGGCGACCTGCGCGGCACCGGCGGCGAGCAGGGCACGTACGGCGCCATGGACACCGACCTGCCGGTACCCGAGGGCGACCTCCCGCCGGAACAGTCCGCCAACCCGGCGACCGGCGAGCCGCAGGGGGGGGGGGGGGCGACGAAACAGCGAGCCGGGAGCGGCTCGAGGATCGGACCGTCGGTCGCAGCGCGGGCGGCGGGTGAGCCGGCGAACGCGGTGCCCGGCGGCGGTGCCGGCGGCCGCCTTGAGCGTGGTCCGGCGGGAGATGGGGCGGGTCATGCCCGCGATCATACATAAGTGACTCACTAGACTTAGGATGACTTGCCGACGGCGCGCCGGCGCGCCGTACGGTGGGGGCATGTCCGACACCGAGAGCGACCCGCAGACCGATCCCGAGGCCGAGGGCGGCAGGAACGCCCGCGAGACCGACGTCCAGGAGAGCGACCCGAACGCCGACAGCGCACACGGGCTGTCCGGCGGCATGGGGGTCAGCAGCGAGCGCGTCGGCGACCTGCGTGGCACCGGCGGCGAACAGGGCACCTACGGCGCCCAGGACACCGATCTGCCGGCACCCGAGGGCGACCTCCCGCCCGAGCAGTCCGCCAACCCGGCCACCGGCGAGCCGCACCCCGACCAGCCGCCGCTGAAGGACCACGGCGACCGGATCGGCGGCTAGGGCGCGCGGCGGGCCCGGGTTCCCCGCATTTGCTGGGTTGGCGGGGCCCCGCGGGCGGTCGCCGACCCCGACAACCTCGCAAATGCGGGGTTGCCGGCTACCCGCGCGGCTCGTTCGCGTACTCCCCCGGCGTCAGTCCGGTGACCGTGCGGAAGTCGCGCGTGAGGTGGGCCTGGTCGGCGTAGCCGAGCCGGGCCGCGACCGTGGCCAGGTCGGGTGTCTCGCCGGCGGCGAGCAGGCCGGCCGCCTCGTGCAGCCGCCGGCGCTGGATCAGCCACTTCGGCGACAGCCCGATCCGGCGTGCCGTGAGCCGCTGGAGCGACCGCTCCGAGAGCGCGAACTTCTCGCAGACCTGGCTCACCCGCTCGACCGTCGAGTCGTTCTCGACGTGCTCCACGACCGCGTTGACCAGCAGCCCCTCCTCGTCGGCCGGCGGCAGCGCGGCCAGCGCCTCCTCCAGCACCCGGACCGCGGCCTGCTGCCGCGCCGGATCGGCCGGGGCGTCGCCGACCGCGGCCCGCACGCCGCGCGGCCAGGGCCGGCCCGTCGACGTGGGCGAGGTCGTCGAGCGGCACCGCGCCGTCGGTCACCGCCGAGACCGGGCCGTCGAGCAGCAGCGCACCGGCCGCGGGCTGCAGCATCGCGCCGAGGGCCCAGCCCGACCCGGTCAGCTCGCGGGTCGACAGGCCGTGCGCCGGCCCCACCAGCAGGGCGTACGACGGGGCGACGACGAGCTGGCAGACCGGGTACTGCAGCACCCGCTGGACCGTCGTACTCCCCTCCGGCAGCGACCAGACCGGCATCCAGTAGCGACGGACCAGGTCGGCCAGCCCGGGCGCCGGCGCGAACCGGTGCACGGGCGGGCTGTAGCCGTCGCGGTCACCGAGGTGGGCGCGCTCGGTCAGGTCGATCCGGCGGTGGGGGTGCACGTGTCGGATTCTTTCAAGAATCCGGCGCGCCGGGATGCGGCAAGGTCAGGGCATGACCCCGCTGACCCGAGAGCTACCTGACCCAGGCCGACCTGTTCACCGCCGTCGTGGACGCCGCCACCGACTGGACCGCACCCAGCCCGTGCGAGGAGTGGACCGCGACCGACGTGGTCGAGCACGTCGTGAGCACCCAGCGCGGCTACTTCGACCAGCGCGGGGCGGACCTCGGCGACCTGCCGGGCGACGACCCGTCGACGCGCTGGCACACCCACCTGCGGCCAGGTGCGCGACGTCGTCGCGGACGACGGCTTCGCGACCACCGAGTTCGACGGCTACTTCGGCCGGACCACGGTCGACGAGCTGCTCGCGAACTTCTACGGCTTCGACATGACCGTCCACCGCTGGGACCTCGGCCAGGCGGTCGGCGCCCCGGTCACCTTCACCGACGACGAGCTCGACCGGATCGAGCAGGCCATCGACGGCCTCGGCGACATGCTCTACTCCAGCGGCGCGTGCAAGCCGCCGCTGGAGGTGCCGGACGACGCCCCGCGCCAGCAGCGCGTGCTCGGACGCCTCGGGCGGAGCTGAGCGGAGCCGCCTCGGGTCAGCCGACTCGCACCGGGTGCCGGACCACCGCGTCGAACAGGTAGCCCTCGTCGTTCCAGGCCGCGACCAGCGGCTGGGTGCGGCCGGCGACGTCGGTGGCGCGCGCCATCAGGACGTGGTCGCCGGGGGTGGCGCCGGGCCAGCGGAAGCGCCAGGTGGTCCAGGCGGCGCCGGGAGGGTCGAGCCGAGCGGTCGTCCAGGTCGCCCCGCCGTCGACGCTCACCTCGACCTTCGCGACGGCGCCGGCACCGCTCCACGAGCGCCCGTGCAGCACGGCGCCGCCCTCCGCCGGGCAGGGACGCCGGCTCGGGCAGCTCCCAGACGCTGCGCACCGGGTTCAGCGTCAGCGGCGGCGCGTCGTCGGGGAAGTCGCCGCCGGTCATCCGGTACCACTTCGTGTTCCACGGCGACTCGAGCGGACGCGTGGCGACCTCGAGCGAGCCGAGCCACTTGATGCTGGCGACGCCGACCCAGCCGGGCACGACCAGGCGCAGCGGGAACCCGTGGTCGGGCAGCAGCGGCTCCCCGTTCATCCCCCACGCCAGCAGGGTGTCGTCGAGAGCCTTCGCGATCGGCAGCGGCCGGCGTACCGGACCGTTGTCGACGCCGTCGTCGTCCACGTAGCTCGGGTCGAGCCCGGTCGCCATCACGTCGACCGCGTCGTCGCGCAGGCCGAGCCGCTCGAGCACCTCGGCCAGGCGGACGCCCTCCCAGGTCACCTGGCCGATGCTGCCGAGGTGCCACGGGGTGCCCGGCGCCTCGCGGCCCTGCTGGGTGGCGAAGTAGCTGCGCCCGTTGCCGGTGCACTCGTGAGCGCAGGTCGTGCGCGTCACCGGCAAGCGCGCGGAGGTCGTCCAGCGTGATCACTGCCGCGCGGCGCAGCCCGTCGCCGTGGACGAGCAGCGTGTACGTCGCCGCGTCGAGCAGCGGGGTCTCGGTGTGGTTGCGCACGAACAGCCGCGAGGCCGGCGTGTCACCGGGGCCGTGCGGGACGTCCCAGCGCATCTCGGCGTTGGTGCCGTGGTCGACGAAGTGCTGCGGCGGCAGCGGCTTGCGGATCGGCGCCGACACGGCCGCCTCCGGCTCGCGGGGTGCGAGAGCGGTGGCGGGATCCATGGCGGCAGCATACCCGACTAGATTGATCGACTTTGCGCACCGGGTGCCGGGAGAGACCGCGTGTCTTGGCCGGAGACACGAGGTACGCCACGAACGCCCGATCGCGTGCGCCAGGCCGGGTACCCGTCGGGCTACACGGTCCCGTGTAACCAGCCACTTCCCTAGCGCTGTACCGCTAGGGAAGTGGCCGGATACCACGGGACCGTGGTATCCGGCCCAGCCAGCCCGCGCCTACCGCCCCGGCCGTACGACGAGCGCGGACCCGCCGCCCCGTCGTACCGGCTCGGAGACCGCGACCACCTGGCCCCGGTCACGGAACTCGATCCCGGTCGCGGCGCCGATCTCCGAGGCGCTGGTGCCGGGCGGACCGGGCACCACGAACGAGTGGCCCAGAGGCGTCAGCTGTGCGCCGTAGGCGTCGATGAACGCCTGCTCGGCCGTCACGTCGGGGGTGTTGCGCTGCGAGGCGCGCGGCGCGGCGACCGCCTGCGGCAGGGTCATCCCCCGGTCGATCCGGTTGAACAGGATCTGCAGCACCGTGGTGATGATCGTGGAGCCGCCGGGCGAGCCGAGCGCCAGGAACGGCTTGCCGTCGTCGAGCACGATCGTCGGCGAGATCGACGAGCGCGGGCGCTTGCCGCCCTCGATCCGGTTCGGGTCCGCCGGGTCGGAGACGGCGGTGAAGTCGGTCAGCTCGTTGTTGAGCAGGAAGCCGCGGCCGGGCACCACGATGCCGGAGCCGCCGGTCTGCTCGATGGTGAGCGTGTACTCCGCGACGTTGCCCCACTTGTCGCTGGCGGTGAGGTTCGTGGTCGACACGTTCTCGGTGTCGGGCTGCTCGTTCGGCCGCGCCGACGCGCTGTCGCACACGCCGTCGTAGCTGGTGACGTCACCCGGGGCGACCTGCGGGTGGTCCGCGTTGTTCAGCGCGTGGTCGGGGTCGATCTCGCAGGCGCGCTCCTTCGCGAAGGTGTCCGAGAGCAGGTCCGAGACCGGCACGTCGACGAACGCCGGGTCGCCCACGTAGGCGTTGCGGTCGGCGAACGACAGCGCGCTGGCCTCCAGGTAGTGGTGCAGCGCCTGCGCGTCGGTCATGCCGGCCACGTCGAACTGCTCGAGGATGTTCAGCGCCTCGCCGACCGTCGTACCCCCGCTGGAGGAGGGCGGCATGCCGTAGACGTCGAGCCCGCGGTAGCCGACGTGCGTGGGCTCGCGGCCGATCGCGCGGTACGCCGCGAGGTCGGACTTCTCCAGGAACCCGGGCGGCACCGGCAGGTCGGTGTCGGGACGCTTCGGCGGCTCCTGCACGGTCTGCACGATCTCGTCGGCGAGCGGACCGGAGTAGAAGCCGGCGATGCCCTTCTTCGCCAGCAGCTTGTACGTCGCCGCGAGGTCGGGGTTGCGGAACACCGAGCCGACCTGCGGGGCGTCGCCGCCGGGCAGGAACAGGTCTCGCGTCGAGTCGAACGCGCGGAACCGCGCCGCGTTGTCGAGCGTCTGCTGCCGGAACGTGCTGTCGACGACGAAGCCGCGCGCGGCCAGCCGGGTGGCCGGCTGCAGCGCCTTCTTGAGGCTCAGGGTGCCGAAGCGGCGCAGCGCCTGGTCCCACGTGGCGGGGGTCCCGGGGGTGCCCACCGAGACGCCGCTGGTGACCAGCTCCGGCGTGAAGCGGTAGGGCTTGCCGGTGGGCTGGAGTCGGGTCGATGAACGCGTCGTGCGGCATCGAGGCGGGCGCGGTCTCGCGGCCGTCGATCGTGCTGACCTTGCCGGACTTCGCGTCGTAGTAGACGAGGAAGCCGCCGCCGCCGATGCCGGAGCTGTACGGCTCGGTGACGCCGAGCGCGGCCGCCGTCGCGATGATCGCGTCGGCCGCGTTGCCGCCGCGGCGGAGCACGTCGCGCCCGATCTTGCTGGCCTCCGGGTCGACGGAGCTGACCGCTCCCCCGCTGCCGACGCTGGTCGGGGTCTTGGTCGTGTAGAACTTCCCCCAGCCCGGGTCGCCTTGCGCGTGCGCGGGCACGAGCGCGAGCCCACCGAGACAGGTGGCGAGGGCGGCGGCGGCCGCCACGGACGAGCGGTGGGTACGACGACGCAGCATGTGGGCCTCCCGAGAACGGATCCGACCACTCGAGCCTGCCCCGAAGCGGTCGGCCGCGCAAGCACGGAGGGGTGGCGCGAGCCCACCCGATCAGCGGGTCAGCCGCACTCCAGCCCGTCCTTGGGCGGCTTCGCCTCGACCAGGTAGCGGGTCACGGCGTCGTCCACGCACGCCTTGCCCTGCGCGTAGACCGTGTGCCCGTCGCCGTCGTTCGTCAGCAGCACGCCCTTCGGCAGCCGCTCGGCCACCTTGACGCCGGACGCGTACGGCGTGGCCGGGTCGCGGGTGGTGCTGATCACCACGATCGGCGGCGAGCCCTGGGCGGTCAGCTTCGGCAGCGGCTGCGGCGGCGTCGGCCACAGCGCGCAGCGCACGTAGTCGTTGACCAGGCCCTCGCCGACCAGCGGGTCCTTCGCGCCCGGTCGCCTTGGCGTTCGCGAACACCTTCGCCGGCGACGTCGGCCAGGCGCTGTCGAGGCAGCTGACCGCGAAGTAGATGTCGAAACCGTTGCCGTAGCTGCCGTCGGGCTTGCGGCTCAGGTAGCTGTCGGCCATCAGCACCAGCCGGCTGGCGTCGCCCTTGAGGCCCTCGTCGATGGCCTGGGACAGCACCGGCCACGAGTCCTTGCTGTACAGCGCGACCCCGATCGCGAGCTGGACCACGCCCGGGGTCGCCGGCCGGTCGGCCTGGGGCGCCGGGATCGGCTCTCGCCTCCGCCGCGGCCACCAGCTTCTCCAGCTGGCCCCGCGGGTCGGCGCCGAGCACGCAGGAGCTGTCGGACTTGCAGTCCGCCAGATACGCCTGCAGTGCCTGGTAGAACCCGTCGGCCTGCTCGTCGGCGCCCTGAAGGCCGGTCAGCTCGGTGTTGACCACACCGTCGAGGACCATGGTCCGGATCCGGGTCGGGAACAGCTGGGCGTACATCTGGCCGATCGAGGTGCCGTAGGAGTAGCCGAGGTAGTTGAGCTTCTTCTCCCCCAGCGCCTCGCGGATCCGGTCCATGTCGCGGGCGACGTTGAGCGTGCCGAGGTGCGGCAGCACGTCCTTCTCCTTGCGGGCGCACTCGCCGACGTACGCCTTGCTGACCTTCAGGTACGCCGCCCTCTCGGCCGGCGTGGCCGGCGTCGGGTCGGCGTCGTACATCTCCTGCAGGTGGGAGTGGCAGTCCAGCGGAGAGCTCTTGCCCACGCCGCGCGGGTCGAAGCCGACGACGTCCATCCGCTGCTGGATCTCCTTGGGGAACTGCTTGTTCTCCGCGAGGTCGATGCCCGAACCGCCGGGCCCGCCCGGGTTGACCAGCAGCGAGCCGACCCGCTGGTCGGGGTTGTCCGCGGGACGGCGGACCAGGGCCAGGGTGATCTGCTCGCCGTCGGGCTTGTCGTAGTCGAGCGGCACGTCGAGGCTGGCGCACTGGAAGGAGCCGTCGCAGGACTTCCAGTCCAGCGTGCCGGACGCGTCCGACGCCGCGCTGGTGCTCGGTGCGCTCTGCGGCGGGTCCTTCTTCTCTGTCGCCGCCGACGCTGCAGCCCGTGGCCAGCACGGCCAGGGCCAGGAGTCCCGCGATCCCCCGTGCGGCGTTCACTTCGGGGGCATCCGGATGCCGCCGTCGACGCGGACCGTCTCGCCGTTCATGTAGGAGTTGGTGAGGCACTCGACGACCATGCTGGCCAGCTCGTCGGGGACGCCGAGGCGCTTGGGGAACAGCACGCTCTCGCCGAGCTTGGCCTTGAACGCCTCGGCCTGCTCGCCCTCGCCGTAGATCGGGGTGTCGATCAGGCCGGGCGCGACGGTGTTCAGCCGGATGCCCGAGCGCCGCGAGGTCGCGGGCGACCGGGAGGGTCATCCCGACCACGCCGCCCTTGGACGCGGAGTACGCCGCCTGGCCGATCTGGCCGTCGAACGCGGCCACGCAGGCCAGGTTGACGATCGCGCCGCGCTCGCCGTCGGCGTCGGCTCGTTGCGGCCCATCGCGGTCGCGGCCAGGCGGATGCAGTCGAAGGTGCCGATCAGGTTGATCGCGATCACCTTGGTGAACGCGTCGAGGTCGTGCGCGGACTCGAACGTGCCGTCGCGGCCGATCGTGCGCTGCGCCCAGCCGATGCCGGCGGAGTTGACCAGCGACGCGCAGCGGGCCGAGCTCCTCGGCCTTCTCGACCGCGGCCTTGATCTGCTCGGTGTTCGTCACGTCGACCGGCGACGAACGACGCCGCCGATCTCCTCGGCGAGGGCCTCGCCCTTCTCGGCGTTGCAGGTCGGCGACGACGACGTGTCGCGCCCGCGGCGGCGAGCTGGCGGGCGACGGCGGCGCCGATGCCGGAGCGCCGCCCGGTGACGATGGCGCTGGCTCCGTTGATGTCCATGGGCCGGAGCATATGGCTGACGCTCGACTCGATGCGGCTCGACCGCCGGTGCCGAGCCGTGGGTCTCGACAGGCTCGACCACCGGTCGGCAGGTGTCAGAGGTCGATGAGCCCCTCGGCGACCAGCACCGCCGGGCCGGTCATCAGCATCCGGTCGTCCTCGGTCCAGGTCGACCTGCGAGCGGTGCCGCCCGGGACGTCGACGGTGTACGGCACGCCCCGCTCGGCCTGGTCGCGCGTCGGCGGCGGCGACCATCACCGCGCAGGCGCCGGTGCCGCAGGACCGGGTCTCGCCGGAGCCGCGCTCGTGGACGCGCATCGCGACGTGCTGCTCGCCGCGCCGTACGACGAACTCGACGTTGACGCCGTCGGGGTAGGCCGCCGCGTCGTACGCCCGGAGGCTCGGTGCAGCGGGCCGGCCTCGTCGAGGTCGTCGACGAACGCGACCGCGTGCGGGTTGCCGATGGTCGACGTGGACGGCGGGCCAGGCGCGGTCTCCGACGCGGACCTCGGTCTCCTCCGAGCACCTTCGGGGTGCCCATGTCGACGGTGATCCCCGTCGGCGTCGAAGGTCAGCGTCTTGATCCCGTCACGGGTCGCGATCGGCAGCGCGTTGCGCGGGTCGACGTCGGCGTGGGTGGCGAGGTAGAGCCCGAGCACCCGGATGCCGTTGCCGCACATCTCGCTCAGCGAGCCGTCGGCGTTGCGGTAGTCCATGAACCAGATCGCCTCGCCGCGGGCGGCCACCGCCGCCGGGTCGTCCGTCGCGTCGGTGCGCACCACCCGGATCACGCCGTCGCCGCCGATGCCGGCGCGCCGGTCGCACAGCGTCGCCACCTGCTCGGCGGGTCAGCTCGAGCCGGCCGTTGGCGTCGGGCACCAGCACGAAGTCGTTCTCGGTGCCGTGACCCTTGACGAAGGAGATCTCCACGGCCCCATCGTAGGGACGGGCGATGGCGCCGTATCCGAAGCGGCCGTCCGGGCCCGCGTGAATCGACCCCGGATCCGCATCAGAGTCACGAAAATATAGTCCAAAGAGGCCATGTCGCCGCGAGCCGACCTGTGGAATGTTCGGGGCCAGAAACATTTTGCCTGGAGGGGGGCCGGGAGGCGGTGCCACGGATCGGGGGATCCGGGGGGGTCGGAGACCCGCGGCACCGCCTACCGGATAGGCGTCCGCCAGGCTGCGACGGCATCGGTGCCGGTCGGCACCCAGCGCACCCGGGGGTCCTTGCGGAACCACGCGTCCTGCCGACGCGCGAACCGGCGGGTCCCGACCACGGTGCGGCGCCGCGCCTCCTCCTCGTCGACCTCGCCGGCGAGGAACGCCAGCACCTGTTGGTAGCCCAGCGCCCGGCTCGCGGTCCGGCTCTCCCGGAGGCCCAGCGTCTCGAGGCGTCGTACCTCCTCGACCAGCCCGTCGGCCCACATCCGGTCGACCCGGCGGGTGATCCGCTCGTCGAGGACGGTCCGGTCGATGTCCACGCCGAGCTGCACCGCCTCCGGATAGACGTACGACGGCGGCGGCATCCGCGCGGCGAACGGACCCCCGGTCAGCTCGACGACCTCCAGCGCGCGCACGATCCGGCGTCCGTTCGCCTGCTCGATGTGGCCGGCCGCCTCGGGGTCGAGCCCGCGCAGCCGGTCGTGCAGGGCGGCGGGCCCGCGCTCGGCCAGGTCGTCCTCGAGCCGGCGCCGGACCACGGGATCCGTGCCGGGGAAGTCGAGCCGGTCGAGCACGGCCCGCGTGTAGAGCGCGGAGCCGCCGACCAGCACCGGCACCACGCCGCGGGCACGGCAGTCCTCGACCACCGCGCGCGCCTGCGCCTGGAACTCGGCGACGCTGGCCTCCTCGCGCACGTCGAGCACGTCGACCAGGTGGTGCCGGATGCCGCGCCGCTCGGACACCGGCAGCTTCGCGGTGCCGATGTCCATGCCGCGGTACAGCTGCATCGAGTCGGTGTTGACCACCTCTCCGCCGAGGTGGTCGGCCAGGTCGAGCGCGAGCTCGCTCTTGCCGGCGGCCGTGGCCCCCACGACGGCGACGACGGGGAGCGCGGGCATGGCGTCAGTGTTCCAGCCCCGGTGGCCGGACCTTGCCGGGCTTGGCGGTGGGTGCCACGGTTGCGGCATGGGATTCCTGGACGATGCGAAGAAGCAGCTGACCAAGGCCGTCGACGACCACGGTGACAAGATCCGCGACGGCATCGACAAGGCCGGCGACGCGGTCGACAAGAAGACCCAGGGCAAGTACACCGACAAGATCGCCCGGGGCAAGACCGCGGCGACCGGCGCGCTGGACAAGCTCGACGGCAAGCAGGACGACTTCGCCGACGAGCGGCCGAAGCCGTCACCGCCGCCGCGCCCACCCTCGAACCCGGCCCCGGCGTCTCCGACCCCGGCGCGCCGACCGACCCGACCGGTCCGACAGGCTGACCCGGTGAGTGACACCCGCGAGCCCCGCATCGACCCGCCGCCGCCCGAGGGCCCCGGCGGACCCGACTCCGTCCCCGACTGGGAGGCGGCCGAGCCCGACCCGGCCGTGCCCGACCAGCCGCTGTCGGCGCAGGTCGAGGGCGTGCCCGACGAGCTGGAGCAGCCGGAGGACCTCGACGAGGCCGACGGCGCCGGCTCGCGCGACGCCAAGGACCCGGCCGACGAGGGCCACGAGTCGCTGACCGAGCCGGCCGACGACGACGAGGACAGCAGCCCGAGGAGCCCGCCTAGCCCGCGGGCACGCCCACCGTCGGCAGGCCGAGCGAGACGGCCGTCCGGTCGTGGGCGTGGTCGCGGGGGCCGCCGTCCGCGCCTCCCACGCGTCGCCGGCGCGGGTACGGCGCACCGACCGCACCGGGCCGTCGGCGACCAGGTGGTGCGGGGCGGCGTACGTCACCTCGACCTCGACCATGTCACCGGGACGCACGTCGCCGTCGCGGTGGCCGTGAAGTGCACCAGCCGGTTGTCCCGGGCGCGGCCGGAGAGCCGGTGGGTCTGGCCGTCCTTGCGGCCCTCGCCCTCGGCCACCATCAGCTCGAGGGTCTGCCCGACGAGCGCCTTGTTCTCGTCCCAGGCCACCTGGTCGGCGAGCGCCACGAGCCGTTCGTAGCGCTCCTGCACGACCGCCTTCGGCACCTGGTCGTCGAGCTCGGCGGCCGGCGTGCCGGGGCGCTTGGAGTACTGGAACGTGAACGCGCCCGCGAACCGCGCCCGCTCGACCACCTTCATCGTCTCGAGGAAGTCCTCCTCGGTCTCGCCCGGGAAGCCGACGATGATGTCGGTCGTGATCGCGGCGTCCGGGATCGCGGCCCGCACCCGGTCGATGATCCCGAGGAACTTCTCCTGCCGGTAGGACCGGCGCATCGTCCTTGAGCACCTTGTCCGAGCCGGACTGCAGCGGCATGTGCAGCTGCGGCATCACGTTCGGCGTCTCGGCCATCGCCGCGATCACGTCGTCGGTGAACGCCGCGGGGTGCGGCGAGGTGAACCGGACGCGCTCCAGTCCCGCGATCTCCCCGCACGCCCGCAGCAGCTTGCCGAACGCGAGCCGGTCGCCGAACTCGACCCCGTAGGTGTTCACGTTCTGCCCGAGCAGGGTCACCTCGGTGACCCCCTCCGCGACCAGCGCCTCGATCTCGGCGAGCACCTCGCCGGGCCGGCGGTCCTTCTCCTTGCCGCGCAGCGCGGGGACGATGCAGAACGTGCACGTGTTGTTGCACCCGACCGAGATCGACACCCACGCGGCGTACGCCGACTCGCGCTTGGTGGGCAGCGTCGAGGGGAACACCTCGAGCGACTCGAGGATCTCGACCTGCGCCTCCTCCTGCACCCGCGCGCGCTCCAGCAGCACCGGCAGCGAGCCGATGTTGTGGGTGCCGAAGACGACGTCGACCCACGGCGCCTTCCGCGTGATCTCGCCGCGGTCCTTCTGCGCCAGGCAGCCCCCGACCGCGATCTGCATGCCCGGGTGCCTGGCCTTGACCGGCGCGAGGTGCCCGAGGTTGCCGTAGAGCTTGTTGTCCGCGTTCTCCCGCACCGCGCAGGTGTTGAACACCACGACGTCGGCCTGGTCGCCCTCGGGCGCGGCGACGTACCCCGCGTCCTCCAGCAGCCCGGTGAGCCGCTCGGAGTCGTGGACGTTCATCTGGCACCCGTAGGTGCGGACCTCGTAGGTGCGAGTGCTTTCCGGGGTCCCCGGGGAAACGGGAGCGAAGCGAGCGTCTTCGTGGGGTGATGGCATGACCAGAAGAGGGTACGGCGGCGGGTCACCGCGCCTTCGGACGGTGTCCCGGCTCTTGTCCACGCGCGGGCTCCGGATGCGCAACCCCGCCCCCGAAGGACGATCGGCAACGATCAGGTAGTCCGCGCGCCTCGCGCAGAGCGGAACGTCCAGGTCGCGGAGCCGGCTCTACTCGGCGGCACGCCGCATCGTCTCGGCCTCGCTGGCCACGCTCTTGGCCACGGCCGGGTCGAGGAGCGGCTCGTCGGGCAGCGGCGCGTCGGTCTCCACGTCGGAGGCCTCGGCCACCTGGGCGATGCCCTCGGCCGCGGTGAGCGGCTCGCCGTGCTCGGCGTCCTCCGCGTCCTCGTGCCAGGCGTCGACCCGCTCGTCGTCGGCCACGCCGGCACCCCGGGCCGAGGCCGTGGCCTCGTGGGCGAACGCCTCACCGGGCACGGCAGGCTCGTCGACCTGCACCTGCTCGGCCATCTCGGCGGCGTGCCGCTCGCCCGGCTCGACCGGGACCCGCTCCGGCTCCGTCTCGGCCTCCGGGGAGGCGACGCGCTGCTCCGGCATCCGCGACCGGGTCGAGCGTTCTCGTCCCGGTCGGCGCGGACACCGGACACCAGGCCGAGTCCGGCGGCCACCGTGCCCTTGGCCAGACCCACCGCGTTGAGGGCGGTGCGGGCGGGGTGGCGGACGGCGAAGGTGGTGCCGCGGGTGACGGTGCGGACGATGCTGGTGCATGGTCACGATGCTCCTTCTGTCGACGGGCGTGGGGGTGTCGGTTCCGATGATGCCGCACGCTCGGTGACCCACAGCCGGATGACCCCCTCGATCACGACGGTCCCGTCGGCGCGGGTCCCACGGACCCGGACCGGCAGGTCGGGGTCGTCCCCGCTCCACTGGGCGGGGTCGGTCTCGGCCACGCAGGTGACGTCGCTGTCGGCCTTGGCCGGTGTAGGCGACCTCCATCCCCTTCGGGATCCACCGCTTGTGCGGCGGGATCGTGGCCTCCGCCAGGGCACCCATCGCCGCCTCGAGCCCGTTGCACAGCGCGATCGCGTGCACGGTGCCGATGTGGTTGTGCACGGCTCGCCGCTTCGGGATCACCAGCTCGACGTGGTTCGGCTCGAGCACGGTGAAGCGCGGCCGGACGGTCGCGAAGTACGGCGCCTTGCGGGCGAACGCGAACGAGAAGATCCGGTCGCCGAGCGGCAGCCGGGACACCCGGTCGGTAGAGGCGCAGGATCGGAGGCATGCCACCCAAGTTACCAGTGGGTAACAGCGCTCAGGTCAGGTGCTCGGGGTCGACCAGGTCGGCGTCGAGCTCCTCGCGCACCACCCGGAACGCGACCGAGGGCGGGTAGCCCTTGCGCGCGAGCATGCCGACCAGCCGCCGGACCGCCACCTGCTGGTCGAGGTCGCGCACGCGTGCGGAGCTTGCGCCGGACCAGGGTGCGGGCCGCCTCCACCTCGTCGTCGGGGTCGATCTCGTCGAGCGCCTCACGCGCGACCTCGTCGTCGATGCCCTTGCGCCGCAGCTCCTGGGCGAGGGCCCGCCGGGCCAGCCCCCGGCCGGACTGCCGCTGCTCGACCCAGCCGCGCGCGAACGCGGCGTCGTCGACCAGCCCGACCTCCTCGAACCGGTCGAGCAGCCGGGTCGCGATCTCGTCGGGCACGTTGCGCTGGGCGAGCTTGGTCGGCCAGGTCGGACCGGCTGCGGGCGCGGCCGGTCAGCTGGTCGAGCAGGATCTTGCGCGCCACCGCCTCCGGGTCTCTCGGCCCGCTTCGCGGCGCTCGCTGCTCACGCGAGGTGCGGGGCTGCTGGTCTCGCGTTGTCCTGGTCTCGACAGGCTCGACCGCCGGAAGGTCAGAAGTCGATGCCGTCGGGGTCGACCGGGCCGTCGGCGACGAAGCCGTCGGCGGGCGCGGCCACGGAGGGCCCGATGCCGAGCTTCTCCAGGATCTTCTTCTCGATCTCGTTGGCGAGGTCGGGGTTGTCGCGCAGGAAGGTGCGGGCGTTCTCCTTGCCCTGGCCGAGCTGGTCGCCCTCGTAGGTGTACCAGGCACCGGCCTTGCGGACGAGGCCCGCCTCGACGCCGACGTCGATCAGGCCGCCCTCGCGGGAGATGCCGAGGCCGTACATGATGTCGAACTCGGCCTGCTTGAACGGCGGGGCGACCTTGTTCTTCACGACCTTGACCCGGGTGCGGTTGCCGACCGGCTCGGTGCCGTCCTTGAGGGTCTCGATCCGGCGGACGTCGAGCCGCACCGAGGCGTAGAACTTCAGCGCCTTGCCGCCGGTGGTGGTCTCCGGCGAGCCGAACATCACGCCGATCTTCTCGCGCAGCTGGTTGATGAAGATCGCGGTGGTGCCGGCGTTGTTGAGCGCGCCGGTCATCTTGCGCAGCGCCTGGCTCATCAGCCGGGCCTGGAGGCCGACGTGGCTGTCGCCCATCTCGCCCTCGATCTCGGCGCGGGGCACCAGCGCGGCGACCGAGTCGATCACGATCAGGTCGAGCGCGCCGGAGCGGATCAGCATGTCGGCGATCTCCAGCGCCTGCTCACCGGAGTCGGGCTGGGAGACCAGCAGCGCGTCGGTGTCGACGCCGAGCCGCTGGGCGTACTCCGGGTCGAGCGCGTGCTCGGCGTCGATGAACGCCACGATGCCGCCGGCGCGCTGGGCGTTGGCCACCGCGTGCAGGGCGACCGTGGTCTTGCCGGAGGACTCCGGGCCGTAGATCTCGACCACCCGGCCGCGCGGCAGGCCGCCGAGGCCGAGGGCGATGTCGAGCGCGATCGAGCCGGTCGGGATCACCTCGAGCGGGGCACGCACCTCGTCGCCGAGCCGCATGACCGAGCCCTTGCCGAACTGCTTCTCGATGTTGGCGAGCGCTGCGTCGAGCGCCTTGTCCTTGTTCCCCGCCGCAACACCCATGTCTGTCCATCCATCCGATCGGTGACCGCGCTCCGCGGTCGGTTGCCTGGCTTGTAGGACAGACGCTAGGCGGGGCCTCCGACAGTCCCGGCCTGCTGCTCCGGACCTGTGGACGACCGGCCCGTTCCGGCGCCTGTGGAGCACAAACGTATCCCGAACACGTGTTCGAGCGAACCCTTCGGTGCGGCGTGTCGCGGAAACCCGGCGTCGTACGACGAAGCCCCCTCCGGTGTCGCGCCGGAGGGGGCTTCGTCGCCGGTCTACTGCGTGATCCGGGTCAGCGGACCCGGGGTGTACGGCGAGTGCGCCGACAGGTAGTCGGCGAACGCGTCGATGTCGAGCCCGCCGAAGTACACGTCGGTGCCCTTCGTGAACGACGGGAACCCGTCGCCACCGCCCTGCAGGAAGTTGTTCGTCACGATCCGGTAGGTCGCCGCCTTGTCGATCGGCGTCCCGTTCAGCATCACCGAGCCGTCCTCGGCGCCCACGCCGGGCACGAGCTTGTAGGTGAAGCCCTGCGAGATCTGGAGGATCTTGCGCGACGCGCGCGTTCGTGCCGGTCACCTGCTGCGCCAGGATGTCGTAGATGTCCTGACCGGTCAGGTCCATCGAGACCAGGTAGTTGTTGAACGGCTGGACCGAGAACGCCTCCTCGTAGGTGACGTCGCCCGGGACCTCGTCCGGGTACTTCGTCTGCGCGAAGGTGAGGTCGGTCCGGATGCCGCCGGGGTTCATGAACGCGATCACCGGCGTCTTGCCGTTGGTGACCGTGCTGTCGTCGGCGAGCTGGGCGTCGGCGATCAGGTCACCGAGCTGGCTCTCGCCGTTGGTGCTCCCGGCGGCGGGTCCTTCTTCACGTCGGTCGTGATCTGGCCGATCTCCTTGCTGGCGATCGGCTTCACCAGCTCGAGGTAGTGCGCGATCAGCGAGGTCTGCTCGGCGTCCTTCAGGTCGCGGGTCACCGGCATGTTCGCGCCCTCGACCGAGCTGCGCACGATGTCGCGCTTCGCGCCGGTCGTAGGTGAGCTCGGTGTCGGTGTACAGCCGGCCGAACGACGAGGCCGAGGTCACGAGCCGGTCGTGGCCCTTGGGGTCCTTGACGTCGCACACGTAGGGCTGGTGGGTGTGGCCGGAGACCACCATGTCGATCTCGGGGTCGAGGTGCGACGCGATGGCGAGGATCGGGCGAGGCGACCGGGTCGAGCGACCCGCCCTTGGCGCAGGTGTAGTCGTACTCCGGGTTGCCGAGCACGGTCGTCGCCCTGGGGGTTCGTCCAGCGGCTGCTGCCTGGGCAGTGCCGCCCTGGTGGATGCAGCACCACGATCGCCTTGACGCCCTTGCTGCTTGAGCACCGGCACCAGCTTGTTGGCCGTCTTGACCTCGTCGGTGAACTCGAGGCCCTGGATGCCGGCCGCGGTCACGATGTCGGGCGTGCCCTTGAGGGTCATCCCGATGAAGCCGATCCTGGCGCCGTTGACGTTCTTGATCGCGTACGGCGGCAGGATCGTCTTGTCGCGTCCCGGCGTGCACGACGTTGGCGGCGAGGTAGTCGAAGTTCGCGCCGCTGAACGAGCCGTCGGGGCAGGAGTTCTGGTTGTTGGCGCCGTCGCCGTCGGCGATGCAGCCGCCGTCGGCCATCCGCTGGAGCTCCTTGTAGCCCTCGTCGAACTCGTGGTTGCCGACCGAGGTGACGTCGAGCCCGAGCTTGTTCATCGACTCGATGGTCGGCTCGTCGTGGAACGCGGCCGAGAGCAGCGGGGTGGCGCCGATGAGGTCGCCCGCGGCGACGGTCAGGCGTGTTGTCGTGGCCCGCGCGCGCCTCGCGCGAGGTGCGTGGCGAGGTACTCCACGCCCCCGACGTCCTGCGTGGTGTCGACCGGCTTGCCGTCCGCGTCGAACGTGTGGCCGGTGACGATGCGCCCCGAGGAGCCGGCCGGCGGCTCGAGGTTCCCGTGGAAGTCGTTGAACGACAGGATCTGGATCTGCTGCATCCGGGGCGGCTTGGGCTTCTGGCCCTGCACCGCTTCGGAGGGAGCTCCCAGGGTGGCGGCCGTGACCAGGGCGGTGACCCCCACGGCCAGGACGCCCAGCGGGCGCCGCAGTGAACGGACGGACATGTCTCTCCTCGTCGCCAAGCCCCGAGTGTCAGGGCGATCGCGCGAAGGCTAACCCGGCGACCGGCGTCGTGGGAATCCGCTCGAGGTCACGTCGCGGTGAACTCTGGGCGAGCCGTCAGCGATCGCGCTCGGGGAGCTCGAGCCGCGCCCACACGGCACGCCACACCACCTTCGGGCGACTCCCCCGCGGCGAGCGCCTCGGCGACGGTGCGGCCGCCCAGCTCGGCGAGCACCTGCTGGTCGGCCCAGGCGCGCGAGTACGCCGGGCCGAGCGCGGCGTCCATGCGTGCCCAGAACTCGGTGTGCCTCATGCACCCGTCCCCGACGCCCCGCCGTGGGTGACGTCGAGCCCCACGTCGTGGGCGTGGTGGACCATGTCGTGCGCGTGGTAGCGCGAGATCGACTCGACCGTGAACTCGCTGCCGTCGCTGCGCCGGCCGCGTGCGCGCCCACTGGTCGCCGGTGACGGCGGCGTACCTGCCGGCGACCGCCCCGGCCGCCGTCGACCAGCTCGAGGGCGACGGTGGCGGGGTCCTGGTGGTAGTAGTCCTCGGCGACCGCGGTCGCGTCCTGGTCCCAGTTCGCGAACTCGGGGTCGACCTCGTGCAGCATCAGCGCGACCCGCTCGTCGAAGAGCCGGTGCACGTCGCGCACGTGGCAGGCGTACTCCAGCGGCGACCACACGTCGGGCGCCGGGCGCTCGGTGACGCCCGGCCGGCCAGCAGCTCGCCCCAGGCCGAGCGCGTGGTCGCGCAGCAGCTGCGGGAGCTCCGCGATGTCGAGCCGCTGCGCGTCGAACCCGCAGTCCGGGCACTCCCTGCTGCAGCGCCCAGGTCCAGTCCTTGGTGTCGGGCTCGATCGGCGCGATCTCGCTGGGGTCAGGTCTCACGCGACCAGTCTGCCCGACCTGCGAGACTCCGCGCGTGGAGAGGACCGACATCCGCGACGCCGACCGCCGCCGACCTCGCGGCCGTCGGCGCGATCTACGAGCACGAGGCGCTGCACGGGATCGCGACGTTCGACGCGGTGGGCCGGGCACCGGAGTTCTGGGCCGACAAGCTGGCCGGTCCGTTGCTGGTGGCCGAGGTGGCGGGCAGCGTGGGCGGCTTCGCGTACGCCTCGACGTACCGCCCGCGGCCGGCGTACGACCGCACCCGTGAGGTGTCGGTCTACCTCGCCGAGGACGCGCGGGGGCGCGGAGTCGGGCGGGCGCTGTACGCGGCGCTGCTCGAGCGGCTGCGCGCCGACGGCGTGCACACGGCCTCGCGGTGATCGCGCTGCCCAACGAGGCGAGCGTGCGGCTGCACGAGTCGTTCGGCTTCGTGCACCGCGGCACGATCCGGGAGGTGGGCTGGAAGTTCGGTCGCTGGATCGACACCGGCTTCTGGCAGCTGGAGCTCTAGCTGTCCTAGCGGGCGTCGAGGTGGTGGAGCAGGTTGTCCCCGAACCGCTTGCCCATGCCCGCGAGCACCGTGCGCATCGCGGCGGTGACGGCCGGCCTGGCGTAGCGGGAGAGCGGCAGGTCGGCCTTGACCCCGATCCTGATCTCGAGGTGGGTGCCGCCGCCCGGGGCCTCGTCGAGCGCGTACCAGCCCTCCACGCCGACCCGCTCGCGGCGGCCCCGCGGGTCGTGCGTCCACTCGATGCGGGTCGGCTCGGTGAACTTCATCAGCTCGGTGAACGACGGGGTCAGGCTGGTGGTGAGGATCGGCACCTTCGTGAGCTCCCAGCGCCAGTGGTCGCCGTCGACCTCGATGTGCCGCAGGAACGGCGTCAGCCTCGGCAGCAGGTCGGGGTCGGTCAGCGCCGCCCAGACCTCCTTGCGGTCGGCAGGCACGACGGCCTCGGAGTGGTTGCTCGCCTCGAACCATGCCATCGCACCATCCAAGCAGGGCGTAGCTTTCCGGCGGCCGAGGAGGTTGCTCCTCAGGGTGAGGAGGTGACCGGACCGCCTCCTGCACTGAGCGCGGTGACGCCCCGGTGGTGCCGCTCGGCCGCGTAGCCGACGCCGGGCCGACGCGGTCGCGGCCCGCTGCAGGAGCCGGCGCGGAAGCTCGCATTTGCGGAGTTGTGGGGGTCGACGACGCCGGGCAAGACCCCCACAAGTCTGCATTTGCGAGGAACACGGGCGCGCGCGACACACACCACCCCCACCCAAGCCCCCTCAGGTCAGCAGCAGCTTCTCGAGCCGCTTGCTCACGACACTCAGGCCGATCCAGCCCATCACCACCAGGTACACCGACGGACACCAGCGAGGCCGAGGTCACGTGTCCCGTGGTGAGCTCCCGGCACAGCACGACGCCGCGGTAGAGCGGGGTCGCCTCGACCAGCCACCGCACCCACTCCGGGTAGGCGGTGATCGGGAAGAACGTCGCGGAGAACAGGAACATCGGCATCGTCGCGAGCGTGATGAACTCGAAGTCCTGCCACGACCGCATGAAGCTGGTCAGCGCCATCCCGACCGCGGCCACCGCGAAGCCGATCAGCAGCGCCGCGGGCAGCGCGAGCACCGCCAGCCACGAGTGCGTCAGACCCATCGCGACCATCACGACGAGGAACCCGGCGGAGTACAGGCCGCTGCGCAGCAGGCACCAGGAGAGCTCACCGACCGCGATGTTCGTCGTGGTCATCGGGGTGGCCAGCATCTGGTCGAACAGCTTCTGGAACTTCAGCTTGAAGAACATGTTGAACGTCGAGTCCAGGATCGCGCCGTTCATCGCCGACGCGGCCAGCATCCCCGGCGCGACGAACTCGGCGTACGGGATCGCGTGCCCGTTGACGTCGAACGACGTCGATCAGCTTGCCGACGCCGACACCGATCGAGAACAGGTAGAAGACCGGCTCGAGGAAGCCGGTGAGGAACACTCACCCATGCGCTCTTGTAGGACAGGTAGTTGCGCAGCAGCAGCACCCGGGTCGCACCGGCGAGCGTGAGGGTCATCAGACCACCAGCCGTCGGGTCAGGCGCCGTACGGCGAGCACGTGGCCGACGACCACCATCACCAGCAGGTAGGCCAGGTGCACCAGGGCCGGCCCGGCGTCCAGGGTGCCGAGCGTGAGCATCCGGGCCAGGTCGACGCCCTGGTACAGCGGCGTCAGCCGGGCGATCGCCTCCAGCACCGGCGACAGGTTGCTGATCGGGAAGAACGCGCCGGAGAACAGGAACTGCGGGATCACACCGAGCCGGAACACCAGCGCGAACGACGACTCGTCGGGTGCACCGGCCGCGAACGCGTAGACCGGCAGCCCGATCGCCAGCCCCACGAGCACCGCCACCAGCCACGCGCCCACCGCGCCGAGCACCGAGTGGTAGACGTCGAACGGCGCGAGCACCGCCGCGAACACCGCCGACGTCAGCGCCAGCCGGAAGACGATGAACCCGAGGTGCGCGTTGACCAGGTCGACCGGCCGCAACGGGGTGGCCTGCATGCCGAAGTAGACCTTCTGCCACTTCACCATGCTCATCACCGGGTACGTCGTCTCGCCGACCGCCGTCTGCATGCTCTGGGCGGCGAGCAGGCCGGGCGCGATGAACGCGAGGTACGTCGGCGCCCCCTCGAGCTTGGCCGGGTCACCGGCGATGAAGCCGCCGAGCAGCACCCCCATCGCCAGCACGTAGAGCAGCGGGTTGACGAAGGACGAGACGACCGTGCCCTTCCAGGTGCGCCGGTAGACGGTCGCCCAGTAGTCCAGCTGGCGTACGGCGAGCTCGAACGACGAGGACATGGGTCAGTCCACCAGCGTCCGGCCGGTGAGCCGCAGGAACACGTCCTCCAGCGACGAGCGGCGCACCAGGGTCGCGGACGGCGTCAGCCCGCGCTCGTGCACCTTGGCGATCGCCTCCTCGCCGTCGTGGCTGTAGAGGAGCAGCCGGTCGGGCAGCACCTCGATCCGCTCGGCGAGGTCGGCCACCTGGTCGGCGTAGAGGCCGTGCTCGGTGACGCCGAAGCGGAGCTCGGCCACCTCGCGGGTGGAGTGCTCGCGGATCAGCTGCGACGGCGACCCCTCGGCCACGATCAGGCCCTTGTCCATCACCACCAGCCGGTCGCACAGCTGCTCGGCTTCGTCCATGTAGTGCGTGGTGATCACGAGGGTCACGCCCTGCTGCTTGAGCCGGAACAGCCGGTCCCACAGCAGGTGGCGGGCCTGCGGGTCGAGGCCGGTGGTCGGCTCGTCGAGCAGCAGCAGGTCGGGGTTGTTGACCAGCGACCGGGCGATCGTGAGCCGCCGCTTCATGCCGCCGGAGAGGTCGTCGACCTTCGCCTTGGCCTGCTCGGCGAGCTGGACGAACTCGAGCAGGTCGTGGGCGCGCTGCGCACCTCGGCCCGCGGGATGCCGAAGTAGCGCCCGTAGACGTAGAGGTTGTCGAAGACGCTCAGCTCCGTGTCGAGCGTGTCCTCCTGCGGGCAGACGCCCGAGCCGGGCCCGGATCTCCGAGCCGTGCTCGGCCGGGTCGAGGCCGAGGATCCGCAGGTCGTCCGCCGGTGACCGGCGACACGGCGGCGATCATGCGCATCGTCGAGGACTTGCCGGCGCCGTTGGGCCCGAGGAACCCGAACGCCTCGCCCCGTCGTACGTCGACGTCGATGCCCTTGACCGCCTCGAAGCGACCCGAACGACTTGCGGAGGCCCCGGGCACGACCATCGCCGGCACTGACCGGATCGACGATCGCGGTCGCTCCGCGGTCCGACCGAGGTCGGTCGTGCCACGAGGGACGCACGCCGTCCAGCTGCGCGCCGTCATGCGGCTCACCCGGGTTTGTCGGCGCCCTGAGCAAGGATGGGCGGGTGGACGACGTGACCGACGACCTCCCCGGGTTCAGCGACCCGACCCGGGTGTGGTTCGAGGCCGCCTTCGCCGCGCCGACCGCGGCCCAGGTCGGCGCCTGGCACACGATCGCGGCCGGCAGGCACGCGCTCGTGGTCGCGCCCACCGGCTCCGGCAAGACGCTCAGCGCGTTCCTGTGGTCGATCGACCGGCTGACCGCGACCGAGCGGCCCGACCGACAAGCTGAAGCGCTGCCGGGTCCTCTACGTCTCGCCGCTCAAGGCGCTCGCGGTCGACGTCGAGCGCAACCTGCGCGCGCCGCTGGCCGGCATCCGGCACACCGCCGACCGGCTCGGCGCCGCGATCGCCGACGTCGCGGTGGGCGTCCGGTCCGGCGACACCACCACGGCCGAGCGCCGCAAGCTGGCGACCAGCCCGCCCGACATCCTGATCACGACGCCCGAGTCGCTGTTCCTGATGCTCACCTCGCAGGCGCGCGAGTCGCTGCGCGGGGTCGAGACCGTGATCGTCGACGAGGTGCACGCCGTGGCCGGCACCAAGCGCGGCGCCCACCTCGCGGTCTCCCTCGAGCGGCTCGACGAGCTGCTGGAGCGGCCCGCCCAGCGGATCGGCCTGTCGGCGACGGTGCGCCCGGTCGAGGAGGTGGCCCGGTTCCTCGGTGGCGCCGCACCCGGTGGAGGTCGTGGCTCCGCCGTCGGAGAAGAAGTGGGACCTGAAGGTCGTCGTGCCGGTCGAGGACATGACCGAGCTCGGCGTCGTCGAGGAGGAGGTGTCCTCGGGGTCCGCCGCGGCCAGTGCCCGGCACACCTCGATCTGGCCGCACGTCGAGGAGCGCGTCGTCGACCTGATCGAGCAGCACCGGTCGACGATCGTCTTCGCCAACTCCCGCCGGCTGGCCGAGCGGCTCACGGCCCGGCTCAACGAGATCGCCGCCGAGCCGGGCCGGGGTCGGTCTCGACAGGCTCGACCGACCGGCGGACCCCCGGCGGAGATGATGGCCCAGTCCGGCCAGTCCGAGGGCGCCGCACCCGCTGATCGCGCGCGCCCACCACGGCTCGGTCTCCAAGGAGCAGCGGGCCGTGATCGAGGACGACCTCAAGCGCGGCCGGCTCCCGTGCGTGGTCGCGACCAGCAGCCTCGAGCTCGGCATCGACATGGGCGCCGTCGACCTGGTCATCCAGATCGAGTCGCCGCCCTCGGTGGCCAGCGCGCTGCAGCGCGTCGGCCGTGCCGGCCACCAGGTCGGCGAGATCTCGCGCGGGGTGCTGTTCCCCAAGCACCGCGGCGACCTGGTGCCCACGGCGGTCGCGGTCGAGCGGATGCGCAGCGGCGGCATCGAGGCGCTGTCCGTGCCGGCCAACCCGCTCGACGTACTGGCCCAGCAGGTCGTGGCCGCGACCGCGATGGACACCTGGGCGGTCGACGACCTGTTCGCCGTCGTACGCCGGAGTGCGCCGTTCGCCGGCCTCCCGCGGTCGGCGTACGACGCGACGCTCGACCTGCTCGCCGGCCGCTACCCGAGCGACGAGTTCGCCGAGCTGCGCCCGCGCATCGTCTGGGACCGCGTCACCGGCGAGCTCACGGCTCGACCCGGGGCGCAGCGGCTGGCGGTGACCAGCGGCGGCACCATCCCCGACCGCGGCATGTTCGGCGTGTTCCTGGTCGGCGAGCGGCGCCTCGCGGGTCGGCGAGCTCGACGAGGAGATGGTCTACGAGTCGCGCGTCGGCGACGTGTTCACGCTCGGCACCACGAGCTGGCGGATCGAGGACATCACCCACGACCGGGTGCTGGTCTCCCCCGCGCCCGGCCAGCCGGGGCGGCTGCCGTTCTGGAAGGGCGACACCCTCGGCCGTCCCGCCGAGCTGGGGGCGGCCGTCGGCGCCTTCACCCGCGAGATCGCCGCGATGTCCCGGCCCGACGCACTCGCCCGTGCCACGGGCGCCGGCCTCGACGCGTGGGCCGCCGACAACCTGGTCGCCCTCGTCGAGGAGCAGCGCGAGGCGACCAACGCGGTCCCGCAGCGACACCGCAGCTGGTGGTCGAGCGGTTCCGCGACGAGCTCGGCGACTGGCGGATCGTGGTGCACTCGCCCTACGGCGCACCGGTCCACGCGCCCTGGGCGCTGGCGATCAACGCCCGGCTGCGCGAGCGCTACGGCATGGACGCCCAGGCGATGGCCGCCGACGACGGCATCGTGCTGCGCATCCCCGAGACCGACCAGGACCCGCCGGGCGCCGACCTGATCGCGTTCGAGCCCGACGAGATCGAGCAGATCGTGACCACCGAGGTCGGCGGCTCGGCGCTGTTCGCCTCCCGCTTCCGCGAGTGCGCGGCGCGGGCGCTGCTGCTGCCGCGCCGCGACCCGGGCCGGCGCTCGCCGCTGTGGCAGCAGCGTCAGACGAGCTGCCCAGCTGCTCGAGGTCGCCGCCAGGTACCCGTCCTTCCCGATCATCCTCGAGACGGTCCGCGAGGTGCTCCAGGACGTCTACGACGTGCCCGCGCTGACCGCGCTGCTCCAGCGGGTGCAGCGAGCGCGAGGTGCAGCT
This sequence comes from uncultured Actinomycetota bacterium, assembly GCA_963754145.1. Classification (GTDB taxonomy): domain Bacteria; phylum Actinomycetota; class Actinomycetes; order Propionibacteriales; family Nocardioidaceae; genus Marmoricola. The sequence continues at coordinate 321,546 of CAVWFF010000022.1, forward strand.
CGTCGACGTCGCCACGCAGTCGCCGTCGCCGTTCGCCCGGTCGCTGCTGTTCGGCTACGTCGCCGCGTTCATGTACGAGGGCGACTCCCCGATCGCCGAGCGCCGGGCCGCCGCGCTCACGCTCGACCAGGGGCTGCTCGCCGAGCTGCTCGGCCGGGCCGAGCTGCGCGAGCTGCTCGACCCCGAGGTGCTGGCCGAGGTCGAGTCCGAGCTGCAGCGGCTGGCCGACGACCGCAAGGCGCGCGACGCCGAGGGCCTGGTCGACCTGCTCCGGCTGCTCGGTCCGCTGTCGACCGAGGAGGTCCGGGCGCGGTGCACGGCACCCGACCAGGTGGTCGACTGGCTGTCGCTGCTCACCCAGGCCCGCCGCGTGGTCGAGGTCCGGCTGGCCGGTGCCGAGCGCTGGGCGGTCGTCGAGGACGTCGCCCGGCTCCGCGACGGGCTCGGCGTCCCGGTGCCCGCGGGCACGCCCGACGCGTTCACCGAGCCGGTCGACGACCCGCTGGGCGACCTGGTCGCCCGGTTCGCCCGCACGCACGGCCCGTTCGTCAGCCGCCGAGGTGGCCACCCGGCTCGGCCTGGGGGTGGCGGTCGCGCACCAGACCCTGGTCCGGCTCGCGGCGTCCGGCCGGGTGCTGGAGGGCGAGTTCCGGCCCGCCGGCAGCGGGGCCGAGTGGTGCGACGCCGAGGTGCTGCGCCGGCTCCGGCGCCGGTCGCTGGCACGGCTGCGCCACGAGGTGGAGCCGGTCGAGCCGGCCACGCTCGGCGCGGTTCCTGCCCGCCTGGCAGCACGTGGTCCTCGACGGGCTCGACCACCAGGGGCCTGCGGGGCGTCGACGGCGTGGTCACCGTGGTCGAGCAGCTCGCCGGGTGCGCCGTACCCGCCAGCGCGCTGGAGTCGCTGGTGCTGCCGTCGCGGGTGGTCGACTACGCACCCTCGATGCTCGACGAGCTGACCGCCACCGGCGAGGTGCTCTGGGCCGGCCACGGCGGGCTGCCGGGCTCCGACGGCTGGGTGTCGCTGCACCTCGCCGACGCCGCTCCGCTGACGCTGCCCGACCCGCAGGAGCTCGACCTGTCGCCGGTGCACTTCTCGATCGTCGACGCGCTCGCGGGCGGCGGGGCGTACTTCTTCCGCCAGCTCTCCGACGCCGTGGGCTCCACCGACGACCGGGCGCTGACCGCGGCGCTGTGGGACCTCGCCTGGTCCGGCCGCGTCGGCAACGACACGCTGGCCCCGCTGCGGGCGCTGGTCGGCACCGGCCGCGGCCGGCCCGCCCACCGGTCGCGCCGGCCGCCCCCGCGCACCCGCACCAGCACCCGGCCCGGCCGACCGGCGATGCCGACCCGCACCGGCCCGCCGGAGACCGCCGGGCGCTGGTTCCTGCTCCCCGCCATCGAGACCGACCCGACCCGGCGGGCGCACGCGGTGGCCGAGGGCATGCTCGAGCGCCACGGCGTGGTCACCCGCGGGGCCGTGGTGAGCGAGCGCATGCCGGGCGGCTTCGCCGGCGTCTACAAGGTGCTGTCCGCGTTCGAGGAGACCGGCCGCTGCCGGCGCGGCTACTTCGTGGCCGGTCTGGGCGCCGCCCAGTTCGGCGGCGCCGGCGCCGTCGACCGGCTGCGCGCGCTCACCAGGGACGACGCGCGACCGGGCGAGAAGCTCGACGTGCGTGACGCTGGCCGCGACCGACCCGGCCAACCCCTACGGCGCCGCGCTCCCGTGGCCCGACGCGGGCGAGGGAGGCCACCGGCCCGGCCGCAAGGCCGGCGCCCTCGTGGTGCTGGTCGACGGGCTGCTGGCGGTCTACGTCGAGCGCGGCGGACGCACCCTGCTCACGTTCGACACCGACGCCGAGACCGACACCGACGACCTGCTGACGCAGGCGTTCGACGCCCTCGCCGGCGCCGTACGACGGGGAGCGCTGGGCCGGCTCACGGTCGAGACGGCCGACGGCGAGGCGCTCCTCGGCAGCGGCGACCGGAGCACCGCGCTGCGCCGGGCGCTGGAGGCCGCCGGGTTCGTGGCCACCCCACGCGAGGCTGCGGCTGAGGGCTGAGCGACCGGCGTGCCTGAGGGCGACACCGTCTGGCGCGGGCGGCGACGCACGCTGCACAGGGCGCTGGCCGGCGCCCGGCGTGACCACCGACTTCCGGGTGCCGCAGCTGGCCACCACCGAGCTGGTCGGCACCGTCACCGAGAGCGCGTCGCGCGGCAAGCACCTGCTCACCCGGTTCGACACCGGCGACACCCTCCACACGCACCTGAAGATGGAGGGCTCCTGGCACCTGTACCGACCCGGCGAGGGCTGGCGTCGTCCGGCACACGAGGCCCGGGTCGTGCTCACCGGGGAGGAGTGGACCGCGGTCGGGTTCGCCCTCGGCGTGGTCGAGCTGGTGCGCACCGACGCCGAGGACACCGTGGTCGGCCACCTCGGTCCCGACCTGCTCGGTCCCGACTGGGACCCCGCCGAGGCCGCGCGCCGGCTCGCCGCCGACCCCTCCCGCGCGCTCGCCGACGCGCTGCTCGACCAGCGCAACCTGGCCGGCATCGGCAACCTCTACAAGAGCGAGCTCTGCTTCCTGTCCGGCCACCACCCGCTGCACCCCGGTCGGTGCCGTCGACGACCTCGACCGGATCGTCGACCGCGCCCACCGCATGCTGTTCGTCAACCGCGACCGCGTCGAGCAGGCGACCACCGGTGACCTGCGCCGCGGCCGGCAGCACTGGGTCTACCGCCGCGACCGGCAGCCCTGCCGCCGCTGCGGCACCCGGATCCTCGTCGACCAGCAGGGTCCCGAGGGTCAGGAGCGGGCCACCTATTGGTGTCCCACCTGCCAGCCCTCACAATGACCCCGTGAACCTGCAGGAGCTCGGGCCGCCCGCCGCGCTCTGGCGGCGCTGGGTACTCCTCGCGGCCGGACGCGCGGCGCTGGGCGACCGCACCTGCGAGATCCGGCGGCAAGGACTCGTGCGCCCACCTCGGCGACGGCGCCGCGTGGTTGCGGATGCGTCGCCTCGCCGGCAACCGCGCCGTGGTGTGGGGGCACCATCCCGACCTGAAGCCCGACGTGTCGTTCCGCGACGAGCTGCTCGACACCGCCCCCGACTGGTCGTACGACGTGGACAGCGCGCATGCGGTCCGCGACGTCGGGTTCCTCGGCTGGTACGCCCACGGCAGCTGGTCGTCGGTCCCGCACCCCCTGCCCGCCGAGATCGGGGCCATGCTCGCGCCGATCGCCAGCGACGCCGTGCTCGCCGACTGGTGGCGCACCACCTGGGCAGACGCCACCGAGGACAGCCTGGCCGCGGTGCTGAAGCGGCCGGACGGTCCCACCCTGGCCGCGGTGGTCGGCGCCGCGGCGGCGACCCGTGCCGGCAAGCAGGTCGCGCTCGGAAGGCAGCTGGGCCGGGCGGCCGCTCTCGGCCACCGCGACCGCCCACCTGCGCCAGCAGATCCATCTCCAGATGCGCAGCTCGGGCGAGCTCGGCGACCGCGGCCACCCGGCCCGGCCGGCGCTGCTCCGGCAGTGGGCGCACGTGAACCTCACCGGCGCACCGTTCCGGCACGCCGTCTGCGCGGTCGGCGTCGAGCAGGGCGGCGCCTTCGTCCCGTCCGCGACCGACAGCGGCCTCGGGGCCGCCGAGCAGCGTTCCCTCGACAACGTGCTGATGGAGCTCCGGATGACCGAGACCGACGAGAAGTCCGGCGCCTGGCTGTTCGCCCGGATCACCAGCGACGGCCGCTCCGCCGAGGTCGAGCGCGCCTACGACACCTGGCCGGCGTGGTACGTCGCCCCGGCCGCCGGGCCGACCATGTCCGCGCTGCACGCGGAGATGGACCAGCGCGCCCCGAGCTGGCGTCCCGCCTGGGCGCGCCTGCTGCCGTCGGAACGCTTCTGAGGAGTTCCTAGAGCAGCCGGCGCTCGTTGGCCCAGCGGGTCAGCTCGTGCCGCGAGGACAGCTGGAGCTTGCGCAGCACCGACGACATGTGGGTCTCGACGGTCTTGATCGAGATGAACAGCTCGGAGGCGACCTCCTTGTAGGAGTAGCCGCGCGCGATCAGCCGCATCACCTCGCGCTCCCGCTCGGTGAGCCGGTCGAGGTCCTCGTCGACCTGCGCCACCTCGATCGAGCCGGCGAAGGCGTCCAGCACGAACCCGGCCAGCCGCGGCGAGAACACCGCGTCGCCCGCGGCCACGCGCGCGATCGCGTCGACCAGCTCCGGCCCGGTGATCGTCTTCGTGACGTAGCCGCGGGCACCGGCGCGGATGGTGCCGATCACGTCCTCGGCCGCGTCGCTGACGCTCACCGCGAGGAACCGGGTGTCCGGCGCCTTCGAGCCGGTACGACGCATCACCTCGGCGCCGCCCCCGCCCGGCAGGTGCACGTCGAGCAGCACCACGTCGGGCCGGTGGGTGATCACCGCGGCGACCGCGGTGTCGACGTCCTCGGCCTCGGCGACGACGTCGACGGCCGTGCCGAGCTCGGAGCGGACCCCCGAGCGGAACATCGCGTGGTCGTCGACGATCACGACCCTCTGCAGCGGCGTCATCGGCTCGTCCCTTCGTCGTTCGGCAGGTGCAGCCGCACCTCGGTGCCCTCGCCGGCGGTGCTGCGCACGGTGGCCTCGCCACCGTGCCGGTCCATCCGGCCCAGGATGCTGTCGCGCACGCCGTGCCGGTCGTCGGCGATCTGCTCGACCTCGAACCCGGCACCGCGGTCGCGCACGAACACCTCGGTGCCGCGCTCGGTGACCTCGGCGTACACGTCGACCTGCGTGGCTCCGCTGTGCTTGGCGGCGTTGACCATCGCCTCGCGGGCGGCGAGCACCAGCGGCCGCACGGTCTCCGGCAGGTCGCGGTCGCCGACGCAGACCAGCTCGACCGGCACTCCGAGCTGGTCCTCCACCTCGGCCGCCGCGGCGCGCAGCGCCGCCGCGAACGTGGTGCCGTCGGTGCTGTCGGAGGTGTAGAGCCACTGCCGCAGGTCGCGTTCCTGGGCCCTCGCGAGCCGGGCCACCGCGGTCGGGTCGTCGGCCGTCTTCTGGATCAGCGCCAGCGTCTGCAGCACCGAGTCGTGGAGGTGCGCCGCCACGTCGGCCCGCTCCTGCGAGCGGATCCGCTCGGCCCGCTCCTCGGTCAGGTCCGACGACAGCCGGAACAGCCAGGGGCCGATCATCAGGCCCACCCCGAGCACCGCGAGCAGCGCCGCGATCACGGCGTCGCGGGCCACGCCGATGTTGCCGCCGCGCACCGCGAACAGCACGATCGCCCCGACCAGGAACGCGACACCCGCGATGATCCGCGCGTACGACGCCCAGCCGCCGAGCCCGATCACCGCACGGATCGGGTCGATCCGGCCGGTCGTGTCGCGCCAGCGCTCGCGCTGCGCCTCGTCGGCCTGCCGCCAGAGCACCCCGATCCCGACCGCGGCGAGCAGCAGCGGCCACAGGAACACGGCACCGCCGGTGAGCCCCGCGACGAGGGCGATCACCCCGATCGCGATCGCGGCCAGGGCGACCAGCGGCCCGGCGTCGGCCAGGGCCATCGCCCGCCGGCCCTGCCGCTTGCCCTGGCGGGTCGCGGCCGAGAGCCCGGGGGCGGAGTCGTCGAAGTGCCGCTCGGCCGGCAGCAGCAGCCAGAGGGCGGCGTACGTCACGATCCCGAACCCCCCGATCGCGGTCGCGATCAGGAACGCGGCCCGCATCCACAGCACCGGGACGCCGAGGTGCCGGGCCAGCCCGGACGCGACGCCTCCGACGAGGGCGTCGTCCAGGCTGCGGAAGGCGCGACGGGGCGAATCGGGGGCCCCGGCGTACGGGGGCGCGGAGGCGGGCAGGGGCTGGTTCATGTCGACCTCAATCGTCACACAGCCGCGGCCCGCGCCCCATGAGGTTGACCCCTGACCGGACCCTGACCCGGATCGCCCGGGGTACGGTCGAAATCAGGGTGCTTCCCGATGGTGGTCAGGTGCCCGGCCGCCAAGGATGGAGCCATGAACGAGACCCAGGACTCCCCCGGCGGCACCACCGCCACCCCACCTCCTCCACCCCAAGGTGTGGGACCCCGCGTCAGCCACGACGAGATGCGTGACCTGCGCCGGCTCCGTCGCAGCGCGACCGACCGCAAGATCGCCGGTGTCGCCGGCGGACTCGGGCGGCACCTCGACGTGGACCCCACCGTGCTGCGGGTGCTGTTCGTCGTCGCGGCGTTCTTCGGTGGCGCGGGGCTGCTCCTGTACGGCGCGCTCTGGCTGCTCGTCCCCGAGGACGGTCGCGACAGCGCGGCGATCACCACGCGCGACGACACCCGGCGGGTGCTGCTGATCGTGATCGGCGTGGTCGCGGTCCTGGTCCTCCTCGGCAACGCCTGGGGCAACTGGTGGTTCGGTCCCGGCTGGCCGATCGGGCTGGCCGCCGTCGCCGCCGTCTTGTACCTGGTCGGTCGTGACCGCAACCGCGCCGCGCCGCAGCCGCCGTACGCCCCCTACGCGCAGGCCGGCTACCCCCCGGCCACGTCCGCCGCGACCTCCGGCACCCCCGGGCGGCACGGTCACCGCGCCCGCTCCGCAGACCGGCGCCGGCGCCGAGCCGCCGATCGGTGCCCTGCCGCCGGCGCCTCCCCGCCCGGGCTGGAGCCCGCCGCCCTACGTGGCACCGCCGCCGCGCCCACGGCGCCAGGGGCTGGTGCTGTTCTGGCCGACCCTCGCCCTGGTCGCGATCGCGCTCGGCCTCCTGGGTCTCTACGAGAACGCGGGCAACACCGTCGTCGACGCGGCCTACCCGGCGCTCGCCCTGACCGTGACCGGCGTGATGCTGGTCGTCGGCGCCTTCGTCGGCCGCCCCGGCGGGCTGATCCTGATCGGGATCGTGTCCGCGATCGCGATGGGCATCGCCAGCGCGACCGGAGGCTTCGAGGACGCGAAGCGGCTGAACTACTCGCCGGCCTCGTCCAGCGACGTGCGGCCGGTCTACGCGTTCCAGAACGCCGAGCTGTCGCTCGACCTCTCCCGGATCTCCGACCCCGAGGCGCTGGACGGCGACACCATCCGCGTCAAGGGCGGAGCCGGCCGGATCGAGGTGGTCCTGCCCCGCACCGTGATCGTCGACGTGGACGCGGACATCCGGGTCGTCGGCGGCTACAGCATCGGCGACAGCGACGGAGGCGGCTTCCAGCAGTCCCCGTCCGTCACCTTCGGCGGGTCCCCCGGTGACCCGACCGTGCACCTGGACCTCGACCTGCGGGTCGGCGAGATCGATGTGAGGCAGCGATGAGCGACAACCGACAGACCGTGCCCAACGACACCCGGGTCAAGGTGGGTCACCTCGTGACCGGCCTGGTCTTCCTGGGCCTGGCCGGGAGCTGGGCGCTCCACCAGGCCGGCGTGATCGGCGACGTCGGGGTCGGCTGGCTGATGCCCGCCATCCTGGTCGCCGCCGGCGTGATCGGGCTGCTGGTCATGTTCGCCGGCTCGCTCCGACGCAACCGGCCCCCGCAGCGAGATCCCCGAGAACCACGAGACCACCGACGACACGCTCGTCATCCACGAGGAGGAGAGACCGATGAGCAACCCCGAGTCGTACCAGCAGCCGGGAGCCGGGCCGAAGCGGCTCACCCGCAGCCGCGACGACCGGATGATCTCCGGCGTCTGCGGAGGCCTGGCCCGCTACCTCAACGTCGACGCCACGCTGATCCGGGTGCTGATGGTGGTGGCCCTGCTGGTCGGGTTCTTCACCCCCGGCCTCGCCTACCTGATCGCCTGGGCGCTGATCCCCGAGGAGGACTGAGCAACACGGGAGCCCAGCCGACCAGGTCTGGCTGAGGCGTTGGCGGTGCCCGGCTAGGTTGTCCGGGTGACGGAGCGACGCCGGGAGATGCCGCTGGAGATCCTGGTCTTCGTCGTCGGCGCGTCCAGCCTCGGCGCCGAGATCGCGGCCGCGCGCCTGCTCGCCCCGTGGTTCGGAGCGTCCACCATCGTCTGGGCGAACACGATCGCGATCGTGCTGGTGGCGCTCTCCGTCGGCTACGCGATCGGCGGCCGGCTGGCCGACCGCGACCCCACCATCTCCGGTCTGTCGCGCGTCGTGCTGGCCGCGGCGGTGCTGATCGCGATCGTGCCGTTCGTCTCCGGCCCGTTCCTGCGGGCGTCGGTGAGCGCGTTCGACAACCTGAGCATCGGCACGTTCGTGGGGTCGCTGCTCGGGGTCAGCGTGCTGATCGCCGTGCCGCTGCTGCTGCTCGGCATGGTCTCGCCGTACGCCGTGCGCCTGAAGGTGGAACGGGTCTCCGACGCCGGCCGCGTCACCGGGCGCCTCTACGCGCTCTCGACCTTCGGTTCGCTGGTCGGCACGTTCGCGGCCGCGCTGCTGCTGATCCCGTTCGCCGGCACGCGTCGTACGTTCCTGGTGTTCGCGGTGCTGCTCGCGCTCGCGGCCCTGCCCGGGCTGGCGCGGTTCCGGGTGCCCGCGCTCGTGGTGCCGGCCGTGGTGATCGCCCTGATCGCGCTGCCCGACGGCACCCTCAAGTCCGGACCGCAGGGCGACAAGGTGATCTGGGAGAAGGAGACCGAGTACCAGTACGCCCGGGTGCTCGAGGACCCCTCCGGCCGGCGCATCCTCGAGCTCAACGAGGGGCAGGCGATCCACTCCATCTACCGGCCCGGTGAGTACCTCACCGACGGCTACTGGGACGCCCAGCTCGCGCTGCTCTGGGCGGGTCGCCAGCAGCTGCGGTCGGTGGCGATCCTCGGCAACGCGGCCGGCACGACGGCGCGCGCGGTGGGCCACTACTCCCCCACGACCCGGATCGACGCGGTCGAGATCGACCCGGAGGTGACCGAGGTCGGCCGCGAGCTGTTCGACATGAAGGCGCCGCGGCTGCACACGTACGACGCGGACGCGCGGCCGTGGCTGCGCACGCACCCGCGCCGGCAGGACGCGATCGTGATCGACGCCTACCGGCAGCCGTACATCCCGTTCTACCTGACCACGATCGAGTTCTTCCGGATGGTGCGCGACCGCCTCGCGCCCGGTGGCGTGGTGGTGGTCAACGTCGGCCACCCCGAGGGCTCGACGAAGCTGCACAAGGCCCTCGCCGCGACGATGCGCGCGGCGTTCGGCAGCGACCGGGTGTTCCGCGACGACAGCGAGCCCACCAACACGATGCTGCTGGCGACCACCACCGACGCCGACCCGGCCTCGTCCCTGCACGCCGCCGCGGTCACGGTGCCGGCCGAGCTCGGGTCGACCCTCGACGACGCCGCCGACCGGCTGCGCCCGGCGCTGCGCGGCGGTCCCGTCTACACCGACGACCGGGCGCCGGTCGAGTGGCTGGTCGACCTGTCGCTGGCGGACGTGGCGACCGGGAAGGGTGGCTGAGGGGCGGGGCTGGATACCACGGGACCGTGGTAGCTGCCGCTTCCGCTGCTGTAGCGATAGGGAAGTGGGTGGATACCACGGGACCGTGGTATCTAGCCCCGCCCCCGGCTAGTCCGCCCGCCGCGCAAGCGACCGCCCGATCACCTGGTTGGCCGCCCGCTGGAAGCCGGAGACGACCGCCTCCATCGTGAGCTGGCGCAGCCGGGCCATGGTCTGCTCGAAGCGGGCCTTCTCCGCCTCGCTCCGCGGCTGCTTGCGGTACGGCGCCAGCACCCGGGTGCGCAGGATCTCGGTCAGCTCGTCGGCGAGCGCGTCCATGTGCCGGGTGATCGCGGCGTCCGCCTCCACCAGCGACTCCATCGGCAGGTCGAGCTCGAGCAGCTTGATCGAGACCTCGAAGCCCGGCAGCAGCACGAACTGGTCGCCCTCGCGCCGGACCGCCGAGGTCGCCTCCAGCCGGGCCAGCATGTCGTCGTCGACCGGGCGGCGCGGCGCGCGCCTCGAGCTGCCGGCGGCTCACGACCTCCTGCGGCGTCGCCCGCCACGAGGTCAGCATCACCCGCTGGATCGCGAGGTCCTCGACCGAGGCGTCCAGCGGCAGCCGGGCCAGGTACTTCTCGATCGCGGACAGCGTGAACCCGTGGTCCTGCAGCGCGCGGATCAGCTCGAGCCGCGCCCGGTGCTGCGTCGAGTAGTAGGCCATCCGCCCGCGCCGCTCCGGCGGCGGCAGCAGCCCGAGGCCGGCGTAGTACCGCGTCGTCCGCACCGTCATGCCGGTGGCCGCCGCGAGCTCGTCGACGGTGAGCAGCTGCTCCTCGCCGTCGAGCTCGTCCGCCCGCGCGGTCATCGCGATCCCACCTTCCAGATCCGGTGCCCGACTCCGTTGACGTTGACAGTATTACTGTCACAGTATGAGGGCAACAGCAGATCCGGCGACGTACAGGAGCACCCGTGGCGCGTGACATCTTCGACGACGAGCACGAGGCGTTCCGGTCGGCGGTGGGCACCTTCCTCGACAAGGAGGTGGTGCCGTTCCACGACCAGTGGGAGAAGGACGGCGTCGTCGACCGCGAGGTCTGGCGCAAGGCCGGCGGCCAGGGCCTGCTCGGCCTCCAGCTCCCCGAGGAGTACGGCGGGGGCGGTACCGACGACTTCCGCTACAACGTCGTGATCGGCGAGGAGATGACCGCGCCGCGGGGTGTACGGCGCCGCGTTCCCGCTCTTCAACGACATGATCGTCCCCTACCTGGTGGCCAGCGCGAACGACGAGCAGAAGCAGCGCTGGTTCCCCCGGCTGGCCTCCGGCGAGCTGATCGCGGCGATCGCGATGTCCGAGCCGGAAGCCGGGTCCGACCTGCAGGGCATCCGCACCACGGCCGTCGACAAGGGCGACCACTACGTGCTCAACGGGCAGAAGACGTTCATCTCCAACGGCATCCTCGCCGACCTCGTGATCGTGGTCGCGAGGACCGACCCCGAGGCCGGGCACAAGGGGATCAGCCTGCTCGTCGTCGAGCGTGGCATGGACGGGTTCGAGCGCGGCCGCAACCTCGACAAGATCGGCCAGCACGCCCAGGACACCGCCGAGCTGTTCTTCGACAACGTGGCCGTCCCCAAGGAGAACCTGCTCGGCGAGGAGGGTGCCGGGTTCCTCTACCTGATGACGAACCTGTCGCAGGAGCGGCTCTCGATCGCGGTCTCGGCCGCGTCCGCCTGCGAGCGCGTGCTCGCCGGAGTGCCTCGACCTACGTCAAGGAGCGCACCGCGTTCGGCAGGCCGATCGGGAAGTTCCAGCACACCCGGTTCACCATCGCGGAGATGGCGACCGAGACCCACATCGCGCGGGTCTTCATCGACGACTGCATCAGGCGCCACGTGGCCGGCGACCTCGACGCGAGCACCGCGTCGATGGCGAAGTGGTGGACCACCGAGCTCCAGAAGCGCATCGTCGACCAGGGCGTCCAGCTCTTCGGCGGCTACGGCTACATGATGGAGTACCCGATCGCGCGCGCCTTCGTGAACAGCCGGGTGCAGACGATCTACGGCGGCACCACCGAGATCCAGAAGGAGATCATCGGCAGGTCGCTCGGACTGTGAAAGGGAACCCCATGACCGACGTTCTCGTTGCCCGCAAGGAGATCGACGCTGGGCGCTGCTGCCGACGGAGTGGACCGCCGAGTCCGCCGAGCTCACCCCGACGCTCAAGCTGAGGCGCCGGGTGGTGCACGGGATGTACGCCGACGAGATCGAGGCGCTTTACGCGTAGCGGTGCGTCGTCCAAGGCCAGGGCGCTGAGGTTTCACCACGGTATGCAGGGATAACAGCGGCATATCGGGCGGGCCGCCCCGCTCCCCACGACGGACCCTCGCTTCCCACGAGATGCTCGTCGTGGGAAGCGCAGGTCCGTCTGCATACCGTGGTGAAACCCCACCAACCAGCCCCCACCAACCGCCCCCCACCACCGCGATCCCCGCTGTTCGCCTGGGGTGAACACGCCCCACCCCCGGAACAAGCACGCCCACCCCAGAGTTGAGTGGTCATCTGTCAAGTCTTCAGAACGAGGGTGACCCGATGACCCAGCTGCCCCTGCTGTTCCTGCCCGACGTCGTGATCCTGCCCGGCATGGTGGTCCCGATCGAGCTCGACGAGGCCGCCCAGGCCGCGGTCGACGCCGCGCAGGCGACCGAGAGCCACGAGCTGCTCGTGGCGCCCCGGCTCGACGACCGCTACGCGTCGTACGGCGTCGTCGCCACGATCGAGAAGGTCGGCCGGTTCAGCCGCGGCGGCCCGGCCGCGGTGCTCCGCGCCGGCGTCCGCGCCGAGATCGGCAGCGGCGTCACCGGACCCGGTGCCGCGCTCTGGGTCGAGGCGACCCCGGTGGCGCCGACCGAGCCGACCGAGCACACCCGGGAGCTCGCGAGCGAGTACCAGAAGCTCGTCGTCGCGGTGCTCCAGCGGCGCGAGGCCTGGCAGATCATCGACCAGTTCGGGTCGTTGACCGACCCCGAGCAGATCGCCGACACGGCCGGCTGGGCGCCGTACCTCAGCAACGAGCGCAAGCGCGACCTGCTGGAGACGCCGGACGTCGAGCGGCGCCTCGAGCTCCTCATCGAGTGGACCCGCGAGCACCTCGCCGAGGTCGAGATCAACGACAAGATCGGCACCGACGTCCGCGAGGGCATGGAGAAGTCGCAGCGGGAGTTCCTGCTGCGCCAGCAGCTCAACGCGATCCGCAAGGAGCTCGGCGAGGGCGAGCCCGACGGCGCGGACGACTACCGGGCGCGGGTCGAGGCGGCCGAGGTGCCCGACGAGGTCCGCGCGGCGCTGCTGCGCGAGGTCGACAAGCTCGAGCGCTCCAGCGACCAGAGCCCCGAGGTGGCGTGGATCCGCACCTGGCTCGACACCGTGCTCGAGCTCCCGTGGAGCACCACGACCGTCGACTCCACCGACGTCGACGCGGCGCGCGCCGTGCTCGACGCCGACCACCACGGGCTGGACGACGTGAAGGACCGGATCGTCGAGTACCTCGCCGTCCGCGCCCGACGGGCCTCGCGTGGCCTCGACGTCGTCGGCGGACGGGGCAGCGGTGCCGTGATCCTGCTGGCGGGCCCTCCCGGCGTCGGCAAGACGTCGCTCGGCGAGTCCGTCGCGCGCACGCTCGGCCGGAAGTTCGTGCGCGTCGCCCTCGGCGGCGTGCGCGACGAGGCGGAGATCCGCGGCCACCGGCGCACGTACGTCGGTGCGCTGCCGGGCCGCATCGTCCGCGCGATCAAGGAGGCCGGCTCGATGAACCCGGTCGTGCTGCTGGACGAGGTCGACAAGGTCGGCTCGGACTACCGGGGCGACCCGGCGGCGGCGCTGCTCGAGGTGCTCGACCCGGCGCAGAACCACACGTTCCGCGACCACTACCTCGAGCTCGACCTGGACCTGTCCGACGTGCTGTTCATCGCCACCGCCAACGTGGTGGAGACCATCCCGCCGGCACTGCTCGACCGGATGGAGCTGGTCACGCTCGACGGCTACACCGAGGACGACAAGGTCGCGATCGCCCGCGACTTCCTGGTGCCCCGGCAGCTGGAGCGGGCCGCGCTGGACGCCGAGGAGGTCATCGTGACCGACGAGGCGCTGCGTGAGATCGCCGCCAACCACACCCGCGAGGCCGGCGTACGCCAGCTCGAGCGGATCATCGCGAAGGCGTTCCGCAAGGCGGCGACGAAGCTCGCCGCCGGTACGCCGGCCCCGATCACGGTCGACCTGCCGGTGCTCCGTGAGCTGATCGGCCGGCCCCGGTTCACGCCGGACGCCCACGAGCGCACGTCCGCACCGGGCGTCGCGACCGGGCTCGCGGTCACCGGCCTCGGTGGCGACGTCCTCTACATCGAGGCGTCGTCGCTGCCGGAGGGCACGGCGGCGCTCAGCCTCACCGGCCAGCTCGGCGACGTGATGAAGGAGTCGGCGCAGATCGCGCTGTCGTTCGTCCGCTCGCACGCGGCCGAGCTCGGCGTCGACCCGGCCACGCTCGACAAGCCGGTGCACGTGCACGTGCCCGCGGGCGCCGTACCCAAGGACGGGCCGTCGGCCGGGGTCACCATGACCACCGCGCTGGTGTCGCTCGCGACCGGGCGGCCGGTGCGCGGCGAGGTCGGCATGACCGGCGAGGTCTCCCTCACCGGGCGCGTGCTGCCGATCGGCGGCGTGAAGCAGAAGCTGCTCGCGGCCCAGCGGGCCGGGCTGACCGAGGTGTTCCTCCCGCAGCGCAACGAGCCCGACCTGGACGACGTCCCGGCCGACGTGCTCGAGGCGCTCACGGTGCACCTGGTCTCCGACGTGCGCGAGGTGGTCGCGAAGGCGCTCGAGGCGGCACCGGCCGCGACGGTCGCGGCCTGACGCGGTCGAGTGCTGGAGTGGTTGCCACCCGGGCGACCACTCCAGCACTCGAGCCGACTAGACGCCCTCGGCGACCTGGTAGATCTCGTCCGCGACCAGCCCGTGGGCCTCGCGGTGGACCTCGGCCGCGGCCTCCGCGCTGGGTGCGTCGACGAGGCAGAAGATCTTGCCCTGCGGCTCGTCGACCCAGTACTGCAGGTAGCTCACGTCGCGGGTGCCCTGCACCCGCAGGTCGGCCTGGTGGGCCTGGGCGACGTCATCGACGGCGACCGAGCCGTCCATGGTGTGGACGTCCATGAAGAGAGGCATTGCTGGTTCCTTTTCTCGGCCCGAGACTGGTGATGGGTTGTGACACCATCGAGTCTCATGGAGCCCAGGTCTGCGGACCATGACCGCACGACCGGCGCACCTGACCGCACGACCACGGCCGTTCGCCACCCGCTCCGAGGCCCTCGCCCGGGCCGTCGCCCGGCTGCGACTGCAGGGCGCGCTCTTCCTCCGGGCCGAGTACCGGGAGCCCTGGGCCTACGACTCGCTGACCGGGCCGGCGACCGCGGCGATCCTGCACCCGGGCAGCGACCGGGTGATCCTCTTCCACGTGGTCGCCTCGGGCGGTGCTGGGTCGCCGGTGGGCGACGGTCCCCGGCACTGGGCGAGCGCCGGCGACGTGATCGTGCTGCCGTACGGCGACCAGCACCGGATGGGCGGCGTCAGCGAGGCCGAGCCGGTGTCGATCACCACGTTCCTCGACAACCCGCCGTGGACCACGATGCCGGTGCTGCGCCACGGCGGCGCCGACGGCAGCCTGACCGACGTCGTGTGCGGCTACCTGCAGAGCCACGACCCGTTGTTCGACCCGGACCTGCGGGTCTTCCCGCGCGGTCTTCGTGGTCCGCCCGCCCGACGGCACCGCGGCCGACTGGGTGCGCGCCAACATCGCGTTCGCACTGCAGCAGACCAGCGCCTCCCCGCCGGCACCCGACCCGGGTGCCACCCGCCTGCCGGAGCTGCTGCTGGTCGAGGTGCTGCGGCTGCACCTCGCGACGGCGCCGGCCGTCGACCACGGCTGGGCGGCCGCCCTCGGCGACCCGGTCGTCCGACCGGCGCTCGCGCTGCTGCACCGGTCACCGGCCCACAAGTGGACGGTCACCGAGCTGGCGGCCGCGACCGCGGTCTCGCGCTCGCAGCTCGACAGCCGCTTCCGGGAGGTGCTGGGCCGCTCGCCGATCCGCTACCTCACCGAGTGGCGGATGCACCTGGCGCAGGACCTGCTCGCGAGCACCGACCTCGCAGTGGCGGCGGTGGCACGGCGGGTCGGCTACGACGCCGAGGAGGCGTTCAGCCGGGCCTTCAAGCGGGCCTGCGGCTCCGCGCCCGGCACCTGGCGCCGGGCGCAGTCCCCGCGCTGAGGCTCACCGGGCGACGGGCAGCCGGCGACGCATCGAGCCGCGGGCGGCGACGACGGTCTCCGGGAAGTCGGTGATCACGGCGTCCACGCCGACGTCGTACAGCTGCTCGGCGGCTCGCTGCGCCAGCCCATGCGCATGGTAGGCGTCGCCCACCCGCAGGTCCGTGGGCAGGTGCTGGTTCTCCGCGCGGTGCGTCCACACCAGGACGTCGAGCCCACGCCGGTGGGCCCGGGCGACGAGGTCGGTGCCGATCACCGCGTCGCGCCGCACCCCGATCCCGGAGGCGTACGACGCGCGCGACGGCGACCTCGCGCCCGGCTGGGCGGATCGAGCGTGGAGCTGCACGAGGTCGCGCCGACCGCGCAGCGCGAGGCGGCGCAGGACGACCGGGTCGAAGCTCATCCAGGTCAGGTGCGGACGCTGGTACGGCGCGACAAGGTCGGGCAGCGACAGCCCGACCGACTCCAGGAACGCCGGGTGCTTGAGCTCCGCGTGCACCCGCAGCGGGATCCCCCGCCGGGCCGACTCGCCGTCGACGAGGTCGAGCGCGTCCTGCAGGGTGGGCACCGGCCAGCGCCCGTCGTACGTCGCGCTGGCCGCACGCTTGCGGGGCCACCGCTCGCGGCACCGCAGCGTCTGCAGCTGGGCGAACGTGAGGTCGTGCACGAACCACCCGCTGAGCACCCTCCCTCCGACCTCGACGCTGCGCCGGAGGTGGGCGAGCTCCGGACGCGTCGCGACGTCGGTGGTGCGCGACAGCTCGAGGTCGTGCAGGCAGACCAGCTCGCCGTCACGCGTGGCGTGGAGGTCGAGCTCGACCGAGTCGGCGCCGAGCCGGAAGGCGAGCCGGTACGCGCCGGCGGTGTGCTCGGGACGGTGCCCGGAGGCTCCGCGGTGCGCGATCACGAGCGGTTCGGTCACGTGATCCAGCGTGCACGGCCGTGGTGACACCACGGTGACGGGGAGACCAACCCGGCGTGCAGAATCGGCGACATGAGCCTTCCGACGATCGGCAGCATGGAGTCCCACCCCGCCCGCGAGCGGCCCGACCTGCTCGGGCCATCGGTGGCGGCGGCACTGGCGTCCTGGGAGCACGGCGACCGGGTGGCGGTGGTCGAGATCGACCCCGAGCTCGCGGACACGGCCACCCTCAACGCGACGTACGACCTGCCGCCGGAGGCCAGCGCCAACTGCGTGGTGGTGATGGGCAGGCGCGGCGGGGAGGAGCGGATCGCGGCGTGCGTGGTCCGCGCGGACACCCGCGCCGACGTGAACACCACCGTCCGGCGGCTGCTCGACGTGCGGAAGGCGTCGTTCCACGCCCACGAGCGCGCGGTCGAGGAGACCGGCATGGAGTACGGCGGGATCACCCCGATCGGGCTGCCGGAGGGCTGGCGGCTGCTGGTCGACGCCCGCTGCGTCGACATCGACGTGGCCCTGATCGGCAGCGGCGTCCGCCGGTCGAAGCTGCTGCTCCCGGGAGCCGACCTGGGCCGGATCCCGGGCGCCGAGGTGGTCGAGGGGCTCGCGCGGTAGCTACGTGTCTGGACCAGCGATGAGTCCTGTCGGTGGCCCCCGTCAGAATGGACAAGCTCCTCAGGGACATCTCAGGGAAATAACCCGAGGCGCCGACCGCCCTCTTCTGATGGAGTCTTCCCATGCATCGTCAGATCGCCGGCAAGCTGACCGGCCCCGTCATCAAGTGGTTCGTGCTCGCCGTGTGGCTGGTCCTCGGGATCGGCTCCAGCGTGCTCGGCTCCAAGCTCATCGACGTGCAGGACAACCAGGCCTCCTCCTGGCTGCCCGGCAACGCCGAGTCCACCAAGGCGCTCGCCAAGCTCGAGGCGTTCCAGAGCCAGAACGCCATCCCGACCACGGTCGTCTACGAGCGCACCGACGGCCTCAGCGCCGAGGACCTCGCCGCGGCCAAGGCCGACGCGCAGGAGTTCGCCGACATCGACGGCGTCACCGGCAAGGTGATCGGCCCGATCCCGTCCCAGGACGGCCAGGCCGCGCAGACGCTGGTCACGTTCAACTTCGGCAAGGACGGGTGGAACAAGATGCCCGACGCCGCCGACGAGCTGCGCAAGATCGCCGATCAGTCGGGCGTGTCCGTCCACATCGCGGGCCAGGGCGGACAGGCCGCCGACTCGGCCGAGGCGTTCGGTGGTATCGACGGCATCCTGCTGGTCTCCACCCTGCTCGTGGTGATCCTGATCCTGCTCGTGACCTATCGCAGCCCGGTCCTCTGGATCCTGCCGATCTTCTCCGCCGTGATCGGGCTGTTCACCGCGCAGGCCGTGGTCTACCTCCTCGCGAAGTACGCCGACCTGACCGTCAACGGGCAGAGTCAGGGCATCCTGACGGTGCTCGTGATCGGCGCCGGCACCGACTACGCGCTGCTGCTCGTCGCGCGCTACCGGGAAGAGCTCCGCCGCCACGAGGACCGGCACGAGGCGATGGCGTTCGCGCTGCACCGCGCCAGCCCGGCGATCTTCGCCAGTGGCATGACCGTGGTCCTCGGCATGCTGTGCCTGCTGCTCGCCGAGATGAACTCGACGGCCGGCCTCGGTCCGGTCCTCGCCGTCGGCATCCTCGCGGCGCTCGCGGTGATGACGACGCTGCTGCCCGCGCTGCTGGTGATCTGCGGACGCTGGGTGTTCTGGCCGAAGCGTCCCGGGTTCGGCTCTCCCGAGCCCACGGCGACCGGCTTCTGGGCCCGGGTCGGCACCCGGGTCGTCGCGGCGTCCGCGCTCGGTCTGGGTGGGCACGGCCGCGGCCCTCGCGGTCGCCTGCCTGGGCGTCCTCACGCTGGACGCCAACGGACTCTCGAGCGAGGACTCCTACACCAAGGAGTTCGACTCGATCGTCGGACAGAAGGTGCTCACCGCGCACGGGCTGTCCGACCAGTCCGCCCCGCTCATGATCGTCGCCAACAGCGACAAGGCCGCCGACGTGGCGCAGGCCCTGTCCGGGGTCCCGGGCCTCGGCGAGCCCAGCCAGCCGGCGATCAAGGACGGCGTCGCGTTCATCGCGGCACCGCTCGACAGCGACGCCTCCTCGCCGGCCTCGTTCACGGCGGTGAAGCAGGCGCGCAGCGCGGTGCACGCCGTGCCCGGCTCCGACGCGCTGGTGGGTGGAGCGACGGCGTTCCTGCTCGACGTGGAGAAGGCGTCCAGTCGCGACAACCTGGTGATCATCCCGATCGTGCTGCTGGTCGTGCTGCTGGTCCTGATGGTCCTGCTGCGGGCGGTGACGGCACCGCTGATCCTGGTCGCGACCGTCGTGCTGTCCTTCGGGGCCGCCCTGGGCATCAGCTCGCTGCTGTTCAAGTACGTGTTCGGGTTCGCGGGCGCCGACGCGTCGTTCCCGTTGTTCGTGTTCGTGTTCCTGGTCGCGCTGGGCATCGACTACAACATCTTCTTGATGACCCGCGTGCGGGAGGAGACACCGACAGCACGGCACCCGCAAGGCGTCCCTGATCGCGCTGTCCGCGACCGGTGGCGTGATCACGTCCGCGGGCCTGGTCCTGGCCGCCACGTTCGCGGTGCTCGGATCGCTGCCGCTGGTGTTCCTCACCGAGCTCGGGGTCGCGGTGGCGCTGGGTGTGCTGCTCGACACGATCATCGTGCGCTCGATCCTGGTCACGGCGATCAACCTCGACCTCGGTCCGAAGATCTGGTGGCCGAGCCACATCGACAGCGGCACCCCCACCGAGCCGACGAAGGACGTCGAGCTGGAGCCGGCGCACTGACGAGCTGACGGCCACCGAAACTCGGTGGCTGCGCACCCGCCCCGATCCCTACCGTGGGCGGGTGCGCACGCTCCCCCTCGAAGACCCGGGCACCGCCGACCACCGGTCGGCGGTGCGGTTCCTGTGGTGGATGGCGAAGGGCCAGGCACGCACGCTGCTGGGCGGGATGACGTTCGGCATCATCTGGATGTGCTCGTCGGCCGTGATGCCGGCCGTGATCGGCAAGGCGATCGACCAGGGCATCGCCGCACGTGACCCCGCCCGGCTGGTCGAGTGGTCGGCCGTGCTGCTCGGCATCGGCCTGGTCGGTGCGGTGTCCGGCATCATCCGGCACCGGTTCGCGGTCACGAACTGGCTGACGGCGGCGTACCGCACCGTCCAGCTGGTGGCCCGCCACGCCACCCACCTCGGCGCGACGCTGTCGAAGAAGGTGGCCACCGGCGAGGTGGTCGCGATCGGCACCAACGACCTCGCGCACATGGGCAACCTGATGGACGTGAGCGCGCGGGCGGCGGGCGCGATCGTCTCGTTCGTCGTCGTCGCGGTGATCCTGATGCAGACCTCGGCCACGCTCGGGCTGGTCGTCCTGGTCGGCGTTCCCCTGCTCCTGCTCGCGATCGGGCCGATCCTGCGGCCGCTGCAGCGGCGCAACATGCAGCAGCGCGAGATGATGGGCCAGCTGTCCAACCTCGCCTCCGACATCGTCGGCGGGTCTGCGCGTGCTGCGCGGGATCGGCGGCGAGCGGGTCTTCCACGAGCGCTACGCCGCGGAGTCGCAGCGGGTCCGCCGGGCCGGCGTCGGGGTGGCCCGGCTCCAGTCCCTGCTCGACGCGCTGCAGGTGCTGCTGCCCGGCATCTTCGTGGTGACCGTGGTCTGGATCGGCGCCCGGTTCGCGGTGCAGGGCCTGATCACGCCCGGCGAGCTGGTCGCGTTCTACGGCTACGCGGCGTTCCTGATGATGCCGCTGCGCACCGCGACCGAGTTCGCCAACAAGGCGATCCGCGCGGTCGTGTCGGCGCGGCGCGTGATCCACGTGCTGGCGCTGGAGCCGGAGATCGAGGACCCCGCGACCGAGGTGGTCCCGCCCGGGCCGGACGCGGTGCTGCACGACGTCGCGACCGGCGTCCGGATCCGCCCCGGGCTCACCACCGCGATCGTGACCGAGCCGCCCGAGCAGGCGGCCGAGATCGCCGACCGGCTGGGCAGGTTCCGCGACGGCGACGTGCGGTGGGGGCACGTCGCCCTCGCGGACCTGCCGCGGCTCCTGGTCCGCGAGCGGATCGTGGTCTCCGACACCGCCGCGATGATGTTCTCCGGTCGGCTGGGCACGCAGGTCGACATCCGCGGTCGCGGTGCCGACCGGGTCGCCGAGGCGATGCACACCGCGTCGGCGTACGACGTGCTCGAGGCGCTGCCGGACGGGTTCGAGACCGAGGTGGCGGAGAAGGGCCGCACGTTCTCGGGCGGTCAGCGGCAGCGGCTGGTGCTCGCGCGCGCCCTGGCCGCCGACCCCGAGGTGCTGGTGCTGGTCGACCCGACCTCGGCCGTCGACGCGCACACCGAGGCCCGGATCGCCGAGCGGCTGCGCGGACGCGCGTGCGGGGCGCACCACCGTGGTCACCACCTCGAGCCCGCTGATGCTCGACCGGGTCGACGTCGTCTGCTTCGTGCTCGACGGGCGGCTGGTCGCCGAGGGCTCGCACGAGGACCTGCTGGACGAGTCGGCGGCGTACCGCGCCGTCGTCACCCGCGAGGTCGAGTCCAGTCCGAGGAGCGCTGAGATGACCAGCCACGCGATCGCTCCGCTGACCCTCCACGATTCCGCGGGGATCCCGAATGAGCACGATGCTGCCGGTCGCCGACGGCAAGCAGGTGCTGGGCTACGTGCGCAGCCTGTTCCGCCGGCACCCGCGGGCGATGGCCACGATGCTGACCCTGCACCTGCTGGCCGCGGTCGCCGGGCTGGCCGGGCCCCGGCTGCTCGGCGAGCTCGTGCAGGCGGTCGACACGGGCACCACGACCGGCCACGTGGACAAGGTGATCCTGGTCGCTGGTCGGGTTCCTGGTGCTGCAGACGCTGCTCACCCGGCAGGCACGGTTCCTCTCCTCCAGCCTGGGCGAGCAGGTGCTGGCCGAGCTGCGCGAGGACTTCGTCGACAACTCGCTCGCGCTCCCGGTCGGCGTGGTCGAGAGCGCCGGCTCCGGCGACCTGCTCACCCGCACCTCGCGCGACGTCGAGCAGCTCGGCTGGTCGGTGCGCTGGGCGCTGCCCGAGTGGGTGATCGCGCTGATCACCACGGTGGTGACGCTCGTCGGGGCGGCCCTGGTCGGCTGGTGGGTGCTGCTGCCGTGCGCGCTCGGCGTGCCGCTGCTGGTGATCGGGCTGCGCTGGTACCTCGCGCGTGCCAAGGCCGGCTACCTCGCGCGAGAGCGCGTCGTACTCGGTCATCAACGCCACGCTCACCGAGACGGTCGAGGGCGCGCGCACGGTGGAGGCGCTCGGGCTCGGGCAGGAGCGCGTCGCCCGGATCGACGGCGACATCGCCAACTCCTTCGCGGCGGAGCGCTACACGCTCGGCCTGCGCACCCGGTTCTTCCCGACCGTCGAGGTCGCCTACCTGATCCCGACCGTGGCGACGCTGCTGTTCGGCGGCTGGCTCTACCTGCGCGGGCGAGGTCTCGCTGGGCGACGTGACCGCGGCGACGCTCTACGTGCAGATGCTGGTCGACCCGCTCGACCGGGTGGTCTCGATCCTCGACGAGCTCCAGGTCGGCGGCGCCTCGCTGGCGCGGCTGCTCGGGGTGGCCTACGTGCCGGACGACCGCACCGTGACCGGCGCGCAGCCGCTGGACGAGCGGCTGCAGGCCGAGGACGTGCGGTTCGCGTACGTCGACGGACGCGACGTGCTGCACGGCGTCGACCTCGACGTCGGGGTCGGTGAGCGGATCGCCATGGTCGGGCCGTCCGGCGCCGGCAAGTCGACGCTGGGCCGGCTGCTGGCCGGCATCCACCCGCCGCGCACCGGCTCGGTGACCGTCGGCGGGGTCGGGCTCACCGAGCTGCTGCTGACCGACCTGCGCGGCCACGTCGCGCTGGTCACCCAGGAGCACCACGTGTTCGTGGGCACGCTGCGCGACAACCTGGCCCTGGCGACCGACGAGCCGGTGACCGACGGCGACCTGCTCGAGGCGCTCGAGTCGGTCGACGCCCGCGACTGGGTGCTGGCGCTGCCCGACGGTCTGGACACCGTGGTCGGCGCCGGCGGCCGCGAGCTCACGCCGGCGCAGGCCCAGCAGGTGGCGCTGGCCCGGCTGGTGCTCGCCGACCCGCACACGCTGGTGCTCGACGAGGCGACGTCGCTGATCGACCCCCGCGCCGCCCGGCACCTCGAACGCTCCCTGGCCGGCGTGCTGCACGGCCGCACCGTGATCGCGATCGCGCACCGGCTGTTCTCCGCGCACGACGCCGACCGGGTGGCCGTGGTCGAGGACGGCCGGATCAGCGAGTTCGGCTCCCACGACGAGCTGGTCGAGGCGGGCGGGTCGTACGCCGACCTGTGGGCGTCGTGGCATCGGTAGGTGTGGGGCGGGAGAATTCCCAAGGTATCTAGGTTTTCTGGCGCATCCAGGGGCATGTACGCCGCTGGAAGCGCCAGTTCTCCATTGGGAGGTCAGAAGAGATTGGGAAGTGGGATGTCCGTTTGCGCCCCCGATGCCCGACAAGTCCCTAGATACCTTGGGAATTCGCACCCCACCGCACACGACGCTCACTCATGCACCCCCGAGATCGCCACCCCCGACCGCGTCTTGTACGCCTTGTTGATCGAGATCAGCACGGCCGTCAGCGGCTCGAGCTGGCGCGCCATCCGCAGCCGGCCGGCCTTCACGCCCGGGCGCCCGGTGACGGTCGAGGCGAGGTCGACGACCAGGTCGACCGCGTCGGCGTCGTCGCCGCAGACCAGCACGTCCTCGTGGGACAGGTACTCCTCGTCGCCCCACAGGGTCACCGCCGAGACGTGGTGGAACGCGCCGGTCACGCGCGCGGTGGGCACCAGCGCGGCGGCCGACTCGGCAGCGGACCGGTCGAGGTCGAGGCCGTAGGGGCCCTGCTTGTCGAAGCCGAGCGGGTTCACGCAGCTGACCACGACCTTGCCGGCCAGGCCGTCCGCGAGCGCGGCCACCAGGTCGTCGTGCCCGTCGTACGGCACCGCGAGGAGGACGACGTCCGCACCCGCGAGCGTGTCCTCGTTGGCGGCGCCGGTCACCGAGCCGGTGACCCCGCGTCCGGCGATCGCGGCGGCCGCCTCGGCGGCCCGCTCGGCCGAGCGCGAGCCGATCACGACGTCGTGCCCGTGCTTCGCGAACCGGTAGGCCAGGCCCTTGCCCTGCGGTCCGGTGCCGCCGACGACGGCGATCGTGTGACGTTGCTCTCCCACGGGGGCTCTCCTTCGGGTCGGGCCTGTCCGGCGCGACCGTGACAGTATTACTGTCAGCGTATTGCACCGGCCCCCCCGCCCTCGACGGCTCGAAGGCCCCACACCGGCCCCACCGCTCCTCGCTCACGGCTCGAAGGACCCTGATGAAGCTCTCCCAGATGCTGATGTACTCCGGCAACCCGCGCGAGGCCGCCGACCAGGTGGTGGCGCTGGAGAAGGCGGGGCTGGACACGGTCTGGGTGGCCGAGGCGTACGGCTTCGACTCCCCGACGCTGATGGGCTACCTGGCCGCGAAGACCGACACCATCGAGATCGGCGCCGCGATCCTCAACGTCTACTCGCGCACGCCCGGCGCGCTCGCCCAGACCGCGGCCGGCCTCGACAACGTCTCCGGCGGCCGCGCGATCCTCGGCCTCGGCGCCTCCGGCCCGCAGGTGATCGAGGGCTGGCACGGCCTGCCGTACACCAAGCCGCTGACCCGCACCCAGGAGGTCATCGACGTCGTCCGGATGGCGCTGCGCCGCGAGCGGCTCGAGTACGACGGGAGGACGGTCACGCTCCCGCTCCCCGCCGACCAGGGCATCGGCCTCGGCAAGCCGCTGAAGATGCTGACCAAGCCCGAGCGCTCGTCGATCCCGATCTACGTCGCCGCGCTCGGCGCCAAGAGCGTCGAGAGCACCGCCGCGATCGCCGACGGCTGGCTGCCGTTCCTGTTCGTGCCCGAGCTGCACGACAAGGTCTGGGGCGACGCGCTGCGGGCCGGCACCGCGAAGCGCAGCAGCGACCTCGGGCCGCTCGAGATCTCCGCCGGCGGCATGGTCGCGGTCGGCGAGGACGTCAAGGGACTGCTCGACTTCGCCCGGCCGATGGTGGCGCTGTACGTCGGCGGCATGGGCGCCCGCGGCAAGAACTTCTACTTCGACCTCGCCTGCCAGTACGGCTTCGAGGAGGCGGCCACCAAGATCCAGGACCTGTACCTCGGCGGCAACAAGCGCGACGCGGAGGCGGAGGTGCCGATGGAGCTGCTCGAGCTCGGCAACCTGGTCGGCCCGGAGTCCTACGTCAAGGAGCGGATCGCCGCCTTCCGCGAGGCCGGCGTGACCAACCTGCAGGTGATCCCGGTCGCCGACGACGCCCCGGCCCTGGTCAGCAAGGTCAAGGAGTGGGTGTCCTGACCCCCGCGGTGGTCGAGCCTGTCGAGACCCGCATAGCCTGATCCCGATGGACATCACCCCCCAGCAGGTACGGCGGGCGCTCGCGCGAGCCGACCGCGGAGCCAGCCTCGACCTCGGCGAGGCCACCGCCCTGCTGGCGGCACGCGGCGACGACCTGACCCGGTTGTCCACGATCGCGGCCCGGGTGCGCGACGCCGGACTGGTCGACGCCGGCCGACCGGGCGTGGTGACCTACTCCCCCAAGGTCTTCATCCCGCTGACCCGGCTGTGCCGCGACCGCTGCCACTACTGCACGTTCGTCACCACGCCCGGCCACCTCGAGCGCGAGGCCGAGAACGGGCAGAGCGCGGCGTTCCTCTCCCCCGACGAGGTCCTCGACATCGCCCGCCAAGGGGCGGCGCTCGGCTGCACCGAGGCGCTGTTCACGCTCGGCGACCGTCCCGAGGACCGCTGGCCGGCGGCCGCGGACTGGCTCGACGCGCACGGCTACGACTCGACGCTGGCCTACGTTCGCGCGATGGCGATCCGGGTGCTGGAGGAGACCGGACTGCTCCCGCACCTCAACCCCGGCGTCATGTCCTGGGAGGAGATGAACCGGCTCAAGCCCGTCGCTCCCTCCATGGGGATGATGCTCGAGACCACGTCGACCCGGCTGTTCACCGAGAAGGGCCAGGCCCATTTCGGCTCGCCGGACAAGGACCCCGCCGTACGGCTGCGCGTGCTCGAGGACGCCGGCCGGCTGTCGGTGCCGTTCACCACCGGCATCCTGGTCGGGATCGGAGAGACCCTGACGGAGCGGGCCGAGTCGATCTTCGCGATCCGGCGGGTGGCCCGGCAGTACGGCCACGTGCAGGAGGTGATCGTCCAGAACTTCCGGGCCAAGCCCGACACCGCGATGCGACACCAGGACGACCTCGGCCTCGACGAGTACGTCGCCGCGATCGCGGTCGCGCGGATCGTGCTCGGACCGCGGGCACGGATCCAGGCACCGCCCAACCTGGTCGACCTCGCCGAGTGCGACGCGCGCTGCTCGGCGCCGGGGTCGACGACTGGGGCGGCGTCTCCCCGCTGACCCCTGACCACGTCAACCCCGAGCGCCCCTGGCCGTCGCTCGAACGCCTGCGCGACATCACCGCGCAGGCCGGTTTCTCCTTGCAGGCAAGGCTGACCGTGCATCCGGAGTACGTCCGCACCGGCGAGCCCTGGATCGACCCGCGGGTCTCCGGACACGTCGCGGCCCTCGCCACCGACGACGGCCTCGCGCGCCCCGGCGTACGCCCCGAGGGCCTGCCCTGGCAGGAGCCCGACGGCGGCTTCGCGACCGTCGGCGACGGCGCCGGCCGCACCGACCTGCACGCCTCGATCGACACCGAGGGCCGCACCACCGACCGCCGCGCCGACTTCGACACCGTCTACGGCGACTGGTCTGAGCTCGCGGAGCGGGTAGTCCCGGCCACATGGGCTGCTGCCGACACCCGAACACCGATGCCATATGGTCGGGACTATCCGACTTCGCCGCCGCCATGCGCGCCGCCGAGAAGGACCCGGGCAACCTGAGCGACGAGCACGCGCTGACCCTGATGACGGCGGAGGGGGAGCTGCTGACCCGGGTGGCGGAGCTGGCCGACCAGCTGCGGCGGGACACGGTCGGCGACGAGGTGACCTACGTCGTCAACCGGAACATCAACTTCACCAACGTCTGCTACGTCGGGTGCCGGTTCTGCGCGTTCGCCCAGCGGCGCAACGACGCCGACGCGTACTCGCTCTCGCTCGACCAGGTCGCCGACCGGGCCCAGGAGGCGTGGGACCTCGGCGCGACCGAGGTGTGCATGCAGGGCGGGATCGACCCGGAGCTCCCCGGTACGGCGTACTTCGACCTCGCGAGCGCGGTGAAGAAGCGCGTGCCCGACATGCACGTGCACGCGTTCAGCCCGATGGAGATCGTCAACGGCTCCAGCCGCACCGGCCTCTCGTTCGAGGACTTCCTGATCAAGGCACGCGAGTCCGGGCTCGGCTCGATCCCCGGCACCGCCGCGGAGATCCTCGACGACGACGTCCGCTGGGTGCTCACCAAGGGCAAGCTGCCGACCAGCACCTGGATCGACGTGGTCAGCACGGCGCACCGGGTGGGCCTGCCGAGCAGCTCGACGATGATGTACGGCCACGTCGACAACCCGCGGCACTGGGTGCAGCACCTGCGCGTGCTCAGCCGGATCCAGGACGAGACCGGCGGGTTCACCGAGTTCGTGCCGCTGCCGTTCGTGCACCACAGCGCGCCGATCTACCTCGCCGGCGTGGCCCGGCCCGGACCCACGCTGCGCGACAACGTCGCGGTGCACGCGGTCGCGCGGATCCTGCTGCACGGCCGCATCGACAACATCCAGACCTCGTGGGTCAAGCTCGGCGTCGAGGGCACCCAGGCGATGCTCCGGGCGGGCGCCAACGACCTCGGCGGCACGCTGATGGAGGAGACGATCTCGCGGATGGCCGGCTCCGAGCACGGGTCGGCGAAGACCGTCGAGGAGCTGGTCGCGATCGGTGCCGGCATCGGCCGCCCGGTCGCGCAGCGCACCACCACCTACACCTAGGTGGCAGAACCCTCCTTCAGGACGTTGCGGCTTCAACGAGATCGGGGTAGAGAGGAAGGCACCTACTCGGAGGTGCACCATGGCCACGTCGACGTCCCACCCGGCCGGCAGCAGCTGGCTTCCCTCGTTCCTGCGACGCGAGGCCACGGTGGCGCCACCGGGGTTCAACCGCTGGCTGATCCCACCGGCCGCGCTCGCCGTCCACCTCTGCATCGGCCAGGTCTACGCGACCAGCGTCTACAAGAACGCGCTGGTCGCGCACTTCGACACCAGCCTCACCGCGATCGGCGTGATCTTCTCGATCGCGATCGTGATGCTCGGCCTGTCCGCCGCCGTGCTCGGCACCTGGGTCGACCACAACGGTCCGCGGGCCGCGATGGTCGCCGCGGCCCTGTTCTGGTCGACCGGCTTCATGGTGGCAGCGCTCGGGATCAGCAGCGGACAGCTCTGGCTGGTCTACCTCGGCTACGGCGTGATCGGCGGGATCGGGCTCGGGATCGGCTACATCAGCCCGGTCTCGACCCTGATCAAGTGGTTCCCCGACCGCCCGGGGCTCGCCACCGGCCTGGCGATCATGGGCTTCGGCGGCGGCGCGCTGATCGCCGGCCCGCTGAGCGCCCGGCTGCTGGCCCTCTACGACAGCGGGTACGACGCCAGCGACCCGGCGTCGATCGCCAGCGGCGCAGCGGTCGCCTCGCTGTTCGTCACGCTCGGCATCGTCTACCTCGCCTACATGCTGTTCGGCGCCTTCACCGTGCGGGTGCCGGCCGACGACTGGCAGCCGGACGGCTGGGACCCGTCGCAGGTCAAGCAGAAGAAGATGGTCACCACCGCCAGCGTCTCCGCCAGCAACGCGATCAAGACCCCGCAGTTCTGGCTGCTCTGGGTCGTCCTGTTCTGCAACGTGACCGCGGGCATCGGCATCCTCGAGCAGGCTGCACCGATGAGCCAGGACTTCTTCCGCGATGGCGACACCTCCACGGTGAGCGCCGCCGCGGCGGCCGGGTTCGTCGGCCTGCTCTCGCTCGCCAACATGGGCGGCCGCTTCATCTGGTCCTCGACCTCCGACGTGATCGGGCGCAAGCCGATCTACATGCTCTACCTCGGGGGCGGCATGGTGCTCTACGTCCTGCTCGCCCTGGTCGGACACACCTCGACCGCGCTGTTCGTGCTGCTGGCGGCGGTGATCCTGTCGTTCTACGGCGGCGGGTTCGCGACGGTCCCGGCGTACCTCCGCGACCTGTTCGGCACGTTCGAGGTCGGCGCCATCCACGGCCGGCTGCTGACGGCCTGGTCGGCCGCGGGCGTCGCCGGACCGCTGATCGTGAACAAGTTCCTCGACGCCGAGGGCGAGCCCGGCAAGCTCACCGCCGCCGACTACCGGCTCGCGCTGCTGACCATGGTGGTGCTGCTCGCCATCGGGTTCGTGTCCAACCTGCTGATCAAGCCCGTCGCCGAGCGGTTCCACGAGCCCGACGACGCGTCGCTGCGTAAGGAAGGTGTTTCGGCATGACTGCACGCCTCGTCGTCGCCTGGCTGCTGGTGCTGGTGCCGCTGCTCTACGGACTGGTCGAGACCGTCCGCAAAGCAGCGACACTCTTCACCGGCTAGGCCGGAGCACGCTCAACCGCGGCCGCTGCTGGACCGGGCCCGCCGCGAGATCGAGTCGATCGCCACCGCGAGCAGCAGCACCGCTCCGGTCACGATGAACCGCACCTCCGAGGCGACGCCGATCACGTTCAGGCCGGTCTGGATCGCCTGCAGCACCAGGATGCCGAGCATCGCGGAGTACGCCGAGCCGCGCCCGCCGAACAGCGACGTGCCACCGATGACGGCGGCCGCGATCGCGGTCAGGTTGGTGTCCGTGGTGCCCGTGGACTGGGTGACCGCGGTGTTCTGGCCGGCCGCGAGCACGCCACCGAGGGCGGCCAGCGTCGAGCACAGCACGAACACGGACACGTAGATCCGGTCGACCTTGATGCCGGAGCGACGCGCGGCCTCCTCGTTGCCGCCGACCGCGAACAGGTGCCGGCCCCAGGTGGTACGCGCGCAGCGCCAGGTCCATGACCACGACCAGCACCACGAACAACAGCCACAGGTAGCTCCAGCCGCGGTCGTTGTCGATCGTAGTAGGTCAGGAACAGCGAGCCCGGCCAGCGAGCAGCCCGGCCTTCGACCAGCGGCGAGCCGAGCGGACGCGCCGAGAGCCCGGCCGCCGTGCGGCGCGAGCGGCCGTAGAGCATGCGCGCCGACGTACAGGCCGCCGCGATCAGCCAGCACCAGCACGTAGGCCGCGGCACCGGTGACGAACTCGTTGCGCGCGAACTGGACGATGCCCGAGGTGTCCGGGATGTTGACCGTGCCGTTCTTGCCGAGCACCACCAGCAGCGCGCCCTGGAAGCCGAGCAGGCCGGCCAGGCGTGATGACGAAGCTGGGCACGCCGACCCGTAGTTGTAGAGCGCGGCGTAGAGCAGGCCGATCGCGGTGCCGACCAGGATGCCGCCGAGCAGCGCGACCAGCATCGACTGGGCGTGGTAGACGAGCAGGACGGCCATGGTGGCGCCGGCGAGTCCGCTGACCGAGCCGACCGACAGGTCGATCTCGCCGAGCAGCAGCACCAGCACGATGCCGAGCGAGATGATCCCGACCGGCGCCGCGAACTGCATCATCGAGACCACGGTGCGCGACGACAGGAACGCCGGGTTCTGGAGGTAGAAGACGATCCAGATGACGATCAGGCCGACGACCACCGGCAGGCTGCCGAGGTCACCGCCCCGGACCCGGTTGCCGAAGCGCCTTGGCGTAGCCCGCGGAGCCCCTGGTCGTGGATCAGCCGCTCGTCGGAGAGGTCGGCGGGGAGCGGGACGGCTGCGTCCGGCTCCTCGACCGTCCTCGATGTCAGCCATCGGAGGCTCCTGTCCCGGCCGTCCGCGCCCGCGCGGGCGGCGACCACGTTGTCGGAGGCGCCGGTGATGGCCGCGACCAGCTGCTCGGTGATGGCCTCCTCGACGTTGAACTCGGCGGCGTTGCGGCCCAGCCGCAGCACGACGATCCGGTCGGCGACGGCCTGCACGTCGGCCATGTTGTGGCTGATCAGGATCACGCCGAGCCCGGTCTCCCGCAGCCGCTCGATCAGGTTGAGCACCTCGGCGGTCTGGGCGACGCCCAGGGCGGCGGTCGGCTCGTCGAGCATGACGACCTTCGGGTCGACCCGACCAGGCTGCGGGCGATCGCGACGGTCTGCCGCTGGCCACCGGAGAGCGCGGCGATCGGGATGCGCACCGAGGGGATCTTGGCGGAGAGGGTGCGCAGCAGCCGCCACGCCTCGCTTCTCCATCGTCGACCTCGTCGATGCAGGCCGCCCGTGGTGTGCTCCTGGCCGAGGAACAGGTTGGCGACGACGTCGAGGTTGTCGCAGAGGGCCAGGTCCTGGAACACCGTCGCGATGCCGAGCGCCTGCGCCTGCGGACGGTCCGGGCACGTGGACCTGGCTTGCCGTCGAAGGTGATCGTGCCCGAGTCGGGCTGGTAGACGCCGGCGATCACCTTCACCAGGGTCGACTTGCCGGCGCCGTTGTCGCCGACGAGCGCGACCACCTCTCCGGGCCGGACGTCGAGGTGCACGTCGGTGAGCGCCTGCACGGCGCCGAATCGCTTGTTGACGCCGGCCAGGGAGAGCACGCTCGTCCCCGGCCGGCGCCGCTCAGGTGCGGTGGTCATCAGGAGATTCCGGCCGCCTTGCACGCGGCGGCGTAGTCGGCGGTGCAGATGTCGTCGGCGTGTAGAACCCGTCCTTGATCGACGGTGTCCTTGACGTTGTCCTTGGTCACCACGATCGGGTCGAAGATGAACGACTTGACGCCCTGGAAGTCGGTCGTGTCGCGTCGACGTCGTCGCCGTTGACCAGCGCCACCGCGGTCTCGGCGGCCTTGTCGGCCTCGATCGGGATCGGCTTGTAGATGGTCATCTCCTGCTGCCGGCGACATCCGCTGGATGCGCGGCGAGCTCGAGCGTCCTGGCCGGTGATCGGCGGGAGCGCGTCCTCCTTGTAGCCGCCACCGGTCAGGGCGGCGACCGAGCCACCGGCCTGGCCGTCGTTGGCGGCGTAGATGCCGTCGATCTTGCCGGCTTGTACTGGCCGAGCTTCGAGGTCACGAACTTCTGGGCGTTGTCGGCGCTCCAGTCGGGGTTGTCGAACTCCCCGCGCCGAGGATCTTCAGCGTGACTCTGTCGAGGACGCTGTGCGCGCCCTTCTTGAACTGGGCGGCGTTGGGGTCGGTGGGCGCGCCGTTGAGCATCAGGATGTTGCCCTTGCTTGCCCATGGCCTTGACCAGCGCCTCGGCCTGCAGCTTGCCGACGGTCTCGTTGTCGAAGGACATGTAGTAGTCGGCGCCGTCGATGAACCGGTCGTAGGCGATGACCTGCGCCTCGGACTGGTGCGCGGAGTCGACTACGCCGCGGCGGCCTTGCCGTCGACCGGGTCGAGCACGAGCACCTTGGTGCCCTTGCCGAGCGCGGTGTCGACCTGCTGGGCCTGCTTGGCGGCGTCCTGGTCGGCGTTGTAGTAGTCGACCTTGCAGTCGGAGCAGAGCTCCTTGACCTTCGTCTCGAACAGCGGCTTGTCGAAGCTCTCGTAGCGGGTGGTCTTCGACTCCGGGAGCAGCAGCGCGATCGTCTTGCTCTTGCTGTCACCGCCGCCGGAGTTCGGGCTGCCGCCGCACGCCGCGAGGGCGGGCGTGGCGCCGAGCACGAGGGCGACGCCGGCGATGGCGACGCGACGGGTAAGAATTGCCACGGGGGATCCTCCTGGTGATGGGGCGACGACGACGCCCTACGTTGGGGTCGAGTGTCGTCGGTCACAGCGTTTGTCGTCAAGAGTTGAACGTAACGATCTTGCATTGGACCAGACCATCGATCTAAGCCGCCAATGCTTGACCACTAGACGCGCGTCGTCCACAGTTCACCCATGACCGTCGAGACCCGTGGGTCGAGCAGGGAGTCCCCCGGCTCGGCCACGTCGCTGCGCGTCGCGAACCAGCAGCGGGTGCTGGCGGTGCTGCTCGACGCCCGCGGCGAGGCGGTCACCCAGGCCGAGCTGACCCGCACCACGGGTCTCGCGGCCGGCACCGTGTCCAGCATCGTGCGCGAGCTGGCCGCAGCGGCGGTGGTGGACACGGTGGCCGGCAGCGGCCGTCGCGGTACGACGGTGCGGCTGGCCCGCGGCGCGGGACTGGTGGCCGGCGTCGACTTCGGCCACAGCCACGTCGTGGTCGCGGTCGGCGACATGGCCGGCCAGGTCCTCGCCGAGGCGCGACGGCCGATCGACCCCGGCCACGACCACGACGAGGGACTCGACCGTGGCCGGCGAGCTGCTCGACGGGCTGCTCGAGGGACTCGACGCCAGCGCCACGAGCTCCGCAACATCGGCCTCGGCCTGCCCGCGCCGATCTCCGACGAGGTCGTGATGTCCTCGGCGATCCTGCCCGGGCTGGGTGGGGGTCAACGCGCGCAGCGCGGCGGCCGAGGCGGTTCGGGCGCGCCGTCCACGATCGACAACGACGCCAACCTCGGCGCCCTCGCCGAGCACCGGCACGGCGCCGGCCGGGGTCACGCCGACATGGTGTTCGTGAAGGTCTCCTCCGGCGTCGGCGCCGGCCTGATCATCGACAACACGCTGTTCCGCGGCAGCACCGGGCACCTCCGGCGAGATCGGCCACCTGACCCTCGACGACCAGGGTCCGCTGTGCCGGTGCGGGAGCCGCGGCTGCCTCGAGGCGTACGCCGCCTCGGGCACCGCGCTGTCGATGATGTCCGAGCAGATGCCCGAGCGCGACGATCGACGACCTCGTCGCGGCGGCGCACGAGGGCAACGTCGCGGCGCTGCGGGTGTTCGAGGACGCCGGGCTGCACCTCGGCTGGGGCCTGGCCGCGCTCACCAACCTGATGAACCCCGGGATCATCGTGGTCGGCGGCGACATGGCCCGCGCCGGCGACCTGCTGCTCGACTCGGCCCGGATCGGGCTGCGCCGCCACGTGCTGGCCGGCGCCGCCGACGACCCCGGTCGTGGCCGCGACGCTCGGCGACCGGGCGTCGGTGATCGGCGCGATGCTGCTGGCGATCGAGGCGACCGACCTGGTGCCGGACGGCTGATCGCCCGCGACGGCCGTCAGCCGCAGCCGGGCTGACCGGCAGCGCCTCGACGCCGTACACGATGCTCTGGGCGCGGTACGTCGAGGTCCGCGGCCGGTACGGCGAGCCGCAGGTCGGGGAAGCGGCGCGCCAGCATCGGGAACGCCATCCGCAGCTCCATCCGGGCCAGCTCGGCACCGACGCAGCGGTGGAAGCCGTAGCCGAACGCGAGGTGCGAACCGCTCGCGCGCGCGCAGGTCGATCTCGTCGCCGGGGGTGGCGCGCGGGTCGCGGTTGGCCGCCGGCAGGTGAGCCAGGACCACCGAGCCCTTGCTGATCGGCGTGCCGGCGACGACCACGTCGTCCTTGGCGAACCGCGGGAACGCCACCTGCACCACCGAGAGCAGCCGGAGCAGCTCCTCGACGATCGCGTCGACGTCGCCCGTCTCGTTGTCCGGGTCGGCGACCAGCCGGTCCCACAGGTCGCGGTTCTCCAGCAGCACCGCGGTGCCGAGCGCGAGCATCGAGG
The DNA here is from genome assembly GCA_963754145.1 of uncultured Actinomycetota bacterium. Taxonomy (GTDB): domain Bacteria; phylum Actinomycetota; class Actinomycetes; order Propionibacteriales; family Nocardioidaceae; genus Marmoricola. Next base: position 355,836 of record CAVWFF010000022.1, read on the forward strand.
CGCTGGTCTCGAGGCCGCCGGTGAACACGCCGTCGGCGAGGCCGCCGAGGTCGAAGTCGTTGATCTCGTCGCCGTGCTCGCGGATGATCTGGCCGATCAGGCCGGGCCCCGGCTCGTGCCGCTGCCGGGCGGCCTCGGCGAGCAGGAAGTCGCGGGAGCCGCCGATCGCGCCGACGGTGCCGGTGCCGCCCTTCGGTGACGTCGAAGCGCGCCGTCGCCAGCGAGCTGAACGTCTCCCGCTTCTCGTCCGGCAGCCCGAGCAGGTCGCAGATCACCAGGAACGGCACCGGGAACGCGAACGTCGGCACCAGGTCGACCGTGCCGTCGCCCGCGGCCGCGGCGCGCTCCATCTCGTCGAGCTGGTGCTCGATGATCGCCTCGATCCCGGGTCCGAGCCGGCGCGAGCCGGCGCATCGTGAACTCGGGGGTCAGCAGCTTGCGCAGCCGGGTGTGCTCCGGCGGGTCGGTGAACCCGAGCCCGCCGAAGTCGCCGTCGGTGGTCGAGCCGCGCCGGCCCATGTAGGGGCGGATGTCGGTGGAGTACGACGTCGTGTCGCCGAGCACCTCGCGCGCCTCGGCGTCGCCGGTGACCAGCCAGATGTCGAGGCCGAGGAACGAGGTCAGCTTGTGCACCGGGGCCTCGTCGCGCACCCGTCCCAGGCGGGCGGTCGGCGCCATCACGTCCCGCTTGAGCGGCCACGACGAGGGTGTCGGGCACCTTGTCGAGCCGGGACAGGTCGATGCCGTCCGAGCGCGCGATCAAGGTGCGACGTACCGCACCCTTGATTGCTGACACGACACCCATGTGCTGTCCTCCGACCCCCGCTGTGCCCTGCGGGATCCTACCTGTGAGGGCAGGTCCGGGCGTCGCGCGGGGCCTGACCGCGGCCGGGCCGACACTCTAGGTTGGTGACCATGGGCGCCACGGCTTCGTCGTACTCGATCACCATGCGGCTGTACACCGACCCCGATCCCGGGGTGATCGGCACCGTCGCCACGACGATCGCGAAGGCCGGCGGGATCGTGACCGCGATGGACATGGCCGAGTCGCGCCACGACCGGCTGGTCGTCGACGTCACCTGCTCCGCGCAGGACTCCGAGCACAGCCAGACCGTCGTCGCCAAGGTCGAGGCGATCGACGGCGTGACCGTGCACAAGGTCTCCGACCGCACGTTCCTGCTGCACATCGGCGGCAAGATCGAGGTGACGTCCAAGGTTCCGCTCCGCACCCGTGACGACCTCTCGATGGCCTACACCCCGGGTGTGGGCCGGGTCTCGATGGCGCTGGCGAGCAACCCCGACGACGTGCGCAAGCTGACCATCAAGGGCAACACCGTGGCGGTCGTGACCGACGGCTCGGCGGTGCTCGGCCTCGGCAACATCGGCCCGGGTGCGGCCCTGCCGGTGATGGAGGGCAAGGCCGCGCTGTTCAAGCGCTTCGCCGGCATCGACGCCTGGCCGATCTGCCTGGCCAGCCAGGACACCGACGAGATCGTGCGCGCCGTGGAGATGATCGCGCCGGGCTTCGGCGGGATCAACCTCGAGGACATCGCGGCCCCGCGCTGCTTCGAGGTCGAGGCGCGGCTGCGCGAGTCGCTCGACATCCCGGTCTTCCACGACGACCAGCACGGCACCGCGATCGTGGTGCTGGCCGCCCTCACCAACGCCCTGCGCTGCGTCAAGAAGTCGCTGCCCGACGTGCGGATCGTGGTCGCCGGCGCCGGTGCGGCCGGCAGCGCGATCGTGACCCTGCTGCTCGCCGCGGGTGCCGGCGAGGTCACCGTCTGGGACCGCGAGGGCCTGCTGTCCCGCGACGACGACCAGCTGTCGGAGGCGAAGGCGCGGCTGGCCGAGGTCACCAACTCCGAGCTGCGCCGCGGCGAGCTCCACGACGGGCTCAAGGGCGCCGACGTGTTCATCGGCGTCTCTGCGCCCAACGTGCTGCGGCCCGAGTGGTTGGCCGACATGGCGGCCGACCCGGTCGTCTTCGCGCTGGCCAACCCCGACCCGGAGATCGACCCGGTGGCGGCGGCGCCGTTCGCCGCCGTGGTGGCGAGCGGCCGCTCGGACTACCCCAACCAGATCAACAACGTGCTCGCCTTCCCCGGGGTCTTCCGCGGGCTCCTCGACGCCCGCGCGCAGGAGATCACGATCGACATGCTGCTGCGGGCCGCGGACGCGATCGCCCGCACCGTCAAGGACGAGGAGCTCAATCCCTCGTTCATCATCCCGTCGGTGTTCAACATGGAGGTGCCGAAGGCGGTTGCCGCGGCGATCAGCCATCGGGACGGATCATGAGCGGGGCCGGCATCCGTTACGACACGGTCGTGCTCGACGTCGACGGCACACTGGTCGACACGGTCTACCAGCACGTCGTGATCTGGGCCGAGGCGTTCGCGGCGTACGACGTGCACGTGCCGCTGTGGCGCATCCACCGGGCGATCGGGATGGGTGGTGACCGGCTGGTCACGGAGGTGGCCGGAGAGGATGTCGAGACGTAAGCATGGAGACGAGATCCGCGCCCGGCACGACGAGCAGTTCGACAAGACCATCGACGAGATCCAGGCGCTGCCCGGAGCCGAGAGCCTCGTGCGGGACCTCCGTCGGCGCGGGATGACCGTACTCGTCGCGAGCTCGGGCCAGACCGGCCAGACCGAGCGGCTGCTCGATCTCGTCGGTGGCGCGCAGCAGGCGGACGCGATGACGACGAGCGCCGACGTGGAGTCCTCGAAGCCCGCGCCCGACCTGATCGAGGTGGCTCTCGCCCGCGTCGGCAAGGGACCGGCGGTGGTGGTGGGCGACACCGTCTGGGACGTCCACGCCGCCCGGGAGGGCGGCCACTACGCGGTCGGGCTGCTGTCCGGAGGCGTCAGCGATGCGGAGCTGCGCGAGGCGGGCGCCGACCGCGTGTTCGCCACCACCGAGGAGCTTCGTCAGGCCCTCGACGACCTGCCCCTCCGCGCGAGCGACCCGGGAAGCACCCGCTCGACGCGCGCATGAGCCAGTGCGGCACGGGCGGCGTTCATGCCGGCGGCGCCGTGGACCCCGCCGCCCGGGTGCGCGGACGACGAGCCCAGGTAGAGGCCGGGGACCCCGGTCTCCGCGCGGCCGGTGCCGGGTACCGGACGGAAGACCAGCTCCTGGTGCAGCTGCGACGTGCCGCCGTTGATCGCACCGCCGACCAGGTTGGCGTTGCGCGCCTCGAGGTCGTGCGGGCCGAGGACGCGGCGGCTCAGGACGCGGGAGCCGAAGCCGGGCGCGAGGACCTCGATCCGGTGCTGCATCCGGTCGGCGAACCGTTCCTTGTCGTCGGCGTCCCACGCGCCGCGGATGCCGCCCTCCCCCGCGTCGTCGGTCGCGTGCTGGGGCACGTGGGTGTAGGCCCACATCGACTCGGTGCCCGCCGGTGACCGCGTCGGGTCGGTGGTCGTCATCTGGCCGGCGAGCAGGAACGGCCGAGCCGGCACGAGGCCCGCCGCCACCTGCGCCAGCGCCTCGGTCGCGTCCGCGACGCTGTCGGCGACGTGCACCGTGCCGGGTTGGTACGGCGGGGTCCCCGCCCACGGCACCACGCCGTCGAGCGCCCAGTCGACCTTGACCGTGGCCGGGTCGAGCTGGAAGCGCTTCATGCCCTTCCGGGTCGACGCCGGGACGTCCGCGGGCGCCAGCAGCCGACCGTAGAGCACGGGAGCGGTCACCGCCGCCACCACGGCCCGCCGCGCGCCGAACCGGGTCCCCGCCGCGGAGCCCGACCGCGCAGGCACGCCCGTCGCGCACCACGATCTCGGACACCTCGGCGTCGCACCGGATCTCGCCTCCGCGCGCGCGCAGCCGGCCGGCCAGCGCCTCGGTGAGCCGGCCGGCGCCGCCCTCGGGCACGGGGAAGCCGACCGTCTGCCCGAGCATGCTCATCAGGATCGCCATCAGCCCGGAGCCGGGAGCGTCGAGCGGGATGTCGGTGTGCCCGGCGTTGCCGGCCAGCAGCAGCCGGGGCGCGTCCCCGCCGAAGTAGCCGTTGCCCAGGTCGGCCGCCGGGGTCAGCAGCTTGCGCACCAGAGCTCAGACCACCGGCCCGCCGCAGCCGCGCGAGGATCCGCAGGCCGGGCCGCACCGGCGGGAACGGGGTCAGCAGCGCGTCGATCAGCGGCCTCCCCCACGACGTCCCACTCGGCGCACAGCTCGAGCCACGCGTCGCCGTCGCCGCGGTGCCGGTCGTCGGCCAGCGCGGCCGTCACCTCGCGGTCACGGTGGAGCAGCGCCCACGACCCGTCGGGCAGCGGGTGGCCGAGCACCGCCGGGGCGTGCCGCCAGACCAGGCCGTGCTCCTCGAGCGCGAACGAGCGGATCGTCCGCGAGGCCGCAGCCAGCGGGTAGAAGGCGCTGAAGGTGTCGTGCACGAAGCCGGGGTGCACCTCGGTGTCGCTGCGCACGGCGCCGCCCACGTCCGGCTGCGCCTCGAGCACCAGCACCGACCAGCCCGCGTCGACGAGCCGGTTGGCGGCCACCAGGCCGTTGGGTCCGGCGCCGACGACGACGGCGTCGTACGTGCTCACGGTCAGGCTGGGTCGGCGCGACGTTCGGCGAGGAACGCCAGCCGGCGCAGGCTCTCGACGTTGCGCCAGTGCAGGCCGAGGTCGCGGGCGGGCTTCGGCACCAGGAGTGCCCGGCCCGGACGCCGGCGTCCTCCTCGATCTCGACCAGGGTCTCCGCGCCCGAGCCGCTCAGCTGGATGGTGACGTGCGCGTCGCCGGCCGGCCACGCCCGGGCCCGCAGCCGGAGCAGCGAGTGCGGCGTGCACTCCAGCACCGACGTGGTGTCGTCGACGAGCAACGGCCACGACCCGACCGAGTGGTGGAGCCGCGAGCCCACGGCGGGCCAGGTGTCGTCGACCTCGCGCATCCGCGTCGCGCCGACCACCCACAGCGGGTAGAGCCACCCGTCGGCGAGCACGTCCCAGACGCGTTCGGGGGTGGTGCCGATCCGTCGTTCGTTGCTGGCCATGGTTCCTGTCTACCGCTGGCGCCGGGCGGCGCGATGCCCCTGTCGGGGGTCGGAATTCCGGCACTTCGGGCACTCGCCCGTAGGGACGTAGGCGGCACGGGCCGGATGCGCGAGTCTGCAGAGACCCCCTCTGCTGCGAAAGGCCATCCATGTCGACCGACGCCATCGTGCTGCTCAAGAACGACCACAAGGAGATCCGCAAGCTGTTCACCCAGTTCGAGAAGGCCGGTGAGAACGCCCATGCCGCCAAGGGCAAGCTGGTCGACCGGATGATCGAGCTGCTCACCCAGCACACGTACATCGAGAACGAGGTCATGTACCCGCGCGTCCGGGCACTCCTCCCCGAGCTCGAGGACGACGTCCTGGAGTCCTACGAGGAGCACCACGTCGCCGACGTGCTGGTCGTGGAGCTCGCCGCGATGAAGCCGGACGCCGAGCGGTTCACCGCGAAGACCACGGTGCTGATCGAGAACGTCCGCCACCACATCGAGGAGGAGGAGCAGGAGTGGTTCCCCAAGGTGCGCGAGGGCCTCGGGCGCACCGTGCTCCAGGACATCGGCGCCGAGATGATCGAGGCACGCAAGCAGGCCCCGAAGCGGCCCTCGCAGCCCAGCGCCCTCAAGAAGACGATCGACGCCGTCATCTCCTGAGCCGAACCGCACGCACGATCAGGCGTACGACGGGCGGGACCGGCATGCTGGTGCCGTGATCGGACGCGCGCACCACGTCGTACTGGACTGTCCCGACCCGGCGGCGCTGGCCGCGTTCTACGCGGAGCTCCTCGGGACTGCACGTGACCTACCGCAGCGACGACTGGGTGGTCGTCGCCCAGCGGCCGGACACGTCGGGGTTCGCGTTCCAGCTCGCGCCCGACCACCGGGCCCCGGAGTGGGGTGACCCGGAGCGGCCGCAGCAGGTGCACCTGGACGTGATGGTCGACGACGTCGCGGCCGCCGAGCCGAAGGTCGAGGCGCTCGGTGCCCGGCGGCTGGCGTCGGAGCACGGCTCGGTCTGGGCCGACCCGGCCGGTCACCCGTTCTGCCTGATCCCACGTCCCGGCTGGGCGCCGGTGATCGGCGGCTGAGCTCCCGCCGCCGCGCGGGCTCAGTCCTCGTGGTCCTCGGTGTCCGGCTCGCGCTGGGTGACCTGGTCGTCCTCGGTCGCGTTGCCGGCGGGCATCGCGTCGAGTGCCTCCTTGCGCTCGTGCTCGTGCTCCTCGGTGGCGCCCCGGGTCTCCGGTGCGTCGGACGGCCCGTCGTCGCGGGCGGTCATCGGGCGGACCGCTTCACGCGCCGGCGGAGCTGGAGGATGCGCAGCGAGCCGGCGATCGCGGCGACCACGAGCCCGGTCACCACGGCGGCGAGGAGCGCGACCGCCAGCGGCGTCTGGCCCTCCCAGCCGAGGAAGGCCACCTGCACCTTCTGGGTGTTCTGGGCGATGAAGATGATCAGCAGCACGAGCAGGATCGCGACCACGGCCAGGCCGATCCACGCGCCGCTGGTGCGCGACCCGCGCAGCGGGTCCTCGGGCGTGGGCTGCTCGGGCTCGCGGCCGACCGGCGTGTCCTCGCGCGTGGGCGTGGCGTCGGTGCGCGGTCCGCGTCCGCGGGCGGCGGGGCCGCGGTCGCGTCCGGAGCAGGTCGCTCCGGCGGGGTGGTCGTCATGCGGGCCTCCGAGAGTCGGGGAGGGGCTGACGCCCGTCCGTGAGCAGGCTACGGGAGAGCCCGTCCGGCGGCACCCCCACAGGAGGCTCACAGACAAGTCCCACGTGGGACCCAGCGGGCACCCGCAGGGTAGTCATCACCTACGACTTCGGGAGCAACCGTGACCGACCAGCCCTCCAGCGGGGACCGCTGGGAACCGACGACCGGCAACCCACCTCGGGCGGCGCAGGAAAGCGCACCGGGCGACGGCTCCGGAAGGTCCAACGACGGCCCGGCCGGTAGGAGCGACGACACATGACGACGATCTCTGATGGACGCCCGGGCACGATCATGCCGGCAATCCCCGACCCGCTCGGCCGTCGCGCCCGGGTCGATGCCGGCGTCCGGCTGGCGAGCCTCTCCACGCTGTGGCTGTCGCTCCTGCTGGTGACGTACTGGTGGGAGACCGACCGCGGCGTCCAGGACCTGGCCGGCTGGGCCACCGGGCTGACCTCGGTCGGCCGGCTCAGCGGACTGCTCGCCTCGGTCCTGCTGCTGGCCCAGGTCGTCCTGATGGCCCGGGTGCCGCCGCTGGAGCGCGCCTTCGGTCAGGACCGCCTGGCCAGGCTGCATCGGCTGGTCGGCTTCACCTCGTTCACGCTGATGGTGTTCCACGTCGTCACCATCACCTGGGGGTACGCCGCCGGGCGGCTCCTGGCGACGCCCGCGATGCTCTGGCAGCTGACCGTCGACTACCCGGGCATGCTGCTGGCCGCCGCCGGGCACGCTGTGCCTGTTCCTGGTCGTGTTCACCAGCATCAAGGCGGCCCGGCGCCGGCTGCGCTACGAGTCCTGGCACCTGCTGCACCTGTACGCCTACCTCGGCGTCGGCCTGGCGCTGCCGCACCAGCTGTGGACGGGCCAGCAGTTCCTCGGGTCCACCGCGAAGACCCTGTTCTGGTGGACCGCCTGGGCACTGGCCGCGGCCGCCGTCCTGGTCTGGCGGGTCGGCCAGCCGCTCCTGCTCAACCTGCGCCACCGGGTCCGGGTGAGCTCGGTGGTCGACGAGGGCGCGGGCATCTGGTCGGTCTACCTCACCGGCCACCGACTGGACGAGCTCCGGGTCGAGGCCGGCCAGTTCTTCACCTGGCGCTTCCTGTCCGGTCCGGGCTGGACCCGCGCGAACCCGTACTCGCTCTCCGCGGCACCGGACGGGCGCAGCCTGCGGATCACGATCCAGGGCGTCGGCGACGGGAGCGTCGCGACCCGCGGGCTCCGGCCCGGCACCCGCGCGATCGTGGAAGGTCCGTACGGCCGGCTCAGCGCCCGGCCGCGCACCCGTCGCAAGGTCGCGCTGATCGGCGCCGGGGTCGGCATCACGCCCCTGCGCGCGCTGGCCGAGGGCCTCTCGTACGCACCCGGGGAGGCGATCCTGGTCGAGCGCTTCAGCCGCCAGCCGCTCTTCGCCCGTGAGCTCGACCAGCTCTCCCGCGAGCGCGGGCTGCAGGTGCTGCGCCTCCCCGGCCGCCGCCGGCACCCGGACTCCTGGCTCGGTGACGGGCTGGGCGACGGCTGGGGCGGGTCGACGACCTCGGCGCCCTGCGGCACTGGGTCCCGGACGTGGCCGAGCGCGACGTGTACGTCTGCGGCCCGGAACCGTGGACCGCCCTGGTCCGGCGCACCCTCGAGGCCGCCGGCCTCCCCCCTGCCCAGATCCATCTCGAGACGTTTGCGTGGTGACCCGATGAGACGCATCGCCCTGTTCGTGCTGAGCACCCTGTCCACCCTGGTGCTGCTGTTCGGCTACAGCACCTCCACCTCGGGTCCGCTCGCCACCAGCGCGCCGACCTCCATCCAGTCCGGCCCGATCACCAGCAGCTCCGGGTCGACGTCCGGGTCCACCTCGTCCGGGTCCACGTCGTCCGGCGGCCCCTCGTCGGGCGGCACCGCGTCGGGCTCGGGCTCCTCCGGCAGCACCGAGGTGACCGGCTCGGTGGCCGACACCCAGTGGGGTCCGGTGCAGGTCCAGCTGACCGTGACCGGCGGCACGATCAGCAAGGTCACCGTGCTCCAGTACCCCAACGGCAACGGCAAGGACCAGGAGATCAACGACTACGCGCTGCCGATCCTGACCCAGGAGACCGTGGACGCGCAGAGCGCCCAGATCGACATGGTCAGCGGCGCGACGGTCACCAGCAACGGCTACCTCGAGTCCCTCCAGAGCGCGCTCGACCAGGCGAAGCTGTGAGCGCGACGCAGGCATCGCCCGGCACAGCCGCCGGTCCAGCGGCGGGTGGAGCAGATCATGGGAATGCCGATCAGCCTCGCCCTGCGCGGGCGCCACGCACACGACGAACGCGGTGAGGCGGCCTGGCAGGCAGCGCTGGAGATCCTGCACGAGGCGGACCGGATGTTCAGCACCTACCGGAACGACTCGGTGGTCTCCCGGCTGGCCCGCCACGAGCTCTCGCCGGAGGAGTGCCCCGAGGAGGTGCGTGAGGTCCTCGCGCTGGGCGAGCTCGCCCGTGAGCAGTCCGGTGGCGCCTTCGACGTACGACGCGCCGACCCCGGCGGGGGGACCGTCCTCGACCCGAGTGGCGTGGTGAAGGGCTGGGCCGTGGATCGCGCGGTCCGCGCCTTCGACGGGCTGGCCGACACCGACGTCTGCCTCTCGGCCGGCGGTGACCTGGTCTGCCGCACCGGCATGGCCGGCAGCCCGGGCTGGCGGATCGGAGTCGAGCACCCGCACGACCCGGCCCGGGTCGTCGCCGTCGTCCCGGTCCGGAACGGAGCGGTGGCCACCTCGGGGCTGGCGCACCGCGGAGCCCACATCGTCGACGCCCGCTCCGGGCGGACACCGACCGGGGTCGCCTCGGTCACGGTCGTCGGGCCCGACCTGGTGTGGGCCGACATCGACGCCACCGCCGCCTTCGCCCTCGGCGGCGACGCCCTCGACTGGCTGCGCAGGCGCCGGCGTCAGAGCGGGCTGGTGGTGTGGGCGGACGGCAGCACGGCGCTGTTCGGCGCCGGGAGCTGACGAACGGTCGGCCTCAGCCTGGGTGGTCCGGGTCCGTCGCTGGACCTTCCTGCACGGCGCCGCCCTCGTTGGCCCACTCGTTGCCCTCAGTGTCGTCCTGGGACGGGTCGGAGGTCGTGTCGTCCCGCTTTGCGGAGGCCTCGGGCTCCTCCGGTGCCGGCCTGGTCATGCCCATGCTCCCGGCTGGGCTCCCGGCTGCCGCGTCGCTGCCGTCATGACCACTCCTCGCCGTCGGGAGCCTGTCCGGTACCCCGCCTGGGACGCGGCATGCCTACGGTTCCGGCGTTTGTTGGCGGCCGCGGCGTACCACGGCTGACAGCCGCTTACGGCCGGACCCGCACCGTTTGTGCTCCGTCGAGCCGGGTACCGGTCCGGTCCGCGCCGGTTGACCGGCCCGACCCGAGGAGGTTGTGATGCCCGGACGCAAGCCCGGACCGTCCGTCAAGGACGACGAGACGTACGAGGCGCTCCGCGACGAGGGCGCCAGCAAGGAGAAGGCGGCCCGGATCGCCAACGCGAGCGCCAACAGCTCGCGGTCGTCTGTCGGCCGTAAGGGCGGCGAGGGCGGCAGCTACGACGACTGGACGCAAGGACCAGCTCGAGAAGCGTGCGCGGGAGATCGGCATCGAGGGCCGCTCCTCGATGTCCAAGAAGGAGCTCATCGACGCCCTGCGCAACCACTGACGCGGTCGCACCTCACGCCGCTCCGAGCTCGGAGCGTGCCAGGGTCAGGTCGTCGACGAGCGTCCGGTAGTCGGCGTCGCGGTCCCGCGAGCGAAGGACGGCCGCCGGATGCAGCGTGGGCAACACCCAGTCCGGGACCGGCGTGGTGTCGTGGACCCGGGGAAGTCGACGGGCCAGTCCGCCATCCGGCCACGGGACTCCCCCACCCGGAACGCGGTACCGAACACCGCCTTCCCGGCCGTCCCGCCCAGCAGTACGATGCCGCGTCGGTCTCACCAGGCTGAGCTCGGCGACCAGCCAAGGACCGCACGCGGCCACGTGCACCCTGCTCGGGGACTGGTGGATCCGCCGCTTGCCGCGCGTGCCCGACCAGCGGAAGTGCTTGACGACATTGGTGAGGAACACCGACTCGGGCGGCACGCCGGCGTCGGCGAGGGCGCGGTCCAGCAGCTCGTCCGGCCGGCCCCACGAAGGGCTCGCCCGCGCGGTCCTCGTCGTCGCCCGGCTGCTCCCCCACGAGCATCAGCGACGCGTCCTGCGGACCCCGTCCCGGGACCCCGTGGGTGGCGTCGCGGTAGAGCTCACAGCCCTGGCACGCCTCGATCCCGGCGTGCAACGCTCCGCTGGACACGTCGTCGGGCACCCACCAGCGGGCACCCGGGCGATCCGTGCTCATGCGCGTCGTCTCCTCGAGCGTTCGACCGGGTGGAGCCATGGCTGCCGGTACCCACAACGTCGGTCGCGATGCCGGTCACCGCTGGCGCCGGGTCGCCGGTGCCGGAGATTCACCCGGACGGGCGTGCCCGGCGCGGGACGGGCTGGTTAGCGTGTCGAGCACGGCCCATGACGATGGGCCGCTGCGGTTCCGGGTGACCGCGCCGTCTAGACGGCAAACGATCCACCGACATCCGCTGGAGCAAACGGCGGTGCGTCCTCTCCCTCGGGACGACGACGGCGGTGCAGCAGTGACGACCACGGAACAACCGACGACCGGTCCTGCCGACCAGCTCATGGGGCACGGACTCACCCGCCCCCAGCGCCGGGACCTGACCGACGAGCTGCTGCAGCGGATGCGCGACTGCACCTCCCCCGGGGAGCGGCACGAGCTCACCGACGAGCTGGTGATGGCCAACCTGGGTGTGGCGGACGCCGTGGTGTCGCCGTACCGCTCGCGCGGCATCCCGACGGAGGACCTGCGCCAGGTCGCGTACATGGCCCTGGTCAAGGCGGCGCAGAACTTCGACAGCGCACGGGGGTACGACTTCCTCTCCTACACGGTGCCGACGATCCGGGGAGAGATCCGCCGATACTTCCGGGACCACGGGTGGATGGTGCGCCCGCCCCGGCGCATCCAGGACTTGCAGCGCCGGGTCTCGACCGCCAGTGCAGAGCTCGCCCGCGACACCGGCAGCGAGCCGACACCGGGCCAGATCGCCGCCCATCTCGGGGAGGCGGAGAGCGACGTCCGCGAGGCACTGGGAGGTGAGGGCTGCTTCACACCGGCCTCCCTCGACCATCCGGTCGGTGACGGCAGCACCGCCAGCCTGGGCGACCTGCTCCCCGACGAGGAGCGTGGCTCCACCGCCGCCGAGGCCCGGGTGATGCTCGCGCCCGTCGTACAGCGGCTGGCCGCGCGCGACCGCAGGATCCTCCGGCTCCGATTCTTCGAGGGTCTGACGCAGCAGGAGATCGCCGAGGACATCGGGGTCACCCAGATGCAGGTCTCCCGCCTGCTGTCGCGCATCTATGCCGACCTGCGTCGCCAGCTGGGCCGCCTGCCTCCCGGATCGCTGGCGAGCTGAGGGTTGCCGAGACACCGACCTCCCGATACGCTTGGGACGTCGGTATCCGCCTCCCGGGAGCACGAACTCATGACCGCGCGCGACGGCTCTGCCTCGTACTTCGCCGAACTCAGCCGTGACCTCTTCGGTGCCCCGCACGAAGAGCCGACGACCGACGCGGTTCTCAGGCGCGCGCTCGAGGTCGTCCGATCCTCGCAGCACGCGAGCGTGACCATGCGCCGGGGCGGCGCCACCCAGACGGTCGCCTCGACCTCCGACCTGGCCAGCGAGTGTGACCGGCTCCAGCACGAGCTGGGTGAGGGGCCGTGCGTCGACGCGGCGCTCGAACAGGAACCGTTCGTGGCAGGAGACCTCGACCGCGACCCGAGATGGCCGACCTGGGGCCACCGCGTCGCGGAGCTGGGCGTGCACTCGGTGCTGAGCGTGCAGCTGTCCACCGCCGAGCGAGGTGCTCGGGGCCCTCAACCTGTACGCCGGGCGGCGCCGTGCGTTCGACCGCGACGACGTGGACGCCGCCCTGATCTTCACCACCCACGCCGCCAACGCACTCGGGACCGCTCGGCTGGTCACCGGGCTGCAGACGGCCATGGAGAGCCGGCACCTGATCGGTGTCGCGCAGGGCATCCTGATGCACACCTACGATCTCGACCTCGACCGTTCCTTCGAGCTGCTGCGCCGCTACTCCAGCCACACCAACACGAAGCTGCGCGACGTGGCTCGTCATGTCGTGGACCACGGTCGCCTGCCGGCCGCGAGCAGCAACTGAGACGCGACTCTCGGCCGGCACACGCTGTCAGCGATCTCGCGACCTGCCGGCCTCCGCAATCAGGTTCCCGATCGACTCCTCGGACAGGGCCAAGGCCAGTGCGACCTGCGTGACCGTTCCCACCAGCACGCCGTCGTCGACCACTGGCAGGCGTCGGGTGGCGTGCTCGATCATCAGGCCGAGCGCCTCCTCGGCCGACGCATCGGCCCGCACGGACACGGGAGCGACGAGTCCGAGGTCGCGTAGGCGGGTGGTCATCGGATCCGCGCCGTCCGCCATCGCCCCCACGACGAGGTCGCGCTCGGTCACGACTGCCACCAGCGTCTCGGCCTCGTCACAGACCGGCAGCTCCCCGAGGCGACGGTCACGCAGGGTCCGGGCCACCTCGACCAGGGTGTCCCCGGTGCGGGCGCACACCGGCCCGAGAGCCATCGTCTCGCGTGTCGTCACCATCATGTCGTCCCGTTCCCGCTTCCTTCGTCGGCCACGGACAGCGCTGGCCACTTCGGCACGTCGGTCCCGGTACCCGGTCCCGCGCCAGGCATGCGACCTCACTCGTCGCGGAAGCGGGACGCCCCGACCGGTCCTGATCTCGCCCTCGAACTCTGTCGGTGTCGCGCCGACGATCGCGCGGCACGGGATCTGGCAGACGCATGGCAGCGGCCGCCCGGGGTACGGGGAAGAAAACCAAGGGCCCGCCCCGAGACACAGGAGAGCAAACGGTGGAACCAATCCCACCCACGCGTGAGGCGATCGAGAAGCTCGAGCGCCTCGGTGACACGGACGTCGAGCAGATCCTGCGACGCCTCGGCGAGCGCGTGGTCAACGAGGTGCCCACGTGCATGGGCCTCAGCCTCACCCTGGTGGACGACAACGTCACGCTGACTCTCGTCGCCTCCGACCCGGACACCTCCCAGCTGGACGCGATGCAGTACCTCGACGGCGGTCCGTGCGTCGAGGCCACGACGTCCGACCGGCTGGTCGAGATCAACGAGGCCGACCTTCTCGACGAGGAGCGCTGGTCCCTGTTCGCCCGCGCCAGCGCCACCCACGGCGTCCAGAGCAGCCTGTCGATGCCGCTCGTCGACCAGGGCCGCGTGGTCGGTGGCGTCAATCTCTACGCCTCGACCCGCGACGCGTTCCGCGGCCACCACGACGAGCTGGCCCGGTTCGTGGGCGCGCACGCGCCCGACGCAGTGAATGATGCCGACCTGTCCTTCAGCACGCGCCTGCGCGCCGCCGCTGCGCCGGAGGTGCTGGCGGCCCAGGCCGACATCGACATGGCGGTGGGGTTCATCGCGGCGAGCCAGGGCGTCGACACGGAGACCGCGCTCGAGCGGCTGCACGACGCCGCCGCCAGGTCGGCCAGCACGGACGTCGAGGTGGCGCGCACCGTCATCCGGCTGCACCTGACCTGAGCGAGCGTCGACGTCAGGGTTTGCTGGATCCCCGGTGGGTCTCCTCGACAATGGTGCGCGCGAGCTCACTCACGGGGACACCCCGCTCCGCGGCCCGCCGCACCAGCAGGTCGAAGGCGGCGGCCATGCCCACGTCGTGCTGGTAGGCAAGGACCCCCTTGGCCTGCTCCACCACCGAGCGTGCAGTGACGGCTTCGTGCACCCGGGCCGTGATCTGGTCGGTCGGCACGTCGGAGGCGTGCACCACGACGAGCGTGGCCAGGTCGGCCGCCATCCGCCCGATCGTCCTGCACTCCGGCGCGAGGACGGCTCCGTCTGACAGGAAGATGTTCAGGCCGCCGATGACCTGCGTGCGCCAGCGCATCGGATACGCATGGACGGCCGTGAACCCGTGGCGAGCGACTGCCTCGCCGATCGGGCCCCATCGCTGCACCATCTCCGCCTCGCTCGACGCGAGCACGGGCGCACCCGACGAGATCGCCTCGACGCACGGCCCCCGGTCGTGCTGCATCTGGAGCAGCTCGAGCTCCTCGGCGCGGTGCGACGTGGCGCTCAGCAGCTCCAGCCCGGCCGGCCGTCGCGCACCAGCACCGCCACCGCTGCGGCGGGATAGAGCTCCGCGCAGTTCTCCAGCAGCTCGCGGAGCACGTCACCGGGGTCGTGGTCCTCGACGATGCCGGCCATGGCGTCGGCGAACGCCTGGAGCGAGGAGATCGGCGTCGTCATGCCCCGCCCCTGCCGTCGTCGCCGAGCCGGAAGTCCAGCTCGCGCGAGACCACGTGCCCGCAACCTCGACCAGCGTCACTCCGTGGGCGAAGGCGTGTGCGCGCAGCAGGGCGAGGGCGTCCTCCGGCGCGATCCGGAGCTGTGCCACCACCATGCCTGTCGCCTGGTTCACCCGGTCGCGGGCCGTCCAGACGAGGTCGCCGGGCTCGGAACGGTCGAACCCGCCGAGCACCGCGATGCCGATCGCGTCGACCAGGAACTGGGCGTCGCGCCCGTCGACCGGGTTACCTTCGCCGTCCAGTCGGTAGAGCGACACCACCCCGAGCACGCTGCGGTCGGGCATCATCGGCACCGCGAAGAGGCGGATCCTCGGGTGCTCCTCCACGAGCGCCGTCATCAGCAGCGGCCACTGGCTCGCTGCCCCGCGAGCCGGAGACCACCTGCACCGCGCTCCGGTGGGCGTCGAGGCTGGGACCTTCCCGGAAGACGTCCTGGAGCTCCTCGATCCGCTGCGCGACGGGCGTCGTGGCGCACACGGTCACCCGCTCGGTGGGTGCGTAGCCGATCGTGATCGCGCCTCCGTCCATCGCCAGAACCTCGGACAGGGCGGTGACGAGTCGCCGGGGCAACGGTGCCGCCGGCTGGATGTCGGCCAGCCGCCGCGTGAGCCGCGCCAGGAGCGAGCCTTCGTCAGTCACAGGCACCTCCTGCCTTCCGAAAAACGTACCACCGGCGTGGCCGCCCACCCGCCATGTCACCCCTGGCGCGAGTACGTTGGAGAAGTTCAGCCGCCCGGACCGACGCGCACGGCGCCTCCGCCGCTGTCGAGCGGAAGGGAAGGACCGATGACGACCACGGTGTCACACGTCGCCTCGATCGCGGAGGCGGTGCGTACCCTCAGCCGCGAGCACGACCTCGACCAGACGTTGACCCGGATCGCCGAGGTCGCCGGCAGGTCGTTCCAGGTTTCGAGCACGTGGGCATCTCGATCGTGACCCGGTCCGACGAGATCGAGACCAGAGCGGCCACCGACCCACTCGTGGGGCAGTTCGATGACCTCCAGTACGAGCTCGGCGAGGGCCCATGCCTGTCGGCGATGCGCGAGCAGCCCGTGGTCACGGTGCCGTTCGCGCGACACGATCAGCGCTGGCCGGCGTACATGCCGAGGGCCGTGGCCCTCGGCCTCCGCTCCCAGCTCGCCGTCCGGCTGTTCCTCGACGACAGCGGCACCTTGGGCGCTCTCAACTTCTACTCGATGTCGCGCGACACCGTGCACGTGGAGGCGGAGCCTCTCGCCGACCTGTTCGCGGCCCACGCGGCGAGTGCGCTCGAGCGGACCCGTGAGGTCTCTGAGCTCAACGCCGCACTGGAGTCACGCAAGATCATCGGCCAGGCGATCGGCATCGTGATGGAGCGTTACGGGCTCCACGAGGACCGCGCCTTCGCCTTCCTGGTGCGGGCGTCGTCGCACGGCAACGTGAAGATCCGTGACCTTGCCCTCAGGCTCGTGAACGAGCACAACGCGCGCTGAAGATACATGTTTAGCGACTGCCCGAGAGCGGTAAGATCCGGACGTCTTCGAACGGTCCAGAAACGGCCGTTGGCGTGCGGTCCGTGGCTCGTTGCTGCCGCTGCGCCTGAGTTTCACACAGGGATTCAGCAAGATGACAACTGAACTCGCTTCGACCCGACCAGTCCCGACGAGCATCGTCCGGCCGCGGTCCGGACCAGGTCAGCGCGGCCCGGTGCCTTGACCGTCACCGTCCTCTCCGACTGCGAGCTGGTGCGCGACGGCGTCGCACGGATGCTCGAGACGTCCGCTGCCTCGTTCGAGGTCCACGTGCCCGGCGCCGACGACGGCGGCGTCGGACCCGTCGACGTGCTGCTCGTCGACCCGGACTCCGACGGTGCGGAGCCGCCGAGCGTGTCCGAGCTGTCCCTGGCGTACGGCGCCCGGCACGTGGTCGTGCACAGCTGGGACTCGACCCCGCAGGCGGTGGAGGCGAGTCTCCGCCGTGGCGCCAGCGGTCACCTCGACAAGCGCCTGGACGCGGCGACGCTCGCCGACGCGCTGCGCCGCGTGGCCGACGGGCGAGCAGGTCGTGCTGGTCTGTGACCAGGAGCAGGTCGACGACCCCGACGTCGCGACCCTTGCCGAGCTCCACCACCTGTCGGTGCGGGAGGGGGAGATCCTGCGGCTGATCTCCCAGGGCCTCAGCAACCAGGAGATCGCCGAGAGGGCCTACCTCAGCATCAACACGGTGAAGTCCTACATCCGGTCGGCCTACCGGAGGATGGGCGTCGAGAGCCGGAGCCAGGCGATCCTGTGGGCCATCGACCGCGGGTTCGGCGACGCGCCGGATCCGCAGGCGCCGGCGACGCCCGACGCCTCTCAGCGGACGGAGATCGCGGACCGGTCAGAGGGGACGAGCCGGCCGATCACCGGGTGACCGGGGAGCTCACCGGCGACCAGCAGGCCGCCCGAGGTCTGGGCGTCGGCCAGGAGCAGGAGCTCGTCGTCGTCGACGCGCGCGTCCAGGTGGGGGCGCACCCAGTCGAGGTTGCGCCGGGAGCCGCCCGGGCACGTAGCCCGCTGCCAGGGACTCGCGCGCGCCGTCGAGGTACGGCACGGCGCCGGCGTCGATCTCGGCTCCGACGCCGCTGGCGCGGCAGAGCTTGAGCAGGTGGCCGAGCAGCCCGAAGCCGGTGACGTCGGTGGCGCAGACGACCCCGCGCTCGACGGCCGCCCGGGACGCGTCGCGGTTCAGCGTGGTCATCGTCGCCACCGCCTCGGGGAACACCTCGCCCGTGGACTTGTGCCGGTTGTTGAGGACGCCGAGGCCGAGCGGCTTGGTGAGGGTCAGCGGCGTCCCGGCGACGCCGGCGTCGTTGCGCAGCAGCCGCTCCGGGTCGGCCAGGCCGGTGACGGCCATGCCGTACTTCGGCTCGCGGTCGTCGATGCTGTGCCCGCCGGCCAGGAAGCAGCCCGCCTCGCTCGCCACGTCGGCGCCGCCTCGCAGGACCTCGGCGGCCAGGTCGAACGGCAGGTCCGGTCGCGCGGCCAGGCCAGGAGGTTGACGGCGACCAGCGGCTCGCCACCCATCGCGTAGACGTCGGAGAGCGCGTTGGCGGCCGCGATCCGGCCCCAGTCGTAGAGGTCGTCGACGACCGGCGTGAAGAAGTCCGCCGTGACCACCACCGCCCGGTCGCCCTCGATCCGGACCACGGCAGCGTCGTCGCCGTTCTCGACGCCCACCATCAGGTCGGCACCGGCGCGACCTCCCGGCAAGACCGGCCAGCACCCGCTCCAGCTCCCCCGGCGGCACCTTGCAGGCGCAGCCGCCCCCGGCGGCGTACTGGGTGAGGCGGAGCGGCAGGTCGAGGGTCATGGGTCCGGGGTACCCGCGACCGCGAGCCGGTCCATTCAAGTCCGGGCGCGCGCCGCCATCCGCTCCCGCTGCGGTACGACGGTGTACTTGGGGTCGCGCGCCGACGCCAGGCCGGCCTCGAAGACGCCGAACCGGGTGACCACGGAACTGGCGACCGAACGTCGCCCCGCAGAGTGCCGACACCGCACGCGAGCGGCCGCTGAGCGTGGAGACGACGGTCGCCCCCAGCGTCATCCGCGACGCGAGCCGCATCAGCCGACCCGGGCGTCCCCGCTCGTAGGGCTCGGCGACCATGCCGAGCCGACGCTTGAGCAGCTCCGACGCGGCGAGCTCGATCGGCCGCTCCCGCGATCGCCATCCGGCGGGCCGGGCCGCTGTGCTGCACGGGGGTCAGCAGGAGCGCCATACCGCCGGCGGCGCTGGCACCCGAGCCCGCGAAAAGGAACGGCAGCTCGCGGTGGGCCTCGTGCCAGGCGGGTACGGCGGTGTTGGCGAGCAGGGCGCCGGTGTACGTCGCGAGCGGCGGTCCGAACGCGGCAGCCCCGAGACCGGCCAGCCGTCCCAGCCGGGGCAGCCGGCCGGTCAGGCACGACGCGGCTGCTGCCGACGAGAGTGCGCTGAACGGCGCGAGGATGAACGAGCCGACGGACAGCGGGGACGTCGGCTTGATCACGCGCAGCATGTGCAGGAACCGCTCGGGCCGGCCGAGGTCATGGACCAGGAACACCGTGCCGACACCGGCGCCCGACGCGGCGACGAGACGAGTGACCCGCTCGAGGGCGACGTTGCCGGTCAGCGCAGCCCCTTCTGCCAGCACCGCGGAGGCGCCGGCCATGCCGCCCAGGAAGAGGTAGAGCGGGACGTCGGGCGTCTTCCAGGTCGGGGTCTTGATGATCTGCCTGCCGTAGTAGGACTCGAACTCCGGCTCGGGGACCATGGTGCGTTCCCTCATCGGCGCCGTCCCAGGAACGACGCCACGCCGACCGCGGCCAGTGCGCTCGCGGCGGCGCCGACGTGCTTCCAGATCGAGCCGAGGTCGCGGGTCGTGACCACCGGGTCGGGCGGCAGCCCGTAGACCTCCGGCTCGTCGAGCAGCAGGAAGAACGCGCCGTCGCCGCCGACCCCGTCGTCGGGGTCCGCCCCGTAGAGCCGGGCGACGTCCACACCCTTGTCGTGCAGCTCGGCGACGCGCAGCCGGGCCCGCTCGCGCAGCTCGCCGACCTCGCCGTACTGGATCGACTCGGTGGGGCACGCCTGCGCGCACGCCGGGGTCTGGCCGTCCTTGAGCCGGTCGTAGCAGAGCGTGCACTTGAACGCCCGGCCGTCGTCCTCGCGCAGGTCGATCACGCCGTACGGGACAGGCCGGCACGCAGTAGCCGCAGCCGTTGCAGATGTCGGGCTGGACGACGACGGTGCCGAACTCGGTGCGGAACAGCGACCCCGTCGGGCACACGTCGAGGCAGGCCGCGTGCGTGCAGTGCTTGCAGACGTCGGAGGACATCAGCCACCGGATGCCCCCGTCGCCGGAGGCCGTGGCCTGGTCCTCGCCCGAGGGCAGGCCGCTCTCGTGGGTGTCCCATCCCGGCGGCCCCATGCCGGGCAGGCCGAGGTCGGTCGTCGTCGGATGGCCAGCGGGCTTCTCCACGAAGGCGACGTGGCGCCAGGTGCTCGCCCCGAGCGCCTGGGTGTTGTCGTAGGACATGCCGGTCAGCTCGAACCCGTCGTCGGGGACCTGGTTCCACTCCTTGCAGGCCACCTCGCAGGCCTTGCACCCGATGCACACCGAGGTGTCGGTGAAGAAGCCCATCCGCGGCGGGTGGTCGTCGTACCCCGCGTCGCCGGTCACGTCGTCGAGCCGTCCCCACAAGGAACCCATCAGTCCGTGCCTCCGTTCGTCGGGTGCTGCGGGTCGACCCCGGCGCGCTCGCCGGTAGTCCGCGACGTACGCCGTGAGGTCGCGGCCCCGCGGCCTGCGGCCGGGCCGGATGTCGCAGGTGCCGACCTTGTCCTGGATGTAGACGTTGGGGTCCATGGTGACGTTGACCAGGTCGTTCGGGGAGTCGCCGGTCGTGATCCCGTTGCGCACCCCAGTGGTACGGCAGCCCCACCTGCTCGACCATGCGGTCACCGAGCCGCAGCGAGCGCAGCCGGTCGGTCACCAGCACCCGCGCCTCGATGGCGGTGCGCGCGGTGACGATCGTCGCCCAGCCCAGGTGCTCGAGCCCCCGCTCGGCGGGCCAGCCGCGGCGAGACCTCGCAGAACGGCTCCGGCTGGAGCTCGGTGAGGTAGGGCAGCGTCCTGCTCATGGCGCCCGCGGTGTGGTGCTCGGTGAGACGGTACGTGGTGAAGACGTAGGGGAAGACCTCCGAGAAGCTCGGGGTTGACCGGGTTGCGCGGGTCGTCGAGCCGGCGTCGCGCGGGGTTGCCCTGCTGGGAGTGCAGAGCGGGTTGTGCACCGGCGACTCCGGCGGCTCGTAGTGGGTGGGCATCGGCCCGTCGGCCAGACCCGAGCGGGGCGAAGAGCCAGGCCTTGCCGTCGGTCTGCATGACGAACGGGTCGTGGCCGCCGATCGCGTCGGGACCCTTCGCGCCCTTGGCGGGCACGTGGTCGGGCGCCCGGTCCGGCACGAAGTCCGGCACGTCGCGGCCGACCCACTTGTGCTGCTCCGCGTCCCACCAGACGTACTTCTTGCGCTCGCTCCACGGGCTCCCGTCGGGTGCGGCGGAGGCTCGGTTGTAGAGGATGCGCCGGTTGGCCGGCCACACCCAGCCCCACTCGGCGGCGACCTCGTCCTGCTCCCAGTGCGGCTTGCGCCGCCGCGCCTGGTTGACCTCGTCGGCGTAGACGCCGCAGTAGATCCAGCAGCCGCACGCCGTCGAGCCGTCGGGCTTCAGCTCGGTGTACGCCGACAGTGCCGCGCCGTCCGGTCCGGTGCCGCTGATCTCCCGCAGCACCGCCTGGCCGTCCACCTCACCGCGCTCGTCGACCGGGTAGTCCCAGGCGAGGTCCAGCAGCGGTCGGTCCCGGTCGTCGGTGGAGCCCGGCCAGCCGCTCGCGGATGCGATGCCCGAGCTCGTAGTAGAAGTCCAGGTCGCTGCGGGCGTCGCCGGGAGGGTCGACGGCCTTGTCGCGCCACTGCAGCATCCGCTGGGTCTGCGTGAAGGAGCCGGCCTTCTCCACGTGCGTGGCGGCCGGGAGGAAGAAGATCTCGGTGCCGATCTCCTCCGTCACGAGCTCGCCGGTCTCGATCTCGGGGCCGTCCTTCCAGAACGTCGCCGACTCGATCATCTGCAGGTCGCGCACCACGAGCCAGTCGAGGTTGGCCAGCCCGAGGCGTTGCATCTTGCCGTTCGCCGACCCGACGGCGGGGTTCTCCCCGACCAGGAAGTAGCCCTTGCACCGGCCCTCGATCTGCGCCTTGACCGTGTTGTACGTCGAGTGGTCCCCGGTGATCCGGGGCAGGTAGTCGAAGCAGAAGTCGTTGTCGGCCGTGGCCGCGTCGCCCCAGTAGGACTTGAGCAGGCTCACGGCGTAGGAGCGCACGTTGCCCCAGAACCCGGTCTTGCCCTCGTCGTCCTCGACCCACTCGTCCAGCGACTGGTGCTGCGACGCCTGCGGCATCGGCAGGTAGCCGGGCAGGATGTTGAACAGGGTCGGGATGTCGGTCGACCCCTGGATGCTCGCGTGGCCGCGCAGCGCCATGATCCCGCCGCCCGGGCGGCCGATGTTGCCGAGCAGCGTCTGCAGGATCGCCGCCGTGCGGATCATCTGCGCGCCGACGGTGTGATGCGTCCACCCGACGGCGTAGCAGAAGGCGCCGGTCCGCTCGCGCCCGCTGTTGCTCGTGAGCGCGTCGGCCACCTCCCGGAACTGCTCGGGCTCGATGCCGCACACCTCCTGCACCATCTCGGGGGTGTAGCGCGCGAAGTGCCGCTTCAGGATCTGGAACACGCAGCTCGGGTCCTGCAGGGTCTCGTCCCGGCGCCCCTTCCACGACACGGGCGCCCCGCCGGAGCCGTGGCTCTCGGAGCGTGCCGCCTGGTGTGACGCCTGCTGCGTCGGCGCCGGAGGCCTCGTCGCGCTCGAGCTGCTCGCTCGCGCTGCTGCTCGTCCTCGTCCATGTCCTCGGGCGGCTGGTAGCGCCACGTGGTCGGGTCGTAGAGGCCGGTCTCCGGGTCGAAGCCGGAGAACAGGCCGTCGAGGTCCTCGGTGTCGGCGAAGTCGCCGTCGATGAGGTTCGCGGCGTTCGTGTAGGCGACGACGTACTCGCGGAAGTCCAGGTCGTTGCTCAGCACGTGGTTCACGAGGCCACCGAGGAACGCGATGTCGGAGCCCGCCCGGATCGGGACGTGCAGGTCGGCCAGGGCCGAGGTGCGGGTGAACCGCGGGTCCACGTGGATGACCTTGGCGCCCCGGCGCTTGGCCTCCATCACCCACTGGAAGCCGACCGGGTGGGCCTCGGCCATGTTGGAGCCCTCGATCAGGATGCAGTCAGCGTTCTGCAGGTCCTGCAGGTTGGTCGTTGCGCCACCACGGCCGAACGAGGTGCCCAGACCGGGCACCGTGGAGGAGTGTCATATGCGGGCCTGGTTCTCGATCTGGATCGCACCCATCGCGGTGTAGAGCTTCTTCATGAGGTAGTTCTCCTCGTTGTCGAGGGTCGCTCCTCCGAGGCTCGCGATGCCGAGGGTCCGGCGGGTACGACGGCCCTCCTCGTCCTCCCACTGCCAGTACTCCTTGCGGGTGCGGACCACCCGGTCGGCGATCATGTCCATCGCCGTGTCGAGCTCGAGGTCCTCCCACTCCGTGCCGTGCGGCCGCCGGTAGCGCACGGTGGTCACCCGGCTCGGCGAGGTCACCAGCTGCTTGCTCGCGCTGCCCTTCGGGCACAACCGTCCGCGGGAGATCGGGCTGGCCGGGTCGCCCTCGATCTGGGTCACGCGGCCGTCCTTGACGAACACCTTCTGCGCGCAGCCGACGGCGCAGAAGGGGCAGACCGAGCTGACGACCGTGTCGGCGTCGACGGTGCGTGGCTGCAGCGTGCGGCTGCGGGCCGACATCGCCGCGGCCCCACGGCCGAGCCGGTCGGGTCCGGTCAGCTGCCGGACCAGGGGCCACTCCAGGAAGCGCTTCTCTCCCATGGGCTCGAACGTACCCACTCCGACCCCCGGCACGCCTCTGCCTCGAAGGGTGATTCCGCCGCGGCGCGACGGCCCCTAGAGTGAGCCGCGGAGGCGTTCCTCGTCTGGTGACGGGCGCGGTCCTCAAAACCGTTGTGGCCGGGCATCCCGGTCAGGCGGGTTCGATTCCCGTCCGCCTCCGCCACGTCGAAGGAGCGTGCATGGCGGACCCGAGACGTCGTACGCCGCGCACCGACACGGTCCTCGACGCGCCCGACGTCAGGGCCGCCTGCACGCGTCTCGGGCGGGCGCGGGTCAAGGCGACCGTCGGCGAGGTGCTGGAGGCCTGCCGCGCAGGGACGGGTCGACCCGGACGACGTGGTGCCGGTCGTGCTCGCGTCGCTGCCCCCGGCCGCCACCTCGTTGCGCCGGGTCGTCAACGCCACGGGCGTCGTGGTGCACACCAACCTCGGTCGCGCGCCGCTCTCCGCCTCCGCGGTGGAGGCGGTCACCATCGCGTCCGGCGCCACGGACGTCGAGCTCGACCTCGCCTCCGGCCGCCGCGGGCCGCGAGGGTCTGCGGCGCTGGCCGCCCTGGCCGCGGCGGTGCCGGACGCCGGCGGGGTCCACGTGGTCAACAACGGAGCGGCCGCGCTCGCCCTCGTCACCTGTGCGATGGCGTTCGGCCGCGAGGTGGTGGTGGCGCGCGGCGAGCTGGTCGAGATCGGTGACGGCTTCCGGGTCCCCGAGCTGGTCGAGTCGGTCGGTGGCCGGCTGCGCGAGGTGGGCACGACCAACCGGGTGCGGCTGGAGGACTACCGCGGCGTGGTCGGCGACCAGACCGCGTTCGTGCTCAAGGTGCACCCCTCGAACTTCCGGGTGGAGGGCTTCACCTCCACGGTCGCCGTCGGCGAGCTCGCGACGCTCGGCGTCCCGGTGGTGGCCGACATCGGCTCCGGCCTGCTGGCGCCCCACCCGCGGCTGCCCGACGAGCCCGACGCGGCGTCGTACCTCCGCGCCGGCGCCGCCCTGGTCACGGCATCCGGCGACAAGCTGCTCGGCGGCCCGCAGTGCGGGCTGCTGCTCGGCGACGCCGACGTCGTGCAGCGGCTGCGGCGACATCCGTTCGCCCGCGCCCTGCGCGTCGACAAGCTGACCCTGGCCGCGCTCGAGGCCACGCTCACCGGGCCGACGACGCCGGTCGCCGCAGCACTCGCCACCAGCCCGGAGGACCTCCTCCACCGCGCCGAGCGGCTGGCGGCGTCGATCGGCGAGCCGGCCCGCCCGGTCGCGTCGACGGCCGCCGTCGGCGGAGGCGGAGCACCCGGCGTGGAGCTGCCGAGCGCCGCCGTCGCCCTGCCCGCCCGGCTGGCTGCCGCACTTCGGCAGGGACCCGTGCCGGTGGTCGGCCATGTCGAGGGCGGCGTGCTGCTGCTCGACCTGATCGCGGTCCCGGAGGAGTCCGACGCCTCCGTCGCGGACGCGGTCCGCACCGTGCTGGGCCAGGACAGCTGAGGTGTACGTCGTCGCGACCGCCGGCCACGTCGACCACGGCAAGTCCACACTGGTGCGGGCACTGACCGGGACCGACCCGGACCGGCTCGAGGAGGAGAAGCGCCGCGGCCTGTCGATCCGACTCGGCTACTGCTGGACGCACCTCGACGGCGCGGGTGAGGTGGCCTTCGTCGACGTGCCGGGACACGAGCGCTTCCTGACCACGACCCTGGCCGGGATGGGTCCCGTGCCCGTCGCGCTCTTCGTGGTCGCGGCGGACGACCCGTGGATGCCGCAGGCCGCGGAGCACCTGGCCGCCCTCGACGCGCTCGGGGTGCGCCACGGGCTCCTGGTGGTGACCCGGAGCGATCTCGCGGACCCGGCGCCCGCCCTGGCGCGGGCCGGGGAGGAGCTGTCCCGGACCTCCCTCGCGCGGCATCCCCGCGGTGGTCTGCAGCGGCAGGACCGGCGCAGGTCTCGGCGACCTGCGGACGGCCCTCGCGTCGGTCCTGCACGACGTCCCGCCGCCGGATCCCGCCGCGGACGTGCGGCTCTGGGTGGACCGGGAGTTCCACGTGCGCGGCACCGGCACCGTCGTCACGGGCACGCTGCCCGCCGGGACGCTGCGGGTGGGTGACCGACTGCTGCTCGGCGACCGGCCGGTGCGGGTCCGCGGGCTCGAATGCCTGGGCGAGCAGGTCACGCAGGCATCGGGCGTCGCCCGGGTCGCCGTAGCCCTTGCCGAACGGCCCGCGGACCCGGGCCGGGCGCTGGTCACGCCGGACGCGTACGACGCGGTCGAGGCGGTGGACGTCCGGGTCACGGGCGGCCGCACGCTTCCTGAGCGCCCTCTGCTGCACGTGGGTGCGACGTTCCTCTCCGTGCACGCCCGCCCGCTCGGCGACCGCTTCGCCCGGCTGCGACTGGAGCATCCGCTCCCGCTGCGGGTCGGTGACCGCGCCCTGCTCCGGGACCCCGGCGACCGGTCGCTGTGGGGCGTCGAGGTCCTCGACGTCGACCCACCCACCCTGCGCCGACGAGCGTCGGGTGCTCGTCGGGCCGCGGTGCTCGAGACACTCGACGGCACCCTGGCCGCGGACCTGGCCGCCCGCGGTCTGGTCCGTCGCACGAGCCTGCGGAGACGAGGGATCCCCAGCGCACCGGTGCCGGGGGACGCACTGGTGCACGGCGACTGGATCGTCTCCGGTCCCGAGGCGAGCCGCTTGCGCGTCGCTCTGGGTGACCTCGTCGACGCCTCCGCCTCAGGCGTCACCAAGCCGGCGGCCGCGGAGCAGCTCGGGCTCCCCACCCCGGCCTCGTCGAGGCCCTGGTGGAGCCGCCGCTGCGCGACGCCGCCGGGCGCGTCACCCGCGCGGCCGACCTGCCCGATCGGCTGGTGGCCGCCCTCACGGCGTTGCACGACGACCTCGCCGAGTCCCCGTTCGCGGCCCCCGACGCCGACCGCCTGGCCAGGCTCGGCCTCGAGCCCGCGGGGCTCGCGCGGCTCGCCCGTGACGGCAAGGTGCTGCGACTGCGCGACAATGTCGTGCTGCTGCCGGGTGCCGACGACCTCGCCGTCCGTCGCCTCATCGAGCTGGAGCAGCCGTTCACGACGAGCCAGGCGCGTCAGGCGCTCGCGACCAGCCGTCGCGTCGCGCTGCCACTGCTGGAGCACCTCGACCGCACCGGAAGGACGGTGCGCCTGCCGGACGACCGGCGACGCGTCAGGTGAGGACGAGCACGGCGAACACCCGCCCTCCCTGCGGGGGCGCAGCAGGGTCCAGGGACCAGGTGCGTCACCCAGCGGGCTGAGCGCAGCCGCCGCTCCGAGGCTCAGCACCAGGCCCGTCACGAGCGACTCCACGGACACGCTCAGGCTGAGCATCAGCCAGGCCAGGAAGCACCACGCAGCGAGGCCCCGGGTCCGGGCCACGAAGCCTCGAGTCGCCACTCCATCGGTCTAGCCGTCGCCCGTGCCCGGGTGTAAGACCCCAAAGGCGGTACCACCTGGTCATGCTGCTCGTGGCTACCCGAGCGCCGGCAGGATCTCCTTGCCGTAGAACTCGATCATGTCGCGGTAGTGCGGGCCCATGTTGGCGACGTACAGCTCGTCGTAGCCGGCCTCCCGGTAGGACTCGACCTGGTCCAGGTGCGCCTGCGGGTCCGGGCCGGCCACCACCGACTCGCGGGTGGACTCCTCGGTGACCAGCTGCGAGGCCTGCTCGAAGTGCCGCGGCGACGGCAGCACCTGCGCCAGCTCACCGGGCAGGCCGCTGTTGGACCACAGCCGGTGCGCGTGCCCGACGCCCTCGTCGACGGTCGGGGCGTAGGCGACCTTCGCGCCGGCCTGCGCCGGCTTGCCGCCCGAGCCGTCCTTGAACCGGCGGACCAGGTCGGCGTCGGGCGAGGTCGAGATGTACCCGTCGCCGATCCGCGCGGCGACGTCCGTCGCCTTGGGCCCGAAGCCGGAGACGTAGACCTCGGGCGGCGTCGTCGGGAAGGGAGTAGATGCGGGCGTTGTCGACGCGGTAGTGGGGACCCGACTGCGTGACGAAGTCGCCCTCCCACAGCCGGCGCATCAGGGCCACGGCCTCCTCGAGCATCTCGAGCCGGACGTCGGCCGACGGCCACGGGTCGCCGAGGATGTGCTCGTTGAGCGCCTCCCCGGTGCCGACGCCGAGGGTGAAGCCGCCACGCAGCATCACGGCGGAGGTCGCGGCCGCCTGCGCGATGATCGCCGGGTGCGTCCGGACCATCGGGCAGGTGACGGCGGTGGTCACAGGGAGCTCGCAGACCTGGCTGATCGCACCGATCACGGACCACACGAACGGGCTCTCGCCCTGCTCGTCGTTCCACGGGTGGAAGTGGTCACTGATCCACAGGGCCTGGAAGCCCGCGTCCTCCGCGGCTCGGGCCTGCTCCACCAGCTGGGCGGCGGTGTACTCCTCGCAGGACAGGAAGTAGCCCATCGTCATCGTCATGGCAGGAGGTACCCACAACGGCTCGGGTCATGCCGGTCGTTCGCGCGCGGGGAAGCAAAGTCACTCCCACTCGATGGTGCCGGGGGGCTTGGACGTGATGTCGACGGTGACCCGGTTGACCTCGGCGACCTCGTTGGTGATCCGGGTGGAGATCGTCTCGAGCACGTCGTACGGCAGCCGCGCCCAGTCGGCGGTCATCGCGTCCTCGCTGGTGACCGGGCGGAGCACGACCGGGTGGCCGTAGGTGCGGCTGTCGCCCTGCACGCCCACCGAGCGGACGTCGGCGAGGAGTACGACCGGGAACTGCCAGATGTCGCGATCCAGACCGGCGCGGGTGAGCTCCTCGCGGGCGATCGCGTCGGCCTCGCGCAGGATGTCGAGCCGTTCGCGGGTGACCTCGCCGATGATCCGGATGCCGAGGCCGGGGCCGGGGAACGGGTGCCGCCAGACGATCTCGGCCGGCAGCCCGAGCTGTTCGCCGACCAGGCGCACCTCGTCCTTGAACAGGGTGCGCAGCGGCTCGACCAGCTCGAACTCGAGGTCGTCGGGCAGCCCGCCGACGTTGTGGTGGGACTTGATGTTGGACGTGCCGGCTCCCCCGCCGGACTCGACCACGTCGGGGTAGAGCGTGCCCTGCACCAGGAACGCGACCTTCACCCCGGACGCGGCCGCACTCTCCCCGATCTTCTTGGCGAGGACGTCGGCCTCGGCGGCCTCGAAGACCCGGATGAACTCGCGCCCGATCACCTTGCGCTTCTCCTCGGGGTCGCGCACACCGGCCAGCGCGTCGAGGAAGCGCTTCTCCGCGTCGACGACGTGCAGGTCGACGCCGGTCGCGGCCACGAAGTCGCGCTCCACCTGCTCGGCCTCGCCCTTGCGCAGCAGGCCGTGGTCGACGAAGACGGCGCGGATTGCAGCGGCCTCTGCTTCGGTGATGACGAACACGGCCGGCAGAATGGTGACGCAACCTTGGTCGGCAAGCACCTGCAAGCCGGTGCCTCCGCTGGGGACGGCGGCGCAGAGTTGGAAGCCCCACGTCCCCCTGACATCCCTCACTGGAGCCCTGGGCGACGGCTCGTACACGAACTGAGTGCCCAAACCGTCAGCGACACATCCCACCGAGCGGCAATGGGCGCGAGGAGCACCGCACCCGCCATCGCCCGGCGGCTGAGCACTCGGGTCGGACTGCCGCGCTGAGGTCGGAAACGCGGGAGTAGCGCGGCGGCCCTAGGAAATCACTTCTTGCCGACCTGACTGTTCTCTCCACTTCCCTTGCCGTAACCGAGCTGGGTCTCATGGTTCCCTGAGCCGGGCCCGACGGTCTTACCGACTGGAGGGTTCGAATTTGGGTCGGGCTGTCCCGTTGCTCCAGGCCGGCTAGGCGCCTGACTAAGTGTTTCGGGGGGTGCGCCGTTCGGATTACCAGCCGCATCGTTGCCTGTTACTGCGACGCAGGTGCTGGCGATTCCAACCGCTAGAATTGTCGCCAAGCCGAGCGTGCGGATTTGCCTCATAGTTAGATCCTCCCGGTCATGGTACGAGAGGAAACGTCAACCCGATGGTACGATCCCGGCCTCACGCAGATGAGACTCATGGCGCAATGCCCCAGTCGCCGGGGCGGCACCGACGTGCTTCGCTGGTGACCGGCCGGGAATGTTCAGTACGGGTCTTATCTGCGTGAGGCTGAGGATCGTCCGAAGGCAAACGACGTTCTTCGGTAGTGAAGGCCGGAGGACTGATATGACGATGCGCACCCTAGGCCTGGCAGCTTTTTGACTGCCGGCATGGTATGTTCTGGCTTCGCCGCGACCGGCGAAACCACCACGCCCACCTCGCCCACCATGAGCTCGCCGAATACGCTGAGCCATGATGGCAACAATCGACTTGGCACGAAGCCCATGAGAGGCCCAGACGTTCCGCGCCGTTCCCCCGGCAACGCCAGGGCGGGACGGGTCCCAGTGACGGAATCGGATCCCAGCAACAGCCCTGGTTGTGGCGCGACACCTGCTAACCACGCAAACGCCGCGGTGGGTGCAGAGGAACGGGCACCGTCAAGCGCGCATCGACGCGAACCCTCACGTCGCGTGCGTTCTGGCAAGCTGTGGACCGTCTGCAAATCGCGGACGCCGACGCGGGCTGGGCTTGATCGATTATCCCGGCAAGCTTGTGGCGTCTGGCAAGCGCCCACGGTTCCACCTGACCACTCGCCAAACCAAGCCGGTTGCGATGCAGCGCGGGGTGGCACTCGACGCGATTAGCAATACGTGGCGGCGGCGGGTGAAGACGATTCGGCGACGGCGGCGGCGAGGTCGCGGTTGACGGCCAGGCGGGCGGCGGTTGGGTCGGCGAGGTCGGCGGCGACGGCGGGCAACAGGGTAGAGGCGTCGTCGTCGCCGTCGGCGGCGGCGGCGGGTGGGGCGAGGTCGGCGTCGGCCTGGCGCGCCGCGCATGACGCCTGGCACGTGGCAACGGTGCGGCGACAGTCGCAGCCATGGATTGATGGATCGATAGTGGATACGCATAAATAAATGATGATTCATAAATGATGATGGCAGCCATCATCATGG
>CAVWFF010000023.1:0-16169 GCA_963754145.1 uncultured Actinomycetota bacterium
GCGTGCCGCGGAGCCATAGAAGGGTATGGAGTGACTTGCTTAGGGAGGACTGAGGGTTGCCGGGGCGGGGGGCTTGAGGCACGGCCTACGTGGTCATCCACGTACTCGGAAAGGCCGTCGTGAGGAACTCGGGATAGGAGCACTCCGGTACGAACTCGGGATCGAGCGCTAACGGCTCGCGGCGGCAGCCAGGCCGAAGCTCCTCGAGAGCAGCGCAGCAGTGGACCAGCGGCTGCTTGGAGGGCTGGTGGGGCCCGAAGCCGGCACTGAACGCGTTCGCGATCACCTTCGCCGACCGCTGGCCGGCAGCAGAAACCTACTGATGGAAACCGCCGGAAACGCCGTTAGCGAGACAGTCCCCGGAGAGCGTCTTGGCCCGTACCGGAGCAGCCAACCGATGGGCTCAGCGCGGGGCCTGTTTTGTGAGGAGTACGGCTCGGCGCTGGAAGTGGTGGCGGTGCGCACCGGGTGTGGTGTTGAGGCGTCGGCGGAAGGTGCGGTTCATCGTCTCGGGGGTTCCGAATCCGCAGGCGTGGGCGACCTGTTCGATCGAGCTGTTCGTGGTCTCCAGGAGTCGGCAGGCGGACTCCATGCGGACGGTCTCGACGTGGTCCGCGGCGGTGATTCCGACCTGCGCCTTGAAGACTCGGGTGAACTGGCGTTCGGAGAGGTTGACGTGTCGGGCGAGTGCGGGCACCGAGAGGTCTTCGGTGAGGTGGTCGCGGACCCAGGAGAGCAGGTCGCGCACGGGCCGGCTGTCCGCGCTCTGTCCGGCGAGGACGACGGAGAACTGGGCCTGGCCGCCGGATCGCTGGAGGTAGACGACCAGCTGTCGGGCGACTCGGGTGGCGGCTGGGCCGCCGTGATCTTCGGCGACCAGGGCGAGGGCGAGATCGATGCCGGCGGTGATGCCTGCCGAGGTCCACACGTTGCCGTCCTGCACGTAGATGGCGTCGGTGTCGACGGTGACGTTCGGATAGGTGACCGCCAGGCCGTCGCACTCGGCCCAGTGGGTGGTGGCTCGTCGACCCTCGAGAAGTCCAGCCGCAGCGAGGACGAACGCGCCCGTGCACACCGAGGTGACCCGGCGTGCGTCCAGCGCGAGGCGGCGCACGTGCTGGAGAAGCTCCTGGTCAAGGACGGCGGCGTCGACTCCGGCATCCTCCGGCGACCATGAGCGTGTCGACGGGGCCGGCGACCGAAGCGATCGGGGTGGAGGCGAACTCGAGCCCGCAGCTGGCGCGAACCGGTCCGCCGCGGACGGTGACGACCTCGGTCTCGTACTGAACCCCTTCGACGTGACGCGACGCGCTCGAGAAGACCTCCAGCGGCCCCGTCACGTCGAGGATCTGGGCTGAGTCGAAGGTCACGATGACGACGCGGATGGGGCTCACGGACTGTCCATCCCTTCACAGTAGGCCGATTCACGATGGCCGACATCGTCAACAAGGCGTCCTTGCCGCCCAGTCACCCCGACACCCACGCTGAAGAGGTGAAGACCACACACGGACCCGCAGGCCCAGCCAGCACGATGCAGCCCACCGCCGCCATCCCGTCCGGCCGGGCGCGCTCTCGATCGACGCCGGCACATGGCCAACGTGGTCGCCGCAGTCGGCATGTCGCGGTGTGGCTGGTGGCCGGTTTCGGGCTCGCACTGGGGCTCGTGCATTTCCTTCTGCTGGGAATCTTGATCACCGCGGCGTTCCGGACACTCGTCCGGCGACGCCCCCTGCGGACCCTGCTGGACCGCGACACGGCCACGTTCGCGAAGCGCTGGCCCGGCAAGGTCCTGGTCGCCGCGGTCCTGGTCCTCATCCCGGCGTCGATGGTGGCGGGTTCGGTGAGCGGCGACCGCTACGGCCGCTACGCCGATGACAGCTGGAAAGCTCTGCTGATGCTCTCGTCCTGGCCGGGGGCTACCTCGCCACCCGGCGCCTACTGCTCACCGTGCTCATCGGCGCGGTCACCGTCGCCATCGTCTCCTGGGTGCTTTCGCCCGACCTGGCAGACACCCGCAACGGCGATCCGACGGTTCTGGCGCACCTCGACCAGCAAGCCAGCAGGGGCTGGTTGACCGGCTACCACGACGTCGCCGTCGCCGAGATCGACCTCTACGCGACCCAGCAGGTGCGGCTGGCCGGCATCGGCGCCAACAGCACCACCGTGATGGAAATCGGGTCCATGACCAAGGCGATGACCGGCTTGGTCATCGCGGACGCGGTACGCCGCGGCGAGATCCGCATGGACGCGCCCGTCTCCACCTACCTCCCCCAGCTCGAGGGCTCCCCCGCCGGCACCGCGACGATGCAGCAGCTCGTCACCCACACCGCCGGCTACGCCGAGTTCGGAGCCGCCACCGTCCGCAGTGCGGCCTGGAAAGCGCCACTGGGCCTGGACTTCCTGACCGCCGACGCCAGGCAGATGACCAACGAGACCCGCGAGCAGACGTTGAGCGGCCCGGGCCGGTACGTCTACTCCACCCTGGGCTCCGCCGTCGCCGGTCAGGCAACCGCGGCGGCAGCCCACATGAGCTACCCCGACCTGATGCGCACCCGGCTGTTCGAGCCGCTCGGCATGTCCCACACCGCCATCGAGGTCGACCACGCACTCGTCGCCGATGGCAAGGCGCGGTCCGGTCTCCCCGTCCAGCCGTGGGTCATGGACGCCTACGCGCCCGGCGCTGCCGCCGTCTCGACCACCGGGGATCTCGCGAAGCTCGCCATCGCACTCCTCGACGGGACCGCACCCGGCATGGCCGCCCTCGAGCCCACCGCCGCGACCGACCAGTCGAACACCCGCATCGGACACTTCTGGCAGGTCTCCACCTGGGAGAACGGGCAGACCATCACCGCACACGCCGGACAGACCGGCGGCTACGCCTCCTACCTGGGCCTCGACATCCCCCAACACAAGGCAGTCATCGTCCTGTCGGACGTCGCCAACAACGCCAACGACCTCGGGATCGAGCTCCTCGCCGACCGCGGCTAGGTCGCGCCCCGCCCGGCGACCCGTCTCGCCGCACGGCCCTGCCAACCTCGATACCTCAGAGCGACTATCCGGCGCCACCACGAACCAAAGTCGACCGACCAGAAGAGGCCTCGCCTCGTCCCCTGGTCCAACGGGATTCCATGACGTGCGGTACTCAAGCGGCCCTGCGCCACCCGGAGGGCGTGGCCTTGACGCCCAGCGAGGACGGCGCCATGCTCCTGGCCGCAGCCGGCGCCGTCCGGTTCTTGTTCACGCAGCGGACCAGCAGCAGCAGCGGCGGCTGACCGACGGTTGGACCGCATGTGGAACGGCCCGGTGAAGGGCGGCAACGCTACCCAGAGGTCACAACTCGTGGGGCATTGTTCGTCGTCGTGAGCGGGCTGGTGGGGGGTGAACCTAGTCGGTGACCACGGCCTTGAGCACGTC
The DNA here is from genome assembly GCA_963754145.1 of uncultured Actinomycetota bacterium. Taxonomy (GTDB): domain Bacteria; phylum Actinomycetota; class Actinomycetes; order Propionibacteriales; family Nocardioidaceae; genus Marmoricola. The sequence continues at coordinate 3,415 of CAVWFF010000023.1, forward strand.
GACCTTGGCTGCGGCCCGGGAGGGGCCCAGTGCGGCGAGGACGCCGGCCACAGCGGCAAGTCCGACGTACACCGCCAGCTGGCTGACGGGGATCGAGATCGCGGTGATCCCTTGGTCCTTGAGTGCTTGGGCCAGCGCAAGTCCGATGCCGATTCCGAGCGCTGGCGCCGGTGAGGGCACCGATCAGGGAGATCACCACGGACTCCCAGCGGACCATGCCGCGGACCTGTCCGCGGGTCATGCCGACCGCCCGGAGGAGGCCGAGCTCCCGGGTGCGTTCGAACACCGACAGCGCCAGGGTGTTGATGATGCCGAGGAGCGCGATGAGCACCGCCAGGAGCAGCATCACGGTGACGAAGGTGAGCAGCGAGTCGATGATCCCGCTGGCCGCCTTCTCGAACTCGTCCTGGTTCATCACCCGGGCGTCCGGGTGCCCGGCAAGGGCGTCGGCGACCGCGCCCTTGACGGTCTCGACGTCGCTGCCTGCCGACACCTGCACGAGCGCAGAGGTGAGCAGCTGGGGCCCGGAGAACGCTGTCTGCTGGTCGATGCTGAGCACGAAGTCGTCCTGCGATCCAGCCCTTGGCGTCGTAGACCGCGATCACCTTCAGGGGGTGCTTCCCGGTGGCCGCGAACTCCGTGCCGACGACGTCTCCCAGCTTCCAGCCGTGTGCCTTGGCCGCCGAGCCGGAGACCATGATTCCGTCGCCGGCGAGGTCCGAGATCGACCCTTGCGATACCTGGAGCTCCAGGACCTCGCTCGGCCGTGGCCGGGTCCACCGCCGAGAAGCTCGACGGTTCGCCCTCGAACCGCGCCTCGCCCCAGCCGGTGGGTGAGACGACGTCGACGCCGGACACCTCCTGGGCCGCCTCGACCGACGTTGGGACTGAAGCCCGGTCCTTGCGCGCTGGACGCCTTGATGAAGAGGTCGGCGTCCATCTGGCCGGCGAGCACGTCTCCGTACGACGCCTTGAGTGACGAGGCGAAGACGCTCATGCTGACCACCAGTGCCAGTCCGATCATCAGTGCGGCGGCGGTGGAGGAGGTGCGCCGAGGGTTGCGTCGGGCGTTCTGCTCGCGCGAGCTCTCCCGGAAGTCCGCGCAGCCGCAGCGGGACACCGATGAGGGAGGCCAGCGGGCCGACCGCCAGCGGCAGGGAGATGAGCACCCCTGCCAGCACCGCGAGGAGGCCGAAGGCGAAGATGGGCATCGGTGCTCCGCCGTACAGCGAGGACAGCACGCCGGCCACACCGATCGCCGTGGTCGCCAGGCCGATGACGGCGCGGCGCTTCGACGGCTTGTCGCGCCCGGAGTGGATTCGCGCAGCGCCTCGACGGGCAGCACCTTGGTGGCGCGTCGGGCAGGGACCAGCGCGGCCAGGACGGTGGTCAGCGTGCCGACCACCAGGGCGACCACGATCGTGCGCGGCTCGAGCTGGAGCGACGTGCTGGGGAGGGCGAAGCCCAGGGCGTCCATGAGTATCCCGAGTCCCTTGGCAACGCCGACTCCGAGCCCGATCCCGAGCAGGGAGGCTGCGGATCCGAGGAGCATGGCCTCGAGCATCAGGCTGCGAAGCACCTGACGGCGGGTGGCGCCGACGGCGCGCAGCAGGGCGATCTCGCGCGACCGTTGGGTGACCACCATGGTGAAGGTGTTCCAGATGATGAACCCGCCGACGAACAGCGCGATCGCCGGCGAAGGCCGTGAACAGCACGCCGACGATCTTGAGGTCCTCGTTGATCGCGTCGGAGTTCTCCTGGGCGACCTTCGCTCCGGTGACGACCTCGGCCCGGTCAGCGACGACCGTGGCGAGGCGGTCCGCGAGCTCGCGCTGGCAGACGCCATCGATCGCGCCCACGTCGATGGTGTCGAAGAACCCCGGCCGTCCGAGGAGCTTCTGGGCCGTTGCGGTGTCGAAGTACGCCGACGTGGTGCCGCCGAGGTTCTTCTCGCCACCGAACTCGACCGTGCCGACGACTGTGAACGACTGCGGCGGGCCCCATGAAGAGCACCTGGATGGTCGACCCGAGGGCGATGTCGTGGTCCTCGGCACTGGCCGCGTCGATGACCACCTCGTCCGGGCCGGCGGTGCCGTGCCGGACGACAGGGTGACGTCCCCGCGGAGCCCTTTGTCGGCGGGCATGCTGTAGCCGAGGGTCGGGGCGCCCCCGTTGGTGACGATGGCCTTGCCGTCGTTGTCGGTGAGGAGGGCGTAGCCGCTGACCGACCCTTCGGCGACCCGGACACCGGGAACGTCGGCGATGTCGTCGAGGACGGATGCCGCGATCGGGGGCGGCTGGTGCCGACGCCGTCCGAGGCGGTGTACGGCGCGTGGGTGCGGACCACGGCGTCGGTCCCGGAGGAGACCTTGCCGAAGAGCTGGTCGAACGCGAGCCCCATGGTGTCGGTCAGCACGAGCGTGCCGGCCAGGAACGCGACGCCGAGCGCGATCGACGCGGTGGTCAGGACGAGGCGGAGCTTGTGCGCGAGCATCCCGCGCAGGGTGGGGTCAACATGGTGTCAGGCTCCTAGGTGCTTCATGTGGTCGAGGACCTGCGTCGGCGGTCGGCGCGTGAAGCTCGTCGACGACGTGGCCGTCGGCGAGGAAGACGACGCGGTCGGCGTAGCTCGCGGCCACGGCGTCGTGGGTGACCATGACGACGGTCTGGCCGAGGTCGGTGACCGCGGTGCGCAGGAACGCGAGCAGCTCGGCGCCGGACGTGGAGTCGAGGGCGCCGGTCGGCTCGTCGGCGAAGATGACCTCGGGTCGCGAGGCGAGCGCCCGGGCTGCCGCCACTCGCTGCTGCTGCCCGCCGGAGAGCTCCGACGGTCGGTGCGTCGAGCCGCTCGGTCAGGCCGACGGTCTCGACGATCGAGGCGACCCAGTGCGTCGTCGGGCTTGCGGCCGGCGATGCGCATCGGCAGCACGATGTTCTCCGCGGCGGTCAGCGTCGGCAGCAGGTTGAAGGACTGGAAGATGAACCCGATCCGGTCGCGGCGCAGCAGCGTCAGGGCCTTGTCCTTCAGTCGCGGTGATCTCGGTGTCCCCGAGGAAGACCTCGCCCGGTCGTCGGCCGGTCGAGGCCGGCCAGGACGTGCAGCAGCGTCGACTTGCCGGAGCCGGACGGCCCCATGATCGCGGTGAACTGGCCGGCCGGTACGAGCGATGCTCACGTCGTCGAGGGCGAGCACGGCGGCGTCGCCCTCGCCGTATTTCTTGGTGACGTGGTTGGCCGAAGCCGCAATACCGGCTTGGGATTCGATGCTGGGGTGGATGCTGGGCGAAGCCGGGAGCTGGACGGTGGTGTGCATAAGGTCTCCTTCAGCGGGCCGCCCTGGGTATGCGGCAACGAGTTCGACGCTAGAAGGCGCAGACCTCGCCGGCATCAGGGCTGACGCTGCGGAAACCCCAGGGATATCCCTGTATCGCGGATTGCCGGGACAGCGCTGCAGACTCAGCCAACGTCGTCGTCTTGCGGTGGCGGTGGGCCTCGTCGCCGTGACAGCTGCCCGATTCGACGGACGACGTCAGCGCTCGGGGTCAGCTTGTTGCTCGGCGCTGGTGCGGCCGCTGTCGCCGCCGCAGAGGACCAGAGTCAGCGCTCGGCGGACAGGTACCGCAGGACGGCGAGCACCCGTCGGTTGTCCTCTCCGGTGACCGGGAGGTCGAGGCGGGTGAAGATGTTTCGGATGTGGGCCTCGACCGTCTTCTCGGACAGGAACAGCACGCTGCTGATGGCGCTGTTGGAGCGGCCCTGTGCCATGCAGGTGAGCACCGCTCGCTCGCGCTCGCTGAGGCTCTCGATCGGATCGCGAATGCGCCTGCGGCCGACGAGCTGAGCGACTACGGAGGGATCGATGACGAGCCCTCCGGACGCGATCCGACGAATAGCGTCGACCAGCTCGTCCAGATCATCGACGCGGTCCTTGAGGAGGTAGCCGGCGCCGCGCGGGGCTTCCTCGATCAGGCTCAGGGCATAGTGCGTCTCGACGTACTGCGACAGCACGAGCACACCAGTCTGCGGGTGGTCGCGGCGGATGGTCGCCGCAGCCAGCAGACCCTCGGTGGTGTGCGTCGGCGGCATTCGGACGTCGAGCGACTGCGACATCGGGTGGGTCCGCCTTGACCCGGGACATCAGCTCGTCGGCATCCCCGACCTGGGCGAGAACCTCGAAGCCGGCCGCACTCAGGACACTGGCCAGGCCTTCGCGGAACAGCACCGAGTCATCGGCGAGCATCAGACGCACGGCAGCTCCGCGATCACCGTGGTGCCGCTGCCCGGCGTACTGCTCACCGACAGGTGTCCATCCAGGGCAGCGACCCGGTCGCTCAGGCCACGCAGCCCGGACCCGTGGGATGGCTGCGCGCCGCCGACTCCATCGTCGCGGATCTCGACGCGAAGGCGGCCGGCGTCCAGTGCGGATGCACACCGACACGGACGCGGCGTGCGCGTGCTTGACGGTGTTGACCACGCTTTCGGCGACGACGTAGTAGGCGGTCTGTTCCACCGCGCTGGGAAGCCGCTGCGCGGGGACAGCAGTGATCGTGACCGGGACGGCGGCTCGCTCGGCCAGCGACCGAAGCGCTGCCGGCAGACCGGCATCTGTCAATACGGCCGGGTGGATTCCGTGTGCCAGCTCGCGGATCTCCTGGAGGCCGGTGGACAGCTCGTGCCGCGCATCGTCCACGGTGGTCCCGGCGGCGGTGTAGTCCCCGCTGTCGAGCTGGCTTCGGACCAGTCGCAGGCCCAGCAGCACCCCCAGCAGGCGCTGTTGGGCGCCGTCATGCAGGTCACGTTCCACCCGTCGACGTTCGGTGAGGCTGGCCTCGACGATCCGCGCCCGGGACGCGCGCACCTCGATGAGTTGGGCGCGGGCCTCGGCGTGCAGCCGTTCGTTCTCGATCGCCAACCCGGCAGCGGCAGCGACGGCCCGGATCAGGCTGCTTTCCTCAGCCACCACGGTGTCGTGGAACAGCGCGGCGACGGGGCGACCGTCACGTTCCAGCACCGTCGTTGTGCGTCCGCTGCGCTCGACGGGAGGGACGGGGAGACCGCTTCCGTCGACGTACTGCCGCTGCTCGGGCAGCCAGTAGCCGACCTGCAGCGAGGGGTCGTGCACCGCACTGGCCAACGCTGACCGCAACAAGTCGGGGCCCGGTGAGCCTGTTAGCGCGACGGTGAGATCTGCCACGGCCGAACGGTCAAGCCGGCTGCGGATCAACCCGGCAAGCAGACCGATCGGGAAGCACACGAGCGCGACCTCGGAGGACCACGCGAGCACGACGCGCACCGGCGTCGGCGGCGCGAGCAGGACGCCGATGCGTTGGGCAGCGATGGCGCTGATCAACAGGCCGCCGCCGGCGAGCGCCGGACCAAGGCTGCGCCGGAGGGGCGGGCTGGCCCTGCGCCACCGCCGGAACATCATCCACAGAACGACGGCACAGACCAGCGCGACGGTCGGCATGAGCAGCCAGTCCACCGGAGTCGGAGAGCCGGTGGCGTAGTGCACGATGCCGAGATTGCGGCGGCATGCGTAGCAGTCGGCCTGGTCCGAAAGGAGGTAGTAGATGATCAGATCGAGCGGTGCGCTGAGGAAGTAGATGAAGCCGACGAAGGCTTTTTGAGTGCGCCCCTGGAGGCGGCCGCTGGGGAAGCTGATCAGGAGGTGGCCGACCATGCAGATGGCGATGTCCTCCACCCCGCGACCCAAGGCGAAGCCGAGGTGGCTGTCGATCGCGCCTACATCGCGGGCCAACGCGGCGAAGCCGGTCCCGATCATCAGGGCGCCGATCTGGCTGTCCGGCCGCGTCGACGCGGCGGCAAGGCCGACGAAGATGAACGACCAGCCCACAGCCAAGCTCAAGACAACCGCCACAGCCAGGACCGGCTGCGTGCGTCTGGTAGCCGCCCCAGACAAGCGCTGCGGCGGCTAGGCCTCCGGCCGCGACCCCAGCGCCGGCCACGAGCGTGCGGGTCAGCCTGTCGTTGGCAACCCTGTTGAGGGCACGCCGGTGGAGGGCGACCCTGCGGCTGGCGTCCGTGTTGATGCTGACACCGTTGACCTTACGCCGACAGCGCGGCAGTCAGAGCCGGTCCGGAGAGGTCGGACTTGGCCACAAATCCCCGCACGCCCGCGCCGTCCAGTCTCTCGACACCGAGGTCGCTGAGGCTCCGGGCGGAGGTGAGGACAACGTCGGGAGCGTCTGGCTGCTGAGCGAGCCGGCGCGCAACCTCGAATCCGTCGAGATCTGGCAGCTGGACGTCCAACAAGACGGCGTCCGGGCGCAGCCGCTCACTGGCGGCGACAGCGTCCGCTCCGTTGCCCACCTCCCCGACCACCACGAAACCGGCGGCTGAGAGCAGCCGCTGCGCGAACGATCGGAAGCCCGCGTGGTCATCAACGACGAGCACCCGGGTGGCCATCGACGAAGCGTCGCACTTACCCGGCCGTCGCGACACAGGGATAACCCTGCGATCTCCCAGCGCCAGCCCTGATGCCGGAGACGTCTGCGCTCTCTAGCGTCGATCTCATCGCCGCCTACCCCTGGCGGCCCGCTGAAGGAGATCTCGTGAAGACCACCATGTCGCGACCGAAACGAGAAGTCACGACCCACCTCGTGATCACATTCGCCCTCGCCCTAGCCCTCGCGCTGCCGGTGATGGCGGCGTCCGCGGTCGCCTCCGTCGCCCCCGTCGCCTCCGTCGCCTCCGTGGCCGGCGTCGATGCGGCGGACGGGTCGAGCCGGCCGGGATCGGGTCAGCTGCCGGTGTCCGGATGCATTCCGGTACCTGCCGCGGAATGCGGGACGATCCGGGTGCCGCTCGACCGGTCGGAGCCGGGTGGGCCGAGCATCCCCATCGGGTATGCCCTCATCCGGCACCAGGATCAGTCCAGAGCAGCGATCGGCACGGTCGTGCCGAACCCGGGCGGCCCCGGCGCCTCGGCGATCGAGTCGGCGCCGTTCTACACCGAGATCCTCGCACCCTTGCTCGCTGACCATGACCTGCTGCTGATCGACCCGCGCGGCATAGGTCGGTCCGGGCCGATCCGGTGCGGTCTGGCCGCTGCGCCCCCGACTCGGGAGAGCCTCACCCGGGCGTTCGGAGAATGTGGGCGTTCACTCGGCGTCCGGGCCCGTGGTTACACCTCGGCCGCGACGGCCGACGACATCGACGCGGTGCGCGCCCACCTGGGTATCCGGCGGCTCGACCTGCTCGGCGAGTCCTACGGCACCTATCTCATGACCGTGTATGCGCAGCGGCACCCCGACCACGTCCGGTCCATCGTGTTGTCCAGCGCGTACCCGTTGGCGTTCGACATGTGGGCTCGCCCGAACGCCCGGGCGGTCGCGCGGGCCATCCTGCTGATGTGCCAGCGCAGCGCGGGCGCCTGCGACGGCCCACGCACCCTGAATCAGCTGTCCCAGGTGGCGCGGCTGCTGCGCGAGCACCCGATCTCCTACCGTGTCGAGGGCGAGGCCGAGCCGCGGGTGCTCGACGAGACCGCCCTGGCCGGCATCGTCTACGAAGCCGGCACGGACCTGGGGCTACTTCCCGGCGGTCTTGCGGGCCGCGCTGGCCGGTGACACCGCGCCGCTGATCGCTGCCGCTCAGGGCATCCTGCCGTTCAGCGGCTCGACCGCGAGCGACGGCGATCCGGTCTGGGCTCTCGCGGCGTCCGTGATGTGCAACGACTACCCGACCCTGTGGAACCGCCACGCGCCGGTCCACGCCCGGCTGCATCAGTTCGCCGCTCGACGGGCCGCACTCGCCGCGGAGCCGTTCTTCCCGTTCAGCAAGCAGGCGTGGACCAGCGCGATCATCGACCGCGGCAACCTTTGCGTGCGGTGGCCGGACCGGCACCCGCCGGTCCAGCGGACCACAGGGCCGTTCGCTGACGTACCGGTGCTCGTCCTGTCTGGGGACCTCGACGCGAACACCCCGACGGAGGAAGGCCGTCAAGCGGCACGCCAGTTCCGCGACGCACGGGTGATCGAGGTACCCAACGTCGGCCACGTGCCCGAGACGGCCAGCCGCTGCCCGGCCGCCATCCTGACCCACTTCATCCGCCGACTGCGGGTGGGTGACACCAGCTGCCTCGCCGACATCCCGCCCATCCCCGTCCCGTGACACAAGGAGCTCTTGTCCGGCATAGACCGGGTGGGCGTTGATCGCCTAGCCCGGTCTGCGGGATCACGCGTTGGTCCGAGGTCCGGGCAAGGACGTCGGAGCAGTGACGCACTGCCTGTCCACTCACGACTGCTGATGCGCTTGAACAGGGGCTGGAGTCCGCGAGGGGATTCATCGCCAAACTCGCAAGAAGTCGTTGGTAGTCACCAGTTGTGCCGGGCGAGCGGTGCGCGAATCCAGTGACACCACGCGGCCGACGTCACCGGTGTGCGATTCGGTCCGGTGACCGTGCATATCTGTCGCGTACTCGGTCAAGGTCCCGAGCGTCGCGCTATTTCGGTGGCACCAAGGACCTGGTCCAAGGCTCGGTGGACGGCGCGGCGCCGGCCCCGTGGGACCCCGGCGCGTAGACGGTCTGTCCTGCCTTGCGTCATTGCCGTGTATGCGGCAGCTGGCGCCCTGCGTCACGTCAGCGGTCGCCAGTCGTCCTGCTTCGAGGGAGTGGTCTGGATTTCCCTGGAGACGAAGTCCGACGTTCTCAGGAGATCCGGCCGCCGACTCATACCGTCAACGGTTTCTCCGGTCAGGCCGGCTGCCATGTCGTCCAAGGCTGGAAGAACTCCTTAGCCGGCCTCGGTAGCTGCTTCTACTCAAGCGCGTACCGCGGACGGCGATAAGCCGCCGGTCGCCGCCTGGCCCGTTGGGTCACGACCCGCTTCGTCTGGCCTGTCGCCCTCTCCTCCGCAGGCAACCAGAAGAGGCAGAAGGAGGGCGAGGATCGCTGACACACCAGTGGAATAGGACATCCGCTCGGGCGGCGGCGATTCGCACTTTCGGCCTGCCGCGAGTGCCCCGATCCGACCCAGCGTCACATCGTCGCATCAGCTCGCCTACCTTGAGGCGTCCCAAAAACTCATCACTGTCGATAGGCTGAGCCTCCAGCGTCCGTCAGTCGATGAGCCACTGTGTGATGTGGGAGAGGTAGTTGGTCGAGCGTCGTCCTTGGGGAGCGAGAGCGGGTGTGCTGCGTCGGAGCTGGGCCAGCCCGACGAAGGCGGTGTAGGTGAGCACGGCGCGGTGCGCGGCGGCCTTGGTGCCCATCTGCTTGTACTGCGCCTCGATGTAGCTCAACCGCTTCGTCGCAACTCTCGCCAGGGCGGCAGCGACGGCCGGATCCTGGGCGTCGGCGAGCAGCGCCGTGTCGATCCCGACGCCGCCTGCGTCACTGAAGACGACGCGGAAGAGCCACCGCAGGCGCTCGCGGGGATCGTCGATCTCCGAGGCCCGTTCGATGAGCTGGTCGGTGTCACGTCGCTCCCACTCCGCCAAGGCTGCGTCGATGAGGGCTGATCGGTTCGTGAAGTGCCAGTAGAAGCTGCCCTTCGTCGCTCCGAGCTCGGTGGCGAGCCGCTCGATGGACAGACTGCCGAGACCACCGACCGCGAGCTCGCGCAGCGCGGCGTCGACCCAGTCCGGGCGGCCAAGCCGCTGGCTGCTCGACCTGCCCGGCGTGCTGTCGGCACGTGCCGAGGACGCGGGTCCTTCGAAGTCATTCGTCGGGGACTCCATGGGCCATACCCTAGCGTATGGAACTCTCTCTCGAACCCTTGACCAAGCACCATACCTATACGTATGGTCAATCCATACCACACCGTATGGAGGAAGTCATGAGGAAGTACGTCGCACTCATCGGACACGGGCCTCGCTGGATCGAAGGCAAGAGTGTCTACGCACAGGGCAAGCCGATCGAGGATCATCTGGCCGCGATGCGAGAGCACTACGACGCAGGGGTCCTGCAGCTGGGCGGGCCGTTCGACCACGGCGGAGGAATTGCCGTCCTGGATGTTCGGGACGAGGCGGCCGCCCGCGCAGTAATGGACGCCGACCCTGCTGTGCTGGCGGGTGTGATGGTCTATGAGATCCGGGCGCTGCGTCCCGTGTTCGACGTGGCCAGGGACGTGCGCACGGAAGGCTCTGTCGCGACCCTGAGCGAGGCTGAACCGGCAGGCTCGAGGGCCGACCCGTGAGTGCCGACCAGTCAGGCAGAGGTCGCGCATGCACTGCGGGTGATGTGGCCGTCCAATATCTGGGGATCCTCAGATCCGGGCATTGATCGCCTGGTAGCCGGAGTCTTCTCGGGTGCCGCCCATGCCGTCACCAACCGTGCTGAAGTCAACGATCCACTCCACAGATCGGACGTACTTGACCATCTTGTACCCGTGGATGGACTCCACCCGCAGGCGCAGCGGCGCCCCGAAGGTCCAGGGCAGGGACCGGTCATTCATCGACCACGCGAACATGGACTCGTCCTCCAGGCAGTCCGCCAGCGGGATGCAGGAGTAGTACGGCTCCAGCGGCCTGCCACCGTGCATCTTCTGCGCCGTCCCGAACGAGGTGACCAGGAGGTACCTGGTGTCGGCCGGCCGCTCGCCACCCAGCGCCATGAGGGTCATCACCTTCGGACCCTTCCACTTGGCGATGCCGGTCCACCCCTGCATGCAGGTGTGCATCGAGATCTGCTCTTGCTGGGGCAGCGCCTTGATCTGGTCGAAGGTGACGCGCACGGGGGTGGTCCGACGGGCCGATCTCCAAGACGTAGTCACGGAAGTCGTTGGCCGCGAGGGCGTGCCACTCGGGGGACTCCTCCGGCGTCGGGTGTCTGCCATTGCTCCAGTGGTAGGGCGAGATGTCGGCCTCGGTATAGGTGCCCAGCCTCCCGGGTCCGCGACTTCATCTTGTTGACCGTGACGGCCCTGATCGGCTCAAGCAGGCGGAACAGGAACCGCTGGGTCGCGCGCACGTCGATGACGCTGAGATAACTGATCGCGATCCAGGCGGCGACCACCAGGACGGCCCCGAGCACCAAGAAGGTCGTGCCCTGCGCCACTCTGGCCGGGTCGTAGGCGCCGAAGACCATGTGCGTGGTGTTGTGGCCGCGGTGGACGATGAACACCAACGCGACGTGCATGACGATGAAGACAGTCAGGAAGGCCATTCCGAGGAAGTGGATGGAGCGAGCAGCCTGCCGTCCCCCGAAGATCTTCGGGTACCACGGGTACTGCCCGATCACGGCGGGAGACATCACCGGCCCAGTAGCCATCATCAGTGGGGCGACGATGAAGACGACCGTGAAGTACAACAGCTGCTGCAGCGAGTCGTACGGGGTGAAGTTCTCGATGCTCGGCACCCCAAGGCCGGCGTAGATCTTCAGCGAATCCCATGCCTGCGGGAACACCTCCCACGAGGTCGGCACGATCCGGCGCCACTCGCCGGTCAGGAACAGCAGGCCGACATACATCGCGCCGTTGAGCACCCACAGGACAGAGACCAGCCCGTGCCAGTGGCGTCCCAGCCCGATGTCCTTCCCGCCGGGCAGGGCCAGCCAGCGGGGAAGCGACGACTCGTCGTCCCGGGCCATGAACGCCCCCTCCTCCGGCGGCACCACCCGTTTGGTGAACTTGATCCACTCCGTGCCCGGGCCGCAGTCGTTGCGCCAGTAGAACCGGGGATGCGTCGCGACAATCTGCCACCCGGAACGGATCAGCAATCCGATGAGGAAGAAGTTGATCAGATGGCTCGCCCGGAGCCAGAACGGGAAGTCATACTCGGGCATCGGGCGCCTCCACGAGACGGTTGTCGCGCTAACCCGGGACTACCTCGCCACTCTAGACCTCGGTCCACCTGATGCCATGCGGTCTCGTCATCAAGCGCCTCACACTCCATCGGTCGCAGGCTCGGTGTCGCGAAGACGTAGTCCAACTGGTTGAGACGGTTCTCGGGCTTCCGTTGAAACGCGCCTCGATACCATTCCTGGATGACCGAGGACCACCCCGCTCTGGTCGAGCTCAGCCGTATTGCCCAGGAATCGGCGGAGGCTTACCTCGCCGGCGACCTCGACACCTACGCAAGGGTGCTGCCGCACGCGGACGACTTCACGCTGATGCCGCCGTTCGGCGGGCCGACCAGGCAGGGCTTCGTCCTGGACGACGAGACGCGTGTGGCCACCCGGAGCACCTTCCGGGGTGGTCAAGTGGAGGTCGAAGTCGACGCGTCGTACGTGACGGACGACCTCGCCGTGCTCGCGGTGGTGGAGCGACAGCGCGGCCTCGTGGGGGACCTCGCTGAGCAGGACTGGTCCCTCCGCGTCACGCTCGTGTTCCGACGTGACGGCGGACAGTGGCGGCTCGTGCACCGGCATGCGGACGCGCTGGTTCACACCATCGGTTGGAACGCGCTCTCGCAGCTCGCACGGGGCGAGCTGGCAGACTGAGCTACCACTGATCCAGCAGTTCGCGGACCATCACCACCATCACTGCCGCCAAGGACGTCGTCGCGGTCATCGCCTGCCGGGGTTGCGCAGGAGCGGGATCATTGCCTTGCGCGATCCGGTGGCACGCCCGCGTTGGCCCCGCACTTGAGGCACCCACGATCGAGAACGCCCGCGACGACCTTCTCGCGGACTTCCGTAGCGCTCAAATTGAAGCGCTCCCCGGGTCTCTTGGCGCCGGAAGGCGGTGTCTACACAGGACGGCACGTCTGAGCCGCCGACCCTCCCCGCCGGCGCGATTCGAGGTACTGCACGGGGCCGTCAAGGGTCACGCCCCCCTGCGCGCAAAGATGAC
>CAVWFF010000024.1:0-27499 GCA_963754145.1 uncultured Actinomycetota bacterium
GCATCGAAGCTGCGCACCGGCTCGTTCTTCCCGAGCCTGCTCGAGCCTGCGGCGCCCGGCAGCGCATCAGCCCTGTTCGCGGTGGCGATGCAGGCTAACCTCGACGGCGTTGGCCACCTGCAGGGTCCATCAACCGGGTCAAAGCCCTCGGCGCCACACCGGCGGCGAAATGCGCAACTGGTGCGCACAGCTCTTCCGGCTCGGCGACCGCGGGCAGGCCGAGTCGGGCACCCACGGCGCAGCCCGGCGAGGTCTACGCGCTCGCCGACCGAATGCCTCGGCGCTTTCGAGCACTCGTGCTCGCTGCAGCGTTCGCGGGCACCACTGGGGCGAGTTGATCGCGCTTCGCGCTGTGACGTCAACACCTCAACACGCGTTCTGCAGTCCGAGCCGTCTCGCTCAGCTCAGCCGCGGGGGCATCCAGTCAGGCGCGCCCAAGTCGACCGCAGGAGTTCGGAACGTGGCGTTGCCCGGATTCCTCGCGGAGAGATTGCCGCGCACATCGCCTGAGTTCGCCGGGGATGGTGCCGAGGGCCTATTTTTCCGGGGCGAGAAGGGCGCCATGCTGCGCCGGGGCAACTTCGGCCGGGCGGTGAATTGGCCGGAGACGGTCAGGGCCGTCGGGTTACCGGGTGGATTCCACTTCCACGACCTGCGACACACAGGTAATCAGCTCGCCGCGAACGCTGGCGCCACGACCCGCGAGCTGATGCACAGGATGGGTCACGGCTCGATGCGGGCCGCGCTGATCTATCAGCACGCGACGATTGAACGAGATCGGCGCATCGCGGATGCGATGTACGACATGGTTGATGCGGCCCGCAGCCGACGGCGGCACCAGCAAATTGACCGCTGGAAGCGACCACAATAGACGTAGGATGCTCGGCTCGTCGCCCGACCACTGGCAGCTCAATCGCGTAGCCGCCTGCTTGTCGCATCTATAACTGCGTCGAGGGCCGCTGTCGCTTCGCGGCTGCGCTCATGCAACTCAGCTTCGGTCCTCGGGCCAGCTGTGATCCGCCTCGATAGGTCGATGACAGCTTCAGCGTGACCAATCAAGTCGGCGTCCGCATCTCGATCCGCCAGTAGTCGAATAAGATAGTAAGCACTGCGCGCCTGCCCCCGCAGCCGGTACGTCTCTTGCCTAGCCTCCTCCCTTGAAGCATCTACTACACCAGTCACTCGCTTCTTCCCGCGGTCGAACTCGGCCCGCCGCAGCTCGGTTGCCGCGATGACGAAAGCAGAAACCGCTTCGATGAACTCCTGGCGGCGCTTCTCATTCCGGTTCTCGACGCTCATTCTCCTGGCTGTCAATCGCTGGAACCAGTACGTCAACGTCGAACCAAGCAAGGTCCCCGCGACCGCAACGACGCTCGTCCAGAGTGGCTGCATGGCCTGTATCCGATCACGCGACGCCCGACACTCGAGATCGCAGCCCGTAGGTGTTGCTGTACGCGTCGCCACAGCGCGACTCGCGCCCACGAGATGATCGCGGGGCCGCTGACGTACTCGGCGACGAACCGACGACGCCTCATCGACTGTGGCGCTTGCATCCCTTGCGGGTGGTCAGAAAACAGCATCAACCCCACGATGATCCATTTGGATGTTGAGCCAGCGTCGCGGAAGCTGCCGAGTCGGGTGCCAGCGCACGTAGGTAGTAGCACGCAGGCAGCACGACGAGCTGCAATCGAGTGTCTGATGATCGGAAGCGGATCCTATATCCGCAGCTCAGGACTGTGGAGCGGGCGACGGGAATCGAACCCGCGTAGCCAGTTTGGAAGGCCGCCAACACCGGCCACCAGAGCCTCTACCTCCGACAACGGGAGCAATGCTTGAGACCTGTGGATGACCGAGGAGGGGTCGTACCCTCCCGATCATCTTGAAGCCATCAAGCAAGATCGGCGCGCCAACGCCGGTCGGAAGGGTACGACCCGTGCTCACCGTAGTTCCTGGAGCTGCCGACGCCGATGACCCCCGCCGCCCCGACGGGGTGGCGTTGATCGACGAGATCGTCCGCGAGGGCGCCCGGCGGATGCTGGCCGAGGCGCTGCAGGCCGAGGTCGACGCCTACATCGCCCAGTTCAGCCGGCGAGCGCGACGAGAACGGCCGCCGGCTGGTGGTGCGCAACGGCACCCACCAGCCCCGCGAGGTGCTCACCAGCGCCGGCGCGGTCGAGGTGACCGCGCCGCGGGTCAACGACCGGCGCACCGACCCCGAGACCGGCGAACGCCGCCGGTTCTCCTCGGCGATCCTGCCGCCCTGGTGCCGCAAGACCCCGAAGATCACCGAGGTGCTGCCGCTGCTCTACCTGCACGGCCTGTCGTCCGGGGACTTCGTGCCCGCGCTCGGGCAGTTCCTCGGCAGCTCGGCCGGGCTGTCCGCGCCGGTGATCACCAAGCTGACCGAGACCTGGAAGGCCGAGCAGCGCACGCTTCGCCGCCCGGGACCTGTCGGGTGTGGACTACGTCTACCTGTGGGCCGACGGCATCCACGTCAACATCCGCCTGGAGGAGCACAAACTGTGCCTGCTGGTGCTGATCGGGGTGCGCGCGGACGGCCGCAAGGAGCTCGTCGCGCTGGCCGACGGCTACCGGGAGTCGACCGAGTCGTGGGCGGACCTGCTGCGCGACGCCGCACGGCGCGGGATGCGCGCGCCGGTGCTGGCGGTCGGGGACGGCGCGCTCGGGTTCTGGGGCGCGCTGCGCGAGGTGTTCCCCGCGACGCGGGAGCAGCGCTGCTGGTTCCACAGGAGCTGTAAAGAATCAACGTGGCGGTGTCGGGGTGTCCTCGTCGCGCGGGGAGCGCGGCGAGGAGGTCGGCTGCGGTGGCGAACCGGGCGGTGGCGGGGGTGGGTGTGAATCCGTCTTGGGTCAGGATCGGGCCGACTTCGCGCACGACGTCGCCGATGGTGCGCCGGCTGACCTGGAACAGTTCGGCGAGGGTGTCTTGGGTGCAGAGTTTGCGCTGGTAGAGCACCGTTGCGAGGACGCGCTCGGCGTCGGTGATCTTCTGGGTGAACACGCCTCCGCGGGCGCCGGGCAGGCGTTCTCCGCCGCGGCGGCGGTGGCGGTGTCGCTCGTTGCGGGCGTCTTGGACGTGCTTGACGCGTTCGGTCATCGCGGCGAGCTCGGCGCGGGACAGTCCGGTCAGCGCGGGATGGGCGAGCTGATCGGACACGCGCGAGCGCGGCGGCTCGGGCTCGACCGCTGGAGACGAACTCGCGTCAGCGCGCTCGCGGTGGTGAACCGCAGCGTGGTCGGCAGGATCGTGCGGTGGTGTTCGTTGAGCAGCTGGCGGGTCTCGGCGATCGCCTGGCCGATGGTGTTCGCGTTGATCCCCAGCAGCTCGGACAGCACGTTCTGGGAGCAGATCTGGCGCAGGTAGACGATGGTGATCAGCACCCGGTCGGCGGCGGACGAGCAGGCCCGTGCTGCCCGCGCCCGGTGCCCGGCGGCGTTGTCCACCGCGTTGTTCGAAGCGGCGCTGGGCGGCTTGCGCATCTTGTGCGGGGGCCAGCGCCTGGGCGAGCGCGGCCAGCTCGTCGCGACTCATGCCGGTCAGCCGTTCATCGGCCAGCAGCGTGCAGCGCCGCGGTCCGGGCACGGGTGCGCTCGTGGGTCGCCGACGGGCGCGACCTGTCCGCCGGTGGGGGCGATGGTGTAGTTCCACTGCCCGTGCCGGGCGTGCGCTTCGATCGGCAGCGACCGCCAACTGCTGCGCGGGTCACGGCGATGCCGAGGGGGTAGGCGCCGGTGTCCAGCTCAGACCAGCTCGTCCGGACCGAAAGCTGGTGACAGCCAT
Organism: uncultured Actinomycetota bacterium; assembly: GCA_963754145.1. GTDB lineage: Bacteria > Actinomycetota > Actinomycetes > Propionibacteriales > Nocardioidaceae > Marmoricola. Next base: position 3,803 of record CAVWFF010000024.1, read on the forward strand.
CGCATTGGGAAGCGACCGCTACCTGCGACACCCCAACCGGCGGTATTGCGCTCGACCGCTGGCGGCGCCGCCGCCGTACCAGCCGTGCGGATGGTGAGATCGCGAGCAGGCCGCGCAGGTCGAGGCCCAGGCCATCGTTCCGGTATTCGAGCCGGCCGAGTAGATCGGGCACGGAGGCAAATGACGGAACTGCGAATCCACCAAAGCCAGCCGGGGTGCTGATCTGCGTGAATACGCCTGCCGCGGACGTGTACTGCGTATCCGGCATCTCGATCGAAACGTGCCCGGTCAATCCCGGAGCCAATGTCGCGGTCGCCCGAACCTGCGCCTGGCGCACGAATGACTGGTTGAGATTGGTCGAGAAGTTCACGGTTTCATAGACGCCCTCGTTCCACAGGCTGTTCGCCCAGCCGACCAGGACACGAAACTGTTCGCTGCCGACCTCGCCCCAGGCCTGACGGAGCCGAAAGACCGCATTGGGTGAGGCTGCCGTGCCCCCGCCGAAGTCGCCTTCAAAGCGGGTTTCCAGAGTGCCCCAGGCGGTCGCCGTGCGCGTATCCATACCGATGCGGCTGAACCGGGCGGACAATCCGGTATCGCCTCCCTGGATGTCGGCGGGGCTTCCGGAAAGCGGAATGGTTTGCACTGTCGGCGCATCGGACTGATTGCGGCCATTGAAGTCGTGGTAGCCATTGACGTTCGCGAAACCGTAGAATTGCACCTCGGACTGCGAACCCGGGATGCGCAAGGACAAACCCGGGAGATCGGAACGCAGCGCGTCCTCGCCTTCGCCGTCGAACTGACTGCCCATCGGTTCGGGCGGACGCAGGCCCGGAATGGGCGCCGCCGCGGCTTGTGGAGGGACCGCAGCACTCGCAGTCATGCGCGGCTCAGTCGACGCAACCGGAATCGCAGGCGGCTTTTGCCCGGTGGTCGGTGCGACGACGTCACGACGTGCGGTGGCGGCTTGGGACTTCGAATGCTTATCGCGCGTTTCGAGTTCGTCGACGCGATGGCGCAGACGCGCTGATCAGCTTGTCACCTTCTGTTGCGCGGGCTTGCAGCGCATCGAGACGGCGCATCAACTCTTCCATGGAAGGTTTCTGCTCCTGACTGGCGGGTGTCTGCGCCAAAGACGGACCGGCAAATATTGCGATTGATGCAACGCCGCAAAGCGCTCGGAATGTTCGCACGCAAGCCTCCTGTTGGCACGTTCGGGGCACATCGAGTTTTGCGCTTGATTTCAGCGATCGCAAGCCGGCTCCATCGAAGGTCGAAATTTTCGGCGAGATTGTGCCATTTCGGTTGTACCGCAGCGCGGTTGCATCGCGCTCGGTCGGCTCAACATCATCCTGCAGCGCAGAAAGCGATCTCAGGATAGGGACGGGGTGCGTGAAATCGAAATGGCTCACAATCCCACCACTGTGCGCTGCATCCCGTATCGTTGCGTTGGCCGCCATATTTGCGTGGCACGAACTGCATAGTCATATGCCGGAATTCATGCCAGTCATGCGAGGTTTTGGTCTTCGGAGAATACAACCTGCTGGCTGAGGGTAAGATCGAGCGTATAATCCGATCTATCCCCTAGGGCGTTTCCTGTAGTCCGGTGATCGATGCTGGGACGACTGGAGAGGGGAGCTTTCGAGATTGAGCGTTGAGTTCGACCTCGAAAACGACCCGGAAAGTTGGGTGCGTACCGTGAAGCCACACAGTTCTCCTGCTTGCGAGCCGGCGCGTCCCTTTATCGACGATCACCTGATTGGCCAGGGCGCAATTGGCGATCGCTCATATTGGACACACTCCGAAGAGCTCCTTTTCGCGGTCCGCCCCTCACGTGGCGGGCGCTTCGTGTACGAGGCAATCAATCAGGCCTTCGAGGCTCTCCTTGGAATGTCGCAGCAGGAGGTCCGAGAGCTGGACGTCTTCGAATGTCTTGCCAAGGAAGACGCCGAGCGTCTCTGTGAAATCCTCCAGGCATGTCTTGCGGAAGGAACCGAGGCCAAAATCCAGCACAGTCTGATGCTCGGCGGCTTGCTGCGGGATGTCGAGACAACCGTTGTTCCGATCCTCCATCCCATGGCCGGCAATGCGGCCCGGTTGATTGGCGGTCATCGGTTACTCCACAAGGAGGGGCTCGACTGTGTGACTGAAGAGGCTGCTTTCCTTCACGGGGACGTCAGCCTGATGTCCATCCGCGAGGACATCCACCAGCGGATCGCATCGGAGCTTCATGATTCGACATGCCAGGAGCTGGTTGCCGCCAGTCTTGGTGTGATGCGTGTCCGCACTTGCCTCGATAACCCGCGCGGCGTCGAGCGGCTTTGCGATGATATCGACGCGTCGATCGACGCGGCACTCAAGGAAATCCGTTCCCTGACCTATCTGCTCCACCCCCAGGATCTGACGGACCGGGGACTCAAGGCGACGATCGAGCAGCATGCCTTGGGGTTTGGTGCACGTACGTCGTTGCGGGTGAGCACGAGGATACCCGCCGCCGTCGATAAGCTACCTTACGCGAGCCAGCTCTCGGTGCTGCGGGTCATTCAGGAGGCGCTCACGAACATATTCCGCCACGCGAAGGCGACGGAGGTCAGAATCGTCGTCGAGGCGATCGAGGGTCACTTCCATCTGACGATCAGCGACAACGGGCGCGGTTTTCCGGTCGATCACACAAAACGTGGCAACGGTGCGATATCGCCCGGTGTCGGCATTCCCGCCATGAGAGCGAGACTTAAGCAGCTTGGGGGCACGTTCGAGATCCGGTCCGATCTTGCACCGCGACATTCCGGCACGACGCTGTGCGCGGTGTTCCCGCATGGTCTCATGACCAAAAGGCGCAGCCGGCGCGCGTCACTGAAATCATAAGCCAGCGTGTGCACGGAATGACGGAGATCAGGGACCCCGAGGGCAGGCAGTCTCTGTCCGTCGGTTCCCGGAGTTCCCTCCACGAAATGAAGGCTGATCGACGATGATCGTGTAGCGGTCCGATTTGGGCTGCGCGCGGGCAAGACCCGTCGATGTCTGATTGGAAACGCCGATGTTTGGTACATCCGCCCGGAGATATCAGGGTTTTGCAGGATAACCCATTGAAGGATAATCGGTAGATTGGCACACTTGACTGCTGGAAATCTCCATCCATTGCCCGACAGGTTCTGGGCCCGCATACGGGAACGACGCCGTGAAACGCATCGTGATTGCGGATGATCATGAAGTCGTACGTTCCGGGCTCCGAGCGATCGTTGAGACCCGCTCAGACTGGATCGTCAGCGGAGAGGCGACCAACGGCGAGCAGGCTGTGGCCGTGGCGGTGGAGACGCGTCCGGACGTCGTGATAGCCGACTATTCGATGCCGCTGATGAACGGACTTGAGGTCAGCCGCCGCCTCAAGTCGATGCACCTGCGCACCGAAGTATTGATCCTGACGATGCACGAGAATGAGGAATTGCTGACTGAAGCCATCCTGGCTGGCGTTCGCGGCTTCCTGTTCAAATCGGACGCCAGTAGGCACCTGATCTTCGCGATCGAGGCCTTGCTCGATGGCAGACCTTACTTCACGGGCGTTCTGTTGGAGAAGTTGCTCCACGAATACCAGGCCGGCAAGCAAAATACGTCCGACATGCTGCTCACCGCGCGCGAGCAGGGCGTTGTCCAGCTTATTGCAGAGGGACACACCAACAAGTCGATCGGCGTCATCCTGAAGCTGAGCGTAAAGACCGTCGAGACCCACCGCGCGTCAGCGATGCGCAAGCTCAGAATGTCATCGACGGCCGAGCTCGTCCGCTACGCCGTTCGCAGGAAGCTCGTCAATCCTTGATGGAGCTTTCAATGCGAGTCGCCGCCTCGCTAGCGATCAGCGACAACGCGTTCTCCCGTTGGAAATGCCGCGATTTTCGCTGGAGCGACAGCGGTGCTGTCAAGGTCCGGACTTGGGCAGACCCGCTCCAGGAGCATCCGGGCATTTCCTTCCAGCGGCCCGAGGCTCGAAAGCACGACGTTGATCTCCCGAATTCGACGATACAACGTCGAGCTCGGCACACCTGGCTGACCGGCAGCGCAATGACGGATTATGATCGTCCGACGGACGCCCATTTTCAGCCGCATAAGCCTGGGATGCGACCGGCAAGTCATTTCGAAACCGCAGCTGACTCTTAATCAGCGGGTCCCAGGTTCGAGCCCTGGTGCGCCCACCAAGCTTTTCAATAGCTTAGGGGTTTGTCACGGTCGTCATTCCGACAGACGCGTCATGGCTATTCCGACAAACCGGCTGTCTTTGTTCTTTTCTTCACGCCGTTTCTTCGTGCCGGAAATTAGCTGTTTCCGTGTGCGCTTTGCATAGGTCGGCAACTGCCGCGACGAGCGATGGCGGCCGGCGGCTCTGAGCTCAGCGTCCGTCAGATCGCTGTCGGCGCCCTCGGTAAACCCGCCGTGGCGGAATGATGTAAAGGACAGTTCTTCCCGGAGATCGGCTGCACGGACGATCTTTTTCACGACCCCGCGCAGGTAGCGAAGATCCTGCTTGGCTGTGATCCATGGCAGCGGGGTAGGTGACCTGCCGGTGCGAATGGTCGCGTCGAAAGACCAGGCCGGACACGGTCGTCTGCTTGATTTCATTCAGCTCGGCCATCAGCTCCGGGAAAAGGTCGGCCAGTCTCATCGAACACTGCGAGCAGCAGCTTGCCATTGGTTAACTCCATCGCATGGGTTTTCCGCCGTTGGCCGCACTCTCCTGAGCAAGTATTGCGATACGCGTGGCGCGCAGGGCCTCGTTTGCCGCAATCTGCAAGGTCTCGCCGCGGGCGAGATGATCAAAGACGAAGCTGGCGGGCGAGGCGCCCACGGGCAGGTCGATTTCGCGCCGGGGTCTCGTCGCCGTCTCGACGAGCAGTCGATTTTCCGCGAACAGAACGTCAGCACGACCCTTTGTCCCGGAGATCCGCATGGCATAGTCGCCGTGCCGTGGCGATGCTTCGGGCTGGATCCAGTCAACTTCGATCGCGAATTCCGGTCCGCCATCGCAGGCGAGGATAGCACGCCCCAGCGCGGGAAAGTTCGTCGTGCCGGCAGCCGGGGTCGACGAAATCCAGCCGCTGATCGTGCCGCTGGTGTATCCCGTCAACCAAAGGGCCAGATCAATATCGTGGACCGTGAGGTCAGCGAGGATGCCGCCATAAGTTGATGGTTCGAACATCCACGCTGGACGTCGGCTTGGGACCAGCTTGTGCGGCCCGGTTGCAGTGATGGATACAATGTCTCCAAGTTGGCCGCTGTCGATCACGGATCGGAGTGCGAGCGTGACCGGATAAAACCGCTTCTCGAGCAGAAGAGTGAGCAAATTGCGCCCGGCGAGCGTCTCCTCGATAAGCGCAAGCTGGGCCAGGGTCACAGCCATGGGCTTGTCGGCGATCGCGAAGATGCCGCGGCGTAAAAGTTCGACGACGATTCTGGCCGCCGAGGTTGTCCGGGTTGCGCTGGTAGCGGATCCGGTCGTCGCCGAGGGCCGTGAGCCCGGGTTCGACGGGGTCACCGGGCCAGGCGTCGTCGACCACCAGCAGGCGCCAGCGTGGGGACGTCTGCGCGAGGACGCTGTGGACCAGGTCGAAGAGCTGCTCGCGGAGGACCGTAGAACGGGACCAGGAGCTCGATCACGGATCGGACCGAACCGGTTCGTCGTCGCGGGAGGCCACGGTCGGCGGGACCGCGGGTCTCGGCGCCGAAGGCGAGTCCAGCCGGCGCGGAGCTGGACGACCGCCGCGAACCAGCTGGTGGTACCGGCGACGACCGCCAGCACGAGGACCGCCATGCCGGGGTAGTACCAGTGCGGGTTGTCGCGCCAGAGATCGAACTCGAGGGCGCGCTGGACGACGCCGTGCAGGCTGAACGCGAGCTCGGCGGCGAGCAGCGCGGCGGCGACACCGAGGGGGAACGAGCGCACCCGCGGCGGACCGGGGGCCTGGTCCAGCGCGAGGCCGAGGATCAGGAAGTAGCCGGCGCTGAACGGGAGCCCGTAGCGGCCCTGCCAGGCCAGCCCGATCTGGGCGTAGGTGGCCAAGGTGAGTGCGAACGGCACCGCGAAGGAGAGCACCACCAACAACAGCACGGCGGCCAGGACCCGTCCGCGGAGCTGGCGCGCCGCGATCACCGTGACCCAGATGAACACCGTGACCGCCATCGCGTAGACGATGACGGGGGCGCCCTCGTTACGGCTGGGGTAGGCGCCGATCGCCTGGAGCGGCCACAGGATCAGCTCACCGAAGATCTTCGGGAACGGCGATCCTTCGAGGCCGAAATGCTCGCTGGCCGGGTCGTTGGCGTTCGCGGAGAGCACCCACGCCAGTGAGCCGAGCGTGGCAAGCACGACCGTCGCGGCGGCGGCGAGGTGTCCGACCGGGTGCGCACGGACGCGACGCCAGACGTGGACCGGGTGCGCGAGCACCAGGACCACGATCGCGATCAGGCCGAGCCAGAGTGGCCCGAGCGTGTGCACGGTCACGAGGGTCGCCCCCGAGACCGCTGGTGATCGTCAGCAGCACGCGCCGCTCGCCGGGTGTGGGTGGTGACGTGGAGCAGAACAGACCCAGGAGTGCCGCCCACAGGGTCAGCCCGCTGACCATCTCCAGGCCGTTGGGTGCCGCGACGGTCGTCGAGTACAGCGTCATCGGCGTGGTCGCCAGGAGGAACAGCGCCACGGGCCACCGGGTGCGCGCGAACGTCAGCAGGCACCAGATCCCGGCCCCGAACATCGCCGTGCACAGGAGCGCGGCCGCCACGCGCAGCGCGTAGACATAGTCGTAGCCGGAGAACGGCTCCGCCGCCGCGCCCTCGATCGCGTAGAAGACCGGGTTGTAGCGCGCCGCGCTGCTCGCGACCAACGACGTGTCGGCGTGCGGACCGGCGCCGACCGGTGTGCAGTTGGCCTTGCCGTAGTAGTCGAAGAGCAAGCAGGGCTGGTGGGCCGCTCTGGCCACGTCGGACCGCACCGCGACCAGGTCGCCGCGTCCCTCGTCCGGGTCGGCGAACTCGCCGAGCGGACGGAGATCGCCCTGCCAGATGCTCGATGCCCGGTAGGTGTGGTCGATCTCGTCGATGCCGAACAGCGGAGGCACGGCGAGCAGCCAGGCGAACTGGATCAGCAGCATCCCCATCACGCAGAGGCCCACGACGCGAGCGCGCCTCGAGGTGACCATGAAACTGCCTTCCTGTCCCCGCTGTGATGTGACCGTCTCGGCACGATCGCCCGCAGGTTAGCCCGATTTGTCGGGTCAGTCCGGCAAATCGGAGGAATCAGGTCAGTCGAGACCGAGCGAGAACGCCGACTCCAGGTCGTGCTGGGAGTAGGTGCGGAACGCGATGTGGGTCTCGGTCGAGATGATGCCCGGGACCTTGTTCAGCCGGTCGGCGACCACCGTGGCGACGTCCTCCTGCTGGCGCACCCGGATCAGCGCGATCAGGTCGATCTGGCCGGTGACCGAGTAGACCTCGCTGACGCCGTCGAGCGCGGCGATCGCCTCGGCGGCCTCGGGGATGCGGGCGACGTCGGCCTTGACGAACACGATCGCGGTGATCATGTCGGCAAATCTATCGGACCTGGACGCGTGGGCGAGGCGCGACGCTCCTGACTCAGCGGCGCCTGGGACGAGGGCCGTGACGCCGAGGGCACCCAGGCGAGCACCATGAGCAGCCGAGGACCAACTGCGAAGGGTGCACCCACGCCGCGTCCGGAGGCGCCTGTCAGCTGTGCACAGGAGGCGCAATCAGGACAGGTCGCGGAAGAGACCCGGCTCGCTCCAGCGGTGGCCGACCGTGAGGTCGTACTGCACCAGCCGGTAGTCCGCGAGCACTCTCCGCGCGGCCGGCCCGAGCCCTCGCGGCGAGGTGGTGTCGGTGTCGTCGGGGCGCACGTAGCGCCCGGCCTCCAGCGCCGGCAGCCGGGTGCGCAGGTCGCGCAGTAGTGCGTAGAACGGCGTCAGCGGCTCGCCGACCTGGTCGAAGAGCAGGGGGAGCAGCTGCGTTGGGCTGGTCGTCGGCGGTGGCGCCTGCCTGCGGGTGCCGAAGCTGGTCCAGATCAGGTACGGCGTCTCGTGGACGCGGCGGTTGCCGTTCACCTGCTCGATCGAGGGGGGATAGACGCCGGGCGGGAGGTGGTCACCGTAGAAGACGACGGCGGTGCGCTCCGTGGACGCGCGGAGCCGGGCCAGGAAACGGGTCAGCGACCCGTCGGTCAGGGCGAGTCCGCGGGCGTACTGGCCGGGCGCGGCGCTCTTGTCCCGGGGCAGGCCGCGCACGCCGATCGGGTTGTCGTACTGGCCGGGATAGGGCATGTGGTTCTGCATCGTGACCAGGTTGACCAGCAGTGGGCGGTCGTGGGTGTGCAGCTGGTGGACGACCTCGTCGAACGCCGAGGCGTCGTCGATGTAGCGTCCGCGCTGGACGTGTCGATGCTCCTGCATGGTGCGGTCGTGCACGAACCGCTGGAAGCCCAGCCGCGGATAGACCTCCTTCCGCTTGTACATCTCGGTGTTGAAGGGGTGCACCGCCACCGTGTCGTGACCGTGGGCGGCGAACCAGGACACGGCCGAAGGGAAGTCGTTGCTGTCTGCCAGGATCTGCATGTACGGCGAGGTGAGCTGCGGTGCGAACAGTCCCATCGAGAGCCCGGTCAGCACCTCGAACTCGACGTTGGCGGTGCCGCCGCCGTACTGCGGAACCAGCAGGTGTCCGGACGTCGTGCGCCGCATCAGGGCGCGGGTGCGCGGGATCGGGTCAGTGGCGAACGTCGGACCGTGCAGCCGGGTCGGGTCGCTGAAGCTCTCCGAGAGAATCAGCACCACGTTGACGTCGTCGAGCGTTCCGGGCGTGCGGTGCGCGTCGAGGGCTCGGGCCCTGCCGGCGTAGCGAGCCACCACCTGACGCATGCGCTCCTTCGAGTAGCCGGGCGGCTCGGGCATCGCGGCGACCGGCATGTTGAACAGGGTGCCGGCGACAAAGCCGTTGGCCTTGTAGTTCTGGATCTGTGACCACGTCCGCCACCTGACGACGGTCGGGTCGAACAGCGCCCGCCACGGGTTGCCCGGATGGTTGAATCCGTGCGCGGTCGCTAGCAGCCCGAGGCAGGTGAGGGCCGCGACCGGGCGAGCCAGTCGAAGCCAGGGTCGCGTCGCGGGAGGCGCCGCACGCCGCAGGTCGCCGAAGCGGCGGGTCGCGAGCCGACCCGTCAGCAGCAGCCCGGCGGTGATCACCACCAGCGCGGCGACGCCCACGACGAGCTGGGCGGGCGGAACCATCCGCACCAGGAACCCGGGGCTGGTCAGGAACGTGAGGTCGTCGGGGTAGAGCGGCTCCGTGCGCATCCGGACCTTGGTGGCGTTGGCGGCCGCGACGATCAGGGTCAGGTCGAGCGTGAGGGCCAGGGTCAACCACAGCCGGCCGGTCACAGCCAGCACCAGCACCAGCACCAGCCAGACCAGCAGGATGCCGGCCGGGTCGCCGTCGCTGATCAGCCCGGAGTACCAGACCCGGTGTGGCAGACCGTGCCAGGTGGAGTGGTCGAGCAGGAAGTTCAGGCCGGCCGCCCAGGTCAGGGTGGCAGCCACGAGCAGCACCAGCCGTCCTCGTCGTGGGGTCCGGCCGCCGGGAATGGCCCCGGCGGGCGCCGCCCCGGTGGGAGCGGACCCGGTGGGAGCGGACCCGGTGTCAGGGAGCCCGGTCGTGGCCATCGCCCCTGCCTATCAGGTCGGAGGGTCCGTCGTGGCGGTTGCCGGGCCGGTCATCGGGCCGGTTGGTGCAGCAAGGGCAGGTTGCGCCGCTCGTCGAACGGCACCAGCGTCTGCCGCGAGGCGTGCACCGCGTCGTGCACCGAGGCGTGCCGCGCGGCCCCGCGGATCGGGCACGCCCACTCGCCGTCGAGGTGGACCAGCCGGATGCCCGGGGACTCCAGCCAGCGCAGGACCTTCTCGGTCTCCTCGGCGGTCGCGGCGGGCGTCGGCCCCGGACCCGGCAGCACCGTCTCGGCCCCGGCGCGCAGGGTGGAGACGTACTCGCCGGCGTGGGTGCCGGGCGGGATCACGCCGGCCGCGGCGAGCCGACCGTGGCGTACGACGTGGACCGCCCAGCGGCCGTCGTCCTCCTTGCGGGCGGCGACCATCTCCGAGCACCCGGTCAGCGCGGAGAGCCGCTGGGTGCGCGTCGCGGCACGCACGAACGCGGCGAGCCGGTCGCGGTGGACCGTGGCCTCCTCGTAGCGCTCGCCGAGCGCCAGGGTCGCCATCCGCCCGGTCAGCGCCTCCACGACCTCGTCGGCGCGGTGCACCAGGTTGTCGCGCAGGTCGCCGACCATGGCGGCGTAGGCGTCGCGCTCGACGCTGCCGTCGCAGGGGGAGAGGCAGCGGTCCATCTCGGCCAGGACGCAGGGCGAGCGGCTCGGCAGGAGCGGCAGCCGGCCGCTGCACTGGCGCACCGGGAACGCCTCGTGGAGCGCGGCCAGGCACTTCTCGGCCGCCTTGCGCGACGGGAACGGGCCGAGGTAGTCGGCCCCGTCGTCGGCGTCGTCGAGCACCTGCCGCACCAGGGACAGCCGCGGCCACGGCTCGTCGGTGAGCTTGATCCAGTGCACCTTCTCGGGGAACCGGCTGCGGCGGTTGTAGCGCGGCTTGTGGAGCGCGATCAGGCGCAGCTCGCGCACCTCGGCCTCGAGCGGCGTCGCGCACTCGATGGCGGTCACCTTGCTCGCGAGCGCGACCATCTCGCCCATGCGCGAGCGGGTCTCCGACGCGGTGAAGTAGGACCGGACCCGGGTGCGCAGGTCACGGGAGGTGCCGACGTAGAGCACCCGGTCGCGCTCGTCGCGGAACAGGTAGACGCCGGGGGCGTGGGGGAGCGACTCGGCGAGGTGGCGCTTGCGCCGCTGGGCCGCCGAGACCTTGGCGGAGAAGGTCTGGAGCTCCTCGAGCGTGTGGACACCGAGACCGCCGAGGCGCTCCATCAGCCCGTGGAGGACGTCGACCGTCGCGCGGGCGTCGGAGAGCGCCCGGTGGTTGGGGGTGGTCGACGAGCCGAACGCCACCGCCAGTGAGCTGAGCTTGCAGTTGGGCGCGTCGTCGCGGGTCACCACGCGGCGGGCGAGCCGGGCGGTGTCGAGCACCTCGAACGTCGGCCACGGGTGGCCCTGCTGCGCGGCGAAGTGCTTGAGGAAGCCGACGTCGAAGGGCGCGTTGTGCGCCACCAGCACGCACCCCTGCGCGAACTCCAGGAACGCCGGCAGCGCCGACTCGATCGGGGGCGCGCTGGCCACCATCGAGTTGGTGATCCCGGTCAGGACCGCGATGAACGGCGGGATCGCGGTGTGCGGGTTGACCAGCGTCTGGAACTCGCCGAGCACCTCGCCGGCCCGCACCTTGACCGCGCCGATCTCGGTGATCATCGAGCCGCCCTCGGCCGACCCGCCGGTGGTCTCGAGGTCGACCACGCAGAACGTGAGGTCGCGCAGCGGGCGCCCGAGCTCGTCGAAGCTCATCTGCGCCGACCAGCGCGGTCGGCCCTCCTGCATCGTGCTCACGTCCACGACGCTAGGGCGGGGTACCGACACAAACCGTTCGCGGCACGCCGGGCACACCCACCTCCTAGGCTGTACGACGTGACGCTTCCCGTGCCCGGACCCGACCAGCGCTGGCGCTGCGGTGGCTGCGGGAACCTGACCCGGTTCGACGTGACGCGCACCCGGCGCACCCGCGAGTTCTGGCACTTCGACCTCGCCGGCGACCACGTGGTCGAGGACACCGAGACCCTCGCGGAGACGCTCGAGCGGGTGACCTGCCGCTGGTGCGGGCGCGAGGACGCCGTCGAGGTGGTGGCCCGCGCCGAGGCGGCGGGGTCCGACGAGGCGAACGGCTGACGGCCGTGGCTGCCGAGCCCGGCGGACGGTCGGGCGACCGGGTCCGCGCCCGGCTGGTGGCGGTGGCCGCCGAGGCGCTCGGCCGGATGGTGCCCGAGCAGGTGCCGGCGCCGCTGCGCCGGCTGGCCAGCTTCGCGCCGTCCCGGCGGGCGCGGCTGGGGGGTGACCGGATCCTGGAGACGGCGGAGGCCGACGAGGTGTTCCGGGGGCGGCTGGCCGTGCAGGCACGCGCCGTCGTACCGGAGGCGGGCGTGGAGCTCGACGCCGGTGACGCCGACATCCATCGACGCCGCGGCGCTGGCGTGGTTGGAGCGGCCCGACGGGTGGCAGGACGTGGTGACCCGGGCGGCGGAGCACGGACGGGCCCGCGAGGAGGAGGCCGCCGTGCGGGCCGCGGACGAGCGCGCCGACCGGCTTCAGCGCCGTCTCGACGACGCGACGGTCGAGCTGAAGGCGGCACGGCGGAAGGCACGCGACGACCTCGACTCGCTCCGTGCCGACAACGCCGACCTGCGCCGCAAGCTGGGGGAGTCCCGGCGCCAGGCGAAGGACGCGGTCGCGGCCGCCGACGCGCTGCGCCGTACGACGGAGGAGGCGGGTGCGGCCGCGCGCACGGCGCAGGCCGCGGCCGAGGCCGAGCTCCGGCGGCTCCGCGCCCGGATCACCGAGCTGGAGCAGCGACTCGTGGGCGCCCAGCGCGAGCGTCGGATGGACCGCGACGGTGCCAGCGTCCGGGCGCGGCTGCTGCTGGACTCCGTGGTCGACGCGGCGACCGGGCTCAAGCGCGAGCTCGGCCTGCCGACCGTGGAAGGCGCGCCGGCCGACCTGGTCGCCGCCGACGAGGGCGACGCCGGGCACCGGGCGTCGTCGGGGGCGTCGTCGCTGTCGGTCGACGACCCGGCGCTGCTCGACCAGCTGCTTGCGCTGCCGCGGGTGCACATGCTGGTCGACGGCTACAACGTGACCAAGACCGGCTGGCCCGAGGCCGCCCTCGACGTGCAGCGCGACCGGCTGATCGGAGGACTGGCGACGCTCGGCGCGCGCACCGGCGCCGAGCTGACCGTGGTGTTCGACGCCGCCGAGACCACGACCCGCCCGATGGTGCGTCACGCCGCGCGGCGTGCGGGTGCGGTTCACCCCCGCCGGCGTGATCGCCGACGACCTGATCCGGGAGTTCGTCGCCGCCGAGCCCGAGGGCCGAGCGGTGGTCGTGGTCACCAGCGACCGGGCCGTCGTCGCCGACGTGGTCCGCAAGGCCGGCGTACGCGCCGTGGCGTCGGCGGCGCTGGTGCGGCTGCTGGCGCGGTGAGGGTGGCTGGGCTGGCTGGATACCACGGTCCCGTGGTATCCGGCCCCTTCCCTAGCGAATAGCGCAGGGAAGCGGCCGTACGGCGAGGGAAGTCTCCGGGTCCGCGACACGCCGGCGTACGTCGGTCGGCGGCCGGAGTGTCGGTGGGGCCTGTCAGCGTTCCCGGCAACGACGAAGATCCGAGGAAGTGGAGAGCCCACGATGAGCGTTCGCATCGACTGCGACTCGTGCCTGGTGCGCGGGTTGGCCTGCCATGACTGCGTGGTGACCGTGCTGCTCGGTCCACCACCCGAGCTGGGCTTCGACGACGACGAGCGGCGGGCGCTCGACGTGCTCGCCGACTCCGGCCTGGTGCCGCCGCTGCGGATGGTGACGCCGCTGGCCGGGCCGGAGGTGGAGTCGGCCTGAGCACGGCGCACACCGGACCCGAGCACTGGTGTGACGTAAGTGACACAAGTCGAATCTCCTTGCTGGTCTAGTGATTCCGGTGATTTCGGACGAAACACCACGCGGGTTTTTGCGTTCGGTTTGTAAGCGGTTGCCACCTCAACTAACCTGCCGTTGAGGTGTCCGCACCAGTGCGCCAGACCGGGCGTTCTCGGACACCGCGCTTAGTCCGGTGTCGACGTGTCTGTTGTGACACGACGTCGCCGGAGCCGGGGAACCAAGTTCTTGGGGTGAATCCGGTGGGCGTCAGGTCGCACGAAGGTGCGGGCGGACGCGTACTGGTAGGGCGTCGTGGCCCGAATCCGTCAGCTCACCTGGTAGTGCGTCTACACGAAGGAGACCGACCGCTCGTGACCGACGGCCGGAAGAGATCTACTGCCCTTGCCGCCCTGCTGATCGCAGTCGGCTCCCTCGGACTGCACGCGGCGACACCCGCGGCTGCCGAGCCCAACATCGACACCGTGAAGCAGCGCGTCGACCGCCTCTACGCGCAGGCCGAGAAGGCCTCCGAGCGCTACAACGCCGCGAAGGAGCAGCTGAAGGCGTCCGAGGTGCGCCTCAAGGCGCTCAACGCCGACCTCTCCCGCCAGCGGCGGGTCGTCGACGACATGCGCGGCGACGTGGCGACGATGGTCGTCGACCAGTACCAGGGCGAGGGTCTCTCGACCGCCTCCCAGGTCGTCTTCTCCAGCGACGCGGAGTCGTTCCTCGACAACCTCAACGCGATCTCGTCGTACAACAGCCAGCGGGGCCAGGTGGTCCGCGAGTACGGCGTGCAGCTGAAGCAGCTCAAGCTGCGCAAGTCCGCCGCCGACGACCAGGTCGCCGCCCTCACGAAGACCCGCGCGGTGCTCAAGGACGAGAAGGCCAAGATCGACGACCGGGCCGCCGAGGCCAAGGCGCTGCTGGGCAAGCTCAAGGAGAAGCAGCGGCTGGAGCTCCTGAGGCAACAGAGGGCTCGCAGCAGCCGCCGCCGCCCAGGCCGCCCCCGCCGCTCCCGCCGCCCCCGCCGCCCCCGCCACCGGCGTCCCGCCGTCTCCAGCGGCCGTGGCGGTGCCGCGGTCCGCTACGCCATGGCGCAGGTCGGTGACGCCTACGTCTGGGGCGCGACCGGGCCCAGCGCCTACGACTGCTCCGGCCTGACCATGATGGCCTGGGCCCAGGCCGGGGTGGGCCTCCCGCACTCCTCGAGCGGGCAGCAGGGCTCCGGCCGCCGCGTCGCCGAGTCCGACCTGCAGCCGGGCGACCTCGTCTTCTACTACTCGCCGGTGCACCACGTCGGCATGTACATCGGCAACGGCCAGATCGTGCACGCGGCCAACCCGAGCTCCGGAGTCACAGGTCGCGGGCCTGCACTCGATGCCGTACATGGGCGCGACGCGTCCGGGCTGACGCACACTGGTACGCATGGCATCCGGAGCCGGCACCCCGAGCAGGGTCGCCGGCTCCTTGCCGTTCCGGACGACGCGGCTGCTGCTCGCGGCGCTGCTGCTCGTGCTCGCCGGCTGCGGCGGCACCGAGATCAAGCCACCGCAGGCACCGGAGGACAGCACCGACGCCCGCGCCGCGGGTGCGGTCACCGCGCTCAAGCGCCTGGCCACCGGGCTCGCCGACCGCGACCGGTCCGCGGTGGTCGCGCTGGCCGCGCCGGACCAGGAGTCCCGTGCGGCGGTCACCGCGCTCTACGCCAACGCGGGCGCCCTGCGGCTGCGTGACCTCGGCTTCCGGTACGTCGACGAGGAGCCCGGTGACGTCGACGACCGCGCCGCACGCCGGTACGGCGACAGGGCCTGGTCGGCCTCGGTCACCGGCACCTGGCGGGTCGGCGGCTTCGACGACGGCCGGACGCACGCTCCCCACGCGGTTCACGTTCGCGCAGACCGGCGACGGGGTGCGGATCGTGTCGGCCGGCGGGGGAGGCGAGCGCGGTGGGCTCTGGCTCGACGGACCGGTGAAGGTCGCGCGTGGCGGGGACAGCCTGGTGGTCACCGCGGGCGGCGACCCGGCGAGGTACGCGCGGCTCGCGGCGCAGGCCGTCACCGACGTTCGTGAGGTGCTCCGCTCCTGGCGCGGCTCGCTGGTCGTGGAGGTGCCGTCGTCCGAGGCGCAGCTCGAGCGGGTGCTGGGGGCGGACAAGGGGGAGTACTCCGCGATCGCGGCGGTCACCACGACGGTCGACGGCTCCCTGGCGGCCGACTCGCCGGTCCACGTCTTCGTCAACCCGAAGGTCTTCGACGGGCTGGGCGCCAAGGGCAGCCAGGTCGTGCTCAGCCACGAGGCCACGCACGTCGCCACCGACGCCTCCTTCGCGAGCATGCCGACCTGGCTGCTGGAGGGGTTCGCGGACTTCGTCGCGCTCGACCACGCCGACATCCCGCTCCGGACGGCCGCCGGCCAGATCCTGCGCCGGGTCCGCGAGAAGGGCGCGCCCGACGGGGCTCCCGACCGCGCAGGACCTCGACCCGACCGCGCAGGCGCTGGGCGCGACGTACGAGGAGGCCTGGACCGCGTGCCGCTACCTCGGCCAGCGCTACGGCGAGGCGACGATGGTGGCCTTCTACCGCGCCGTCGACGACGGCCTGAGCACGAGGGCGGCGTTCCGCCGGGTGGTCGGCACCAACCAGCAGGCGTTCGTCCGCGACTGGAGCCGCGACCTGGTCCGGCTGGCCGGCGGACAGGGCGGGGCGTGAGCACCGCCGACGACGCCGCAGCCGGGCGAGCGGCGCAACGCTGGGCCTGGGTGCTGGTGCTGGTGGGCGGTCTCGGGTTCGTGCTCGTCGCCTGGCTGCTGGTGCCGTGGCACTGGCTGCCCGACGGCCGGCAGATCACGCCGGTGTCGCCGTCCGAGGCGTTCACTCACCGCCAGCTGGTCCGCGCGGACAGCTACTCCTCCGCCCAGCGGACGCTCTCGCTCACGTCGTACGGCGTGTCGCTGCTGGTCACGTTCGGTCTCGGGTTCACCCCGCTCGGCGCCCGTCTGCTGGGCCGGCTGCGGGGCTGGTGGTGGGTGCGGGTGACGCTCGGCTGCTTCCTGCTGCTGCTCATCGGCGAGCTCGTGACCCTGCCGCTGGCGCTGGCGATCCGGCGCAACGCGCTGCAGGCGGGGCTGACCAACCAGGACCTGGCCGGCTGGCTGCGCGACGACCTCGTCGGACTGCTCGTGAGCACCGCGTTCACCGCGATCGGGGCGCTGGTCCTGATCGGGCTGGCGCGACGGCTGCCGCGCGTCTGGCCGCTCTGCGCCGGGGTGCTCTCCGCGTTGCTGGTGGTGCTCGGGTCGTTCGTCTACCCGCTCGTGGTCGAGCCGCTCTTCAACCGCTTCACGAGCCTCCCCGCCGGGCCGCTGCGCACCTCGATCCTGCGGCTCGCGGCCGTGGAGCACGTGCGGGTCGACGACGTGCTGGTGGCCGACGCGTCGCGTCGTACGACGTCGCTCAACGCCTACGTCACCGGCTTCGGCAGCACCCGGCGCGTGGTCCTCTACGACAACACCGTCAACGACCTGAAGCAGGCGGAGATCGAGTCCGTCGTGGCCCACGAGCTCGGCCACGCCCGCCACGACGACGTGCTGCTCGGCACGGTCCTCGGCGCCTGCGGGGCGGCCCTGGGCGTCGGCCTGCTGGGCCTGATCGTGGCGCGGCCGGGCGTACGACGCCGCTCGGGGATCACGGGCATGGCCGACCCGCGTGCGGTGGCGCTGCTGCTCGCGCTCACCGCCGCCGCGTCGTTCCTGGCCAGCCCGGTCGAGAACACGATCAGCCGCGCGATCGAGGCGCGCGCCGACCTGAGCGCACTCGACGCCACCCGCGACCCGGACGCGTTCGTGGAGCTCCAGAAGCAGCTGGCGATCTCCTCGCTGCAGCAGCCGGCGCCCCCGGAGTGGGACCAGCTCTGGTTCGGCAGCCACCCGACCCCGGTGCAGCGGATCGGCATGGCCCGCACGCTGGCGAAGGCCTACGACGAGGGCGCCCGGTGACACGCACGCTCGTCGTCACCAACGACTTCCCGACCCGGCGCGGCGGGATCGAGACGTTCGTGCTGTCGCTGTGCCAGCAGCTGCCGGCCGACGAGGTGGTCGTCTACACGGCCGCGATGCCCGGCGGCCCGTCGTACGACGCGACGCTGGCGTTCCCGGTGCACCGCGACCCGACCTCCATGCTGCTGCCGACACCGCGCGTCGGGGCCCGCGTCGAGCGCGTCCTGCGCGAGACCGGGTGCGACCGCGTGCTGTTCGGCGCATCGGCGCCGCTGGGCCTGCTCGCGGGCCGGCTGCGCGCCGCCGGCGCCGAGCGGGTCGTGGCGCTCACCCACGGCCACGAGGTGTGGTGGGCGCGGGCGCCCGGGCGCGCGCCAGGTGCTCCACCGGATCGGTGAGGGCTGCGACGTGCTGACCTATGTCAGCGCGTGGTGCCGCGACCGGATCGCGCCCGCGCTCTCGCCGGCCGCGGCGGCGCGGATGCAGCGGCTGTCCCCGGGGGTCGACACCGCAGCGGTTCCACCCCGGCTGCGGCGGCGCCGACGTCCGCCGCCGGTGGGGGATCGCGCCCGACGCGCCGGTGGTGGTGTGCACCGCCCGGATGGTGCGCCGCAAGGGCCAGGACGTGCTGCTCGAGGCATGGCCGCGCGTGCTGGACGTCGTACCGGACGCCCGGCTGCTGCTCGTCGGCGACGGACCACACCGGAAGGCGCTGCAGCGGCACGGCGTCCGGGCGACCGGAGGTGGCAAGGTCGGTGGTGTTCACGGGCTCGGTGCCGTGGTCGGAGATGCCGGCCCACACCGACGCCGGCGACGTGTTCGCGATGCCGTGCCGCACCCGGCTCGGCGGCCTGGAGCCGGAGGCGTTCGGGATCGTGGCCCTGGAGGCGGCCGCCTGTGGCCTGCCGGTGGTGATCGGTGACTCGGGTGGTGCGCCGGAGACGGTGCTCGACGGCGAGACCGGGTTCGTCGTGCCTCCGCACGACGTGCGGGAGGTGGCCGACAGGCTGGGGGAGCTGCTCACCGACCGCGATCTCGCCCGGGCCATGGGCGAGCGCGGCCGCGACCGGGTCGTGCAGGCACTGGACCTGGCAGCGGTCCGGCGAGCGCCTGCGGAAGCTGCTGGCCTGACCACGCAGCGACACGTGCGAGTGGCGCGCCGGCTCAGCGGCGGTAGAGCGCCTCGACGTCGTCGTGGCTCTCGCGCATCACGACGTTGCGCTTCAGCTTGAGGCTCGGGGTGAGCTGCCCGCCCTCCTCGGTCCACTGGGTGGGGAGGATCGCGAACTTGCGGATCGCCTCGGCCTTGGAGACCGCCTTGTTCGCCTCGTCGACCGCCGCCTCGACCTCGGCGCGAAGGTCCGGGTCGTCGACCAGGTCCGCGACGGTCCCGGACTTGCCGTGCTGCTCGGCCCACCCGGGAAGCGTCTCGGGGTCGATCGTGACCAGCGCGGCGATGAACGGCCTGCCGTCGCCGACGACGATGCACTGGTCGACCAGGGCGTGGGCCCGCAGCCGGTCCTCGAGCACCGCCGGGGCGACGTTCTTGCCGCCGGCGGTCACCAGGATCTCCTTCTTGCGCCCGGTGATCCGGACGAAGCCCTCGTCGTCGACCTCGCCGACGTCGCCGGTGTGGAACCAGCCGTCGGGCGTCCCGGGCCTCGGCGGTGGCCGTCGTCGTCGTGCCAGTAGCCGGCGAAGACCTGGCCGCCCCGGAACAGCAGCTCGCCGTCCTCGGCCACCCGCACCGCGGTGCCCGGGAGCGGCCGCCCGACGGTGCCGACCTTCTGGGCGTCGGGCAGGTTGGCGGTCAGCGCGGCGGTGGTCTCGGTGAGCCCGTAGCCCTCGAGGACGTTGACCCCGATCCCGCGGTAGAAGTGCCCGAGCCGGTCGCCGAGCGGCGCGCCACCGGAGATGGCGTAGGCACACCGGCCGCCGAGCGCCTTGCGCAGCCGGGCGTAGACCAGCCGGTCGAACACCCGGTGCTGCGCGCGGACCGGCAGCGGGATCTTCCCGGTCTCGAGGCCCCGCGACCACGCGATCGCGACGTCGGCCGCGCGGCTGAAGATCCTGCCGCGACCGTCGGCGACCGCGCGCTGCGAGGCGGAGTTGAACACCTTCTCGAAGACCCGGGGGACCGCGAGGATGAACGTCGGCTCGAACGCCGCGAAGTCGTCGAGCAGGTTCTTGATGTCGGCGGAGTGGCCCATCCGCACGCGCGCCTTGACGCACCCGACCTGGATGATCCGGGCGAAGACGTGGGCCAGCGGCAGGAAGAGCAGCGTCGAGGGACCCCGTCCGTCCTCGGCGGACGGGGCGAACAGCTCGTCGAGCTCCTCGGTGGCCACGGCGAGCTCGAACAGGAAGTTGCCGTGGGTGAGCATGCAGCCCTTCGGCCGACCCGTGGTGCCGGAGGTGTAGATCAGGGTGGCGAGGCTGTCCGGCCCCGCCTTCGTACGACGGGCCTCGAGCTCGTCGTCGGCGATGTCGTGCGCCCAGCCGGGTGAGCACGTCGACGGCGCCGCCCTCGATCGACCACACGTGGTGGAGCTCGTCGAGCCGGTCGCGGCACCTCCCGGATCCGGGCCAGGTGCTCGGGCGTCTCGGCCACGACCGCCCGGGCGCCGGAGTCGGAGAGGATCCACTCCACCTGCTCGGCCGACGAGGTCTCGTAGATCGGCACCGTGGCGGCGCCGGCGAACCAGATCGCGTAGTCCAGCAGCGTCCACTCGTAGCGCGTGCGTGAGATCAGGCCGACGCGGTCGCCGGCCTCGATGCCGGCCGCGATCAGCCCCTTCGCCACGGCCCGGACCTCGCCGAGGAACTGCGCGGCGGTCACGTCCTGCCAGGCACCCTCGACCCGGCGGCAGAACGCGATGCCGTCGCCGTGCTCGGTCGCCGTTGCGCACGACGTCGTCGGTGAGGTTGCCGGTGCCGACAGCGGCGGCGGCGTCGAGCGGTGAGCGGGGTGGCGTACTCGCGCACAGCGTCCTCCTCGGGCTGACTGGATGGTGGAAGCGCCCGGAGGCAGGCTACCGGTGCGGAAACATGCCGGTGGGCGTTCGAGACGCTCCTCCGTCGCTCCTCAACCACCGGATCGGGGTCGGCTAGCCTTCCCCCATGGCGGACCAGACCTCCTCGAGCATCGTCGTCGACGCCGCACCCGCGGAGGTGATGGCGGTGATCGCGGACTTCCCGGCCTACCCCGCGTGGGTCCAGGGCATGAAGTCGGTCGAGGTCGTGCAGGAGCGCGACGGCGTCGCCGAGCAGGTGCACTTCGAGCTCGAGGCGACCCCGATCAAGGACTCCTACACGCTGGCCTACGACTGGCAGGGCGACCGGTCCGTCTCCTGGCACCTGGTGCAGGGCAAGATGCTCAAGGCGATGGAGGGCTCCTACACGCTGGCGCCGCAGGTCGGAGGCACCGAGGTGACCTACCGGCTGGCCGTCGACGTGTCGATCCCGATGATCGGGATGCTGCAAGCGCAAGGCCGAGAAGGTCATCATCGACACCGCGCTGAAGGGCCTGAAGAAGCGCGTCGAGTCGCTCCGCTGAGCGGGCGTCACCTGCGTGCGCATCGTCCTGTTCACCGGCAAGGGCGGGGTCGGCAAGACCACCGCCGCCGCCGGTACGGCGACGCTCGCCGCGCGTGCCGGGCGGCGGACCCTGGTGCATGTCGACCGACGCGGCACACTCGCTCGGCGACGCCTTCGGCCGGTGCGGCACCGCTCGGGCCCGAGCCGACCGAGGTCGAGCCGCGGCTGTGGGTCCAGCAGATCGACGCGCAGCGCCGCTTCGAGCGGTCCTGGGGCGAGATCCAGGGCTACCTGATGTCGGTGCTCGACGCGGCCGGGGTCGACCCGATCACCGCGGAGGAGCTGACCGTGATCCCGGGCGCCGAGGAGGTGCTCGCCCTCCTCGAGCTGCGGACCCACGCGATCGGTGGCCGCTGGGACGTGATCGTGGTCGACTGCGCTCCCACGGCGGAGACCCTGCGGCTGCTGGCGCTGCCGGAGGCGCTCGGCTGGTACATGACGCGGGTGTTCCCGGTCGAGCGCCGGGTGGTCAGGGCGCTCCGGCCGGTGCTGTCCCGGGCCGCGGGGGTGCCGATGCCGGGGGACTCGGTGTTCGACGCCGTCGCAGCGGCTCCACGACGACCTGGGGGAGGTGCAGCAGATCCTGTCCGGCCCGGACGCGACCGTCCGGCTGGTGCTGACCCCGGAGACGGTGGTGGTCGCGGAGGCGCGACGCTCGCTGACCACGCTGTCCCTCTACGGCTACCGGGTCGACGGCGTGATCGCCAACCGGGTGTTCCCGGAGGGCGAGGGCGACGCCTGGCGGGCCGGCTGGGTGGCGGCGCAGCGCGACGTGCTGGCCGAGGTGGCCGAGTCGTTCCCGGCGGTGCCGGTCTGGCGCTCGTCGTACCAGCCCGGCGAGCCGGTCGGTCCCGACGCGCTGGCCGCGCTTCGCCGCCGCGGCGTACGACGGCGACGACCCGCTCGCCGCGCCCGACGGGCGAGGGACCGTTGACGATCACGCGCACCGACACCGGGGCGGTGCTCCGGATCGACCTCCCGTTCGCGACGCGGGCGGACGTCGACCTGGCCCGGCACGGCGACGAGCTGGTGGTGACGGTCGGGTCCTACCGGCGGCTGTTCGCGCTCCCGGCCGCTCTCGCCCGGCACGAGGTGGCGGGCGCCCGGGTCGAGGACGGGTCGTTGCGGGTACGGTTCCGGATCGTGCAGGAGGCGACCCATGGCTGAGACACCCGACGACCCCACTGCGGCGGGCGCGCCGAGGAGGTCGGCAGCGTCGGCGAGGAGGCCGCCAAGCTGTTCTCCGTGCTCTCCGGCTGGGCGCGGGACGCCGGCGTCGGTCTCCTCCGACGCGGCCGCGGACGCCGGCCAGGGCCTGCCGACGCGCGTGCGCGGGATCGACGAGCACATCGCCACCGGCGGCGAGGACTGCCGCTACTGCCCGGTGTGCCAGGTGATCCACGCGGTGCGGCGACACCAGCCCCGAGGTGAAGGCGCACCTCGCGTCGGCGGCCAGCTCCCTCATGCACGCCGCGGCCGGGGTGCTCGCCACCCAGGTGCCCCGCTCCGACCGGCCGGCCGGGGTGGAGAAGATCGACCTGGACGACGAGGGCGAGCCGGGGTGAGGCATTCCGTCGAGTGACGTGGGTGACTGCACCGGACGCCGCCAGGTTTCGGGCGATGTGACTTGAACGTCCGGGATCGGGTTCAAGGGTGACGCCGGCCGTCTCGGGGTCTTCTTCTTCAACATCAGGGCCCTGCCGAACATGCTCGGCAACGCACCGGCACCAACTAATCGAAGTCGGTCCGCACGTGGCCGCGTTGAGCGTACTCGTCGCGGCCGGGCCTCTATCCTCCTGATCGCGGGACGATGAAAGGAGGGGCCATGGGCGTGAGCGTCGGTGTCGACGTCGGCGGTACCAAGATCGTCGCCGGCGTGGCTGGGTCGGCGGCCGGTTGCTGGACCGGGAGGACCGCGCCACCCCGGACCGGGCCTCGGCACCCATTCTGGTCGAGGGGCTGATCGCCGACGCGGTCGAGGCGCTGTGTGCGCGCCACGACGTGCGAGCGGTCGGGGTCGCTGCCGCCGGGTTCGTCGACGCCGCCGGTGCGCGCGTGCGCTTCGCCCCGCACCTCAGCTGGCGCGACGAGCCGCTGCGGGACCGGCTCCGTGCCCGGCTGGGGCTGCCGGTCCTGGTCTCCAACGACGCGAACGCCGCGCTGTGGGGCGAGGCACGCTTCGGCGCCGCCCGGGGCGCGGACCACGTGCTGATGGTGACCCTCGGCACCGGCATCGGCGGCGCGCTCCTGGTGAGCGGCCGGCTGCACACGGGGCGCAACGGCATGGCCGGCGAGTTCGGCCACATGCGGGTGGTCCCCGACGGCCGTCCGTGCGAGTGCGGCCACACGGGCTGCTGGGAGCAGTACAGCTCCGGCAAGGCACTGGCCCGGTTCGCCCGCGAGGCCGGGTCGGCCGACGTGGGTCAGGCGCTGACGGACGCGGCGTCGTACGGCGAGCCGGTGGCACAGGGCGCGTTCGTC
>CAVWFF010000025.1:0-28347 GCA_963754145.1 uncultured Actinomycetota bacterium
ACTCCGAATGCCGGGAAGTGAGAGCGCGGCAGTGAGACTGCGGGGGATAAGCTCCGTAGTCGAAAGGGAAACAGCCCAGACCATCAGCTAAGGTCCCTAAGCGATAACTAAGTGGAAAAGGATGTGGAGTCGCACAGACAACCAGGAGGTTGGCTTAGAAGCAGCCACCCTTGAAAGAGTGCGTAATAGCTCACTGGTCAAGTGATTCCGCGCCGACAATGTAGCGGGGCTCAAGTTATCCACCGAAGCTATGGCATTCATGCTCAAGACAGGCCCGGCTTGCCGGGTCCAGTTGCATGGATGGGTAGGGGAGCGTCGTATGGCGAGCGAAGCAGCGGAGTGATCCAGTTGTGGACGCCATACGAGTGAGAATGCAGGCATGAGTAGCGAATGAAGAGTGAGAAACTCTTCCGCCGAATGATCAAGGGTTCCAGGGTCAAGCTAATCTGCCCTGGGTAAGTCGGGACCTAAGGCGAGGCCGACAGGCGTAGTCGATGGACAACGGGTTGATATTCCCGTACCGGCAAAACAGCGCCCATGACGAACCCGGTGATGCTAAGTGCCCAAAACCTTCGGGATCCTTCGGGACGATGAAGGCGGAGCGCACGACCCGAACCGGTAGTAGTCAAGCGATGGGGTGACGCAGGAAGGTAGTCCAACCGTGGCGATGGTAGACCACGGCTAAGGGTGTAGGGCTGACGATAGGCAAATCCGTCGTCTGCATGCCTGAGACCTGATGGGGAGTCCGAATGGACGAAGTGGATGATCCTATGCTGTCGAGAAAAACCTCTAGCGAGCTGTGCGCCGCCCGTACCCCAAACCGACTCAGGTGATCAGGTAGAGAATACCAAGGCGATCGAGTGAACCATGGTTAAGGAACTCGGCAAAATGCCCCCGTAACTTCGGGAGAAGGGGGGCCGGATTTGTTATTGCACTTGCTGCATGAAGCAATGATGGCCGCAGAGACCAGGCCCAAGCGACTGTTTACTAAAAACACAGGTCCGTGCGAAGTCGTAAGACGATGTATACGGACTGACTCCTGCCCGGTGCTGGAAGGTTAAGGGGACGTGTTAGCTGATTCGTCAGCGAAGCGCAGAACTTAAGCCCCAGTAAACGGCGGTGGTAACTATAACCATCCTAAGGTAGCGAAATTCCTTGTCGGGTAAGTTCCGACCTGCACGAATGGAGTAACGACTTGGGCGCTGTCTCAACCGTGGACTCGGCGAAATTGCACTACGAGTAAAGATGCTCGTTACGCGCGGCAGGACGGAAAGACCCCGGGACCTTTACTACAATTTGGTATTGGTGTTTGGTTCGATTTGTGTAGGATAGGTGGGAGACTTTGAAGCGGCGACGCCAGTTGTCGTGGAGTCAACGTTGAAATACCACTCTGATCGTATTAGATATCTAACCTAGGTCCGTTATCCGGATCAGGGACAGTGCCTGATGGGTAGTTTAACTGGGGCGGTTGCCTCCTAAAATGTAACGGAGGCGCTCAAAGGTTCCCTCAGCCTGGTTGGCAATCAGGTTTCGAGTGTAAGTGCACAAGGGAGCTTGACTGTGAGAGTGACAACTCGAGCAGGGACGAAAGTCGGAACTAGTGATCCGGCGCTGGCATGTGGAAGCGGCGTCGCTCAACGGATAAAAGGTACCCCGGGGATAACAGGCTGATCTTCCCCAAGAGTCCATATCGACGGGATGGTTTGGCACCTCGATGTCGGCTCGTCGCATCCTGGGGCTGGAGTAGGTCCCAAGGGTTGGGCTGTTCGCCCATTAAAGCGGCACGCGAGCTGGGTTTAGAACGTCGTGAGACAGTTCGGTCCCTATCCGCCGCGCGCGCAGGAAACTTGAGAAAGGCTGTCCCTAGTACGAGAGGACCGGGATGGACGAACCTCTGGTGTGCCAGTTGTTCTGCCAAGAGCACGGCTGGTTAGCTACGTTCGGAAGTGATAACCGCTGAAAGCATCTAAGCGGGAAGCACGTTTCAAGATGAGGTTTCCCACCGGGTTAACCGGGTAAGGCCCCCAGTAGACGACTGGGTTGATAGGCCGGAGGTGTACAGCAGTAATGCCTAGCCGACCGGTACTAATAGGCCGAGGGCTTGTCCCTCAAAGATGTTGCGCGTCCACTGTGTGGTTCCCGAGTTACGGTCGGGCCCAGTCCTCCTGGAGAGGGCGACTGTCTCGTGAGGCAGGGGCGATCTAACTCCATAGAGTTTCGGCGGCCATAGCGAAAGGGAAACACCCGGCTCCATTCCGAACCCGGAAGTTAAGCCTTTCAGCGCCGATGGTACTGCAACCGGGAGGTTGTGGGAGAGTAGGACGTCGCCGGACATTCTTTTGGTAAGGGCCACCCCTGGGGTGGCCCTTACTGCTTTTGTCGCCGACGTCTCGGCGGTGCAGCGTGAAGGCTGCGAGAGGATGGATGGCATGGCGCAGGAACGAGGAGCCGGCGGGCGTGAGCCGTCGCGGTGGGCGCGACGACCGGGCCGACCGGCGCGAGGTCGGCGTCCCGCGCGGGGCGGCGACCGCCCGCAGCGCGGTGGCTACCAGGGCAGCAAGCCGCGACGGCCTGACCCGCGAGCGAGCGCACCGAGGCGCAGGCCCGCGTACGACGGGCCGCCCCTGCCCGAGGAGATCACCGGCAAGGAGCTGGACCGTTCGGTCCTGGCCCAGCTGCGCAGCCTGCCCGAGAAGCTCGGCCAGCGCGTGGCCCGGCACCTCGCCGCGGCCGGCGCGATCATCGACGAGGACCCGAAGACGGCCTACCAGCACACGCTGGCCGCCCGCGCCCGCGCCAGCCGGCTCGCCGTCGTGCGCGAGGCGGTCGGCGAGGCGGCGTACGCGGCGGGGGAGTACAGCGAGGCGCTGACCGAGCTGCGTGCCGCGCGGCGGATGAACGGCGCGCAGGACTACCTCGCCGTGATGGCCGACTGCGAACGTGCCCTCGGCCGCCCGGACCGGGCGCTCGACCTGGTCCGCAAGGCCCCGCGCGAGGGCCTGTCCAACGACCTCCAGGCCGAGCTGACCATCGTCGAGGCGGGAGCCCGTCGCGACCGCGGCGAGCTGGACGCCGCGCTGCGGGCGCTCGAGCTCGCGCCGATCAACTCGAAGTCGCGGGCGGCCTGGGTGGTGCGGCTGCGCTACGCCTACGCCGACACGCTGCTCGCGGCCGACCGCGCGTCGGACGCGCTGGAGTGGTTCCACCGCACCGAGGCGATCGACGGCGAGGAGCTCACCGACGCGGCCGAGCGGGCCCAGGAGCTCGAGGCCCGGCTCGGCGACGCCTGAGCGTTTCGCGTCCACACCCGGCCCCGGCGCCGGGTGCGTCCACAGGATCGCGTTGCTCCGGGAGCGGCTCCGGATCCTCGGCCACGCTTGCCGTACGGCGAGCGGAGAGGACAGCGGAGATGGGCGACAGCGCGACGGACGAGGGCGGCAACCACGTCGAGGTCCGGGGGCGGCTCAGCACCGACCCGGTGGACCGGGAGCTGCCGAGCGGCACCCCGATCGTCTCGTTCCGGCTGGTCATCCCGCGCACGACGACGGTGATGACGCGGGGATCCAACCAGCGCTCCGACTGGGTCGACTGCACGGCCTGGAGCGCGGCGGCGCGGCGGCGTGCTTCCGGCTGGAAGGTCGGCGACACCGTGGAGGTGGTCGGCGCGCTGCGCCGGCGGCACTACCGGGCGGGTGAGGTCAGCGGCAGCCGGGTCGAGATCGAGATGCTGGGCGGCCGGCTGGTGGCACGCGCGGAGGAGCCCGCGGGCCGGGCCGGCGGGCGGGCGTCCGCCGCGACGGGGTGATCCGCGTGGCCGGAGTGCGGTCTGCGAGGATCGGCCGGTGCTGGGATCGAGCGAGTCGCCCCTGTGGCAGGCCTACGACGTGGCGGTCCTCGACCTCGACGGTGTCGTCTACGTCGGCCCCGACGCAGTGCCGGGGGCACCCGGTCACCTGGAGCGCGCACGCGAGGCCGGCATGCACCTCGCCTACGTCACCAACAATGCCTCGCGGCCGCCCGGCGACGTGGCGCAGCACCTGCGCGATCTGGGGATCGAGGTCGAGGACGCCGACGTGGTGACGTCCGCGCAGGCCGCGGCGCGCCTGCTCGCCGACGACCTCCCCGAGGGCAGCAAGGTCTACCTGATCGGTGGCGGCGGGCTCGACACGGCGCTGCGGGAGCGTGGCCTGGTGCCGGTGACCAGCCCCGAGGAGGAGCCGGTCGCGGTGGTCCAGGGCTACGGCCCCGACATGCCGTGGCGCCAGGTCGTGGCCGGGGCGATCCTCGTGCACGACGGGCTGCCGTGGGTCGCGTCCAACACCGACCTGACGATCCCGACGGCCACGGGCGTGGGTCCGGGCAACGGAGCGCTGGTGCGCCTGGTCGCGGAGTTTGCCGGGCGGGAGCCGGTGGTCGCGGGCAAGCCCGAGCCGCCGCTGTTCGAGGAGACCCTGCGGCGGGTCGGCGGCGACCGCCCGCTGGTGGTCGGCGACCGGCTCGACACCGACATCGAGGGCGCCCACAACGCGGGCTGGGACAGCCTGCTGGTGCTGACCGGCGTGAGCGGGCTCGAGGAGCTGGCGTCGGCGACGCCGCGGCTGCGTCCGACGTACCTCGCCGCCGACCTGGCGGGCCTGGGCGAGGCCCACCAGGTCCCCGTGATGGACGGCGCCCGTGCGTCGGCCGGTGGCTGGACCGCCCACGTCGAGGGAGGCGCGCTGCGGGTCGACGGGGACGGCGAGCCCGGGGACTGGTGGCGTGTGGTCGCCTGCAGCGCGTGGGCGCACCTCGACGAGCACGGCGACCCGGCCGACACCGTCTGGGCTGCGCGTGCCCGACGCGGGCCGCGGGTAGCGTGAGCGCCATGGACGAGCCGGACGAGGTGACCCCCGCCGAGACGTGGGACGAGGACGAGGGCGCCCAGCGCGCCGACTCCGCTCCCGCACCCGGGCGCCACCTCGCGGAGGGCACCGGCCACCCCGCGGTCGACGCGGTCCTGGCCTCGCTCGAGGGGCTCGAGGACATGCCGGTGCACGACCACGTCGCGGTGTTCGAGTCCGCGCACGACTCGCTGCGCCGCGCGCTCGACCAGGCGGCCGGCGAGGCGGCCGCGGGCGACGCTCCGGCCGGCGAGCCGGGCCAGGGCTGACCCGTGCCGCCACGGCGGCTGCGGCTCGACGCCGAGCTGGTGCGGCGCGGCGCCGCGCGTTCCCGCGAGCACGCCTCCGAGCTGATCGCCGCCGGCCGCGTGACCGTCAACGGCGGCGCGGCCCACAAGCCCGCCACCGGTGTGACCGTCGACGCGGACATCGTGGTTCGCGACGACCCGGACCGTCCGGACTACGTCTCGCGCGGCGGCCACAAGCTGGCCGGGGCGCTGGCCGACTTCGCGGAGCAGGGCCTGAGCGTCTCGGGTCGGCGGTGCCTGGACGCGGGCGCCTCGACCGGCGGGTTCACCGACGTGCTGCTCCGGGCCGGCGCCGCGGAGGTGGTGGCGGTCGACGTCGGCTACGGCCAGCTGGCCTGGTCGCTGCGGCAGGACCCCCGGGTGCGCGTCCACGACCGGACCAACGTCCGGGAGCTGACGCCGGAGCTGGTCGGCGGTCCTGTGGACGTGGTCGTGGGCGACCTGTCGTTCATCTCCCTCGAGCTGGTGCTCGACGCCCTGCTCGGCGTGACCGCACCCGACGGCGACCTGGCGCTGATGGTGAAGCCGCAGTTCGAGGTCGGCAAGGACCGGCTCGGCCGAGGGGGAGTGGTCCGCGAGCCGGCCCTCCGGGCGGAGGCCGTGGAGAAGGTCGTCGCGGCGGCCGACCGACGTGGCTGGGGTGCGGTGGCCGGCACGGTGAGCTCGCTGCCGGGGCCGGCGGGCAACGTGGAGTTCTTCGTCTGGCTGCGGCAGGGAGAGCGTGCACTCGGCCCCGGAGCGGTCGAGGCACTCGTGGCCCGCTCCCCGGACCTGTCCGGTCCTGATGAGAAGGTGAAGCCGTGACTCACCCGCCCCGCGCCGCATCCTCCTGCTCGCCCACACGGGGCGTGAGGAGGCGCGCGAAGTGGCCTGCGAGGTGGTCCACGCGCTGCGCAGGCACGACATCGCCGTCCGGCTCCTGGCCGACGAGGCGGCCCAGCTCGGGCTGACCGAGCCGGAGGTCGAGGTCATCGGCGGGGTCGACGGCGACGCCGCCGCCGACGACTGCGAGCTCGCGGTCGTGATCGGCGGCGACGGCACGATCCTGCGGGCGGCCGAGGCGACCCACGGCACACGGCACCCCGCTGCTCGGGGTCAACCTGGGCCATGTCGGGTTCCTCGCGGAGTCGGAGTCCGACGACCTGGACTTCACGATCGACGCGATCGTGACCCGCCGCTACACCGCCGAGGACCGGCTCACGATCGACGTCGCCGTCTACCAGGACGGCGAGCAGGTCACCAGCACCTGGGCCCTCAACGAGGCCAGCGTCGAGAAGGCCGCCCGGGAGCGGATGCTCGAGGTGGTGGTCGAGATCGACGGCCGGCCGCTGTCGCGCTGGGGCTGTGACGGCGTGGTCTGTGCGACCCCGACCGGCAGCACCGCCTACAACTTCTCCGCCGGGGGACCGGTCGTGTGGCCGGGCGTGGAGGCACTGCTGATGGTGCCGATCAGCGCGCACGCGCTGTTCGCGCGGCCCCTCGTGGTGGCCCCGACCAGCGTGCTCGCGGTCGAGGTGCAGGCCAACACCGCGAGCGCGGGCGTGCTGTGGTGCGACGGCCGACGGATGGTGGAGCTCCCGCCCGGTGCCCGGATCGAGGTACGACGCGGCGCGACGCCGGTGCGGCTGGCCCGGCTCCACTCGGCACCGTTCACCGACCGGCTGGTGGCCAAGTTCGGCCTCCCGGTCGAGGGCTGGCGGGGCGCCGCTCAGCGCCGTCGCAAGGACAACGGCGGCCAGGCGTGATCGAGGAGCTGCGGATCCGCTCGCTGGGCGTCATCGATGAGTCGGTGCTCGAGCTCGGGCCCGGCCTCAGCGTGATCACCGGCGAGACCGGCGCCGGCAAGACCATGCTGGTCACCGCTCTGGGGCTGCTGCTCGGTGGCCGCTCGGACGCGGGGGCGGTCCGCACCGGCGCCCGCAACGCACGCGTGGAGGGCCGGTTCACGGCCGGCGACGAGCTCCGGGCCGCGGTCGAGGACCTCGGCGGCGAGCCGGACGACGACGGCAGCGTGCTGTTCGCGCGGCAGGTGTCCGCCGAGGGCCGCTCCCGCGCCTACGCCGGGGGAGCCGCCGTGCCCGCCGGCAGCCTGAGCACGCTCACCGACGCGCTGGTCGCGGTCCACGGCCAGTCCGACCAGCACCGGCTGCTTCGCCAGGAGGCCCAGCGCGAGGCGCTCGACCGGTTCGCGGGCGAGCCGGTGGCGACGCCGGCGCGTGCCTACGCGGACGCCTACCTACGGCTCCGGTCCGTGGAGCGTGAGCTCGACGAGGTGGTGCGCAGCGCCCGCGAGCGCGCCCGCGAGGCCGACCTGCTCCGGCACGGCCTGGCCGAGATCGAGTCGGTCGACCCGCAGCCCGGCGAGGACGTGCACCTCGCCGCGGAGGAGCAACGGCTCGGGTTCGCCGACACCCTGCGCACGGCGGCCGAGCAGGCGCGCGAGGTGCTGTCCTCCGACGAGGGTGCCGCCGACGCGCTGGGCGCGATGGCGGCGGCGCGGCGGTCCCTGGAGGGCGTGCGCGAGCACGACCCGCAGGTCGCCGGTCTCGCCGACCGGCTGGCCGAGGCGTCGCTACCTGCTGAGCGACCTCGCCGCCGACGTGGCCTCCTACGCCTCGGGCCTGGAGTCCGACCCGGCCCGGCTGGCGACGGTCTCCGAGCGGCGGGCGGCACTGACCGCGCTCACCCGCAAGTACGGCGAGGACATCGACGAGGTGCTCGCCTGGTCGCGGGCCTCCGCCCAGCGGCTGTTCGAGCTCGACGACACCGACGACCGGATCGCCCGGCTGCGGGCCGAGCGCGACGACCTGCGCGCGACGCTCGGCGGCCTGGCCGCGACGATCTCGGCCGCGCGGCACGACGCCGCCACGCGCCTCGGCGACCAGGTGACCGCCGAGCTCGCCCTGCTGGCGATGCCTCACGCCCGGGTGGCGGTCTCCGTGGCACGGCCACGACGACCCCGACGGGCTGGAGGTCGACGGGCGCGCGGTGCGCTTCGGCCCCGACGGCGTCGACGACGTGGAGCTGCTGCTGGCGGCCAACGTGGGCGCCGACGCCCGGCCGCTGGCCAAGGGCGCCTCGGGCGGCGAGCTGTCCCGGGTGATGCTGGCGCTGGAGGTGGTGCTGGCCGGCACCAGCCCGGTGCCGACGTTCGTCTTCGACGAGGTCGACGCGGGCGTCGGCGGCAAGGCCGCGGTCGAGGTGGGTCGCCGGCTGGCGATGCTGGCGCGCACCTCCCAGGTGGTCGTGGTCACACACCTGCCCCAGGTCGCGGCGTTCGCCGACTGGCACGTGGTCGTGCACAAGTCCAGCGACGGGCTGGTCACCACGTCCGGCCTGCAGGTGCTCGACGACGAGGCCCGGGTGCGGGAGCTCTCCCGGATGCTGGCCGGCATGGAGGAGTCCGAGACCGCCCTGGCGCACGCCGAGGAGCTCCTCGCCACCGCCCGCGAGGTGCGACACCCGCTAGCTCGTGCGAGACACGACCTGGCCCCCGGGTCCACAGGGGTCAAGGACCCCCATGGCACCATGGGCGGCGCCATGAAGCTCCCCTCCCGACGCGACAGCGCACCCGAATTGCCGGGGCTGTCGGGCAAGGCGCGGGTGGAGCGCCGCTCCGGCTCGCTGGCATCCCGGCTGGGACCCGGTGAGATCGCCGTGGTGCACCGCACCGACCTCGACGCGTCCACCGCCCGCGCCCTGCTCGACCACCGCGTGGGCGCGGTCCTGAACAGCGCACCGTTCGTCTCCGGCAGCTACCCGACGCTCGGTCCCCAGCTCCTCGCGGACGCCGGCGTGCTGCTGCTCGAGGCGAGTCCCGACGACGTCGGCAGGGTCGAGGACGGCGCGACGGTCCGGATCCACGAGGGTGTCGTCCACGGCGAGGACGGCGAGCTGCTCCAGGCCCGGGTGCTCGGTCCCGGCGACATCACGCGCCGGCGCGACGCGGCCCGGATCGGCCTGGGCCGCCAGCTGGAGGCGTTCGCCCACAACAGCTCGGAGTTCCTGCGTCGCGAGCAGGACCTGCTCCTCAACGGCGAGGGACTGCCCACGCTGCGCACCCGGATCGAGGGGCGGCCGGTGGTGGTCGTCGCCCGCGGAGCGCGGCACGACGAGGAGCTCGAGGAGCTGCGCCGGTTCATCCACGAGCAGCGGCCGGTGCTGGTCGGCGTCGACGGCGGCGCGCACGTGCTGCTCGCCCACCGGCTGCGGCCGGACGTGGTGCTGGTCTCCGCCGGCCTGGTCGGGTCCGACGACGACGACGCGCTGACCGAGTCGGTGCTCCGGGAGGCACGCGAGCTGGTCGTCCACGAGCGCCGCTCGGAACGTACGGCGGCCGCCGAACGCCTGCAGCGCTGGGGGATCGGGGCGCCCCGGGTCACCAGCGACGCCGACGCGTTCGACCTCGCCCTGCTCCTGGTCCACGGGGCCGGCGCCTCGATGATCGTGCCGGTCGGCCGGGACGCCGGATTCGAGGAGTTCCTCGATCGCGGCCGGTCCGACCAGGCCAGCACCTTCCTGACCCGGCTCCGGGTCGGCCAGCACCTGGTCGACGCCTCCGCCGTGCCCGCGCTCTACACCGGCCGGGTGCGCGGCTGGCACCTCCTCGTGATCCTCGATCGTGGCGCTCGTCGCGCTGTGGCTGGCGATGGCCACCACCCCGATCGGCAACGTCTGGTGGCACGACGTCGGTGACTGGATCCAGGCCCGCTTCGACGACATCGAGGGACTCTTCACGTGATCACGTTCCGCTACCACATCGTCTCCCTGGTCTCGGTCTTCCTGGCCCTGGCCATCGGGATCGCGCTCGGCGGCGGCCCGCTCAAGGGCGAGGTGGACAACAGCCTGGTCAAGGAGCTGGCCGCCCGGAAGAAGATCCAGACCGAGCAGCGCCAGTGAGATCCGCCGGCTCCGGGCCTCCGGGTCGTTCGCCGACGGCTACGCCAAGGCGACCGCGCCGACCGTCCTCGCGGGCCGGCTGCGCGGCGTGCCCGTCGCGGTGGTGAGCATGCCCGGCGCCAACCGCGCGACGGTCTCCTCCCTCCAGGACCTGGTCAGCACCTCCGGCGGCAAGCTGGTCGGGCGCTACCGGGTCGGCGACAAGCTCGGCGACAACGCGAACAAGGGGCTGGTCGACCAGCTCGGCACCCAGCTGGAGCCCGAGGCCGACGACGTGGAGATGCCGGACGACGTGTCGACGTACCAGCGCTTCGGCCTGCTCCTCGGCCGCGCGATCGGCACCAGGTCCAAGGCTCGACAGCGCTACGACACCACGAGCTCCAGCCTGGTCTCGGGCTTCGGCACGGCCGGGCTGGTCTCCGCCGTGGGCACGCCGACGGGCCGGGCCCGGGTGGTGCTGGTCGTGACCGGTCCGGGTGACGAAGGCCCGCACCCAGGCCGGCATCGACGAGATCCACGCGGTCGTCGCCGACGCGCTCACCGACGAGGTGTCCAGCGTGGTCCTCGCCGGACCCGCCGACGCCGCCCGCGACGGCGGACTGATCCGCAAGATCCGCGACGACGTCGGGCTCTCGGCCTCACTGTCGACGGTGGACAGCGCCGGCACCGGAGCAGGCGCGGTGGTCAGCCTGCTGGCCGCCGCGCAGGACCTCAAGGGCGGCACCGGCCAGTACGGCGCCGTCGACGCGGCGGACGGCCCGGTGCCCGGCGACACGACCGGATGACGGTGAGTTCGGACACCAGTTCCGCCGTGTCGGCGAGCGAGCCCCGCGACGGTTGGTAGGCTAGAACCCCGTGGAGACATCGCCGCTTCGCATTTCGCCCTCGGCCCACGGGAGTCCTCCTTGGTAGATCGCCAGCCGACCAAGCATGTCTTCGTCACCGGAGGCGTGGCCTCCTCTCTGGGCAAGGGCCTCACCGCCTCCAGCCTGGGCAACCTGCTGAAGTCGCGCGGGCTCCGGGTCACCATGCAGAAGCTCGACCCGTACCTCAACGTCGACCCGGGCACCATGAACCCCTTCCAGCACGGCGAGGTGTTCGTCACCGACGACGGCGCGGAGACCGACCTCGACGTCGGCCACTACGAGCGGTTCCTCGACACCGAGCTCGACCAGATCGCCAACGTCACGACCGGGCAGGTCTACTCGACCGTGATCGCCAAGGAGCGCCGGGGCGACTACCTCGGTGACACCGTCCAGGTGATCCCGCACATCACCAACGAGATCAAGGACCGGGTCCGCGCGATGGCGCAGCCCGCGTCGGCCAAGGACGGGCAGAGCCACATCGACGTCGTGATCACCGAGATCGGCGGCACCGTCGGTGACATCGAGTCGCTGCCGTTCCTCGAGGCCGCCCGCCAGGTGCGCCACGACATCGGCCGGGACAACTGCTTCTTCCTGCACGTCTCGCTGGTGCCCTACATCGGCCCGTCCGGCGAGCTGAAGACCAAGCCGACCCAGCACTCGGTCGCCGCGCTGCGCTCGATCGGCATCCAGCCCGACGCCATCGTCTGCCGGGCCGACCGCGAGATCCCGAGCTCGATCAAGAAGAAGATCTCGCTGATGTGCGACGTCGACGAGGAGGCCGTGGTGACCGCGGCCGACGCGCCCTCGATCTACGACATCCCGAAGGTGCTGCACCGCGAGGGCCTCGACGCCTACGTCGTACGCCGGCTCAACCTGCCGTTCCGCGACGTCGACTGGACGCTGTGGGACGACCTGCTGCGCAGGGTGCACCACCCGAGCGAGGACGTGACGATCGCGCTCGTCGGCAAGTACATCGACCTGCCCGACGCCTACCTCTCCGTGGTCGAGGCGCTCCGGGCCGGCGGCTTCGCCCACGACGCCAGGGTCAACGTCGAGTGGGTCGCCTCCGACGACTGCGAGACGCCCGACGGGGCGGCCAAGCGGCTCGCCGACGTCGACGCGGTCTGCGTGCCCGGCGGGTTCGGCATCCGCGGCATCGAGGGCAAGCTCGGCGCGCTCACCTACGCCCGCACCCACGGCATCCCGACCCTCGGCCTGTGCCTCGGCCTCCAGTGCATGGTGATCGAGTTCGCGCGCAGCGTGGCCGGCCTGGAGAAGGCGGCGTCCACCGAGTTCGACCCCGAGTGCCCGGAGCCCGTGATCGCGACCATGGCCGAGCAGCACGCCTACGTGGAGGGGGCGGGCGACCTCGGCGGCACGATGCGGCTCGGCCTCTACCCGGCCGACCTGCTCGAGGGCTCCGTGGTCCGGCAGGCGTACGGCGCCGACCGGGTCGACGAGCGGCACCGGCACCGCTACGAGGTCAACAACAGCTACCGCGAGACGCTGCAGGACGCCGGGCTGGTGTTCTCGGGCATGTCGCCGGACCGCAACCTGGTCGAGTACGTCGAGCTCCCCGTCGACGTGCACCCGTACTACGTCGCCACCCAGGCCCACCCCGAGCTCCGCTCCCGCCCGACCCGCCCGCACCCGCTGTTCGCGGGGCTGGTCGGCGCGGCGATCAACCGGCAGCGCGAGCTCCGGTTCCCGATCGACGAGTCCGGGCTGCGCCGCCCGCCCGCCGACGACGAGAGCTGACGGGCACAGGCGTGGACGGACCTGCGCGACGAGCCGGTCGAGTGGCCCGTCGCCCGGTCCACGGACCTCTACCGCGGCGACTGGGTGCTGGCGCTGCGCGCCGACACCCTGAGCGCACCCGGGCGTCCGGACGAGGAGTTCGACCGCTACGTCGTCGAGCTGCCCGGTGCGGTGATGGTCCTGGCCGTCGACGACGACGAGCAGGTGGTCGTGCTGCGCCAGTACCGGCACGCGGTCCGGACCCGGCTGGTCGAGCTGCCGGCCGGGCTCCTCGACGTACCGGGGGAGGACCCGGTGGTCGCGGCCCGGCGTGAGCTCCGCGAGGAGACCGCGCTGGTGGCCGACAGCTGGCGGCACCTGGTGACGGTGCTGCCGTCGCCGGGGATCAGCACGGAGACGCACGCGATCTACCTGGCCCGCGGGCTGCACGACACCGACCGGGGCGGCTTCGAGCCGGAGCACGAGGAGGCCGAGATGAGCGTCGACCGGGTGCCGATGGCCGACCTCCTCGACGGCGGTGCTGGCGGGCCGGGTGCGCGACGCTCCGCTGGTCACCGCGGTGCTCGCCTACGACGTCCTCACCCGGCGCGAGGGCGCCGCCCCGAGCGAGTAGGGTCACGGCGAGGAGCCTCCCGACGACGAGGTCGGGACGGTGCGCAAGGAGGATTCTGGTGAAGGTCGGCGTTCCGAAGGAAGTCAAGAACCACGAGTACCGGGTGGCGATCACGCCCGTCGGGGTGCACGAGCTGGTGTCCGACGGGCACGAGGTGGTGGTCCAGAAGGACGCCGGCGTGGGGTCCTCGATCCCCGACGAGGAGTACGTCGCGGCCGGGGCCAAGATCCTCGACGAGGCCGACGACGTCTGGGCCGACGCCGAGATGGTGCTCAAGGTCAAGGAGCCGGTCGCCGAGGAGTACCACCGGATGCGCGAGGGGCTGCTGCTCTTCACCTACCTCCACCTCGCCGCCGACCGGCCGCTGACCGAGGAGCTGGTCAAGCGCAAGGTCACCGGCATCGCCTACGAGACCGTGCAGCTGCCCTCGGGCGGGCTGCCGCTGCTCTACCCGATGTCCGAGGTCGCCGGCTGTCTCGCGCCGCAGGTCGGCGCGCACTCGCTGATGAAGGCCGAGGGCGGCCGCGGGGTGCTGATGGGCGGCGTCGGCGGTGTCGCCAACGCCAAGGTGGTGATCATCGGTGCCGGCGTCTCCGGCCAGAACGCCGCCAACATCGCGCTCGGCATGGGCGCCGACGTGACCCTGCTCGACACCGACCTCGACAAGCTGCGGATGTCGTTCTGGCGCTACAACAACCGGGTGCACGGCCTGGCTTCCTCGCAGGCTGGCCATCGAGCAGCAGGTGATCGAGGCCGACCTGGTCATCGGTGCCGTGCTGATCCCGGGGCGAAGGCGCCCAAGCTGGTCAGCAACGAGCTGGTGTCCCGGATGAAGCCGGGCTCGGTGCTCGTCGACATCGCGGTCGACCAGGGCGGCTGCTTCGAGGACACCCACGCCACGACGCACGCCGACCCGACGTACATGGTGCACAACTCGGTCTTCTACTGCGTCGCCAACATGCCCGGCGCCGTCCCGAACACCTCGACCTACGCGCTGACCAACGCGACGCTGCCCTACACGGTGGCGCTGGCGCGCAAGGGCTGGCAGCAGGCCTGCCGCGACGACCACTCGCTGGCGCTGGGGCTCAACACCCACGCCGGCAAGGTGACCAACGGCCCGGTCGGCGAGGCCCACGGACTGGACGCGGTCGCGCTCGAGGAGGCACTGGCCTGACACGTTGACGTCGGACGTCTCGACAGGCTCGACATGAACGTCCGACAAGCTCGACCACCGGCCTGGCGCGAGACCTGCGCACCTACCTCGACCACCTCGTCGTCGAGCGCGGGCTGGCCGACAACACGCTCTCGTCGTACCGGCGCGACCTGCGGCGCTACGTCGGGTTCCTGCTCGCCCACGACGTCACCGAGCTCGGCGACGTCACCGAGGCCACCGTCACCGAGTTCCTGATGGCGCTGCGCGAGGGCGACGCCGACCACCCGCCGCTGAGCGCGTCGTCGGCGGGACGCACCGTGGTCGCGGTGCGGGGGTTCCACAAGTTCGCGGTCCGTGACGGGCTGGCCAGCCACGACCCGTCCGCCGGCGTGCGGCCACCGTCGCCGGCCAAGCGGCTGCCCAAGGCGCTCTCGCTGGGCGACGTCGAGGCGATCCTCGAGGCGGCGGGAGCGGCCGGCACGGCGCTGGCGCAGCGCGACCGGGCCCTGCTGGAGGTGCTGT
Organism: uncultured Actinomycetota bacterium; assembly: GCA_963754145.1. GTDB lineage: Bacteria > Actinomycetota > Actinomycetes > Propionibacteriales > Nocardioidaceae > Marmoricola. Next base: position 15,000 of record CAVWFF010000025.1, read on the forward strand.
ACGGCACCGGCGCCCGGATCTCGGAGGCGGTGGGCCTCGACGTCGACGACATCGACCTCGACGACGGCACGGTGCTGCTGCGCGGCAAGGGCAGCAAGGAGCGGATCGTGCCGGTCGGCAGCTACGCCCGCGACGCGGTCTCGTCGTACGTCACCGGTGCGCCGCGCGGACCTGGTCGCGGCCGGCACCGGCAGCAACGCCGGCGGAGCGCTGTTCCTCAACGCCCGCGGCGGGCGGCTCTCGCGGCAGAGCGCCTGGACCGTGATCGTCCGGGCCGCCGACCGGGCCGGGGTGACCGCGGAGGTGTCGCCGCACACGCTGCGGCACTCGTTCGCGACCCACCTGCTCGAGGGCGGGGCCGACGTCCGGGTGGTGCAGGAGCTGCTCGGCCACGCGTCGGTGACGACCACCCAGATCTACACCCTGGTCACCGTCGACAGCCTGCGCGAGGTGTACGCCGCGGCGCACCCCGAGGGCGCTCGAGTAGCTCGACCGGCGACGCTGCGACGTGCACAGGTTCGTCCACATCGGGGACCTTGCCTGTGCACTCGCCGCCTGACGAGCGCACACGCGATCCCCAGATTCGTCGTGCGCTCCACTTCGTCCGCGCGGTGCCGTTGAGATCGGGTCGCCCGGTGCATAGAGTCGCGCGGGTCGCCGCGACAAATGTATCTGTCGACATCGAGAGCGACAGAATCCCGTGGCAGACATCCAGGAGGCCGTTCTATGAGTGCTGGGTACCCCGGCAACGAGGAGCTCGTCGAGGATTCCGGTCCGGTCCCTGCGGCCCACGACCCGCGACCATCGGTCGCCACGAGGAACCCGGACGCCGTCCAGGTGCCCGCCCCGGCGGCCGTGGCCGCCGTGGAGCGCCCGATCGGCCCCACCGGCCGGCCGATGATCGACATCCCGGAGCCCGAGCCGGTGGCCCACCACGGCCCGGCCCGCGTGGTCTCGATGTGCAACCAGAAGGGCGGCGTCGGCAAGACCACGACCACGATCAACCTCGGTGCCGCGCTCGCGGAGTACGGCCGCAAGGTGCTCCTCGTCGACTTCGACCCGCAGGGGTCGCTGTCGGTCGGGCTGGGCATGAACCCGCACACGATGGACCTCAGCGTCTACAACCTGCTGATGGAGCGCGACGTCACCCTCGACGACGTCGTCGTGCCGAGCGGGATCGAGGGCATGGACCTGCTGCCGTCCAACATCGACCTCTCCGCCGCCGAGGTCCAGCTCGTGCACGAGGTGGCGCGGGAGCAGACGCTCCAGCGGGTGCTCCGGCCGGCGCTGGCGAAGTACGACGTGATCCTGATCGACTGCCAGCCCTCGCTGGGGCTGCTCACCGTCAACGCGCTGACCGCCTCCGACGGCGTGATCGTGCCGCTCGAGTGCGAGTACTTCGCGCTGCGCGGCGTGGCGCTGCTCAAGACCACGATCGACAAGGTCTGCGAGCGGCTCAACCCCGACCTCGAGATCGACGGCGTGCTCGGCACCATGTACGACGGGCGCACCCTCCACGGCCGCGAGGTGATGGCCCGGCTGGTCGAGGCCTGGGGCGACACCGTCTTCCACACCGTGATCCGCCGCACCGTGAAGTTCTCGGACTCCACGGTCGCGGGGGAGCCGATCACCAGCTACGCGTCGAGCTCGGCCGGCGCGGTCGCCTACCGTCAGCTCGCCAAGGAAGTGTTGGCCCGGTGGCGCGACGAGTGAGCCTGCCGGCGGCCGAGGACCTGTTCCGCCCCGTTGAGTACTCGCAGGACCGGACGTCGGACGCCCAGCAGGAGCAGCAGGAGCGCGAGTCCGAACGCCGACGACGGCCGGCGCGGTCGGCGGCCCAGCGGACGGGTGCGGCACGACGAGAAGATGACGGTCTACGTGACCGCCGCCGAGCTGCTCGAGATCGAGCACGCGCGGCTGTCGCTGCGCAGCCTGCACGGCGTGGCCGTCGACCGCGGGCGGCTGGTCCGGGAGGCGGTGGCGATGGCGCTGGCCGACCTGGAGTCCAACGGCGACGACAGCGAGCTGGTCCAGCGCCTGATCGGGCGATGACGCCCCGATGAGTCACCCCACGATGAACACGCTCGAGGCCTCCGATCACGTCGATGCTGCCTTCTCGCTGCGCCTGGACAACTTCGAGGGCCCGTTCGACCTGCTGCTCAGCCTGATCGCGAAGCACAAGCTCGACGTCACCGAGGTGGCGCTGTCGACGGTCACCGACGAGTTCATCGCGCACATCAAGCGCGGCGCCGACGACGATCCCGCCCACCAGTGGGACCTCGAGCAGACCACGGCGTTCCTCGTGGTCGCCTCCACGCTCCTCGACCTCAAGACGGCGCGGCTGCTGCCGCAGGGCGACGTCGAGGACGAGGAGGACCTCGCGCTGCTGGAGGCGCGCGACCTGCTCTTCGCCCGGCTGCTCCAGTACCGCGCGTTCAAGCAGGTGGCGTCGGTGCTCGAGAAGCGGATCGGGAGCGAGGCGCGGCGCCACCCGCGCGCGGTCGGCCTCGACGAGCGGTTCGCCAACCTGCTGCCCGACGTGCTGATCGGGCTCGGCCTGGAGGAGTTCGCGGCGCTCGCGGCCAAGGCGCTGGAGCCGAAGCCGGTGCTCGAGCTCTCCCTCGCCCACATCCATGCGCCGACCGTCAGCGTGAAGGAGCAGGCGGTGATCGTGGTCGAGCGGCTGCGCCGCCAGGGCACGCTGACCTTCCGGGCCCTCGCCGGCGACGCCCCCGACATGCTGACCCGGGTGGCCCGCTTCCTGTCGCTGCTGGAGCTGTTCCGCGAGGGCGTGGTGGCGTTCGAGCAGATGAGCCCGCTCGGCGAGCTGACCATCCGCTGGACCGGCGCCGACGAGGGCGAGATCGAGATCACCGACGAGTTCGACGGCGTACCGGTGCCCGACGAGGTGCCCGCCGCGGAGGAGACCACCGATGACTGAGACGTACACGGACGCAGCAGACCGACGAGGTGCTGGCGGTGCCCGTCGCCGAGCTGCGGCCCGCCCTGGAGGCGGTGCTGATGGTCGCCGACCAGCCGCTCGACCAGGTCACGCTGGCCACCGCGGTCGGCTACCCGGTGACCGAGGTGAGCAAGGAGCTCACCGCGCTGGCCGGGGAGTACGACGAGCAGGGCCGCGGGTTCGAGCTGCGCAACGTCGCCGGCGGCTGGCGCTTCTACACGCGCGACGCCTACGCGTCGGTGGTGGAGAAGTTCGTGCTCGACGGGCAGCAGGCCCGGCTCACCCAGGCGGCGCTGGAGACCCTCGCCGTCGTCGCCTACAAGCAGCCGGTCAGCCGCGCCCGGGTCTCGGCCATCCGCGGGGTCAACGTCGACGGCGTGATGCGCACGCTGCTCACCCGCGGCCTGGTCGAGGAGGCCGGCACCGACCACGAGACCGGCGCCCACCTGTACCGCACGACGAGCTACTTCCTGGAGCGGATCGGGCTGACCTCGCTCGCCGACCTGCCCGAGCTGGCGCCCTTCCTGCCGGACATGGCCGATCTCGAGGGCGACCTCGAGGAGTCGGTCGACCGAGGAGCCCGTGACCGAGCCTGCCGACCGACGACGACGGTCTGGTCCGGCTCCAGAAGCTGCTCGCGCAGTCCGGGGTCGCCAGCCGCCGCAAGTGCGAGGAGCTGATGCTGGCCGGCGAGGTCGAGGTCGACGGCGAGGTGGTCACCCGGCTCGGCACCAAGGTCGACCCGCGGACCGCGGTGATCCGGGTCGGCGGCAAGCGGCTCCCGCCGGTGAGCGCCAACGTCTACCTGGTGCTCAACAAGCCGCGCGGCGTGGTCTCCACGATGTCCGACCCGGAGGGCCGCCCGACCCTGACCGACTACGTCGCCGACCGGCCCGAGCGGCTGTTCCACGTCGGCCGGCTCGACACCGACACCGACGGGCTGATCATCCTGACCAACGACGGTGACTTCGCGCAGCGGCTGGCGCACCCGTCGTACGAGGTCGAGAAGACCTACGTCGCGGAGGTCACCGGCGTGGTCACCAAGGCCACGCTCCGGCGGCTCGCCGACGGGCGTCGACCCTCGACGACGGGCCGGTCGAGGTGCGCCGGGCCCGGGTGATCTCGACGCAGGGCGAGCGGAGCATCGTCGAGGTGGTGATCCACGAGGGCCGCAACCGGATCGTCCGCCGGCTGCTCGACCACGTCGGCCACCCGGTGCAGCGGCTGACCCGCACCCGGATCGGCCCGGTGGCGCTCGACCGGCTCGAGGCAGGGCACGCTGCGCGAGCTGACCCGCGACGAGCTGGGAACCCTGCTCGACGCGGGCCGGCTCGTAGCCGCACGCTAGGGTCTGCGGGTCACGGGAAGGGGTCCTGATGTCGGTGCGCGCGGTGCGCGGAGCCACCCAGCTGGAAGACGGACACCCGGGAGCAGATGCTCGACCGGGTGGCGGAGCTGGTGCTGGCCGTGATGGACGCCAACGCGCTCGAGGTCGACGACTTCATCAGCGTCATGTTCACGGCCACCGGCGACCTGCACGCCGAGTTCCCGGCGTACGCCGCCCGCCAGCTCGGCTTCGGTGAGATCCCGCTGCTGTGCGCCCGGGAGCTGGAGATCGAGGGCTCGATGCCCCGGGTCGTGCGGCTGCTGGCCCACGTCGAGTCGGAGCTGCCGCAAGGCCGACATGACGCACGTCTACCTGCACGGGGCCGCGACGCTGCGCAGCGACCTGACCCGCGTGCAGGTCGGTCCCGGATGACTGACGATCGACTGAATGGGATCGGCGACCGGATCCACGTCGTGGGCGCCGGACTGCTCGGCACCTCGATCGGGCTCGCGCTGGCCCGGGTCGGGGTCGAGGTCTGGCTCAGCGACGTCCCAGGACAACGTGCGCACGGCCGCCGGCCTCGGTGCCGGCGTGCCCGCCCCGCAGGGCAGGACGGCGCCGCGTCGTGGTCGTGGCCGTGCCGCCGAGGCCATCGCCGCAGGTCGTGGCGCAGGCGCTGGCAGCCGGGGCCCTGGTCACCGACGTCGGGAGCGTGAAGTGGCCGCTCGTGGAGCGGATCGGCCGGCTGGTCGGTCCCGAGGCGCTCACGCACTACGTCGGCAGCCACCCGATGGCCGGCAGCGAGCGCTCCGGCCCGCTCGCCGCCAGCGCCGCGCTGTTCGACGGCCGCCCGTGGGCGATCACCCCGCATCCCACGTCCTCGGACCAGGCGGTGGACACCGTCGAGCTGCTCGCGGCTGCGTGCGGCGCCGCGACCGTCCGGATCACGCCGCGCGAGCACGACCGCGCGGTCGCCCTGCACCTCCCACCTGCCGCACCTGATGGCGGTGCTGGTCGCGGGACAGTTGCTCGACGCGGACCCGCGCCACCTCGCCCTCTCGGGCCAGGGGGTGCGGGACGTGACCCGGATCGCCGCCGGCGACCCGGCCCTGTGGCGGCAGATCCTGATCTGGCCAACGCGCCGGCGCTGCGCGAGGTCCTCTCGCGACATCCAGCTGGAGCTCGACGAGCTGATCGGGGCGCTCGACGAGCCGCGAGGACCTCGACGAGGTGCTGCGCCGTGGGGTGGCCGGCACCCAGGTGATCCCGGGCAAGCACGGCGGACCGGCCGAGGAGACGGCGTCGGTCTACGTCTCGGTGCCCGACCACCCCGGCGAGCTGGCCCGGCTGTTCCACGACGTGGGGGAGATCGGCACCAACATCGAGGACCTGCGCATCGACCACGACCCCGGTCGCCCGGTCGGTCTCGTCGAGCTCGTGGTGAAGGACACGTCCGCGGACCCGCTCCGCGACGCTCTCGAGGCGAGGGACTGGGTCGTCCACCGGTAGGATCGCTGCCCCGTGAACAGCACGGTTGTCCCCACGATTGTCCCCAGGATCGTCGTGGCCATGGACGGGCCCTCCGGATCCGGGCAAGTCGAGCACCTCGCGCGGTGTCGCGACGGCTCTCGGCCTGCGCTACCTCGACACCGGCGCCCAGTTCCGCGCGATGACCCGTGGATGCTCGACAACGACGTCGACGTCACCGACCACGCCCTGGTCGCGACGCTCGCCGACCGAGCCCGTGATCGCGTCCGGCACCGACCCGCAGGACCCCACGATCACGGTCGACGGCGTCGACGTCGCCGCGGCGATCCGGACGCAGGAGGTCACCGCCGCCGTCTCCGACGTGGCGTCCGTGCCCGAGGTGCGCGCCCGGCTGCTCGGCGCTCCAGCGGTCGCTGATCGGCGACGGCGGCATCGTGGTCGAGGGGCGTGACATCGGCTCGGTCGTGTGGCCCGGACGCGGAGGTCAAGGTGTACCTCACCGCCGACCCGTCCGCGCGCGCCGTGCGTCGTACCGCGGAGAACGGCGCCGGCTCGGTCGACGCCACCGAGGCCGACCTGATCCGCCGCGACGCGATCGACTCCGGGCGCGCCACCGCGCCGCTGACGGTGCCCGACGGGCGCGGTCCACATCGACACCACGCCGTACACGCTGCAGGAGGTCGTCGACCGGGTCGTGGCGCTGGTGCGCGACACGGTCGGGGCGGCGTGAACGCGCTCGCCACCCGCGGTCTGCACGAGGACCTGCCCCGCACCACCGGCGTCCGCGGGCCGCACACCTGGGCGCTCCGCGGGCTGGGTGGCACCTGCCGGGCGATCATCCGCCGCTGGTACGACGTGCAGATCACCGGCCAGCAGCACTTCCCGGCGGCCGGGCCGGTGGTCGTCGCGGCGAACCACTCCGGCTTCATCGACGGCCCGCTGATGGCGATCATGGCGCCGCGCCCGCTGCACGCGCTCACCAAGCGGGAGATGTTCGCCGGCGCGATGGGCCCGTTCCTGCGCCAGTCCGGCCAGATCCCGATCTGGCGCGAGACGGTCGACCCGTTCGCCGTGCGCACCGCGCTGCGCGTCGCTGCGCGACGGCGGCTGCGTCGGCGTCTTCCCCGAGGGAACACGCGGCGCCGGTGAGCTGTTGACCACCGAGGGCGGGGCTGCGTACCTCGCCCTGGTCACCGGGGCACCGGTGCTGCCGCTGGTCGTACCTCGGGACGCGCGAGCCCGGCGGCTCCACGAACTCGATCCCGCCGAAGGGCACCCGGGTCGTGATGCAGTTCGGCGAGCCGGTCCACCTGGACCAGCAGCCGTGGCCACGCCGCCAGGCCGACGTACGACGCAGCGCCGAGCAGGTCCGCGCTGGCGCTGAAGGACCTGCTGGACGCCGCCGAGCGGCGCACCGGCATGACCACCCCGGGTCCGCTCCCGGACCCGAACCGTGAGGAAAATCCTGAGCATCCCGACAGAGCCCATCGCCGACGACACCGTCGTCGGCCCCACCCCGGTGCTGGCCGTCGTCGGCCGCCCCAACGTGGGCAAGTCGACGCTGGTCAACCGGATCATCGGCCGCCGCGAGGCGGTCGTCGAGGACCGGCCCGGCGTGACCCGCGACCGCGTCTCCTACGACGCCACCTGGAACGGCCGCGCCTTCACCGTCGTCGACACCGGCGGCTGGGACCCCGACGCCCGTGGGCTCTTCGAGCGGATCTCGGCCCAGGCCGAGGTCGCGGTCAGCATCGCCGACGCCGTGATGTTCGTGGTCGACGCCGGGGTCGGGATCACCGACGCCGACGAGGCCGTCGTCAAGATCCTGCGCAAGTCCGGCAAGCCGGTCGTGCTCGCGGCGAACAAGGTCGACGACGCCCGCACCGAGGCCGAGGCCTACGGGCTGTGGAACCTCGGGCTGGGGGAGCCGATGCCGGTCTCCGCGCTCCACGGCCGCGGCTCGGGCGACCTGCTCGACGCCGTGCTCGCCGCGCTGCCGGAGACGCCGCCGGAGTCGTGGGAGCCCGTCGGCGGACCGCGCCGGGTCGCGATCGTCGGCAAGCCCAACGTCGGCAAGTCGTCGCTGCTCAACAAGCTGGCCAGGTCCGACCGCGTCGTGGTCGACGACGTCGCCGGCACCACGGTCGACCCGGTCGACGAGCTGATCGAGCTCGGCGGCCGGCCGTGGCGGTTCATCGACACCGCCGGCATCCGCAAGCGGGTCAAGGAGGCGTCCGGCCAGGAGTACTACGCGAGCCTGCGCACCAACACCGCGATCGACCGGGCCGAGGTGGCGGTGCTCGTCGTCGACGGCTCCCAGCCGATCTCCGAGCAGGACCAGCGGATCATCATGACCGTCGCCGAGGCCGGCCGCGCCCTGGTGATCGCGTTCAACAAGTGGGACCTGGTCGACGAGGAGCGCCGCTACTACCTCGACCGCGAGATCGAGCGCGACCTCGTGCGGGTGCCGTGGGCGCCGCGGATCAACATCACCGCGCAGCACCGGCTGGCACGTCGACCGGCTGGTGCCGGCGCTCGACGCCGCGCTCGAGGGCTGGGAGACGCGGGTCGGCACCGGCGCGCTCAACGCGTTCCTCGGCCGCCTCGTCTCCGAGCACCCCCACCCGGTGCGCGGCGGCAAGCAGCCCAAGGTGCTGTTCGCGACCCAGCCGAGCACGGCTCCGCCGACGTTCGTGCTGTTCACGTCCGGCAAGCTGGAGGCGTCGTACCTCCGCTACATCGAGCGCCGGCTCCGCGAGGAGTTCGGGTTCGTCGGCACGCCGATCCACCTGATCCAGAAGCCGCGGGAGAAGCGGAAGCGCTGACTCAGCGCGACCGGTCCCGCGACCAGCGTGACCGTCGCGGTGTGCGACGACCCGGACGTGTCCGTCCAACGGAGCCGCACCGTGTCGCCCGGGCTGGTGCCGCGGCGATCGCGGCGCGGAGCGCGGACGAGGTGCTGACCGTGGTGCCGTCGACGGCGGTGATCGTGTCGCCCTCGGTCAGCCCGGCCCCGGCGGCGGGGGTGTCCTCGTAGGCGCCGGCGACGGTGGTCGAGGCGTCGCCGAGGGCGACGCCCAGGAACGCCGGCCGGCCGTAGGCGTAGCGGCTGCTGGTGACGCCGCTGTCGAGGTCGTCGGCGATCCGGAGCACCTTCGCGATCGGGATCGCGTAGCCGGTCACGTCGCCGCCGCTCGACGCCGCCGTGGTCATCCCGACCACCTCGCCCTGCGCGTCGTACGTCGCGCCGCCGGAGTCGCCGGAGATCACGTCGTTGCTGATCTCGATCAGCCCGGTGAGCGTCTGCCCCTTCGCGTTGCCCTCGCTCTGCGTGGTGATCTGCTGGTCGAGGGCCATCACCTCGCCCGTCGGCGGCGCTGAGGTGGTCCTCGGTGCCGTTGGCGTCGCCGACCGCGGTCACGGCGTCGCCGACGCGACGGCAGCGTGCTGTCGGTGGTGATCGTGTCGAGCCCGCTGGCGTCGGCGAGCTGGAGCACGGCCACGTCGTCCTTGGTGTCGGAGCCGACCACCGTCGCGGTGTAGGTCCTGCCCGTGCTCATCACGGTCGCCTTGACCGTGGTCGCGCCGGCGACGACGTGGTGGTTGGTGACCACCTCGCCGTCGGAGGTGAGGACCATGCCGGTGCCGGCCGCCTCCCCGTCCTGGTAGCCGAGCGTCGACACGATCCGCACCAGGCCCGTGGTCTGGCTCGCGGTCGCCGTGGTGCCGGTGTCGGTGCCGTGGGCCGAGGTCGGGCTGGGTGCCGTCGCCGGGGAGGACCCCCCGCCGAACGGCAGCGTGCCGGCGCCGTCCTGCTGCCGGCGCCAGTCGTTGCCGAGCACCGCGTTCTGCTGCGGCGACGCGGTCGCCGGAGGCGTGGACGCGCTCGCCCACGGCGTACCCACCGACGCCGCCGAGCGCGAGGACCGTCGTCGCGGCCGCGATCCCGGCGACCCAGCGCTTCCGCCGCCGCGGGCGGGGCCGCGTCTCGATCGGCTCCGGTGCCGGCTCGGTCGGCACGGTTGCGGGCTGCTGCTGGTCGTCCATGGTTCCTCCACGTCGCGAGATCGTCGGAGTCCATTCAGCGTCGGCCACTTGTGCGGAACCTGTGAGCCGCCGTACCGAACGCTGTTGCTTCGCCGAGAAGTACCTGAGAAGGGGCCTCCGGGATCTGGATCCGCGGGCCGTCGGAGAGTCGCGGCGAGCAGGTTCGGGGGGAGCAGCCAGTGGCGCGGCGCGTGGCACCTGGGGCTGGACGAAGACGTCTGGTCGCCGAGATGCCGCGCGCCAAGGTGAGGTCCGGGAGATTCCCAGACCTAGCGCTCCCGCGAGGACCGGCTGGACGCCGAGGGCGGCGCCTGGGTCGTCGACCGGGTGTCAGAGACTCAACGCAGGCCGTCGGTCTTCAGCCGCAGGTCTCCCGATGCGGGACAGCCGCCCTGCTGCGGTAACGTTCCCCTCGCCCAGACGGACCTCGGTCCGGGGCATTCGGGCTGTGGCGCAGCTTGGTAGCGCACTTGACTGGGGGTCAAGGGGTCGCAGGTTCAAATCCTGTCAGCCCGACCAATCGGCCCTGATCTGTTCACGCAGGTCAGGGCCGCTTTCATGCCCCGTTCTGCCCGCCCCGGACGACACCCAGCGTCGGCTGCGCCGGACCAGTTCCGGACCACCAGGCCGAGAACACCGTGCCGGCGTCCAACATCGCCTGCGCGTCGGGGTGGAGGTAGCGGCTGGTGACGGCCGGGTCCTGGTGGCCGGCGACCCGCTGGAGGATGTGCAGATCGACGCCGGCGTCCGCCATCCAGGTGAGCGCCGTGTGTCGCAGCCCGTGGCGAACCAGACCCGCCAGCCCCAGATCACTCACGAGCGTGTCCCAACTGGTCGCGTCGCGCAGGGTGGCGGTCGTGATCACCCCGCCGCGCGGTCCCGACAGCAAGCGCTCCTCACCTCGTCGGCCAGAGGCCAGACGAAACAGTGTGGGGGCGAAGCGGCTCGATCACGGGCACCGTGCGGCGGCGCCGGCCCTTGGTCTGCTTGGTGACCAGTCCCCCGCGGCCCGGATAGGTCTGGCGGACCACCTGGATCAACCCGCGATCCAGGTCCACGTCACCCACCTGCAACCCCGAGACCTCGTTGATGTGCATGGCCGTGGTCGCGAGCCCCTCTCTGGGCCGGCAGCCCCGCTGTCGTCGCCGGTTGTTGTGGTGCCCACGTCCTACCTCGCCCGATGCGGGTGACGCGTGGGAGTCACGTTCGTCCTAGCGGTCTGCTGAGAGTGGGCAGCTGGCCCCGGCGGGGCCTTGGACGCACATCTCCCCGACAGGAGGAACGCCATGAGTCCCGACCGGCATGCGCGCAGCGATGCTGCCGATCCCGGACCGCCCGGCGCCGGGTCTGACGACCTACGACGCGAAGGACCCGGACACCGCGTTCCCGCCGATCGAGCCGCTGCTGCCGCCCGCGGGCGCACCGAACGTGCTGGTCGTGCTGCTCGACGACGTCGGCTTCGGCGCGTCGAGCGCGTTCGGCGGGCCGTGCCGGACGCCGACCGCCGAGCGGCTGGCGGCGGGCGGGCTGCGGTACAACCGGTTCCACACCACCGCGCTGTGCGCGCCGACCCGGCAGGCGCTGCTGACCGGCCGCAACCACCACTCGGTCGGGCATGGGCAGCATCACCGAGACCGCGACCTCGGCGCCCGGGCAACAGCTCGCTGCGGCCGAACACCAAGGCGCCGCTGGCGATGACCCTGAAGCTCAACGGCTACTCGACCGCCCAGTTCGGCAAGTGCCACGAGGTGCCGGTGTGGCAGTCGTCGCCGATGGGGCCGTTCGACGCCTGGCCGTCGGGCGGCGGCGGGTTCGAGACGTTCTACGGCTTCATCGGCGGCGAGAACAACCAGTGGGACCCGGCGCTGTACGACGGCACGACCCCGGTCGAGCCGCCCGCCACCGCCGAGGAGGGCTACCACCTGACCGAGGACCTGGCCGACCACGCCGTCGAGCTGGGTGCGTCAGCAGAAGGCGCTGATGCCGGACAAGCCGTTCTTCGTCTACTTCGCCCCGGGCGCCACGCACGCCCCGCACCACGTCCCGAAGGAGTGGGCCGACCGGTACGCGGGCGAGTTCGACGACGGCTGGGACGCCCTGCGCGAGCGCACGTTCGCCCGGCAGAAGGAGCTGGGGGTCATCCCGGCGGACGCCGAGCTGACCGCGCGGCACGACGAGATCCCGGCCTGGGACGACATGCCCGACGAGCTCAAGCCGGTGCTGGCCCGGCAGATGGAGGTCTACGCCGGGTTCCTCGAGCACACCGACCACCACGTCGGCCGGCTGATCGACGCCATCGACGACCTCGGGGTCCTCGACGACACGATCGTCTACTACATCATCGGCGACAACGGCGCCTCCGCCGAGGGCACCATGAACGGCGCCTTCAACGAGATGGCCAACTTCAACGGGATGGCCGCGCTCGAGACCCCCGAGTTCATGCTCAGCAAGATGGACGAGCTTCGGCTCGCCGGACTCCTACAACCACTACTCGGTCGGCTGGGCGTGGGCGATGAACACGCCGTTCCAGTGGACCAAGCAGGTGGCCTCGCACTGGGGCGGCACCCGCAACGGCACCATCGTGCACTGGCCGAACGGGATCGAGGAGCCGGGCGGGCTGCGCTCGCAGTTCACCCACGTCATCGACGTCGCCCCGACGATCCTCGAGGCGGCCGGACTGCCCGAGCCGACGATGGTCAACGGCGTGCTGCAGTCGCCGATGGAGGGCACCAGCATGCTGTACACCTTCAACGAGCCGGACGCACCGGAACGCCACGACCTGCAGTACTTCGAGATGTTCGCCAACCGCGGCATCTACCACAAGGGCTGGAGCGCGGTCACCAAGCACCGCACCCCCTGGGTGATGGTCGGCGGCGACCTGCCGGCCTTCGACGACGACGTCTGGGAGCTCTACGACGGCAACAGCGACTACAGCCAGGCCCGCAACCTCGCGGCCGACAACCCCGAGATGCTGGCCAAGCTGCAACGGCTCTGGCTGATCGAGGCCACCAAGTACAACGTGCTGCCGCTCGACGACCGCAGCGCCGAACGGCTCGATCCGGAGACTGGCCGGCCGGCCGACCCTCATCCGCGGAAACTCCCAGCTGTTCTTCCCGGGCATGGGCCGCCTCTCGGAGAACAGCGTGGTCAGCATCAAGAACAAGTCGTTCTCGGTCACCGCCGAGGTCGAGGTGCCGGACGGCGGCGCCGACAGGCGTCATCATCGCCCAGGGCGGCCGCTTCGGCGGCTGGGCCCTGTACGTCAAGGACGGCAAGGCCAAGTTCGTCTACAACGTGCTCGGCATCCAGGAGTTCACCACCGAGGCCGACAGGCCGATCCCGGCAGGCACCCACCAGGTGCGGATGGAGTTCGCCTACGACGGCGGCGGGCTGGCCAAGGGAGGCGACGTGACCCTGTACTACGACGGCGACAACGGTCGGCGACGGCCGGGTCGAGGCCACCCAGCCGATGATCTTCTCCGCCGACGAGACCACCGACATCGGCTACGAGTCCGGTACCACCG
>CAVWFF010000026.1:0-13065 GCA_963754145.1 uncultured Actinomycetota bacterium
CGATGAGTCGATCCTGCGTCGGCGCCGAGGAACCTTCTGTTCGGCCGCCGACACTCCGGGCGACCGATGCAGGACGGTCGCCGTGCTGGCGACCAGGTCATCCCGGGCAGCGCCGTTCCAGGGCCGCCAGGTCCAGGACCTCGATCCGCGAACGGCTCAGCCTGACCACATGGAGCTCAGCGAGTCGCTGCAGGACCTGGTTGACCGACGGCCTGGTCGCCCCCACGAGGTTCGCGAGCTGGGTCTGGCTCAACGGGATCGTGGCGGTGCCCCCCGTGCCTCGGTAGGAGTAGGCCAGGTCGAGGAGACGCCGGTACACGCGACGATCGAGGCTTTCGTACATGGTCTCCAGAAGACGACGGCTCAGGATGTCGATCCGGTCCGCCAGCAGGGCCGAGACGATCCGCTCGATCCCCGGGTTGCGGCGGCACAGCGCGTCGAAGGCCGTGGCCGCGACGGCCAGGGTACGGCTCGGCTCGAGCGCGGTCACGGTCGCCGTGCGCCGGTGGTCCGCACGCAGCAGCGCAAGCTCCCCGAAGTAGTCACCGGCGGACAGGATCGTGAAGGTTGCGGTGGCACCGGACGCGAGACCGCCGTGGACAGCCAGATGGCCGTGCTCCACCAGGTGCAGTGAGTCAGCAGGGTCACCCTCGTGACAGAGCACCTCGTTGCGTGCGAACGTCCGACGGCGGGCCAGTGCGAGGAACGCCTCGCGATCGTCGGCTCGCAGCGTTTCCAGCAGGCGCCACACGCTGTCAGTGAAACACATCTGACGGGCGCTCCGGGTGGGCCCGGAGGTCCTCGGCTGCGGCACGCAGAGCAGCCGCACACTGGCGGTGGATGGCGACGGTGACGGGCATGGTCTCCCAGTAGTGCACGTGCGCTGCTTCGCTCGCGGCGACGTCCTCCTCGTGCTGGGCCAGTCGCGACAGTTCCTTGCGTAGTGCCTCGTGCAGATGCTCGGTCAGAGGTGCGGTGGGTGCGGACATGGGTTCTCCAAGTGTTAGATCTGGTGAGCCGAAGCCAGGCAACGGTGATGCGTGATGAACCGGTGCCGGGGCGGTCGGCCTGGCCCTCGGAAGCCCATCCGGCCTCAGCTGTAGGCCTGGCGGGGGTGGACGAGGCTCCAGAGACGGGAATGGCGCCGGGGCTCCCGAACGGCGGTGGAAGGGGTAGCGGTGGAGGGCTGCTCGGCGCCGGAACTCGCGGGCCAGGCGCTGCTGGTTCGCTTCGCGGAGGCGGTCCTCGATGACCAGCCGGGCGAGGTTGGTTTCGAAGGTGTGCATGTCGGGCTCCTGACGTGGGATCGAGTGGATAAGTGCGATGAGTCGATCCTGTGTGCACGCCGAGGAATCTTCTGTTCGCCTGCCAACACTCCGGGCGACCGATGCAGGACGGTCGCGGGTCGACCGCGACGCGTGGCTCAGGCGGGCGCGGCACGGGACCTCGCCGGGGCACTGCGAGACTGACTCGCATGAGCACTGTCGTGCCCACCTTCGCGGCCACGGCCCGTTCGGTGAGTGACGCCATCGACTCAGGTCCCCCACGACGCATGGGACGGTCCGGGGCTCGGCGAGTGGACCGTGCGCGACCTCGTCGGTCACACCAGCCGCTCGCTGGTCACGGTCATCGACTACCTCGCCCGTCCGGTCGGCGAGGAGGTCGTGCTCTCGGCGGCGGCGTACTTCACCGCCATCTCGGCGGGCACCATCGACGCGGACGCGGTCACCGAGCGTGGCCGTCAGGCGGGGCGCGACCTCGGTGACGATCCGGCCTCCCGGTTCCACGCCCTCGTCGTCGAGGCCGTCCGGGTGGCCGAAGCGACCGCACCCGACCTTGTCGTGCACACGATTGTGGGGGGCATGCGGGTCGCGGCGTACCTGCCGACGCGCACGTTCGAGCTGTGCGTCCACGGGCTCGACATCGCGGCCGCGACCGGGATCCCCGTCGACCTGCCTCCCCGAGCGGTCGAGGAGGCCTCCGCGCTGGGGGCGGTTTCCGCGGCTCAGCGCGGCCTCGGCCCCGACCTGCTGCTGGCGATGACGGGCCGGCGCGGCCTGCCCCCGGGCTTCAGCGTCGTCTGACCACACGTCCCAGCCGGGCCATGTCCAAAGGCGAATCACGAGCTCGTCGGAGATCCCTCGGTCCTTTGCGCCTCAGTCGTCCGACAGTCGGATCTCGACCATCAGCTCGTGGGCGAGCCCCTCGAGCATTGATCGAAGCGAGTCGGTGCTCGTTGTCGACGGGGCGTTGAGCAGGGCGCGGGCCTCGAAGAGCATTCCCCCGGCCATCGGTGCCTCGCGCACGTTGGTGGTCAGCTCTTCGATGCTGACCTGGTGGCTGGCGAGCAAAGCCGAGATCTCTGCCACGATGCCGGGATGGTCGTCCCCGAGCAGCTCGAGGTGGAGTCGTTGCGACGCGCGCTCGACGGGCTCGTCCGTGCGCTCGAGCGTGATCTGTAGACCTTGGGTGCTGAGCGTCCTGAGGTCAGCGGCCAGGGCGTCGAACCTGTTGTCGGCGACCGTCACCAACACGATGCCGGCGAACTTGCCCGCCAGCCGTGACATCTGACCGTGCTCCCAGCTCGCGCCGTGGGCCTTGATCGGGGCCGCGAGTACTGCGACAAGTCCTGGTCGGTCATCGCCGACGACCGTGAAGATGAAGGTGGCCACACGATCAGGCTACGAGACGGCGCGAGCGCTCCTGTCCGGCGCCGGCGCCGATAGTCTCGGACCGTGGCCAGGAGCGTGTACGTCGCAGCCGTCGAAGGCTTCACCGGCAAGTCCACGGTGGCTCTCGGGATCCTCGAGGAGCTGTCCAAGCGGGTCGAGCGGGTCGCGGTCTTTCGCCCCGTCGTACGCGAGCAGGACTCCGTCGACTACGTGCTCGACCTGCTGGTCGCTCACGATGCCGTTGCCCTGTCCTACGACGAGTGCGCCGGTGTGACCTACTCCGAGCTGCACCGAGACCCGGACGCCGCGCTCGGCAGGATCGTGGAGCGCTACCACCTGGTGGCCGAGAAGGCAGACGCCGTGGTCGTGGTGGGCAGTGACTACACCGACGTCGGGGCGCCGACGGAGTTCTCCTTCAACGCCCGGGTCGCGGCCAACCTGGGGACCCCGGTGGTGCTTGTCGTCAACGCGCACGGCAAGACCCCGGAGGAGCTCCAGACCACGGCCGAGGTGGCCGCGGCGGAGCTGGAGGCCAACCTCGGCTCGCTTGTTCGCGGTCGTGGCCAACCGCGCGGACCCGGCCACCCGCGACGAGGTGCTCGCCGCGCTCGCCGGGCTCGACGCACCAGCGTTCGCGCTGCCCGACGAACCCCTGCTGAACGCACCCTCGGTGGGCGACATGATGCTGGCCTGCGAGGGCAGGCTCGTCAGCGGCGAGGAGCGGCTGCTGGCGCGGGAGGCCACCGGCCTCGTCATCGCCGCGATGACGCTGCCCAACGTGCTGGACCGGCTGTTCGACGGTGCCGTCGTCGTGGCCGCGGGAGACCGCCCGGAGGTGGTCCTCGGCGTCCTCACCGCCCATGTGTCCGCGAACTTCCCGCAGATGTCCGGGATCGTCCTCAACGGCGGCATCCCGCTGGCTCCCCAGGTCGGCAGGCTCATCGAGGGCGTGCAGACCACGATGCCGATCATCGAGACCGACTTCGGCACCAAGGACACCGCGACCGCGCTCTCCGCCCTTCGCGGGCGCCTGCGACAAGGACTCGCCGCGCAAGGTCGCGACGGCGCTCGCGCTGTTCGACGAGTACGTCGACGGTGACGCCCTGCTCGACCGGCTCGAGGTCGCGCGCAGCGACGCGGTCACGCCGCTGATGTTCGAGCACCAGCTGCTCGACCTCGCCGTGGCCGAACGGCGCCACATCGTGCTGCCCGAGGGCGACGACGACCGGATCCTCCAGGCCGCGGACATCGTGCTGCGCCGAAGGATCGCGGACCTCACCATCCTGGGTGACCCCCGCGCCGTCCAGGCGCGGGCAGCGATGCTCGGCGTCGACCTCGCCGGGGCTCGCCTGGTCAGCCCGATCGACGGTGAGCTGCGTGAGCGGTTCGGCGCGGAGTACCACGCCCGGCGCCAGCACAAGGGAGTCGACCTCGAGCGCGCGCGAGACCTCATGGCTGGACGTGTCCTACTTCGGGACGATGATGGTCGAGCTCGGGTTGGCCGACGGCATGGTCTCGGGCGCGGCCCACACCACCGCCCACACGATCCGGCCGGCGCTCGAGGTGGTGCGGACCGTTCCCGACGTCTCGGTGGTGTCCTCGGTGTTCTTCATGTGCCTGCGCCACCAGGTACTGGTGTACGGCGACTGCGCCGTCAATCCCGACCCGACCGCATCCCAGCTCGCGGACATCGCGCTCGCCTCGGCCCGGACGGCCTCGGCGTTCGGCGTCGACCCGCGCGTGGCGATGCTGTCCTACTCGACCGGAAGCTCCGGCTCCGGGAGTGACGTGCAGAAGGTCGTCGAGGCCACGGCCATGGTGCGCGAGCGGGCGCCGGATCTCCCGATCGAGGGTCCGATCCAGTACGACGCCGCGATCGACGCAACCGTGGCGCGCACGAAGCTCCCCGACTCAAAGGTGGCCGGACACGCGACGGTCTTCGTGTTCCCCGACCTGAACACGGGCAACAACACCTACAAGGCCGTGCAGCGCTCGGCAGGCGCGCTCGCGGTCGGCCCGATCCTCCAGGGACTGCGAAAGCCGGTCAACGACCTGTCTCGGGGCGCCACCGTGCGTGACATCGTCAACACCATCGCGATCACGGCGATCCAGGCCCGGGGGCGCTCGTGAGCTCCCACGTGCTGGTGCTCAACGCGGGGTCGTCGTCGCTGAAGTACAGCCTCGTCGATGCCGAGACCGGGACGGCGCCCGCGACCGGGTCGGTGGAGCGGATCGGCGAGGCGCGCGGACTGCTGCGGCACTCGACCGGCGACGGCAGGCACACGTCCGAGGGGGCGTTCCCGACGATCGAGGAAGCGCTGGCCGCCGCGCTCGATGCGTTCGCCACCCACGGCCCTTCGCTGCCGGACTCCGAGGTGGTTGCGGTGGGTCATCGCGTCGTCCACGGCGGCTCCCGTTTCGCCGATCCGGCTCTCGTCGACGACGCGCTGATCGAGGAGGTGAGAAAGCTGGTGCCCCTCGCGCCGCTGCACAACGCGGCCAACCTCGAGGGGCTGCGAGTTGCCCGCAGGCTGTTCCCCGACGTACCCCAGGCGGCGGTCTTCGACACCGCGTTCCACCAGACCATGCCACCCGTCGCGTACACGTACGCCGTGCCCCAGGCGTGGCGCGAGGAGCACCGGATCCGCCGCTATGGCTTCCACGGGACCTCATATGCCTTCGTCAGCCGGGAGGCCGCGCGCCTCCTCGGCCGACCCGTCGACGAGACCAACCTGATCGTCCTCCACCTGGGCAACGGGGCCTCGGCAGCGGCCATCCGCGGCGGTCGAGTCCGTCGACACGTCGATGGGGTTCACCCCGCTCGAGGGGCTGGTCATGGGAACCCGGTCCGGCGACCTCGACCCTGCCATCCACGCACACCTGTGCCGCGAGCTCGGCTGGTCCATCGACGCCGTGGACAACGCCCTCAACCGCGATTCGGGCCTGAAGGGACTCACCGGCCACAGTGACATTCGCGAGGTCCTGGCGCTACGCACGCAGGGCGACGAGGCTGCCCGGCTTGCGTTCGACGTCTACGCCTACCGGATTCGCAAGTACGTCGGGGCCTACTTTGCCGTGCTCGGCTCCGTCGACGCGGTCGTCTTCACTGCCGGAGTCGGCCAGCACACCCCCGAGCTCCGGGCGAGCCAGTCTGGCCGGCCTCGAGCTGCTCGGGATCGAGATCGACCAGGCACGCAACACCGAACCGCTCCACGGCCCGAGGGCGATCTCCACCGACGTCAGCCGCCGTGCAGGTCCTCGTGGTGCCGACCAACGAGGAGTGGGAGATCGCGAGGCAGGCCCTCGCGGTGATCCGAGGCCACCACTGACTACCAGGCGGAGCGAAGGCGCCGTGGGATGCCGGCGTCGAGCGCGTCGCGAACCTGCAGCCGCACCTTCACGTCGACGCAGTGCACACCGTCTGGGGCGACGAGCAGCGGGTTGAGGTCGAGGTCGGACACCTCGGGTACGTCGACCGCGAGCTGGCCCACGCCCACCAGGATCGACTCGCAACGCCTCCACGTCGACCCCCTCGCTGCCCCGGTAGCCCGTCGAGCAGCGGCCACAGACGCAGCCCACGCAGCGCCCGCGCCGCGTCGGCGCTGGTCACCGGGGGCAGCAGGTAGACCTCGTCCTTCAGCACCTCGGTGGCGACGCCGCCCGCGGCGACCCGGACCAGGGGCCCGAACACCGCGTCGCGGACCACGCCGCAGGCCACCTCGACGCCGGCGAGGACCGGCTGGACGCGCACGTCGACCGAGTCGCTGCCCGAGCTCGGCGCGCGAAGGCGTCGACGGCCGCGCGACCACGTCCGCCGGCGTCAGCAGCCCGACCCGCACCAGCCCGCGGTCGGTCTTGTGCACGACGGTCGGGTCGGCCACCTTCACCACGACCGGAAAGCCGATCGCCGCCGCGGCCCGGCAGGCCTCGTCGGCATCCCGGGCCTGCGACACCGACGTGCTCGATGCCGTACGGCGCCAGCAGCTCGGCGCTCGCCGACGGCCGGCAGCCACTCGGCCGTCCCGCCGCGGCGCGGCGAGCCGCTCGGTGGCCCAGGCGCGGGCGAAGGCGGCACGCACGCCCGGGCCGCGGGCGGCTCGTCGGCCGGGACCCGTCGCCATGCGGCGTACCTCATCGTCCGCGCCAGCGCCCCGACCGCTGCCTCCGCGGTCCGGTAGACGGTGACGCCGTCGGGGCGGCCGTGCTCGGCCGCGTTGGAGGCGACGAGCAGGACCGGCCGGTCCGACTGCGCCCGGGTCCGGGACAGCGCGTCGAAGAGCCCGCCGGGGTCGGCCAGGCTGGTGGGCACGAGCACGACCACGACGCGCGTCGAGCTCGGGCGAGGACGAGCAACGCCCGCACGCCGGCCTCGAGTGCGGCGGGGGACAGGTCGGCGCCGAGGTCGACCGGGTTGTGGGTGCGCGACGCACCGGCACGGCCCGCCGCACGGCCGCACTTCCCTCGTCCGACAGCTTCGGCACCGAGAGCCCTTCGGCGTCGGCAAGATCGGCCGCCAACACGCCCATCCCGCCGGCGTTGGTGACCACGCCGACCCGGTAGCCGGCCGGCATCGGCTGCCCGAGCAGCAGTGCCGCGGTCTCGGCCATTTCGGTGGCGCTCCGGCACGGGATCACGCCCGCCTGGGCGAACAGGGCGTCGACGCCGATCGCCGACGCCCGTCGAACGACCGCCGACGACGCGCGAGCAGGGGCTTGCGCTCGGCGAAGCGGCGGGCGGTCCGGGCGAACTTCAGCGCGTTGCCGAACGACTCCAGATGGAGTGCTGCGGCCGCAACCTGGTCGTCGTCCATCCACGCGGCCAGCAAGTCGTTGCTGGACACGTCGAGCTTGGCGCCGAGCGAGACGAACGAGTGCACGCCGACGCCCAGGTCGCGGGCCAGGTCGAGCAGGGTGAACCCGACCCCGCCCGACTGCGAGGCGATCGCCAGCCCGCCCGGCCCTGGCAGGGCCCGAGCGAACGTGGCGTTGAGGCGCATCGCCGGCCCCTGCGACAGCACGCCCTGCGAGTCGGGACCGACCACCCGCACGCTGTGGGCCCGGGCCGTCCGCAGCAGCTCCCGTTGAGCGGCCACACCCAGCCCGTCAGGGCCGCTGAGGCCCGACGAGACGATGATCGCTGCCCGCACGCCCGCCGCGGTGGCGTCGGCCATGACGTCGATGACCTGATCGGCCGGGACCACGACCACCACGAGGTCGACGGGTTCGCCGATCGCGGCCAGGCTGCGGTGTGCCGGCATACCGGCCACGGAGTCGGCCTCCGGGTGCACGACATGGAGTCGGCCGGCGTAGCCCCCCGTACGGATCGCCTCGAGTACGCCCGGTGCCCAGCCCGGACGCCGACCACGGCGACGCTCTCCGGGTACAGAAGCGGCCGCAACGAGTGCGCCTCGGAGCGCCACTCGCGGCGGTCGGCGGCGTCCAGGGCGGCGGAGGACACCTCGATGCGCAGCTCGACCGCCACCTCGCCGTACTGGTTCCTGCGCGTCACGGCGAAGCCCGCAGCCTGGAAGACGCCCAGCATCCCGTAGTTGTCCGCGAGCACCTCGGCCTCGAAATGGGTGACCCCGTGCTCGCGGCCCAGTGCCGCGAGGTGTTCCAGGAGAAGGCTTCCGAGCCCCCGGCCCCGGTCCTCGTCGGAGACCAGGAAGGCGACCTCCGCGCGTTGAGGCGACAGCAGCTCGGCGGTCGCAAGGGCGGCGATGCGGCCGCGAAGCACGGCGACCAGCGCGACAGAGGCGTTGTTGGACACGTCGAAGAGGTCGCGTGACGTACGCCCGTCCGGCGGCCGGGCTCGGCGTGAAGAAGCGCAGCCGCAGCGTGTCCTCCGAGACGCCCTCGTGCAGCGCCAGCACCCCCTCGCGGTCGTCGGGGACGAGCGAGCGGATGACGGCGATCGTGCCGTCGGCGAGCAGGACGTCGGATGCAGCCGAAGGCCATGGCCATGGCTGCGCGGACTTCAGCTCGTGGCTAGCGGTCACGTCTTGCCCGTCCATGCCCCCATGTTGCCCGGTCCGCGCTGGGAAGTCCGGACACAACCCGGAAGTGAGGCCTGCCCCCTGGGCTTCGCCAAGCGGGCGTAACCGCCCAGATGTCGGTTGGTGGTGTCAAGATGATCGCGTGGCGTCGGACTCCCGCATGGTGGCTTTGGGCTTCGGCAAGTTTGCGCGTGCGGACCGCATCTTCGCGCTCGAGCGAATCACCGGCGAGGAACGCGGCGACGGCCGCCGCACGCGGGTCTGGATCGACGGAGTCGCCGACCCGTTGATCGCCTCGCGAACCGAGGTCACGATTCTCCGCGACATGGGCCAGGAGGCCGCCATCGCCGGGCCCGAGCTCGACGAGGCGCTGGACCTGGCTGCGCGACTGGCAGCCGCGGCCGACGCGGGTCGGGTGGACCTGAACGATCTTGGTCGTCGTGCGAGGCGCCTTCTGGCCTCGACCACTCCGTCCGCGTAGGGCTCGCGGAAAGCTCGTCCGATAAGCGCTACGTGCAGGAACACACGCCAGGGTCGGCGACTGCCCAGATCAGGACACCGAGGACTGGTCGACCACCGGCGACTCCACCATCGTGCGGCTGAGGATGAGGACTGCCCGGTCGTCATCGCCGCTCTCGACCTGCCCGATGATCCGGCGCGCCGCGCCGCCGAAGCCGTGACCGATGGCTTCACGTGCCGCACGCTGCAACCACGCGATGCCGGCGTCGATGTCGCTGCCTCGCGCCTCCACGATGCCGTCGGTGTAGAACATGAGCGCCTCGCCCGGAAGCAGCTGGCCCCTGCTGACGTGCACCTCTGGCGCGCGGAGCACGCCCAGGGCGGTCCCGCGTGCGTTGTCGATGACCCACTCACGCGATGGCAGGTCCCAGCGCAGCGCCGGCGGGTGGCCGCCGCTGGTGATCTGGTAGCCGCCCTCCTCGAGGTCGACGAGCACGTGCACCGCGGTTGCGAACGCCTCGTCGTCACGTTGCCGGATGAGGAAGGCGTTGGCAGCGCGGAACAGCTCCCGTGGCGGCAGTGCGCCGATCAGCCCACCGAGCGCCCCCGCAAACTGGAGCGCCGCCGGTCCCGCGTGGGTTCCCTTCCCGCAGACGTCGACGAGGATCATCTCGAGCCGCTTCCGGTCCTCGCTCAGGTCGGCCACCAGGAAGTCCCCGGCGTACGTGCCGCCGTGGGCGGCGATCATCGCGCTCTGGGAGTCCCACCCCTCGGGCAGCGGCGGGATCTTGCCCTGCCCCTGCAGCCTGTCTCGCAGGTCCACGAGAAACGCCTCGCTCAGGAGCGCCGGCAACCCGCTTCGCTGCCGGCTGGCCACCACAAGTACGAGGAGCACCGCCATCACCAACGCCGCCATCTCGATCGCACGCGACCCGGTGATCGGCCCGGTGATCGCCAGGGCGAGCACTCCGGCGGCGGCGTCTGCGGCGCCCACCAGGACCAGCGGCCGGAACCGGAGCAGCATCATGGCGATCAACAACCAGACGAGGTACGCGGCCAGGGGCATCCCCTCCGGAGCGACGACCGAGACCACGAGCGAGGCGACGATGATCGAGAGCATGATCAGGGCGACATGCCTCTGGCTCCTGGGAGTCCCGCTCCGCCACGCGGCGACCAGCCTGTGCGGGTAGCCAGCCGCGCGGATACCCATTGCCGAAGATTAGCCGGACGGCTGCCCGCTGCGATGCCGAATTGCCGAGCTGCCCGGCGGATCAACGGACTGCACACGGACAATGGCTGCCTGAGATAGCGTGACCGTCTCGCCCACGCTCCCACCAAACGCCTCCTCGAGGCCGAAGACTCCTGCGAGCACCTCGACGAGCCGCCCGCCGGCCTGGGCGAGCTCCTTCGGCTCGGTGACCGGGTCGTCGGAGAGCATCTGGCGGCGCGCGATGGTGCGGAGGTCGTCACGGCCCTGCTCGTCGAGAGCATCGCGCCCGACGTCTCGAGGGTCGGGGAGTGGCCAGACGTGCGCACGTCACACCATCGATGATGAGCGGCTCTAGCCGCCGAAAGCGCCGGGGTTCAGACTGACCGAATGGCCCCTCAGCAAGCAGCCGGCTCTCGTTCCGTTCTCCCCATCCCGAAGCGGTCGAAGCCGGGTCTGACGACCTACGACGCGAAGGACCCGGACACGGCGTTCCCGCCGATCGAGCCGTTGCGTCCGCCGGAGGGTGCGCCGAACGTGCTGGTCATCCTGCTGGATGACATCGGCTTCGGGGCGTCGAGCACGTTCGGGGGGCCGTGCCCCACTCCGAACGCTGACCGGCTTGCGGCAACCGGCCTGAAGTTCACCCGGTTCCACACCACGGCTCTGTGCGCCCCGACCCGGCAGGCGCTGCTGACCGGCCGCAACCATCACGCGGTCGGGATGGGCGCGATCACCGAGCTGGCGACCTCGGCTCCGGGCTACAGCGCGGTGCGGCCCAACAATGCTGCGCCGCTGGCCGAGACGTTGCTGCTCAACGGCTACAGCACGGCTCAGTTCGGCAAGTGCCACGAGGTGCCGGTCTGGCAGACGAGCCAGATGGGACCGTTCGACAGCTGGCCGACGCGAAGCGGGTTCGAGTACTTCTACGGCTTCATCGGTGGCGAGACCAACCAGTACTACCCAAGCCTCTACGAGGGGACCACGCCGATCGAGCCGCCGGCGACCCCGGAGGAGGGGTACCACTTCACCGAGGACATGACCGACAAGGCCATCGGCTGGGTGCGGCAGCAGAAGGCGCTGATGCCCGACAAGCCGTTCTTCATCTACTACGCGCCGGGTGCCACCCACGCGCCGCACCAGGTCGCCGAGGAGTGGTCGGATCGCCACCGTGGTCGGTTCGCGGCCGGGTGGGATGTGCTGCGTGAGGAGACGTTCGCGCGGCAGAAGGAGCTCGGCGTGATCCCGGCCGACGCCGAGCTCACGCCCCGGCATGAGGAGATCCCCGCCTACGAGGACATGCCCGAGGAGCTGAGGCCGGTCCTGGAGCGGCAGATGGAGGTCTACGCCGGGTTCCTCGAGCACACCGACCACCACATCGGCCGCCTGCTCGACACCCTCGAGGAGCTCGAGATCTACGACGACACCCTGATCTACCTGATGATCGGGGACAACGGTGCCAGCGCCGAGGGCACCATCAACGGCAGCTTCAACGAGATGTTCATCTTCAACGGCGCGGCCGCCATGGAGACACCCGAGTTTCTGATCGCCCACGTCGACAGCATCGGCAGCCCCGCCGCCTACAACCACTACGCGGTCGGATGGGCGCACGCGATGTGCACGCCGTACCAGTGGACCAAGCAGATCGCCTCGCACTGGGGCGGGACCCGCAACGGCACCGTCGTCTCCTGGCCCGGCGGGATGAACGCCCGCGGCGAGATCCGGCACCAGTTCCACCACGTCATCGACATCGCCGCCACCGTGCTCGACGTCGCCGGACTGCCGGAGCCCGACTTCGTCAACGGCCTTCAGCAGATGCCGCTGCATGGGACGAGCATGGCCTACTGCTTCGACGCCCCGGACGCCGAGGACCAACGCCAGACCCAGTACTTCGAGATGCTGGGCAACCGCGGCATCTACCACAAGGGCTGGACCGCCGTGACCAAGCACCGCACCCCATGGGTGGCGACCGGAGACATGACCCCGCTCGACGACGACGTCTGGGAGCTCTACGACACCAACACCGACTGGACCCAGACCCGGGACCTGGCCCGCGACCAGCCCGACCGGTTGCACGCGATGCAACGGCTGTTCCTGCTCGAGGCCGCCAAGTACGGCGTGTTCCCGCTCGACGACCGGTCGTTGGAGCGCTTCAACGCCGAGCTGGCCGGAAGACCCACATTGATTCACGGAACATCGCAGAAGCTGTTCCCCGGCATGGGGCGGCTGACCGAGAACACCGTGCTCAACCTCAAGAACAAGTCACACAGCATCACAGCCGAGATCAGCATCCCCGAGGAGGGCGCCGACGGTGTCGTCGTCGCCCAGGGCGGAGCGTTCGCGGGGTGGGCGCTCTACCTCAACGACGGACGCCTGACCTACTGCTACAACCTGCTCGGCCTCGACCGCGCCAAGATCAGCAGCGAGCAGACCCTCCCCGCCGGATCGCACCAGGTGCGCATGGAGTTCACCTACGACGGAGGAGGACTCGGTCGCGGCGGTGACGTCGCGCTCTTCATCAACGGCGAGCAGGACGGGACCGGGAGGCTCAACGCCACCATCCCGATGATCTTCTCCGCCGACGAGACCTGCGACCTCGGCGCCGACACCGCCTCACCCGTCAGCGACGACTACACACCCGACTCGAGCAGGTTCACCGGCTCCATCGCCTGGGTCCAGCTCGACATCGGCCCCGACGACCACGACCACCTCATCACCGCCGCAGACCAGTG
>CAVWFF010000027.1:0-23637 GCA_963754145.1 uncultured Actinomycetota bacterium
GACGTCGGACAGGACGATGACGGCCTTGTGGCGCGGCGCGGTCGAGGCCGAGGTAGGAGGCGTAGCCGCCGGTCTGCCCGGCGTGGTGGGTGATGGTCTGACCGGTCTGCCAGGTGGAGATCTGCCAGAAGCCGCCGATGCGGGTGTTCGACTGGTCGGTGGCGGTGGTGGGCTCCAGGGCGGCCATGCCGGGTGCGGTCCCGTCGAGGAGTGCGGTGGCGAGCTTCGCGAGGTCGCCGGTGGTGGAGACGGCGGCGGCGCCGGGGGCGTAGGCATCCATGACCCACGGCTGGACCGGGAGGCCGGTCTGCGACGTGCCGCCGGCGACGAGTGCGTGGTCGACCTGGATGGCGGTGTGGGACATGCCGAGCGGCTCGAACAGCCGGGTGCGCATCAGGTCCGGGTAGCTCAGGTGGGCTGCCGCGGCGACGGCCTGGCCGGCGATGGCCGAGCCCAGGGTGGAGTAGGCGTAGCGGCCGCGGCCACTGCAGCGTCTGGTTCCGGGTTTCCTCGGTCATCTGCGCGCTGTCGGCGGTGAAGAAGTTCTGGCCCAGCGGCGCTTTCCAGGCGGCGCGGCGCAGGGTCGCGGCGCCGAACTCGGCGTAGCCGGCGGTGTGGGTGACGAGCTCGTGCATCGTGGCGGTGCCGGCCGGTGAGCCCTTCAGCTGCGGGAGGTAGGTGGAGACGGGGGCGTCCATGCGGATCTCGCCGCGGCGCACGGCGTCGGCGATGACCAGGCCGGTCATCGCCTTGGTCATCGACCCGACCTCCATCGGGGTCGTGTCGTCGGCGCCGATGCCGGCCAGCCGCACCGGCTGGGCCGCGTCCAGGTCGACCTCGGCGACGGCGACGTCGTGGTAGCCGGCCAGCCAGCCCCTGCCGGCTTGCTGGTCGAGGTGGGCCAGGACCGTGGGGTCGCCGTTGCGGGCGGCGGCCAGGTTCGGGGCCAGCACCCAGGACGCGACCGCGACGGTCACCGCGCCGATGAGCACGGTGAGGACGAGGCGACGTGAGGCGAGGTAGCTCCCGGCCAGGACGACGAGCATGAGCAGCGCCTTCCAGCTGTCGTCGGCGTACCGGCCGTACCGGCCGCCGCCCAGCGAGAGCAGCACCATCGCCGCCGGGATGCGCGACCAGGACCGCGGCGACCAGCAGCTTTCCCGGCCAGCGGCGGGCGAACGAGGCCGTGTCACGGGCGAGCAGCGTCCGCAGGGGCCGGCGCCGAACCAGGGTCTGGAACACCGCCAGCAGCAGCACCCCGGCAGCAGGACGACCCAACGAACCCCAGCTCCAGCAGGAGCGCCGGAGCACGGCCCACAGGGCGACCAGGCCGATGCCGGCGACCACCGTCGATGCGGCGGCGGTCGCCGGGAGCTGGCGGCCGGACCGGGGTGGCTGGTCGGGCGGAGCGCGGTGTGGTCGTGTCGGGGAGCGAGGTTCTGGGTGGGGGACATCAGCTGCACCTTTGTGCGTAGTAGGAGCTCACGAGCTCGCCGATGTCGGCGGGCGCCTTCGCCGGGGAGCCGGCGTCGTAGGGGGGTTGGGGGTCGTACTCGAGGGCCAGCTGCACCGCCTGGGCGACGGCCGGGCCGTGGCTGAGACCCAGCAGGGTCAGCGCCAGGTCGATCCCGGCGGTGGCGCCGGCCGAGGTCAGCACCTTCCCGGCCCGGACGACCCGCTCGGTCGCTGTAGGTGACGCCCGCGTCGGTCAGCCGCTGGGCGGAGGCCCAGTGGGTGGCGGCCGCGGCACCGTCGAGGGCACCGGCGGCGGCGAGGTAGCTGGACCCGGTGCCGACGCTGAGCGTCCAGGTCGTCGTCGGGTGCACGGCCCGGAGCCACTGGACCAGGGCGGGGTCCGGGTCGCACGAGCAGTCGCTGCCGGGGACGACCACCACGTCGGCGGAGGCGACGTCCGCGAGGCTCGCGCTCGCCTGCAGCGCACACAGCCCGGTGTCGTCGACGACGGCGCCGGCCTCGGCGGCCACGAACACGCTCTGCATGCCGGGTGCGGCAGCCAGGACCTGGAAGGTGCCCACCACGTCCAGGGCGGTGAACCGGGGGTAGAGCAGGTAGGCGACCTTCATGTCTTCAGCGTGTGGCCGCGGCGGGCACGGCCACAAGGACACGTTGTTGACGATGTCGGCCACCGCGTCCGCGGCGTACCGTCAACCCATGGACTCCCGATGACCGGGGCGACGAACGCCCGTCGAGCGAGCCGACTCTCGAGCTGCCCGTCGAGCGGGGCGTGGTCATCGTGACCTTCGACTCGGGGCAGATCCTCGACGTCACCGGGCCGCTCGAGGTCTTCTCCAGCGCCTCCCGGTTCCTGCCCGCAGTCCGCTACCGCACCCAGGTCGTGACCACCCGAGGCGGCCCGGTGCGCGCCAACTGCGGGCTGGAGTTCGCCTCGTCCGCGATCAGCGACGTCACCGGTCCCGTCGACACGTTGATGGTGGCCGGCGGCGCCGGCATGGACGCAGCCGTCGCCGACAGCGAGCTGCTCGCCCAGATCCGGCGGCTGGCCGCCGACGCGCGCCGGGTCACCTCGGTCTGCTCCGGCGCGTTCCTGCTCGCCGCCGCCGGCCTGCTCGAGGGACGACGGGCGACCACCCACTGGGCGGAGTGCGGACAGCTGGACGACGACCTACGCCGAGGTCACCGTGGACCCCGACGCCATCTACGTCCACGACGGCAACGTCTGGACCTCCGCCGGCGTCACCGCCGGCATCGACCTGGCCCTCGCGCTGGTCGCCGACGACCACGGACACCAGGCCGCCGCCACCGTCGCGCGTCAGCTGGTCGTCTACCTGCAGCGCTCCGGCGGCCAGGCGCAGTTCTCCGCCCTCCTGGCCGGGCAGGCCGCCGACACCGAACCGGTGCGCGACCTGCTGTCCTGGCTGCGCGACCACCTCACCGACGACCTCTCCGTGCCGGCGCTCGCCCGGCAGATCAACCTCTCCGAACGACAGTTCACCCGCGTCTTCAAGGCCGAGGTGGGTGCCACCGCCGCCGACCACGTCGAAGCCGTCCGCCTCGAGTCCGCCTGCCGGCTCCTGGAGACCACCAACAGGACCATCGAACAGATCGCCAAGACCTGCGGCTTCGGCACACCCGAGACCATGAACCGGACCTTCCGCAGACGGCTCAACACCACCCCAGGCGACCATCGCCACCACTTTCAGGGGGACACTGCCATGCCCGAGACAACCGCTTGAGTATCTGGATCTGATCGCTGGAAGCACGAGCGTCGCTGTTCCCAGGGTTTCGACCAAGTTTCTGGGTTGGGCGCGTGAGCGACACGCGCGGCGCCCAGACGCGGCGTTATGACGCGGGTACTCGTCAGTGCTGGCGCGCGATGCGGCCTGAGTGCGCGTCTCGACATGCCGTGGCTCAGGCCTCAGGGGTCACGTCGTTGTGGTGAGTTGCGACCATCACGTGAGGTGATGAGCCCTAAGAGCACAGTGAGACAGTGCCCAAAAGCGCCCGTTCGGCACTGCTGCGGGTGATGAGCGTTCAGGATCACGGCGATAGCGGCGTACACGATGGTGAACCAGGCGAGGACGGTGGCGACGCGGGATGGCCGAACACCCAGAGGTCCCCGCCCGACGCGCGCCAAGATGGCATTCGCCATAACCACGGAAATGACGCACGAGACCGCCGCGGCGATGCGTCCCGACGTGGCAAGTGAGCCGCTTGCTCTGCCCCCCTGGGTCAACGCACCCCAGGGCGCGCCCAGCACCAGAGCCGCGTGGAAGGTGGCGATGACGTAGAAGAGCGCAGCCACCATCCACGCGGCATGCACGGCGTCCAGACGAGGAGCACCCCCATCGGGCCTAGGAAAGCCCGAGTCGTCAGCCGCTTCTCCGATGTGCAACGAGGTACTTCATGTCGGCTCTCCTGCGTGAGCGAGCAGACCGCCTCACGTGTGGGCGGTCCGATAGTTCATGACGGCCCCATCACGTGGCGATCAACCCACTGCTCGAGTTGGGGAACCGAGAGCAAGACGAAGATGCCTCCGATCATGAGCACGTGGACGAAGGCATTCCACGTTGCCTCCCCGGACGGAACGCCACCGTGGGTCGCGGCAAACCAGTAGGGGATGAGCGTCACCAGGCCGAGGGCAGCGGAGGCCAGAGCGACCGGCTCCCACCACGCGTGCCGCGTGAACAACCCATACGTGGCGACGCAGAAACCAACGACGGTCAGTAGGCAGAGGGCCCGAGTGATCGCCCAGGTGAATCCCGACGTGGAGACCTCTTTACTGGCGAAAGCGGGGGTCAGCCATAGCCAGGTTGTTCCCGCGAGGAACAGGGCTGCCCCGCCAATGTTGCGGATCGTGAACACGACCATCACCTCCTCAACGGCAGGTTCGCAAAGTACGGCCTGGAGCGGCAGTGACCTAGGTCCCGTCGCCGGTGGGCGACCGTCACTAATGTCAGGGTGCGGCCGCACATCGGCTTGTGAGTGCGTTCAGTCGAACGCGGGATCGCGGCGTAAAGACGCATGCCGTGCGAGCGCGTGGGCAGATCCGGAAGGCCGCAGCGCGCACTGTCCGCGTCACTTCACGCAGAGCCGCAATGGGCGCGTCTTCGAGGTGCTCCGGATCACACATGCTCCGACCCAGCCAGCACATTCTCGCCCGCCGCAGCTTCGTGCCACGCAAGCCGGAATGCCATGCAGGCAACGCGAAACGGTTTGGGGGAAGGGAGATGTCGTAGCCCTGGTGGGGTAGGACGAGCGACTCCCACGTGTCCCTGACGAACTTGAACGGGGAGGGCCATTCGGATCATCGTCGCTGTCCCATTTGCCGAACACGTTCCCTCGTGCTGAGTAGTCACATTCGGTCGAGCGTCGGGACCAAGGACTCTATCTGCAAGAGGCGCCGCGAGAGTGACATGGGTTACCTGATGCGAGCTTGGGGGACCCAATGTTCGATGCAACTGCGTGGAGACGGGTGTCACCGTCGATCGAGGACTCTCTCGGGAAGGACCGCCGTGAGGTGCGCGCCAGTGTTCCCCTCGTGCTCACCGCGACCCTGGCCTACTCCGGGGCCCTCTGGTTGAACCTCTTCCATGAGCTGACCGGTGGTCACGAGCATCACGAGCCGCCGCTGGCGGTGCATGCGCTGCGTGACGGCACCCTGGCCCTACCGGTCGTGCTCGTGGCGGTCACGGTCGCGGTCCTCTTGTCTGGACGGCTGCTACGCGCGACACCATCGGCCAGCGCACGGCTTCGCCGCGCGGTCACCTCCGTCTTCGCCGCCGGGGCCACAGCCCTGGCTCTCGCCGCGGGGAACCCCGTACACGAGCGGCTGTTCGGCGCACACGAGGCCGCTGAGCTCCCACTGCCTCTGCACATGGCACGCGACGCCCTGATCGCCCTTGTGGTGTGCTTGCCCGTGGCGGCAGCCGCAGTGCTCCTCCTGGGGAAGCTCCCTCGTGGTGCCCGGGCCGCCGCCGACCCGGTCACCGCTGCGGCACGCCCGACGCCACGGTCCCGCCGTCCCGCCGGAGGATTGATCGCCGCCGCCTCCGCAACGCCGCCGTCCTCGCGCTCTCCGGCCTGCCTACGGCGACCGCGGTGGGGCCGGCCGTTGCGGCGGCCGGGACAGGCGTCTGCGCCGCCTCGGTCCGCGAGATCAACTATGACGTGGACGCGTTCGGAATCGACCTGCCGCTGAACGGGTGGGGCGACCACGTCCCCGACGGACTGATCTACGCCCTCTCGAACCCCGACGCCCAACCCACCATCGCCCAGATCAAGGCCGAGCCAGGGCGGGCGACCCCGCTGGTGCTGCGCGCTGCGGTTGGCGACTGCATCAAGGTGCACTTCAGCAACCAGATCGCGGGCAAGCGCGTGGGGATGCACGTCGACGGTGTCGCCAAGGACGTGAACACCTCCGACGGAGCGCACATCGGCAAGAACCCCGACACCACCGTCCCACCCGGCGGTGAGATCACCTACACGTGGTTCGCCCAGCGCGAGGGACAGTTCCCGATCAACGACTACGGCAGCGGCACCAACTTCGGGACGGCCGAGCCCTCCCCCGACACGACCAGCCACGGCCTGTACGGCGGCCTGATCGTGGTACCGGCGGGGTCCAGGTGGCTCAGCCCGGTCACCGGCACCGACTTGGTCACCGGCGCCGATAACCACGGCATCGGCGCGCCCCTGTTCGTGGACGTGCATGTACCCGGCGTGGGCAACGACTTCCGCGACTACGCCCAGATCTTCACTGACGAGCCCGAAGGCATCCTTGACCCCACCGGAGCCAAGCCCACCTTCCCGACCACCCGTCTGCCGGACGCCACCTTCTTCTTCAACTACCGCACCGAGCCGCTGCGCAACCGGCTGCGTGCGGTCCTGCAGCACCAGGCCGGCAAGAAGGTGACGTTGCCCAACGGCACGGTGATCCTGGCCGAGGACCACTTCTGCGACGGCTTCACCAACGACCAGAGCGCGGCGACCAACGCGGCCCGGCTGGCCAAGGACAAGGGCCTCTCCTCGTGTCTGGGCGAGGAGTCGCACCTGCAGTCATGGGCCTTCGGCGACCCGGGCAAGATGACCAAGGCGACGAACGAGACCGACGTGTTGGCAGTGACCGGCGCGACCGGCGGTACCTACACCCTGACGGTCAAGGACCCCACGCTGACCGGCCCGCTGACAGCGACGGGCGCAGCGGACCAGACGGCGTCGCGCTTCTCTGGTGAGCAGAACACCACCGCGCCCATCGCGTTCGACGCGACGGCCGCGGACGTGCAGGCCGCGCTCGACTGCAGCTCCAGATCGTGCCGATGTCGCCCGGCCATCTCCCGGCCGTGGGAGACATCGCGGTCACCGGCGCGCCAGGCGACATGAGCATCGCGCTTCGCCCAGCACTTCGCGGGTCGGGACATGCTCGTCTCCGTCGACGGGTCGGCGCTCACGGCGCCTGGCACGGCGAGTGTCGACGATGCCGTCGCCGGCGCCAGCAAGGGTTCGATCGAGGTGCTCTCCGACGCCCTGATCCCGCAAGGCCTACCGCGGCGACCCGCTGCACATGCGGCTGATCCACCCCGGAATCAAGGAGACTCACCCCTTCCACCAGCACACCAACCGGTGGCGTCTGGACACCAATGACCCGCAGTCCACCCGCCTGGACGTGCAGTCGATCGGCCCCGGTCAGACCTTCGACCTGGTCTACGAGGGCGGTGCGGGTGAGGCGATCACCTCCGACCCCGCCAACCTCGCTGCCGGCGCCAAGCCGATGGACGAGTGGGTGCGGGCCGGCCGCCCTGACCTGGCGGCGCTGGCGATCAGCAAGGCGAGCAACGGCGACCAGATCTTCCACTGCCACCTCTACCCGCACTTCGCCCAGGGCTTCTGGGGCGCCCTGCGGGTGTTCGACCGGCAGCGGCCGCTCGACGGGGCCACCGGGCGGCTCGACCTGCCCTGTGGCCGGCACGGGCACGCCTCGTACCTACGCCGACGCGCACCCCGATCGAGCCGTTGGCGATGCTGCCGGACTTCGACCTCACGGGACCAACCCGCGCTGGCGCGACGTCCGCTGACGCAGCTGCCCGGACGCAGCACACCCGGGCTACCCGCTGATGCTCAAGGGCGAGTACCTCCAGCGTGCCTACCGGGCGCCCGGCGCCGTGGTGGCCGACCGGTTCGGCGACTGGCGCTGAAACTGGCGCCGCCCGGGTGACACCGTGCGGGACTACGGCTCCGCCGCGACGACCGACCTCGAGCGCGCCAACATGGTGACCACCACCGACGGCGACGGTGCCAGCACGCCGTGCCCGGTGCGTTCTTCATCAACCCCTGCCCGCGTACCGGGTCAGCCCACCCGCCGTGCGCGAGTACCACCCCACGGCCATCGACGCGAAGATCGTCTACAACAAGGCCGGGTGGAACGACCCCGGCGGGAAGATGTACGTCGAGGCACCACCGTCCGACCCGGCCGATCCCGAGTACGTCGATCGACGTGGCGTGACCGGATCCGCGCGCAAGATCAAGGCCGGCAACGGTGCAAGCCGAGCCGTACAACATCCGAGCCCGGCTGGGTGAGTGCGTCAACATGCGCACGACCAATGCCACGCAACCTCGACAACGACCCGACGCTGCCGCTGGACATCCATGACGGGCAGATCTCGGCGACCGGCGCGATCACCGGCGGGGACGCCTTCCACGCGCCCACGCTGATGAGCGAGCTCAGCACGCACGTCCACCTGGTGCGCTTCGACGAGCTCGCCACCGACGGCACCTCGGTGGGTTGGAACTACGTGCAGGCGCCGATGGTCGGGCAGACCTGGAACTACCGGTGGTTCGCCGACGTCGCGCTGCGCACCGTCTACTTCCACGACCACCAGAACCCGAACACCCACCAGCAGCACGGTCTGTGGGCGGCCATGAACGTCGAGCCGAGCAACTCGACGTTCAACGACCCGCGCACGGGCGACCTGCTCGTGCCGCCGTACTGCAACGGGCTGGGCCTGCCCGACGGCTATCCAGGCTGGGTGCCGAAGGCACCGGCGTGCTACGGGGTCGGGTCGGTCGCCGACATCCGCGTCCCACGGACGCGGCCACCGGGGTCAATGCCAGCTTCCGGGAGTTCACCGTCAACTACTCCGACTTCGTCCCGCTCGTACGACGCCGCCGGCAAGCCGATCAACCCGCCCGCACCACCCCGACCAGTACGCGGCCGACCAGGGTGGCATGGCGATCAACTACCGCAACGAGCCGTTCCCGGCGCGGGTGAACTCCGCGAGCACGGGCGCCAAGCAGGAGCCGGCGTACGTGTTCAGCTCCGCGGTCGCACGGCGACCCCTCGACGCCGATCTTCCGCGCCTACCAGAAGGACCCGGTGATCTTCCGGTTCATGGGCGGCGCGCACGAGGAGGGCCACAACTTCACCCTGGCCGGGCACCGGTGGCTGCACGAGCCCGACGACCCGAACTCCAACCTCTACGACTCGCAGTTCGTGCATGATCGCGGAGTTCTTCAACATGGAGGTCAGCGGCACCCAGGTCATCAAGCGGGGTACGAAGAACCAGGCGGTCAGAAGGCGCGGGAGGCGGCAGACCGCCTACGGCTCCACATGGTGCTGCCGGGCGGTGCCGGGGCTCCGGGTGACTACCTGTACAGCTCCCAGCCGCTGAACGACCTCTGGATGGGCATGTGGGGCATCTTCCGGGTGCCGGCCAAGCGGGTGCGCGGACCTGCAGCCGCTGCCCGAGCAACGCCCCGCCGCCGACGGGCGCCGCCGGGCCAGGAGTGGCCGGCGCTGCAGGCCGGGGGCGCCGAGTCGACCGCGCGCCTGACGAGCGCCAACGCCATGCCGCTGCCGACGGTCGCCGACGCAGCGCACCTACAACATCAGCCTGGTCAAGACGAAGATCGTCTACAACGCGGCCGGCGACAACGACCCCAACGGCCTGATGTACGTCGCTGAGCAAGGACCAGGTCGACGCCAACGGAAAGCCCAAGGCGGGACGTGGTGCCCAAGCCGCTGTTCATCCGGGCCAACGAGGGCGACTGCCTGAACATCATGCTGACCAACCGGCTGCCGGCCGCGGGCACCACCCTCGCCAGCCGGCGACCCGATCAACCCGGTCGAGCAGATCGGCGCCGCGGGGCACGACTGACGTCAGCAACCTGGTCGAACGGCGTGCCGACGACGGTCGCGGCCCGTCTGGCCGGCCGGTAACCGCGCGTCCATCCACCCGTCCGGACTGGTCAAGTACTTCGTGACCGGCAGCGACGGCGCGCGCGATCGGCTACAACTACGACTCCACCATCGCACCGGGACAGACGTACACCTACAAGTACTACGTCGACACCAAGAACATCGGCGTGGCGAACCTGGCCGACTACGGCAACCTGCGCACCAACCGGCACCACGGCGCCTGGGGCGGCCTGGTCGTCGAGCCGAAGGGTGCGACGTACCTGAACCCCAAGGACCTGCACCGCATCTGCCTCGGGTGAGCAGGCGGTCATCAAGTACCCCGACGGCACGGTGCACCCGGTCCTACCGCGAGTTCGTGGTCGACGTCCAGGACGGGCTCAACCTGTTCGACAAGAACGGACGTGCAGGTCCCCGACCTGGCGCAGCCAGACGCCCGGGCAAGCGGCCGCTGACCCCGAGGACCAGGGCGAGAGGGGCGTGAACTACCGCACCGAGCGGTTCGCGAACCGGCCCGGGCGACGTCGCCGACGTGTTCAGCTCCGCCGGTGTTCGGCGACCCGGCCACCCCGGTGTTCCGGGCCTACCAGAACGACCCCGACCATGGTGCGCGTCCTGAACAGCTCCGGACCTGCCGCGGGTGCACACGTTCGGGCATCTCCGGGCACACCTGGAAGTACGAGCTGAACGACCCGAACAGCCAACGTGATCAACGGTCAGGGCGGTCTCAACACCGGCCGTGCCTTCAACGCCGGCATCTGCGCGGGCAGCAACACGCCGCTCAGCTTCGGCGCCAGCGGCCTGACGCCGACCTGCCCGACGCGACGGAAT
This sequence comes from uncultured Actinomycetota bacterium, assembly GCA_963754145.1. Classification (GTDB taxonomy): domain Bacteria; phylum Actinomycetota; class Actinomycetes; order Propionibacteriales; family Nocardioidaceae; genus Marmoricola. Next base: position 10,499 of record CAVWFF010000027.1, read on the forward strand.
CGCGGGCGACTACCTGTACAACGACCGCAACTTCTTCCTGCATGCTGAGCGGGGTGTCTGGGGGCTGATCCGGGTCCACGACTCCGCGCAGCCCGACCTCAAGCCACTGCCCTAAGGAGCTGGTACCGAGATGACAGCCTCGAGCAGCATGCCGCTGCCGGCACACGAGGGGACCGGGGGTCCGCAGGCCACTCGCCTGCGGATCCTGGTCGGGCTCGCCGTGGGCCTCGCCATCCTCGGCGCTGCTTTCGCCGTACTCCTCCTCGCCCGCGGTGCGCCGGCGGAGACCGGACACCACGTGCGCGTGGGTCAGCCTGTGGAAACGAGCTTCGGGGCGTTCACCGTCACCAACGTCAAGACGACCTTCGTTCCCGACACTCAAGGGCCCCCGACCGCTGCTCAACACAACGGCACCGTGGGCAGTAACCAGCTACAGGTCTATATCCGGCTGGTCAACGATCGGGCGGAGCGCGGCCTCTCATTCGCGCCGAGGCAGTTGCGCCTGTTCACGCAGGGAGGGACCGGCAGGGGTCAGGTCCCCGACGGGTCGTCAATCGGGTCAACGCTGCTACCGCGGGGCGGCAGCATCGATGGGCAAGTGTGGTTCGACCTGCCCCAGGACGCATCGACTGGGACCGGCTGGTGGTTGGAGTTCAAGGGCCCCGTCGACAACGCCGTACGAGTCACCCTCGACCAGCAGCAGGTTGCGCCGGAGCACGGCCACTCGCACGGCCACTCGCATTGAGCGCCAGGATCACTGAGTCGAGCAGGGTCGAGCAGGGATTGAGCCGTGACCACGAGCTCGCCTCTGCCCGAACAACACGACGAATGGGCCGAGAGCCGCGGACCGACCGGCTTCCGGGTCGGCCGCCAGCTCCGCTTCCGGCAGAGCGAGATCGAAGCCTGGCTCGCGCGTCTCGAAGGCGAGGACCACAGCCGTCACCGGCCGGGGGGCGCTCGGTGACCCGCGGGAGACCCAGAACCGTCCTCGGCACGTTCGGCAAGATCGCGGTCAACGACATCGGCGGCCGGTACCGGGCCAGCACCCGGCACCGCGACCTGGACGGCCGGCTCCGGAAGGTGACCGCGACCGCGACGTCGAAGAAGGGTGCCGAGCCGCTGCTCAAGGGGCGGCTGCTGGATCGCACCGGCTACGGCAGCGGGGGAGTCCTCAGCCTGGCCAGCCCCTTCCCCGACCTCGCCGACCTCTGGCTCGCCTATCTGGAGCTCCGCGACATCTCGGAGGGGACCAAGGACAACTACCGCGACGATCTGCGGCTCCACGTGCGGCCGTTCTTCGAGAACTACACGCTCGGCGACATCAGCACCGGCCGCGTCGAGCACTTCCTCAAGTCCGAGCGCCGGATCTCCTACTCGCGGGCCAAGCACTCGCGGACCGTGCTCAACCGGCTCTTCACGTTCGCGCTGCGGCACGACTCGATGCCGCGCAATCCGGTCGAGGGCACCTCGCCGCTGGCGAAGCCGAAGAACCAGGTGCGCGGCAAGACCACCAACACCTTGTTAGGTCAGCTTCGGTGCAGGACTCTGACGTGACCGGGAGACCCGTCGAGCACCAGGTGGGGATGTTCGGCCCCGCCCCGAACCAAGACCTTCAGCATGGCCAAGGGCCGAACAGGTCGGGACTTTCGCCCCTCATTCCACCCGCCTCCGCGAGACAGGCTTGAGGTCCAACAACGCGCGAGAGGGGGGCGACGATGTTCGTGCAGGACGTCATGACGCGAGAGCCCACGACCGTGACCCCCAACACAACGATCAAGCGCGCCGCCGAGATTCTGGTCGAGCGCCAGATCTCGTCCCTCCCGGTCCTCGACGATCGCGGGCGTGTGTGCGGTGTGCTGAGCGAAGCTGACCTGATTCGCGACGCGTTCGTTCCCGACGCTCGCGGCCACATGCTTCCAGGGGAGTACGGCGAACGCCTGACGCCGACATTGGTGGAGGACGTGATGACACAGCACGCCATCACCGCACACGAGTCAAGCGACATCGCCGATGTTGCAGACCTGATGACTTCGAGCGGGGTCAAGTCCTTGCCTGTCATCGACGACGACAGGCGTCTCGTTGGGGTCGTTAGCCGAAGCGACTTGGTGAAGGTACGTGCGCGGGCAGATGACGTGATTGCGAGGGAGGTCGATGCCCGACTCGTCTCCATGGGATTCGCTGGCTGGCTCGTGGCTGTGACGGACGGCGACGTCGAGATCGATGGACCTTCGACCGTGATCGACCGTTCGATGGCCCAGGTCATCGTCAGCGCCGTGCCCGGGGTCGTGAAGGTAAGGGTGCACTGAGGCCACTCCAGCGCGTCGAACGTACGCGTCTCGACGGTGACCTCTGGGCAGCGGTGCTCGCCCACGGTTCAACAACACGACCGGGCTGCTCGCCTTCTTCCTCGTCGGCCCGATCATGCCCTGTGGTGAACGCCGTCACCTGCAGACGACGACATCTGGCGTCGCGACTCCTCGATCGGGTGATCCGGGGCGCGTCACGCATAGGGGACTGGTCGATGCACGGAGAGGGCCTCGGCGATGGGGCGGGCGCAGATGCCAGGCGGTTTCCACTCCCGCCACGCCCGGGTCACGTCCCGGGCTCCAAACTGGGCCCGATGTCCCTCCTGATGGGGACCCTTGGCTCTGTCAGCGCGTGAGTGCCTCCCATGACGTTGGTGGCATGGACAAGGCACGGCGCAGCACTCCCGACCTGCCGCGGTGGTACGTCGTGCTGTGGTCCGTCCTCGCGCAAGTCATCCTGGTCTGCGGAACGCTTGTGCCGGTGATGTCGTACGGGGTCTGGCGGGTGGCCACGGTCTTCATGTTCGTCTCCGCCATCGTCGGCGGGTGCGGCCTGGCGTGGACCCTCGCGATCGGGTTCTCCTGGCGCAAGGCAGTTGTCACCGGTCTCGGCTGCGGCTGCTTCCTCACGGCGTCCTGGGGGCTGATCGAGGCCTTCGGTGCGTGGTCCCTGGGTGTGCCCGCTGCCGCTGCTGCACTGGCGCCCTCCACCATTCGTGCGTGCCGAGGGGCGTTCGCACGCCTGGGCAGTGGGGCGACACCCACCCGAGATGCCTCGCCGAACACCGCCCTGCTGGTCGCCGACGTTGACCTGCCGCGGATGACACTTCAGGATCTGTGCCGATTCTGGTGCAACTCACAGGCCGAACTGGACACGTTTCCGAAACTTCCGAGGGTGCTTCAACTCGTGCGGCAGCGCGCCCTCTGCCTGGACGAGTTGGAGCTGCGGCAACCCGACGCCTTCGCCCAGTGGCTGAAGGCCGGCGCCACGTCGACAGACCCGGGCAGCTTCTTGCAGGCTTCCGGACGGCCGCCGACCCACGAGGCCGACTGACCCCTTGCCGGCGGCGGTGCCGTGGGGCGATCGGTCACTGGGGTGGGCCGGCGGGCCGTGGGTCGGCGGGCCACCTTGTCCCGCTCGCTTGTGACTTTCGACCCTGCTGGCCTGGGGAGGTACTTCGGAGACTGGATGACAAAGCATGCCGACGGGACGGTGAGTCCGATGAGTACAAGGGTCACGACAGGGCCGAACACGCCCCGGCAGCAGGATGCGTCGCGGACGCGCGCTCGGCGTCGGGTCTGGCTCACCGTGGCGATGGCTGCCGGTGTCGTGGTCGCGTGCAGCTACGGGTTGCTGGCGGCCGATCCGTACCGGGGGATCTCGGAGGCGACACGGGTGTCTGCTCGAGCTCAGGACGCACTGAGCCTTCTGGTGGTCCCGGTGCTGTTGATTGCGGCGACGCGCGCCGGTCGGTCCCGCCGGGCCCATCTGGTTTGGCTGGGGCTGGTGGCCTACCTCGCCTACAGCTATGCGATCTACCTCATCGGGCTGCCGATGAACCGGTGCTTCCTGGTGTACGTCGCGGTCGAGACGCTCGCGGGTGCGGCCCTGGTCGATGGTGTCGTGAGGCTCCGGCCGGCGGGGTGGGCACGTTGCGCCAGCAGACCGCTGGAACGCGGCACAGGGTGGTTCCTTGTGGTCACCGGGTCCCTGTTCGCAACGCTGTGGCTCACGGTCTTGATCCCGTTCGCGTTCGGCGGCCCGGAGCCCACGCCTCAGGGCCCCGGGGGTGCGCCGTACCCGGTCTTCGTCCTGGACCTTGTCGTCGCGCTGCCATGCATTGTGGCAGTAGGGATGATGCTGGTCAGCGGCCGGACCGTGGGGACGCCGCTGGCGGTCGTGGCCCTGGTGAAGATCGTGACGTTGTTCACCGCCCTGTGGGCCGGCGTCGCCGTCCAGGCGCTGACGGACGTGCCGGTCCACCTCGGGCCCGATGCAGTGCCGAGCGCGTTGCTGCTGGCTGTCAGCGCCTGGCTGATGCTCCGGTGGCTCGGCCACATTCGTGCGGGCGACGGACCGTTCCGCCGGGACACCTTGTGGAGCCTGACCACATGCGCTTGGGACAACAACATCGAAACGAGGAGCTGAGATGAAGGCACTGCGATTGACGTCGTGGCTGAACGGGCCAGTGTTCGAGGACGTACCCGTGCCCTCGCCGGCGAGCGGGGAGGTACTCGTGCGCGTGGGGGGCGCCGGCGCGTGTCACTCCGACCTTCATCTGATGTACGAGTTCACGCCCGGGACGTTGCCGTGGGCCCCGCCCTTCACGCTCGGGCATGAGAACGCCGGCTGGGTGCACCAGCTCGGCGACGGCGTGCGCGGGCTGGAGGTGGGCCAGCCCGTCGCGGTCGTGGGGGCGTGGGGCTGCGGACGCTGCGGCCGATGCCGCGCAGGGTTCGAGACCTACTGCGACCGTCCCGACCTGGCCCCTGTCCCGGGTGGTGGCGGCGGGCTGGGCCTGGACGGAGGCATGGCCGAGTTCCTGCTCGTGCCTGCAGCCCGGCACCTTGTGCCGCTTCCCGACGGCCTGGACCCGATGCATGCCGCGCCGCTGACCGACGCCGGGCTCACCCCCTACCACGCCGTGCGGCGCTCACGCGAGAAGCTGACGCCGGGCGCTGTTGCTCTTGTCATCGGCGTCGGCGGGCTGGGGCATCTCGGGATCCAGGTCCTGCGGGCGACAACCGGGGCCCGGGTGATCGCCATCGACTCCCGCGAGAGCGCACGGGAGCTCGCCAAGCGCAGCGGCGCGGACCTCGTCGTCGCCGCGGGCGAGTCAGCGCACGAGGAGGTCCGGGAGGCGACCGGCGGGCTCGGCGCGGACGTGGTCCTGGACTTCGTAGGCTCCGACGAGACGCTGCGACTCGCTGCCCAGTCCGCGAGGATGCTGGCAGACCTCACCATTGTCGGCCTGGGTGGCGGGACCCTGCCGGTGTCCTTCTTCGGTATCCCCTACGAGGTCAGCGTCCAGACGACCTACTGGGGCAACCGCGCCGAGCTCGTCGAGGTGCTCGACCTGGCCGCCCGGGGTGCGCTGCACGCGGAGATCACCCGCTTTGACCTCGACGAGGCCGAGCGGGCCTACGAGCAGCTCCGGTCAGGCGCGGTCGACGGTCGCGTCGTCGTGGTCCCGAACGGGGTGTGACGGCGGTGAGCACACCACGTCCCCGGGCACTCCTGGTCCACGAGTCCATGTTCGGCAACACCGCACGGGTTGCGGAAGCGGTCGCCCGCGGTCTCGAGCGCGGAGGCTACGACGTGTCCCTTGTCGACGTCGCGCTGGCCCCGACAGGACCCCTCGAGACGGACGTGGTGGTCGTCGGAGCGCCTACCCAGGGGTTCTCCCTGAGTCGGCCGAACACCCGAGAGGACGCCGTACACAGGGGGGCCGACCCAGCGCACGCCGGAACTGGTGTGCGGGAGTGGATCGACACGCTGCCCAGGGACGCGAAAGGGCAGCTGGCCGCAACCTTCGACACGCGCGTGCGCAAGGTGCGCCGGCTGCCCGCGGCCGCGCCGAAGATCGCGCGGGTGCTCCGAAAGCGAGGTTTCGCCCTGGTCGAGAGTCCCACCGGGTTCTTCGTCGACGATGTCGCCGGACCCCTGTTCGCTGACGAGCTCGAGCGAGCCACCGCGTGGGGAGGTCAGGTCGCCATTGCCGCCGGTCAGCAGATGGCCCGCACCGGGCGCGAGACTCGTTGAGCCGTGCCCATCCCGGATCCCGGACGTACTCAGCCCCGGGCGGCGCCAGAGGCCTGGACGCCGTTCCCCTCGCGCGCAGCGGGACGCCTTGGCACGAGTGGAGCGGCACGGTCCACGAGGAGGTAGGTCGAAGCGACACCGGGCCGGACTCCTTGTCGGATTCTGGCGCCACAGACGGCCGTGCCCCGGGGGCCAGCCCGGGGCACGGCCGACGCCCAGGCCGGCGGCGAAGGTACGAGCGCTCAGGTCGTGAAGGTGTCAGTGGCGGGAGCTTCCGCCATCGCCTGGCGCGGCGACGCGTGTTCGCTGCGGTCTGGAACTGGGACGAGGATGACCGGCACCGAGGAGTTCGCGATGCATTCGGCGCTCACGGACCCGGTGATTGCCCGGGCCAAGCGGCTCCGTTGCGTGTGCCCCACGACCAGGACATCGGCATCCCGTGCCGCCTCGACAAGCACGCTTCCGCCGTACCCGTGGACGACGGATCGCGAGATGGTCGGTGTCGGGTCCATGCCCTCGAGGGCACGGGCGACGGCCTTGTCCTGGACCGCGGTGGCACGCTCGTGTGCTTCGTCCAGTACCGGTGCCGAGTAGTCGTCGGTGTAGGGAGAGGTCACCGTCCAGGCTGTGACGACTTCTGCACCTACCCCTCGACGAAGGGCCTCCTGGAACGCGAAGCGGACGGCATGCACCGAACCCTTCGAGCCGTCGGTGCCGACAACCACGACGCCCTGCCTGTTGCTTGCGCGAGTCTCGTTCATCGTTCCTCCTCTGATCGTTGTCTTCAGTGTGTGTGTCGGGCCGAAGCCGCGCACAGGGTCCAAATGCCCAGTGGTCTGGGACTCGGGCCGTTCTGGGTCCGTCACCGGATGATGGCCACTGGGCAGCCGGCATGGGCCACGAGACTTGCTCCCACCGAACCCAGCAGCATGCCAGCGAACGCGCCGCGGCCGCGGGCCCCAACGACTATGAGGGCGGCGTCCTGCGACGCGTGTCTGAGCGCCGCACGCGGGTCGTCCATCGACATCTCGATGTCGACAGTCAGACCCGAGTGACCTGCTCGCACCCCCTCGATGCGTTCGCTAATCCTCACCTCCCGCTCCCGCAACAGCGGGAAGCGCTCGAGCAGCCCCGCGGCGTCGGGACCGGAGACGGGCACGGGCGGATCCGGGGAGTGCACGACGCACAGGTCCATGCTTCGGGCAGCTGCGAAGTCGGCTGCCCAGTCAACCGCGGCGAGACCCTCAGGCAAGTCGTCTGCGCCCACGACGACCCTCCTGCTCGACGGCGTTTCCGTCTGCCTGACCACGACCACCGGACCGCCCGCATGTCGCGTCACGTGCTGGGCGACAGAGCCGACCGGGATCGCGTCGAAGACACCACGCCCGCGGCTGCCGACGACGACCAGGGACTCCGGGGTCGAGCGGTCGATCAGGACCGGAGCCGCGTTCCCGTCCGCGATCTCGACCTCGATGTCGGCTTCGCGGACCTCGAGCAGACGTCGTGCCTGGTCCGCCCACTCCTGGGCCAGGCCGGCGGTCCACTCATCCGCCCATCTCGAGACTCGGTACAGGTCGCCCCGGGCGATGCAGACCCGCAGCGGGCGATGCACCGCCTCGGCGTGATCGGCTGCCCATGCCAGCGCATGCTCTGCGCCCACGCTTCCGTCGAATCCCGCGATGACCGAGGTTTCAGCACCCATGCGTGCACTCTTCCCCGCGGCGATCTACGCGCGCCACGGCCCAACTTCATCTCCGACCCGGGCCTTTGGTCCCTTCCACGTGTCACCTAGTCCTCGGTCAGTACCGGCCAGGAAGTTGGACCCGAGCCTGACCGCGCCGCGGCTCTCAGCGGGCCCCTCTTCCTGACGCCTGTCCGGACCTCACCGTCCACACACCGAACCGAGCCGGGCTCCCAAGCGCAGCCCGACTCGGGGATTTGCTCTCCTTGCGGGCTTCCCCTCGGAGCCCGCCTCGGGGTACTGCTCCTCCTCCGGGCCCGGCCGGGGTGTGGCTCAGCGGAGCCAGGGGGTACGGCGCACCAGGGCGAGGCTTTCCCACGTCCGGCCGAGACCCCAGGTGTGACCTGCCCCGAGGGCGGTGATCAGGACCAGGACCATCGCGTAGATCAGGTGGTCGTCCATGAAGGGGTTGTTCGCCGGGGGCAGGACGGCGGTCCACATGAGGACCAGCAGCAGCACGCCCGCCGCTGCCGCGACGCGCATCGCGATGCCGAGCACAGCGCGATGCCGATGCCGAGCAGGCCGATCATGAACAGCCAGTCGGCCCAGGCGGCGCCGGCGATGCCGTTGTAGAAGTCCTTGAACGGGCCCGTGGCGGCGAAGGCGAGGAAGCCCTTGGTGGGGCTGCCGCCGTTGATCCAGGCGTCCTTGCTCGGCGGTCTCGTGGCCGAGCCCGAACAGCTTGTCGAGGAACGCCCACAGGAAGACCCAGCCCATGCTGAGTCGAACAGCTGCGGCGCTGTAACGGGCGACGGCTCCGACCGGGGAGCTGCGGGCTGTGCCGGGACTCCCGTCGGCACGCGTCTCGGAGCTGTGGCGGTGAACGGTGGTCATGACGACCTCCTCGATCTCTCTGGTGGACGACACCAGCCTTCTCGCAGAGCGGGCCGGCGGTCAGGGCTGCAGGTCATGGATTGGGGGACCTTGGTCGGGACCCCGGTGCCGCGTCGAAAGGCGACGGCACGCCCGACACGACTCGGGCGCCCCGCGCGGACAGCATCCAGTGCCTCATTCGCTACGAGTGGACGTGGACGTGTCATCAGCGAGGGCCGCCCGGTACCTGGATCGAGGACGTTCGACTCTCGCCGTGACCCGCGCGGGCAGCCAACGCTGGCAGCAGACGGAGGAAGATCCATCACTGCGAAAGGAACCTCAGATGTACGGCGCCATGACCAATAGGTCGCATTGCGGTGACCCTGTCGCGAAGGTGATGTCCTGGCCAGTCGCGACTGTCGACGACGGGGCGACCCTCGCCGAGGTGGTGGAGGAGCTTGCAGCCGATGAGATAGGAGTGGTCCTCGTCCTCGCAGCAGGTCGGCTCGTGGGCATGATTTCCGAACGCGACGTGATTCCCCACGTGGCAGCCGGCGCCGATCTGGCGCATCTGAGCGCCGGGGATGTCATGGTCATTGACCTAGTGACAGTGGAGGACGAGGCGACCGTGCTGGAGGCGGCGCAGGCCATGGACGAGTCGCAGATCCGGCACCTTCCGGTGATGAGGGGGACCCGCCTCGCCGGCGTGGTGTCGATGCGCGACCTGCTCACCGTCCTGCTCGGCGACGCAGACCACGGCCTCTCGGCGGCAAGTCAACAAGTGTCCACGCCACCAGGGACGTAAGGCCCTGCCCACGCACGCTCAGCACGCACATGCTTGAGGAAGGTGAGAGGAGGAGCGCGATGAGGACGCACGGGGCACCCGTTGGGCGAGGAATCAGGCGCTGGATCACCGCGTTGGCCCTGCTGAACGCCGTCACTGCTGCAGCGGGTGCCGCGTCCATGTCGCTCGGTGCCCTGAGCCTGGAGCCTGAGGTCACGGCTCGACTGCCATGGGGAAGCCCTCTCGTCGGCGGGATCGCTCTTCTCATGTGTGTTGCGGTGCCGAACGCCATGCTCGCCGCTCTCTCGCTGCGGGACGACGACCGGGTCGCGACCGCCGCAGTCAGGGTGGTCTGCTGCTGGTCGCGTGGATCCTCGTGGAGATGGCGTTCATCCGCGACCTGAGCTTCTTCCACCCCGCTCTACGTCGGTATCGGGATGCTCCTCGTGGTCCTGGGCGGACGGCTTCGGGTAGTCGCCCGCATCGGAGCCGAGCACTCACCGACCGCGTCCGGACCTTCCGTCTCCGGAGGGGTGTCATGACATCAGGTGTTCGCCTGCGGGAAGGTTAGGTACGGGCCCGCTGCGCGATGCTCGAGTCACCGGTCACGGCGGTCACCACGATCTGGGCCGCAACCAGCGCGATTGCGATCTGGCGCCTGACGAGCCGACCCACAACGGATCCCGCTCGGCGTCCTGGTTGCTCCACCGGTGGCCGCCGCCGTAACGGCCCTGCTGTCGCTGCGCCAGGCCACGAGCTGAAGAACCCGGGTTGGCATCCCGCACCGCGGAGGCCCTCCCCCCGCACGACTCGACGAGACCGCATCGCATCGTGGGAGGAACTACGTCAGCGAGTCGCGAGCTCACGCATGAGGGTTCCATGCCCGAGGCGCCCCCTAACGTGGGGTGATGGACGTCCGCGTTCCGGCGGTGGGCTGGGTACGGCGATACGAGCGCGGCTGGTTGCGTGGTGACCTGCTGGCCGGCGTCACGGTCACTGCCTACCTGATCCCCCAGGTGATGGCCTACGCCGAGCTGGCGGCCTGCCCGCAGTCGCCGGGTTGTGGGCTGCCATCGGCGCCCTCATGGTGTACGCCGTCCTCGGGTCCTCTCGGCGGCTGTCCGTGGGACCAGAGTCGACGACCGCGCTGATGACGGCCGCTGCGCTCGGCTCCGTGACGACCGCGGCCACCAGCCCGGCGGCGATGGCTTCGGCGCTCGCGCTCGTGGTGGCAGGCTTCTGCCTGATCGGCTGGATAGCACGGCTCGCCGCGCTGGCAGATCTGCTGTCGCGGCCGGTGCTCATCGGCTACCTGGCGGGGATCGCCGGCATCATGGTCGTCTCGCAGTTCGGCAAGCTCCTCGGCATCGAGGTGCAGGGCGGAGGGCTTCCTGACCGAGCTCGGCTACGCCGCCCGACATGTCACGGAGGCTAATGCTGCGACGCTGGTTCTCGGACTCGTCACTCTGACGGCCATGCTGCTGGCGGCCCTGGAGTTCCCCAGGGCGCCGATCGCCTTGCTGGGCATGCTGGGGGCCACCGTCGCGGTGTGGGTGTTCGACCTCGAGGACCGCGGCGTCCAGCTGGTCGGCGCGATTCCGGCCGGGCTACCCGGCCCGGGCTGCCCGATGTCGGTCCCGACGACGTTCTCGCCTCGCTCGGCCCGGCGCTCGGGTCGCCTTCGTCGGCGTACACCGACAACATCTTGACCGGCCGAGCGTTCGCGTCCCGGCACGGCGAGCGCGTCGACGCCAAGCAGGAGCTGCTCGCGCTCGGCGCAGCGAACCTCGGCGCTCGGGCTGCTGCACGGTTTCCCGGTCAGCAGCAGCGGCAGCCGCACCGCGATCGGGACGCCGTGGCGGCCGGACCCAGCTCGCCGGCCTCGTCACCGTGGCTGTGCACGGTCGCTGGCCCTCGTCTTCGCGGACCGCTGCTCGCCGCGTTCCCCTGGCGGCCCTCGGGGCGGTCGTCGTGTACGCCGCCGTGCGGCTTGGTGGACGTCGCCGAGTTCGTCCGGCTTCGCGCGTTTCCGGCGCAGGGAGTTCCTGATCGCCCTTGCCACCGCGGCCGCCGTGCTGGTGGTCGGCGTGCTCCCGGGGTGCTGGTCGCGATCGGGCTCTCGGTCCTCGACCTGCTGCGGCGCGTCGCCCGACCACACGACGCCATCGAGGGCGACGTCCCCGACCTCGCGGGGATGCACGACGTCGACGACTACCCCGACGCCGACCGGTTCCCGGGGTTGCTGGTCTACCGCTACGACTCCCCCCTGTTCTTCGCCAACGCCGAGGACTTCCGCCGCAGGGCCCTGGCAGCGGTCGACGAGACCAGTGGACCGGTCCAGTGGTTCCTGCTCAACGCCGAGGCGATCATCGACATCGACATCACCGCCGTGGACGCGCTCGAGGACCTGCGCAGGGAGCTGACAGAGCGGGACATCGTCTTCGCCATGGCACAGATCAAGAAGGAGCTGAGAGCCGATCTCGAGCGCCGCCGGCCTGCTGGAGAGGATCGGCGAGGACCGCTTCTTCCCCACCCTGCACACGGCTGTCCAGGGGTTCCGTCGGTGGCAGGCCCGAGAGGCCTAACGCCTGGGTGCTCGACCGGGGTCGTCTGCGACGGGTCAGCGCCCGGGAGCCACCATCTGCGACGGGTCAGCGGCCTGACCTACCATCCGACGGGTCAGTCTCTGGAACGACACATCTGTAACTCTCTAATTATTTTCACTTCAGTCACACGAGTGCTCAAATTTCCTGCATACTCCGGTGCAGTCGATAGCCGACAATTCGGTCACTGACAAGGAGACACGCCGGAATGCGCACTCGGATTCCTTCCCCTCGCCGTACCCGTCTGCGGCTGGCCGGCACCCTCGCCGTGGCCGGCGTCGTGGGGGCCCTGGTGCTCCCCGCGGCGGCCGCCCAGGCGACGAGGCTCCCGGAGGACCGGTCGACGCCGCCGCCCAACGTGACCTTCCCGGTGGCCCTGTCCGCCAACCCGGTCGACGCCCGCAGCTACGTGGCCGGGCGCCACCTCGGCACCGAGATCAACGCCGCCTGCGGCACCGTGGTCAGGGCCGCGACGCCCGGCACGGTGCGGGTCCGCACCGACGCCAAGTGGGCCGGCAAGGCCTGGTGAAGGTGTACACGACCAAGTACCGGCTCACCACCTACTACGCCTACCTCGGCCGCGTCGACGTCAGCGACGACCAGATCGTCCAGGCCGGCCAGCCGCTCGGCATCGTCGGCGACGAGGGCCAGGCCACTCGCTGCCAGCTCGGCTTCCAGGTGCGCAACGACGCCGGGCGCACGGTCTACGACCCGTCGCGGTTCCTCGACACGTACGTCGGCCAGAAGGTCCCCGTGACCACGCTGTTCGGCAACCGGGGCTTCCGGCTCGGCACGTTCAACGTGCTCGGCGCCAGCCACACCAAGCCCGGCGGTGACGCCGCCAGCCGCTACCCCGGCTACAAGACGCGCCTGCCGAAGGCGATCAGGGTGCTCGACGACAACGCCGTCGACGTGGTGGGGCTGCAGGAGTTCCAGAAGCCGCAGCACGAGATGTTCCAGAGCCTCGCCGGCGACCGCTACGGCGTCTACCCGGCCAAGCGCGACGTCGACGTCGAGAACTCCATCATCTGGCGGCTCTCCTCGTTCCAGCTGATCGAGGCCAGCGGTTCAATGTGATCGACTTCAACGGCAGCATCCGCAAGATGCCGTACATCCTGCTGCGGGAGAG
>CAVWFF010000028.1:0-135135 GCA_963754145.1 uncultured Actinomycetota bacterium
GGGCGAGCACGAGTCTGACAGCGAGATGCACCACCTCAAGTTCTTCACCGAGGATGAGCCCGGCCTGTGGGCGGCGCCGGTCGTGGCACTGGTCGTGATGGCGGTCAGCGCATTCGTGGTCGCCCGGAAGTCCGCCCACCCGACCCACATCGTCGGCAACCTGCTGCGTTGGGTGGGCCTGCTGTTCGTGTTCATCCCGCTGATGCTCCGGCTGGCCTCGGTGCATGCCGGGTTCTCCAGCGAGGGCGACGACGGCGAATACAAAGGCAGCGGGTTCGTCGGCCCGGACGGCGTGCAGACGACGTTCTTCCTCGCCGGAATCGGGCTCGTGTGCGCGGTCGTCGTGGCCGCGATCAGCCGGGCGATCGACCTCAACCAGATCAAGGCCCAGCTGTCCGCGGTGGGCGCGAAGATCCAGAGCACCCCAGCCGCACCCATCGCCCCGCAACCGCAGCCCTACCCGCCCAACCAGCCCTACCGCGCCATAAACCAGCCGCCGACCGCCCGCCTCCGTGGGCCAGCCCCCGCGCCCCCACCGGGCGGTCAGGCCGGCAACCAGGCACCGCCGCCGCCCGCAAGGCTGACGCCCGACCAGCACAGTTGACCCACCAGGGACAGGATCATGGGTGCTCGATGGCCTCTCCCCCGCCCGGCGGCGGTTCGTGCTGGGCCTCCGCCGTGGCGTGCTCGCGTGGTCGCGCACTGTCGCGGCCGCGCTGATCCGCCGCGAGGCGGCCCGAGGCCGGTGTCGCAGGACGCGCAGGGCCCGGTGCTGCTGGTCCCCGGGTACGGCGGCGCGACCGCGGCCCTCGAGGTGCTCGCCGCCGCGCTGCGCGCAGCCGGGCCGCGACGCGACGGTCGTCGACCTGGCCGGCGACGGCACCGGCGACCTCCGCGAGCAGGCCGAGGTGCTCGACGAGGCGGTGCAGCGCGGCGCTGCGAGCGGACCGGCGCCGCGCTCGGTCGACGTCGTCGGCTACTCCGCCGGCGGCGTCGTCGCCCGGCTCTGGGTCGCGCGACCACGGCGGCGGCCGGTCGGCCCGCCGGATCGTGACGCTCGGCTCGCCGCACCACGGCACCGACCTGGCCGGGCTGGCCGCCGACCTCGCGCCCGGACTCGTGCCCGGAGGCCTGCCAGCAGCTGGTGCCCGACAGCGACCTGCTGCGCGCGCTCAACGCCGGCGACGAGACGCCCGCGGGCCCGCTGTGGGTCTCGATCTGGACGACCGACGACCAGGTCGTCGTGCCGCCGGAGTCCGCCGTCCCTCGACGGCGCCCTCGACTTCTCCGTGCAGTCGGTCTGCCCGGCGGCGCAGGTGATCGCCCACGGCGACCTGCCCGAGCGACCCGGCGGTGATCGGCGATGCGTGCTCGGCTCGAGCTCGCGGCGCTGCGGCCGCCCGACGCGTCCGCCGTCGGCATCGGTCTGACGCGCTGCCGGACGCCGTCAGTCGGTGATGTCCTTGGTCGCGAAGTTGGCCCAGCCGGCGCCGAGGAAGACCACGACGTAGCACGCAGCTGCAGCACGACGCCGCGCACGACGTCGCGCCACAGGATCGGGTCGCGGAACAGGTCGACGAACGCCAGCCAGTAGCGCGTCGGCAGGTAGGGCTGCAGCGAGTCGGCCGCGTCGAGCGTGAGCAGCAGCGTCGAGGCGATCAGCAGCGCCAGCGTGCCGAGCGCGGCCGCCGAGCGGGGAGTCGACGACGGTCGACAGGAACAGCGCGATCGCGGCGACGCCGAGCATCGACAGCAGCGCGTAGGCCAGCGCCAGGCCGGTCCGCCGCGAGCAGCTGCTGGGTGCGTCAGCGACGTGCCGGAGAACGCTGCGTGGTCCGGCCGGCGTCGCGCGTCTGGTCGCCGAGCAGCAGCGACGCCGAGCGACGTACGCCGTCGCGGCGACGACGAGCACGCGTCGAGCAGCACGAACGCCATCACGCTGACCAGCTTGGCGACCAGCAGCCGGGTGCGCCCGACCGGCCGGACCAGCAGGTAGCGCAGCGTGCCCTGCTGGGCCTCGCCGGCGATCGCGTCGCCGGCCGTGATCGCCACCGCGATCGGCAGGAACAGCGGCAGCACGATCGCGATCGCGGCCAGCGGGAACAGCGTGCCGTCGGTCAGCACCGCCGAGAGGAACGCCGGCCCGGTGCCGGGCCGCGGCCCGATGTCGGTGACCGCGAGCAGCACCGCGACCAGCGTCGGCAGCAGCGTCGATGAGCAGCGATCGTCACCCAGGTCCGCCGGCTGCGCACGCAGCTTGCGCAGCTCGACGCGCGATCATGACGCGCGTCCAGCCCGGTCCGAGCCGCGCCTGCGGTCGCCGCCAGCACGACGTCCTCGAGCGTGCGCCGCTCGGGCGCGAGCACGCTCGACCCGCACCCCGCCCGCGACCAGCAGGGCGTTCAGCGCGGCGGCGTCGGCGCACGCGGACCAGCAGGCTGTCGCGCGTCGTACGGCTCGACCTGCCCGTCGAGCAGCGCCCGCGCCCGGGCCACGTCGGGCGTGCGCACGTAGATCCGGCCGGTCGGCCGCTGCAGCACGTCGAGCCGCTCCTGGAGCACCAGCCGGCCGCGGTCGAGCACGCCGACCCGGGTGCACATCTGCTCGACCTCGGCGAGCAGGTGGCTGGACAGGAAGATCGTGGTGCCGGCCGCGTTGAGGTCGCAGCAGCAGCTCGCGGATCTCGCGGATGCCCTGCGGGTCCAGGCCGTTGGTCGGCTCGTCGAGCACCAGCAGCCGCGGGCGGCGCAGCAGGGCGGCGGCGAGGCCGAGCCGCTGCCGCATGCCGAGGGAGTACGCCGCGGACCGGGCGGTCGTCGACGCCGCCGAGCCCGACCTGGTCGAGCGCGTCGTCGACCCGCCGGCCCGGCGTCGCCGCGGCGCCGCGCCGGCCCCATGCGCGTCGAGCAGCGCGAGGTTGGCCCGGCCGGACAGGTCGCGGGTACGCCGCCGGGCCCTCGACGAGCGCGCCGACCTGCGGGCAGCACGTCGCGCGCCCGCGGCGGGCATCGGCTGGCCCAGCACCTCGATCGATGCCCGAGGTGGCGAGCACCAGCCCGAGCAGCATCCGCACGGTCGTCGTCTTGCCCGAGCCGTTGGCCCCGAGGAAGCCGTAGACGTCGCCCTCGCGCGACGTCGAGGTCGAGGTCCGTCGACGGCGGCACGGCGCCGAACCGCTTGGTCAGCCCGCGGGTCCGGATCATTGGAAGTGCCCGAAGTACACGGCGTTGCGACGAGTTCCCCTAGTCGGTGGTGGCGAGGGTGTCCTCGGTGACCAGGCCGCGAGCCAGTCCGGGTACGCGGCCTCCCGGAGCAGGCGGATCCCAGCGGTCGAGGGTCGAGATCACGCCCTCGGCACCAGGAGATTTTGGCCCAGCTCCCGAAGCGCGCCGGTGAGCGGATGCGCCTCACGGTCTCGCAATGGATCGACCAACTACGGCGTGATGCGGCGCCGGAGACAGGCGGTCAGATCAGTGCTGTCGCGGCGGGCGACTTCGACGGCGAGAGAGTCGCCGGCGGACGCGGAGCTTGACCGGTTGTGTGTGTTCCTTGGCGGATGTCGAGCACGTCTTCGAGAGCTGATCTCCGTCTCCCTTCGGGTGCCGCGGATTGTTCCGGCCACGCCCGGGGTTGCGTCGGAGAACTCGCGGAACTCGGGATGTGAAACCGGCGGGCCGGCTGTCCGCGCGCGCGTGCACTTCGACAGCGCAGCGGAATGCCGGTTGCGGGCTCACCGTAGGTCCGCGTGGTCGATGCTCGACGGCCGGCGAGGCAGGGGCCACCCGAAGCCCCAACGTGTCTCGCCGGCCACTCGCCGGGCGGGCAAGGCGCGGCGGAGTGCGGCAGCGAGGAGGACGTCACAGCCGGTCAACGGGCGCGCGTCTAGGTCAGCGGTGCGCGGCAGCCGGATATCAGGGTCGCGGCTCACTGGTGGCTTCGGCCGCCTCGTAGCTCCACTGGTGGTGGCGCTGCCCGCGTCGTGGATCAAGGTCGGTTTCCCGGCCACCAGCAGCTTGTCCACGCGCCACTGCTTCGCGCCCCGCCACCAGACCCGTATTGGTCTGCTCCCAACAGGGTACCGACATCAGTGAACCGGTCGGCGATCCGGAGTTGGAGGTTGCCCGTGACTTGACGTACCCGGAGTAGGGATGGTTGCGGGAGTCTCGATCTGTGCCAACAGGTCGGTCGCGCTGATGTCCTCGTCGTGCGCAGGGACCTGTCGCACGGCGAGCGGACGCCGATCAGGAGGACCACACCGAAGGCGACGATGCACCAACGGTGGATTGCGGTCATACCTCAGCAGCGTACGTCGACCTGCCTAGCCGCCTGCCGCGATACTCCGAGACGAACGGCCCCTTGTACGGCGTGTCGAGGGCCATTTCGTCTCGGACTACCCGTTCAGGCGATGGTGGCGAGTACTCGGCGGCCGCGTGCCGATGGCAGCCTGTTGCAGGTCGAGTGGCCCGGGCGACCATCGAGCAGTGCCTTGCGGCGGTGGGACCGACGGTGGCCACCATGATGCCTTCGGCCGCGGCACGCTTGACGAAGTCACCGGCGCTCGGTCTGTTCACCACCACGATGTTGGTGTCGATGGTCGCGGGCTGAACGCCCAGGTGCGTTGGCCGAGGAGATCTGGACGCTCAATGCGGAGTCGGTGAGCCGCGGCCAGGTGGAAGTCGAGCAGCGCACAGCAGGCCGGCAGCCGCGAGGATGCCGACCTGACGCATGCCGCCGCCCATCCGCTTGCGCCAGACGCGGGACTCGTCGATGGCAGCCTGGCGAGCCTACAACGAGCGATCCGATCGGCGCGCCGAGCCCCTTGCTGAGATATATACCGCCAGCACGTCGGCGATCTTGCCGTAGCCGCAAGAGGTACGCGCCGGTCGCCACATGGGCGTTCCACATTCGGGGCACCGTCGAGATGGATGGCGACGCGTTGCTCGTCGGCGTACTCCCAACTGCTGGATCCTCGATGGGCTGGATCGCATCCGCCACCAAGTTGTGCGGTTTTCACCGACATACCGTTCTTCGTCATCATGGATCGATGTCCGGAACAAGGAACGCGGCGGATCATCCGGCAGGTCGACGGCGCGCTTCTTCCATCGCCGTCGAGGTCCGCATCGTGATGCCCGCGTACGCCGCGTGCGCGCCGAGCTCGGCACGGCGATGTGGTGATGGATGCCTGCACACACCTCCGCTGGGGCTGCCACGGTTGACCAGGGTGTGGATCAGCACGTTGGCCATCGACCCGGTCGCGGGGTGAACAGGGCGGCCTCGTGGCGAACATCTTGGTCAACCTGCTCCTCGAGGGCACGCTCGACCGGCGGCCTCGCCGGGCAGCGACGTCACCCCGACGGCGGCATGTAGACATCACCCCGCCCATCGCCGCCGGCAGCGGGGCGCCGAGGTCGCTGCGAAGGTCGATCATTGGTTGGTCGGACTAGGCCTTGCGGAGCATCTCGGCCACCAAGAGGAACGAGAGTCGAAGCGCGACCGACCTGCTTGAGGCGCGGGCGCCACCGACCTCAAGGAGGGCGGTGAGCAGGTCGACTGCGGCGAGGACCGCCAGGCGCGGCGACCTCAACCAGATTTCTTCGGCGACGTCGTCGCCGGTCAGCTCGACGCGGACGCCGCGGCGAGGCGCCGGTCAGACCCTCGCGCGCACCTCAAGATCCGCACCTCCTCCATCACGGCGACGAGCGCTCGGGAGCCGAGGACGACGCTCCTCTCAAGCGGTCGCGGCGATCGGAAACGGGGCACACCCAGGCCACCTGGACGCCGGCATTCAAAAAGGCTGGTCGATCCGATGCATTGAATGTGACATTTTCAAATGGACATGGAGCGGGCCTCTTCCCTTTCCTTGCGCGTGATGATTTCCTCGATATGTGCGGTCATCCGGGGCCGCACAAATGTCAAGCGGGGTAATCATGATGAAAGTCCAGGGTCGCAGGTAGGGCGACAAGTGCACCGATCCGTCCGGGTCGCGCTGGCGCTGACGCTCGCGGCCGCGGCCGCCGGTCTCGCGGTCGGTCCCGCGTCGGCGCGTCGGAACCGACTCGCCCCTCCCGGTCTCGGCACTGCCGATGAACCTGGCCGAGTGACGGTGGACGTCACCGTCAAGGAGTACGACGCGTCCGGCACCAGGTTGCTCTCCACCTACTCCAGTGGCGAGCTGGCCCCGGGCTACACGCCGCCGGCGTTCGCGAGCGCCGCACACGCTCGCACCGGACCGGCTGTCACACGATTGCGATCAGGATCGACCGGGTGGTCGCTGCTCGGGTTCATCATGTGGCGCTATCGGGTCAGCACGTACTCGTGCTGGAACAAGACCACCCGGCGGGTCACGCACCCCTCCGACCACCGCAGGTTCACCCGCATCGACTCGGTGCACGTGGTGGATCACCAGCTCATCCCGGGCGAGTACGTGCACCACTTCTACAACCCCGACAACGGCTACGACCCGTTCCCGTTGCCGGGCCTGAACAGGCATTCTGCCTATTACCACCGGAGCAAGGGCGAGGTGCACGGTCCGTGCCTGGCTTTGCACACCTGCTACGAGCGTCCGTGGGGCTCGATCCGGTCGCTCTACAATGGCAACTGGCTGGCAAAGTCCGGTGGCAACGGTTTTGCCACCGTCACGAAGTCAGGGTGACGATGAAGGCATTGTTGGTCGCGATCCCGGTGCTTTTCGCGATCTTCCTGATCCTCGGTTACCTCGCCGGCGGCTGGGCTCGGCGTCGTCGAGCTCGGCATCATGGCCGCGATGGCCATCGTGTGGGTCGTCGCCCTGGTGGTTCACCTGTGGCGAGGGTCGGCGCGACCCTAGCCGGCGTCCCACGACGGCGCCCGGCGGTCTACCCGCGGGCGCTGGTGCTCTGATTTCGGACCACTCGTCCCGTTGGGGCCTCCCTCTACGGTGGCGGGGTGGACGACGGACTGCACCAGGTGTGGTCCGACGTCGTGGGCAGCCAGCCGGCTCCGGAGACCGGGGCGATCTGGCTGTCGGCCCTGCTGGCGGCCGCGGTGGTCCTGTTTCCGGCCACCTGGCGCCTCGCCCGGCACGTGGTGACGATCGCCCACGAAGGCGCACACGGGGTCGCGGCGATGCTCTGTGGCCGCCGCCTCGGTGGGATCCGGCTGCACGCCGACGGCTCCGGCCTGACCGTGTCGAGCGGACGTGCGACCGGGCCCGGCGTGGTCGTCATGTACGCCGCCGGGTACGTCGGGCCGGCGCTGCTCGGGCTCGCCGCGGCGTACCTGCTGCACCGTGGCCACGCCCTCGGCGTGCTCTGGGTGACGGTGCTGCTGCTCGCGCTCCTGCTGCTCCAGATCCGCAACTTCTATGGCCTGTGGGCCGTGCTGGTCGCGGGTGCGCTGGCTTTCGCCGTGTCCTGGTGGGCGAGCGGGACCGTGCAGTCGGTGGTGGCGTACGCCGGCACCTGGTTCCTGCTGCTCGCCGCACCGAAGACCGTGCTGGAGCTCCAGCGCCAGCGCCGCCGCGGCAGGGCCCGCACCTCCGACGCCGACATGCTGGCCCGGCTCACGCGGCTGCCGGGCATCGTCTGGGTCGGCTTCTTCCTGCTCGTCGATCTGGCCGCGCTGCTGCTCGGCGGCCGCTGGATCCTGGCGCCGCTGGCCTAGCCGCCTGACCCGTCGCTCCGCAGTTGTCGCAGGCCCTCGGTTGGATAGTCCCGGCCAAATGACAACTCAGGAGGCTCGTCCGGGATGCCTTTCGGCCGGGACTATCCGCGCGCCCGCCCGGGGCCACCACGGCGGAGCGTCCACAACGGCGACCTTGGAGCGGGACACGCGAACGCTGCCCGGACGTAGCTTTTCCACAGGGCACGAATTCGCTCTGGAGGTCGGGCGGTAGCTGACGGAACGTTGGTCCATGCCGAACTCCCGAAGCCGCAGGTCCTTGAACCGATCCGATCGCGACCGGCGCGCCCAGCGTCGACGACGAGCGCGTGACGCGCGGCGCCGCGCTACGCCGATGATGCCGCCGCCCGCAGCACGCGACGACCTGATGGCGCGGTACGACGAGGACGCCTGGCGCACCGTGGAGGCGGGTGCTGCGGCCGAGGCGCAGGGTGACGCCGAGGGTGCCCTGCAGCTGCACCTTGCCGGGCCTCACGTTCCCGGGAGCCTGCGCGAGCACATGCTCAGCGAGGTGGCGTTGCTCGCGGGCGACGCCCCCGCTTGGCTCCATGCGCGCTGGATCGCCAAGCAGGCCTACCGCTGGCTCCTGCTGTCCGATGACGCGCGGCCGCGCGAGGCGCTGCAGATGACGGTGGACGCGCTGTACGCCGATGTCGACCCAGGGCGCCCCCTCGGTTGGGACCCGCGTGACTTCGTCGACCAGGTGATCGCCGCGGACTGGGTGTGCGCGCAGCTCACCACGTACGACCTTGGCGGCTTGGACGCCTTTCTCGCGGAGCGCGCCGGCCCGGCTCTGACGACGCCTGCCGCCGGCGCTGACGGGTGGCCGCTCGCCACCATGAGCGGCTACCGGCTGGTCGATGTGCAGGACGACCAGGTCGTCG
The DNA here is from genome assembly GCA_963754145.1 of uncultured Actinomycetota bacterium. GTDB lineage: Bacteria > Actinomycetota > Actinomycetes > Propionibacteriales > Nocardioidaceae > Marmoricola. The sequence goes on from CAVWFF010000028.1 coordinate 8,544, forward strand.
CGGTCGACCTCCTCACGTCGCGAACCGTTCGGTTGCTCAACGTGGGCGCCGCCTGGGGTCGTGACGTCAACACCTGTGTGATCGGTCGGCTGGCCTCGACCGGGGCAGAGCCGGGGCTGATGTTCGAGTCCCGCCCGCTCACGGTCGATGACACGACCGCACTCCAGGTGGCCCGCGCCGCGACCCTGGGACGGACGACGTGGCTGAATGTCCTCGCCGAAGCGCGAGCCGCCGGCCGTCTCGAGGCTGGTTTCTCGCTGTGCCTACCGACGTCCCTCGTGTGTGACCTCCCCGGTGGGCCGCCGTCGGGCGTGGCTGGGGAGGGGGATCCCGCCGTTGTCCTGTGCGACCTCGTCCTCGACGAGGTGACAGAGACACCGGCTGCGGCCGGGTTCTTGGCAGCGGTGCTGTTCGGCGTGCTGATCGCACCGGAGTCCCTGAGGGCGATCCGGGAGGACTGCACCAGGCCTTCGCGGCGTCAGGCGTGGCTGGCCCTGGCTGCCGCCTGCTGTCCGCCATTCCGCGAGCGATGTGCGGCGCTCGCCGACGCCTGCGGCTGGCGTCCGGCGGCATGATCAGGTGCCTGGTCACACAGCCGGGAGAGGCAACGCCTGGGGCACTTCGAATTCAGCCGCGCGGCATGCCCAGGTGCTGAGGGCTCCCAGAGGTCAAGCGGCGATCGGTGTGCGGCCGGCGTACGCCGCGAGCCGGTCAAGTGGGCTGGCGTCGTCGGCGGGGGAGACCTCGGGCCCGAACGCGCCCCGCTCCCGGGCCGACGGCATCAGCGGCTCGGTGATCTTGCGCAAGTAGTCGACCACCTCGTCGGACACGTTGAGCGGCAGGCCGGCCGCCTGGGCGATGTCCCATCCGTGCATGAGCAGCTCGAACGGCAACAGGCCCTGGGCGTACGACGCGGGCATCTCGTTTCCACGCGGTCCGGTCACCGGGCCGTCGGGGTCGACCGTGCGCCAGCCGTCGATCGCCTGCGCGGTGAGGACCGAGATCCGGTTCTCCAGCGACGTGCCCTCGGCGTCCACCACGGTCACGCCCGCCATCGCGCCGAGCCCGACCAGGGAACCCATCAGGTGCACCGCGACGGCGTGGCAGTCGAAGTCGGCGCACGGCGTCGGCTTGGTGCGGTCGTCGGTGGTCAGGCCGCGCAACACGGGCTGCACCGCCGCGAGCACCGCCTCGGCGGCGCTGACCGCCGTCATCGGGTCGGGAGTCGCGGCCCACTCGTCCGGACCCGCGTCGCCGGTGCTGGCCAGCCGCTCCAGGCGCGCCAGATAGTGGGTCCAGCCCTCGCCGTGCATCCGCTCCTGCTCCTCGCCCAGGCCCTCGTGGACCAACGTCACCGTGCAGCCCGCCGGAGCCGGCTCGATGGTGACCGTGACTGTCGAGGCGTCCGGGGGAGCTCGGCGCTGTCCTCCCAGCCCCAGCCGAAGACGACACGGCGTCCCGGCTCGACCTCGCGGAAGCTGCCGGCCGCGACGTGCCCCGGCGAGACCGTCCAGCGGAAGTCACCGCCGGCGCGCAGGTCGACCACGGCGGACACGGTCTGCCAGCGTCGGAGCCGTTCCGGCTCGGTGATCAGTGCGAACGCCTCGTCCGGCGACACCGGGAGGGTGGTGGTCCTGGTGCAGGTCATTCGGTGCTCCTCTTCCTCTGCGCGTCCGTGGCGAGCACGTCGAGCTCGTTGGTCCAGAACCTGTCGATCTCGGCCTGCAACCGCCGCAGTCCGGACGGCAGGACCCGGTAGATCCGTTGCCTTCCCACCTTCGTGGCCTCCACCAGCCCGGCCTCCGCGAGCACCAGCAGGTGCTGCGAGATCGCCGACCTGGTCACCGTGAACTCCGCCGCGATGTCGGTCACCGTGCGGGGCTCCGATCCCAGCAGCTGCAGGATGCGTCGCCGGTTGGGCTCGGCAGCGGCAGTCAGGGGGTCCAGCACTCCCATATGTTAGTCGTCACTAACGCATTGTCAACCGGGCGCGCACTTCCTTGACCAGAGTTTCTGGACACCCGAGCGGGAGGTCGAGACGGACGACGGCTACGTGGAGACCATCGAGGCGGAGCCTTCTCACACGACCCCGCCCTGTGCGGGCGTGTGGCGTGGGTCAGGTCGGCGTCTCAGCCCCGCTGACCCTGCAGCAGCTCCAGGACGATGCCCATCTTGGTGTCGAGCTCGTCGACCTTGGTCTCCAGCCGGTCCACCTTCTGGGTGACCGCGTCGACCTTGGAGTCAACGATGCCGAGGGCGGCGCCCAGCTCCCCGAGCCGCATGGTGTGCCGGCCCTGGACGCCCTGGATGTGGGCGAGCATCTGGTAGATCTCGGTGATGTCGTTGTCGTGCTGGCGCACCTTGCGCTCGATCTCGACCGGACCCATCGTCATGGTGCCAACCTAGGTCGATCCGACCGGAGCCGACAGGCCGTCTGGACGATCTGTGGACACCCTTGACGTGCTGGCCCCGACAGCTCGCGCGCTGGCCGCCAGCGGCGGTGCCGGGTGCCGGTCGCGCCCTCGCGGATCAGCTGGAGCCGCGGCTTCGGTCCGTCCGAGCGGCCGGTCTGCGGCTTGCGCTTCCCGGCCTGCCAGGGCAGCGGCCAGGTGACGGCGGGGCCGTCGTAGTCCTGGTCGAGGGCGGCGTGCAGGGTCCACGACGGGTCGTAGAGGTGCACCCGGCCGAGCGCGCACAGGTCGGCGCGGCCGGCCATCAGGATCGAGTTCACGTCGTCGTACGACGAGATCACCCCGACCGCGATCGTGGGGACGTCGGTGCGGTTGCGGATCGCGTCGGCGTACGGCGTCTGGTACGAGCGGCCGAACGCCGGACGTTCCGCGGAGGTGACCTGCCCGGTCGACACGTCGATCGCCGCAGCGCCCGCGTCCGCGAACGCCTGCGCCACCCGCACCGTGTCGTCCAGCGTCTGTCCGTCGTCGACCCAGTCGGTGGCGGAGATCCGCACCGTCATCGGCCGCTCGGCCGGCCACACCGCGCGCATCGCGCCGAACACCTCGAGCGGCCAGCGCAGCCGGCCCTCGATGTCGCCGCCGTACGCGTCCGTGCGCCTGTTCGTCACCGGCGACAGGAAGCCGGACAGCAGGTACCCGTGTGCGCAGTGCAGCTCCAGCACGTCGAAGCCGGCATCCGCGCCCCGGCGGGCACAGTCGACGAACTGGTCGCGGATCTCGTCGAGCTCGTCGACCGTCAGCTCGTGCGGCACCTGGTTGACGGTCGGGTTGTACGACACCGGCGACGCGGCGACGACGTCCCAGTTGCCGTCGGGCAGCGGTTCGTCGATGCCCTCCCACATCAGCTTCGTGGAGCCCTTGGCGCCCGAGTGGCCGAGCTGGAGGCCGATCTTCGCCGGTGACGAGGCGTGCACGAAGTCCACGATCCGCGCCCAGGCGGCCTGCTGCTCGTCGTCCCAGATGCCCGCACAGCCCAGGCGTGATCCGGCCGGTGGGGGACACGCAGACCATCTCGGTCATCACCAGTCCGGCGCCGCCGAGCGCCTTGCCTCCGAGGTGCACGAGGTGGAAGTCGCCGACCAGGCCGTCCTCGGCGACGTACATGTCCATCGGCGAGACGACGATCCGGTTGGGCAGGGTCAGAGCGCCGAGCCGGAAGGGCGTGGAACAGTGGGAAACGGCTCGAACATCGGGGGAGTCGCCGGCGTCGGCCGAACCACTCCTCGCACCGCGCCACGAACTCCGGGTCGCGCACGCGCAGGTTGTCGTAGGTGACCCGCCGGCTCCGGGTCATGATGTTGAACCCGAACTGGATCGGCTCCTGGTCGACGTACTGCGCGAGGTTCTCGAACCACTCGAGGCTGGCCTGCGCCGCGCGCTGCGTGGAGAGCACGACGGCCTTGCGTTCCTCCTCGTACGCCGCCAGCGCGGCCGCGACCGAGTCCTCCTCGTGCAGGCAGGCGGCCAGGGTCAGCGCGTCCTCCATCGCGAGCTTGGTGCCGGAGCCGATCGAGAAGTGCGCGGTGTGCGCGGCGTCGCCGAGCAGCACGACGTTGTCGTGCACCCAGTGCTCGTTGCGGACCGTGGTGAAGCTGATCCAGCGCGAGTTGTTCGCCATCACGTCGTGCCCGTCGAGCACGTCGGCGAACAGCTCGCGGATCTTGTCGATCGACTTCTGGTCGGACTCGCCCGGCGCCCAGGCACGGTCGGCGTACTCGCCGAAGCCGGCGGCCTCCCACACCGCCGACGTCATCTCCACGATGAAGGTGCTGCCGGTCGCGTCGAACGGGTAGCCGTGGATCTGCATGACGCCGTACGGCGTCTGCGCGACGTAGAACTTGAACGCCTCGAACACCTTGTCGGTGCCGAGCCACATGTAGCGGCAGTCGCGCACGTCGAGCGAGGGCCCGAACGTGTCGGCGTACCGCGCGCGCACCGCCGAGTTGAGGCCGTCGGCCGCGATCACCAGGTCGTACGACGCAGCGAGCTCCTCGACGTCGGGAGCCTCCGTGCAGAAGTGCACCGTCACGTCGAGCGCCGCGCACCGGGCCTGCAGGATCTCCAGCAGCCGACGCCGGGACATCGCCGCGAAGCCGTGTCCGCCGCTGGTGACCACCTCGCCCTTGAAGTGCACGTCGATGTCGTCCCAGACCGCGAACTCGCGCTCCATCGCCGCGTAGACCGCGGGGTCCGCGTGCTCGATGCCGCCGAGCGTCTCGTCGCTGAACACGACGCCGAAGCCGAACGTGTCGTCGGCCGCGTTGCGCTCCCACACGGTGATGTCGTGCTCCGTCCCGGCTGTCGCCGAGCTGTTGGGCGAGCGCGCTGAAGTACAGGCCGCCCGGCCCGCCGCCGATCACCGCGATGCGCATGCTGCTCCCTGGTCTCGACATGCTCGACCACCGGAAGCATATTGCGTTCTTGACGAGCGTTGTCAAGGCGCAATACGGTCGCGAGGTGAGTGCCGAGGACGAGTACGTCGCCCGCGTGCGCGACGTCGCGGTCCGGCACCTCGCCCCGATCGCGCCGGTGCACGGCGCGGTCAACCGGCCGCTGGTGAAGGCGATCGGCGACCACGGACTGCTCCAGGACGTCATCGACGGCACCGCCACGCAGCTGTGCTTGCTCCGCGAGACGCTGGCGACGGTCAGCACGGAGGCCGAGACCGCGCTCGCCCTGCAGGGGCTCGGCAGCTCGCCGATCGTGCTGCACGGCAACGCGGCGACGAAGCAGCGCTGGCTGCCCGGTGTCGGCGCCGGCGACGTGGTCGCCGGGTTCGCGCTGAGTGAGGCCGACGCGGGCTCGGACGCGGCAGCCCTTGCCCTGCAGGCGGAACCGGACGGTGACGGCTGGCGGATCACCGGCGAGAAGCTCTGGATCTCGCAACGCCCCCGAGGCCGACGTCTACTCGGTGTTCGCGCGCACCACGCCCGATGCGCGGGCGAAGGGCGTGACCGGGTTCGCGGTGGCCGGCGACAGCCCGGGCCTGAGTGGCGAGCGCGCTGGACATGGTCGCCCCGCACGCGATCGGCCGGCTCACGTTCGACGGGGTCCGGGTCGAACGCGAGGACGTGCTCGGCGACGTCGACGGCGGCTTCGCGGTCGCGATGGGCACGCTCGACCGGTTCCGGCCCAGCGTCGGCGCGTTCGCGGTCGGCATGGCGCAGGCCGCGCTCGACGCCGCGCTCGACTGGGCGACGACGCGGAAGGTCTACGGCGACGTGCTGGTCCACCAGCAGTCCGTCGAACATCTGCTGGCCGAGATGGCGACCCGGGTGCAGGCGTCGCGGCTGCTGGTGCGCGCGGCGGCGGCGTCGTACGACAGCGGTGCTCCGCGCGCGGAGATCACCACGCAGTGCCGCGATGGCGAAGCTGTTCGCGACCGAGTCCGCTCAGTGGGTCGTCGACCAGGCGGTGCAGCTCCACGGCGCGCGCGGACTGCAACGCGGCCACCTGCTGGAGCGGCTCTATCGTGAGGTCCGGGCGCCGCGGATCTACGAGGGCGCCTCCGAGGTGCAGCGCACGATCATCGGTCGCGGACTGGTCCGCGCACGGCAGGAGGTCGACGAGTGACCCGCTACCGCGGCAGCGTCCCGCTCACCGAGGACTGGCAGCACTTCCGGTTCGAGGTCGCCGACGGCGTCGCGACGGTGACGCTCAACCGGCCCGAGAAGATGAACCCGCTCACCTTCGAGAGCTACGCCGACCTGCGCGACCTGCTCCACGAGCTGCCGCACCGCGACGAGGCGAAGGTGCTGGTGATCCGCGGGCGAGGGCAAGGGGTTCTGCGGCGGCGGGGACGTCAACGAGATCATCGGCGAGCTGATCAAGATGGACCCGAAGGACCTGATCGGCTTCACCCGCATGACCGGCGAGGTGATCCGCGCGATGCGCGAGTGCCCGGTGCCGATCGTCGCGGGCATCCAGGGGATCGCGGCGGGCGCCGGCTCCGTGATCGCGCTGGCCTCCGACTTCCGCGTGTGTACGACGCGCGCGAAGTTCGCGTTCCTGTTCACCAAGGTCGGGCTGTCCGGCGGCGACATGGGCGCGGCGTACCTGCTGCCGCGCATGGTCGGCGTCGGCCGCGCCACCGAGCTGCTGATGCTCGGCGACACCATCGACGCGGAGACCGCCGACCGCTACGGACTGGTGAGCCAGCTGGTCGACGAGGACGGTCTCGACGACGCGGTCGACGCCCTCGCCCGACGGCTCGCCGACGGGCCGACGCTGGCGTTCGCGCAGACGAAGTCGCTGATCACCCGCGAGCTGGACATGCCGATCGGCTCGGCGATGGAGCTGGACGCGATGACCCAGGCGCTGCTGATGACCACCGCACGACCACGCCGAGTTCCACGCCGCCTTCAACGAGAAGCGGCCGCCGGAATGGACCGGGCACGATGAGCCGGGTCCGCGTCGCCTGGTCACCGGCGCCGGCAAGGGGATCGGCGCCGCCGTGCGCCCGGGCGCTCTCCGACGCCGGCCACCGGGTCGCGCTGCTGGCGCGGTCGCGGGACGACCTCGACGCGCTGGCGCAGGAGCCTGCCCGGCGAGACGCTCGTCGTCCCGACCGACGTCACCGACCCGGCAGCGCTCGACGCCGCCTTCGCGCAGGTCGAGGACGCCTGGGGACCGGTCGAGATCCTCGTCGTCAACGCCGGCGCCGGTGCCAGCTCTCCGCTCGTGGAGACCTCCGACGAGGAGTGGCAGCGGATGCTCGACCTCAACCTGACCGCGCCGTTCCGCACCATCCGGCGCGCCCTGCCGGGCGATGACCGAGGCGGGCTGGGGCCGGGTCGTGGTGGTCGCCTCCGTCGCCGGCAAGCACGGCGCGGCCCGGATCGCGGCGTACTCCGCCAGCAAGCACGGCGTGATCGGCCTGGTCCGCTCCGGCGCGATGGAGGTCGCGCGCACCGGGGTCACGATCAACGCGGTCTGCCCCGGCTACGTCGACACCCCGATGACCGACGGCTCGGTCGCCGCCATCGCCGGCCGCACCGGGAGGTCGGAGGACGAGGCGCGCACGATCCTCGAGCGCCAGCAGCCGATCGGCCGGCTGGTGACGCCGGAGGAGTGCGCGTCGGTGGTGATGCTCTGCGTCGACAACGGCGCGATCAACGGGCAGGGCCTCAACGTCGACGGAGGAGCGGTGCAGTCATGAGATCACCCAGAAGCGCGATCAACCCGCGCACGAGCCTGCGCCGCAGCCGTCCGGCTTCTCCCACGCCACGGTCGCCACCGGCACGCACCGTGTTCCTCGCCGGCCAGACCGGCATGGACGTCGACGGGCCGCATCGTCGACGGCGGCTGGTCGCGCAGTTCGAGCAGGCGCTGGCGAACCTGCTGACCGCGCTCGCCGCCGCCGGCGGCCAGCCGCGCGACCTGGCCTCGATGACGGTCTACATCGTCGACATGGACGACTACCGGGCCCGCGCGCGCGAGATCGGCGAGGTGTGGAGGCGGCTGGTCGGCACCGACTACCCGGCGATGGCGGGCATCGGGGTCAGCCGGCTGTGGGACGCCGAGGCGCTGGTCGAGGTGCAGGGGTTCGCGGTGTTGCCGGAGTACCGGACGTAGTCGCGGAGCGGGCGTGGGATGCGAATTCCCAAGGTATCGAGGAATTTGTCGGACTGATCGGACCAGGCTGCCGGCCCTCGGTCGCACCTCCCAATGAGAGTCGCACCTCCCAATGAGAACTGGCACTTCCAGGGGCACGCACACCACTGGAAGCGTCAGAAAACCTCGATCCCTTGGGAATTCGACGGCTCCCAGCCCCCACTAACACCGCCCACGTCCGCCGGTCGCGCCCAGGAAGGGCTGGCACACCCGCGGCTGGCTCGACGTAGGTCAGCCGGCGACCCGCGGGGGCCACGACGGCGCGCCCAGCTCGCGGGAGACGGCGCGCGCCGTCTCGCGCACCAGGTCGCTGGCTTCGTGGCGTTCGAGGTCGCCGCCGGAGGGGACCACCACGCCGATGGCGCCGACCGCCTCGCCGTACGAGTCGAAGACCGGGCTGGCCAGGGAGCTCTCGCCGATCACGGCCTCGTCCTGCTCGCGGGCGATGCCGCTGGAGCGGACCGCGTCGAGCTGGTCGCGGAGCTCGTCCGGCGAGGTGATCGTCTCGCCGGTCATGCTGCGCAGCTCGCCGGAGGTGAGGACCCGCTTCTCGTCCTCGGGCAGGAAGGCGAGCATCGCCTTGCCGAGGGCGCTGGCGTGGGCGGGGATGACGATGCCGACCTCGGGCATCTGCCGGCTGCCGTCGGGGCGCGGCTCGTGGTGGATGATCACGACGTCGTCGATGAGCAGCACGCCGGTGCGCACGGCCAGGCCGGTACGCCGGGCGAGGTCCTCGGCCCACGGGATCGCCTTCGACCGCAGCTCGAGGGTGTCGAGGTAGACGTTGCCGAGCCGGAGCACGGCCGGCCCGAGCTGGTAGCGGCTGGAGCCGCGCTCCTGCACGACCATGCCGTGCTCGACGAGGCTGCGGACGATGCCGTGCGTGGTCGACGGCGCGAGCTCCAGGCGGGCGGCCAGCTCCGACAGGCTCATCCGGCGGGCGCCCTGGAGCGCGGTGAGCACCCGGATGGCGCGGTCGACCGACTGGATCACGGGTGCGCCCTTCTCGTGTGACCGATTTCACGAAAACTCTTGCGCAGTAGTGAATCACAGGTGTAGCGTCCAAATCACATTCGACAATATCGAATGACGATTCGGACTCAGACCGACAGACGAAGGGGCACGGCATGCTTGACGAGACCAATCTGTTCCAGCGGCTGGGCGCTGAGGCCATCGGGACGGCCTTCCTGGTGTTCATCGGCGTGGGGTCGGTGCCCGCCACCCTGATCGTCAACGGCGACGCGCCGTTCACGATGGCCGACCTCGGGATGATCTCCCTGGCGTTCGGCACCATCGTGGTCGCCACCGTCTACGCCCTCGGGCACATCGGCGGCAACCACATCAACCCGGCGGTCACCCTCGGGCTGGCCGTGTCCGGCAAGTTCCCGTGGTCGCCAGGTGCCGGCCTACATCGGCGCCCAGGTCGTCGGCGCCATCGTCGGCGCCGCCGCGATCATCGGCGTCCTCGGCAGAAGGCCAGCGACGTCGGCCTGGGCGTCGCGTCGTACGGCGACATCAGCTGGGCGCAGGCGTTCACCGCCGAGTTCGTGGGCACGTTCATCCTGGTGTTCACCATCTTCGGCGTCATCCACCGCAAGGCCGCGGCCGGCTTCGCCGGCGTCGCGATCGGCCTGGTCGTCTTCGCGGCGATCATCCCGGTCGCGCCCGCCACCGGCGCCTCCATCAACCCGGCCCGCACCGTCGGCCCGATGCTCGTCCAGCAGATCGCCGGCGGCGACGTGAAGTGGGACCAGCTGCCCGGTCTACCTGGCCGCCGAGCTCCTCGCCGGCGTCGCTCGCCGCCCTGCTCTACGGCCTGCTCGACCCGGACGCCCGCCGACCGCCAGCCGGCCGGTGCCGGCGTGGACCTCGGCGATCCCGACCTCGAGCCGACCGACCGCCAGGCCAGCAGCGCCTGACCCGTCCGCACCAACCGGATCCGGAAGGGACTCTCATGAAGAAGCTGATCAACGACCCGAACGACGTCGTGGTCGAGGCCCTGCGCGGCATCGAGGCCGCTCACCCCGACCTCCGGGTCGACCACGCAGCAACAAGGTCATCTACCGCGGTGACGCGCCCGAAGACGGGCAAGGTGGGCATCATCTCCGGCGGCGGCTCGGGCCACGAGCCGCTGCACGGCGGGTTCGTCGGCCTGGGCATGCTCGACGCCGCCTGCGCCGGCGAGGTGTTCACCTCGCCGGTGCCCGACCAGATGCTCGCGGCCACCAAGCTGGTGGACGGCGGCGCCGGCGTCCTGCACGTCGTGAAGAACTACACCGGCGACGTCATGAACTTCGAGATGGCCGCCGAGCTGGCCGCCGCCGAGACCGGCGCGCGCGTCGTCTCGGTGGTCACCGACGACGACGTCGCCGTCCAGGACAGCACCTGGACGGCGGGCCGCCGCGGCGTCGGCGTCACCGTGCTGCTCGAGAAGATCGCCGGCGCGGCGGCCGAGCAGGGTCGCGACCTCGACGAGGTCGCCGAGGTCGCCCGCACCGTCAACGCGAACGGCCGCAGCATGGGCGTGGCGCTCACCTCCTGCACCGTGCCGGCGGCGGGCAAGCCGACGTTCGAGCTCGGCGAGGACGAGATGGAGCTCGGCGTCGGCATCCACGGCGAGCCCGGTCGCGAGCGGCTGCCGCTGGCGCCGGCGAGCGAGATCGCCGCGCTGCTCGTCGAGCCGATCCTCGCCGACCTGCCGTTCGCGCAAGGGCGACCCCGTCATCGCGTTCGTCAACGGGCTCGGCGGCACCCCGCTGATCGAGCTCTACGTGATGTTCAACGAGGTGCAACAAGATCCTCGCCGGGCACGGCGTGCACGGTCGCGCGGTCGCTGGTCGGCTCCTACATCACCTCGCTCGACATGGCCGGCGCGTCGGTCACCCTGCTCAAGGTCGACGACGAGCTGCTCTCGCTCTGGGACGCTCCTGTCAACACTCCGGCACTGAGATGGGGCATCTGACGCATGAGCCGAGAACGTGACCACGGCGGTCCTCGAGCAGTGGGTGCGCAGCTTCGCCCAGCTGGTCGCGGAGAACCGGGACCACCTGACCGAGCTCGACGCCGCGATCGGCGACGCCGACCACGGGTCGAACATGGACCGGGGCATGAAGGCCGCCGTGGCCGCGCTCGACGAGAGCCCGCCGGCCACGCGCCGGCGCGCTGTTCTCCAAGGTCGGGATGACGCTGGTCTCGACGGTCGGCGGGGCGAGCGGGCCCGCTGTTCGGCACGCTCTTCCTGCGGATGGGCGGCTCGCTCGGCGACGCCGAGCACGGTCTCGGCCGACGCGACGTCGCCGCCGCGCTGCGGGCCGGGCTCGGCGGCGTCGTCGACCGCGGCAAGGCCGGCGCCGGGCGACAAGACGATGTACGACGCGCTGGCGCCCGCCGTCGACGCGCTCGACGCGGCGCTCGCGCGACGACGTAGCCGCTGGCCGACCGCGCTGCAAGCGCGCCCGGGACGCCGCCGCCGCCGGCCGCGACGCGACGACGCCGATGCTGGCCCGCAAGGGCCGGGCCAGCTACCTCGGCGAGCGCAGCGTCGGCCACCAGGACCCGGGCGCGACGACCGTGGCGCTGCTGCTCGAGGCGGCCACGCGGCGCCGTCGAGCCCGTCCGACGCCGATCGACATCGAGCGACACGCGAAGGGAGTGCAGCGACATGACAGACGCATCGGACAGCCGGTCGACGCCGCGCAGGACGTCGGGCTCGTCGTCGTCTCCCACAGCCGGGCGCTCGCCCAGCGCCGCCGTCGCGCTGGCGGCGGAGATGCTGCACGGCCGCGCCGCTGCGGATCGAGGTGGCGGCCGGGCTCGACGAGACGACGTTCGGCACCGACGCGGTCAGCATCATGGAGGCGATCGAGCGGGCCGACGGCCCGGCCGGCGTCGTCGTCCTGATGGACCTCGGCAGTGCCGTGCTCAGCGCCGAGCTGGCGCTCGACCTGCTCGACGACCCCGCCGTGCGCGACCGGGTGACGCTGTCGCCCGGCGCCGATCGTCGAGGGGCTGGTCGTCGCCGCCGTCGCCGCTGCGGGCGGAGCCAGCCGGGCGGAGGTCGCGGCCGAGGCGCGCGACGCGCTGATGGGCAAGGCCGCGCACCTGTCGACGCCGACCGAGGGCGACGCCGAGCCGCGCGAGCCGCGGCCGCGGAGGAGGTCGTCGGCGTCTTCACCGTCGAGAACCCCCACGGCCTGCACGCCCGGCCGGCCGCCCGGCTGGTCAGCGAGGTGCGCGCGCTCGACGCGACCGTGCAGCTGCGCAACCTCACCACCGGCGCCGGACCGGTGCCGGCCGGCAGCCTGAGCCGGGTCGCGACGCTCGGCGCCCTGCACGGGCCACGAGGTCGAGGTCCGCGCCTCCGGGCCGCAGGCCCAGGAGGCGGTCGAGCACCTCCTCGCGCTGGCGCAGCGCCGGTTCGACGAGGCCGATCGACGACGGTCGTCGAGCGCCCGGCGCTGCCGGCGCCGACCGATCCGGCGCAGCGGCCCGCTGCCGGCGTCGCCGGGCATCGCGATCGGCCCGGTCCGCCGGCTCACCGCCGTGCCGGTCGACCGTCGACCAGGCACCCGGTCGGGCGAGCCGGCCGCGGAGTGGCGGCGCATCGTCGAGGCGGTGGCCGCCGTGCGCCGGGAGATCGAGCACGTCCGGGTCCTCACCGCGCGAGAGGTCGGCGCCGAGCGAGGCGAGCATCTTCGACGCGCACCTGTCGCTGCTCGCCGACGCCGAGATGCTCGCCGACGTCAAGGCCCGCATCGGCGCCGGCGTCGGGGCCGTCTGCCGCCTGGGCGGGCTGCCTCGCCGAGGTCGAGCGCGAGTGGGCCGGCCTGCCCGACCCCTACCTGCGCGAGCGGGCCGCCGACGTCCACGCGGTCGGCGACCAGGTGCTGCGGGCGCTGACCGGCGCAGACCGCCCGGCGGATGACGGCGCAGGGCGTCCTGGTGGCCGCGACCTGACGCCCGCCGAGACGGCCGGCCTGGACCTCGACCTGGTGACCGGCGTCGTCCTCGCCGCAGGGCAGCCCGACCTCGCACGCCGCGATCCTGGCCCGGGCTCGCGACATCCCGGTGGTCGTGGCGGCCGGGCCGCGACGTGCTGACCATCCCCGAGGGCACCACCGTCGTCCTCGACGGCGGCCCGGCGAGCTGCACGTCGACCCGTCGCCGGAGCTGCTCGAGGAGTACCGAGCGGCGCGCCCGCGAGGCCGCCGAGCGGCGCGCCCGGCAGCTCGCCCTCGCCGAGCAGCCGGCCGTCTCCCGCGACGGCACGCCGTTCGTCGTGGCGGCCAACCTCGGGTCGGTGGCCGACGCCCGGGCCGCGCTCGCGGCCGGGGCCGACGGGGCCGGCCTGGTGCGCACCGAGTTCCTGTTCCTCGACCGGAGCGCCGCGCCCGACGTCGAGGAGCAGCAGGCGGAGTACGACGCGATCGCCGAGGCGATGGGCGGCCGGCGGATCACCCTGCGCACCCTCGACGTCGGCGGCGACAAGCCGCTGCCCTACCTGCCGATGCCGGCGGAGGCCAACCCGTTCCTCGGCCAGCGCGGCATCCGGCTCAGCCTCGAGCACCGCGACCTGCTGCGCGACCAGCTGGTGGCGATCTGCCAGACCGCGCGGCGCTTCCCGACCAGCATCATGTTCCCGATGGTGTCGACGCCCGGCGAGCTGATCGAGGCGCGCCAGGTGCTCGACCGAGGCGGCCGGGCCGGCGGGCCTGCCCGACGGTCTGCGCGTCGGCACGATGATCGAGGTGCCCGCGGCCGCCCTGAAGATCGAGGCGTTCCTGCCGCACGTCGACTTCGTCAGCATCGGCACCAACGACCTGACCCAGTACACCCTGGCCGCCGAGCGCGGCAACGGCGCCGTCGCGGCGCTGTCCGACGCCCTCGACCCGGGCGTGCTCCGGCTGATCGACCACGTGTGCCGGGCGGCACGCGGCCGGATCGACGTCGCGGTCTGCGGCGAGGCCGCGTCGGACGAGCTGGCCATCCCGGTGCTGGTCGGGCTGGCGTGCGCGAGCTGAGCGTCTCGCCGCCCGCCGTACCCCGGGTCAAGGCGGCGGTGCGCGAGCTCGACGTCGGGCACTGCGCCACCCTGGCTCGGGAGGCACTGGACCTGGCCGACGCCGACGACGTGCGCAAGCTGGTGCTGGCCAGGATCTCGGAGGCTGCGGACTGACGCTGGTCCGCACACGCCTAGGCTGGCCCGATGCGCGAGGTGTACACGGACGGTGCCTGCCGGGGGAACCCCGGTCCGGGCGGCTGGGCCTGGGCGGTGCCGCACGGACCCCAGGCCGCCGGCGCCGACCCGGCGACGACCAACCAGCGGATGGAGATCCGGGCCGCGCTCGAGGCGGTGCGCGCGTTGGACGGACCCCTGGTGGTGGTCAGCGACTCGACGTACGTCGTGAACTGCTTCCGCAACCGCTGGTGGAAGGGCTGGCACGCCCGCGGCTGGCTCAACTCCCAGAAGCGACCGGTCGCCAACCGTGACCTCTGGGAGCCGCTCGTGGAGCTGGTGCTGGCGCGGGGCGACGTCTCGTTCCGCTGGGTGAAGGGACACTCCGGCGACCCGATGAACGACCTCGTCGACGCGCTCGCCGTGGCCGCCAGCCACGCGCAGACCGCGGAGGCGCCGACGGCGCCGCCGACGACGTCGTGGGCCGACGAGCCCGGGTTGTGGTGAACCTCAGCCGTGCACGACGGGGCCGGCGTGCTCGGCCGCCCGCTCGCGCAGGCGCTCGTCGAGCGCCGTGAACAGCTCGCCCGCGGCGACGCCGGCCCAGTCGTCCGGCAGCGGCTCGAGCGGCAGGCCGGGGTCCAGATACGGGAGCCGGCGCCACTCCGTGAGCATCGGCACGTAGGCCGTGAACGCCTCGCGCGGCGACGGGTTTCGCAAGCCCAGCAAGGGCCGATGGGTGTCGTCGAACTCGTCGTAGAGCGCCGCGAGCGCGTCCAGGTCCCACCACTCCGCCATCCGGGCGCCGACGTCGCCGACGCCGAGGTAGTCGCCGCGGAAGAACTCCGTGTACGCCGCCAGGCCCTGCCGCTCGAGCGCCGCCAGCGTCTCGTCGTACGACGTGCCGGGCGCGACCCAGACGCCGGGAGCCGCGGTGCCGAAGCCGAGCCGGGTGAGCAGCGTGCGGAGCACGTGCCGCTTCTCGCGCTCGGCCTCCGGCACGGAGAACACCACCACCAGCCAGCCGTCCGCCGCGGTCGCGCGGGGTCGTGACCAGATCCGCTCGTCACCGGCGCGCAGCACGGCCAGCGCGTCCTCGGAGAGGGCGTAGCCCGCACTGCCGTCGCGCCGGACCGGGTCGAGCACGCCTCGCTTCTTGAGCCGCGAGACCGACGACCGGACGGCGGCCGAGTCGACGCCGAGGTCCTCCATCAGCGCGACCAGCGCGGCCACCGAGAGCCAGTTGCCCTCGGGGCGCGCGTAGAGGCCGTAGAGCGACAGGATCAGCCGGCGCGGAGCGAGCTCAGGCATCGCGCAGCCGGAACCGCTGCAGCTTGCCGGTCGCGGTGCGGGGCAGCTCGGCGACGAACTCGATCTCGCGCGGGTACTTGTACGGCGCGATCGACGCCTTCACGAACTCCTGGAGCTCTTGCGCAGAAGGGCGTTCGGGCCCATCGGCGAGCACGACGTACGCCTTCACGCGCATGCCGCGCGCCTCGTCGGGGACACCGACCACCGCGCACTCGTTGACGCCGGGGTGGCCGAGCAGCGCCTCCTCGACCTCGGGCGCGGCGATGTTGTAGCCGGCGCTGATGATCATGTCGTCGCTGCGCGCCTGGTACCAGAAGTAGCCGTCGGCGTCGCGGGTGAAGGTGTCCCCGGTGATGTTCCAGCCCTGCTGCACGTAGACGCGCTGCCGGTCGTCGGCGAGGTAGCGGCACCCGGTCGGGCCCTTCACCGCCAGCCGTCCCCGCTCGCCGTCGGGCACCTCGTTGCCGGCCTCGTCGAGCACGCACGCGACGTAGCCGGGCACCGCGCGACCCGTCGATCCCGGCCGGATCTCGTCGCCGCTCGAGCCGATGAAGATGTGCAGCATCTCGGTGGACCCGATCCCGTCGATGATCGCGATCCCGGTCGCGTCGAGGAACGCCTGCCACGTCGCCGCCGGCAGGTGCTCGCCGGCGGACACGGCCTGGCGCAGGGTCGGGAGCGAGGCGCCGGCGGCGAGCATCGCCTTGTACGCCGTGGGTGCGGTGGAGCAGATCGTCACCCCGTGCTCGGTGATCAGGGTCGCCAGCTCGGCCGGCGTCGCCTTCTCGACCAGCAGCGTCGAGGCGCCGGCGTGCAGCGGGAAGAGCAGCACCGCGCCGAGCCCGAACGTGAACGCGAGCGGCGGCGTGCCGGTGAACACGTCGTCCGGCGTCGGCCGCAGCACGTGGCGCGAGAACGTGTCGCACACCGCGAGCACGTCGCGGTGCAGGTGCATCGTCGCCTTCGGCCGGCCCGTCGTACCGGACGTGAACGCCAGCAGGGCCACGTCGTCGCAGGAGGTCGCCACGTCGTCGAAGGTCGTGGGCTTCGACGTGACGCGCTGGGTCAGGTCGTCGGGTGCGTCGCCGCCGTACGCGATCGTCGGCAGCCCCAGCCCTGCAGCCGCGTCGAGGAAGCGATGGTCGACCAGTGCCGCGTCGAGCGACGCGATCTCGTGGATCGTCGCCAGCTCGCCCGCGCGCAGCAGCGGCATCGTCGCGACCACCACCCCACCGGCCTTGAGCACGCCGAACCAGCAGGCGGCGAGCCACGGGTTGTTCGGGCCGCGCAGCAGCACCCGGTTGCCGGGCACGAGACCGAGGTCGTCGACCAGCACGTGGGCCACGGCGTCGGCGCGGGCCAGCAGGTCGGCGTACGTCCAGGTCGCGCCGTCCTGGCCGATGCAGGCACGGCCGGTCGGCCCCGTGTCGCGCGATCACGTCGTCGAGCAGTGCGGTCGCGCAGTTCAGCCGGTCGGGGTAGGCGAGCTCCGGGAGCGTGAAGAGCAGCTCGGGCCACTGGTCGGCCGGCGGCAGGTGGTCGCGGCAGAAGGTGTCGACGTGCGCCGACGGGAGCAGGCCCATGGCCGTCACGGTATTGCTCACTCGTGACGACAGGCAAGAGTGCGCGATATGGCGGGTGGTTGAGCAGCGAGCGCTCTGCGCGCCGGTGGTCGAGCAGCGAGCGCCAGCGAGCGAGTGTCGAGACCACACCATCGAGGGCTCCAGAAAACTTTCGAAATACTTCTCCACAGCTGCCGGAAATGCCGCATTCTCGGTCCGGGACTGTCGGTGGCCGATGCCAGAATTCCCTGTATGACAACGGCATTCGACGACACCGGACAGCACCCGGTCACGTCCACGATCGCCGCCGTCAGCCGACAGCTGGACGAGGTCGCCGACCTCGGGCTGTGGACTCTGCGCCCGGCCGAGACCGAGACCAACCTGACCGCCCTGGCCGCAGCTCCGGCACCGGATCACCGAGCTCGAGCTCCGCCACGCCCACCACGCCGACCGCCTCGACCTCGGCGCTCGAGCCACGGCGCCACCGACACCGCCGCCTGGTGGGCCAACCAGACCCGGCAGACCAAACGCGACGCCAAGCGCCGCCTGGCGCTCGCCAACGCGCTGGACTGCGACCACGAGCCGGTCCGGGACGCGATGGCCGCCGGCCAGCGTCTCCGAGGAGCAGGCGGTGGTGATCGTGAAGGGCGTCGACGCGTTGCCGGTCGAGCACCGCCGCGACGCCGAGGCCCACCTGATCGGGTGCGCGGCCGAGCACGACCCGGTCGCGCTGCGCCGGCTCGCGCACCGGGTCCTCGAGGTGGTCGCCCCCGAGATCGCCGAAGAACACGAGCTCAAGGCCCTGCAACGCCAGGAAGCGCTCGCCGAGGAGGCCTGCCGGTTCACCATCGCCGACGACGGCCACGGCCTGTGCCACGGCCGGTTCACCCTCCCGGCCACCGGTCGGTGCCATGCTCAAGCAGGCGGTGCTCGCGATCAACTCACCCAGGCACCGCCACCACTCCGGCACCCCCAAGGGGCTCGGGCACGCGTTCTGCGAGTACGTCACCCGCTACCCGGTCGACCGGCTCCCCCAGGCCGGCGGCGTCGACGCCACCGTGGTGGTCACCATGACCCTGGAGAACCTGCTCGGCGACAGCCACACCCCGGCCATCCTCGACACCGGGGACCCGATCACCGCCGACCAGGCACGGAAGCTGGCCTGCGAGGCCGGGATCATCCCGATGGTGCTCGGCGGGAAGTCCGAGATCCTCGACCTCGGCCGCAAGCAAGCGCCTCTACGACCGGCACCAGCGGGTCGCGATCCGGCACCGCGACCAGCACTGCACCAGCCACGGCTGCGACTGGCCCGCAGCGATGTGCCACGTCCACCACAACACCCCCTGGAGCCGCGGCGGCAAGACCAACATCGCCGACGGACGGCTGCTGTGCCCGCGCCACCACTCCTACGCCCACAACCCGAAGTACGAGATGAAGACCATCCCCAACGGACGCGTCATCTTCAGCCGCAGCTGACGCCAGCGTCCTGACCGTTGGACAGATACCAGATGACGACCAGACGGTGCGGGCGCATGGCGAAGCCCCGGGTTCAGTAGCTGTAGCCGGAGCCCTTTGAGGAGCCGGAGGTCGGAGCCGTGCCCGTGGGCGTGGCCGCGTGCCAGGTGAAGTCGGTGCCGTCGAAGCTGTCGTTCAGCCCGTCCCCGTTGACCTGCCCGGCGCTGTGGTCGAACGAGAACGTGTACAGCGGCTGGCCGTCGAAGGAGACCTGCCTGGACCCGTCCTGCCGCTTGACCGTGCTGAGGTGCACGGCCACGCCGCCAGAGGAGGTCGGCTTCTGCTCGGCCGAGACGTCAGTGGTTTCCAGACCGCTACGCAGGCGCTGCTCCTGCACAACACGTTGCCCTTCTCCTGGTCGCTGGCGTAGAGGGTCTGGCCCGAGGACGTCGCGAGCACGCTCATGCCGCCGGCTTGACGGACGGTCACCGTCGTACCGGAGGCGCTCGGGCCGGACGCGGCCGCCGTGTTGCCGGCGGCGCCACAGCCGGCCAGGACCAGCAGCCCTGACCGCGGCGGCGGACAGAGCAGCGCCGGAGCGGAGGGCAAGCGAGCGTCGGCTGGTGGGGGTTCTCATCTGTTCCTCCTAGTTGGTTGTCGGTGGTCATGAGCTCATTGGGGCAAGGGATACGGACGAGCCGCCGGCCGGTGTCGGTCACGACGGACAGCTCGCTCAGCTGCGCGGCGGGAATGGCGGTGCTCCCGCTCACCTCCACGCGGCCGAAGCCGTCCGCCGGCCACGTCGCGGCGATCTCGCTGCGCCCGTCGGCGGCTCGCGCGACGAGGGAGCACCACCCGTGCTTGGGGGCGCCGGAGAGGGTCAGGTGAAGCCCGGTGCCCCCGTCCCGGGCGACCATGCTGACCTCGGCACGGGCTCGTGGAGCCGGTCCGACCCCGCGAAGCACGACGGCCTGCGCCGGCTGATCGTGCCCGTCGAGCAGGTGTACGGCGGGGACCGCGGCCGAGCCCATGACGACCGCGGCCACAGCAGCCATCACCGCTCGCCGACGCAGATGGTTCACACTGCGGCCCGGTCCGGGTCGCCCGGACGGTACGCAGACGGAGCAGACGGTGGCGACGCGGACTCGACCGGGTCGGGACCGTCGAGCATCTCGGCGTCCTCGGGTTGCACGAGCGCCAACAGGGAAGCGGTGAACGCGAGCTCGCCCAGCTCCTCGAGGCACTCGTCGCACTCGACCAGGTGTTGCTCGACGGCGTGCTCCTCTCGCTGCTCAAGTGCGTGGAGTACGTAGCCGCCGAGATCAAGGCTCATGTGACAGGTCATGAGTTCACGCCCCGCTCCTGCAGGGCCAGGCGCAGCGCCCGGAGCGCGTAGTGCAGCCGCGACCGGACGGTGCCGGCAGGCAGGCCGCGAGCGTCCGCAATCTGCGCGGCGGTCTGGCCGCGGTAGTAGGCATCGAAGAGCACCTGCCGGTGCTCGGCGCTGAGCGCCGCCAGCGCGTCGGCGAGGAGCACCGCGTCGAGCGCCGCGTCGAGTCCGTCGTCCTGGACGGCGACCTCGATCAGCGCGGGGCCCACCTCAACGGGCCGGGACCGACGGGACCGGGCGGTGTCGATCACCAAGTGCCGGGCGGTGACGAACAGCCACGGCCGCCACGCCCCAGCGGGGATCCGGCCGGCGTGCTTCCACGCCCGCACGAAGGTCTCCTGCACGATGTCCTCGGCGAGCTGCCGATCACCGCGCACCAGCCGCTGGACGTACGCCGTCAGCGCCGCCGCATGCTCGTCGTACAGCGCGCGCGAGAAGTCCTCGCCGCATCCCAGAGGCGTTCCGCTCATACAAGACACGACGGCTGCGCTGCGTCATTTGCTCAACGGCGTGGCAGTTCTCATGAGAAGCACAGGTTTCACACATCAGCCGCGAGGCCTCCAGCCCGGCCGGACGGCTCGCGCGGCTCCTCGGCTGACGACCCCGGGGGCGGCTTCTGCAAGAGTCGGACCATGCACTTCGTGGGAGTCGACCTGGCCTGGGGCGTACGACGGCCCACCGGGCTCGCGGTGCTCGACGACGACGGGCGGCTGCTCCACGTCGCGAGCGAGTCCTCCGACGACGCGATCGCCGCCGCCCTCGCGCCGTACGTCGCGGGGGAGTGCCTGGTCGCGATCGACGCCCCGCTGGTGGTCACCAACGCGACCGGCAACCGGCCGGCCGAGGCCGAGCTCAACAGGGACTTCCGGGCCTTCGAGGCGGGCGCGCACCCGACGAACACCGGCAAGTCCGAGTTCCGCGACGGACCGCGCGGCGGCCGGCTCGCCGAGCGCCTCGGCCTCGACCTCGACCCGAGCTCTGAAGGGCGGCAGGCGTGCGATCGAGGTCTATCCGCACGCCGCGATCGTCGCGCTGTTCCGGCTCGGCCGCACGCTGAAGTACAAGGACAAGCGCGGGCGCACCCTCGACGACCTCCGGTCGGAGCTCCTGCGGCTGATGACGCTGCTCGAGGGGCTGCGCGACGCCGACACGCCGCTGCGCCTCGACGGCACACCCGGCCTGGGCGGAGCTGGTCACCCAGGTGCGCGAGGCGGGCCGCAAGAGCGAGCTGCGCAAGGTCGAGGACCAGGTGGACGCCGTGGTCTGCGCCTACGTGGCGCTGTACGCCGAGCGCGAGCCGAAGCAGGTCACGACGTACGGCGACCTGGCGAACGGCTACATCGTCACGCCGAGCCTGCCCGAGGGACTGACCGCGGCGCCGCGGCCGACCCGGGCGGAGGCGGCGCACGAGCGGGCGCTCACCGCGTACGCCGCCCGGCTGCCGGCACTGCAGCGCGCGAGCGACACCGCGGTCGCGCTGGTCACCGGCATCCTCGACGACGCGGGCATCAACTACCTGAGCATCAGCGGCCGGGCCAAGTCCGTCGCGTCGTTCGCCGGCAAGGCGGTCGACCGGGTGGGTGACCAGCCCCGCTACACCGACCCGCTGGCGGAGATGGCCGACCAGGTCGGCGTCCGCATCGTCACCTACCTCCAGAGCGACGTGGTCGCGGCGGTCGACGTGCTCGGCAGCCAGTTCCAGGTGCTGGCCGACCGCGACAAGGGCCAGGAGACGGCGAGCAAGGGCCGCTTCGGCTACGCGAGCCGCCACCTCGACCTGATGCTCGACCCCGACGACGTCAGCGACGCCGCCCTCGAACCCCTGCGTGGGCAGCAGTTCGAGGTGCAGATCCGCACCGTGCTCCAGCACGCCTGGGCGGAGTTCGAGCACGACATCCGCTACAAGGGCACGATCCCCGACGCGCACGCGCCCGACCTCGACCGCCGGCTGACCCTCGCCGCCGGGCTGCTCGAGCTCGCCGACCGGGAGTTCTCGACGATCCGCGACCGGCTCCAGGCCGAGATGACGGTCAGCGCGACCTCCGCCCCGGAGACCGACCTGCGGATCGGCGCCCGCGACCTCGCGACGTACCTCGTCGGCCGCTACGCCGACGCCGGCTGGTCGAAGACCGACCACTACGTCTGGATGTCCGGACTGCTGCACGAGCTCGGGATCACCTCGCCCGACCAGCTCGCCGCCGCGCTCCGCGACGTCGACAGCGACGCGATCACGGCCCGCATGGCCTACAAGTACCCGGCCGGCGCCGTCCGCCGGCTCGACGACGACCTGCTCGCCCTGTACGGCGAGCGCTACGTCACCCTCCCCGGCAACGCCGACCGGGCGGGGCTGCTCGCGTCCCGGCTGGCCAAGATGACGCCATGAGCCGGGAACCCGCGGACCACCCCGTCTACGCCAACGCGCACGTCGTCACCGACCAGCTGCTCGTCGGCGGCGACTTCGACACCTTCGACCGCGAGCGTGCCGAGGAGCAGGTGCGCGAGCTGGTCGAGCGCGGCCTCACCCACGTCCTCGACGTACGCCTGGAGTGGGACGACACCGCCCTGGTCGCCGCGCTGGCGCCCGACCTGCAGCTACCGGCACGACGGCATCGACGACGCCGGCCAGCGGGTGCCGGGTGCGTGGTTCGAGGCGCTCACGGCGTGGGCCGTCGACGCGCTCGCCGACCCCGACGCGGTGCTGCTCGTGCACTGCCACATGGGTGTCAACCGCGGGCCGTCCGCGGCGTTCGCGATCCTGCTGAGGCTCGGCTGGGACCCCATCGACGCCCTGGACGCGATCCGCGAGGCGCGACCGATCGCCTACATCGCCTACGCCGAGGACGCGCTCGCCTGGCACCACGACCGGCACGCCGCGTCCGCCGAGCGAACGCGCCCGTGACCAGGAGCGGCTGCGCGAGTGGCGCAGCGGCCACGGCCTCGACGTGCACGCGGTGATCCGCCGGATCCGCACCGACGAGGACAACCGCTGACCTCACATCCCGCCAGCCCCGAGCGTCTACCCCACGTGCTGCCCTTCGACCAGGTCGTCACCCGGCACGGACCCGACCGTGCTCCGGGTGTGCCGCGCCGTGCTCGGGCCGGCCGACGCCGACGACGCCTGGGCGGAGACGTTCCTCGCCGCGATGCGGGCCTATCCCGACCTCGGCGAGGGCGCCAACGTCGAGGCCTGGCTGGTCACGATCGCGCACCGCAAGGCGATCGACGTACGACGGGCGCAGCAGCGGCGTGCGGTCCCGACCGACGAGGTGCCCGACCGCGGCCGGCCGGACGCCGACCCGACCGAGCACGAGCCGCTCTACGCCGCCTTGAAGGAGCTGCCCGAGAAGCAACGGCTGGCCGTCGCCTACCACCACCTCGGCGGGCTCAGCCACCGTGAGGTCGCCGAGGTGCTCGGCGGCACCGACGCGGCCGCCCGGCGGGCGAGCGCCGACGGCATCAAGAACCTGCGCGAGCGACTGGAGAACACCCGATGAACACGATCTTCGACCCCCTGGCCGCCACCGACGACACCATGGCCCGGCTGCACGAGCGGCTGGCCGCGCGCGCCGAGGAGGAGCACCTGCTCGACGTCGGCTACCGCACCGTCGACAGCCCGGTCGGCAGCCTGCTGCTCGCCGCGACCGACCGCGGGCTGGTGCGCGTCGCGTTCGCGGGGGAGGGCCACGACGCCGTGCTCGAGACGCTGGCCCGGCAGGTCAGCCCCCGGATCCTGCGCGCCCCGCAGCGGCTGGACCTCGCGGCCCGCGAGCTGGACGAGTACTTCGCCGGCCGCCGCACGGGTTTCGACCTGGCGCTCGACCTGCGGCTGGCGCACGGCTTCCGGCTGGAGGTGCTCCAGCCACCTGCGCGAGATCGGCTACGGCGCGACCGAGAGCTACGCGGTCGTCGCGGCAGCCGCAGGCAGCCCGCGCGCCGTACGCGCGGTCGGCACCGCCTGCGCCACCAACCCGGTGCCGGTCGTCGTGCCCTGCCACCGGGTGGTGCGCTCCGACGGCACGCGCCGGTGCCTACCGCGGCGGTCCGGAGGCGAAGCTGACCCTGCTGGCCCTGGAGCACCGCACTCTTGCGGCGTCCTGATCCACCCCGCAAGGTGGTGGAGACGCCCGGTGGCCCCTGATAGGCAAGAGGGGACGAAGGGAAACCGAGACCATGAGCAGCGTGCTTCACGGAAAGACGATCGCCTTCGCCGTCGCGGGTGAGGGCATCGAGGAGATCGAGCTGACCGAGCCCTGGCTGGCGGTCGAGGAAGCGGCCGGACGGCCCCGGTTGATCTCGATCGAGCCCGGCACGGTCCAGGCGTTCGACCATCTCGACAAGGCCGACACGTTCGACGTCGACGCGACGTTCGGCGCCAGCAGCGCGGCGGAGTACGACGGGCTGGTGCTCCCGGGCGGCGTGGCCAACCCCGACGCCCTGCGGGCCCACGACGACGCGGTGAAGTTCGTGAAGGGCTTCTTCGACGCGGGCAAGCCGGTGGCCG
The DNA here is from genome assembly GCA_963754145.1 of uncultured Actinomycetota bacterium. GTDB lineage: Bacteria > Actinomycetota > Actinomycetes > Propionibacteriales > Nocardioidaceae > Marmoricola. The sequence continues at coordinate 33,025 of CAVWFF010000028.1, forward strand.
CGATCTGCCACGCACCCTGGACCCTGATCGAGGCCGGCGTGGTGCGCGGCCGGAGGATGACGTCGTGGCCGAGCCTGCGCACGGACCTCGAGAACGCCGGTGCCACGTGGGTCGACGAGGAGGTCGTCACCGACGGCAACCTGGTCACCAGCCGCAAGCCCGGCGACCTGCCGGCGTTCACGACCGCGCTGCTCGAGGTCTTCGCGGGCTGACCGCTCCCGGGACCCGTGACAAGCGGGCTAGGTCCGTTGGCGTGGGGTTCCTAGACTCGACGCATGAGCGACCCGCGACCCGTGGCCTGGGAGCGGTTCAGCCACGACCCACGGGCGGTGACGAACGCGCCGCTGCGCGCCTCGGACTCCGACCGCAACGTCGCGCTCGACGCGCTGTCCGCGGCGTACGCAGACGGCCGGCTCGACCGCGAGGAGTACGACGAGCGCGCCGCCGCCGTGCAGTCGACCAAGACCCTCGGCGACCTGCTCCGGTACCTCAAGGACCTGGCGCCGGACTCCGGCGCCGCCGGGCTGGTGGCCGCGACCCCGGCCATGATCCAGCGACGCGCCGAGCAGGCCTACGTGCGGATCCGGCAGCGCGCGATGAGCAGCTTCCTGATCCCGAGCATGATCTGCTGGGTGATCTGGGCGATGTCGTTCGACGGCAGTGTGTACGAGCTGGGTTTCCCGTGGCCGATCTTCGTGATGCTCGGCACCGGCGTCCGCCTGCATGAGCGTGATCATCAACCGCGGTGAGATCCTCGCCGAGCAGCAGCGCCGGATCGAGAAGCAGGAGCGCCGCCGGATCGAGAAGCGCTGGCGCTGACCGGCCGCTCAGCCCGTCTCCGGCAACAGGTCGTCGGCCGCGACCACCCGCACCCCGTCGTCGGTGGCCAGGTGCACGGGCGCGCACGGCACCCGGAACCGACGCGCGGAGGCCAGGATCGCCGCCGCCCAGGCGCGGTCACCCGGACCTCGTGCGGTGGCCCCGGCCGCACCAGCAGCAGCGCGATCCGGCCACCGTGGTTGTCGGACACGATCCCCTCGCAGATCTCCATCAGGTTGCCCAGCGTCACCGGTTCGGGCTGCTCGGGCACGTCGTCGACGGCCAGGACGGGCGTCGGCCGGTCGTCGACGTCGAGATAGGCCAGCAACAGCGAGCGCAGGTCGGGGCGACGCTCGCCGAGGTAGGACTGCCACAGCCGGCAGAGGTCGTCCTGGGTGCGTATGCGGATCTCGTCCATGTCCCCACTCTGACCCGGACCACCGACACCCAGGCAGTTGTCCACAGGGCAGTTCTCCGGCGTGCCCCTGTTGAGGACCGCGACCATCGCCTAGGTTCGGGCGTTCGGGATCAAAACTCGGAAGGATTCCCTATGCGAAAGTCAACACTCGCTGCCCTGGGTGCAACCGCACTCGTGGCGGCCGCACTGGCGGCGGGGTCAAGAAGGAGTGCCAGGCCAAGCCGGCGAAGGGCACCACGAAGTGCGGCTACTTCGCCTTCTTCCAGGGCACGTCGATGGCCACCCCGCACGCCGTGGGCGTCGCGGCACTGGCGATCAGCGCGCACGGCAGCCAGGGCGCGGGCGGCTTCGGGATGGGCCCGAACGCGGTACGCGACCTGGTGATGGACTCGGCCACCAACCACGCCTGCCCGGCGGGCGGCACGCAGTCGTACATGCGTGAGGGTCGCGACGCGACGTGGACGGCGGAGTGCAAGGGCTCGTTGGACCTCAACGGGTTCTACGGCGACGGCATCGTCAACGCGCTCGGCGTCGTGCAGTAGCGACGAGCGTCACCAGAAGTCGCAGCACGACGGCCGCCCGGGTCTCCCGGGCGGCCGTCGGCGTTCTGGTCTGCTGGGGGTCAGCCGCGGTAGCCGCGGTGGCCCAGCGGGGACTGCGTGTTGAACGCCCACAGCGTGTAGCTGTCGATGGCGGTCATCAGTCGGCGCATGGTCGTCATGGCGTTCCTCCTCAGAATTGGATCGTTCATATTCTTACTGTGCCGAACCCGGATGACGGCACGGTTGTGCCCCGGTTACGGCGTGATGTCGGCCACGAGAGCCGGGTCACACGCCTGCAGAGCGGGCTCAGGGCAGGATGCCGGCGGCCCGCGCGGCTGCGCCGTACGCCTCGGCCAGGCTGGCGATCGTCTCGTGCGCGTTGAGGCCGGACGGGTTCGGCACCACCCACAGCTCGGCGCCGCCGAGCGAGCCCGGCTGCCGCCCCGGTACGGCGCCGCGCACGCCGAACGCGCTCCGGTAGGCGGTGATCCCGAGCACCGCCACCACCCGGGGCCGGTGCTCCTCGACCAGCGCGACCAGCCGTTCGCCCCCGGCGCGCAGCTCGGCCGCGCTCAGCTCGTCGGCACGGGCGGTGGCCCGGCTGGCCAGGTTGGTGATCCCGAGGCCGCGGGCCACGAAGGCCTCGCGGTCGGCGTCGGTCATCCCGTCCGACGGGCTGACCGGGCGCTCGAGGATCCCGGCCAGCGCCAGCGCCGGGTAGAACCGGTTCGCCGGATGGGCGAAGTGGGTCTGCACCGCCGCGGTCCACAGCCCGGGGTTGATCCCGACGAACAGCAGCTTCAGGCCGGGACCGACCAGGTCCGGGAGCTCCGCGCCCCGGAAGTCCTGGAGCTCCGCCTTCGTGAACCGGGCCATGCCCGGCACGATAGGCCCATGGACATCGACCTGGGACGACCGGCCGACGGGTGACGTCGTGGAGCTGGTCCTCGAGGACCACCGCCGCTTCGAGGACCTGCTGCGCCGGCTGCGCGACAGCAGCGACGACCGCGACGCCGTACGCCACGCGTTCGCCCGGCTGCACGTGGCCCACGCGGTCGCCGAGGAGGAGGAGGTCTACCCCACGCTGCGCCGCAAGGACGCGATCGACGAGCACGAGGCCGAGCACGGGGAGGAGGAGCACGCGGAGGGACACGAGGCGCTGCTCGCGGTGCTCGAGTCCGGTGAGCTCGACGGCGACGACTTCGACGACCTGGTGGAGGAGCTGGCGAAGGTGGTCAACCACCACCTCACCGAGGAGGAGCTGACGATCCTCAACCCGGCCCGCGACGACGTCGCCGAGGACTCACGTCGCGCGCTGGGGAGGCGTTCGCGGCGCGGCGCAACGAGCTGCTGGACGGTGGTGCCGGGTCGCTGGAGGACGTACGCCGGATCGTGGCGCAGGCGCGCGAGGACGGTCTGATCTGAGGGTTGGAGGCGGCCGGGGGCGGTCGAATTCCCAAGGGATCGAGGTTTTCTGGCGCATCCAGGGGCCTGTACGTCGCTGGAAGCGCCAGTTCTCTTGGGAGGTCAGAAGAGATTGGGAAGCGGGATGTCCGTTTGCGCCGCTGATGCCCGACAAATTCCCGATCCCTTGGGTATTCTCGAGCGTCCGCCCTGACGTCCGGTCCGCACCCGCACCCGTCCCCGCGCGCGAGCTTCCGCGGACAATCAGCGCCACCGCGATGGCTAGCCGTTTGGCGTCACTGGCAGGGGAGACTGCCGAGAATGGCCAGCGCCGTGAGGTCGCCGTGGCCCCAGTTCGCGGCCTCGTAGTTGCCGGGCGCCATCACCTCGTCGCCCGTGGTGTGCGCCAACCCGAGCGCGTGACCCAGCTCGTGGCCGAGCACGATCGCCTGGGCGTGGTGGCGGTAGTGGTTGAACTCCGCCGTGTTCAGGGTGATCGCGCCGCCGACGTAGTACTTCGTCAGCCCGTCGGGGGTGGCCGTGTAGGAGCGGCTGCCTCCGGTGGCTGCGGCGTCGACCAGTGAGCGGTCGTTCGAGATGTCGTCGAAGGCGATCAGGATCCGGCCGGTGAGGTCCTGGGAGTCCCGCTTCTGCTGGCTGGCGCCGGCGTACTCCAGGTGCAGACCGCTGGCGCGGTTGATCTGCGCCAGGGTGGTCTCGGTCAGCTCGTAGATGTCGGGCGTGGCGTTGGCGTAGTTGATCTCCACCTGGATCTTCCGGCACGGGTTGTAGCCGACCGGCAGGCCCGGGTTGCCGGGCTGCATCTGCATGAAGTTGTAGTGCCCGTCGCTGTACGTCGTCGGCTCGGCGGGCACACCACCGAGGTCGAGGTCCGGATCCGGGCCGGCACCGCGGAACGGCGAGCAGGACCACGAACATCACGACCGCGGACACCGCGAACGCGCTCCATCCCCGTCGTCGCGGCCGCCGATGGGGCGAGGGCCCCTCGTCCGGCGACACCTGCTCCACCCCGGTCTGCAGCACCGGAACATGGTGCCATCGGGGCCGGTGTGGCATGTCCGTTTTACGACAACGCGTGCGGCGCCGCCCTGTCCCCGCCCGCACGTAGGGTTGCCCCGAGATGACTGCCCAGTTCCCGATCCCTGGCCTCCCGGCCGAGCCGCCCGCCGAGGCCGACGACCCGACGGGTCCGCCGACGGGGCGCCCCGCCGTCGCCGGCGCCCGACGAAGGACGAGCTGCTCGAGGGGCTCAACGAGCCGCAGCGCGCCGCCGTCGTCCACGAGGGGGCGCCCCTGCTCGTGATCGCCGGTGCCGGGTCGGGCAAGACCCGCGTGCTCACGCGCCGGATCGCCTGGCTGATCTCCGAGCGCAACGCCCACCCCGGCTCGATCCTCGCGATCACCTTCACCAACAAGGCCGCGGCCGAGATGCGCGAGCGGGTCGGCGAGCTGGTCGGCAACCGCGCGAAGATCATGTGGGTCAGCACGTTCCACTCCGCGTGCGTGCGCATCCTGCGCAAGGAGATCGACAAGTTCGGCTACAAGTCGAGCTTCACGATCTACGACGCGGCCGACTCCAAGCGGCTGATGACGATGGTCTGCCGCGACCTCGACCTCGACGTGAAGCGCTACCAGCCGCGGGCGATCCTGAACTGGATCTCCAACGCCAAGAACGAGCTCCACGACCACGAGGACGCCGCCAAGGACACCCGCAACGACCAGGAGGAGACGTACGCCGCCGCGTACGCCGAGTACCAGCGCCGGCTGCGGCGGCGCCAACGCGCTCGACTTCGACGACCTGCTGATGATGACCGTGCACCTGTTCCGGGCGTTCCCGGAGGTGCGGGAGAGCTGGCGGCGGCGGTTCCGGCACGTGCTCGTCGACGAGTACCAGGACACCAACCACGCGCAGTACGCCCTCATCCACGAGCTGTGCGCCGACGCGATGGAGGAGCCGCCCGAGGCGCGGCTCGAGCGCGACCGAGGTGCCGCCCGGCGGAGCTGATGGTGGTCGGCGACGCCGACCAGTCCATCTACGCGTTCCGCGGCGCCAACATCCGCAACATCATGGACTTCGAGCAGGACTTCCCCAACGCGCGCACGATCCTGCTGGAGCAGAACTACCGCTCGACCCAGACCATCCTCACCGCCGCCAACGCGGTGATCAGCCGCAACGACGGCCGCAAGCCGAAGAACCTCTGGTCCGACGCCGGCGACGGCGACCGGATCGTCGGCTACGTCGGCGACGACGAGCACGACGAGGCCCGGTTCGTCGCCGAGGAGATCGACCGGCTGACCGACGAGGGCAAGGCGCGCGCCGGCGACGTCGCGGTCTTCTACCGCACCAACGCGCAGTCGCGGGTGTTCGAGGAGGTCTTCATCCGGGTCGGCATGCCCTACCGCGTGGTCGGCGGGGTGCGGTTCTACGAGCGGCGCGAGGTGCGCGACGCGCTGGCCTACCTGCGGGTGCTGGCCAACCCGGACGACGAGGTGTCGCTGCGGCGCATCCTGAACACCCCCAAGCGCGGCATCGGCGAGCGCGCCGAGGCGTGCGTGGAGTCGCTCGCGCAGCCGTGACCGGATCACGTTCTGGGAGGCGCTGCGGCGCGCCGACGAGGTCCCGGACCTGGCCACCCGGTCGCTGAACCAACATCCAGGGCTTCGTCGACATGATCGAGCAGCTCCAGTCAGATGGTGGACGCCGACGAGCGCGTCGACGTCGTCCTCGAGCAGGCGCTCACGCGCAGCGGCTACCTCAAGGAGCTCGAGGACTCCGAGGACCCGCAGGACGAGACCCGGGTGGAGAACCTCGCCGAGCTGGTGGCGGTCGCCCGGGAGTTCTCCGACGACCCGCTGGTGGGTCCGTCGGCCGACCCGGCCGACGTCGGGCGACGCGCGCTCCGGTGCCGGGGCTGTCCGACTTCCTCGAGCGGGTCGCGCTGGTCGCCGACTCCGACCAGATCCCGGACGCAGCCGGAGGGAGCGATGCGCCGGGCGTGGTGACGCTGATGACCCTGCACACCGCCAAGGGCCTGGAGTTCCCGGTGGTGTTCCTGACCGGCCTCGAGGACGGCGTCTTCCCGCACCTGCGCTCGCTCGGCGACAAGCCCGAGCTGGAGGAGGAGCGGCGGCTCGCGTACGTCGGGCTGACCCGGGCCCGCGAGCGGCTCTACGTCTCCCGCGCCGTGGTCCGCTCGGCCTGGGGCGCGCCCTCGCACAACCCGGCGTCCCGGTTCGTCGACGAGCTGCCGGTCGACCTCGTCGACTGGCGGCGCACCCAGGCGGAGCAGACGTCGTGGGGGCGCCCGTCGTACGGCTTCGGCGAGCGGCTGCCGAGCGCGCGTGCAGCGCCGGTTCGGCGCGGCGGCGGCCAAGGCCGACGCGAAGAGAAGGCGAAGGCCGGCCGGCCGATCCCCGACCTCGACCCGGGCGACCGGGTGCAGCACGACACCTTCGGGCTGGGCACGGTGGTGGCGGTCGAGGGGCCGGGCACCGACAACGCGGTCGCCTCGATCGACTTCGGCAGCGAGGGCGTCAAGCGGTTGCTGCTGCGCTACGCGCCGGTGGAGAAGCTCTAGACCTGCTGATCGGCCGCCAACGGGCCTACGCTGCGGGTCGCGAGCGCGCCGGACGCCTCACGCGCGCTCCTCGCGCGCAGCGCACGCTCGGCTGCACGCCCGCTCGCGCACGAGCCTCAGGGCTCAGCCTGGTAACCGGCGGTCGACCGGGTCGCCGCCGCCGGGGCGGACCTCGAGGTGGAGGTGGGGGCCGGTGACGTTGCCGGTGCGAGCCGACGGTGCCGATCTGCTGGCCGCCGCGGACCGTGTCGCCGGCGCTGGACGCCGATCGCGGACTGGTGGCAGTACCAGATCTCGGTGCCGTCCTCGAGCGTCTCGACGGTCTTGTTGCCGTAGGCGCCGGCGTAGCCGGTCTCGGTGATCATGCCGTTGGCGACCGCGACGATCGGGGTGCCGGAGGGGGCCGCGAAGTCGAGGCCGGTGTGGTTGCTCGACCAGAGGCCGCCGGCCATGCCGAAGCGGGCGGTGAGGTGGTAGCCGCGTGGTGGGCAGCACCCACTGGTTCTTGGCGATCTTGCCGGCCTGCTTCTCGGCGGCCTTGCCAGCGAGTTGAGCGCGGCGTTGCGCTCGCGCGGCCTGCTGACTCGGCGGCCTTCTGCAGCTTCTCGTCGGCCGCGTCCTGCAGGGCCTGGCGCTCGGTGTCGCGGCTGATCGCGCGCTGCGCGGTCGTCGAGGCTGCGGTCGATGCCGAGCGGTGTCGAGAGCTCGGCGACCGTGGGCGGCCTTGAGGCCGTGCGTGAGCTGCGGGCCGGTCGCCTCGTGCGCCGACGCCTGTCCGGCGCCGGCCGTGACGGCACCGCCGGCGGCCGACCGCGAGCGCGAGGGCGCCGGCGACGGTCGGGCGGCGATGCGGCAGCCGCGGTCAGCGGCGTGCCGCGGGTCGCCTTCGCCGCCCTGCGGCGTCCGGCCGCGCCGGACCCGGGTCCCCGAGCGTGACAGGTCGCATGCTGCTGCGCTGCTCTGCCCGGTGGTTCCCCATGCTCAGATTCCCTCGTCGTTGCCGGCGCACGCGGTATGCCGACGCGAAACGGTAACGGACGGGTCACGGGGCAGTGAAATCGAGGCTGCCGTGCCCGTGGCGCATCGCACCGGCGAAACGCGGTCACCAGCTGACGCAAACACGCCCTCGAGGCGTGGCTGCCGTGCGCGGGTCACCACCGGCGAGGGCGTCCGGATACCCTGCAGCCATGCTGCGGATCGTGGTGGCCAAGCCCGGGCTGGACGGCCACGACCGGGGCGCCAAGGTGGTCGCCCGGGCGCTGCGCGACGCCGGCCACGAGGTGATCTACACGGGTCTGCACCAGACCCCCGAGCAGATCGTCGAGACCGCGATCCAGGAGGACGCCGACCTGGTCGGGCTGTCGGTGCTCTCCGGCGCGCACATGACGCTGTTCCGGAAGCTGGTCGAGCTGCTCGCGGAGCGCGACGCCGCGACATCGTGCGTCTTCGGCGGCGGCATCGTCCCCGAGGAGGACATCGCCCCGCTCGAGGAGATGGGCGTGGCCAAGATCTTCACCCCGGGCGCGACCACGCGCGAGATCACCGGCTGGGTCGCGGAGTTCGAGAAGCAGGCGCCGTCCAGCCTGACCTCGACCGCCGGGCGGCCTCAGAACATCAGCGGGCCGGTGAGCGGCAGCCTCAGCGTGCTCGGGGTTCGCCTTGCTGGTCACGATCGTGACCGGCTGCGGCACGTGGTTGCCGGCGTACGCCATGTCGCTCGCGGCCACCACCAGCTGGATCCGGTGGCCCTTCGCGAAGCGCTGCACCTGCGCCGGCAGGGTCACCTGCACCGGCTTGGTCGACGTCGCGGACGCGCACCGGCGAGATCAGCCGGTTCTGCAGGGTCTTGGTGCCGTCGGGCGCGACGTCGTACAGCTTCGCGAACAGCACGAGCTTGCCGCCCGGCGTGGCCTGGCTGCCCTGCGCGAGCCGGCGGCCGAGAGGCGCACGCTTGAGCCTCGGCGAGCCGACCAGGTACGTCGCCGCCTTCAGCGGCTGCGGACGATGTAGCCCGCGAACGTGCCCGGGGCGTCGCTCGGCGGGTTGTTGACCTGGCTGCCCTCGAGGCCCGAGGTCTCGGAGTACGACGTCGGGCGCCCGCGCGCGTTGGCGTACTGCGCGGAGCCGCGGCCGGACGGAGCCGGCGGACGAGGTCAGCGAGTCGACGCCGGAGAGGTACAGCGTGGCGGTCGGGCGCGTCGCTGAACGTGGCTCTCCGACTTGTACGCGCGCGGCGACCGCCGTGCCGGCGTTGGCGGGCGAGGTGTCGTACTTCACCCAGTCGCGGAAGTACGCGAACTCCGGGCCCGGTGGGCGCGCGGTGTTGCCGCGCACGTAGTGGTCCATCCAGCTCAGGAACCGGCGGCCGAGGTAGGAGTCCTTGATCGACGCGGCGCCGAAGTCGAGCTCGCCGGGGGCCGGCGTGGAGCCGGAGTGGCCCCAGGACTGCCAGACCATCTTGGCCGGGGTGCCCTGCGCCTGCAGCGACCTGTACGTCGCCACGGCCTCCTGGAGGTTGAACAGGGTGTCCTTCTGGCCCTGCACGAGCAGGGTCGGGACCGTGATCTTGCTTGACGTAGGTCGCCACCGAGGCGTGCCGGGCCAGCGCCAGGGTGGCGTCGTCGGGGTAGCCGGCGGTGTTGAGCTGGGCGGCCGCGGTGCAGGCCTCGGTCGCGGAAGTTCGGGCAGCCGGCCATGGTCTCCGGGTCGATGGTCGCGCTCTGCGCCCCGGAGGCGATGCCGGCGCCGAAGAAGAGGTCGATCCACTCCTTCTTGGCGACGCCGGGCGTGCGGTAGGTGACGCCGCTGCGGAGGTCGGTGTTGTTCGGCGCGAGGGAGTAGGAGAGGTCGTTCCAGGTGATGATCGGGACGATCGCGTCGATCCGCGGGTCGAGCGACGCGACGGCGTACTGGATCTGGCCGCCGTAGGAGCCGCCGATCATGCCGACCCGCGGGTCGCCGGCGGACTCCTGGGCGACGTAGCCGATCCGGCCGGTGGTGCCGGAGCCGTCGTCGAGCGTGTAGCCGCGGGAGCCGGCGAGGACGTCGACCATCCGCGGCCGGCCTTGCCGTCGTACTGCGGGTCGTCGAGCGAGATCTTGCAGGTGGTGGTGCCGAACCCGAGCCCGGAGTAGGCGAGCACCACGTAGCCCTGGTTGACGAAGCCCTTGCCGATGGCGGCCTCGTTGCTGTCGTCCTTGCTGCCGCCGAACCCGTTCGTGGTGAGGATCGCGGGCGCCTTGTGCGTGGCGCTGACGTCGTCCGGCTTGTAGATGTCGGCGCTGACCGTGCACGGCTGGTCGTTGTCCGGGCCCGTCTTGACCCTGACGGTGATCGGCGTGACCGAGTAGCCGGGCGTCGTGTCCGCGGCCTGCGCGGGTGGCTGGGCGCCGAGGGCGAGGCCGGTGACGGCGAGGGCGCCGGCGGTGAGGCAGGCGGCGAGGCAGGGGTGAGGCGAGTCGGACGGGCATGTTCCCTCCCAGGAATGGTTACGCATCAGTAACGAGCGTTCCCGGGTGGAGGTCACGCGTGCCCGCCGGAGTAGGCGGTATGCCGTCCGGGAGACTAGGCGAGCTTGGACAGGGCGGCCGCGATCGCGAACCCGAGCACGGTCGCCAGCCCCGCCCAGTCGCCCGCCTTCTGCCGCGCCTCGGGCACCATCGAGTCGACGAGCATCACCAGCAGCGCCCCGGCGGCGAAGCCGTCCACGGCCGAGCGCACCGACGGCCCGACCACGTCGGCGACGGCGTACCCGACCACCGTGGCGAGGGCACACGCCAGACCGACCGCCAGCCACAGCAGCACGATCGGGCGCCGGGCCTCGCCGGCGGCGCGCATCGCGGTCGCGGAGCCGATCGACTCCGGCAGGTTGGAGACGAAGATCGCCACCAGCAGCGCGACACCGACGCCGCCACCGGAGGCGAGGCCGATCCCGAGCACCGCCTGCTCCGGAATGCCGTCCAGCAGGGCGCCGAGCGCCATCGGGACGCCCGCCGTGGACCGCGAGCTGCGGCCACCGATCCGGGCCACCAGCCGGTTGGCCAGGAAGTACGCCGCGGCGCCGACGGCCAGCCCGATCGCGACCTCGGTCGGGCCCGACGTCGCGAGCCCCTCCTCGGCCAGCTCGAACGCCACGCTCGAGATCAGCGCGCCGGCGCCGAAGCCGAGCACCGCGCCGACCACGCCGTCGCTCCAGGTCGCGGGCGACTCCGAGGATCGCGCCGAGCACGAGCGAGGACGCCGCGAGGCGCACCCCAGCCCACGGCAGAGAGCATGGGAGGAACCTGGTCAACCCCGGTGGTGACCCACGCCGCCTCGGCACTAGGGTCGGTCGAGGCAGACCTCCCGCACGCACCGGCGCTCGGCCGGGCCGAGAAGAACGGGTGAACCGTGGACCTGATGGAGTACCAGGCGAAGGAGCTCTTCGCCAAGCACGGCGTGCCGACGACGCTCGGCAAGGTCGTCGAGACCGCCGAGGACGCGCAGGGCCGCCGCCGAGGAGATCGGCGGCGTCACCGTCGTCAAGGCCCAGGTCAAGGCCGGCGGCCGCGGCAAGGCCGGCGGCGTCAAGCTCGCCAAGACGCCCGACGAGGCCTTCGAGCACGCCGCGAGCGATCCTCGGCATGGAGATCAAGGGCCTGCACGGTCAACCGGGTGCTGGTCACCCCGGCGACGCCGCCGGTGGAGGAGTACTACTTCTCCTTCCTGCTCGACCGCTCCAACCGCTCCGTACCTCTGCATCGCCAGCGTCGAGGGCGGCGTCGAGATCGAGGAGGTCGCCAAGACCAACCCCGACGCCGTCAAGAAGATCCCGATCGACCCGGCACCGGCGTCGACGAGGCGAAGGCGCGCGCGATCGTCGACGAGGCCAGGTTCCCCGGCCGAGCTCGCGCGACCAGGCCGTCGACGATGGTCCAGGCGCTCTGGAAGGTCTTCGTCGAGGAGGACGCCACCCTGGTCGAGGTCAACCCGCTGGCCCGCCTCGAGGGCGACAAGCTCGAGGCGCTCGACGGCAAGGTCTCGCTCGACGACAACGCCGAGTTCCGCCACCAGGACCACGCGGCAGTTCGAGATCCGCGAGGAGGCCGACCCGCTCGAGGCGAAGGCCAAGGACAAGGGCCTCAACTACGTCAAGCTCGACGGCGCAGGTCGGCATCATCGGCAACGGCGCGGGCCTGGTCATGTCGCACCCTCGACGTCGTCGCGTACGCCGGTGAGAAGCACGGCGGCGTGAAGCCGGCCAACTTCCTCGACATCGGCGGCGGCGCCAACGCCCAGGTGATGGCCGACGGCCTCGACGTGATCCTCCACGACGAGCAGGTCAAGTCGGTCTTCGTCAACGTCTTCGGCGGCATCACCGCCTGCGACGAGGTCGCCAACGGCATCAAGGGCGCGCTGGAGATCCTCGGCGACGAGGCGACCAAGCCGCTCGTCGTACGCCTCGACGGCAACAACGTCGACGAGGGCCGCGCGATCCTCGACGAGCTCAACCACCCGCTGGTGACCCAGGTCGACACGATGGACGGCGCGGCCGACAAGGCCGCCGAGCTGGCGAACGCCTGAGACGGAGACGAAGCAGATGTCGATCTACCTGAACAAGGACTCCAAGATCATCGTCCAGGGCATGACCGGCGGGATGGGCTCCAAGCACACCACCCTGATGGTCGAGGCCGGCTCCAACATCGTCGGCGGCGTCAACGCCCGCAAGGCCGGCACCACCGTCGAGCTCGGCGGCAAGGAGCTGCCGGTCTTCGGCACGCGTCAAGGAGGCGATGGCCGAGACCGGCGCCGACGTGTCGGTCGTCTTCGTGCCGCCGGCGTTCACCAAGGACGCCTGCATCGAGGCCATCGACGCCGGCATCGGCCTGCTCGTGGTCATCACCGAGGGCGTGCCGGTGCAGGACACCGCCGAGGTGTGGGCCTACCTCGAGGGCAAGTCCACCCGGATGATCGGCCCGAACTGCCCCGGCATCATCACGCCCGGAGGAGTCGCTGGCCGGCATCACGCCGCACACCATCGCGGGCAAGGGCCCGATCGGCCTGGTCTCGAAGTCGGGCACGCTGACCTACCAGATGATGTACGAGCTGAAGGACTTCGGCTTCTCCACCGCCATCGGCATCGGCGGCGACCCGATCATCGGCACCACCCACATCGACGCGCTCGAGGCGTTCGAGGACGACCCCGACACCAAGGCGATCGTGATGATCGGCGAGATCGGCGGCGACGCCGAGGAGCGCGCCGCGGCGTACATCAAGGACCACGTCACCAAGCCGGTCGTCGGCTACGTCGCCGGCTTCACCGCCCCCGAGGGCAAGACCATGGGCCACGCCGGCGCCATCGTCTCCGGCTCCTCGGGCACCGCCGCAGGCCAAGAAGGAGGCCCTCGAGGCCGTCGGCGTCAAGGTCGGCAAGACGCCGTCCGAGACCGCCGCAGCTGATGCGGGAGATCCTGCCCAGGGGACCGCTAAGCTGACGGGCGTCAGCCGCAGTCGTAGCAGTCCTGGCTGTCGAGCGCGGCCACGAACCCGGTGACCCTCCCGTCCTCCACGGTGAAGGTGAGGTTGTGTCCGGGGTGGTCGGGGTCGGTGAGCCGGACGCGGCCGCCGGACGCATCCTTCGCCGTGGGGTACGCCGCGCGCAGGTCGGCCTCGCTGCTGCCGACCCGGATGCCCTCCGCCGTCCGGGTGACGCCGGGGCGGGCGAAGACCGCGGCCAGGCCGTACCGGTGGGAGACGAACCCGTCGACCTCGTTCTCGAGCCGTCCCCAGCGGTTGACGACGAGCCCGTCGCATGCGGCGTGAGCGACCGGCGTGACCACCGTGAGCTGTCCCGGTGGCGACCAGGTCGTCGTGGTTGGTGCCCAGCCGGAGGTCGCCGGCACCGTCGAGCGTGAGCACGTCGGACGAGGGTGCGTCCTCGCGTCCGGAAGAGGAACCGCGCTACGGGCGCCAGGTCGCGAGCGTCGGCGTTCGCCCGCTGCTCGACCTGGTCCGGCGGTGCCCTCGCCGGAGTGCGTGCTCACCACGAGGGCGTTGCCGAGCCTGGCAACGACGATCGACTCGATGCCGATCGCCTTCGCCTCCTCGGGGGACGCGAGCACGGCGAAGGACTCGTCACCGACGGGCACCGGCGAGATGCGGTAGCGGGTGGCGGTGGGTCCCTCCTGGGCGCCCGGGCATCGCGCCGCCGCCGTGCGGAACGTCGTCAGTGCGCTGTGTGCGGTCGCCACGTCGACGTACGTGGTGACCTCGCGGGTGCGGAACTCGGCGGGCGCTTCGTAGCGGGCGGTGAGCCGGTCGGCCCGCTCGACGATCGGGTAGGCGGTGCGGCCGCAGTAGGGGATGTCGCCGAGGGCCGGAGTGCTGCCGACCCGGATCGAGCCGTCGCCGCCGGGGTCGGGCCAGCCGGAGGTGATCGGCAGGCCGGCCGGGATGGCCGTGCTGATCGCGGGCGTGGTGGACGGCCGCGTGATCGGCAGGCCTCGCGGGGGTGCTGTCGCGACCGCTGCCCAGCATCGAGCCACCACCCACCACGACAGCGACCGCGGCGGCGGCCGCGGCCACCTGCCAGGCGCGGCGCCGGTGGCGCAGCCGGTCGCCGCGACGCCGTACCTCGTCGGCCGGTGGGGGCGTGAGGTCGGGCTCGGGCGTGCTTCAGGGCGTCGAGCAGGTCAGCCATGGTGGGCTCCCTCCGGTCGAGAGCGGGGGTCGTCGAGGAGGGCGGCGAGCGCAGCCCGGCCCCGGGACAGGCGGGCCTTGACGGTGCCTTCGGGCGCGCCGGTCTCGGCCGCGACGGCGGCCACGCTGAGGTCGCAGAGGTGGTGGAGCACCAGCGCACGGCGCTGGTCCAGCGGCAGCTCGGCCAGCGCGGCCAGCAGCGCGACGCGGTCCGGTCCGGGACCGGCGACGGGCCGCTCGGGTTGAAGCGCCCGGTCGGCTGGGCGGCGTCGTACGACGGTGCGGCGCCAGCGGCTCACGGCGAGGCGGTAGGCAGTCGTGCGCACCCACGCCTCGGGGTGCCCGACGCGGTCCAGCCTGGCGCGGTGCGACCAGGCCCGGGCGAATGCCTCCTGCACGCAGTCCTGGGCCTCGTCGCGGTTGCCGATCATGGCGTGGAGCTGGCCGACGAGCCGCGTGAACGACGCCGTGTAGAACTCGTCGAACTCGGTCTCGTCCATGCCTCCGCCCCTGACGACCGGCCGTGCCGCTGCCGTCTCCAGCATGGCCGCTGCACCGGCCGGGTCGCTCGTCATGCCCTCTCTACGCGCGGCGTGTCCTGCCGGTTGCACCGATAGTCCCGAACGCCTGACATCCTCAGACCCCCGTACTGGATGGCAGGCGTTCGGGACTATCCCCCTCAGCGAGTGGCGCCCAGTGCCGCTCCGTAGGCGCCATCGGCGAACGCGGGCCGGAGCAGGGTGCCCGAGGTGACCCGGCCGTGCGGGAGGCCGACCACGACGGCGCCGTCGCCGGTGGCGTCACCCGGTACGCCGACAAGGAGGCCGCGTGACCAGGTGCCGGGGCCCGGGGCGTCGATCTCGAAGTCCCGGGCGGCACCGAGCACGGCACCGAACCGGTCACCCCTGCCGCGGGCCCCGGGCACGCCCGGGGTCGCCTCGTCGTACCAGCGGTCCTCTCCGAGCGAGAGCACGGCACCGGCGTCGACGACACCCTCGATGTCCTCGCCGGGGGCGCCGGCCACGAACAGCGGGGCGCCGGGGTCGGGGACGGTCGCTCCGGTCCCGTTGTCCGAGGGCTGGAGGTCCAGCGCCTGCACCGAGGTGCCGAAGCGGTCGCCGGGCTCGGAGCCACCGGCGACGCCCAGCGAGTCCTGGGTCCAGGTCCGGGCGCCGGACACGACGACCTTGCTGCGCGTGCCCTGGCCGAGCGGCGGGTCGAGCACGAGCTGGGTGAGCCCGCCGGCGTCGGCACTGCCGTTGACGTCCTCGAGCGGGGCTCCGACGAACAGCCGCATCGCCTGGTCCTCGCCGATGGCCTGGGCTGCCATGTCGACCTCGGACCCGAGGAAGACGGTGGCGCCGAACGCGTCACCGGTCTCGGCGACGCCGGGGATGCCGGGGCTGTCCTGGTGCAGGTACTGCACGGTGGTGGGAGTCCAGAACGTGATCGCCCCGGCGCGGGTGGCGCCACCGAGCGACTCTCCGGGTGCGCCGACCAGCAGTTCGTCAGGGAACGGCGTCGCGATCATCGCTGCCCCGAAGCGGTCGCCTGCCTCCGCGGAAGACCGGAACCCCGCGTCCTGCGTGATCGTGTCGACCGAGGCGACCGACGGCCGGCCCGACTCCGCCATGGTGAGCGTGATCCGCTGCACGACGCCGGCGTCGGTGGTGACGCCGAGGTCGTAGTCGGGTGCCGAGGCATAGAGGACCGGTGCGCGGTTCAGCTCCACCGCGGCGTCTCCGGTGCTCTGCTCGGTGATGCACGGCGCCGAAGTGCGCGCGTGCCTGAACGCCGGGTGCCTCCTCGTTGAAGTCCTGGTCGAGGCGGGTCGGAGCGGAGGCCAGCGTCGGGTAGACGTAGACGGCGCCGGCGTCGACCTCACCGTTCACGTCCTGGCCGGGCGCGCCGACGACCAGCGACGAGCACGAGTTGAGCGCGTCGCTACCCGAGGACAGGTCGACGTCGCCGACCGAGGCACCGAAGTGGTCGCCGGCGTGGGGGACGCCGGGCGCGGTCAGGTTGACCACGCCGCCGGCGCTCAGCCGGACCTGCACCCGGCCGGCCTGCGGCACGCCCGCCGACGGTGGCGTTGGGGGCTGCCGACGACGACGTCCTTGTTGCGGTCGCCGTCGAAGTCGTTCATGCCGCCGCACACCGGGCGCGGCGTAGGCGGTGGCGGGCAGGGCGGCCACCGTCATGGTGATGCTCAGCATCGTCGTTGCGATGAGGTACGGGCGAAGGTTCATGCCCGGTGTGATGCTCGCCGTCGCGGAAAAGTTCCCCCTCGAGCCGGGGAGTGCTCAGGTGACCGCGTTGCGCTCCGCGTACGACGGGTCGAGGTGCTCGCCCTCGGTCCAGCACGGCCGCGAGGTGCTCGACCGCGTCGCGCACGTCGGCGTGCGTGACGTAGAGCGGGGCGAACCCGAACCGCGCGATGTCGGGCTCACGGAAGTCGCCGATCACGCCCCGCGCGATCAGCGCCTGCACGACCCCGTAGGCCTCCGGATGCCGCAGCGAGACCTGGCTGCCGCGGCGGGCGTGGTCGAGCGGGGTCACGACCGGCAGGGTGTCGCCGAAGCGGCTCGACACCAGCGAGACGAACAGGTCGGTGAGCGAGAGCGACGTGGCGCGGACGTCGGCCATGCTCACGCCGTCGTACGCCTCGAGCGCGGCGTCGAGCGCCGAGAGCGCCAGCACCGAGTGGCGTGCCGGAGGCCATCCGGGCGATGCCGGGCAGCGGCTCGTAGTCGCGCTCCATCGCGAACGGGCGGGCATGGCCCATCCAGCCCGTGATCGGCTGGTCGACGTCGGCCTGCAGCCGCGGCGCGATCCAGGTGAAGGCGGGGGAGCCGGGCCCGCCGTTGAGGTACTTGTACGTGCAGCCGACGGCGAGGTCGGCGTCGGCCGCGGTCAGGTCCACCGGTACGGCGCCCGCGGAGTGGCACAGGTCCCACTGCACGAGGGCGCCGCGTTCGTGCGCGGCGGCGGTGATGCCGGGCAGGTCGTACATCGCCCCGGTGCGGAAGTCGACGTGCGTGAGCGCGAGGAGAGCGACGTCGTCGTCGACCGAGGCCAGCGGGTCGGCGGGGTCGCACCAGCGGAGCTCGGCCCCGGTCAGCCGGGCGACGCCCTGCGCGACGTAGCCGTCGGTGGGGAACGTCGACGGCTCCACCACGATCACGCGCCGGTCCGGGTCGCAGCCGCAGGGCGACGACCATGGTCTTGAACAGGCTGACGCTGGTGGAGTCGCCGACGTGGACGTCGCCGGGCGCGGCACCGACGAGCGGTGCGATCCGGTCGCCGACGCGGCGGTGCAGCCCGATCCAGTCGGCGTCGTTCCAGGACCGGATCAGCCCGTCGCCCCACTCGCGGGTGATCACGTCCTGGAGCCGCCCGGGCACGCCGCGCGGCAGGGCGCCGAGCGAGTTGCCGTCGAGGTAGATCACGCCGTCGGGCACGACGAAGCGGTCCCGGCAGCCGCGGAGCGGGCTCCGCTCGTCGAGCTCCTCGGCGGTGGCGGTGGTCATGGCGCGAAACGTACCGTCGCGAGGTCGGAGAGCTGGCGGCGCGGATAGTCCCGAACGCCTGACAGGATCTGCGGCCCCTGGAACCTGCCAGGTGTTCGGGACTATCCCGACTGACGCTGGGGCTCGGCGAGGGCGGCGAGGGGCCGGGTGCGGCTTCCGTTCCGGCAGCGGCAGCTCGAACAGCCGGTCGCGGGCCCTGACCACCAGCGCGCGGAACGCCGCCGGGCTGACGTCGAACCGGTCGCCGGGCACGAAGCCGACCTGGGCCACGTGCGGTCCGTATCGGGCGATGCCCATCCAGTAGGCGATCTTCTGGTTGTCGTTGATCTCGCTCTCGAGCCGCCACATCGTCCAGGCCGAGCCGCGCGGCCCGTCGCGCGTTCTCGCTCCGGCTGGCTGATCTTCGCGCCGAGGTCCTTGTCCTCGCACGCGTCCATCCGCTTGCGGACCTGCTGCACGAACGCCTTGGCCTGCCTGGTGCTCGTGAAGCGTCCCCAGGTCTCGCTGAGCCCGAACCGGTCGGGCGTGCTGCGCACCCGGGATCAGGAAGGTGCGGCTGAGCGAGCGGCGCGACCCGGCGGCCACGAAGTCCGCCCGGTCGCAGGTGGTGGCGGCGGGGTTCTTGCCGGCCGGACCGGCCTTGGTGCCCACCCACGGCTTGGTGATGGTGCCGATCGGCGGCAGGTCGGCGACCGCGAGCATCCCCTCCTGCTCGCCGGTCGGCGGCGGTGCGTTCTGGGTGAGCACCGGCGACAGCGGGCACGGCCCGGCGGCCCGGCTCGCGCACACCCGCTTGACGGCTCCGGTGATCGACGCGAGCAGCTGGTCGGTGTCGGGGTTGCGGGCACCCATCGTGGTGATCGCCGTCCAGGTCGTGATCTGACCGGTGCGGGCGAGGGCCACGGCGTAGCTGCGGAGTCGTCTTGCCGGTGCGCGCGGAACTTGAGGATCGTGCCCTCGTCACCCAGCCGTTCGCACGCCGTACGACGAGAGCAGCTGCACCCGTGCCTGCTGACAGCCACCGAACCACTTGACCGCCGTCGCGTAGCCGGTGCGCGCCTGCCGGACGGTGCGGGAGAGCTCGATCGTCTGGCTGACCCTGCGGGCCGGGCTGCCGGCGAACCGGTAGGAGCGGACGTAGGTGCGCAGCCCCTGCGGGTCGGCGAACCGGGACCTCTGGCAGAAGGAGTTGATCCCGCTGCCCTCGGTGTTGTCCGAGGTCTTCTCGACCGTCCACCGCGCCGGGCTGCCCAGCGGCCGGAGCCCGTGGGTGCCGAGCAGCATCGAGCGCCTGCACCGCCGGGCCGAGCGCGGGTGCGCACGGTCTCGCTGCGTCGTCGGCTGCACGAGGACGAAGGCCCCGGCGACGAGCGTCAGCGCGACCGCCGCGACGCAGCCCGCCGCGAGGAACAGCCGGCGGCGGCGGTCTCCTGAGGCCCGCAGGTCCTCGGGCACCGGCTGCGCCGCCGCGCGGGCGGTCGTCTCCAGCTCCCGGAGCCGGACCATGACCTGGTCGTCGGGGAGGTTCAGGCTCGTGCGGAGCTGGGCCAGCCCGGCCTCGAGCAGCTTCTCCGCACGCGCCTCGGTCTCGCCGATCTGCTGGCCGATCGCGCCCATCGGGAGATCCGTGAAGCAGGCCAGGATGACCACCTTGCGGGCCTGGACCGGCACCTCGTGCAGGCGGCGCAGGGCCACCCGCTGGGGCTTCGACACCCGAGGGGCGCGCTGGAACGCGCGGGCCCGGCTGCGCCACTGGGCCCGGGCGAACGCGGTGGCCCGGATCTGCGCCTCCGGGTCGCGGCGCGAGGCGCGGCTCCAGTGGTGCCAGGCGTCGACGAACGCGTGCGCCACGGCCTCACGCGCGGTCCCGAGGTCGCCGCAGAGGGCGAACGTCTGGAGCAGCAGCGGTCGCCAGGTGGCGGCGTACAGCGCGTCGAAGTCGGAGGAGGCGGACATGTCGCCAGGCCGAGAGTTACGTGGGTGGAGGGGCGCGCTTTCACGTCCGCGACGGCCATGGTGACGAGGCTCTCGTCAGGCGTGGGAGCGGCAAATCCTCCGGTTCGCGGGCGAGGATGGCGACGATGAACTCACCCCACGAAGCCGCTCGCATCGCTCACGCCTCCGCGGGGACCCCGAAATGACCGACCTGCTCACCCGCAACCCGTCCGCCTCGGCCCGGAACGAGGCGCCCGCCGGGCGTCCGCTGACCGTGTCCGCGGCGCTGGCCGGGCTGGTCGCGGCCGGCTCCGGACTCGTGGTCTGCCTCGCGGTGGCGGTGACCGGCTGGTTCCTGGCCGACGGCGGCGCGCACGGTGACACCCGCGACGCGCTCCGGGTCGGCGCCGACGCCTGGCTGCTCGGCCACGGCTCGCACCTGACGTACGGCGGGGTGACCTACACCGTGGTCCCGCTCGGGCTGACCGCCCTGCTCGCGTGGGTCGCATTCCGGGCCGGTCGCTGGGCCGGGGCCACCTCGCCCCCGGCCGACGACCGCGAGCTCCTGGTCGGCACCGTGCTGATGACCAGCGCCTACGTCGTGGTCGCGATCGTCACCTGCGTCGTCGCGGCCACCCCCGAGGTCGGCCGGGTCGCTGGTGCTCACGCTGCTCGGCGCGATCGCGCTCGCCGGGGGCGTCGGCGGCTGCGGGCTGGTGACCGGCGCGGGCCGCTGGCCCGTCGTACGTGCGCTGCTGCCGTCCTGGGCATGGCCCGTGGTGCGCGCCGCGCTGGCGACCGTGGTCGGCTTCCTGGCGTGCTCGGCGCTCGTGGTGGTCGTGGCGTTCGCGCTCGATGCGGGCTCGGCCGCCACGGTGGTCTCGCGGCTGGGACTGCACGCCGGTGACGCGCTGATGCTGGTGCTGCTCTCCGCGCTCGTCGCGCCCAACGCCGTGCTGCTCGGCGGCGCGTACGTGCTCGGGCCCGGCTTCGCGGTCGGCACCGGCACCGTGGTGTCCCCGAGCGTGGTCCAGCTCGGCCCGATGCCCGCGTTCCCGCTGTTCGCGGCGCTGCCGGACGACGGCGCGACCCCGTGGTTCACCACCGCGCTGATGGGGCTGCCGGTGCTGGTCGCGCGGCGCTCTCGGTCGCGCTGGTGCAGCGCCGGCACCCGGTCCGCGCCTGGGACCTCGCTGCCATGCGCGGGCTGGGCTCCGGCGTCCTCGCCGGGGTGCTGACCGGCATCCTCACCTCGTTCGCCGGCGGGGCGCTCGGCGACGGACGGATGGCCGACCTCGGTGCCTCGACCGGCGAGGTGCTCGTCGCCTCGATGCTGGCGATGGGCACCGGTGGCCTGCTCGGCGCGCTCGCGACGACCTGCCTCCAGCGCCGCGGACCGGCCGTGGAGGCGACGACACCGAGGCAACCGTGGAGGTCCCGCTGGCCCGGACCTCCGCACCGCGCCCGCTGCCGACGGGTCCACGACGTCCGTGAGGTTCCGGACGACCAGGAGGACACCGTCGAGGTCCGGCTCACCGAGGACTAGTCTCTCCGCGTGCCCCCGCCCCCCACCGCTCCGGCGCGCCTCGTGGTGCTCGTCTCCGGCTCGGGGACCAACCTGCAGGCGCTGCTCGACGCGTCCGCGCTGCCCTCGTACGGCGCGACGGTGGTGGCCGTGGGCGCCGACCGCGACGGCATCGAGGGGCTGGCGCGGGCCGAGCGGGCGGGCATCCCGACGTTCGTGCACCGGGTCAAGGACTTCGACAGCCGCGAGGCCTGGGACGCGGCGGTCACCGAGTCGTGCGCGTCGTACTACCCCGACCTGGTGGTCTCGGCCGGCTTCATGAAGCTGGCCGGCGCCGCCTTCCTCGACGCGTACGGCGGGCGCTACCTCAACACCCACCCGGCGCTGCTGCCGTCGTTCCCCGGCATGCACGGGGCGGCGGACGCGCTCGAGCACGGCGTGAAGGTGACCGGTGCGACGCTGTTCGTCGTCGACGCCGGCGTCGACACCGGGCCGATCGTCGCCCAGACGGTCGTGCCCGTCGAGGACGACGACACCGTCGAGTCCCTGCACGAACGGATCAAGGCCGCCGAGCGGGTGATGCTCGTCGAGAGCGTCGGCCGGCTGGCCCGCGAAGGCTTCACCATCGAGCACAGGAAGGTCCGGATCGGCATGAGCTGAGCGACACGGATCGCGATCAAGCGGGCGCTCGTGTCCGTCTACGACAAGACCGGGCTCGAGGATCTCGTCGCGCGGGCTCCACGACGCGGGCGTCGAGCTGGTCTCCACCGGGCGGCTCGGCCGCGCTGATCGAGAAGCTCGGGCTGCCGGTGACCAGGGTCGAGGACCTGACCGGCTTCCCCGAGTGCCTCGACGGCCGGGTGAAGACGCTGCACCCCAAGGTGCACGCCGGCATCCTCGCCGACCGCCGGCTCGAGTCCCACGTGCAGCAGCTCGCCGAGCTCGGGGTCGAGCCGTTCGACCTGGTCGTGTCGAACCTGTACCCGTTCACCGAGACGGTGATGTAGCGGCGCCGGCGCCTGACGAGTGCGTCGAGCAGATCGACATCGGCGGCCCGTCGATGGTGCGCGCGGCCGCGAAGAACCACCCGTCGGTCGCGATCGTCACCTCGCCGGACCGCTACGCCGACGTGCTCGGCGGCCGCTCGGCGCCGGCGGGTTCACGCTGGCGGAGCGCCAGCGGCTCGCGGCGGAGGCGTTCGTGCACACCGCGACGTACGACGTGCACGTGGCGTCGTGGATGGGCAACGTGCTCACCGACTCGTCCGAGGGCTCCGGCTACCCGGCCTGGATGGGCGCGACCTGGGACCGGCAGGCGGTGCTGCGCTACGGCGAGAACCCGCACCAGAGCGCCGCGCTCTACACGCAACGGCTTCGCGCCGGAGCCCGG
This sequence comes from uncultured Actinomycetota bacterium, assembly GCA_963754145.1. Classification (GTDB taxonomy): domain Bacteria; phylum Actinomycetota; class Actinomycetes; order Propionibacteriales; family Nocardioidaceae; genus Marmoricola. Next base: position 55,863 of record CAVWFF010000028.1, read on the forward strand.
GCTGGCGCAGGCCGACGCAGCTGCACGGCAAGGAGATGTCCTACAACAACTACGTCGACGCCGACGCGGCCCGGCGGGCGGCGTACGACTTCGACGAGCCGGCCGTCGCGATCATCAAGCACGCCAACCCGTGCGGCATCGCGGTCGGCGCCGACGTCGCCGAGGCGCACCGCAAGGCGCACGAGTGCGACCCGGTCGTCGGCGTTCGGCGGGGTGATCGCGACCAACGTGCCGGTGTCGGTGGCGATGGCCGAGCAGGTGGCCGAGATCTTCACCGAGGTGCTCGTCGCGCCGGCGTACGACGAGGGCGCGGTGGAGGTGCTCCAGGCGAAGAAGAACATCCGGCTGCTGGAGTGCGCGCCCGCTGCGGCGCGGCGGCAACGACCTGCGGTCGATCTCCGGCGGACTGCTCGCTGCAGGCGCGCGACGTGGTCGACGCCGAGGGCGACGACCCGCGCGTCGTGGACCCTCGCCAGCGGCGAGGCGCTCCCGGACGCAGAGCTCGCCGACCTCGCGTTCGCGTGGCGCGCCTGCCGGTCGGTGAAGTCCAACGCGATCCTGCTCGCCCGCGACGGCGCCTCCGTCGGCGTCGGCATGGGCCAGGTCAACCGGGTGGACTCCTGCAAGCTCGCCGTCACCCGCGCCGGCGACCGCGCGAAGGGCTCGTTCGCCGCGTCCGACGCGTTCTTCCCGTTCCCCGACGGCCCGCAGATCCTGATCGACGCCGGTGTCCGGGCGATCGTCCAGCCCGGCGGCTCCGTGCGCGACAACGAGGTGATCGAGGCTGCCACCGCCGCCGGCGTCACCATGTACCTCACCGGCACCCGCCACTTCTTCCACTGACGGAGGGTGCCTCTCGGGGAGGTACGGGCCACGACGTGAGCGGCGGAAAGTCGCGCGACCGGCGTCGGTCGTGGCTGGTTGAATCGGCGGGTCGTGAACTCCTTTCTCCAACGTGTGCTGCCGCCGACCCCGCTGGCGCGGCGGCTGTCGGTGCAGTCGATCCTCTTCGCCGTCGGCGAGGGCGTCTTCCTCACCGGCAGCGCGGTCTTCTTCACCCAGATCGTCGGCCTCTCCGCCGCCCAGGTCGGCCTCGGCCTGACGATCGCCGGGGTCGTCGTCGTTCTTCTTCGCGGTGCCGCTGGGCAAGCTCGCCGACCGGGTCGGGCCCAAGCGGATGTGGGCGCTCGGCGCGCTCGCGCGAGGCGGCTGCTCTACCTCGTGCTGGCCGCTGATCCACGGGTTCGTCGCCGTTCGTCGCGATGATGGTCGTGCTCGAGGTCGGTCGGCGACCGCGCGGCGGCGCCGGCCGTGGCGCCTACACGCTCGACGTCTTCCCGCGCGAGGAGCGGGTGCGCTCGCTGGCCTTCATGCGCGGCGCGCTCAACATCGGCTTCACGATCGGCGCGCTGCATCGGCGGCCTGGCGCTGGCCACCGACAGCGACGACGTGATCCGCGCGTGCCGCTGCTCACCGCGGCCATCCTGCTCGCTCAACGCGCTGCTGATCACCCGGCTGCCCGACGCGGCGCGACCAGCAGCCGACGACGGCCCGACGTCGGCCACGCCGACGAGGCAGCTGGTCACGCCCGAGCGCGCTGCGCAACCGCGGCTTCCTCGCGCTCGGCCTCTGCGACGGCGTGCTCGGCACCAACCAGGTGCTGCTCAACGTCGTGATCCCGCTGTGGCTGGTCGAGGAGACCGACGCGCCGCGGGTGCTGCTGGCCTGGCTGTTCGGCACCAACACCGTGCTGGCGGTGCTGCTCCAGGTGCCCGCCGCGCGCGGCTCCGAGACCGTGCCCGGGCGCTGCGCGCCGCCCGGATCAGCGCGCGGCTTCTTCGTGCTGTCCTGCCTGATCGTGCTGGTCACCCACGACACCATCGGCTGGGTGACGATCGCGCTGGTCTGGCTCGGCCACGTCACCGTGACCGGCGCCGAGCTGTTCCAGTCGGCGGGCACTGGGGTTCCGTCCGAGCTGTCCGACCCCGACCGGCGCGGGGAGTACCAGGGCGCTGCGCAGCTCGGCGGCACGGTCGGATCGGTCGTGGGCGCCGGCGCTGTACACGTTCCTCGCGATGAGTGGGGCACGCCCGGCTGGCTGCTGATCGCCGCCATCGTGGTCGCCGCGGCGGCGGTCATGCACCCCGCGGCGCGCGCCGCGGAGAGGCACCTCGCGGCATCCACGCTCCGCGTCCCTAGGATGACGCCGTGACCGCACAGATCCTCGATGGCACCGCCACCCTCCGCACGATCAAGGCCGAGCTGACCGAGCGCGTGGCCGCGCTGCGCGAGCACGGTGTCACCCCCGGGCTGGGCACGGTGCTGGTCGGCGACGACCCGGGCTCGCACTGGTACGTCGGCGCCAAGCACAAGGACTGCGCCGCGATCGGGATCACCTCGATCCGGCGCGACCTGCCGGCGTCGGCCAGCCAGGCCGAGGTGGAGGCGGTGATCGACGAGCTCAACGCCGACCCGGCCTGCTCCGGCTTCATCGTCCAGCAGCCGACCGGGCTCGACGAGTTCGCGCTGCTGTCCCGGGTCGACCCCGGCAAGGACGTCGACGGGCTCCACCCCTACAACCTCGGCAAGCTCGTGCTCGGCGAGGCCGGACCGCTGCCGTGCACGCCGGTCGGCATCATCGAGCTGCTCCGTCGCCACGGCGTCCCGATCGCGGGTGCGGAGGTCGTGGTGGTCGGCCGTGGGATCACGGTCGGCCGGCCGCTCGGGCTCCTGCTCACGCGTCGTACGGAGAACGCGACCGTGACCCTCTGCCACACCGGCACCCGCGACCTCGCCGCCCACGTGCGCGAGGCCGACATCGTGGTGGCCGCGGCGGGCGTGCCCGACATCATCACCGGCGAGATGGTCAAGCCCGGCGCTGCCGTGCTCGACGTGGGCGTGTCCCGCGTCGACGGCAAGATCGCGGGCGACGTCGCCGCGTCGGTCGCCGACGTGGCCGCATGGGTGTCGCCCAACCCCGGCGGTGTCGGCCCGATGACCCGCGCGATGCTGCTGTCCAACATCGTCGAGATCGCCGAGCGAAACAGCTCGATTCCGTTGCCCGCGTGACCCGGCTGCTGCCCCCGCTCCATCGGCCGAAGACCCTCGGCGGGGTGCTCTACTTCCTCGTCGTCGCCGCGACCCTGGTCGGGGTTGCTCGTCGTCGGCTTCTCCTCCTGGCGTCGCGGGGTCACCATCGTCGGTGCCGCCCTGCTGCTCTCGGCGCTGGCGCGCGCCTCGCTCGGGGAGTACGACGCCGGCATGCTGCGCGTGCGCCGCCGCTGGTTCGACGTGCTGCTGCTGACCGCGACCGGCTTCGTGCTGATCTTCCTGGCCGCGACGATCCCGAACCAGCCGGGCCAGTGACCTTCAGGTTGGCTTCAGCCTCCGTCCGGGAGGATGGGGGCATGAAGCACTCGAAGCGGATCCTGACCGGAGCACTCGTCGCCGTCGCGGCGGCGGGCGCGGTCGCCAGCGTCGCGGCCGTCACCGACGACGGGGACAACACCGTCACCGGGCGCGATGCCGACCGGGCCACCGCGGCCGCCCTGCGGCTCACCCACGGCGGCACCGCCAACTCCGTGGAGCGCGACTCCGAGAACGGCGCCACCTGGGAGGTCGAGGTCACCCGCACCGACGGCACCACCGTCGACGTGCGCCTCGACGAGAACTTCCGCAAGGTCGTCATCGAGGGCGACTCCGAGAAGGGCTGATCAGCCGGCGCGTGCCACCGTCCGCCGTACGACGTCGGCGACGGCCTGCGGCTCGCGCAGGCTCGGCAGGTGGTCGACCCCGGCCAGCCGCACCAGCTCCGCCCCCGGAATGCGGCCGGCGAGGTCGAGGGAACCCGTGACCATCGACGGGAGGTCGAGGTCGCCGATCACGACGGCGGTCGGCACCGCGATGTCACCGGCGCGCGACCACTGCTCCGGGTTGTCCTGCTCGAACCCGTCGTGCCGCTCCTCGGCCGCCACCATCGCCACCAGCTGGGCGCGGATCGCGTCGTCGACGCCCGACGCGCACCAGACCCGCCCGTAGAGGTCGACCATCCGGGCCTGGTCGCCCGACGACGCCACCTCCTCCCACTCCTGCTCGAGCTCCGGGTCGTCGTCGGGATAGTCGTAGCCCTTGATGCCCGGGGCGAGCAGGGTCAGCGACAGCACCCGCTCGGGATGCTCCAGGGTCGCGGCGAGCGTGTTCTGGCCACCCATGCTGTTGCCGACCAGGTGGGCACGCTCCAGCCCGACGTGGTCGAGCACCGCGAGCAGGTCGGCCAGCGGCAGGAACTCCTCGCTGGACGGCGATGACCGGCCGAAGTCGCGGGCGTCGTACCGCACCAGGCGATGGTCCTCGAGCAGCGGCAGCACCGGGTCCCAGACCGAGGAGTCGTGGATGCCGGGGTGCACGAGCAGCACCGCCGGGCCGTCTCCGCCGGAGTCGTCCACCCAGAGCCGGTCGTTGCCGACCGTGAGCATCGTGTCCATCCGTGCACCGTAGAGCGCGGGTCCGGTGGGGGCGACCGGGTTTCTGCGGGGTGGGGGTGAGGTTTCACCACGGTATGCAGCCGAACCCGCGCTTCCCACGATGAGCACTTCGTGGGAAGCGCGGGTTCGTCGTGGGAGGCGGACGGCATTGTCCACAGGCGCGGGTGCACCTTGTTGCCCGAACCACGAACGTCGCTCATCCTCACCGGATGGATCCGCTCACCGTCATCGCCGAACAGCACGGGGTCTTCCTCACCCGGGAGGCCCTGGCGCTCGGGTACGACGAGCGCAGCATCGCCCGCGCCGTTCGCGGCAGGCTGTGGCACCGGGTGCGTCGCGGCGCCTACGTGCCGTACGAGGTGTGGGCGAGCGCCGACGCCGAGGCGCGGCACCTGATCCGGGCCGCCGCCGTCCACCGGTCGTACGGCGACCGGGTGTGCTTCAGCCACGTGACCGCCGCGCTCCTGCACGGGATCGCGGTCTGGGGCGTCGATCTCGATCGAGTCCACGTGACCCGGCTCGACGGCGGCGCGGGTCGCACCGAGCCCGACGTCGTGCACCACGAGGCGCAGTGCCTCGGCGACGACGACGTCGTCCGGCTCGACGGACGCCTGGTCACCACTCCGGCGCGCGCCGCGCTCGAGACCGGCATCCTCGGGTCGACCGAGTCGGCGCTGGTCTCCGCGGACTCCTTGCTGTTCCAACGCCTGGGTTCGGTGCACGACCTGGGGTCCGCCTACGACGTCGTCCAGCACTGGCCGGGCACGCAGCATCTCCAGGTGGCGGTGCGGATGGCGGACCATCGCGCCCAGTCGCCGGGCGAGTCGCGGTCGCGCTGGTTGTTCTTCGCCGAGGGCATCCCCGCTCCGGAGCTCCAGTTCGAGGTGTACGACGCGGCCGGCATGCTCGTGGGCACGACCGACTTCGCGTGGCGTCGGCACCGGCTGCTCGGTGAGTTCGACGGGCGCAGCAAGTACGGCCGGCTCCTGCGACCGGGCCAGACACCCGACGAGGTCGTGTGGGCGGAGAAGCTGCGCGAGGACGCGCTGAGGCGTACGACGGGCTTCGGCATGGAGCGACTGGTCTGGGCCGACCTGGGCCGGCCGAGGAGCACCGCGGACCGGTTGCGGGCGATGCTGCGACGCGCCGCATGACCTGACGGCCACTTCCCACGATGAACACGCGCTCCCCACGAGCTGCTCATCGTGGGAGGCACATGTTCGTCGGCATACCGTGGTGAACCGGCAGGCCGGGCCACCACCACGAGCGCTCAGATCAGCCCGAGCCCCTTCACCGCGTCGCGCTCCTCCTCGAGCTCGGCGACGCTGGCGTCGATCCGGCCGCGGCTGAAGTCGTCGATGTCGAGGCCCTGCACGATCGACCAGTCGCCGGCCGAGGTGGTGACCGGGAACGAGGAGATGATGCCCTCGGGGACGCCGTAGGAGCCGTCGGAGACGACCGCCATCGACACCCAGTCACCCTCCGCCGAGCCGTGCAGCCAGTCGCGGGCGGCGTCGATCGTGGCCGACGCCGCCGACGCGGCGGACGACGACCCGCGGGCCTCGATGATCGCGGCGCCGCGCTTGGCGACGGTCGGGATGAAGTCGTTCTCGATCCAGGCCTGGTCGCCGACGGTCTCGGCGGCGTTCTTGCCCGCGACCTCGGCGTGGAACAGGTCGGGGTACTGGGTCGCGGAGTGGTTGCCCCAGATCGTCATGTGCGTGATGTCGGTGACCGGGGCGCCGGTCTTCGTGGCGAGCTGCGAGATCGCGCGGTTGTGGTCGAGCCGGGTGAGCGCCGAGAACCGCTCCCGCGGGATGTCGGGCGCGTTGGACATCGCGATCAGGGCGTTGGTGTTGGCGGGGTTGCCGGTGACGCCGATGCGTACGTCGGACGCGGCCACGGCGTTGAGCGCCTTGCCCTGCGCGGTGAAGATCGCGCCGTTGGCCTCCAGCAGGTCGCCGCGCTCCATGCCCGGGCCGCGCGGCCGGGCGCCGACCAGCAGGGCGAGGTTGACGCCGTCGAAGATGGTGTTCGCGTCGGCGCCGGTCTCGACCCCGGCCAGGGTCGGGAACGCGCAGTCGTCGAGCTCCATCACGACGCCCTCGAGCGTCTTCAGGGCGGGCTCGATCTCGAGCAGCCGCAGCTCGATCGGGGTGTCCTTGCCGAGCAGGTCACCGCTCGCGAGACGGAACAGCAGGCTGTAGCCGATCTGGCCGGCGGCGCCGGTGACAGCGACCTTGACGGGGGAGTTGGGCACGAGAGGCTCCTAGCAGGTGGGGTCGTTTCCGACGCTAGCAGCGCAGGCGGGGGTCGGTCAGTGCGGGTCGCGCTCATCCCACGGGCAGGCGTACGACGAAGCGCGCCCCGGCCCCGGCCTCGTCCAGCTCCACCGTGCCGCCGTGCTCCTCGGTCACCGAGCGCACGATCGCCAGGCCCAGGCCGGTGCCGGCGCCGTCCCGCGTGCGCACCGGGTCGGCCCGGTAGAACCGGTCGAAGACCCGCGCCCGGTGCTCGGCGGCCACGCCCGGCCCGTCGTCCTCGACCACCAGCACCTCGGCGTCGCCGACCTGGCCGGTGGTGACGACGACCCTCGACGCGGCGTGCGCGCACGCGTTGGCCAGCAGGTTGCGGACCAGCCGGGCCAGGTCGTCGCGGGAGCCACGCACCGGCGCCGCGGACACGGCGCTGGTGTCGATCTCGAGCCTGGTGGCGGCTCGGACCCGTGCCACCTCCTCGAGCACCACGTCGTCCAGGTCGACCAGCCCCGGCGTCTCGGGCGGCCGTCGCGTCGGCCCGGGCCAGGAACAGCAGGTCGCGCACCAGCCGCTCCATCCGGTCGGCCTCGACCCGCAGCGTCTGCAGGGACTGCGGCCAGTCCGGTGGTGTCGGGGTGCGCGGCGGCGACGTCGAGCTCGGTGCGGATCACGGTCAGCGGGCTCTGCAGGTCGTGCGAGGCGTTGGCCACGAAGTCGCGCTGGTGGAGCGCGGCGCTCTCGAGCCGGTCGAGCATCTGGTTCATGGTCTCGGCCAGTCGCTGCACCTCGTCGCCGGTGCCGGGCAGGGGTACCCGCCGGTCCAGGTCGCGCTCGGAGATCTCGGCGACCTCGGCCCGGATCCGCTCGACCGGACGCAGCGTCCGCCCGATGACCAGCCAGATCGCGCCGGCGAGCAGCGCGAGCACCAGCGGCAGCCCGAGCAGCAGCAGCCGGGTCAGCCGACCGGTAACCTCCTGCGCCGACTCGAGGCTGGAGCCGACGTAGACCGTCACCGGCCCGCCCGGCGTCACCGCGCGCCGCCCCCAGAGCCGGTAGTCCTCGGTCTCCTGGTCGTCGGGCCCGCGCACGGTGCGGACGACGGGCGTCGCGCCCGGCCGGAAGCCGGCGATCCGGGGTGCGCGCAGGATGTTCGGCGACCGCGCCAGCACGCTGCCGTCGTCCGCGACCACCTGGGCCACCGAGTCGTCGCCGATCGCCCGCAGCACCCTCGGCAGGTCCCCGGCGGCGGCCAGGCCGGCGATGTCGGCGAGCCGCGACCGGGCGAGGTCGTCGTCGGAGCGCGTGAGGTTCCAGCCCAGGATCGCCACCAGCGCGACGCCGGCGGCCGTCAGCGCGACCGCCGCCAGCAGGCGTGGCGGCGACCGTTGCCCGTAGCCGCACCGACAGGCTGGTCTTCATCCGCCCTCCGGGTCGAGCCGGTAGCCCGCGCCCCGCACCGTCTGCAGCGCGTGGCGACCGAACGGCTCGTCGATCCGCAGCCGGAGCTGCCGCACGTAGACCTCCACGATGTTGGGGTCGCCCTCGTAGGCGAAGTCCCACACGTGGTCGAGGATCTCGCGCTTCGACAGCACGTCGCCCGACCGCCGCATCAGGAACTCGAGCAGCGACAGCTGCCGCGGCGTCACCTCGACGCTCTGGGTGCCCCGCCGCACCCGGTGGGCCGCGGGGTCGAGCGTCAGGTCTCCGGCCGTCAGCAGCGCCGGCGTCCGCGCCCCGCCCCGGCGCACCAGCGCGCGCAGCCGCGCCATCAGGACCACGTAGCTGAACGGCTTGGGCAGGAAGTCGTCGGCGCCGGTGTCCAGCGCGTGCGCCTCGTCGGACGACCGCGTTCTTGGCGGTCAGCATCAGCACCGGTGCGTCGACCCCCGCGTCCCGGAGGCGCGCACACACGTCGTACCCGTCGCGGCCGGGGAGCATCACGTCGAGCACGACCACGTCGTACGGGTTCTCCCGCGCCAGCCACTCGCCCTCGGTGCCGTCGCCGGCCGTGTCGACCGCGAACCCCTCGGCCTCCAGGCCACGGCGCAGCGCACGCAGCAGCGCCGCATCGTCGTCGACCACGAGGATCCGCATGGTCCACGGTGGCACGCGCGCGCTGAAGGCGGGCTGAAGTGGTCCACCACCTTCAGCACGGCTTCAGTACGGCGCTGCCAGCGTGGCCGTCATGACCACCATCCGCACCACCCCGGCGCTCGCCGCGACCGGACTGCTCCTGCTCACCCTGGCCGGCTGCGGCTCGACCGGGCACCTCGGCCTCCCCGGGATCCTCGGACACGCCCAAGGTGCCCACCGCGACCGTCGACGGCGTCACCGTGCCGACCGCGAGCCCGGACCCGGGCGACTTCACGGACGCCGTCGACAACCCCTGGTTCCCGCTCGCGCCGGGCACGGTGTGGACCTCCACCAGCGAGGGCGACGAGGGCCCGCAGAAGGACGTGGTCACGGTCACGCACAAGACCAAGGTGATCCAGGGCGTGACCACCGTGGTGGTGCACGACGTGGTCCGCGACGACGCGGGGAAGCTGGTCGAGAACACCTACGACTGGTACGCCCAGGACCGGGACGGCAACGTCTGGTACTTCGGCGAGGACACCACGGCCTACGACAGCGGCAAGCCGGACACCGAGGGGTCGTGGGAGGCGGGCCGGGACGGCGCCCGCGCCGGGATCGCGATGCTGGCGCACCCGGACGTCGACGACGCCTACTCCCAGGAGTACCGCCACGACGTCGCCGAGGACCACGGCAAGGTGCTCTCCCTGACGGAGAAGGTCACCGGCCCGACCGGGACGTACGCCGGGGTGCTCCAGACCGAGGACACCACCCCGCTGGAGCCGAAGCTGGTCGAGCACAAGTACTACGCCCGGGGGGTCGGCGTCGTGGCCGAGGAGACCGTGGCGGGCGGTCACGAGCAGGTGCGCCTGGTCGGCCATCCGCAGGCCCTGACCCCGACGCGATAACGTTTCGGACGTGACCGACAACGCGATCATCTACACGCACACCGACGAGGCGCCGCTGCTGGCGACGTACTCGTTCCTCCCGATCATCCAGGCGTACGCCGGAGTGGCGGGTGTCGCGGTCGAGACGCGTGACATCTCGCTGGCCGGGCGGGTCATCGCCCAGTTCGGTGACCGGCTGCCCGAGGAGCAGCGGATCGACGACGCGCTGGCCGAGCTCGGCGCGCTGGCCAAGCGGCCCGAGGCCAACATCATCAAGCTGCCGAACATCTCCGCGTCGGTGTCCCAGCTCAAGGCCGTGATCGCCGAGCTCCAGGAGCAGGGCTTCGACCTGCCGGCCTACCCGGACAACCCGCAGTCCGACGAGGAGAAGGACACCCGCGCCCGCTACGACAAGGTCAAGGGCAGCGCGGTCAACCCGGTGCTGCGCGAGGGCAACTCCGACCGCCGCGCGCCGGCGTCGGTGAAGCAGTACGCCCGCAACCACCCGCACTCGATGGGCGCCTGGAGCCCCGACTCCCGCACCAACGTCGCCCACATGGAGGCCGACGACTTCCGCTCCAGCGAGGTGTCGACCGTCGTCGCGAAGGAGGGTTCGCTCCGGATCGAGCTCGTCGGTGACGACGGCTCCACCACCGTGCTCCGCGAGTCGGTGCCGGTGCTCGAGGGCGAGGTCGTCGACGCGACCGCGATGCACGTGGCCGCGCTCCGCGAGTTCCTGACCGCCCAGGTGCAGCGGGCCAAGGACGACGACGTGCTGTTCTCCGTGCACCTCAAGGCGACCATGATGAAGGTCTCCGACCCGATCATCTTCGGCCACGTCGTCCGGGCGTTCTTCCCCGACGTGTTCGCGCGGTACGGCGACGTGCTGGCGGAGGCCGGACTGAGCCCCAACGACGGGCTCGCGGGCATCCTCAAGGGCATCGAGTCGCTGCCGCAGGCGGCCGAGATCAAGGCGGCGTTCGACCAGGGCATCGCCGACGGTCCGGCGCTCGCGATGGTCGACTCCGACAAGGGGATCACCAACCTCCACGTGCCGAGCGACGTGATCGTCGACGCGTCGATGCCGGCGATGATCCGCACCTCCGGCCACATGTGGGGTCCCGACGGCGAGGAGGCCGACACCCTCGCGGTGATCCCGGACTCGTCGTACGCCGGCATCTACCAGGTGGTGCTCGACGACTGCCGCGCCCACGGCGCCTACGACCCGGCGACCATGGGCTCGGTGCCCAACGTCGGCCTGATGGCGCAGGCGGCCGAGGAGTACGGCTCGCACGACAAGACGTTCGAGATCCCGGCGACCGGCACGGTGCGGGTCGTCGACGAGTCCGGCACGGCGGTGCTGGAGACGCCGGTCTCGCAGGGCGACATCTGGCGGATGTGCCAGACCAAGGACGTGCCGATCCAGGACTGGGTCAAGCTGGCCGTCACCCGCGCCCGTGCGTCCGGCTCGCCGGCGGTGTTCTGGCTCGACGAGGGCCGCGCCCACGACGCGAACCTGATCGCCAAGGTCCGCACCTACCTCGCCGACCACGACACCGACGGCCTGGACATCCAGATCCTGGCGCCGGTCGACGCGATCGCGTTCTCGCTGGAGCGGATCCGCAAGGGCGAGGACACGATCTCGGTGACGGGCAACGTGCTCCGCGACTACCTCACCGACCTCTTCCCGATCCTCGAGCTGGGCACCAGCGCCAAGATGCTCTCCGTGGTGCCCGCTGATCAACGGCGGCGGCCTGTTCGAGACCGGCGCCGGCGGCTCGGCGCCCAAGCACGTGCAGCAGCTGGTGAAGGAGAACTACCTCCGGTGGGACAGCCTCGGTGAGTTCCTGGCGCTCGCGGTCAGCCTGGAGCACTTCGCCGACGTGACCGGCAACGAACGCGCCCGCGTGCTCGGCCGGACGCTCGACCGGGCGACCGCGACGTTCCTCAACGAGAACAGGTCCCCGGCCCGGCGCGTGGGCGGCCTCGACAACCGCGGCAGCCACTTCTACCTGGCGCTGTACTGGGCGCAGGAGCTGGCCGGGCAGGACGACGACGCCGACCTGGCCAAGGCGTTCTCCGACCTGGCCGGGACGCTCGCCGACAACGAGGCCACGATCAACGACGAGCTGCTCGCGGTGCAGGGCTCACCCGCCGACATCGGCGGCTACTACCGCCCCGACGACGCCAAGGCGGCTGACGTGATGCGCCCCTCGTCCACCTTCAACGACGCGCTCGCGACCTTGAGCGGCTGACCGCTGAGCGCAACCGGGTGTGCCCTGGGTCACCGGGAGGGATCAACGGTCTCGTGGAGCTCCGCGTCGGCGAGCCCGGCCCGGGTTGGGGAGGCAAGGCGCAACGTGCCGACGTGTCGCATCCCGCTGCGGCGCAGCACGGCGAGGGAGGCGTCGTTGCCGACCGCGGCGCGGGCGGTGACGCGGACCAGCCCGAGCCCGCCCTCGTCGTCGGGCAGCAGGGCGTGTCGCAGCGCCAGCCGCGTGGCCTCGGTGGCGACGCCGTGGCCCCGGGCGTCGGGATGCACCCAGTAGCCCAGCTCGGCGGAGCGGAGCACGGGGTCGATCCCGGTGAGGCCGACCAGACCGAGCAGCCGGTCGTCCGCGCGGTCCGCCACGACCAGGTGCAGCGCCTCGCCGAGCGCACGACGTCTCGGCCGAGGCGACCAGGAACGCCTCGGCGTGCCGCACGCCGGTAGGGCTGCGGGATGTCGCCGAGCCAGTGCGCCGTCAGCGCGTCGGCACAGGCCTCGGTCATCCGCGCGGCGTCGTCGTCGCGCGGCCGCCGGAGCCGGAGCGGCAGCCGCGGCGACTCGATCGTCGGCGCGTCCGGCCAGGCGTGCCGCGGCCGACGTTCGTCGGTGCGCAGCAGGGTGCCGCCCCAGGCGTCGAGCAGCTCGCCGCGCTGGGGGAGCCACGAGCGGAGCGTGACGTCGGTCGCGAAGCCCAGCCGCCAGGCGAGCCGCCGCGAGGGCCAGTTGCCGCGGTTGGCCCACCACACGACAGTGTCCAGCCCGGGCCCGTCGTCGCCGAAGCCCCAGTCCAGCAGCAGCCGGAGCGCACGTTCCATGCCGCCCGTGCCGCGGATCCGGGGATGGGACCCGTAGGCGATCTCGGCGCGCCGTGCGCCTTCGTTGCGGAGCGAGACGGTCGCGGCGTAGCGCCCGTCGTACACCACGGCGAAGCCCCACTCCTGGTCGGTCAGCCAGCCGCCGGGCATCACCTCGCGGACGAACCGCTTGGCGTCGTCGGGGGTGTAGGGGACCGGGCACCGTGGTCCAGGCCTGGCTCACCGGGTCGGTGCTCTGCTCGAGGACGCCCCGTACGTCGTCCTCGCCGTGGGCGCGCAGCGTGACCACCCCGTCGGTCAGGGTCGGCACGTCGTGCGGGAAGCGCATGGGGTGACCCTCGCAACACCGGCGGGGACAGGCAAACGGGAATAGCGCGGACGGTGGCATGTTGGCCTGACATGACCTCCGTGGCCCTCGAGCAGCCGACCGCGCCCGCCGTGCGCGCGCGGCACTTCGTGCTGGCGGTTCTGGCGCTGGCCATGGGCGGGTTCGCGATCGGGACCACCGAGTTCGTGACCATGGGGCTGCTGCCCGAGATCGCGGAGGGCGTCGGCGTCTCGATCCCGACGGCGGGCCGCGTGATCTCGGCGTACGCCGTCGGCGTGGTCGTCGGTGCCCCGGTGCTGGCCTACTTCGGGGCGAGGTTCCCGCGTCGCGGCCTGCTGCTGGTGCTGGTGGCGTGGCTCGGGGTCGGCAACGCGATGAGCGCGGTCGCCGGCTCGTTCGGACTGCTGACCGCGGCCCGGTTCTTCGCCGGGCTGCCGCACGGCGCCTACTTCGGGGTGGCCTCCCTGGTGGCCGCCTCGATGGCCACCCCCGAACGCCGGGGCCGCGCGGTCAGCATGGTGATGATCGGGCTGGCGGTCGCGAACATCGTCGGTGTCCCGGCGGCGACGTACCTCGGCCAGCACCTGGGCTGGCGCTCGGCGTACTGGAGCGTGACCGGCATCGTCGCGGTCACCATGCTGCTGATCCTGTTCTTCGTGCCGGCCTGCCCGGGCGACCCGGCGGCGACGGGGCGTCGCGAGCTGAGTGCCTTCCTCCGGCCCCAGGTCTGGCTCACCCTGCTGGTGGGGGCGGTCGGCTTCGGTGGCATGTTCGCGGTGTACTCCTACATCGCACCGACGATCACCGAGGTGGGCGGGCTCGCGTCGTCGGCGGTGCCGTGGTTCCTGCTGGCGTTCGGGCTGGGCATGACCGCGGGCACGTTCCTGGGCGGTCACCTCGCCGACTGGTCGGTGTTCCGGTCGCTGCTGATCTCCTCCGTCGCTGACCGGCCTGCTGCTCCTGCTGTTCTTCTTCACCGCGCCCCTGGGCTGGCCCTCGATCCTGAACCTGTTCGCGATCTCGGTGGCCTCGTCGGTGCTCGTGGTCAACCTGCAGCTGCGGCTGATGGAGGTCGCGGGTGACGCCCAGACCGTCGGCGCGGCCATGAACCACGCCTCGCTCAACATCGCCAACGCGCTCGGCGCCTGGCTGGGTGGCCTCGTGATCGCGGCCGGGTTCGGCTACACGGCGCCGGCGCTCGTGGGCGCCGGCCTGTCGGCGCTGGGCGTCGGGGTCCTGCTGGTGTCCGCCCGGATGCACGTCCGGACGACCGCCGCCGAGCGCGCGCTCGCGGGGTAGCTCAGGCGTAGACCATCCCCATCCGGGTGCGCACCTCGTCGAGGGTGGCCTCGGCGACCTCGTTGGCCCGCTCGTTGCCCTGGCGCAGCACGCTCTCGACGTACGCCGGGTCGCCCTCGATCTCGCGGCGCCGCTGGCGCAGCGGGGCGAAGTAGGTGTTGACCGCCTCGGTCACGCGAGCCTTCAACCCGCCGCCGCCGCCGTCGCCGATCTCCTCGGCGACCTGCTCCGGCGTCGTGCCCTCACAGGTGGCGACGACGGTGAGCAGGTTGGACACCTCCGGCCGTCCGACCGGGTCGTAGGTGATCTGCCGGTCGCTGTCGGTCTTCGCCTTCTTGATCACCTTGGCGGTCTCGTCGGCCGTCATCCGGAGCTCGATCGCGTTGCCGCGCGACTTGCTCATCTTGGTGCCGTCGAGGCCGAGGACGTTGGTGGACTCCGAGAGCAGCGCGTCCGGCTCGGGGAAGGTCGCGCCGTACCGCTCGTTGAAGCGCCTTGCCACCACCCGGGTCTGCTCGATGTGCGGCAGCTGGTCCTTGCCCACCGGCACCAGGTTGCCCTTGCAGAAGAGGATGTCCGCGGCCTGGTGCACCGGGTAGGTCAGCATCAGGCCGTTGATCGACTTGATGCCGGCGCTCGCGGCCTCGTCCTTGACGGTGGGGTTGCGCTGCAGCTCGGCCACCGAGACCAGGCTGAGGAACGGCAGCAGCAGCTGGTTGAGGGCGGGGACGGCGGAGTGCGTGAAGATCGTGCTCCGCGACGGGTCGATCCCGGCCGCCAGGTAGTCGGTGAGCAGGTTGCGGACGCTGCCGGCGATGTCGTCGCCGACCTCGCGGTCGGTGATCACCTGGTAGTCGGCGACCAGCACCCAGGTCTCCGCGCCGTACTCCTGGAGGCGGAGCCGGTTGGCGATCGAGCCGAAGTAGTGCCCGATGTGGAGCGTCCCGGTGGGGCGGTCGCCGGTCATCATCCGGAACTCCTCCGGGTGCGTCGCGATCCGGGCGTCGATCTCGGCGCTCCGCTCGACGGCGGCACGGAACGAGTCGTTCATCGCGGGATCCTCACGGTCGTGAACTGTACAAAGCGCGCCGCCGCCGTACGGCGCAGGGGTTCTGCCACGCTCCAGCGGTGCATCGGTACTGTTCCCTCGTGCCCCTCATCGGCGTCTCGATCGCGGTGCCGGACCCCTGCGGTCCGGAGCTGCAGGGCTACCGGGTCTCGCTCGGCGACGACGAGGCACACCGGATCCCGACGCACATCACCCTGCTGCCGCCGACCGACCTCGCCGACCGGCACCTCGACGACGTGGTCGCCCACCTCGACGCAGCCGCCGGCTCGTTCGAGCGGTTCCCGATCCACCTGCGTGGCACGGGCACCTTCCGCCCGGTCTCGCCGGTCGTGTTCGTCAACGTGGTCGAGGGCATCTCCGAGTGCGAGCTGCTCGCCAAGTCCGTGTGCAGCGGACCGCTCGAGGTCGACCTGGAGTTCCCGTACCACCCGCACGTCACGATCGCCCACCACCGCCCCGAGGAGATCCTGGACCGCGCCTTCGACGAGCTGGCCGGCTTCGAGTGCGAGTTCGAGGTGCGTGAGTTCCATCTCTACGCGTTCGACAACGGCGCCGGCTGGGTGCCGCAGCGTGCGTTCCGGCTGGTGGAGTAGCCGGCCCGCTCATAGCCGACCGCTGGTAGCCGACCGCTGGCCGCGGTGCCGGGCGTCTCGCAGTGGCGGCGCCGTACGTCGAGGGCGCGCGACTTCCCTATGCGTCCTGCCACTTCCCTACGGCACTTGCGCTGAGGGAAGTTACCGGATACCACGGGACCGTGGTAATCCGGCCCGGCCCGGCCCAGCCCTCAGTGCCCGTGACGCATCGCCACCCGCAGGTCCCGGTTCAGCTGGGAGATCACGTCGAGCGGGATCTCCTTGGGGCAGGCGGCGGTGCACTGGCCGATGTTCGTGCAGCCGCCGAAGCCCTCGTGGTCGTGCTGGGCGACCATGTTCACCACCCGGGTGTCGCGCTCGGCCTGGCCCTGGGGGAGCTCGCCGAGGTGGGTGATCTTGGCGCCGACGAACAGCGAGGCGGAGCCGTTGGGACACGCGGCGACGCAGGCGCCGCAGCCGATGCAGGTGGCGGTGTCGAACGCGCGGTCGGCGTGCTCCTTGGGCACCGGCATCGCGTGCGCGTCGGGGGCGGCGCCGGTGTTGACCGAGATGTAGCCGCCCTGCTGGATGATCCGGTCGAACGCGCGGCGGTCGACGCACAGGTCCTTGATCACCGGGAACGCCGCGGCCCGCCAGGGCTCGATGGTGATCGTCTCGCCGTCGGTGAACGACCGCATGTGGAGCTGGCAGGTCGTGGTCACCTGCGGGCCGTGGGCGTCGCCGTTGATCATCAGCCCGCACATGCCGCAGATGCCCTCGCGACAGTCGGAGTCGAACGCGATCGGCTCCTCGCCCTTCTCGTTCAGCTCCTCGTTGAGGACGTCGAGCATCTCCAGGAAGGACATGTCGGGGGAGATGTCGTCCACCACGTAGGTGTGCATCGCCCCGGCCGTCACGGGATCCGGCTGGCGCCAGATCTTGAGGGTCAGCTTCATCAGCGAGTGCCTTCCTGGCCGAGGGGAAGAACGGCGTGGGGATCGTTCACTTGTAGCTCCGCTGCTTCATCTCGACGAACTCGTAGGTCAGGTTCTCCTTGTGCAGGACGGGTTTGCCGTCCGGGCCGGCCCACTCCCAGGCGGCGACGTAGGAGAAGTTCTCGTCGTCGCGCAGGGCCTCGCCGTCCTCGGTCTGCGACTCGGCGCGGAAGTGGCCGCCGCAGGACTCGCGGCGGTGCAGGGCGTCGATGCACATCAGCTCGCCGAGCTCGAAGAAGTCGGCCACCCGGCCGGCCTTCTCCAGCGACTGGTTGAGGGTGTCGGCGGACCCCAGCACCTTGACGTTGCGGTGGAAGTCCTCGCGCAGGCTGCGGATCAGGTCGACCGCCTTGCGCAGGCCCTCGGCGGTGCGCTCCATGCCGCAGTACTCCCACATGATGTTGCCGAGCTCGCGGTGGTACGAGTCGACGCTGCGGGTGCCGTTGACGGTCAGGAAGTGCTCGACCCTCGACCTCACGGACTCCTGCGCCTCGACCACCGCCGGGTGGTCCTCCGGGATCTTGTCGAACGGGCCGTCGGCGAGGTAGTCGCGGATCGTGTTCGACAGCACGAAGTAGCCGTCGGCCAGGCCCTGCATCAGCGCCGAGGCGCCGAGCCGGTTGGCGCCGTGGTCGGAGAAGTTCGCCTCGCCGGTGACGAAGAGCCCGGGGATCGTCGACTGCAGGTCGTAGTCGACCCAGAGACCGCCCATCACGTAGTGCACGGCGGGGTAGATCCGCATCGGCACCTCGTAGGGGTCCTCGCCCGTGATCTGGGCGTACATGTCGAAGAGGTTGCCGTACTTCTCCTCGATCGCGCTCGCGCCCCAGCCGCTCGATGGCGTCGGTGAAGTCGAGGTACACCCCTCGTCGTACGCCGTCGACCTCCGGGCCGACGCCACGGCCCTCGTCGCACATGTTCTTGGCCTGCCGGGAGGCGATGTCGCGAGGGACCAGGTTGCCGAACGCCGGGTAGATCCGCTCGAGGTAGTAGTCGCGGTCGTCCTCGGCGATCTCCCGCGGGTCGGTGTCGGCGTGCATCGCGTCCTTGGGCACCCAGATCCGGCCGTCGTTGCGCAGCGACTCGCTCATCAGCGTGAGCTTCGACTGGTGCGCCCCGGCCACCGGGATGCAGGTCGGGTGGATCTGCGTGTAGCAGGGGTTGGCCATCAGCGCGCCCTTGCGGTGCGCCCGCCACGAGGCCGTGACGTTGCACCCCATCGCGTTGGTGGACAGGTAGTAGACGTTGCCGTAGCCGCCGGAGGCGAGCACGACGACGTCGGCGAAGTAGGTCTCGATCTCCCCGGTGACCAGGTCGCGCACGATGATCCCGCGGGCCCGCCCGTCGACCACGACCAGCTCGAGCATCTCGTGGCGGGTGTAGGTCTTCACGGTGCCGGCGGCGACCTGCCGCTCGAGCGCCTGGTACGCCCCGAGCAGGAGCTGCTGGCCGGTCTGGCCGCGGGCGTAGAAGGTGCGGGACACCTGTACGCCGCCGAAGGACCGGTTGTCGAGGAGGCCGCCGTACTCGCGGGCGAACGGGACGCCCTGCGCCACGCACTGGTCGATGATGTTGCGGCTGACCTCGGCCAGCCGGTAGACGTTCGACTCGCGCGAGCGGTAGTCGCCGCCCTTGATCGTGTCGTAGAAGAGCCGGTAGACGGAGTCGCCGTCGCCCTTGTAGTTCTTGGCCGCGTTGATCCCGCCCTGGGCGGCGATCGAGTGCGCGCGGCGCGGGGAGTCCTGGTAGCAGAACGACTTCACGACGTAGCCGGCCTCGCCCAGGGTCGCCGCCGCGGACGCGCCGGCCAGCCCGGTGCCGACCACGATGATCGAGAGCCGGCGCCGGTTGGCCGGGTTGGCGATCCGGGCCTCGAACTCGCGGGTCTCCCAGCGCAGCTCGATCGGACCGCCGGGCGCCTTGGTGTCGCTGATCGGGTCGCCGGGCTCGTAGTAGCCGGCGGCGTCGTCGATCGGCGTCGGGGTCGGTGTTCACGTCGGTCACGGGGAGCCTCCTGCTAGGAGATGACGCCGAAGAGGACGAAGAGCGGCACCAGCGAGAAGCCGCCGGCGATGATCACCGCGAGGGTGAAGGCGACGCGCTTGGACAGGGTGCGCGAGCGGGCGTTGCTGGTGAGCCCCAGGGTCTGGGTGGCGCTGAAGATCCCGTGGTGGAGGTGGGCGCCGAGCATCGCCATCGCCACCAGGTAGATGAGCGTCAGCCACCAGGTCTCGAAGGAGTCGACGAGCAGGTTGTACGGGTCGTCGGTCGGGCCGCCGGTCACGTTGACCCGGCCGATCGAGAAGTTGAGCAGGTGCCAGATGACGAACAGCAGGATCGTGACGCCGCCCCAGCGCATCATCAGGCTGGCGAACGTGGCGCCGGTGCGCTTCTTCATCACGTACTTCACGGGCCGGGCCTTGCGCGCCCGGCGCCACAGCGTCGACCGCGGCCGCCACGTGCACGACCAGGCTCACGATCAGGCACCACGCGGATGATCCAGAGCATGCCGGCGTACGGGAGGATCGGCGTGCCGAACGTGCGCAGGTGCTCGGCGTACTCGTCGAAGGCGTCGTGGCCACCGAAGGCCTTGAGGTTGCCGTACATGTGCATCAGCACGAAACCGATGAAGATCACGCCGCTGGCCGCCATCAGCAGCTTGAGCGCGATCGTGGTGCGTGTCGACCTGCCCTGTCCCACGAGGCTTCGCTGGACGGCGGGGTGGGCTGTCGTAGCCGGGGGATCCTTCGTTGCCACGAAGGGAACGGTACCGCTCGGCGCGCCACCCGAACGGGCGTGGGAGGTGTGAGATATCCCCGGGTCGTCCGGCCTCAGCAGGGCAGCCGGACCCGCATCACCGTCCGGCCGGGCGCGGAGTCGATCTCGATCTCGCCGCGATGGCGCTCCACGACGATCCGCCGCGCGATGTCGAGGCCGAGGCCGGTGCCCTTGCCGACGTCCTTGGTCGTGAAGAACGCCTCGAACGCCCGCGCCACCACCTCCGGCGGCATCCCGGTGCCGGTGTCGCCGATCTCGACCACCACCGCGTCCGGCTCCCGGCGCGTGACCACGCGCAGGGTGCCCTCGCCGTCCATCGCGTCGACGGCGTTGTCGACGAGGTTCGTCCAGACCTGGTTGAGCTCGCCCGCGTAGCCCTCGACGCGGGGGAGGTCGGCGTCGTACTCACGGACCACCGTGATCCCGCCGCGCAGCTTGTGCCCGAGCATCACCAGCGTGCTCTCGAGGCCCTCGGTCACGTCGAGCGGCTGCATCGCGGCCCGGTCGAGCTGGGTGTAGGACTTCACGGCCGCCACCAGCTCGGAGATCCGGCGCGTGGCCTCCCGCACCTCCTCGATCAGCGCTCCGGTCGAGAGGGTGCTGGCCACCCAGGCGAGCCCCGGCTCGAGCGTCGGACCGACCAGCAGCTCGGCCGCGCGCTCGCACCAGGCCACGTCCACCCCGGCGGACGCGAGCGGCGCTGCGATCGTCCAGGCGCGCTCCACGCCCCGGCGTTCCAGCCAGGTGGTGAGCTCCTCCTCGTCGTCGGCGAGCCGGATCGGGTCGGGCTTCGACGTCCGCGGCGCGATCTGCTGCCGGAGCTCGTCGAGCCGCGCGAAGTGGTCGGGCGTGAGGTCGCCGTCGGCCAGCCGACGGAGCGAGGCCAGCAGCGACGAGCAGACGGCGTCGAGGGCGTCCACCGACGCGCGTCGCCGCGGCGGCCGGGTTGTTGAGCTCGTGGGCGAGGCCGGCGGCGAGCGTGCCGAGCGTGACCAGCGACTCCCGCTGCCGGACCGTCGACTCGATGCTGCGCGCCGTGGCGTAGAGGCCGCCGATCAGGTGGACCCCGAACGGGAACCACTCCTGCAGCCGGTCACGCAGCGCCTCGGCCGGCACCCGCAGCATCCGCCCGGGTACGGCGCCGCGGCCGGTGGCGAGGTAGACCCCGGACTCGTCCCACGCGCGGAAGCCGCCCGCCCACTGGCCCGGCGTGTCCATCCGGCGGACCACCGTCTCCTCGCCGCCGACGGCCCGGACCAGGTCGAGCGCGCCGTCGACGAGCACCCACCAGCTGTCCGCGTGCTCGCCCTCGTGGAAGAGGTCGGAGCCCGGCACGATCGGCATCTCCTCGCCGTCGGACACGAGCTGGCCGACCTGGTCGTCGTCGAGCCCGTCGAGCAGCGCCAGCGGCCGCAGGTCCTCGACGCGCATCACACGGTCGCCAGGTAGCGGTGCACGAGCTGGACCGCCATCGACCCCTCGCCCACGGCCGAGGCGACCCGCTTCATCGAGTCCAGCCGCACGTCCCCGGCAGCGAACACACCGGGGACGCTCGTCTCCAGGGCGTACGGCGGGCGCGGCAGCGGCCACGTGCCCGACGTCCGGCCAGCCGCTCCGGCCCGGTCAGCACGAACCCGTGGTCGTCGCGCGCCACGTCGGCGCCGAGCCAGTCCGTGCGCGGAGCGGCGCCGATGAACACGAACAGCCAGCTGGTCGGCACCTCCTCGGTGGCGCCGGAGTCCCGGTCGGCGAGCGTCAGCGACTCCAGGTGCCCGTCGCCCCGGGCCGCCACCACCTGGGAGCGGAGCCGCACCTCGATCGACGGCGACGCCTCGATCCGGCTGACCAGGTAGCTCGACATCGAGGCGCCCAGGTCGCCGCCGCGGACCACGAGCACGACCCGCTTCGCGAACCGCGACAGGTTCAGCGCGGCCTGGCCGGCCGAGTTGGCGGCGCCCACGACGTAGACCTCGTCGCCCTCGCACTGGGCCGCGTCGCCGGCGTTGGCGCCGTAGTAGACGCCGCGTCCCGTGAGCGCGTCCACGCCGTCGGCCTCCAGCCGCCGGTAGGCCACGCCGGACGCCACGATCACCGCCCGGGCCTCGATCTCGCCGGCGCCGGCGAGCAGCACCGCCCGCGCGGGTCCCCGCGACTCGAAGCCGACCACGTCGCGGGCGAGCACCATCTCGGCGCCGAACCGCGAGACCTGGGCCATCGCCCGCGCGGTGAGGTCGGCACCGCTGAGCCCGCGGGGGAAGCCGAGGTAGTTCTCGATCGCGGCGCTGGTGCCGGCCTGCCCGCCGGGTGCCTCGCGCTCCACGATCACCGTGCTCAGCCCCTCGGAGGCGGCGTACACGGCGGCCGCCAGACCGGCCGGCCCGCCGCCGACGATGCACACGTCGTAGAGCGGCTGCGCGGCCCGGGTGCGCAGCCCGAGCGCGTCGGCGAGGACCAGCGTGGTGGGGGAGCGCAGGGTCTCGCCGTCCGGCACCAGCACCAGCGGAAGGTCGTCGGGCGTGGCGTCGGCCAGCCCGACCAGCCGGCGGGCCTCGTCGTCCCGCTCCACGTCGTACCACCGGTAGGGCACGTGGTTGCGGGCCAGGAACGTCTTGATCTCGTGGCTGCGCTCCGACCACCGGTGCCCGACCACGCGCACGTCCGAGGTGTGCTCGGGGTTCTCCGCGCGCCAGTCGTCGAGCAGGTCGTCGACGACCGGGTACAGCCGCTCGGCGGGCGGGTCCCAGGGCTTGAGCAGGTAGTAGTCCAGGCCGATGTCGTTGATCGCGCGGATCGCGACGTCGGTGTCGGCGTACGCGGTGAGCAGCAGGTTCTTGGCACCCGGCGCGTGCACCTGCGCCTGCTCGAGCATCTCGATCCCGGTCATCCGGGGCATCCGCTGGTCGGCCACGATCAGGGCGACCGGCCGGTCCCGCAGGGCCAGCTCGGCGAGGAGGGCGAGGGCGTCGCTCCCGGACGTGGCGCGCGCGACCCGGTAGTCGGCGCCGTACCGCTCACGGAGGTCGCGGGTGATCGCCTCGGAGACCAGCGGGTCGTCGTCGACCGAGAGGATCGTCGGCTTGCTCATGGGCGTTCCACACGTGCCTTCCGGTGCGAGTCCGGCCCCTCCCGAGCGGTGCCGCGATGACTCAGGCGAGGATAGGGCCTTCCGACCCCGCAAGGGGAGGCGTACGACGTCGCGACCGGGGTGCCCCCGATGGGCGCGCCCCCTTCCGCATCCGGCGTCGGGACGCTTGACTCGGGCGGACGACGACGTGATCGCGGCACGGAAGGACATCGATGGCAACCGGAGTGAGTGGGCCGACGCGGGCCCGGATCGAGGCGAAGACGCTTCGCGAGGACCGCTGGTGGGTCTACCCGCTCACCACGTTCGTGGTGTTCACCGCGTTCGTCATCTACGCGACCTGGCGGGCCTTCAGCGGCGCCGACTACTACGCGGCGCCGTACCTCTCGCCGTTCTACTCGCCGTGCCTCGGCGACTGCGTGGAGGGCTCCTCCGACTTCGGGCAGCCGTTCGCGTGGTGGCCGCTGTCGTCGGCGCTGATCATCCTGATCTTCCCGCTCGGCTTCCGGCTGACCTGCTACTACTACCGCAAGGCCTACTACCGGGCGTTCTGGCTGTCGCCTCCCGCGTGCGCCGTCGCCGAGCCGCACACCAAGTACGGCGGCGAGACCCGGCTGCCGCTGATCCTCAACAACGTCCACCGCTACTTCTGGTACGCCGCCGTGGCCGTCGCGCTGATCCTCAGCTACGACGTGGTGCTCGCCTTCCGTGACGAGGACGGCGACTGGGGCCACATGGGCCTGGGCACGCTGGTGCTGCTCGCCAACGTGGTGCTGATCTGGCTGTACACGCTGTCCTGCCACTCGTGTCGCCACGTCGTCGGCGGCCGGCTGCGGCACTTCAGCAAGCACCCGGTCCGCTACCGGATGTGGACCTGGGTCTCGAAGCAGAACGAGAGCCACGCCCGCTACGCGTGGCTGTCCCTGTTCTCGGTGGCGATCGCGGACTTCTACGTCTACCTGCTCGCGACCGGCACGATCACCGATCTGAGGTTCTTCTGATGAGCGCGGGCACCACCGACCACGACCACCGGCGACTGGGAGACCCACGACTACGACGTGGTCGTGATCGGCGCCGGCGGCGCCGGCCTCCGCGCGGCGATCGCCGCGCACGACGCCGGAGCGAAGGTGGCGATCGTGTGCAAGTCGCTGCTCGGCAAGGCGCACACGGTGATGGCCGAGGGCGGCATCGCCGCCGCGATGGGCAACCGGTGGCCGGAGGACAACTGGGAGGTCCACTTCCGCGACACCATGCGCGGCGGCAAGATGCTCAACAACTGGCGGATGGCCCAGCTGCACGCCCAGGAGGCCCCCGACCGGGTGCTCGAGCTCGAGACCTGGGGCGCGCTGTTCGACCGCACCGAGGACGGGCTGATCTCCCAGCGGGACTTCGGCGGCCACCGCTACGCGCGGCTCGCGCACGTCGGCGACCGCACCGGCCTGGAGATGATCCGCACCCTCCAGCAGCGCGCGGTCGAGCTCAAGATCGACGTGTTCATGGAGTGCACCGTCACCGACCTGCTGCAAGGACCCTTCGACGGGCTCAGGAACCGGGGCGGTCTCCGGGGCGTTCGGCTACTGGCGCGAGACCGGCAACCTGGTGCTGTTCCGGGCGCCCAGCGTGGTGCTCGCCACCGGCGGGATCGGCAAGTCGTTCAAGGTCACCAGCAACTCGTGGGAGTACACCGGTGACGGCCACGCGCTCGCGCTGCGGGCCGGCGCCCAGCTGATCAACATGGAGTTCGTGCAGTTCCACCCGACCGGCATGGTGTGGCCGCCCTCGGTCAAGGGGCTGCTGGTCACCGAGTCGGTGCGCGGCGACGGCGGCATCCTGCAGGAACTCCGAGGGCGAGCGGTTCATGTTCGACTACATCCCCGAGTTCTTCAAGGCGGAGACGGCCGACAGCGTCGAGGAGGCCGACGCCTGGTACGAGGACAAGAAGAACAACCGCCGGCCACCCGAGCTGCTGCCGCGTGACGAGGTCGCGCGGGCGATCAACTCGGAGATCAAGGCCGGCCGCGGGAGCGAGCACGGCGGCGTCTACCTCGACATCGCCTCGCGCCGGTCCGAGGAGTTCATCAAGCGCCGGCTGCCCTCGATGTACCACCAGTTCAAGGAGCTCGCCGACGTCGACATCACCAAGGAGCCGATGGAGATCGGCCCCACCTGCCACTACGTGATGGGCGGCGTCGAGGTCGAGCCCGACACCGGCATGAGCGCGGTCACCGGGCTGTACTCGGTCGGCGAGTGCTCCGGCGGCATGCACGGCTCCAACCGGCTCGGCGGCAACTCGCTCTCCGACCTGCTGGTGTTCGGTCGGCGGGCCGGCGAGGCGGCGGCGTCGTACGCGGCGGGGCTGGGCGGCGCGAAGCCGTCGGTCGCCGACGCCGACCTCGACGCGGCCCGGCAGCGGGCGCTCGCGCCGTTCGAGGGCGGCGGTGGTGCCGACGCGGGCCACGCCGAGAACCCGTACACGATCCAGTCCGAGCTCCAGGAGTCGATGAACGAGCTGGTCGGCATCATCCGCACCGCCGAGGAGCTCGAGCGGTCACTCGGCGAGATCGAGAAGTTCAAGGAGCGCGCCCGGCACCTGCTGGTGCAGGGCGGCCGGGCCTACAACCCCGGCTGGCACCTCGCGCTCGACCTGCGCAACATGCTGCTGGTCTCGGAGAGCATCGCGAAGGCGGCGCTCGCCCGCACGGAGTCACGCGGGCGGCCACACCCGCGACGACTTCCCCGGGCCGGACGAGGTGTGGGGCACCAAGAACCTCGTGGTCTCCCTCGACGCCGACGGCACGGGCGTCGACCTGGCGGAGAAGCCGCTGCCGGTGATGCCCGACGAGCTGAAGGAGTTCTTCCAGTGAGCTACGACCTCAAGATGCGGCTGTGGCGCGGCGACGCCGACGGTGGCGAGCTGGGCGACTACACGGTGAGCGTGGAGACCGGCGAGGTGGTGCTCGACGCGATCCACCGCGTGCAGGCCACGCAGGCCGGCGACCTCGCGGTGCGCTGGAACTGCAAGGCCGGCAAGTGCGGCTCGTGCTCGGCGGAGATCAACGGCCGGCCGCGGCTGTTGTGCATGACCCGGCTCTCGGACTTCGACGAGTCCGAGACGATCACGGTCACCCCGATGCGGGCGTTCCCGGTGATCCGCGACCTGGTCACGGACGTCTCGTACAACTACGAGAAGGCCGCCCAGCTCCCGTCGTTCAAGCCCGGCCCGCCCGACGCCGACGGGAAGCGCCGGATGGCGCAGGTCGACGTCGAGCGTGGGCAGGAGTTCCGCAAGTGCATCGAGTGCTTCCTCTGCCAGAACACCTGCCACGTCGTACGTGACCACGAGGAGAACAAGCCGGCGTTCGCCGGTCCGCGGTTCTTCCTGCGCTATGCCGAGCTCGACATGCACCCGCTCGACACCCACGACCGGCGCGAGCTGGCCCAGGGCGCGGCCGGCATCGGGATGTGCAACATCACCAAGTGCTGCACCGAGGTGTGCCCCGAGGGCATCCACATCACCGACAACGCGATCATCCCGATGAAGGAGCGCGTGGTCGACAAGAAGTTCGACCCGCTGGTGTGGCTGGGCAACAAGATCGGGATCCGCAACAAGGACAACGACGGTCGCGAGGACCTCGGGCGCCTGACGGCACGGGCGCCAGCCGAGAAAATTCTCGCCCGACCTGTATCAGGACGCCGATCCGCGGGTCTGACTCATGACACCCCGGGACCACCGGGGGCAGGGCAAGGGACGCAGTCATGGGACGCACGCAACGGACGGCGAGAGCCGGCGCGAGTACGGCACCGAGTCCGTCCGGGCGGTGGGGGCCACCGCCGCCCGGATGCTCCGCACGGAGGCCGCCGGGTCGGCCGAGGGGGAGGGCCGACCCGGCACGCCGTCTGCGGTGGTCAGGGCGCGGACGTGATGACCATGGTCGACCCCTCCATCCAGCCCCTGGTCATGGTTGCCGGGTCCCCCGCGCCGGGTGTCCACTTGAGCCTCGGAGGCAGGCGTCGAGGGGGCTTGATGGAGCAGGTGGACAGCGTGTCCTCCCTCGTCGAGCGCGCCCGCGACGGCGACCAGAGCGCCTGGGACTCCCTGGTGGAGCGCTACCTGCCACTCGTCTGCGGCACGATCGCACGCACCGGGCTGTACGGCGCGGAGGCCGAGGACGTCAACCAGACGGTGTGGCTGCGGCTGGTCGAGCACCTCGACGAGATCCGCGAGCCGCTCGCGCTGCCCGGCTGGATCGCCACCACCGCGCGCCGCGAGTGCATCCGGGCGCTGCCAGAAGCAGAGCCGTCTGGTGCCCGTCGACCCGCAGGCCGGTTCCCCCCAGCTCGAGAGCGGCTCGAGCCAGCCCGCGCTCGACGAGGTGCTCCTCGCCGACGAGCGCCGTCAGGCGCTGCGCGACGGCCTGGCCGAGCTACCCGAGGACCGTCGTGCGCTGCTGCTCCTGCTGCTCGAGGACCCTCCGTTGCCCTACCGCGAGATCAGCGCCCGGCTCGGGATCCCGATCGGCAGCATCGGTCCGACCCGGGTCCGTGCGCTGGCCCAGCTGCGCAACAGCGCGGCGATGCGTGTCCTTGATCACGACCACCGAAGCACAGGGGAGGTGAGACCCATGCCCTTACGACGACGACGAGGCCCTGCTCCGCGACCTGGGAGACGCCGTGGCCGACAGCCGGGCGGTGACCGAGCGGGCGCGAGCCGCGGCCCGGGCCGCCTTCGCGTGGCGCACGATCGACGAGGAGCTGCTCGAGCTCGACCATGACTCCGAGAGCGCCGGCCTGCTGGTCCGCGGCGTGGACACCGCGCGGGTCCTCGGCTTCCGCGGACGTGAGGTGACCCTGGAGGTCGAGCTCGACCGCGGTCACCTGACCGGTCAGGTGATCCCCGGCCAGGTGTGCCGGGTCTCCGTGGTGACGCCGGCCGGTGACCGCTGGGAGGTGCTCAGCGACGAGTCCGGTGTGTTCATGCGGCCGCTCGAGGTCTCCGGACCGGTGCGGTTCGTGGTCGAGGTCGGCGGACGCACCCGGGGCACCGCCTGGGTCACGCTCTGATCGGCTCAGAGGATCGCGCCGACCCCGACGATCGCGTTGGCCCTGGCCTCGGCCAGCAGCTCGTCGGCAGCCTGCCGGGCGCTGAGCCCGGTGCGGCTCATCCGGGCGGCGATCTTGCCGGCGACGACCGGCGTCGAGAACGACGTACCGCTCCAGCTCGCGAGTCCGTGCGAAATGACGGACCTGACCGACGTTGGGGGGCTCGGTGCAGGTGTAGGTCCCGTGCGGGAAGGCGTTGACCAGGTCGACGCCGAGCGCGTAGACGTCCACCCAGCTGCCGAAGTTGGAGAAGCTCGCCCGGGTGCCGGTCGCGTCGACCGCTCCCACGGAGACTGCCCACGGGAACGCGGCCGGCCAGAACGGCTGCCGGGTGGAGTCGTTGCCCGCGGCGGCCACCAGCACGGTGCCCTTGAGCTGGCTCAGGAAGTTGTCGTGGAAGACCTCGAACGCCGAGTGACGGCCGGTTGCCCCGCGTGACCGTGCCCGCGGACAGGCTGATGATGTCGGGTCCGAGCGCCAGCGCGTCGCAGAGCTGCTTGATGATCTCGGACTCGTAGATGGCCCCGCCGTTGGTGAGGAAGCCCTCCACCCGAACCTCCGCGTGGCGGGCCTGGCACCGGACCACGCCGGCGATGAACGTGCCGTGCCCGGCATACGGGTGGATGTGGTCGGGGTCGATCGTCTCCTCGTCGCCGGTGACGCCGGCGAGGAACGGGGTGAGCGGGTCGGTCGCCGACGGCGTGTGCCAGCCGGTGTCGACGACCGAGACGAACACTCCCTTGCCGTCGTCGGGCCGGAGGTTGGGCGCCGGGACGACGACGTCTCCGGCCGGCTCCTCCGGCTCCGTCGCCGGGCAACAGCCCGACGGGGTCACCCAGACCACCTGGTCGGGCGAGGCGACGCCCACGCCGAGCACGCGGTCGAGCCGGTCGAGGACCACGAGCACGTCGTCGTCGACGCCGAGCTCGAGGCGGCGTGATGCCGTTGACGAGCCCGTCCGAGATCCGCCAGGTGACCACCGGGTCGTCGTCACGCGGCTCGTCGAACTCCTGGGTCACGCGCGACAGGTCGTCGTCGCGGACCAGGATGTGCTGACGGCGGTAGAGGTGGGCGAAGTCGGCAATGTCGTCGGTCGCACCCGGCGCCACCGCGACGTCGTCGAGGGCGTCGACGATGATCTTGACCTGGCCCCGGATCCGCTCGCGACGCCCGGCCTCGTCCGGGTCGCTCGGCTTTCCATGCGTGCTGGCCACGGTGAACTCCCCCCAGTTTCGGCATCGTATGCCCGAGATGTCGTTAGCGTATCCACAATCGGAGTCGGTAAGGGGCCGGATGGACGTCACGGAGCTCGACGGACCGGACCTCTCGATACCCCCCGAGGAGCTCCCCGCCCTTGCGCTCTCCCGGCCCCGGATCGCCTTGGCCCTTGCCCGCTCGCACGCCGTCCCAGGCGCGGATCCGTGGACACTCTCCTTCGCGCTGCAGGCTGCGGGGATCGTGCTCCGCGACGCCGGAGAGACCACCGCGGCAATCATCGAGCTGCGCCAGGCCGTGCGGGCAGCCGAGGCGACCGGCGCCGCCGCCCGCGTGGCGGACGTCCGGGCGACCCTCGGGGCCGCGCTGGTGAAGGCGGGCCGCACCCAGGCGGGGCTGGGACAGCTCGACGCGGCCGCAGATGCGTCCCACGGCGACGCGCTGGCCCGGGTGCGGCTCCGGCGGGCGCACGTCCTCGCTGGGTTGGGGCGCCACGAAGCCGCGCTCGAGGACCTTCGGCGCGCGGTGGCCGCGTTCCGGGCCGGGCGTGACCGGATGTGGGAGGCGCGGGCCCTGAGCAACCGCTCGGAGATCCACGTCGCCCGCGGCTCCCTCGCCCGGGCGGAGCGGGACGCGCGGCGCGCCGAGACCTTGTTCAGGGCGGCCGGCCAGGAGCTGGAGGCGACGTACGCGCTGCACAACTGCGGCATCGTCACCTACTGCCAGGGAGACATCCCGGGCGCGCTCGCGATCTTCGACGAGGTCGACCGTCGCTACACCGACCTTGGGTGTCAACGAACCCGAGCTGGCGTTCGACCGCTGCCGGGCCCTGCTGGCGGCCGGCCTGACCCCGGAGGCGGTCAGCATCGTCGACGAGGAGCTGGGGCGAGGTACCGCGACACCCCGTGCGACGTGCCGAGCTGATGTACGTCGGCGCCACCGCGTCACTCGCCGACGGCGACCATCGTCGCGGCCCTGTCCCAGGCCCGCGAGGCTCGGCGGCTGTTCCGTCAGCAGGGCCGCGACTGGTGGGAGGCGCGGGCAGACCTGGTCGCGCTCCAGGCGCGGCTGCTGCGCGGTGACAGGGGTGCCGAGCTGTCCGGGCTGGCGGGGGAGCTGGCCGACCGGCTCGTCGAGCTCCGAGCGGACGAGGCACCCCTCGCGCTGGTGCTGGCCGGCCGGCTCACCGGGACCGGCCGGGCCGACCGAGCGCCCGACCTCTTCGTCGCGGCGGCCCGGTACCGGCGGCGAACCTCGGCGCTGGTGCGCGCCACCGGGTGGCTCGGCCAGGCGCTCGCCCGCGAGACCGTGGGCGACTCCCGTGGCGTCTTCTCCGCCTGCGCTCGCGGGCTCGATGCGCTGGACGAGCACCGGGCCACCCTGGGTAGCTCGGAGCTGCGCGCACTGGCCACCGGACACGGGCAGGACCTTGCGTCGCTCGTCGTACGCCAGGCGATCCGCTCGGGAGGGCCGCGACGACTGCTCGCATGGAGCGAGCGGTGGCGCGCCACGACCCTCGCCGAGCCCCCGGTCCGTCCGCCCAAGGACAGCGCCCGGGCCGGACGGCTCGGTGCGCTCCGCTCACATGCACTCCGGCTCGATGAGGCACGCCTCGAGGACGACCCGACGGCCGCCGAGCGGGAGCGTCGGGCCTGGGAACGCGCGGTGCGGCACGAGCGGCACCTGCTCGCGGGCACGGGACGCAGGGCCTCGGCGCAGCTGGACGTTGCCGGCCTCGTGGACGACGCTGGCGGACACCACCTTGCTCGAGCTGGTCGAGGTCGACGGCGCGCTGCACCTGCTCACGGTCCACGCCGGACGGGTGCGGGCGAGGTCGATCGGACACGTCGACGCGGCACTGCAGGCGTTGGTGGCGGCGAGGTTCGTGCTCCGTCAGAGCGCGCGTGGGCGGCCGACCAGCGCGGCGGGTGTCGGGGAACGGCTGCAGGCCGCGCTGCTCGGCGGTGCCGTCCCGGGCGACGGGCCGGTCGTGGTCGCGCCGCCCAGCCGGCTGCACGCGGTGCCGTGGGGACTGATGCCGGCACTCGCCGACCGGCCGGTGAGCGTGGTGCCGTCTGCGCTGATGTGGCAGCGCGCGCGGTCGCGGGCACCCGCGGCCGACGGGCGCACGGTGCTCATTGCCGGGCCCGGGCTGGGCACCGGGGGTGCCGAGGTGGACGTGCTGGCCCGTACGATCCCGGGTGCGACCTTGCTGCGCGACGGCGCGGCCACGGTCGAGGCCAGCCTCGCCGCGCTCGACGGCGCTGCCCTCGCGCACGTCGCCGCCCACGGAGACTTCCGGCCCGACAGCCCGATGTTCTCCTCGCTGGTGCTCGACGACGGACCGCTCACGGTGCACGACCTGGAGCTCCTCGACCATGCACCGCACCGCCTGGTGCTGTCGGCCTGCGACTCCGGGGTGAGTGTGCCGGTCGGCGCGGACGAGCTGCTCGGGCTGACCTCGGCCCTGCTGTCGCTCGGTACGGCGGGAGTGCTGGCCAGCGTCGCCGAGGTGAACGACGAGGCGACGGTGCCGTTCATGCTCGACGTACACCGGCCTTGGCCTCGGGCGCCGGCCTGCCCGCGGCCCTGCTCGAGGCGCGCAGGAAGGCGGCGGGGGACGACCTGGCCGAGGCCACCGCGGCGGCGTTCGTCGCGCTCGGCGTGTGAGCCTGAGCAGCGCTGACCCGTCGCAGATGGTTGCTCGAGCAGCGCTGACCCGTCGCAGATGGTTGCTCGAGCGCCACAGACCCGGCGCCATCTGCGACGGGTCGGTGCTCTCGGCGGCGCCATCTGCGACGGGTCGGCGGTCAACCTGCCGAGGCGTCCGGCCGGGGAACCCGGCACGACCGGCGGATGTCGTTCGGGACGTCGGATTGTTCACACCCGCTGGTTCCTGCCGGCGGGCATCCCTAGGGTGAGCCCATGGACGAGAAGGCGCCCGCAGAGGGACATCTGGCCCTCGCGGACGGCCAGCAGCACGAGGTCAGCGGACTGGGAGAAGGCCGCGGCGGCCGTGCTCCGCAAGGCCGGCCGGCTCGGTGCCGACGACCCGGACTCGGCGGTCTGGGACGCGCTGACCCGGCCCACCCTGGACGGGATCGGGGTGCCACCGCTCGGCACCGCGGCCCTGGTCGCAGGACTGCCGGACCCGGGTGTCCCCGGCGCCGCCGCCGTACACCCGCGGACGCACGCTGTCCCGCCCGGAGGACGGCTGGGACGTGCGTGCGGCGTTCGCGGACCCTGATCCCGGGAGCCACCGCGAAGGCGGCGGTCACCGACCTCGAGAACGGCGCCACCTCGCTGTGGCTGCAGGTCGGCCCGACCGGGCTGCCCCACGAGGACCTCGCGACGGCCCTCGACGGGGTGCTCCTCGACCTGGCCCCGGTCGTGCTCGAGACCGACGGCGACGCCGTTCCCGCCGCCGAGGCGTTCGCCGCCGTGATCGCGGAACGGGGGGTCACCCCGGCCGAGGGCACCAACCTCGGCGCGGACCCGATCGGCGCGGCCGTCCGTCGCGGCCGGGTCCCCGAGGACGTGGAGCAGGTCGTGACCCGGGTCGCCGAGCTCGCACGCGAGGCAGGCACGCTGGCGGTCGTGGTCGACGGCACGGCCGTGCACGACCTCGGCGCCTCCGACGCGCAGGAGCTCGGCTACACGCTCGCCGTGGGCATCGCCTACCTCCGGGTCCTGGAGGCCGCCGGGGTCGACGCGACCGAGGCCGCGCCGCTGCTGGAGTTCCGCTACGCCGCGACCGACGAGCAGTTCCCGACCATCGCCAAGCTCCGCGCCGCGCGCCGGCTGTGGGCACGGGTGCTGGAGCTCTGCGACGTGGACCCGCGAGGTGCGGGGGCAGCGCCAGCACGCGGTCACCTCGCGGCCGATGATGAGCAAGTACGACCCCTGGGTGAACATGCTGCGCACCTGCGTCGCGTCGTTCGCGGCCGGCGTCGGCGGCGCGGACGCGGTGACCGTGCTGCCGTTCGACGCCCCGCTCGGGCTGCCCGACGCGTTCAGCCGTCGCATCGCCCGCAACACCTCCTCGCTGCTGGTCTCCGAGTCCCACGTCGCCAAGGTCACCGACCCGGCCGGCGGCGCGTTCGGCGTCGAGAAGCTGACCGACGACCTGGCCCGGGCGGGCTGGGCGGAGCTCGGCGCGATCGAGGAGTCCGGCGGCGTCCTCGCGGCGCTCACCGACGGGTCCCTGACCGGGCGCATCGAGCAGGTCGCCGCCGAACGGCACGCGCAGATCGCGAAGCGCACGCGGCCACTGACCGGGCTCACCGAGTTCCCCCACCTCCACGAGACACTTCCCGAGCGGCGGCCCTACGCCGACGGGTCGCTCGTCGTACATCCCTACGGGCACGCCTTCGAGCGGCTCCGCGACGAGCCGGTCGCCGACCGGGTGTTCCTGGCCACGATGGGCACCGTCGCGGCGCACACCGCGCGCGCCACCTTCGCCGGCAACCTGTTCGCGGCAGGTGGCGTCGACGTGGTCCCGGCCGGGAAGACCGAGGGCGTCGAGGACGTCCTGGCGGCGTACGCCGGCCAGCGGGTGGTCTGCCTGGCCGGCCCCGACAAGGCGTACGACGCGTGGGGTGCCGAGCTGGTCACGGCGCTCCGCGAGGCCGGGGCGCAGTGGGTGATCGTCGCCGGGATCTCGACAGGCTCGATCACCGAGACGGTCGACGACAGCTGCGCGATGGGCGTGGACGCGCTCGACTTCCTGCACCGGACGAGGGAGAAGCTCGCATGAGCGTTCCCGAGAGCTTCGCCGGCCTGCCGCTCACGACTGGTCGCGGAGGGTCACGAGCGAGCCCGTCTCGAAGCCAGCCGAGGCTGCGTCGATCGCATCCTGGCCGTCGCCCGAGGGCATCGAGATCAAGCCGCTCTACACGGCCCGCGACCTCGAGGGGCTCGACGCGCTCGACACCTACCCGGGGCTGGCGCCGTTCCTGCGCGGTCCCTACCCCACGATGTACACGACCCAGCCGTGGACGATCCGGCAGTACGCCGGCTTCTCCACCGCCGAGGAGTCCAACGCGTTCTACCGGCGCAACCTCGCCGCCGGCCAGAAGGGGCTGAGCGTCGCGTTCGACCTGGCCACGCACCGCGGCTACGACTCCGACCACCCGCGGGTGAAGGGCGACGTCGGCATGGCCGGGGTCGCGATCGACTCGATCTACGACGCGCGCCAGCTCTTCGACGGCATCCCGCTCGACGAGATGTCGGTGTCGATGACGATGAACGGCGCCGTGCTCCCGGTGATGGCGCTCTACATCGTCGCGGCCGAGGAGCAGGGGGTGACGCCGGAGCAGCTCACGGGGACCATCCAGAACGACATCCTCAAGGAGTTCATGGTCCGCAACACCTACATCTACCCGCCGCAGCCGAGCATGCGGATCATCTCCGACATCTTCCGCTACACCGCCGAGAAGATGCCGCGGTTCAACTCGATCTCGATCTCCGGCTACCACATCCAGGAGGCCGGGGCGACGGCCGACCTCGAGCTGGCGTACACGCTGGCCGACGGCGTCGAGTACCTCCGCGCCGGGCTCGACGCGGGCCTCGACATCGACCGGTTCGCGCCGCGGCTGAGCTTCTTCTGGGCGATCGGCATGAACTTCTTCATGGAGGTCGCGAAGATGCGCGCGGCCCGCGCGCTCTGGGCGCGGCTGGTCGGCCAGTTCGACCCGCAGAACCCGAAGTCGCTCTCGCTGCGCACGCACTGCCAGACCAGCGGCTGGTCGCTGACCGCGCAGGACGTGTTCAACAACGTGCAGCGCACCTGCATCGAGGCGATGGCAGCGACCCAGGGCCACACCCAGTCGCTGCACACCAACGCGCTGGACGAGGCGATCGCGCTGCCGACCGACTTCTCCGCACGGATCGCGCGCAACACCCAGCTGCTGCTGGCGCAGGAGTCCGGTACGACGGACACGATCGACCCGTGGGCCGGCTCCTGGTACGTCGAGCGGCTCACGCACGACCTCGCCGAGCGGGCCTGGGCGCACATCCAGGAGGCCGAGGCGGCCGGCGGGATGGCGAAGGCGATCGAGCAGGGCATCCCCAAGATGCGGATCGAGGAGGCGGCGGCCCGCACCCAGGCCCGGCTCGACTCCGGCGTGCAGAAGCTGGTCGGGGTGAACACCTACCGGCTGGCCGACGAGGACAAGCTCGACGTGCTCCGGGTGGACAACGCCTCCGTCTACAAGCAGCAGCTGGCCAAGCTCGAGCAGCTCCGCGCGGAGCGGGACGACGACGAGGTCCGCCGTACCCTCGACGCGCTGACGGCGTCCGCCGAGCGCGGCGCGCTCGCACCGAGGCGACGTCCTCCGACTCGCTGGAGGGCAACCTGCTGGCGCTGGCCGTCGACGCGGCGCGCGCCAAGGCGACGGTCGGGGAGATCTCCGACGCGCTGGAGAAGGTCTGGGGGCGGCACCAGGCGGTGATCCGTACCATCTCCGGCGTGTACCAGGAGGCCTCCGGCGACAGCGACTCGATGCGCACGGTGCTGGCCGCGACCGAGAAGTTCGAGGAGGACGAGGGCCGCCGGCCCCGGATCCTGGTCGCGAAGATGGGCCAGGACGGGCACGACCGCGGCCAGAAGGTGATCGTCACCGCGTTCGCCGACATGGGCTTCGACGTCGACGTCGGGCCGCTGTTCTCCACGCCGGAGGAGGTGGCGCAGCAGGCCGTCGACGCCGACGTGCACATCGTCGGCGTGAACTCGCTGGCCGCGGGCCACCTGGCGCTGCTGCCGGAGCTGAAGCACGCACTGGCCGAGCTCGGTCGCGACGACATCATGATCGTGATCGGCGGTGTGATCCCGCCGGACGACGTACCGACGCTGAAGGAGATGGGCGCGGCCGCGGTGTTCCCGCCCGGCACGGTGATCGCCGACGCCGCAGTCGACCTGCTCGGCAAGCTGTCGTCGTCGCTGGGTCACCACACCGGGGGTTGAGCTTGGTCTCGACGGGCTCGACCACCGGGCCGGACGTCCCTGCGCTCGTCGAGGGCGTGCGGGCCCGGCGCCGCGCCGACGTCTCCCGCGCGATCACCCTGGTCGAGAGCGGACGCGCCGACCACCGGGAGGCCGCGCGTGAGCTGCTCGCCGAGCTCGCCGCGCCGGTGGACAGCCCGACCGTGCGCGTCGGCATCTCCGGGGTGCCCGGCGTCGGCAAGTCGACGTTCATCGAGACCCTGGGCCGGCAGCTGACCGGGTCCGGCTCGACGGTCGGTGTGCTGGCGGTCGACCCGTCGTCGGTGCGCACCGGCGGCTCCGTGCTCGGCGACAAGACCCGGATGGCGCGGCTGGCCGCCGACCCGCACGCCTACATCCGGCCCTCGCCCGCGGCCGGCACCCTCGGTGGCGTGGCCCGGGCGACGACCCAGGCGATGATCGTGCTCGAGGCCGCCGGCTACGACGTGGTGCTG
Organism: uncultured Actinomycetota bacterium; assembly: GCA_963754145.1. Classification (GTDB taxonomy): domain Bacteria; phylum Actinomycetota; class Actinomycetes; order Propionibacteriales; family Nocardioidaceae; genus Marmoricola. The sequence goes on from CAVWFF010000028.1 coordinate 92,521, forward strand.
GTCGAGACCGTCGGCGTCGGCCAGTCCGAGGTGACCGTGGCCGGGATGGTCGACACGTTCCTGTTCCTGACCCTGGCCCGCACCGGCGACCAGCTGCAGGGGATCAAGAAGGGCATCCTCGAGATCGCGGACGTGATCGCGGTGAACAAGGCCGACGGCGACCGCGCCGACGAGGCGCGGTCCGCGGCCAAGGAGCTGTCCGGCGCGCTGCGCCTGGTGCACCGCGGCTCGAAGGGCTGGGTCCCGCCGGTGCTCACGTGCTCCGGCCTGGAGGACACCGGCGTCGACGACGTCTGGGCGCGCGTGCTCGAGCACCGGGAGTCGCTGGGGGAGGAGGGCCTGGAGGCGAAGCGCGCCGACCAGCAGCTCGAGTTCACCTGGACGCTGGTCCGCGACGAGCTCCAGCAGCGGCTGCGCCGGTCGGCCGGGGTCAAGGAGGTCCGCGAGGAGATCCGGGCCGCTGTCCTCGCCGGTGACCTCCCGGCGACGCTTGCCGCCGACCGGATCCTCGCGGCGTACGACGAGGGGTGAGCGCGGGGCGGGGGTCGCCGGGACGCCGGGATCGCTGCATTTGCCGACGCTTGCGGGGTCCGCGACACAGAAGCCGACCCCGAATCAACGGTCGCATTTGCGGCGACAAGTGTGAGAAACCGCGGCCCGCCCACCAAGTCCCCAACACCACCCACACGCCCCGCACCCCCGCAGTAAGGTTGTCCCTCGTGGCAGGTTCACCCGACGGGACACTCAGTCCGGCACTCGACGACGCGCTCACGCGGCTCGAGGCCGAGATGGTCGACGTCCGCCGCGACCTGCACGCCAACCCCGAGCTGTCGTGGGCCGAGGAGCGCACCACCGGCGTCGTCGCCAAGCGGCTCGCCGACGCCGGCATCGTGACCCGACCGCTCCAGCGCACCGGGCTGGTCGCGGAGATCGGGCCCGAGACCGGGCCCGTCGTCGTCCTCCGGGCCGACCTCGACGCGCTGCCGGTCGACGACCGGACCAACGACCCGTGGCGCAGCACCGTCGCCGGCGTCGCGCACGCCTGCGGGCACGACGTGCACACGTCGGCGCTGCTCGGCGCGGGCCTGGCCCTGGCCGACCTCGGCGAGCGGCTGCCGGCACGGGTGCGGCTGGTGTTCCAGCCGGCCGAGGAGATCATGCCCGGCGGGGCGCTGCTCGCGATCGAGGACGGCGTGCTCGAGGACGCCGACGCGATCTACATGCTCCACTGCGACCCGACCGTCGACGTCGGCACCGTCGGCCTCCGCGAGGGGCCGATCACCGGCGCCGCCGACGCGATCGACGTCCAGCTGAGCGGCACCGGCGGGCACACGTCGCGGCCGCACCTGACCCAGGACCTCACGTTCGCGCTCGGCAAGCTGGTCACCGAGCTGCCCGCGGCGCTGTCCCGCCGGCTCGACCCCCGCGCGGGCGCCAGCGTGGTCTGGGGGGTCGGTGCAGGCGGGCAACGCCAAGAACGTGATCCCCGCGACCGGGCGCGCCGGCGGCACCGTCCGGATGCTCGACGCCGTCGCCTGGGCCGACGCCGAGGCCGTGATCCGCGAGATCGTCGACCAGATCCTCGCGCCGTACGGCGTGGAGGCGGAGATCAGCTACGTCCGCGGCGTGCCCCCGGTCGTCAACGAGCCCCGCGCCACCGCCCTGCTCGCCCGGGTCGCGCACGACGTGCTCGGCCCCGGGTCGGTGGTCTCGACCCAGCAGAGCCTCGGCGGCGAGGACTTCGCCTGGTACCTCGAGCGGGTCCCCGGGGCGATGCTCCGGCTCGGCACCCGGACCCCGGGCGGCCCCACCTTCGACCTCCACCAGGGCAACCTGCGCGTCGACGAGCGCGCCGTCGGCATCGGCGCCCGGCTGCTCGCACGCGCCGCGCTGACCACGATCACCACCCGTTTGGTCACCGACCGATAACAACTGGACCGGCCACGGGGTGCCCGTTACGCGGGCGTCCCGATGCGCGGTTTAGGGTGTGCCGTCATGTGCGCCGCGCTCGACGGCGCGCCAGCTCAACAGGAGGGCAATCCCTTGCGTCACGCAACCAAGATCGTCGCCGTAGTCGGGGCCGCTTGCCCTGCTCGCAGTCGGCTGCGGCAAGCCGGCCGACACGAAGGCCAGCACCACGCGGCAGGCAAGAAGCTCACCGCGTGCATGGTCCTCGACACCGGCGGCGTGGACGACCACTCGTTCAACCAGTCGTCGTGGGCGGGCATGCAGGAGGCCAACAAGGCCAACTCCAACATCAAGATCTCCTACGTCGCCGTCGAACTCGCAGAACGACTACGAGCCCAACCTGACCAACGAGACCAACAAGGGCTGCGACACCGTGATCGCCGTCGGTGGCCTGATGGGCGACGCCGTCGCCAAGGTCGCGAAGGCGAACCCCGACCAGCAGTACGCCGAGATCGACGCCGCGTCGTCGGCGCGACAACGTGTACGGGCTGCAGTACAACACCGCGCAGGGCGGCTTCCTCGGCGGCTACCTCGCCGCCGGCGATGACGCAAGACCGGCAAGGTCGCGACCTTCGGTGGCCTGAACATCCCGCCGGTCACGATCTACATGGACGGCTTCTGGGAGGGCGTGCAGTACTACAACAAGCAGAAGGGCAAGAACGTCCAGGTGCTCGGCTGGGACGAGAACGAAGCAGAAGGCGCGGCACGTTCGCCAACTCGTTCACCGACCAGAACAAGGGCAAGCAGATCACCCAGGCCGTTCGTCCAGCAGGGTGCGGACATCATCTTCCCGGTCGCCGGTGGCACCGGCCTCGGTGCGGGCGCTGCCGCGCAGGCCTCCGGCGGCAAGGTCGCGTGATGTGGGTCGACACCGACGGCTGCGAGAGCGCCGCGCAGTACTGCAAGTACTTCCTCACCAGCGTCGACAAGAGCCTCACCAAGTCGGTCGACGGAGTACGTCAACGCAGGCCGCCGACGGCACGTTCCCGACGGGCAGCTACATCGGCACGCTGGAGAACGGCGGCACCGGCCTCGCGCCGTTCCACGACTTCGACAGCAAGGTCCCGGCAGACGTCAAGAGCGAGCTCGACCAGATCAAGGCGGACATCATCTCCGGCAAGATCAAGATCACCTCGCCCAGCCAGCCCAAGTGACGCTGACCGCCACACGGGGTCGACCACTGAAGCACGGGCACTCGACAGCCTGCAGCGGGGGAGCATCGGACGCCGGTGCTCTCCCGCTGCGCTGCGGCTAGGGTGACCCAACAGGAGGAGGCCCGGTGAAGCTCGAGCTGCGGGGCATCACCAAGCGGTTCGGCGCCCTCGGTCGCCAACGACTCGATCGACCTCGTCGTCGAGCCCGGCGAGATCCATGCCCTGCTCGGCGAGAACGGCGCCGGCAAGAGCACCCTGATGAACGTGCTCTACGGGCTGTACCAGCCCGACGAGGGCGAGATCCTGGTCGACGGCGAGCCGGTGACCTTCGCCGGGCCCGGGCGACGCGATGCGCCGCCGGCATCGGCATGGTGCACCAGCACTTCATGCTGATCCCGGTCTTCACGGTCGCCGAGAACGTCGAGCTCGGGCCACGAGCGCACCACGCGGTTCGGCTTCCTGGACCGGACGCACGGCCCGGCGGGAGGTGCAGGAGGTCTCCGAGCGCTACGGCCTGCAGGTGCCGGTCGACGCCCTGGTGCAGGACCTGCCGGTCGGCGTCCAGCAGCGGGTCGAGATCGTCAAGGCGCTGATCCGCGACGCGAAGGTGCTGATCCTCGACGAGCCGACCGCGGTGCTCACCCCGCAGGAGACCGACGACCTGATGGAGGTCATGCGGTCGCTGAAGGACGGCGGGCACCTCGATCGTCTTCATCACCCACAAGCTGCGCGAGGTCCGCGCCGTCGCCGACCGGATCACCGTGATCCGCCGCGGCAAGGTGGTCGGCGAGGCCAGCCCGACGTCGTCCGCGGCCGAGCTGGCCTCGATGATGGTCGGCCGCCCGGTGAAGCTCGAACATCGAGAAGGAGCCCGCGCGACGCCGGGCGACGAGGTGATCTCGCGTCGAGGACCTCCGGATCGTCGACGACGCCGGCCAGGTGCTCGTCGACGGCGTCAGCTTCTCGGTGCGGGCCGGCGAGATCTACGCCCTCGCCGGCGTCCAGGGCAACGGCCAGACCGAGCTGACCGAGGCGCTGGTCGGGCTGACGCCGGTCGAGTCCGGGCAGATCACGCTCGACGGGCAGCGACGTCACCCGGGCCAGGCATCGACGACATCCTCGGCCCGGCGTCGGCTACGTGCCCGAGGACCGGCTGCACGACGGGCTGGTCAGCAGCTTCACGGTCGCCGAGAACCTCGTCCTCGACCTGTACGACCGCAAGCCGTTCTCCAAGGGCGTCTCAACCTCGACCTCGACAGCGATCCGGCAGAACGCCGACGACCGGGTCGCGGAGTTCGACGTCCGCACGTCGTCGATCGAGCACCCCGCGTCCACCCTGTCCGGCGGCAACCAGCAGAAGGTGGTGCTCGCCCGGGAGCTGTCCCGGCCGCTGAAGCTGCTCGTCGTCGCGCAGCCGACCCGCGGCCTGGACGTCGGCTCGATGGAGTTCATGCACAGCCGCATCGTCGCCGAGCGCGACGCCGGCGCCGCCGTGATCCTGGTCTCCAGCGAGCTGGACGAGGTGCTCGGGCTCGCCGACCGGATCGGTGTGATGTACCGCGGCAGGATCATCGGCGAGGTGCCCGGCTGGCGACCGACGCCGGAGGAGATCGGCCTGCTGATGGCCGGCACCGTCCGCCGGCGAGCGACGAGGAGGCGTCGTGCAGCGACGCGAGTCGGACCGTCGACGCCCGCGCAGCGAGCCCCGGCACCCGAGCCCGCGAGCGCGCGTCCGGCGACGCGGCCGGCGGCCCGCTGGCACGCAGCCTGGGCGACAACGATCCTGCGTCACCGCGCTGGCGTTCGTCTCCGCGATGGTCATCGGCGCGGTCCTGATCGCCATCGCCGACCCGGACACCCGCAGGCCGCGTCGCTACTTCTTCTCCGTACCCGCTGGGACACGTTCACCGACGGCCTGCAGGGCCGTCGGCACGGCCTACGTCGCGCTGTTCCAGGGCGCGATCTTCAACCCGACACTGGCCGCGAACGGCACGCTGGCCGGCTACCTCGGACCCGATCTCCGAGACGCTCGTCGAACGCGACCCCGCTGATCCTCGGCGGCCTGTCGGTGGGCCTGGCGTTCCGCGCCGGGCTGTTCAACATCGGCGGCCAGGGCCAGATCATCATGGGCGCGATCTTCGCCGGGTACGTCGGCTTCCACTGGCACCTGCCGCCGGGACTCCACCTGATCGCGGCGATCCTCGCCGGCATGCTCGGTGGCGCGCTCTGGGGTGGACTCGCCGGCTTGCTGAAGGCCCGCACCGGGGCGCACGAGGTGATCACGACGATCATGCTCAACTACATCGCGTTCTTCCTGCTGGCCTACCTGCTGTCCGTCAAGGGCTTCCAGGCGCCGCCGTACGGCCAGGCGATCTCCAACCCCGTCGACCACAACGCACAGCTGCCGCCCCTGCTCGGCAGCACGATGCGCGTCCACGCCGGACTGTTCCTCGCCCTGCTGGCGGCGGCCGCTGACCTGGTGGCTGCTCAAGCACAGCACGCTCGGGCTTCCGGCTGCGCGCCGTGGGCGCCAACCCGTTCGCCGCCCGTACCGCCGGCATGAGCGTCGAGCGCAGCTACATCACGGTGATGCTGCTCGCCGGTGCGCTCGCGGCCTCGCGGGGGTCAGCCAGATCCTGGGCACGAACACGCAGGTCACCCAGGACATCGACGCCGGGATCGGCTTCGACGCGATCACCGTGGCGCTGCTCGGCCGGGCCAACCGATCGGCATCGTGCTCGCCGGGCTGCTGTTCGGCGCCCTCCACGCCGGCGGCACCCAGATGCAGTCAGCTACCGTACGCCGATCGACCTGGTCGCGGTGATCCAGTCGCTGATCGTGCTGTTCATCGCCGCGCCGGCGCTGATCCGGGCGATCTTCCGGCTCAAGACCACGGGCGAGCGGCGTCGGCTCCGAGCTGGCGAAGGGGTGGAACGGATGAGCACGGCCGTAGCCCCCGAGGAGCGTCGTCGTCGAGCACGAGGTCGTCACCCAGCCCGTCTCGGCGGCAGCGCCTGGTCAGTGGGACCTTCCTGGTGCTCCTGGGCCTGGTCGACGCATCTGGTTCCTCGCGCTCAGCCTCCCGTCCGGGAACGAGGCGCGCCTGACAGATGGGCGCCACCGACGCGCTCTCCGTGCCGGACCTGGTCCGTTCCCGGCCGGGCCACCGCGCCTGGTGCTCGGCGTGGTCATCGTGCTGCTCGGCGTGCTACCAGCTCGTCCGGGGGTGCAGCCGCCGCGCGATGCCCTGGGTGCTCGCCGCCGCGTTCGTGTCGTTCATGGTCGCGTTCCTGTGCTGGGTGTCCGCACGCGGAGACGGCCGCACCCTCGACCTGGTCGGGCTCCTCAGCAACTCGATCGGGTTGTCGGTCCCGCTGATCCTGGGCGCCCTGGCCGGCGTGCTCTGCGAGCGGTCCGGCGTGATCAACGTGGCGATCGAGGGCCAGATGCTGGCCGGCGCCTGGGCAGCGGCGCTGATCGGCACGCTGTCGCGCGGCATCTACTTCGGCCTGGTCGGCGGCGATGGTCGCCGGCGCGCTGATGGGCGTGCTGCTGGCGCGTGTTCGCGATCCGGTACCTGGTCAACCAGGTGGTCCTCGGCGTCGTCCTGAACGTGTTCGCGCTCGGCCTGACCGGCTTCTTCTACGACGCGTTCATGCAGCCCAACGCCGACACCCTGAACAACCCGGGGGTGCTGCGGCCAGATCAACATCCCGCTGCTGAGCGACATCCCGGTGGTCGGGCCGCTGCTGTTCCAGGCCAACATCGTCGTCTACCTGACGTACGTGCTGATCGTCGTGATCGACGTCTGGCTGTTCCGCACCCGCTGGGGGCTGCGCACCCGCGCCGTGGGCGAGCACCCCAAGGCGGCCGACACCGTGGGCATCAAGGTGCTCGGGATGCGCTACCGCAACGTGATCCTCGGCGGGGCGGTCGCCGGCCTCGGCGGGGCGTACTTCACCATCGGCTCCGTCGGCGCGTTCGCGAAGAACATCACCTCCGGCAAGGGCTTCATCGCGCTCGCCGCGCTGATCTTCGGTCGCTGGAGCCCGCGGGGCGCCGTCGCCGCGGCACTGCTGTTCGGCTTCGCCTCCGCGCTGCAGACGATGCTCTCGATCAACGTCCCCGTCCGATCCCGTCGAACTTCCTCGCGATGCTGCCGTACGTCGCCACGATCCTCGCGGTGGCCGGGCTGGTCGGCCGGGTGCGGGCACCGGCGGCCGACGGCGAGCCGTACGTCAAGGGCTGACCGGCCCGAGCTCGCCGACGAACCCTGGCGCTCGTCTGCACGAGGCCGCGTCCGCGGCGATGCAGCACGCCTACGCGCCGTACTCGGGGTTCCCGGTCGGCGCCGCCGCGCTGGTCGACGACGGCCGCATGGTGGTCGGGCTGCAACGTCGAGAACGCGGCGTACGGCGTGACGCTGTGCGCCGAGTGCGGCGCTGGTCTCCGAGCTGCACCTGACCGGCGGCGGCCGGCTGACGCACTTCGTCTGCGTCGACGGACGGGGCGACGTGCTGATGCCGTGCGGCCGCTGCCGGCAGCTGCTCTGGGAGAACGGCGGGCCCGAGCTGCAGGTGCTGGACGGTCTCCGGCGTGCGCCCGATGACCGAGGTGCTGCCCGACGCCTTCGGCCCCGACAGACCTGCGAGACGGACCGTCGATGCCTGAGCAGCACGACGCGGTCGAGGTGATCTCGGCGAAGCGGGACAAGGGCGCGCTGTCGGACAGCCAGATCGACTGGGTGATCGACGCCTACACGCGCGGCGACGTCGCCGACGAGCAGATGTCGGCGCTGGCGATGGCGATCCTGCTCAACGGCATGGACCGGCGCGAGATCGCCCGCTGGACCGGCGCCATGATCGCGTCGGGCGAGCGGATGGACTTCTCGTCGCTGTCGCGGCCCACCGCCGACAAGCACTCGACCGGCGGCGTCGGCGACAAGATCACGCTGCCGCTGGCCCCGCTGGTCGCGGCGTGCGGGGTCGCCGTGCCGCAGCTGAGCGGACGCGGGCTCGGGCACACCGGCGGCACCCTCGACAAGCTGGAGTCGATCCCCGGCTGGCGCGCGACGCTGTCGAACGACGAGATGCTCGCGCAGCTGGAGTCGGTCGGCGCGGTGATCTGCGCCGCCGGCGACGGGCTCGCCCCGGCCGACAAGAAGCTCTACGCGCTGCGCGACGTCACCGGCACGGTCGAGGCGATCCCGCTGATCGCGTCGTCGATCATGTCGAAGAAGATCGCGGAGGGCACCGGTGCGCTGGTGCTCGACGTGAAGGTCGGCACCGGCGCGTTCATGAAGGACGTCGACGCGGCGCGCGAGCTCGCGGAGACGATGGTGGCGCTCGGCAACGACGCCGGCGTGCACACGGTCGCCCTGCTCACCGACATGTCCACGCCGCTCGGGCTCACGGCCGGCAACGCGCTCGAGGTGCGTGAGTCGGTCGAGGTGCTGGCCGGCGGCGGTCCGGCCGACGTGGTCGAGCTGACCCTGGCGCTGGCCCGCGAGATGCTCGCAGGAGCCGGGCGCGACGACGTCGACCCGGCCGAGGCGCTGGCCTCGGGCAAGGCGATGGACGCCTGGCGCGCGATGATCGAGGCGCAGGACGGCGACCCGTCGGCGGACCTGCCGGTGGCGAAGGAGACCCACGACGTGCCCGCCCCGGCCACCGGGGTGCTGACCCGGCTGGACGCGATGGCGGTCGGCCTGGCCGCGTGGCGGCTCGGGGCCGGGCGCGCGCGCAAGGAGGACCCGGTGCAGGCCGGCGCCGGCGTCGTCTGGCACGCCCGTCCCGGCGACCAGGTGCGCGAGGGCGACCCGCTGCTCACCCTGCACACCGACGAGCCGCACCGCTTCGAGCGGGCGCTGGCGTCGCTGGAGGACGGGTACGACGTGGCGCCGGACCGCTCGTCGTACCAGGCGCAGCCGCTGGTGATCGACCGCGTTCGTTGAGATGGGCCTCCCGCACCCCTGAGATGTGCCTCCGGTCCCAACGACATCAGAGCGGAAGGCGCATCTCGATGGGGCCGGAGGCCCATCTCAACGAGTCAGGCGAGCAGCAGCACGACCGTCTCGGCGACGCAGGCCGGCTTGTCCTCGCCCTCGATCTCGATCGTGAAGCCCATCGTGAGCTGGTGGCCGGCGGACATCTCGACGACCCCGTTGACCTTGGCCGTGGCCCTGATCCTCGCTCCGACCTTGACCGGGTTGGGGAACCGCACCTTGTTCACGCCGTAGTTCAGCTTGGCGCCCGGGTTGGCGAGCGCGAAGAGCTGGCTGCCGAAGTACGGGATCAGCGACAGGGTCAGGTAGCCGTGCGCGATCGTGCCGCCGAACGGCCCCGTTGCCGCTCGCTCCCGGTCCACGTGGATCCACTGGTGGTCGTCGGTCGCGTCCGCGAACCGGTCGACGCGCTCCTGGGTGATCTCGACCCATTCCGTGGTGCCGATCTCCTCGCCGACGGCCGACTCGATCTCCTCCACGGTGCCGAATGTGCGCATGGAACTCCTCGGTTGGCAGGATGGCGCTGTGCCTGACGACATCGCCGAACTTATCGCCCTCGATCACGACCTGGTCCGCAGGGCGCCGAAGGTGCTGCTGCACGACCACCTCGACGGTGGGCTGCGTCCGGCGACGATCGTGGACCTCGCGCGGGAGATCGGGCACGAGCTGCCGGCCCCCGACCCCGCGTCGCTCGGCAGCTGGTTCACCGAGTCGGCGGACTCGGGGTCGCTGGAGCGCTACCTGGAGACCTTCGACCACACCGTCGCGGTGATGCAGACGGCCGAGCAGCTCACCCGGGTCGCCCGGGAGTGCGTCGAGGACCTGGCCGAGGACGGGGTCGTCTACGCCGAGGTGCGCTACGCACCGGAGCAGCACCTCGGCGGTGACCTCACGCTCGACGAGGTCGTGGCCGCGGTGCAGGAGGGCTTCGACGAGGGCCAGGCGGCGGCCGGTGGCCGGATCGTGGTCCGCCAGCTGCTGACCGCGATGCGCCACCAGGCCCGCTCGCGCGAGATCGCGGAGCTCAGCGTCGCCTGGCGCGACCGCGGCGTCGCCGGGTTCGACATCGCCGGCGCGGAGGCCGGCTACCCGCCCACCCGGCACCTCGACGCGTTCGAGTACCTCCAGCGCGAGAACGCGCACTTCACGATCCACGCCGGCGAGGCGTTCGGGCTGCCGTCGATCTGGCAGGCGATCCAGTGGTGCGGCGCCGACCGGCTCGGGCACGGCGTCCGGATCATCGACGACATCACGGTCGCCGACGACGGGTCGGTGGAGCTCGGCCGGCTGGCGGCGTACGTCCGCGACCAGCGGATCCCGCTGGAGATGTGCCCGTTCTCCAACCTGCAGACCGGCGCCGCCGCGTCGATCGCCGAGCACCCGATCGGGCTGCTCACCCGGCTGCGGTTCCGGGTCACCGTCAACACCGACAACCGGCTGATGAGCGGCACCTCGATGACCCGCGAGATGACCGCGCTGAGCGAGGCGTTCGGCTACGGGCTGGCCGACCTGCGGTGGTTCACCATCAACGCGATGAAGTCGTCGTTCCTGCCGTTCGACGAGCGGCTGGCGCTGATCGACGAGGTGATCAAGCCGGGGTACGCCGCGCTCGGCGCTCCCTAGGACCGCGGACTGTCGGCGCCCCGTCGTACGGTCGTGGAGTGGCGTACGACGAGCGCACGGTCGCGCCCGGCATCGAGGTCTGGCACAACACCGGCGTCAGGGGCGCGCAGCGGATCCTGCCCGACGTCTAGCGTCGAGGCATGAACCTGACTCCTGCCGTCATCGGCGTCGTCGTCGCCGACATGCCTGCCAGCCTCGCCTTCTACCGCCGGCTCGGTCTCGAGATCCCCGCCGAGGCCGACGGCGAGCCGCACGTCGAGGTCGACCTGGGCGGTGTCCGGCTGGCCTTCGACACCCGGGAGACGGTCCGCTCGTTCGACTCCTCGTGGACCGAGGCGAGCGGAGGGCCACGGATGTCGCTTGGCGTTCCAGGCCGGCTCGCCCGCCGAGGTCGACGAGGCGTACGCCGCCCTGACCGCCGCCGGCGCGGAGGGTCACCTGGAGCCGTGGGACGCGTTCTGGGGCATGCGCTACGCCATGGTGCACGACCCGGACGGCAACGGCGTCGACCTGTTCGCGCCGCTCAGCTGACCGAGCCGAGGATCGCCAGCCAGGCGCGCCGCCAGCCGGCCACCCGGAGCTCGCCGCGGCGGAACTCGTCGCGCGTGAACCCGGCGCCGTGGCCGATCGCCGGGTCGTAGACGCCGATCCGGTCGTCGTCCGCGCGGACCACGAGCACGATGTGCTGCATCCAGCGGTGGTCGCCGATGTAGAGCGGCACCGGCTCGCCCGCCCGCACCGACGCCACGATCGCGTCGTAGACCGGGTCGGGGTCGGCCGGGTCGATCACGACGTTGTGGTAGCGCAGCCGCGGGTTGCCGAACCCCGCGGGTGACTCCAGCAGCCGGATCATCGCGGCCGGCCGGGTGCCGAGCGACGCCGGCCAGGGCAGCTGCAGCCGGCCGCGGGCGTCGCGCAGCGCGTTGGTACGGCGCCGTACCGCCAGTGCGGCGCGGCCGAACGCGGCGTCGCGGTCCGGCGCACCGAGCACCTCGGCGGCGTACGCGGGGGAGCGGAGCATGCGCAGCATCACGAGGGTGGACGAGCCGCACGACGTCGCGTCCGGCTGGACGAGCGGGTGGTCGGCGACCACGTCGAGCGGGAACATGGCGCCGGCGAGCAGCAGCGGACCCGGCTGCTCGGCCGTGGGGCGGGGGATGTCCTGCCACCGGGCGACGACCCCGCGGGCGCGGTCGACGACCCGGCGCTCGGACACGCCAGAACAGCGTCGGGACCCTCACCGGGAGGCTCGCGCGACCAGCCCGCGGACCCGCTCGTGGGCGGCGTCGGCGGACATCGGCGTGCAGCCGAGCGCAACGGCGTGCGCGACGACCGCCCGCTGCTCGCGGGCCAGGCGCAGGCCGCGCCGGACCAGGACCAGCGGCGGCTTGCGGTGCTCGCGCAGGTCGCGGACGAGCCGGCGCCAGAACGTGACCATCGGGTGCTGCGTCACGCAGATCGCCTCGGCCACCAGCCCGCGCCCGCGGCACTCGGCGACCACCTCCTGGGCGAAGATCCCCTCGGCCACGAACAGCTCGGCGCCGCCGAGGTCGAGGACCCGGTGGCCGACCCGGCCGTCGCGCGCGATGTCGTACTCCGGCACGTCGCAGCGCCCGGTGCGGCACAGCTCCTCGACCGCGGCCACGGCCTCGTCGTGGAGCCAGGAGCGCGGGTCGTCCCAGTCGACGAGGCCGCCCGGCCGCAGCGGCAGCGCCGGGTCACCGGCCGAGCGGTAGAAGTCGTCGAGCCGGAGGACCGGGAGCCCGAGCCGTGCGGCGAGGCGGCTCTTGCCCGACCCCGAGGGGCCGGCCACGACGATCACCTGTGCCCGCACCGGGCCATCATCCCAGCCCCGGGCAGGTCAGGCCACGCAGCCCGCGAGCTCGGGCTCGGGGTCGAAGTCGGGCTCGATGCTCAGGCGCCTCGTCGCCGCTGCTCGCCAGCGGGTGGGCTGATCTCGTCCTGCGGCAGCCGGAACAGCCAGATCGCGAGCGCGGCGAGCACGCCCGGGACGATGCCGGCGACCAGGAACGTGGTGCGGATCCCGATCGCCTCCGAGACGGGACCGGCCAGCGCCATCGAGATCGGCATCAGGCTGACCGACACGAAGAAGTCGAGCGAGGCGACCCGGCCCAGCATGTGCGCGGGCACCCGGCGTCTGGAGGAGCGTCCCCCAGATCACCATCGGCGCCGAGAACATCGCACCGAGCACGAACGCCGCGACCACGACCACCGCCACCGACGGTGGCGAACCCGATCACGACCAGCGGCAGGCAGCCGACGCCCCACATCAGGTTCATCAGGGTCAGGTAGCGCCGCGGCATCCGGACCGAGGCCATGCCGAGCGAGCCGAGTGCGCCACCGATGCCGAACGCCGCCATCACGATCGCGTGGTCGCCGGGCCCGCCGCCGAGCCGGTCCTTGATCAGGAACGGGATCAGCACCTCGAACGGGCCCATGATCAGCAGGATCATCAGCGAGGCGAACAGCAGCGAGGACAGCAGCCACGGCGTGCGCACCATGTAGCCGAAGCCCTCGCGCATGTCGCGCGACGGCCGACGCGACGGGGTGTCCGACCGCGAGCGCGGCCGAGGTCGCGGCGTACGGGCGTCAGCGGCACGGTCGCGAGCGCCAGCAGCGCCGAGCAGCGACGCGGTCGCGGCGACCGACGACGGCGGCGCCGGCCGAGAGCGATGCCGACCACGACACCGGCCACGCCGGGGCCGATCGCCTGGCCGATGGTCGGCCGGACCATGCCCTCGAAGCCGTTGACCGCGAGCAGGTCGGACTCGGGCACGAGCGCCGGCAGCCACGCGGAGTACGCCGGGTAGTAGAAGGCCATGCCGACACCGGTCGCGAACGAGACCGCGGCCAGGTGCCAGATCTGGGTGGTGTCGGTGAGCGAGAGCACGGCGACCAGCGTCATGCCGGTGAGCTCGACGGTGGCGACGCCGAGCAGGATCAGCTTCTGCGGGACCCGGTCGGCGACCACGCCGCCCAGCAGGGCGGGCAGCAGCACGCCGACGGCGTTGGCGGTCGGTGACCACGGACAGCTGGCCGGGGCCGCCGCCGATGCGGATGACCTCCCACACCAGCGCGACGATCCAGACGCCGGAGGCGAAGCTGCTGAGGACCAGCGCGAGGGCGAGCCGCCGGTAGCCGGCGTGCCGGAACGGCGTCAGCGCGCGCGGCACCCGCCGCGGCGCCTGCAGCTGCTCGGTCATCTCTCCTCCTTCGTCCGTGGGTTCAAGTCTGTATGGATGGACCGACATTCCCGCCCGGACTCATCGGCCGGTGACGATTCGGTCACGGTGGTCAAGCGTGAGGGTGGGGTGGGTGGTGCGCACCCGGTTTTCGGGGCGGTGCGGCGGCGGACGGGTGTCTGTCGCTGCGCGGTGGAGGAAAGGCGCAGCGACGCGCCAGAGGTACGAGCGCGTGGCGGGCCTCCCGGATCCGCTCCGCTGGTCGAGCTTGTCGAGACCACCACACGCGCGCTCCAGAAACTTTGAAGATACTTCTCCACATGCCGGAACGAGGCCGATTCTCAGGGCCGGGAGTGTCGGTGGTCGATGCCAGAATTCCCTGTATGGCAACGGTATTCGGCGAACCAGAGGCGCACCCGGTCGCTGCCCTGGTCGCACGGTTCCACGCCGACCTCGACCAGCTCGGCGACCCGCGGCTGCTGGTCGATGAGCGCGACCGAGCTCGCCGACACCCTCGCCTCGGTGGCCGCGCTGCGGCACCGGTCACCGAGCTCGAGCTCCGCGTCGCCCACCAGGCCGACCACCTCGACCTCGGCGCCGAAGCCGGCGCCGCCGACACCGGCAGCCTGGTGGGCCAACCACCACCCGGCAGACCAAACGCGACGCCAAGCGCCGCCTGGAGCTCGCCAACGCGCTGGACCACGACCACGAACCGGTCCGGGACGCGATGGCCGCCGGCACGTCTCCGAGGAACAGGCCGCGGTGATCGTCAAGGGCGTCGACGCGCTGCCGGTCGAGCACCGCCGCGACGCCGAGGCCCACCTGATCGGCTGCGCCGGCCGAGCACGACCCGGTCGCGCTGCGCCGGCTCGCGCACCACGTCCTCGAGGTGGTCGCCCCCGAGATCGCCGAAGACCACGAGCTCAAGGCCCTGCAACGCCAGGAAGCACTCGCCGAGGAAGCGTGCCGGTTCACCATCGCCGACGACGGGCACGGCCTGTGCCACGGCCGGTTCACCCTGCCCGGCCCCGGTCGGGGCGATGCTCAAGCAGGCGGTGCTGGCGATCAACCCACCCCAAGCACCGGCAGCACTCCGGCACCCCCAAGGGGCTCGGGCACGCGTTCTGCGAGTACGTCACCCGCTACCCCATCGACCGGCTCCCCCAGGCCGGCGGCGTCGACGCCACCGTGGTGGTCACCATGACCCTGGAGAACCTGCTCGGGGACAGCCAGACCCCGGCGCTGTTGGACACCGGGGACCCGATCACCGCCGCCCAGGCCCGCAAGCTGGCCTGCGAGGCCGGGATCATCCCGATGGTCCTCGGCGGGAAGTCCGAGATCCTCGACCTCGGCCGCCGCAAACGGCTCTACGACCGGTACCAGCGGATCGCGATCCGGCACCGCGACCAGCACTGCACCAGCCATCGGCTGCGACTGGCCCGCCGCGCTGTGCCACGTCCACCACAACACCCCCTGGAGCCGAGGCGGCAAGACCAACATCGCCGACGGACGCCTCCTGTGCCCCCGGCACCACTCCTACGCCCACTCCCCGAAGTACGAGATGAAGACCATCCCCAACGGACGCGTCGTCTTCAGCCGCACATAGGTCGCATGCAGCCGGGCAAGGCCACCGACGCCGCACACAGCCGACCCGTCGCCTTCTGGAACCATGTGCCCATGGCGGAGCCCGAGAAGGTGGTCGCGCGCAACCGCAAGGCGCGCCACGACTACCACCTCGAGGCCACCTGGGAGGCGGGGATCGTGCTCGTGGGGAGCGAGGTGAAGGCGCTGCGCGCGGGGCGGGCCTCGCTGGTCGACGGGTTCGCCGAGGTGGACGGCGGGGAGATGTGGCTGCACAACGTGCACATCCCGCAGTACGAGCAGGCGACCTGGACCAACCATGCGGCGCGCCGCAAGCGGAAGCTGCTCCTGCACCGGGCGGAGATCGACAAGATCGAGCGGCGGGTCAACGAGCGCGGGCTCACCATCGTCCCGCTGTCGCTGTACTTCAAGGACGGTCGCGCCAAGGTCGAGATCGCGCTGGCCCGGGGCAAGAAGTCGTGGGACAAGCGGCACGCCCTGGCCGAGCGGCAGGCGACGCGCGAGGTCGAGCAGGCGGTCGGTCGCCGGCTCAAGGGCATGCGCGACTGACCGAGCCGGTCAGACGGCGACCAGGGCTGTCAGATCCCGATCGGGTGCCAGACCGTCTTGGTCTCCAGGAACTGCGTCATCCGGTCGAGCCGGGGCGGTGCCAGCAGGTCCTCGTCGCCGGGGCGGCGCACGCGCTTGAGGTTCTCGGCGGCCGCGGCCTCGAGGTCCTTCGCGAGCACGGGGTCGTCGATGCCGGTCAGGTCGAGGCCGTTGACGTCCATGTGCGAGGCGAGCCAGGGCGCGATCTCGGCGCGCTGGCCGGTGAGGATGTTGACCACACCGCCCGGCACGTCGGCGGTGGCCATCACCTCGGCGAGCGTGATCGCGGTGAGCGGGTGCTGCTCGCTGGCGATCACCACGCACGTGTTGCCGGTGGTGATCAGCGGCGCGACCACGGAGACCAGGCCGAGCAGCGGCCCCTTCGGTGCGACCACGGCGACGACGCCGGTCGGCTCGGGCGCCGAGTGGTTGAAGTACGGGCCGGCGACCGGGTTGGCGCCGCCGGTGACCTGCGCGATCTTGTCCGCCCACCCGGCGTACCAGACCAGCCGGTCGATCGCGGCGTCGACGAACTGCCGCGCCTTCGCCGCGGAGACGCCCTCGGCCACGCGGAGCTCGTCCTCGAACTGGGCGCGCCGGCCCTCGAGCACCTCGGCGATCCGGTAGACGACCTGCCCGCGGTTGTACGCCGTGCGCGCCGACCAGCCGCCGAACGCCGAGCGGGCGGCCTTGACCGCGTCGCGGGCGTCCTTGCGTGAGGCCTGGGAGGCGTTCGCGAGGAACTTCCCCTTGGCGTCGTTGACCACGTAGGAGCGGCCGGACTCGGAGCGGGGGAACGCGCCGCCGATGTAGAGCTTGTACGTCTTGCGGACGTCGAGTCTCGTGCTCAGACGGCAAGGTAGCCCTCCAGCCCGTGGCGGCCGCCCTCGCGGCCGTAGCCCGACTCCTTGTAGCCGCCGAACGGCGACGCGGGGTCGAAGCGGTTGAACGTGTTGGCCCAGACCACGCCGGCGCGCAGCTGGTCGGCCATCCACAGGATCCGGGAGCCCTTGTCGGTCCAGATCCCGGCGGAGAGGCCGTACGGCGTGTTGTTGGCCTTCTCGACCGCCTCCTTGGGCGTGCGGAAGGTGAGGATCGAGAGCACCGGGCCGAAGATCTCCTCGCGGGCGATCCGGTGCGCCTGGCTGACCCCGGTGAAGATGGTCGGCGCGAACCAGAAGCCGTGGTCGGGCAGCTCGCAGGGCGGCGACCAGCGGCCGGCGCCCTCGGACTCGCCGATCTCGGAGAGCTCACGGATCTTCGCGAGCTGCTCGGCGGAGTTGATCGCGCCGACGTCGGTGTTCTTGTCCAGCGGGTCGCCCACGCGCAGCGTGGCCATCCGGCGCTTCAGCCGCTCGACCACCTCGTCGGCCACCGACTCCTGCACGAGCAGCCGGGACCCGGCGCAGCAGACGTGGCCCTGGTTGAAGAAGATGCCGTTGACGATGCCCTCGACCGCCTGGTCGACCGGCGCGTCGTCGAAGACGATGTTCGCGGCCTTGCCGCCGAGCTCGAGGGTCACCTTCTTGCGGCTGCCCGCGACGGACTTCGCGATCGCCCGGCCCACGTCGGTCGAGCCGGTGAACGCGACCTTGTCGGCGTCGGGGTGGCCGACCAGCGCGCGGCCGGTGTCACCGGCGCCGGTGATGATGTTGACGACACCCGGAGGCAGGTCGGCCTGCTGGCAGATCTCGGCGAACAGCAGGGCGGTCAGCGGCGTGGTCTCGGCCGGCTTGAGGACGACGGTGTTGCCGCAGGCCAGCGCGGGGGCGATCTTCCACGCGAGCATCAGGAACGGGAAGTTCCACGGGATCACCTGGGCGGCGACGCCCAGCGGCTGCGGGTCGGCCCCGTAGCCCGCGTGCTCGAGCTTGTCGGCCCAGCCGGCGTAGTAGAAGAAGTGCGCGGCGGCCGTCGGGATGTCGACGTCGCGCGACTCCTTGATCGGCTTGCCGTTGTCGATCGACTCCAGGACGGCGAGCTCGCGGCTGCGCTCCTGGATGATCCGCGCGATCCGGAAGAGGTACTTCGAGCGCTCGGCGCCGGACATCCGCGACCAGACCCGGGTGTAGGCGCGGCGCGCCGACCTGATGGCGGCGTCGACGTCGGCCTCGTCGGCCTCCGCGACCTCGGCGAGCACCTCCTCGGTGGCCGGGCTGATCGTCTTGAAGGCCTTGCCGTGGCCCTCGGTGAACTCGCCGTTGACGAAGAGTCCGTACGACGACTTGATGTCGACGACCGAGCGGGACTCGGGAGCCGGTGCGTAGGTGAACGGGCCACTCGGTGGTTGAGCTTGTCGAAACCATGGAATCAGTCCAGCGTGAAGTAGTCGGGACCGGAGTAGCGCCCGGTCTGCATCTTGGTGCGCTGCATCAACAGGTCGTTGAGCAGCGTGGAGGCGCCGAACCGGAACCAGTCGGGGTCGAGCCAGTCGGGACCCGCCACCTCGTTGACCATCACGAGGTACTTGATCGCGTCCTTGCTGGTGCGGATGCCGCCGGCCGGCTTGACGCCGATCATGGTGCCGGTGAGCTCGCGGAAGTCACGGACCGCCTCGAGCATCACCAGCGTCACCGGGAGCGTGGCGGCCGGCTGGATCTTGCCGGTCGAGGTCTTGATGAAGTCCGCGCCGGCCAGCATCGCCAGCCACGACGCCCGTCGTACGTTGTCGTAGGTCTGGAGCTCGCCGGTCTCGAAGATCACCTTGAGGTGGGCACTCTGTCCGTCGGGTCTGGCGCAGGCCTCCTTGACCTGCACGATCTCGTCGTAGACCTCGAGGTAGCGGCCGGAGAGGAACGCGCCCCGGTCGATCACCATGTCGATCTCGTGGGCGCCGGCGTCGACGGCGTGCCTGGTGTCGGCCAGCTTGATGTCCATGGCGGCCCGGCCGCTCGGGAACGCGGTGGCGACCGCGGCGATGTGCACGCCGCTCGAGCCTGTCGAGGGCTGCCGAGCGCCTCGACCGCGAACGGGACCATGTCGGGGTAGACGCAGACGGCGGCCGCGCTCGGACAGCTCGGGTCGGCCGGATCGGGGTGGACGGCCTTGCTGCACAGGGCGCGCACCTTGCCCGGCGTGTCGTTGCCCTCGAGCGTGGTGAGGTCGACCATCCGGATCGCGAGGTCGATCGCGTAGGCCTTGGCGGTGGTCTTGATCGACCGGGTGCCGAGGCCGGCCGCGCGCCCCTCGGCGCCGACCTGGTCGACACCGGGCAGTCCGTGGAGGAAGCGGCGGAGCGAGGCGTCGGACGAGGTCGCATCTGCGAGGACCGACGCTGCCGAACTCGCTCCCGGGCTAGCTGTCGGAGAGTTCAGGATGGTCACGATTGGGAGTCTAGGGAGGTACAGCGCCGCACGCGAAACGTAGGGTGACCAGATGCGCCGGGTCACCGCGCGACCGATGGAGCAGCCCATGGGCCGCGAGTTCGACTTCCCACCCACCAGCGGGGTCTGGTCGGGGTGGTTCGGTCTGGTCTTCGTGGCCGGCACGATCACGGTCATCGCCTGGCACGGGTTCACCCCGCTCGGGGTGCGGTTCACGGTCGGCCTGGTGCTGGCCGGCGTGCTCATCTACGCGTTCATGCTGCGGCCCCGGATCCAGGTCCGCGGCGGCGCCGTACGCCTGGTCAACCCGTTCCACGTGGTCGAGATCCCGTTGCCGCTGGTGCGCAGCGTGCTGGTGCGCTCGGCGACGTACGTCTTCGTGGGCGACCGGCGCAAGAAGTACGTCGGCGTCGCCGTCGGCCGCGACCCGCGCGACCTCACCCGGTCCCGCAACGGCACCTGGACGGTGGGCCGGGGGAGCGAGAGCTTCACCGGCTACCGGCGGCCCGACGGGAGCGTCCCCACCGCCGGTCGCGCTGCAGGTGCCCGACATCCTCGAGGAGTGGGTCGAGCGGCTTGCCCGCGACGCACGGGCGCACGACGACGGGCACGACCTGCGGGTCGAGCGCACCCTGATCTGGCCGTTGATCCTCCCGACCCTGGCGCTCGCGGTCCTGCTGGCCGTGGTCGTCGTGGCCGCCTGAGTAGGGTGACGAGATGCTCCGCCGACCCGCGACACCGCCCCGAGCCGGCGACTTCGACTTCCCCGCCACCAGCGGCGCGATGACCGGTGTCGCCGGCCTGCTGGTCGCCGTCGGCGGGATGGTCTGGGTGCTCGGCACCGTGCACACGGTGGCGGGCGTGAGGCTCGCGTTCGCCTTCGCGCTGTTCGGGGTCCTGAGCTACGCGTTCATGCTGCGGCCCCGGGTCCGGGTGACCGCGGGCGTGCTCGCAGCTGGTCAACCCGTTCGAGACCACCGCGATCCCGTTGGCGCTGGTCAGCCGGGTGTCGGTGCGCTCGGCCACCCATGTGCACGTGGGCCAGAAGCGCTACATCGGTGTCGCCGTCGGCCGCAAGACCCGCGAGATGGTGCGGCCCCGCGGGGAGATCGCCGGGACCGCCTCACCCTTCAGTCTCGGTCTCGGGCGGCTCGCACCGAACACCCCGTCGACGACCGAGCGCGTGCCCGACCTGCTCGAGGAGTACGTCGGCACCCTGGCCAAGGACGCCGCACGCGAGTCGACGGACCCGGCGCTCGCCGTACGCCGTGACTGGGCCTGGTGGCTGATCGTGCCGGCCGCGGTGCTCGCGGCCGCGCTGCTGGTCTCGTTGTTCGTCGGCTAGAGGCCCGCGGCTGCCTGCACGTCGGCCCGGATCGCGTCCAGCCGGCCGACCGCGGAGATCCGGGCCGCGTCGACGCCTTCCGGGTCGTCGGCCTCGACCGGGACCACGACCTCCAGGTAGCACTTGATCTTCGGCTCGGTGCCCGACGGGCGCACGATCACCCGGGCGTGCTCGGCCAGCCGGTAGCGCAGACCGTCGGTGGGCGGGAGGCCCGCCGACCCCTGCGACAGGTCGTCGATGCCCTCGACGCCGAACCCGCCGAGCGTCGTGGGTGGTGAGGCGCGCAGCCGCTCCATGGTGGCCGGGATCTGCGCGAGGTCGCTCATCCGCACGCTCAGCTGGTCGGTGGCGTGCAGCCCGTGCTCGCGGGCGAGCCGGTCGAGGTTGTCGCGCAGCGTGCGCCCCTCCGCCTTGAGCGTGGCCGCGAGCTCGCAGACCAGCAGGAGCGCCGAGATCCCGTCCTTGTCGCGCACGTGGCCCGGGTCGACGCAGTAGCCGAGCGCCTCCTCGTAGCCGAACGCGAGGCCGTCGACGCGGCCGATCCACTTGAAGCCGGTCAGGGTCTCCAGGTGCGGCTGCCCGGCCGCCTCGGCCATCTTGCCGAGCAGCGACGACGACACGATGGACGCGGCGTACACGCCGGTGCGTCCCTGCCGGAGCAGGTGGTCGGCCAGAAGCACGCCGACCTCGTCGCCGCGCAGCATCTGCCAGCCGTGCGGCCCGGGCACCGCGACCGCGCACCGGTCGGCGTCGGGGTCGTTGGCCACGACGACGTCGGCCTCGACCTCCTCCGCGAGCGCCATCGCCAGGTCCATCGCGCCCGGCTCCTCGGGGTTGGGGAAGGCGACCGTGGGGAAGTCGGCGTCGGGCTCGGCCTGGGCGACGGCCACGTGCGGCGCGGCGAAGCCGGCCCGCTCGAGCGCCGTCGCCACCGTCGACCCGCCGACACCGTGGAGCGGCGTGTAGACCATGGTGAGCGTCGCGCGGTCCGTCGCCGACCAGGCCGGCGACGACGTCGAGGTAGCGGTCGAGGACGTCGTCGCCGAGCACCTCGCCACCGCTGCCGCGCGGGACCTCGGCGAGTGCCCCGACCGCCGCGATCCGGTCCGCGATCCCGGCGTCCGCCGGCGGCACGATCTGGCTGCCGTCGCCGAGGTAGACCTTGTAGCCGTTGTCCTGCGGCGGGTTGTGGCTGGCGGTCACCATCACGCCGGCCACGGCACCGAGGTCGCGGATCGCGAACGCCAGCAGGGGCGTGGGCAGCGGGCGGGGCAGCACCAGCGCGGACAGCCCGGCCCCGGTCATCACCTCGGCGGTGTCGCGCGCGAAGACGTCGGAGTTGTGGCGGGCGTCGTACCCGATGACGACGGAGTCACCGTCAGCCGCGCCGTGGTCGCGCAGGTACGCCGCGAGCCCGGCCGCGGCGCGGATCACGACCACGCGGTTCATCCGGTTCGGGCCGGCTCCCAGCGCCCCGCGCAGCCCCGCGGTCCCGAACTCGAGGGTGCCCGCGAACCGGTCGGCCAGGTCGGCGAGGGCCGCCCCGTCTCCGGACCTGGCCGCCTCGACGAGGGCGCCGAGCTCGGCCCGGGTCTGCTGGTCGGGATCCTCGTCGGCCCACGCCCGGGCCCGCTCCAGCAGGTCGCTCTGATCGCTCACCCGGGCAACTTACTAGGGTTCCTGCGTGCGACGGATCTGCGTGTACCTCGGCTCCAGTCCCGGCTCCAGGCCCGACTACACGGCCGCGGCCGAGCGGCTGGCCGCGGTGCTCGCGGAGCGCGGCCTCGGCCTCGTGTACGGCGGTGCGCACGTCGGAACCATGGGCGTGATCGCGGACGCCGTGTTGGCCGCCGGTGGCGACGTGGTCGGCGTCATCCCGCGGACCCTGCAGGAGAAGGAGGTCGCGCACCAGTCGCTGACCGAGCTCCATGTCGTCGAGTCGATGCACGAGCGCAAGCTGACCATGATGGACCTCTCCGACGGGTTCGTCTGCCTCCCGGGCGGCACGGGCACGCTGGAGGAGCTGTTCGAGACGTTCACCTGGCTCCAGCTCGGCATCCACTCCAAGCCGATCGGTCTGCTCGACGTGGCGGGCTACTGGAGCGGCCTGGTCGGGTTCATCGACCACGCCGTGGCCGAGGGCTTCGTCCGGCGCGAGCACGCCGACCTGCTGCTCGTCGACGACGAACCGGCCCGGCTGCTCGACCGGTTCGCCACGTGGGAGCCGCCCGCACTGTCGAAGTGGGCCGGCCGGGACGAGGCATGAGCACGTTCGTGGCCGGCCAGACGGCGCTGACCCAGCCCGGATCTCGCCACCTACGCTAGATCTGCGGCACGATCGCGCCGAGGAGCTCGCCCATCCGGCTGGCCGCGGCCCGGCCGGCCGCGAGGACCTCCTCGTGGTTGAGCGGCCTCGCCGGTGATGCCCGCGGCGAGGTTGGTGACCAGGGAGATGCCGAGCACCTCCAGGCCCGCCTCGCGGGCCGCGATCGCCTCGAGCGTGGTCGACATGCCGACCAGGTGGCCGCCGATGCGCGCGGACCATGCCGATCTCGGCCGGCGTCTCGTAGTGCGGCCCGGGCAGCTGGACGTAGACGCCCTCGTCGAGGGACCCGTCGACGGAGCGGCACAGCGCGCGCAGCCGCGGGCTGTAGAGGTCGGTGAGGTCGACGAAGTTGGCGCCCTCGATCGGTGACGTGGCGGTCAGGTTGATGTGGTCGCTGATCAGCACCGGCGTGCCGGGCTGCCAGGTCTCCCTCAGGCCGCCGCAGCCGTTGGTCAGCACCACGGCGCGGCACCCGGCCGCCGCCGCCGTGCGCACCCCGTGCACCACGGCGCGCACGCCGAGGCCCTCGTAGAAGTGGGTGCGGCCGAGGAACACCAGCAGGTTCCGGTCTCCGGCGAGCACCGACCGGATCCTGCCCGCGTGCCCGGCCACGGCCGGCGGCGCGAAGCCGGGCAGGTCCGTCGAGCTCGAGCTCGGCGGTCGCCTCGCCCAGCGCGTCGACGGCCGGCAACCAGCCGCTGCCCATCACCAGGGCGATGTCGTGCCTCTCGACGCCGGTCTTCTCGCGGAGCACCGCGGCGGCCTCGGCGGCGGCGGTGCGCGGGTCGGGGGAGGTGCTCACCCGGGGCACTCTAAGCGGCGACGCCCGCCGCTCGTCAGAGACCGGTCGAGCGGCACTCGCGGCTGCGGATCCAGGACACGTAGTCGGCGGGGGCGCCGCCGGCCTCCGCGGCGTCGGAGAGCACGCCGAGGTAGCTCGCCGAGGGCAGACCGCCCTCGAACGCGTCGAGCACGTACATCCAGGCCACCACCTCGCCGGTGAGCAGCGCGACGCGCACGCGCACCCGCCGGAACAGGCCGGTGTCGGCCGACTCCCACTGGTCGAGCTGGGCCGCGTCCTCGTCGGTCACCTCGTAGACGGCCACGAAGACCTGCTCGAACGGGTCCTGCACCACGGTGGCCATCGCGCCGTCCCAGCCGAGGTCCTCGCCGCCGAACGTGAGCCGCCAGCCCTGCAGCCAGCCGGCGCCCCGCAGCGGCGAGTGCGGGCACCGTTCGCCCATCCGTGCCGGGTCGAGGTTCGTCCCGTAGGCGGCGTACAGCGTCACGCGCGTCACGTTAGTGCGGGAGGACCCGTGTGCGCGGCTACGACGTGCGGTTTGGCCCCGGCGTCCTGTGCCGTGGAGGATGAGCGCCGTGGAGCGAGTGGTGATCATCGGTGGCGGACCCGGCGGCTACGAGTCGGCGCTGGTCGCGAGCCAGCTCGGCGCGGACGTGACCGTCGTCGACACCGACGGCCTCGGCGGCTCCGCCGTGCTCACCGACTGCGTGCCGAGCAAGACGCTGATCGCCACCTCCGAGCTGATGGCCGACCTCGCCGACGCCCCCGAGCTGGGCGTGACCTTCCAGGACGCCGACGGCGACGAGGCGACCCGCGTGGCGGTCGACCTTCCCCGCGTCAACCGGCGCGTGAAGCAGCTCGCCGCCGACCAGTCCACCGACATCGGCCGGCACCTCGATCGCGACGGCGTGCAGGTGCTGGTCGGGCGGGCCAGGCTCGACGGCCCGGAGCGCGTCGTGGTCGAGCTGGCCGACGGTGGGGAGCGGACGCTGGAGGCCGACGCGGTCCTGGTCGCGACCGGCGCCGCGCCGCGGATCCTCGACAGCGCCGTGCCGGACGGCGAGCGGATCCTGACCTGGGAGCAGGTCTACGACCTCGCCGAGGTGCCGAGCCGGATGGTCGTGGTCGGCTCCGGCGTCACCGGCGCCGAGTTCGCCAGCGGCTACCTGTCGCTCGGCATCGACGTCACCCTGGTCTCCTCGCGCGACCGGGTGCTGCCCGGCGAGGACGCCGACGCCGCCCAGGTGCTCGAGGACGTGCTCGAGCGGCGCGGCATGACCGTGATGCACAGGTCCCGGATGCAGTCCGTGACCCGCGACGGCGACACCGTCACGGTGACCCTGACCGACGGCCGCACCGTCGAGGGCTCGCACTGCCTGCTGGCGCTGGGCTCGGTGCCGAACACCGCCGACCTCGGCCTCGAGGAGGCCGGGGTCACGCTCGACGACGGCGGCTTCGTCAAGGTCGACCGGGTCTCGCGCACCTCGGCCCGGGGCGTGTACGCCGCCGGCGACTGCACCGGCGTCCTGATGCTGGCGTCGGTCGCGGCGATGCAGGGCCGGATCGCGATGTGGCACTTCCTGGGCGACGCCGTCGCACCGCTCGACCTCGGCCAGGTCTCCTCCAACGTCTTCACCTCGCCGGAGATCGCCACGGTCGGCATCTCGCAGCGGGCCGTGGACGCCGGCGAGGTCGCGGTCGAGTCGATGACGCTCCAGCTGGCCGGCAACCCGCGCGCGAAGATGCAGGGCGTCCACGACGGCTTCGTGAAGCTGTTCTGCCGCCCCGGCACCGGCATCGTGGTCGGGGGAGTGGTGGTCGCCCCGCGTGCCTCCGAGCTGATCCACCCGGTCTCGATCGCGGTCGCCGAGTCGCTCACCGCCGACGCGCTCGCGCACGCGTTCACGGTCTACCCGTCGATGAGCGGGTCCGTCGCCGAGGCCGCCCGGCGGCTCCACCACCGACCGGACTGAACCGCACGAAATGACATTCCTGTAATCACAGGAACGTGATTCTTTCACGCTTTCTCGAAATGGACACGCGGCCCATTTCCCGGGCTATCTTTGCTCGTCACACCAGTCACACGGACCACACGCCGCCTCCGCATCGGGGATCGCCACCATGACGCCCATCCGCGCCGCCGTCCGCGCCTCGGCCGCCCTGATCGCGGCCGCGCTCGTCGTACCGCTGCTGTCGTCGCCGACCGGGGCGGTGAGCGTGAGCGAGTCCTTCACGGTGCCCGCCAGCGGGTCGTTCACGATCGTGGGGCACGGCTTCGGCCACGGCCACGGGATGTCGCAGTACGGCGCGAACGGCGCCGCGCTCAAGGGGCTCAAGCACGAGGGCATCCTGAGCTTCTACTACCCGGGGACCGCGCTCGCGAAGACCGCGGGCTGGCTCCGGGTGCTGATCTCCGCTCACACGGGCACCGATCTCGTGGTCCTCGCCCAGCCCGGCCTGATTCTGCGCGACCGGGGCACCAGCAAGGACTACCCCCTGCCCACGAACCTCGGCGCCACGAAGTGGCGGCTCACGGTCGACGGCACCGCGTCCGTCGTCGACTACAAGTCCGACGTCTGGCACCGCTACCGGCCGGGCGGCCTGGCCGTGCTCACCGGCGACGGGGCGTTCCGGGTCACCTCCGGGACGCTCACCCTGGTGACCTCCTCCGGCAACCGGGTCTACCGCGACCAGCTCAACAACATGTCGCCGGCGCCGGGCTCGACCGGCCGGGTCACGGTCAACTCGGTGACGCTCGACAACTACGTCAAGGGCGTCGTCCCGGCCGAGATGCCGGCCTCGTGGAGCCCCGAGGCGGTGCAGGCACAGGCGGTCGCCGCACGCACCTACGCCTGGTGGTCGCGGGCGCAGCACCCCGACCGCTACTACCAGATCTGCGACACGTCCTCGTGCCAGGACTACAAGGGCTACGCCGGGGAGCATCCCGCGGCCAACGCCGCCGTCGACGCGACCCGCGGCCAGATCCTCACGTACGGCGGCGAGCCGGCGTTCACGCAGTTCTCCGCCAGCAGCGGTGGCCGCACGTCGGCCGGCGGCTTCCCCTATCTGCCGAGCAAGGGCGACCCGTACGACGCCTGGACCGGCAACTCCGTCCACGACTGGAGCGTCAAGGTCAGCGAGACGACGCTCGAGAAGCGCTACCCGGGGATCGGGGACCTGAAGAAGATCAAGGTCACCAGCCGCGAGGGCGGCGGCGAGTGGAACGGGCGGGTGTGGAACGTGACCCTGGTCGGCGGCAGCGCGTCGAAGGTGGTCACGGGCAGCGACCTCCGCTCGGTCTACGGCCTCCGCTCGACCTACTTCACGTTCAGGTAGGGGTGGGGAGGACAGGGCTGCGGCTCGGTCGGCCGCACCCGGGGCCCGGCCGGACGGTGACGCGGGCAGTCCGCTTGGGTATGCCGTGTCGGCGGTGGCGTCAGTTGTGGTTTCGGTCCGCGCCGCCGCCACGCCAACCTTTTACGCTCCCTGCCCGCGCCCCCGCCCGTACGGACCCCATGCACCCCCGCGACCTCGACTCCGCCGGACTGAGGGGGTGGGCGTCTAACCGACGACAAGCACCAGGTCGCCGCCTTCGACCTGCTGCGTGCCCTCGAACGCCAGCCGTTCGACGGTTCCCGACACGGGAGCGGTGATCGAGGCTTCCATCTTCATCGCCTCGATCGTGGCGACCGTTGCGCCCTTCTCGACGTCGTCGCCTTCAGCGACCTGCAGGGTGACCACACCGTCGAACGGCGCGGCCACCTGGCCCGGCTTCGAGGTGTCGGCCTTCTCCTGCGCGGCCACCTCGGACGCGACAGAAGTGTCGCGCACGTTGACCGGGCGGAGCTGGCCGTTGATCGTGCACATCACGGTGCGGTAGCCGCGCTCGTCGGGCTCGCTGATCGACTGCAGCCCGAGCAGCAGCGTCTTGCCCTCCGCGATCTCGACCTCGAGCTCCTCCTCCGGTTCGCAGCCCGTAGAGGTACGGCGTGGTCGGGAGCACGGAGATGTCGCCGTACCTCTCCCGCGACTCGTGGAAGTCCTTCGTGGGACCGGGGAACAGCAGCTGGTTGAGCGTCGACCGCCGCTGCCGCTCCAGTCCCTCCGCCTGCTCGTCGGTGAGCTCGCCGACGGGCTGCTTCCAGGTGCGGCCTTCGAGCGCCTTGGTGCGGAACGGCTCCGGCCAGCCGCCGGGCGGGTCGCCGAGCTCGCCGTTGAGGAAGCCGACCACCGAGTCGGGGATGTCGAACTTCGCCGGGCTGTCCTCGAACTCCGCGGGGTCGGCCCCGACCGCCACCAGGTGCAGCGCGAGGTCGCCGACCACCTTCGAGCTCGGGGTCACCTTGACCACGTTGCCGAGGATGTCGTTGGCGGCGGCGTACATGTCCTCGATCTGCTCGAACTTCTCGCCCAGACCGAGCGCGATCGCTTGCTGGCGCAGGTTGGACAGCTGCCCGCCCGGGATCTCGTGCGTGTACACGCGCCCCGTCGGCGACGGCAGTCCGCTCTCGAACGGCGCGTAGACCCGGCGCGTGGCCTCCCAGTACGGCTCCAGCGAGCAGACCGCGTCGAGGTCGAGACCGGTCTCGCGCTCGGAGTGGTCGGTGGTCGCGACCAGCGCCGACAGCGCGGGCTGGCTCGTCGTACCGGCCATCGCCGCGGTGCACGCGTCGACCGCGTCGACGCCGACGTCGATCGCGGCCAGCAGGGTGGCAGCTGGCCGCCCGGGGTGTCGTGGGTGTGCAGGTGCACCGGCGGGTCGAAGCGCTCGCGCAGCGCGCTCACGAGCGTGCGCGCCGCCGGGGCGCGCAGCAGCCCGGCCATGTCCTTGATCGGATGCGGTTGCTGTCGCTGGTGACCGTCCAGGGCTGCTCGACGAGCCAGGCCCACGCCGCGTCGGAGAACCAGTCCCGGCGGGGGCCGGGTGCCACCCGGACCGTGAGGTCCCCGGGCTCCGGGTCGGTCACCGGGGCCAGGTCGACGCCGGGCATCGGCAGGTCGGACGTGCCGACGGCGAGCGCGTCGCCCGGGGACAGGACGCCGGGCCGAGCCCGCTCAGGGTGTCGGTCGCACACGACCCGAGGACCGGGTCGACGGCGAAGCCGCCGCGCACCGCGACGTACGTCCGCAGCCCGCTGGCCGGCACGCCGAGCTCGAGCCGTCGCCGGACCGGAGGGGGCGGGCGCGTTGTGGTGCCGGGCCCGGACACCGGGCCCCCGTCGTCACGACCACCACGTCGTCCTCGGCGCGCAGCCGCAGCCCGCCGTAGGTGACCTCGAGCACCGCGGCGCCCTCGGGGTTGCCGACCAGCCGGTTCGCGAGCCGGTACGACGCCAGGTCGCACGCGCCGGAACGCCCGACGCCGAGCGAGGCCTGGCCGGGGCGGCCGGCGTCCTGCACCGTGGTCAGCAGCCCGGTCTCGAGGACCGTCAGCGACGCGGTCACGACGCCCCCTCGTCGACGAATCGGATCCGCACCCCGGGCCGCAGGATCGCGGCCGGGTCGCGGGCGGCGTCGAACATGGTCTGCTCGTCCGGCCGATCAGCTGCCAGCCGCCGGGCGACTCCCGCGGGTAGACGCCGCCGAACTCGCCGGCCAGCGCCACGGAGCCGGCCGGCACCTTCTTGCGCGGCGAGCGACCGGCGCGGCACCTCGACCGACCAGTCGGTCGAGGTCAGGTAGCCGAACCCGGGGATGAAGCCGCAGAACGCCACGGTCCACTCGGCGCCGTGTGGCGCCGGACCAGCTCGGCGACGGCGCAGCCGAGCAGCCGCGCCGCCTCCGCGAGGTCCTCGCCGTCGTACGTCACCGGGATCTCGACGAGCTCGCCCCAGCCGCCGGAGGTCCGGCGCGCGGCTCCGTCGTCCGTACCGGCGTCCTCGACCGAGGAGAGGGACGTGACGGCCGGGTCGGTGACCAGCAGCAGGGTGCGGGCCGCGGGCACGATGTCGACCACGCCGGTCGGCACGTCCTCGGCCAGGGCCGCGTAGAGGCCGAGCACCTCCTCGAGGTCGGCGAGCTCCACGAGGATCGCGGTGGTGCCGCTGGGAAGGATGCGCATCAGTCTGAACCGGTGCCCGAGTCCTCGCCCGGTCGCTGGCGAGGTCGATCGTCGTCATGGCGCCCACCTTCCCAGAAGTGGTCCTGGAGACCCGTTAGGCAGTTGCGGGCGAGTAGATCGTGGTCACCCAGGCCATGAACCCGATGACGAGCAACCAAGCCCTGGCATCCCGATCCGGGCACGTGAGCCTCGCTGGATACCTGACGTCACTGCAGTCACGAGTTGTCCACAGGATCGACGCGCACCTCTGGACACGTCTGGACCGCCGGGGTGAGGATGCGGCAGAACCTCACTCGGGACGGGGACCGGATGATGACTCTCGCGTACGCCGACGCGCACGCCGAGCTGGTCGAGCAGCTCGACCAGCAGGTGCGCGAGCTGGTGCGCCGCGAGGGCGTCGACCCGCAGCGCGACGCGGCCGTCGTACGCCGGCATCGCCGAGGGCGTGGTCCGCGACCACGACGAGCGCAGCCTGACCGGCGTCGGTCGCGCCGGTGCCCGACGCCGACGGCGGTGGTCGGCGAGCTGGTCGCCCGGGTCTCCGGGTTCGGGCCGCTGCAGCCGTTCCTCGACGACCCGACGGTCGAGGAGGTCTGGATCAACGACCCGAGCCGGGTGTTCGTCGCCCGGCAACGGCCGGCACGAGCTGACCAACCTGATGCTGACCGCCGCGCAGGTGCAGGAGCTGGTCGAGCGGATGCTCAAGTCGCAGCGGCCGGCGCATCGACATCAGCCAGCCGTTCGTCGACGCGATGCTGCCCGAGGGCCACCGGCTGCACGTCGTGCTCGAGGGGATCAGCCGCGGCTTCTCGGCGGTCAACATCCGCAAGTTCGTGCTCCGCGCCAGCCGGCTGCACGACCTCGTCGAGCTCGGCAGCCTGACGCCGCGCGGCCGCGGCGTTCCTCGAGGCCGTCGGTCCGCGCCGGGCTCAACATCCTGGTCGCCGGCGGCACCCAGGCCGGCAAGACCACGCATGCTGAACTGCCTGGCCGCCGCGATCCCCGGCGGCGAGCGGGTGGTCTCGCGCGGAGGAGGTCTTCGAGCTGCGCTTCCCGCACCCCGACTGGGTGCCGATGCAGACCCGGCAGGCCGGGCTCGAGGGCACCGGCGAGATCAGGCTGCGCGACCTGGTCAAGGAGAGCCTGCGGATGCGGCCGAGCCGGATCATCGTCGGCGAGGTCCGGGCCGAGGAGTGCCTCGACCTGCTGCTCGCCCTCAACGCCGGCCTGCCCGGGCATGTGCACGATCCACGCCAACAGCGCCCGCGAGGCGCTGGTCAAGATGTGCACGCTGCCGCTGCTGGCGGGCGAGAACATCTCGGCCCGGTTCGTCGTGCCGACCGTCGCCGCCAGCGTCGACCTCGTCGTCCACCTCGGCATCGACCAGCACGGCGTACGCCGGGTCAACGAGATCGTCGGCGTGCCCGGCCGGGTCGAGAACGACGTCATCGAGACCGAGCCGATCTTCGAGCGCGCGCGGCGGCGAGCTGCGCCGGGCCGGCGGGATGCCGCCGCGGCCGGAGCGCTTCGAGCGGGTCGGCATCGACGTCCACCGCGATCCTCAACGAGGCGCGCTGATGGGCGCGCTGGTCGGGCTCGGGGTCGGCGTCGGGCTGCTGCTGGTCTGGTCGGCGTTCTCCCTGCCGCGCCGCCGCCGCGGGTACGCCGCGCGGCCGGCCGGCGTCGCGCGAGCTGCTCGGCGCGGGCCGGGCTCGGCCAGGTCGTCGGTCGCCGGCTTCGTGCTGCTGTGCGTGGTGCTGCGGCGTCGTCGCCGCCGCTGGTCGATGCAGGTCGGTCTCGCGGACGCCGCCGGTGGCGGTCGCGTTCGGCGCTGATGGGCGGCGTACCTGCCGGTCGCCGTGGTGTCGGGCCGCGGCCCGGCGCCGGCAGCGCGAGTTCGCCGAGGTCTGGCCCGAGGCGGTCGACAACCTCGCCTCGCGCCGTGCGCGCCGGGCATGTCGCTGCCCGACGCGCTGGCCGCGCTCGGCGTCCGCGGGCCCGAGCCGCTGCGGCCGGCGTTCGACGCGTTCGCCCTCGACTACCAGGTGACCGGCCGGTTCGGCGAGTGCCTCGACCGGCTCAAGGACCGGCTGGCCGACCCGGTCGGCGACCGCGTCGTCGAGGGCCTGCGGATCGCCCGCGAGGTCGGCGGCGGCGAGCTCGGCCGGCTGCTGCGCAACCTGTCCGGCTACCTGCGCGACGACGCCCGCACCCGCTCCGAGCTGGAGTCGCGGCAGGCCTGGACCGTCAACGGCGCCCGGCTCGCCGTCGCCGCGCCGTGGCTGGTGCTGCTGCTGATGTCGCTTCCAGTCCGAGGTGATCCGCCGCTACGCCTCGCCCGGCGGGCGTGGTCGTGCTGGCCGTCGGCGCCGCCGCCTGCGTGGTCGCCTACCGGCTGATGATGCGGATCGGCCGGCTGCCCGACCGAGCGGCGGATCCTGTCGTGACGCCCGGCGTCGTGGGGAGCGCTGCTCGGCGCCGCTGGCCGGCGCCGGGCTGCTGCTGGTCGCCGTCGCGGGTGCTCGCCATCCGCCGGCCGCAGCTCGGCGCTGCGGGTGCTGCCCTACGTCCGCGACCTGCCGCAGGCTCGGCCGCACGCCGGCGCTGCGAGCCGGCCGCCGTCGCCGACGCCGCGGCGGCCGGCGTCTTCGGGCCGCTGCTGCGCGTCGGCCGCCGACGGGGTCGAGCGGGTGCTCGGCGGCGCCGCCTCCGTACGCCGCCGGCTGCGAGCGCGCCGGCCTCGACAAGACCGTGCACGAGTTCCGGGTCGAGCAGGTGCTCTGGGGGCTGGTCGGCGTTCGCCGTGGCCGCGGCGTACGCGCTGCTCGACGCGCTCGGCGGCCGCGGCGGCACGCTGTCGTCGCTGCTGCTGTGCGCTGGTCGGCGTTCGCGCTCGGGCGTGCTGGCCCGCGACAACCACCTCACCGCGCAGGTCACCGAGCGCGAGCGGCGGATCCTCGCCGAGTTCCCGACCATCGCCGAGCTGCTGGCGCTGGCGGTCGCCGCGGGCGAGAGCCCGGTGGCCGCGCTCGACCGCGTCGTACGCCGCAGCGGCGGCGAGCTGTCCGCCGACCTGGCGCCGGGTGCTGGCCGCGGTCCGCACCGGCGAGCCGGTCGGCGCGCGCCTTCGACCGGATGGCCGCCCGCACCGGGCTGCCGCTGGTGGCCCGGTTCGCCCAGGGCGTCGCGGTCGCGGTCGAGCGCGGCACGCCGCTCGCCGACGTGCTGCACGCCCAGGCCGCCGACGTCCGCGAGGCCGGGCGCCGCGAGCTGATCGAGGTCGCCGCCCGCAAGGAGGTCCTGATGATGGTGCCGGTCGTCTTCCTCGTGCTGCCGGTGACCGTGCTCTTCGCGTTCTGGCCCGGCGTGATCGGGCTCCACCTGACGACCCCCTGACCACCTCGGAGAGAGAAGACCACGATGAACGCACTCACGCACTCGCTGCTGACCCGGCTGCTACGTCGCCCTGACGGCGCCGCGCCGGCGCGCGACGAGCGCGGCGACGTGCCCGGCTGGGTGCTGGTCACCGTGATGACCGCCGGCCTGGTCGATGGCGATCTGTGGCGCTGGCCGAGCCCGCAGCTCAGCTCGGCATGCTGACCGCCGCGCTCGACCAGCGTGCACGGCTGACGCCGTGGCACGGCGCCGCGCGGACGCGCCGGGCAGCGCGGGGCGGCGGTCGTCGACTTCGTGCTGGTGCTGGTCGTGCTGGTGCCGCTGTTCCTCGGCATCCTGCAGGTCGGCGCTGGTGCTGCTCGTCCGCAACACCCTGGCCGCCGCGGCCTCCGAGGGCGCGCGGTACGCCGCCACCGCTCGACCGCGGCCCGGCCGACGGCGCGGCGCGGACCCGCGAGCCAGATCGCGGGCGCGCTGGCCGGCCGGTTCGCCGACGGTCGTCGGCGCGCGCCGGTGCTCGTCGACGGCGCGCCGGCGTCGAGGTGACCGTGCACGCGTCGTGCCGGCGCTCGGGATCGGCGGCCCGGCGGTCGAGCTCGACGGTCACCGGGCACGCGGTCGAGGAGCGACCGTGAGGCCGCGGCGCGACGAGCGGGGGAGCGCGCTGGTCGAGCTGACCTGGCTCGGCATCCTGCTGCTGGTGCCGATGCTCTGGATCGTGCTGTCGGTCTTCGAGGTGCAGCGCGGGCGTTCGGGGTCAGCGCCGCCGCCCGCGCCGCCGGCCGGGCGTACGCGCTGGCGCCCGACCGACGCCGAGGGCCGGCACGGGCCCGCGGCCGCGGCCCGGCAGGCGCTGGCCGACCAGGGCGTCGAGCGGCGCGCCGCTCGACGTCGACGTCACCTGCACGCCGTTCCCGCGCCGACTGCCACCGCCGGCACGTCGGTGATCACCGTGGTGGTCCGCTCCCGCGTCGACCTGCCGCTGATGCCGAGCGCCTCGGCGGCGAGCGCCGAGCTTCGCGCCTCGACGCGACGCCACACGGTGCCGATCGGCCAGTTCCAGGAGGCCGGCGCGTGAGCGCGCGCCGCGACGAGGCGGGCCAGGCGACCGTGCTGATCATCGGCTTCGCGGTCGTGCTGGCGATGGTGGTCGCCGTGGTGACCGACGCGTCCGCGGCGTACCTCCAGCGCCAGGGCCTCGACACCCTCGCCGACGGCGCCGCGCTCGCCGGCGCCGACGCGGTCCGCGGGCCGGGGCCTACGCGGGCGGGCTGACGGGGGAGCGGGCTCCGCTCGACGCGGCCGCCGCCCGGGCCGCGGTGCGCGACTACCTCCCCGGGTCGGTGCGTACGACGGCACCCCGGGCTGTCCTTCGACGTCGCGGTCCGCGACCGCTCGGTCGTCGTGCGGGTCTCCGCGCCGCTGGACCTGCCGATCACCGTCGA
Organism: uncultured Actinomycetota bacterium; assembly: GCA_963754145.1. Classification (GTDB taxonomy): domain Bacteria; phylum Actinomycetota; class Actinomycetes; order Propionibacteriales; family Nocardioidaceae; genus Marmoricola. Next base: position 127,361 of record CAVWFF010000028.1, read on the forward strand.
CGGCGTCACCGACACCCGGGTCGACGCCCGCGGTGCCGCGGTGGTCGAGATCGACGCGGCGCCGTAGGCGGCGGATGGCCGCACCGGAAGCTGATCCGGCGAGCCCGGGTGGCCCGAACGGGCCATCCGTCGAGCCGACCGGTCAGGGCCTGCTCGTTCGGCGACGGTACCTGTCCAGACCGGGTTAGCGTGCGGAGGTTTCCACTCTAGAGGAGTCTTTGTGCGCCGTCCCGTGGGTCGCCTGGTCGGCGCCGTCGTTCCGCTGTCCCTGACGCTCGCCCTGGTGGCCGGCGGAGCAGCCGCCGCCGTGGGCGCCAGCACGCCCGCGCAGGACCCGGCGACACCAGCCACGAGCACGGTGAAGATCGGTGCGCTCGGCGCCGCGGCCACCGTCGTCGACCCCACGGTCGACCTGCCCCGGCCGGTCCGTGGCGCGACCGCGATCCGGCTGCTCGGCGACCAGGTCGACGACGCCGCCGCGATCAACGACATGAGGCCCCGCGCGCTCAAGGCCCTGCTCAGCAACGACCCCAGCGCCTGGCTCACCCAGGACGGCCGGCTGTTCTACAAGGACCCGCTGCCCAGCGAGCCGGTGGCGGTCCGCGCGGCCCCCGCGGCGGCGTACCCGCTCGGCGACACCTTCGCGCTGCACAGCAACCCCGGCGCGGACCACACGATCTTCCTCGACTTCGACGGCGCCGAGGGTGGGCGGCACCCTCTGGAACCAGTCGTTCCCGAGCATGCCGGTCTCCCAGCCGCCGTGGGACCCGAGCGGCGACGGGCCGTCGTTCAGCGACGACGAGCGCACCCGCGTCCAGGCGATCTGGGCCGCGGTCGCGGAGGACTACGCCGGCTTCGACGTGGACGTCACCACCGCCGACCCGGGCGCCGCGGCGATCGTCCGCTCCTCCGAGGCAGACCCCACGTACGGCTCGCACGTGGTCATCTCGCCCAGCACCGGCGCCTGGGACGCGACGTGCGGCCGCAGCTGCGGCGGCATCGCCTTCCTCGGGGCCACCCCGGACTACCTCTTCGGCGGCAACGCCGGCCAGACCGGCTACGGCTTCCTCCAGCCCGCCTGCGTGTTCCCGCAGGGCCTGGCTCGACCAGACCAAGCCGATCGCCGAGGCGGTGAGCCACGAGGTCGGGCACAACATGGGCCTCGAGCCACGACGGCAACGCGACCGAGGGCTACTACGAGGGCCACGGCAGCTGGGCGCCGATCATGGGCGGCGGCTACACAAGCCGATCACCCAGTGGAGCAAGGGCGACTACCCCGGCGCCAACAAGCAGCAGGACGACGTCGCCGTGCATGCGGTCGGTCCTGGGCGCGCGCGATGACGAGGCCACCGAGACCATCGCCGGCGCGATCCCGGTGACGACCGGCACGGTCCTACATCAGCAGCCGCGACGACGTCGACACCTTCCTGCTCGGCACCTGCACGGACGCGATGACCGTCACCGCCACCTCGGTGGGTCAGAACGCGAACCTCGACATCGGCCTCACCCTGCTCACGCCACCGGCAGCCCGGTCGCCTCCGTCAACCCGCCGTCGGGCACCGTCAGTCAGGTCCTCGCCTCCGGCATGGACGCGACCCTGAGCCGCACCGTGCCGGCCGGCACCTACTACGCCCAGGTCGACGGCGTCGGCAACGGCGCCTGGACCCCGGGTACGACGACTACGGCAGCCTCGGCGGCTACACGATGGCCACCACCGGCTGCGACGGCCTGGCGCCGGCCGGCACCCCGGGCGCCTTCGACGCCGCCGTCACCCCCGGCCCGAAGTACCCCACCGTCACCCTCGACTGGAGCGCCCCGGAATCGGCCGGCGACGGCCCGGTCACCGGCTACGTGGTCACGCGCAAGGGCGACAAGGTCTCCCGCACCGTCGGCCCGGACGTCCGGACCTTCAGCTGGTCCGGGCTCGAGTACCAGAAGGCGTACACGGTCACCGTCACCCCGATGAACGCCCGCGGCGCCGGCCCCACCCGGACGCTGACCGCGACCACCGCGCCGTACACGCCGCCGACCGCGCCGATCGACCTCGTCGCGTCCTACAAGACGTTCGAGCGCCGCATCGGCCTGACCTGGCAGCCCCCCGCCGACCTGGGCGGCGCCGCCGTCCAGAAGTACGACATCTACATCGACGGTCAGCGGTGGTGGACGGTCTGGGACGGCAACGCCACCTCGGTCATCCTGCCGGTCAACTTCGGACCCAAGAGCTGGGACGTCACGATGACCGCGACCAACCGGGCCGGCACCAGCCCGAAGACGCCCGTCTCCACCGTCGTCGTCCCGCGCACGCCGGTCAACGACTATTTCGGCGCGCGCACGGTCCTGTCCGGCGCCAGCGGCACCACCACCGGCGACAACACGTACGCCGGGTCCCAGGGCGGCGAGCCCGTCCCCCCGGCCGACAAGCCCGGCGCCGGCGACGCGACCGTCTGGACTCCTGGACCGCGCCCACCAACGGCCCGGTCTCCTTCGCCACCACCTCGGCCGACCCCCTCCGCGACACCACGCTCGGCGTCTACACCGGCCCCGGCCTGGGCTCGCTGGTCGAGGTCGCCGGCTCCGACGACCCGCTCGGCGCACGCCTCGCCCGGGTCGACTTCATGGCCACCGCCGTTACGACGTACGCGATCGCCGTCGACGGCTTCCGGGCCGTGGCCGGCGGCACCGGTCCCTTCGGGCTCACCTGGCAGGCCTCGTCCGCCGCACCCACCACCACGTCCGTCGCGGCCTCCGTCTCCGGCCGGACCGTGACGCTCACCGCGACCGTCACCTCGCCGACCGGCACGCCGTCGGGCACGGTCCGCTTCACCGAGGGCGACACCGAGCTGGGCACCGCGACCGTCGAGGACGGCCGGGCCGCGATCGAGCTCACCGGCGTCGGCGGCGGCGACCACGCGTACGTCGCGACCTTCGTCACCGGCAGCCAGAGCCACGTGGGCTCGACCTCGGGTCCGACCACGGCCACCATCGCCGCGGTCGCCACCAGCACCTCGCTCGACGCCTACGTCGAGGGCCGGTCGGTCACCCTGGAGGCGAACGTCGGCGCCTCGGACGCGATGCCCGTGGGCACCGTGGGTTCCGCGAGGGGACCGTCCTCGTCGGCAACGCGACGCTCGCCGGCGGCAGCGCGCGGGTCACGCTGTCCGGCCTGCCGACCGGCGACCACGACTACGTGGCGACGTACGTCCCGGCGGACGCGCGGGTCTTCGCGGGCTCCACGTCGATCCTGGCTCGGGCCACGATCGCCGCGTCGACAACGAGCGTGTCGCTCTACGCACTCCCCGAGGGGGAACCAGGTGACGCTCAGCGTCACCATGTCCGCCGCCGAAGGGTCCGGCACCCGGCCGGATCCGTGACGTTCCGCGAGGCGCAGCGGTCCGCGGCACGGTGACCCTGTCCGGCGGCACCGCCGTCTTCGCGCCGAGCGGCGTCCCGGGCGGCGAGCACACCTACACCGCGACCTACGTCCCGACCGGCACGGTGCACGCCGGCTCCACGTCGGAGGACTACACGGTCACCGTGGCGCCCACCCCCACGAAGACCGCGATCAGCTCGACGGCCTCCGGACGGACGGTGACGCTCACTGCCACCGTGACCAGCGGGTTCGGAACCCCGGTGCACCGTCTCGTCGACGAATTCGACACCGTGGTCGACACCGTCCCGGTCGTGAACGGCACGGCCACCCTCGTGGTGCCGGCGGTGCAGCCGGGCGAGGAGCACTGGTACCGCGCGACCTTCGTGCCGACGGACGACATGCGGTACACGACCTCCGAGTCGTTCTACGAGATCCTCACCTTCCAGCCGAGCCCCACGAGCACCACCCTGGACGTCACGGTCGAGGGCACCACCGTCACCGCACGGATCGCCGTGTCCAGCGACATCGGCGTCCCCCACGGGTCGGTCGACCTGCTCGAGGGCGGCAACCCGGTCGGCGCCACGATGCTCGGTGCACGGGATCCGGCACCGTGACGCTCGCCGGCGTCAGCCCGGGCCGGCACACCTACACGGCGACGTTCTACCCCTGGAACAGCAAGCTGATCCGGCCTCGTCGTCGACGGCGACGGACGGCGTGGTCGCCGGCACCGACCCGGATCCCGATCCCGACCCGGACCCGGTGGCCGCGCCGACCACCACCGGCCTGACCACCACGGTCACCGGTCGCACGGTGACCCTCACGGCCGCAGTCACCGCGGTCGGCGGCACGCCCGACGGCACCGTCCGCTTCACCGAGGACGGGCTCGACCTCGGCCAGCCGGTCCACCTCACCGACGGCACCGCGTCGTTCACCCGGCCGGGCAGCGCCGCGGGGAGCACACCTACACCGCGACGTTCCTGCCCGCCGACCCCACGGCGTACGTCACCTCGCTCTCGGGCGAGCGGCGGGTGACGGTGCTGCCGACCGCCACCACGACCACGCTGGCGGGCACGCTCAGCGGGACGACCGTCACGCTCAACACCCAGGTCGCGGCCGCCAGCGAGGCGTGCACCGTGACGGGACATCTGGCGCAGGGCCTCGAGCGCCACCACCGCCGTCGGGAGGTAGGCGCCGTGGTGGTCGCCGGCAAGGCGACCCTGCTGCTCTCCGGTGTGGCCGTCGGGCGGCACGACGACCCTGGCCTGCTTCACGCCGGACGGCGCCAACTTTACGCCGGCTCGCAGTCGAGCGCGGTGACCCTCACGGTGCCCCCGGCGGCGTCGACCACCACGCTCTCGGCACCTGCCAGGGCGAAGCCGGGCTCGCGCCCGGTCGTCTCGATCAAAGGTGACCCGCGGTGCGGTCTCCGGCGTCGGGCACGGTGGTCCTGCAGTACGGCTCGAAGAAGACGACGCTGACGCTCAAGTCGGGCAAGGCCGGCTTCTAGCTTGCCCGCGCTGAAAAAGGGCAAAGTCGGCCCCTGGTCGCGACCTACAAGGCCACCGCGACCACGAAGGCCTCCTCGGCGACGAGGACGATCACGGTGCGGTAGCCCCGGGTGGCTGCCTGCGGCAGCGTCTGGACGAGCGCGGTGATCGGGAAGTACGCGGCGCCAGCGCGGTGATGCTGCCGTCCTTGACGTCGTAGAACACCGCGTAGGGCAGCCGCACCTCGGCCCCGGTCGGGGGTACGCCGGCCAGCTCGGCCCTGATGCGCCTGCCCACGAACTCCGCCTCCACGGACGCGGCGCCGTCGGTCACGGACAGGTTGCGCAGCTCGGGTCGTGCCTCGAACAGCTCGCTGTGCAGGGCGACGATGTGGTCGCGGACCGCGTCACGGCCCCGGATCTGGTCGCCGGTCTCCATGGTGGTCCAGAGGATGTCCTCGCTGAAGAGGGGTGGCGAAGTCGCCTCCCCCGAGCAGGACGTTCAGGTAGTCGCGCAGTGTCGACTCCGTCTCGGTCACGGTCATGTCGGCTCCTCTCGGTGCGCCGCGGGGCGCGGCGCAGGTGGTGGGTGGGCGGCGCCTAGTGCTGCACGATGACTCCGGTGATGGTTCCGACGCCGCTGTCGCCGGAGGAGACACCGATGTCGGTGCCGTGGCCGCTCAGGCCTCGGTACGGCGCGGTGCTCCCGCCGCGCAGGAGGATCGGCCCGGGGCTGGCGGTCCCGCTCTGGTGAACGTGAGCCTGATGTTCTTCGTCGCCTCGAAGAACCCGGACCCGTCCCCGCAGGTGTAGACGGTGTGGATCTGGAGGTTGAGCCCTCCCGAGTGGTCGGGTCCCTGGGCGGAACCGGCCTCCGGGAGCGACGGTGCGCACGTCATCGGTGAACGTGCCCGATGCGCAGAGGGGCCCGGTCGCGGTGAAGGTGTTGTCGGTGGTCCCGCTGAAGTCGACGGACTCGGTGATCGTGAACGGCGTGGGTGCCGCCGCGGGTGCGGGCCCGGGAGGCCAGGACGGCCGCGGAGGCGAGGGCGACCGCGGTGAGCTGGATGAGGTGGTGAATGATCCCTACCCGCCGGGGCCGCCGAGCCGTGGGTGCGCGCCGGCGACTCCTTGGTCGTGGTCGGTCGAGTCGAGGGCCGACGCGGACGTCGGCGTCGCGGTGCCTCCGAGGGGGCACGTTCTCCAACGTGTCATCCGTGCCGGGTGGTCGACCATGCCTTCGATCCGGGGTGGCCAGGTCGTGCCACGTCCCGGATCACAAGGCCCTCGCGGACTAGTTCAGGACGCCCATCTCCGTCGCGACCAGCACCGCCTGCATCCGGTCGCAGACGCCGAGCTTGTGGTAGATGTGGGCGATATGGGTGTGCACGGTCCGGGGTGAGACCTGCAGCGCGTGCGCGATCGAGACCGCCGTACGCCCCTCCGACAGCAGCCGCAGCACGACCAGCTCGCGTCCGGTGAGGCCGTTGCCGGCGGCCTCGGAGCACCCCATGCCCGCGAGCAGGTCCGCCTGGCGGGCCAGGAGCGCCAGCAGCGGCTGGATGAGCCTGGCCAGCTCGAGGTCCTCGTCCGGGTAGTCGTCCCCGGCCTGGGCGAGGACGAACGCTCGGCTCGACGCGGGGCTGAGCGGGTAGGGGATCGACAGCTCGCCGCTCGAAGCCCACCGGCGACAGGCAGTCGCGGAGGACCGCGAACCCGTCGCGCGGCACCAGGTCGCGGGGGCACCCGCGACCCACCGACATCGGCACCGGCCGGTTGGTGCTGCGGTAGAAGCAGAGGATCGGGTGCTTGGGCATGCCGTCGCTCGCCCAGTAGCGATAGTCCTCGTCGGTCGGCCAGCCCGCGATCGGCTCGTCCAGCTCGAAGCCGAACTCGTCACCGTCGGTCCAGTTCCACGACACCCGGGTCTGGAAGGACCTCACCAGCTGCCGGGCCACCTGCTCACGCGGGAAGGTGGGGCACGGATGCGCGGCGAGCTCACCGACGAGGTCGAGCCACTCGTCCCACCGCTGCGCCACGGTCGCCATGTCCGCCCTCCCGATCGGGCCCCGGTTCTCCACCTCGATTGTCCCGACGGCCGGCGGGGCTTGTCTGTAGCCCAGCCGGGCGGTCACGAGCCGGTACGGATCATCGGCGTGACCCGGGTCTTTGCCCGGGGGTCCGTGACCCCTGGCATGGACCGGGCGTTGTTGGGTACACCGCCACAAAGATCTGTCACTCGAGCCAGGAGCCGGCGCGACCCGCCGGCCCGGGATTGGACCACCCATGAGCAACGACGAGCAGTCTGGACTCTCCGAGGCCGAGCTGGCCGGAGAGGCCGGCACCGCCCTCCCCGACAAGGATGACGTGTCCATCCTCGACCTCAACGCCGACCTCGACCTGGGCGCTGGACTCTGTCCGCGCCGGTCGACCTCGCGGTCGCCGCCAACGCGAACGTCGCGGCGCCGATCGACGCCGCCGCCAGCGCGAACCTGCTGTCCTCCGGCTCCGAGGGCGCAGGCCCTCGTCCAGCCAGGGCGCGACCATCAACCAGGGCGTCACCGGTGACGCCACCGCTGACTCGAATCCCAGGACAGCACGATCGACAGCAGCGAACGCCGCTCCCGCGGCCGCCGACGCCACGACCGAGGCACCCACCGACGCGCCGACCACCGCCGACGGGGCCGCGCTGACCGCGACCGGCGCTCCGCTCGAGGGCACCAGTGTCCCCGCCCCGGGCATGCCCACCGACGCTTCGCTCCCGACCGACGGGCTCCCGACGGACGGCCTGCCCACGGACGGCACCGTGCCGACCGACGGAACCGTGCCCGCGGACGGCCTCCCCACGGACGGGCTGCCCACCGACGGCACCCTCCCCGACGTCGACCTGCCGCCGGTGGACCTCCCGGACGCCGGCCT
>CAVWFF010000029.1:0-12769 GCA_963754145.1 uncultured Actinomycetota bacterium
CTTCGGTTCTGACGTCCCCCACGGTGCGCTGCCGTGCTGTCCGGACCCTGTCCACGCCCCCTGTCCTCGCCGCCGACGGGCAGGGTGCGGCGCTGGCGCCGCTCCGCCAGCTCGCTCCAGTCCCACTCCCTTCCCGACGGGACACCCGCGATGACCGTCACCACGTTCGGTGACGGCACGGCCCGGACCCGAGGCCGCTCCGCTCTCCGGCTCCGGCCAGGCGCGGACAGCGGCCGGACAGGCCACGGCAAGGCCGCCCGCTGAACCTGAAGCCCTCAACAGCGGCCCGGAACCTCCGAGGCCCACGCCACAGAAGCAGGCGAAGGAAGTGTTCGAGATGGCGGCTTCACTGCTCATCGAAGAAGAGTCCGGTACCTACACCGGCCGGATCCGGCACCGTCACAACGGCTACTACGCCGGCGACTTCTCCCAGAGGTCTCGGTTCGGCTCCGAGCTGCGGGTGTCCCACACCGAGCGCCGTGACGTGCCCCGCGCCGAGACCCGGAGCCAACCGGCCGTGCGACCCCTTCGGGAGCTGTGATGCGGATCCTTCGGCTGGGTTCGGCCGGCCGGGCCTCGGTCACCGTCCTTCTCGCGGTACTGCTGCTCGCTGCGGCACCGATGCACCCCGCAGGGGCCACCCCGGATCCGCAGGGCACGGTGGCCGCGGAGATCGATCGGTTCCTGAGCACGGAGATGAAGGATTCGGCCATCCCCGGTGCCGCGGTCGCGGTCACCCGCGGCGACCGGGTGCTGATGGTGCGTGGCTACGGGCACGACTCCACCGGGAAGGCGGTGACCGGCCACTCGCTGTTCCGCATCGCCTCGCTGAGCAAGTCGTTCACCGCTCTCGCGGTGATGCAGCTCGTCGACGACGGGCTGCTCGGTCTGGACGACCCGGTCCAGGAGCACCTGCCGGAGTTCCAGCTGGCCGACCCGCGCGCCGGCCAGGTCACCGTGCGTGAGCTGCTCGACCACACCTCGGGGCTGACCGACGCGATGGTGCCCGAGCTCAGCCGAACCCAACCGAGAACCCCGACCGAGGCCACGACCAGCCTGCGGTCCGCGCACCTGGCGTCGACCCCAGGGACGACGTGGAGCTACCACAACCCGAACTACCAGGTCGCGGCCCGCCTGGTCGAGGTGCTCAGCGGCGAACCATTCGACGCCTACCTGCGCCGTCACATCCTCGAACCCGCCGGGATGGCCTCCAGCACCTCCACGGCGACCGACGACGAACCCGTCCCCGGCCTGGCCGAAGGTCACGTGACCGCCTACGGGCACGCGTTCACCGCACCCGGGGCGGGCAGCTACACGGTCGGCGACGGCGGCATCGTCAGCTCCGCGGCCGACATGGCGCGCTGGCTCATCGTCAACGACAACCGGTGGGCAGAGCCGCCGACGGCACCCGGCTCGTCTCCGACGAGGGCATGCGGCTGCTGCACACCCCCAGCGCGCGGCAGGGCGGCGGGTACGCCCTCGGGTGGGACACCGACGGCCCGCTTGCGGCCCCGACCCGGGTGGAGCACAGCGGCAGCCTGTTCACCTTCACCGCCGAGGAGGCGATCTGGCCAGGCTCCGGGTACGGGGTGGTGCTGCTGTTCAACGCCGGCTCGCCGATGATGCTCGACCAGACCGCGATCGTGCACGGCGTCTTCGACATCATCGAAGGCACCACCCCGCCCTCGAGTGGCCCGCACCTGGCCACGACGTTGGACACCGTCCTGGCCGCGCTCACGTTGGCGGCACTGATCCTGGGCGAGCTTCGGCGTGGCCCGTGCCGGTCGCTGGGCTCGCCGCCGCCGCGGCGCTCCCGTGCGCACGGTGCTCGGTCTGCTTCCGGCGGTGATGGTGCTCGGTGCGGGTGCGGCGTTCCCGCGTCTGGTCGAGGCCTGGCTCGGGCGCGACGTGACCTGGCGGGCCGCGGCCTACACATGGCCGGCCCTGGTCGTGTTCGTGCTCGCGGCGCTGCTCGCCGCGGCAGCGACCCTGCTCGCCCGGGCCTGGCAGTGGTGGCGCACCGCAGCGCCCCCGCCGCCAACCCGCCCGTCGACCAGCCAGCCGAAGACGTCGCGACCCGGCTCCGCGGCCCCGACCCCGGCCATCTGACCGGCGTGAGCGACCTCCGTTCGCGTCCACGCTCAACAGCAACAACTCACACACCGAGAAGGAGACCACGATGAGCACCCAGACCCACCCGACCAGTCGGCCGCACCGCGCGCCTGAGCCGACCAGGCACGCCACCAAGAGCCGACCGCGCCGGGCGTGCCATCGTCGCCTCCGTCGTCGCCGGCGCGGTCGCCGCGCTGGTGCTGGCCCTCGTCGTGTTCGCCGGCGGCACCGAGGCCACCATCACCGGGTCCCTGCTGCTCGGGTTCGGGTTCGGCTGGGCGCTGATGGCTGCGGTGACCATACGACGCACCCGGCAGCCGCAGCGGTGGGCGTACGTCCCGGCGGTCGCCATGGGCGCCACCGGGACCGCCCTGGTGGTCTTCAACCCCGGCAACCAGACCATGACCGCGCTGAACTGGGTGTGGCCGCCGCTGATGGTGGCGCTCACCGCGTGGATGTTCGTCCAGATGCGCCGCTCGGTGACCGGGAAGGCGCGCTGGGTGCTCACCCCGGTGCTCGCGGTGCTGGTCCTCGCCTCGATCGGCGCCACCTACGCCAACATCGCTGGCACCCGCGACCAGTCGACTGTCGCCGCCCCGGGGAAGCTCTACGACGTCGGCGGCCACCGGCTCCACCTGGACTGCCACGGCCACGGTTCCCCCACCGTCGTGCTCTCCAACGGGCTCGGCGGGGTCTCCGCCGGCTGGGCCCGGATCACCGGTCCCGTGGCAGCGACCACCCGGGTCTGCGCCTACGACCGCGCCGGACAGGGCTGGAGCGAGGACGCCGCAGCCCCCGAGACGGCGTCCAGTCGGCCGAAGACCTGCACACGCTCCTCGACGAGGCCGGCGAGCACGGCCCCTACGTGCTGGTCGGGCACTCCACCGGCGGCACCTACGCGATGACGTACGCCGCGCGGTACCCCGAGCAGGTCGCCGGCATGGTGCTGCTGGACAGCTCCAGCCCCGAGCAGTTCACCCGGATGCCCGCCTTCTCCGGCCAGTACACAATGATGATGCGCCCCACGTACTCGTTGATGCCGACGCTGAGCCGCCTCGGCGTGGGCCAGATCCCCGTCACGTCGCACCTGCCGGCTGCCGACGCCGCGAAGGTCACCGCGATCACCTCCGCGCCCAAGTACTACCGGAACCAGCGCGACGAGGTCTCGGTCATCCCCGAGGTCTTCGCCCAGGCCCAGGCGCTCACCACGCTCGGTGACCGGCCGCTCGCCGTGCTGACCGCCTCCGCGACCAGCACCGGGACCGACGGCTGGGTCGGCGCCCAGGACCAGCTCGCCGCGCTGTCTACCAACTCCGTCCACCGCACCGTGCACTCCACCCACGAGGGCCTGCTCGAGGACGTCCGCCCCGCCGCGGCCTCGGTCCGCGCCATCACCGAGGTCATCTCCTCGGTCCGCACCAGCACGCCGCTTCCCTCCCGCTGACCGGCCCCGGGCCCTGCCGGAGACCGGGGCGTGTCAGGCCGGCAAGCCGACACCCCGGTGTCCGGCAGCAGGGGTGATGTCCGCCGCGAGCGCCGGGAACCCGGCGAGAAACCCGGCGATTTGACCGGCGCGACCAACCCGCCCGAACAACGAGGCTGACGAGCACGAAGACCCCCGACTCAAGGCCCACAGAAGGAGCGGCGTCATGGCTGCATCGCGAATCATCGAGGAAGAGTCCGGCACCTACACCGGCCGGATCCGGCACGCGCACAACGGCTACTACGCCGGCGACTTCTCCGCCCAGACGCCCACCACGTTCGGTCCCACCCGACCGGCCGCGTCGCGCTGGCGCTAGACCCGACCACCGCTTCCCGACCCCGGCATCCCCGACCCCGGCATCCCCGACCACGACCAGGCAGGCCACGATGACCACCACCCAGACCCAGACCACAGTGAGCCGGCACCCAGCTCCCGCCGCCCCCGCACCCGTGCCGGCGCTGCCGCGACTCCTCGGTCGCCATCGCCGCTCGGTCGCCCTCGGGCTGCTGGTCTCCGCCCAGTTCGTCGTCATGCTCGACACCTCGATCGTCAACGTGGCGCTGCCCTCCATCCAGGCCGACCTCGGGCTCGGCCCCACCGGGATCACCTGGGTGGTCAACGCCTACGTCCTCGCGTTCGGCAGCCTGCTGCTGATGTCCGGGCGGGCCGCGGACCTGTTCGGCCGACGCCGCATGTTCGTCGCCGGGTCGACCCTGTTCACCGCGGGCACCCTGCTCGCCGCGGCCGCCGCCAACCCGGCGATGCTCGTAGCGGGCCGCATCATCCAGGGCGCCGGCGCTGCCGCGCTGAGCCCGGCCGCGATGTCGCTGCTCCTGCTCACCTTCCCCGGTCCAGCGCGGGCCCGGGCCATGAGCATCTGGGGCGCCGCCTCCGGGCTCGGCGGAGCCACCGGCGTCTTCCTCGGCGGCCTGCTCGCCGGCACCTTCGGCTGGTCATCGGTCTTCCTCGTCACCGTGCCCGTCTCGGTCGCCGCCGTCCTCCTCGCCCGGCAGGTGCTCGAGGAGGGTCCGCGCGGTGCCCGCCGCCGGTTCGACTGGCGCGGCGCGGCGACCATCACCGGGGCAGTCATCGCCCTGGTCCACGCTGCCCTCGGTGGCCGCCGGGAGCGGATGGACCTCCACCCCCGTCCTGGCCAGCCTCGCCGCCTCCGCCGTGCTCCTGGCGGCGTTCGTGGTGCTCGAGCGCCGCACCGCCGACCCGCTGGTGCCCCTCGAGCTGCTTCCGGTCCCGGGTCATGCGCACCGGTCGTCGCCCTCGCCGTCTTCGGTGGAGCCGCCCGCGCTTCCGCGTTCGTGCTGGTTGCCCTGTACCTGCAGCAGGCGCTCGCCATGGCCCCGCAGCGGGCCGGGACTGGCCATGGTCCCCACCTCGGTCACCGGCTTCGTCGTCTCGCTCGCGCTGCTGCCGCGGCTGCTGCGCGCCCTCGGTCCGCGACGCACCATGGTGATCGGACTGGTGGTGCTGGCCGCCGGTCACCTGTGGCTGGGGCACGCACCGGCCGCACGCCGGCTACCTGGTCGCGGTTCTGCCCGGGCTGCTGCTCGTCGCCGTCGGCGTCGCGCTCAGCTTCATGCCCACCACCATGGTCATCGCCTCCGCGGCGCCCGATGCTCACGCAGGGCTCGCGTCCGGGCTGGCCGGCTCGGCGAGCCAGGTCGGCGCGGCGCTCGGCACGGCCACGTTCACCGCGATCGGCATCGCGGCAGGTGGCGCGGGCGCCAGCACCCTGACCCCGTCCGGGTTCACGGCGGCCTTCACCGCCGCGGCTGTCGTCGCACTCGGCGACGGCAGTCCTGGGTCTCACCATCACACGCCGTCCGCCGGGAGCCCTGCCACATTCGTAGCGCCGCACACCCGGGATGCGTCTGCGGCAGCAATGACGCGCAGCACGCCGGGATAGGACCCCGGTCGAACCGCGCTCGTGGTTGTGACCACCCGGAACGCGGCGACGCAACCCCTCGCTCAGGGCCGCTCGTATGCGTTCTTGGAGGTGCCACCTTCACCTACCTATACGTTCTTGCTCGTGCCACGGGTAGGGATGTATGCCTTGTTGCTCGTGCTGAACGGATCTGGTGATGGCCTGTGCATTGTCATGCCGACGCCCGGCAGACCCGGCAGACCCGCCAGAGCCGCCAGAGCCGCCAGAGCCGCCAGAGCCTGAAACGCCGAGATGAGGCGTCGGGTCATGTCCTTGCTGTCGAGCGCGGATAGTGAAAGCGGACGCCGTCGAGGGTGACGAACTGGTCGGAGGGTATGTCGATGGGATCCGGCAGCCGGTGACCGCACCCGTCGAGCCAGGACGGAGGGCCATCTCCTGGTCCGGGCAACATCCTGATCTCGGTAGATGAGTGCGCGTCACGAGGGCCGCTCTCGCCGAGCGCGTAGTCCGCAGGAAGTCCGCAGGATTTCCGAGAGTCGTCGTCTGGTTCCATCGTTTGCCGGTGCATCGGCGCAGGTCAACCGGCAGATGCCAACCTGAGCAAACGTAGCTAACACCGCAGGGCCTGTTCCCGGCCTATGAGCCAGCCCATCCGCACTCGGGCCTATGACTTCCACGAGCGGACGGCTGCGATCGATGCCGCCGGCCGAGCTCACCCTGACTACGGCAGACGAGGGCGAGGAACGGGTGGCTCGCGGAGCCTATCCCGCATGCGCCGCCGGGAGTAGCGTCCGGGCAGGCAAGCGAATCGTGGAGGGCGCATGTTCTGGTGGATCGTCTTGGTCGCTGTAGTGGTGCTTGGTGCGCTTGCCTGGTGGTCGAGCGGACGTCAGCGCGGCGTGAATCACGCGGCCATCGGGCGAACCCGCAAGATCGACGAGGGCCGTAGCAGCCGACCAGGTTGAGCGCGGGCCCGGATTGGCGTCTACGAGGTCGGGTCGGGAGGCGTCGATCAGTCTCGAGCGGCGGATCAGTCCCCCGCATCGCACTTCTCCAGGGCTCCGTGCGGATGCACTCAGCTCGGCATCTCAGAACTCATCATCAGCGGCATGACCGGATGCCTGGGCGGGCACGCGCCTGCGAAGGGAGTTGACGGCTGTTCAGTGCGCCCGGATAGCCGCGACCGTGCGCTCGGGTGCCTCGAGCGGTGGCCAGTGCCCAACGTCATGAAGGGCCTCGAGAGGAGCGTGAGGCACACGCTCGCGAATGCGCTCGGCCATGTGGGCGCCTGAGATCGGGTCGCGCATGCCCCAGACAAAGTTGAGCGGCACGTCGGTCTTCTCCAGAGCTTGAACCCAGCGGTTCTCGTTGTCCCGGCGATCCACGATGTAGCGGATGAGAAGGTGCAACAGCCGGTGTCCGTCGTCGCGGCTCATGGTCGTCCACATCGCTGCACTGTCCGATGCCAGGTCGAAGCCGTCGGCGAACGTTGGCACGAGTGCCGCGGTGAGCGCTTCTTCGGTGATGCCCGCGCTGATCTGGGGACCGAGCTCTGGGTCCAGCAACGCGGTCTGGATCGGCTCGGGACGGTGCAGGTCCGGATACAGCCCGCCGTTGAGCAGGTGGACGGCGACGATGTCGACTCTCAACGCACCCTCGGACCGGCGCGCCAGCAACTCCTGGGTGACGGAAACCGCGTAGTCGTGTGCCACCAGGACCGTCGATACAACTCCCTCGTGCGCCCACAGCGCCTCGATCAGGTCAGCCTGCTCCGTCAACGAGTAGTCATGATCTGCCGGCTTGTCAGATGCGCCGAATCCGAGGAAGTCGGGGAGCAGCAGGGCGTGCTCCGTAGCGAGTTGTGGCGCAGCCCGCGCCCAGTCGTGCGAGGAGCTCGGGAAGCCATGGAGCACGGTCATCGACGGCCCAGAGCCGAGGCGTCGCACGAAGACCCTTCGTTCAGCACCACCGACCCTGAGCGCCACGCGCTCGCCGGCACGCCACCACTCAGCTGGGCTGACCACCGACCACCACCGATCCTTCCGCGGCGAGTAGACGCCCGTGGCGCAGAGACGTCAAGACCCCGTGTGCTCATGGGCGACGTCGAGCGGGTCGCGGCGCCATTAGAACCGGATGGCCGCAGCGCACGCTATCTGCGGCATGGTCGCGCGTTGTTATCGAGGTCGGGTGATGAAGGTGACGGTCTGAACGCGGTCGAGGGCTCGCCGCCTCCGACGTGATGTGGGAGGCACAATGGCGGACATGGCCGACCTCGAGCCGTCCTTTGCACGCAACGCCGACGCCGCCGCGTACTACGAACGCGGTGCGGCGGAATACGACGATTGGTACCTGGGCGTCGGGCAGTATGCCGAGTACGATCGCCCCGAGTATCACGCGGAGGTGTCGCGGCTCGTCGGCATGGTTTCTGCTCTCACTCCTGCCCGGACGCTTGACGTGGCCTGCGGCAGCGGATTCCTTTCCCGGCATGTTCGCGGTGCCACAGTCGGCCTGGACCGGAGTCCCTCGATGGCACGGCTGGCTCGCTCCCGGATACCGGGGAGCATGGTCGTGCTCGGCGACGCACTGCGTGTGCCCTTCGCCGACCGGTCGTTCGAACGCGTGCTGACCGGACACTTCTACGGCCACCTTGGCCGCGACGAGCGGGAAGCGTTCCTTTCGGAAGCCTCGCGCGTTGCGGGCGAGCTCGTCGTGGTGGACGCCGCCCTACGTCCGGAACTCGTCCCCGAGCTCTGGGAGGAACGCCTGCTCAACGATGGCAGTCGGCACCGGATCTACAAGCGATACTTCGCCGCTGAGCAGCTTGCGGACGAGATCGACGGCGAGACTTTGATGGCTGGAGAGTGGTTCGTGGCAGCTCGCGCCTCGCTTCCGGACCGCAGCTGACGAGCTCGACGGCGGCGTTGCCTTTCTACGCCTCCGCCACGTTCGACCCAGCACACGGCCCTCGGGGTGGGCGATGAGCCGCAACAGCATGATGCTGGCTAGAGCCTCACGCGGCTCGCGGTGCCACGGTCGGCCTGGACGCGCACGCTCATTGGCATAGGACGTCCCGGTGGAGCCGACACGCGGCGGAAGACTCAGCTCGAGGACGCGCTGATCGCGGCTAGAACCGGATGGCCGCAGCGCTCACGCGATCTACGGCATGCAGATGAGGGGCTGCTGGAAGTGAAACCCAGGCTCCAGACGCTACACGACGAGATCAATCGCCACGATGCAAGCCAACAATCCGACCGCGATTGCACAAGCCCAAGATGCCTTGGCTCGCTCACGCTTCACGTAGAGCCAGCTCAAGCCGATCAGCCCAACCGCTGCCAGGACGAGGGAAACCAGTTCAGCTGTCCCTAGGGCGATGACCCAGTCCGACGGCAGAATATTGGTCACCCCGGGCTCAGACGGAATGAGCATGTCAGGAGACGACAGCACGACAACGATCACCAATAGCTTCAGTGCTGAGATGGCAACGACAGGGAGGCCCAGAAGCGTCGCGACGACGGCGGGAGTCCATGACGTGACGGTGTCCAACGTCTGCGGCTTGACGTCAGCACGATCCGGGGCGATCGGTTTCACGCTTCGGAGTCTGTCATGGGCAACGCCATCTTCCTCCCGGTTCCGTACTTCCTGCCCTGACTGAGCTGGGCATGCACGTCCATGGGAACGTCCCTAACCGCGGCATAGGGTGGCCGCAGCGCTCACGCTATTGTCCTGCGGCACGAGCGTACGTTCGGCTCAGCCTGCTCGCCGGTGCAACCACGTTGATCGAGCGAAGTGCCGACCGCCACTCCGAGACCCGCTGCCACGAGCAGCGGGACGCCGTAGAACATCGACATCGAGACTGCCTCTGCCGTCCGTTCCGGACCTGGCGGGCTGCCGGGTGCCATCAACGTGGTTGCGAGCCCGAGACCGCCACCGACGACGAAGGCAGCGGCGACCCACCGGGCGAGCACTCTGCTCGTCGGGGCGCGCCGCGCGTCGATGGCGGACCACACAGCAGAAGCGAGCAGTGAGAAGCTCATCGCTCCTAGGAAGGTCCCGAAATCGCCGTCAGGGGCACCTCCACGCAACTCCACCAAGCCCAAGACGCCGGCGGCGGGAAGCACCACACCGATCGCGCGGAGCGCAACGTTCAGCAGTTCGGTCATAAGACCAGTGTGGGACCGCGGCCTGCAAGGTCGCCATGAGTCGGCGTACTCAGCCGTTCACAGCCGAGCGGGTGCTCGCTCATCGGTGCGAGCGGGTCGCGGCAAGATCTGTACGTCCGCGAACTAGCCGTCTAGGTCCGTTCCCGCGCGAGCCGGTTGCGGCGCTCCTCCTCGCGCTTTGAGTACGCGGCCGCGCGGATCGCCTCGTCCGACTCCAGGCCGCTGCCGAGGCCGCCGCCGACGGTCGCCGCCGACGCGACGAACCAGGCCAGCACGAACAGGTCGCCGTAGCCGAGCGAGGCGTGGAGGTAGCCGCCCATCACGGCGGGGTCGAGGACGAACAGCGCCCAGACCAGGTTCACGACGTAGAGCGCCAGGTAGCAGATGAGCACCCCGGCGGTCAGGGTCACCAGCGTCGAGATGTTGTAGAGACGGGACCTCTCCCGAGCCTCGGGGGAGTTGTCGTCCGGGCGGTCCCACAGTTCGCCGTCGATCACGAGCCAGGCGACGACGAGCGCGACGGAGGCGATCGTCGCGACCACGAGACGCCACCACGACAAGGAGCCGGCCAGTAGCCAGACCGTGGAGTTGATCGTGGCGACGGCTCCGGTTGCCAGTGCCGCGACGAGCGCGGACTTGAGTCCGGGCACGAGGAGCCACGGACGGTTGGCGAGCACCATGCCCACGAGCAGCCGCCAGCGGCCACTGAGGCGGGGGAGCGGCACGCGGTGCTCGTCCTGCGAGGTGGGGTCGGCCATGCCGCCGACGAGCGTGCGCACTGCGTGGCGGGTGCGCGCGTGCATACGGAGTCCGCCGAGCGCGGGCAGCGACAGCACGGCCGTCCGTTGCTGCGGGTCGGTCTCGATCAGCAGGTAGCGGCCGTCGTCGTCGCGAAGCGGAAGCTCGGTCAGGCCGACGACGAGGTCCCACTCGTGCTGGTGAGCCTGGTCCGCCCAGCCGCGCCAACGCGGTGTCGACGTCCTCGCAACCGGTGGTGAACGGCTCGCTCACGACCTCGATGTCCCAGGCGCCGCGATCCTCGCCGTCCGGCGGGTCGAGGTCGCTTGATCCGGCGCGCGATCTCGGTGGGCGAGGCCGGGTCAGCCACAAGGCCGACGTGGATCGGCTTCATCTCCGCAGGTACCCACAGCGCTCGCACAGACGCATGAACCCGTCAGCGGAAGGTCTTCTCATCGGCACGCCGTCCGACGTCCTCTGGCCTTGATTCCCCGCTGTGCGCTGACCCGCTCATCGGCAGAAGAGTGCACGTCACGAGCGCTGCTCTCGCCGGATGGCTAGTCCGCAAGAAGTCCGCAGGATTGTCGGAAGTCGTCGTCTGCTTCCATCGCCTGCCAGTGCATGCGCGCAGGTCAGCCGGCAGATGCCAACGTGAGCCAACACACCCAACGCCGCGGGGCAGGCACTGCCGGCGGGACGGCCCCGAGAGGACCGTCCCGCCGGGTCCATGCTCAGGCGTCCGGAGCGACGATCTCCGGAAGCTCCTTCTCGAACAGGTCCGCGAACGTCAGCGACGGAAGGATCTTTCCCTGTTGGCGGGCGGCGTTGGCGAGCTCCACAGCCCAGGTGGCCGAGCGGAGCCGCTGCAGTGGCGTCCCGTGGTGCCCCGGGTCGGCGAACTGGCAGTCGCCGACCTCGAACGAGGTCTGCTCGGCCTGAAGAACACGCTTGGCGTTGAGCGCGAGCTCGCGAGCATGCGTGGCGAAGTAGGAGCCGAACACGTCAGCCATCAGCTCGGTACGCCGTGTCGCTTCGGCGCCGGTCAGCGGCGAGCTGAACAGACCATCCTCGAACTGCACGTGGTGACCGAACTCATGCCCCATCACCCGCGCGCCCCGACGTCTCCGATGCCCATTGCGTCCAGTGCGTCGAGGATGCCGTCACCGAAGATGAGCTTGTCCGGAAGGCCAGCCACGGCCGGGTCGGGATCGCCCTCCGCGGTGAACGCGAAGGCGTTCAGCGTGAACAGCGGGTTGTCCCCGCCGTCGAAAACCCCTGCGAAGCCAACCTCGGCGATGTCCGCAGCCTCGGTCTCGGCCGCCGCTCGCGTCATCCCGAACCCAGGCAGTGGCAGCTGCAGCACAGCAGCCACGCGGGACGCGTCCTGCAGCATGCTGCCGTGCATCGCCATCAGCTGGATGTCGCTGGACTCGATGTCCCAGAATCGCTTGACGTCGGTGAAGGTCTTCGTCAGGGACTGGCGCGAGTCGGAGCGCAGGTCGTATCGCGCGTCGGTGTTCGAGCCGAAGAACAGCGCATCGTAGGTCGGGATGTGGCCGCACGGGCGGATGGGGCCTCCGGTTCCCAGCCGAGCGCTGCGCGCCCCGGGGATCCTCGGCGCTGGAGCGCGAGTGAGTGCACTGACCTCACCCGGACCTGGTTAGCCGGGGTGAACCGGGTCTGCCCCCCAGGGATCACCAACGGGTCGTGAACATGCCCCGGACGCAGCGATGCGCGTGGCCCCCAGGTCCACGCGCATCGAACGGACCCCCCGGCCGTTGTGACGACCTTAGAGACGAACGCGATTCTCCATGGGGAGTTGCACAAAGATGCACCCGCACGAACCTGTATGCCCGGATTGCATAATTTTACTGCGCGGTCGCCCCCAGCCCTCTAACGTTCTACGTGGGCCCCCCGCCCTCGCTTCAAGCGATACGAACCCGCCGTTCCTCGAGGCCATCCCCCCGGCCCGTAGGCCATCCCCAGGCCATTGGAACAGGCGGGTTCGTCGTTTGCCGGGCGCATCACGCCGGCTGGCCGAGCGGGCCTGGTCAGCGTCGGAACTCGACCTTGCGCTGCATGGGATCCGCGACGGCCAGCACGGCCTCGACCTCGGCGCCGACCGGCAGCGCGTCGTCGCCCACTACTCGGGCCTCCACCGCTGGCTCGGCGATCTGCAGCCGGCCGTGTTCGGGTCGTCGCCATCCGCCTCGAGCACGACGCCGGTGAACCGCTCGCCGACCGAGCCCTTGAGCAGCTCGGCCTCGACCAGGTCGGTCACGGCGCGCTCGTAGGCGTTGGCCCGACGCCCGGCCTCCTGCATCGCGGACGGCAGGTCCGTCATCGCCTCGAACACCCAGGCCGGCGGTCGCTCGC
>CAVWFF010000030.1:0-24481 GCA_963754145.1 uncultured Actinomycetota bacterium
ACGGTGGTCCCGAGGCAATGCTTGAAGCGCTGGAGGTCTCGCTCGTCGAGGTCCTTCTTGGCGCGCTTCACGGCGAACGTGATGCCGTAGTCGGGTCGACGTAGGAGTACACGTGGGCGAAGGACCCGCTGCCCACCATCTTCAGCTCGACGGGTGCCTGGCGTTTCTTAAGCTGGACGTGCTTGGCCGCATGGTTGCCGCGGATTGATGGCTGAGGGCGTGGCTGGTCTGCCGGACCTCGCTGTCCGGGTGTTCCACGTGGGTCCTCGGGTCGCGCGCGGTGGCGGCTGGGTGGTCAGGCCGCGAGTGCGTGGCGGTGGGTCGCTGACGCGGTCGAACAGTCGGGTCCAGGCGGTCTCCCAGGGCCAGGCTTGCGGGTAGGTGCAGGGTGATCCGGCGGGCGGAGGTCGCGACCCGGGCGGGGACGTGTGATCAGCTTGCGGCGGATCGTCGCGGTGGTCGCCTTGGCCAGGTCGCGGCTGCGGTCAGGGTGGCGGCGGCGCGGGTGAGGTTGAACGCGATGACCGCGAGCACCAGCCAGGCGGCGTTGGCGGTGAACATTCCCGGAGGGCAGGTGCGCCAGCGCGGAGTTCTTCAGGTCGGCGTGGACCTGCTCGATGATCGCGTGCCCGCGGTGGGTCTTGTCCGCGGCGACGGTGTCGAGCGATCGGCGGGGTCGGCGGTGGTGAAGAACGCGTGGAACCGCCACACGTCGAACAGGGTGTCCTGCCCGGCGGCCTTGTTCGTCTCGGCGTTGAAGTCCGGGATCCGGCGCACGACCAGCCGGCCGGGCACCTGGTCGGCCTTCTTCTTGCGCGGCGAACGCGGTGAAGGCGATCTCGGCGACCTCGGCCCGGGAGATCCACCGGCCGGTGGCCTCGTCGAAGACGGCGTCGGTGTACTCGATCGTGGTCCACGCGTCCTCGCCGATCGCGGCGATCGCGGCCTTGACCGCGCTGGTCCATCCGGACCGTGACCGACACCGCGGCGCCGCCGGCCAGGGCGGCGTGGATTCGGGCTGGGCGCCTCAGGCAGGAGCAGGTGATCTCGGGACTGGGATCTCGGCGCTGATGCGGGTGCCGCGCTCGGGTGGACTATCCAGGTAGAGGTGGCCGTCGAGGGCCTCGATGCGGTCCGCCAGCCCGCGCAGCCCGGTGCCGTGGGCGGCGTCTGCGCCGCCGACGCCGTCGTCGGAGACCGTGACCGTGGCGCACTCGCTGGAGCGGCGGACGCTGACGGTGACGTGGGAGGCGCGCGCGTACTTGGCCACGTTCGTGATCGCCTCGGCGACGACGTAGTAGGCGGCCGCCTCGACCGGGCCGGCCAGCCGCTGCTCCGGCAGCTCGGTGATCTCGACTGGCACCGGCGCACGCTTGACCAGCGCTTGCAGCGCCGGGCCGAGGCCGCGGTCGGTGAGCACCGCCGGGTGGATGCCGCGCGCCAGCTCGCGCAGCTCGTCGAGCCCTTTCGCGAGCTCGTCCTGCGCCACGGTCAGGGTCTTGCGGGCGGCTGGCGGATCCTTCTCGAGCTTCACGCCGATCAGGGTCAGGTCGACCGCGAGGGCTACCAGCCGCTGCTGCGCGCCGTCATGCAGGTTGCGCTCGAGCCGCCGGCGCTCGGCATCCCCGGCCTCGACGATGCGTGCGCGCGAGGCGGCCAGCTGCTCGTGGGCGTCGGCGTTCGCGAGCGCCTGTGCGACCAGCTCCGCGAAGTCGCACAGTCGCTGCTCGAGGCCCTCTGGCAGCGGCTCGTCGGACCGCGTCGCCGCGGCCAGCGCTCCCCACAGCCGTCCACCCACGGTGACCGGCGCCGCCACCGCCGCCCGGTAACCGGATCGCTGCAGCGTCTCGGCGAGGTTCCCGCTCGTGTCCTGGTAGCGGTCCACGCGCTGCGGGCTGCCGCTGCGAAGCACCTTCGCGACGACGGTGTCGCCGTCGAGGTCGAACGTGCTGCCCAGCGGGAGGGTGAGCGCGCCGTCCTCGCTCCACCCCCCGACGACCGTGGCCGTCCGAGCGCCGTCGTAGCGCATGACGTTTGCTCCGGGCATCGCGAGGAGCCGGGCGACCTCCTCGGTCACCTGCCCGAACACGCGGCTCGGCGGCACTCCGCTCGCGACGAGCGTGGCCACTCTGCGCAGCGCCGCCTGCTCGTCCGCCAGCGCGCGCTGGGACGCCTCGCTTGCCGCGAGCGCCGCGCCCGCCCGCGTGCGCTCGGCGGTCTCCGCCGCGAGCACCAGCGACGTGAGCGCCGAGACGGCGATGAAGAGCTGCGTCGCGAGCAGGCTGTCGGTGATCGAGTCGCGCACGAACGGCCCATCGTTCTGCGCCGTGTTCCAGACCGTGATCGAGCAGACGACGAGGACGGCCGTGGCGGCTCCGCGCGGCCCGAAGCGGACCGCCGCCCACAACAGGACCGGGAAGACGATGTAGGGCACATCGCGCTGTGGCGTCAGCTCCGCCAGCGCCACGAGCACGGCGAGCACGACCGTGCCCTCCACGAGCTCGCGCCGGTGGATGGCCCGCAGACCCGCGGTCGCCCAGGTGAGGATGAACGGTGCGACCACGAGGACGCCGGCGGCGTCGCCAAGCGTCCAGGTGCGAAACACCTGCCCGAGCTCGTCGGCCGAGATCACGTCGCCCAGCCGCAACGACAACGGCCCGAACGCGGCACTGACCACCGCCGCGACCAGCGCGCAGGCGACAAAGGCGAGCACGTCGGCGACCCGATCCAGCCCGCCACGCCCACCCGTGAGGCGGCGCAGGAGCAGCGCGGCGACCACGAGCGCGACGGTGTTCCCGAGCGTCTGGGCGAGCACCGTCCCGAGCGGCGTCGAGTAGTCGCCGAGCAGCAGATCGCCGATCACGATCGCGGGCCACAGGCGGACGCCGTAGAGGAACAGCACGGCGAGGCCGAGACCGGCAGGCGGCCACAGCGCCGCCACCGCGCCGTTGAGGTAGGCCAGCTCGAGGCCGATGCGACCGGCGCCGTAGTACGCGAGCGCCACGACCGCGACCGCGAGCACATAGAGCACCGGCCCCGCGTGCTCTCGGCGGCGCAGGGCATCGATCTGCTCACCCACCGCGTTGCGGCGCGGGCCGAGTCCGCTGAGGGGAGGTGCGCTCATGGCCTCAATGCAGAGTCACCCACTTCTCGGACAGCTGAGACCCCGGCACGATTCCGGGGACCGGAGAAAGGATCTCGAACTCAACATAACCACCCAGCAGGCCTCAGTCCAGCGTGCTCGACGCGGACCATTTCCTCGCTCGGGGCCTCGCACACACAACGCGCGCGGACCTTGAGCCCTGGCAGGGTAGAGAGTTGAATTTCAACACAGGGGGCACGACTGGCGCGCGACGAACGCTCTTCGCCGTGCTGGGCGCCCTGTCGCGGCGATATGACGCACCTTGGCGGTCGCGCGGATCGCGGCCAGATCCGGACGTTTGACGATCGGTCGCGCGATGCTGCTCGGCACCAGGGGGTGCACGGTGCTATGGCGACTCCTGGGGTTTGCGGGTGAGCATTGAGATGTGAGCTAGCTGGATCGGAAGCCCTCACTCACTCGCCGGGGCTCGAGTGCCTCGAACGCCTGACGCCACCAGGCAGCAAGCTCGGCTGCCTGTTCGGGACTGGGAATCTCGTGGTACATGGCTTAGCTCTCGTTCGTGACGTAGGTGACCCGGAAGCCGGCTGCGCACGGGCAGCTGCCTGTGATGACTCCGCCCGCGGTGCGAATGGCGCCGAGGAGGCGTTGGAACTCGTCGGCGGCCGCGACCACGGTGTGCCAGGTCATGACCGGCTCCCGAGCACCTGGACGAGCCGACCGTTCATCACCTTGCCGCTGAGCGGATGTCCGTCACGGGTGCGGGTGACGCTGAACCAGCCGTCCCAGTACGCCGAGTCAGGGCCACGGTGACTGCCGAACTCGAGGCGGACGTAGCCCACCTGCCGATCGGCATCGACGACGCACGCTCCGTCTCCCAGCGTTGAGCCGAAGACATCGCGGAGGTACTTCTCGTTCTGGGGGAGGACGCTGTGCATGGTCAGCTCCTTCAGCTGGCGGTGGCGAGTCGATCGGCTTCGGCACGCAGCAGCGTGGCCGCCGTGCGGTGCCCGAGCACGGTCGGGGGGCAGGGGGCCCAGTAGCGCGTTGCGGCAGCCTCGGTAGCCGCAAGCTCGTCCTGTCCCTTAGCGAGCTGGATCAGGATCGAGTACAGCTTCCGGGTGGTCTCATCGGTTTGCATGTTCCTCGCCGCCTCGCTTCCTGTTCCTCTTGGGCTTCGCTGACTCTCGGTGTGCCAGGAACGCTAGTGACCTGAGCCGTTCCAGCGCGGTCGTGCAGACCCGCCGGCAGTGGCTGGTAGCCGCACGGCTGGGGGTGGGTTGGCCACACCTTGGGCTGGCTGGCGTCTCCGGTCCCACTGAGTGTCCTGAGCGGACGCGCGGATACTCCTGCCAGAGGCCGCAACAGCGCCACCGCATGGGACAACATCGCCCTGGGCGTTGCGCTCAACACCGCTCATCGGGGCGACACGTCGCCTCCCTCCACGTCGCGCCTTCTTGCCGCCAAGGAAGGTGCGTCTTAGCCCGGATCCACCGATTGCCTGGCGGTGATCGTCTGAGCGGGTCCCTGCCGGGTGAGGTTGTGGAGGACATGGTGGTGCGTCGGACCTTGCTGTCCGGGTGTTCCACTGTGGTTCCTGTGGTCGGGCAGCGGTTGCTGCTGGATGGTCAGACCGCGCGGGCTGGTGGCGGGTCGCTGACCGGTCGAACAGCGCCGACCAGGCGGTCTCCCATGGCCGCGCGGTGGGCAGGTGCAGGGTGATCTGGCGGCCGGAGTGTGCGACCCGGGATGGGACGGCGATGAGCTTTCGGCGGATCGTGGCGGTGGTCGCTTTCGCCAGGTGTGGCTCGGTCAGGCTGGCGGCGGCGCGGGTGAGGTTGAACGCGATCACGGCCAGCACCAGCCAGGCGGCGTTCGCGGCGAATACCCCCGAGGGCAGGTGGGCCAGCGCGGAGCTCTTCAGGTCGGCGTGGACCTGTTCGATGATCGCGTGGGCGCATTCGAAGCGACGAGGTCGGCGTGTTCTGTCGCGAAGGCCCGCGCTGCGGCGACGAAGCCGTCGAGGTGCTGCTCGGTGAGGGCGAGGCTCAGCGCGAGGTAGCCGCGCTCGGCTATGTAGTAGCCCCGGGCGAGCAGGTCGTGGAAGAGCAGGCGGCGCCAGCGGGGGTCGACTTCCGCGATGTCGGACCACTGCTCCACGGGTCCCGGGGTGGGGTGGATCGTCATCATCGAACCGGTGCCCGTCACGCAGAACCGGACCGGGGTCAGCGCGTCGGTCAGCTGGTCCCGGAGCCGGTCCCCGCGGTCGTTGAGCCGTTTGAGCGTGTCGGCGTCGAGCAGCTCGGTGACCGCGGAGCCGACGGCCATCGTGAAGGCGTTGTTGTTGAAGGTGCCGCCATGGGTGAGACCACCCTGGGCAGGATCGAACGCGGCCATGACCTGCCGGGGGCCGCCGAAGGCCCCGAAGGAGAGGCCACCGCCGAAGTACTTGCCCAGCACCGTCAGGTCGGCGTGTACGCCGTACACCTGCTGCGCCCCGCCGACGGCCAGCCGGGACGTCATCACCTCGTCCATGACGAGGAGCGAGCCGTGTGCGCGAGTGAGGGAGCGAAGAGCCGAGAGGAAGTGCGGCGAGGCAGGGATGCAGCCACCCGCGCCGAGCATCGGTTCGACCAGGACGCAGGCGATCTCGTCCCCGTGGTGGGTGAACTCGGCCTCGACGGCGGCGGTGTCGTTGTAGGGCAGGGCCGCGAAGTCGAACGGCACGCGCAGCGGCGCACTGCCGGGCAGGAACGTCATCGGACCGCCGTGGTAGGCGCCCTCGAAGACGACGACCCGGTCACGCCCGGTGACATGGCGGGCGGTGAGTACCGCCATCAGGTCCGCCTCGCTGCCCGAGTTCGTGAACCGCACCTGGTCGACCGAGGCGAACCGCTCGACCAACGCCCGGGCGAAGGTCGTCTCGGGCTCACCCATCGCGCCGTACCCCCAGCCCCGGGCGAGCACCCTCCGCACGGCCTCAGCCACCTCCGGCCGACGACCCAACAGACCCGCCGAGTAGTCCCCGAGCAAGTCGACGACGTGCTCGCCATCGACGGTGGTGAGCACGGCCCCCTCGGCACGGTCGATGCGAATGCCGAAGGGATCCGTGTGCAGCACGGACCTCGTGTTGCCGCCGGGCATCACCTCGGCCGCCGCCCGAGCGAGGCGCGCGCTCTTCGGGTGGCGACTGCGGAAGCGACGCGTGGCGTCGTCGAGGGCGTCATCGAGGGAGTCCGTCACGCGGCTCAATCTATGGGCCGGCCGGCAAGCGGCACTGTCATGGCCTGACCTGCGTCATATCGCCCGCGTATGACTGTCAAGCGCGGGTCGCCCTGCGCTCGATGCTCTGGTCCATTCCGTCCCGCAAGCGGATCCGCTTGTGGCGATGGGGCGTTGTCGACCCGAAGATGGTCGTGAGGATGACTCGCGCCGTCGGCCGTTCCCCTCTTGCGGGACAGACTCGGGGTTGAGGGCACCCGCCAGGTGCAAAGGGCTGAAGTTTGGCAGAGTAGGAGGGCATCCCGGCCTCGTGCCGGGCGCTCGAGGCAACGGAGGGAGCAGGTATGCAACACCGGCCCTTGGGACGCACCGGCGTCTCGGTCAGCCAGTTTTGCCTCGGCACGATGATGTTTGGCTCCTGGGGCAACCCGGACCACGACGAGTCGATCCGGATCATCCACGCGGCCCTCGACGCCGGCATCAACTTCATCGACACCGCCGACGTCTACGGCGCCGGCGAGTCCGAGGAGATCGTCGGCAAGGCCCTCGCCGGCCGCCGCGACGACGTCGTGCTCGCGACTAAGTTCCACAACCCGATGGGCGAGGATCTGAATCAGCGCGGCAACTCCCGCCGCTGGATCATGCGCGCGGTCGAGGACTCCCTCCGCCGACTGGGCACCGACTGGATCGACGTGTACCAGGTCCACCGCCCTGACCCCAGCACCGACGTCGAGGAGACCCTGTCCGCGCTCACCGACCTCGTGCGGCAGGGCAAGGTCCGCTACATCGGCTCCTCGACCTTCCCCGCCAGTCAGATCGTCGAGGCCCAGGTCGCAGCCCGAGACCGCAACCTCGAGCGCTTCGTCACCGAGCAACCCCCCTACTCGATCCTCGTGCGCGGCGTCGAGGCCGATGTCCTGCCCACCTGCGCCCGCCACGGCATGGCCGTCATGTCCTACAGCCCGCTCGCGGGCGGCTGGCTGTCAGGCCGCTGGCGCAAGGACACCGGCCAGCAGGAGTCCTCGCGCGCCGGGCGGCTCCCCGAACGGTTCGACCTGTCCAACCCGTACAACCAGCGCAAGCTCGATGCGGTCGAAGAGCTGGCGCAGCTCGCCGAGCAGGCCGGGCTCACGCTGATCCAGCTGGCCATCGCGTTCGCAGCGTCGCACCCTGCGATCACCTCGCCGCTGATCGGCCCACGCACGATGGAGCAGCTGGAGACCCAGCTCGCCGCGGCCGACGTCGTCCTGAGCGCGGACGTGCTCGACCGGATCGACGAGATCGTGCCGCCAGGTATCACCATCAACCCAGCTGACAGCTCCTTCACCAATCCCGCGCTCGAGCCCGTAGCACGCCGCCGCCAGCACTGACCTATCGAGCGTCCACGAATCGGCGCCGCCGACGACGATCACTTCGTCGTACAGCTCGGCCCGTGTCCGCCAGACCGATGGGCACGCGCAGCGTGCCGGTGACCGATCGGCGTGCGGCACGATGTGGACCATGGTTGTGAACCCTGGGGAGGAGCACATCGCCGGCGGGAACGTGGGCACGGCGGTTGTGCGGGTTGGCGACACCGTCCGTCCCCTAGCTGGCGGACCTTGGTCTCGCTCAGTCGACGCGCTGCTCAGCCGCCTAAACGCAGTGGGCTACGAGGGTGCTCCTCGCACCCTCGGCTTCGACGAGTTGGGTCGCCACGTCCTCGAGTACATCGAGGGGACGTTCTCATGCCGTTCGAGCCCGATAACCATCTGGCAGGAGCCCATCGGATCGGGGTTCTGATCCGAGACTTCCACGACGCATCCGGGGAGTTCATACCGGCCTGCGGAAGCCCGATGGAACGTCGTCATCACTCCCGACGCGGAGAACCTGGTGATCCATCACGATCTGGCGCCGTGGAACCTGGTGCTGGGTGGCGAGCGATGGGTCTTCATCGATTGGGACAACGCCGGACCGGGCTCGCCGCTGTGGGACCTGGCCTATGCAGCGCACGGCTTCATACCGCTTGCGCCTGGCACCGATGTCACCTCGGCGATCCAGCGGCTGGCGGCACTGGCCGACGGCTACGACCTCGACGAGGACGGGCGCAGCAACCTCGTAGAGATGATCGCTCCTCGCAAGTGAGGTGGCAGGAGCAGGCGCGTGGAAACAGTGCGTCGTGCTCATTCGAAGGAGGCCGAGGGAGGCGCGCAAAGCCGACGGCGGCGATGTGAACCGCCCCGGTGTTTCGGAGGCTTCGTTTGGTGTCTCTACCCGGTCGGGTCGTGCGGACCGGCTCGCGTTGACCGTGCAGCCTTGGCCGGTGTCCACCGGATGCTGAGGGTCCTCAGCGTGCTGACGAGACGACGCTCCTTGGTTCTTGGTCGGTCAGGTCTGTTGCGAGCTTCAGCGTGCGGGGCGGTGGGCCTTGCACGGAACGTGGTCTCGCCCCTTCCTTTGAAGGGCCCGCATGGTCAGTTGGCAGGCACTGAGACGTTGACGCGGTGGTGGCCCAGGTTCCCTGTGACGGTGAAGTCCTCGTAGGGTGCGCCGAACCCGAAGGCGCCGTCGGCGGTGAGGATTCCGGTCTGGCCTTTGGGGCCTCGAACGCGTGCTCGTGCGTGGACGAGGTTGCCGTCGTAGGTCAGGGTCGCCTTGCCGGTGACAGTGACGTTGTGGGCGAACCTGGTCCGGTGCAGTGACAGGGTCGCGTGGTCGTCGAAGGTCGTGTAGTCGAAGGCGACGGTTCCTCCGCGAAGTCCGGGTGCGGTGCCGGTGGGGCCGGCTCGGAAGCTGCGCAGCCAGCCGTCCAGGACGGTCCGGACCGCGGTGGTCGCGATCCGGTGGTCGAGGTCGGTGGAGTGGTCACCGGGCCGGGGCCGGGCGGCCGTCGCGGCCCTGGCGTGCCGGGGGAACTGGGGCACGGCGGGTGCGACGACTGCCGGTTCGTCGCAGGTGCCCGAGGCCGGGATCTGTAGCGTGCGCATGAAGGAGCGCATGGCCACCCGTGCGCAGTCGCTCCACCCGGCCGCCGGGTGGGCGGCGCCGGCGACGCGGAGCAGCCGAGCCTGCGGGAACGTGTCCCGCAGGGTGCGGCTGATCGCCGTCGCGACCTGGGTGTCGAGATCTCCGCTGAGCAGGAGCACAGGGAAGCCGGTGGCGGTCGCTCCGGGTGGGACCGCGGGGGTGAACCGGTCAGGGGCGGGCCACCGCAGGCAGAAGTCGGTGATGAAGTGCTCGCGCCATGCCTGCGTCGAGAAGGGTGCGAAGGCGTCGGCGCCCAGGGCGCGCTCGGCGTGGTGGAACTTGGCCCGCCGGACCGCTACCGGGTCGGTGCGGTCCCAGACGAAGTCGGTGTCGTTGCAGAACGCGGCCGCGTTGTCACCCCAGGAGAAGACGGCCGGGTCATCCGGGTCTCCCCCGGCGGTGGCCTCCGCGCCCAGACGCAGCAGCGGAGCGGCGTCGCCGTGGTCCAACGCTGTGGCCGCAGCCGCCAGCTCACCTCCGTTGAGCACGTCGGGGGCGATCTGCGCCAGCAACGCCTCGTCCACGGTGACCCGTTGCGGGCCGTCCGGGCCATTGACCGTCGCACGAACCGGTCGCGCCCGGAGGGCCGTGGCCAGCCGACGCAGGGCGCTCCCGGCGCGGGGGTGGGCGGCGGCGCAGGCGGGTGCCCGATGACAGGTCAAGGTGGCGACCCGCGCGTAGGCCGCGGGGAGGTCCTGACCCCAGGTCCAGGCGTGCCGGTGGTCGTTGACCGGCAGCCCCGCATCAGCAACTACCGCGCGCAGGCGGTGCGGGAACCGCACCGCGTACGCCTCGATGTCCACGGAGCCGTAGGACTGTGCGTAGTAGTCGATCCTGGGGTAGCCCAGCGCCTGTCGTACCGCCTCCAGATCCAGGGCCACGTCGCCGCTGCCGTAGCGGTCGGCGTCCTCGCCGAGCTGCCGGCCGCAGGCGCCGACGGCGGCGATCGTGTCGTCCGCGCCGCTGGCCCCGGCCTGGAGCCGTTGACAGTCGATCGGGCCGGAGGTGCCGGTACCGCGGTTGTCCATCAGCACCAGGTCCCGCTGATCGGTGAGCGGCGCCATCTGGAACACCCGGAACCCCTTGCCCGTCCCGTTGGCCGCGCCGGGGCCACCGTCGCTGACAAAGATCGCGTCTCGTGCGGTCGCGGTGGGGTCCGAGTGCGGCAGCACGCTGAACCCGACCGACAGGCTCCGACCCCGCGGACGAGCCCGATCCACGGGCACCCGCACCGAACCGCACAGCCAGCTCGGATCGTCGACACACGCCTGCAACGCCACGGTCGGGTCGACCGAAAGCATGGCCGCGTGGCCGGCCCTGACGTGCTGGCCGCTCGGTCATCGGCGGGACGTCACCGTCGAACCGCGGTGCCACGCGAGCCGAGGGTGGCGGAAGCGACGGCGGTCTCGCCTCCCCCCGGTGAAGGGAGACCGCCGACGCCGGAAGGGCGACGCACGGCCGCCCAGCACGAGCGCAGCCAAGGACAGAACAGTCAAGGTACGAGGTGAACGCATGAGGACTCCAGGTGGTGAGGATTCATTGGGTGGGCGCGGTGGGGCAGGTCTCGTTCATCGCAGTTCTCCTTGCCGGTCAGCAGAAGGGAGATCGTCTCTGAGGTAGCTGGGTTCCGTGTCCGTGCGTTTCGGAGCGTACGGGGAGACGAGCGCCGTTGCGAAGCACGGTCAGGCCCACCACGGCCAACCCGACGGCCTCGACCGCGGCGCCGAGGACCTCGCCCCAGGGGCCCCCGAGGATGTGCGCCACCGGCCAGACCAGCACCAGGACGGCCGCCCACCTGGGTACGACGCGTGCGCGGAACAGGGCGAGGCCGAGCAGGAAGGTGCCGATCAGGTTGCCGACGACGAAGGTGAGCGCGACCACGATGAAGAAGCCCTGGTTCATCATCAGGTCCTGGACGGCGACGTTGTCCGTGCTCGCGCCCCGTGTTGTGCCAGGGCGATCGTGGCGTAGCCCTGGAAGAGCATCGCGAAGTAGCAGATGTAGCCGGCGATCATCAGCACGCCACCGAGGAGGCCCAGTCGGGCCGCCTTCACGCGCACGAGGCCCATCGCCCCCAGCACGGCCGGCACGAGGAGCAGGCAGCCGACCATCGCGGTGAAGGTGAACCACTTGTCAGCGAGCGGGTGGGCGGCAGAGATCAGCAGGGCGCCGCGCGGTGTCGTGTCGTCCAGACCGTGTTCGGTGGTCAGGATGTCGCCGCTGTTGGCGATCACGAACGCCCACGGCGCGAGGATCAGGGCGAGCCCTTGGCTGATGCGACGAGTCCGTTCCGTGCGCGGTTCGGTGCCGAGGTCCTTCATGGTGCGCTCCTTCATGCGTGACCGGTCGGTGTCCCTCTCGACTCTCGCGGTCTGCGGACTCGGTCGCTTCGTGGCCGGCACGGGTCTTCGACCACGTGCCGGCCCGGAGCTCGTGCTGGGTGCCTGCACGGAGGTCGCGCCGAGTGATCCGGCCGTAGGGTGCGAAGGTGACCTGGCACCGTGGGTTTGCCTGGACTGCTGCGTGTATCACCGGCGCGGTCCTGTGCACAGCGGTGTGGCTGACGGCCCAGGACCCGTCACCGGCGCACCTGCTGGTCCTGGGCGGCGGCCGTGCTCCTGGGAGTCGTGCCCGCAGCCGCGGGCGTGGTCGTGGCCCAGGGCCGCGGGACAGGCGTGCTCGGGCTGCTGCTGGTGCTGCCCGGGTCTGCTGGCCGCGCTGGTCCTCACCCTGAGTGCTGGCGCAGGACGTGGTGGCTCCGGCCTCCCGGTGCCGACTACGTGACCGTCGCCAGCCAAGGCGCCTGGGTGCTGGTGTACGTGGTCGTGGCGCTGCCGCTGCTGTTCTTCCCCGAGGGCAGGCTCGGGTCGCGCCTGGGCCGCTGGCTGTTCGCCGTGATCCTCCTCGACGCCGCGGTGTTCATGGTGACCGCGGCGACGGCGCCCGGCCCGTTCCTGCCACCCGACGAGGCGACGCCGCATGTGCTCGGGACGATGCCCGGGCCATTGGCGACGACCCTGACCGCCGTGAGTCTGCCGCTTCTCCCCGTCTCCTTGATCCTGCTCGTGGTCGACCTGACCCGGCGCTACCGCGCCAGCGGACCCGGGCAACGTCGCCAGTACCGATGGCTGTCCCTGGGCAGCCAGCCTGCTGCCGGTCACGATCCTGGGCACCTGGATCAGCTACGCCCTGATCGGCAGCGCCGACGCCGTCCTGGCGATCGGCCTGGGCATCACCTACCTCGCCCTGCCCACCCTGATCGCCGTCGCCGTACGACGACCCGACCTCTTCGACGCCGACCGGGCCCTGGTGGCCACCGTGACGAGGTCGATCATCCTGGCCGGGCTCCTGGCCGTGTACACCGCGGCCAACGTCCTGGCCGGCGTCGTGCTGACCCGGCGCAGTCCGGCCGTCGCCATCGCCGTGACCGCTGGCGCCGCGGTCCTCCTCGCCCCACTGGGAAGGCGGCTGCAGCGACACGTCGACGCCCGCCTCTACCCCGCCCGGCACGCGGCCTTCGAGGCGATCACCGACCTCCATCGCGAGACCCTGCTGGCCCGGGCAGGCCCCGAGCAGCTGCAGCAACGGCTGCGGGATGCGCTGGCGGACCCCACGCTCGTCGTCGGGTACTGCCGGCCGGCGAACGGAGACCGTCGTCGACGCCGACGGGGCCGCCCTCGAGGTTCCCGAACCGCAGGTCGACATCACGATCGGACCCGCAGCGCATCGGGGTCCTCTCGACACGTGCGCCGATCGCCGGCGAGCTCGTGCGCGCCATCGCCGCCCGTGCCGCGCCTCTGGTCGAGCTGGTCCGGCTCCGCCTCGAGCTGCGGCAGGCGCTCACCGAGGCCGAGGACAGCCGGGCACGCCTGCTCAGGGTCGGCTACGAGGAACGGATCCGTCTCGAGCGCGACCTGCACGACGGCGCCCAGCAACGACTCGTGGCCCTGGGGATGGCGCTACGGCTGGCCCAACGCCGCCTCGGACGCGGCGTGGACGTCTCCGCAGTCTTCGACGAGGCCGTCGCCGAGCTCGGCACCGCCGTGAGCGAGCTCAGGCAGCTGGCCCACGGCATCAGACCCAGCTGTCTCGACGACGGCCTCGTCCCCGCCCTCTCCCAGCTGGTCAGCACGACCCACCTGCCCATCGTCCTGCACATGACCGCCACCGACCTCGACGAGGACGTCGAGACCACCGCCTACTACGTCGCGGCCGAGGCGATCACCAACGCCGTCAAGCACGCCGAGGCCGCCACGATCACCCTCGACGTGGACGTGGTCGACGGCCATCTGCACGTCCGTGTCGCCGACGACGGCAACGGGCGCGCCAGCGCCCCGTCCGGGGTCGGGACTCGCCGGCCTCGCCGACCGGGTCGGCGCGCATGGCGGTCAACTGTCGATCGACAGCCAGCAAGGTGCCGGCACCATCATCGAGGCGGTGCTGCCGTGCGCATCGTGATCGCCGAGGACTCCACCCTGTTCCGCGAAGGACTCGCCAGCCTGCTCACCGACGCCGGGCACGAGATCGTGGCCCGGGTGCCAGACGCCACCAGACCTGCTGGACGCCGTACGGGACCAGCGACCCGACCTCGCCATCGTCGACGTCAGGATGCCGCCCGACCACACCGACGACGGCGCGCGCGCCGCCATGCTCCTGCGTGCCACCTATCCCCAGCTGGGGATCCTGCTGCTCTCCCAGCACATCGAGACCACGCACTCGGTCCACCTCGTCAGCACGGGAGCCTTCGGCTACCTGCTCAAGGACCGCGTGCTCGACGTCGACGACTTCCTCGACGCCCTGCAGCGCGTCGCGTCGGGCGGTTCCGCCCTCGACCCCGAAGTCGTCACGCCGGCTGATCAGCATCAACAGCGCCCACGAACCGCTGCACACATTGACCTCGCGCGAACGCGACGTACTCGCGCTGATGGCTCAAGGCCACACCAACGCCGGCATCGCACGAACGACTGTTCCTGTCGGAACGGACCGTCGAGACCCACATCGCCAGCCTCTTCGCGAAGCTCGGGATCGAACCCGCCACCGACGGCCACCGGCGGGTGCTGGCCGTCCTCGCGTTCCTCAACGCCCAGACCTAAGAGTCAGCCGGGCATATGGCCCCGGCATCTCCAGCCATGCTCGACTTCCTCGCCGGCGGCGGGTAAGCCTCCCCCGGCTCGGACGTACCTGCACCACCTCGATCGCGCGCGCGACGCACCGGCCCTCTTGTGAGATGACCTGCGTCTATCCGCCGCCAATGCTGTGCCCCTCGATCGAAGGTGAAGCCGAGCGTCCAATGGAGCGCAAAGACGACGGTGGTGAGCGCTCAGCCGTGCCCGGCCACAGGGTCGGCCAGCACGTCGCGCCAGGAGTGACGTGGTGCGTAGCCGAGAAGGTCGCGTGCCTTGTCGATGGCGTAGAAGGTCTCGTCGCGACCCATCTCCCGGCGCACCTCCACCTCGTCGTAGAAGCGGTCCCGGATCTCCTGCGTCGTCGCAGCCACGGACATATCGGCGTTGGCGACGTTGAAGACCTCGTAGCCCAGCCCGTCGGTCTCGAGGCAGCACTGCACCATCTGGCCCAGGTCGCGGACATCGATGTAGGCGAACAGGTTGCGGCGCCGCAGCGACGGGTCGGTGAGGAAGGCAGGGAACATCTCGGCATACTCGTGCGGCTCGATGACGTTGTTGATCCGCAGACCGTAGACGTCCGCCCCGGTGCGGGCGTGGAACGAGCGCGCCGTCACCTCGCCGGCGACTTTCGACATCGCGTAGGCGTCCTCGGGGACAGTCGGGTGGTCCTCGTCAACCGGCACGTAGAGCGGGCGCCGCTCACCCTGGGCGAAGCAGATCCCGTAGGTCGTCTCCGAGGAGGCGAACACGATCTTGCGCACCCCCAGCCGAGTCGCGGCCTCGAGCACGTTATAGGTGCTGAGGACGTTCGTGGCGTACGTCGCTGCGTCCGAGGCGAGCAGGATCGCCGGCACCGCGGCGAAGTGCACAACGGCGTCGTAGGTGGGCTTCTCGGGCAGGTCCAGCTCGTCGAAGGTCGCCAGCCCGGCGAGCGCCGAGTAGGTCTCACCGGCATCGGTGAGATCGACCCGAAGGTCGGCGACCGCTGGGTGCTCCAGCGGGACGAGGTCGGCGTTGGTGACGTGGTGGCCCTGCTCGGCGAGGTACGGCGCGACGTGCTTGCCAGCCTTGCCGCTCCCACCGGTAAAGAAGATGCGCATGGGGGCCTTCATACCGCGAAAGTGTTGGGCAAGTCCCATCGGCACGGACTTCATGGCGCTCCTGCATCCCGTCTCTGAGATCGACCAGGATCGACGAAGCGATCATGGCGCAGGTCGTCAGCGCTTGAGCGAGCTGCCGGCGCCACACAGCGCGCGGCCACCGGCGGCCCCGGCGAATTCGGAAGCGACTCGCCATGGAGCCAGCGAGCAGGGCGAGGCGACGGGTGAGGCGGCCAGGTGGATGTCGGTGAGCGCTCCCGGACAGGCTGCGCCGCGATCCGGGCACAGGTGATAGCGCGGATCCGCCGAGCCGAGGTCGCTTCGCGTCCTCAGCCGTTGACGGCGAGGAGGATCCGATCGACGGTCTCCACGGTGACCGGTTCGTTGAGGAACTCGGTCACCCAGTCGGCGTTGCTTGCCCGTTCCTGGTCGGTCGCGGAGGTCAACCAGCGTTCGCAGCCGACCCGGGCGATGTTGCCGAGCTGGGCAACCAGCATGGTCAGATCTCCACGGTCGGCCAGGCGGCCGGGTCCGCCGGCGTCGAGATAGGCGGCGTACAGGGTGCGCATCCGGTCGGCCTGTCCCAGCCCGTACTCGAAGAGGGCGCAGCCAAGTTCGCCGTTCACGTCGCCGGGTCCACTGTTCTCCCAGTCCAACACGACCAGGCCGCCGCCCGGCGTGCGCCGGACGTTGTCCGCCCACAGGTCCCGGTGACAGACCTGAACCCGGCGCGGCGAAGTGAGGATGCCCTCAGCCTCAACGACGCTCGGGAGCAGGGCCGCGAGCCGGTCGACGAAGGGGGCGTCGGCCATTCGTAGACGCACCAGCAGCTCCTGCCACGTCGCGGCGCCGACAGGGTCGAGGTACCAACCGTCGACGGGCTCGTCGGTGGTCACCTCGACCGCGTGAATGGCCGCCAGCATCTGCCCCAACTCGCCGGGATCCAGCCGCCTTTCAGCCGGCAGGACGTCGATCCACTCGTAGACGCGCACGTGAGCGCCGCCGATGTCAGCGACCACTGTGCCGTCGACGGCACGGACCACGGTTGGCATGGGAACCCCCGCCAGGCGCACCGCCTCCTGATAAGCCGCGTCGAGCTCCGCGTCCTCCACCGAAACCGCGAACTGAGCATGCTTCACCGCGAAGCGGCCGCGTTCAGCGACCAGCTGCCAGATTTCACCTAGCCGCCCGAAGGCGACCGGGCCGTCCATAGACGCGTGCTCGCCCAGCCCGAATCGCTCGGCGACCAGATCGCCGCGCGTCGCATCAAACACGAACCCACCGTACGTGGGTCAACCCGGGCAAATGCTTCGCGAAGGGTGCGCTCAGCCCACCGCGTGAGCGATGGTCACGCGTCAAGCGGCGCACCCGACGGCGTACCGGCACGGGAAGCTCCTGGGGTCACCGTGGTCGACAAGAGCACGCACCTCGCCCGCACTCTTCCCCGTGAGGCGGGACCCCCTCGAACGCAATCGGCCTGTGGAGGGTGCGTTTGGCGAGCGCCGTCAGGTGAGGTAGGAGGAGTAGTCCTTGACCATGGGCCGCGCCGGGTGACACGTTCCCACACGGGCGCGTCAGGCTCCACCGAGTGGGTTGATTCCGGACTTCCGACCGGCGTAGGCGAAGAAGATGAGGTCGGTCATGTCGAAGGTGGTGCTGTCGCGGCCGAGGGTCGGGCGCCAGTCGGGCTGGCGGACGATGGAGAACCGGCTGCCCTCCATGGCTCGGTGGAATGTTTCGGCGACGATGCGGGCGCCGACGCCTCGAAGTCGTCCGCCGTTGTGTTCGGCCTCGCGCAGGATGTAGAACCACAGCGGTGTGCGGGTCGCCACGGCGTCCTTCTCTGCGGAGGTCAGGTGGTCGAGCTTCGCGCCGCCGTTGCCGGTCGATGATCTGCTTTCGGGTCAGCGGGGTCACGTTGACGCCGACGTCCTTGAGCTTGGTGACCATCTGTTGTCCGCTGGCCAGCTTCACCATCGCCGCGCGAGTCAGGTTGCGGAAGGCCAGGTTTCGGCGCAGGTCGTCGAACGGGCATTGCTGTGGAGCCGCCGAACACCCGCGGGGGCAGGTTCTTCAGCGGGTCGGTGAGCAGCGTGTCGATGCGCATCGGCATGGTTGACGTGGCTCGCGCGGCTTGAGCCGCGGCCGGCCGCCCGCCTCGAAGTCGTACATGCGGCGCCAGTCGGCGATCCAGTTGCTGGGCAGCCGCATGTCGCCGACCAGGTCGCCGCCGGGGCCGGAGAAATCGAACATGTAGTCCAGGAGCCCGCCGTGCCCGAGAAGATCTGGTTCCAGTTGTACGCCGGCCGGATCATGCTGTGCCCGAGCCGGAAGGCAGCGACGGAGAACTCCACCGGCATGGTCGGAACGTCGGCGGCGAGGCCCCCGGCTCGACCAGTTTGCGGCCGTTGGTGAAGACGTCGTCGAGCATCGCGGGGCGGCAGATTCGCGGCAGGTAGTCGTGGCGGATCATCCACTGGTAGTGCAGCGTGACCCTCTTGCGTGCCCGGGTGAACTTCTGCGGTGTCCGGGACCGAGGCCGGCACCTTGTCGAGCACCCGGTTGTGGAAGTGGATCATGGCCAGGTGGGTCTGCGCGACGATCAGGTTCTCGTCGTTGCGCGGGTCGGGGATCAGCGCCATCCGCTTGGCCGCTTGTCGTGCCCTTGCCCACCCGCGGCAGGTCGTGGCCGCTTCTCGCCGTCCGGTGCGGGCCGCGATCGTCGCCCCGGTCTGCAGGTGCAACCCGTCGGCCCCGTAGAACTTGGCCGACAGGGCGTCGCCGGGCCCGTTGCCGTACACGGAGTCCAGATCCAGCCGCGGCGACCGCCCCTGCAGCATGTCGACCGGGCGGACGTCCTCACCGAGGATCACGCTGGTGCGGTCCATGGTCAGGTCGTGATCGATGAACTGGCCAAGATAGGTGTACCCGGCGGGAATGTCGCCGTCCCCGCCGCCCTCCTTGACCATCGCCAACGCGAGCTTCCGAGTGACCGCCGCGCCCAGTCGGGTTCCCTTCGGGCCGACCCGGGAAAACCGGAACGGCGGAGCCACGGCTTCAGCGGTCACAAGGGCGGGCGCGCCGACCGTCCGCGTCCCGGACTCATCGACCGGATCGGGCTGCTGATCCCCGACGCGGCCACCGAGCTGGGTGGTCAGCAGGCCCTCACCCTCGATGAAGAAACTCTCAGAACCGTGCCTGATCGGGTCCATCACGTCCCCTCCGTCGTCGCATACTGACATCTCCGCCGGACTTCCTCGACGGGCGGAAGTGCGCAAGTCAACCTGAATCCCTTTCGACAGTGACACCTCTTGAGCGCCACGTCCAGCAGACCGTCGCAGTGGCGGCAGAACGGAATCACAGCTCATGACGACGGCTCGAACATGGACGGGCGGTGAGCGCCCAAAGGGCGAGCGTGATCGACGCCCTCCGTGTGGCAACTATCCCATTGCAAGCACGGCCGCCCCAACATGCGATAGGGAGAGTGCAAACGACGGGCGTACAGGCCGAGCCACGTCCGCAGATCCCAAGCTCGACCGGGGCCATCCACACCAGTCCCGATCAACCTACGCCGCATCCTCGGACCCGCTGCTTACCGCCCAGATTAGTCGCAGCATCGAACCGCCGCCAATCGACCCGGGTTTGCGTGCCTACCGTCGCCCGGGCATGTGTCGGGATCTGCTGACGTTCGGAGATCTCTCCCGCGGCCGTCAGCACTGCGAAGTCGCTCACTCCCTGGTCGTGGACGGAGTCCACACCGCCGTCACGAGACACGGCTTTGCGGGTTCGGGCTTGCCCTGCAAGCGATGCCCAGCATCGACACCCGCCATGCGCGGCGGTAGCGGCCTTCCACCCTGTGGGTTGGTGGTGCAGGGTGCGTCAGTCGGGCTCCACGCGCGCCCCGCGTGCGAGAACCTCGAGCGGGCTGCTCAGCGCCGAGATGTCCGGCGAGAGGTCGCCGTCCACGATGAGGATGTCGGCGGCGTACCCCTCCGCCAGCCGGCCGGTCTCGCCGGCCAGCCCGCACGCGTCGGCGGCTAGTGAGGTGGCGCTCGCGAGCGCCTCGGCCACGGGATAGCCGGCGTCGACCATCTCGCCCACAGCCCGCCAGGCGTTGCCGTGCCGCTTCGCCGGCCCCATGCCGGAGTCCACGCCCGTGACCACGGCGACCCCGTGCTCGCGAAGCCGGGTGAAGAGTCCGATCCGCGCCGCGTAGAACTCGTCGAAGCTGGCGACTCCGAACCGTGCCATGAGCGCTGCGACAGGCGGAGGCGGTACAGGCATGAGCGCGTGCAGGCTGCGGTCGTTGCCCATGGTGAGGTCCACGCACCACGCCCCGGCGGGCCACCTCGTCCAGCAGGTCGTCGTCGATCTGCACGCCCTCCGACGAGAGGCCGCTGAAGTGCTCGATCCCGTCGACGCCGGCCGCCAGGGCGTTCTGCATCCCGACGAGGGAGTGCGCGTGAGCGACGACCGGAAGCCCGGCCCGGTGCGCCTCGTCGACGAGCGCCACGAGCTCGGGCACGGTGAACTGGGCGCCCAGCTGGTCGGTCTCCGGCGTCGCGAACCCGCCCGAGGCCATCACCTTCACCACGTCAACGCCCCGCTCGGCATGCTCCGTGACCGCGGCGCGCAGGTCGCCGGCCACCGCGCCGCCGAGGAAGTGGCAGTGGCCGCCGGGAGTCGTGAGCGG
Source organism: uncultured Actinomycetota bacterium (assembly GCA_963754145.1). Lineage (GTDB taxonomy): Bacteria > Actinomycetota > Actinomycetes > Propionibacteriales > Nocardioidaceae > Marmoricola. The sequence goes on from CAVWFF010000030.1 coordinate 20,245, forward strand.
CGGCCCGGCGGCGACCACGCGGGGTAGACCGGGGCGCATGCCGGAAAGCCAGCGTCCGGTAGCCGCGGTCGCCCAAGTCCCGGACGGTCGTCACGCCGGCCGCGGCGTGGGCGCGGAGGGACTCGCACGATCACCGCGTCGATCGCCTCATCGGTCATCGTGCCGGCGCGCTCGAGCCCACCGAAGGTCGAGTCCGCGACCAGGTGCGTGTGGCAGTCGAACAGCCCGGGCAGCACGGTGCCGTCGTACTCCGTCACCTCGACGCCATCTGGCAGGTCGACCCGGCCGGTGTGGACGCCGACGATCCGGTCACCATCCACGACCACGGTCGCTCCGCCGGGAAGGAACTGGGTGCCGTCGAAGGCGTGCGCCGCTCGGATCGCGTGCATGAGGCAACGATCCCGCGACCGATCGCCTCCCTCAAGACCTGAACGCCTTATAGAAGCCATCCACGGGGTGGGAGCCGCAACTCTCCCCCCTGTCACCGGTGCATCGGAACGCGGGCCGCTAGTACCGGCGGGAATCGGCCTGGAGGATCTAGTGCTCGGCGGCTGGAGTCCGGCGGGCGGTCCCCCGGTTGAGGGCCAGATGGCCGCCGAGAAAGCCGGCACCCACCATGACCAGGTTTCCCGCGAGGGCGAACTTGGTGCCGGCCGCGTACCGGCCCCGCATCCGCGCGACCAGGGAGCCGAGGAGGAGGAAGGTTGCAGCGTCAGTGCCCAACGCGTGAACTGCGCCGATCCGGCGTTCGGTGCCTGACATCTCCGCCCAGTCGCCGGCGCCTGCGATGGCGGTCGGCCCGGACGCGATCAGTCCGACCCCGACCAAGAGGTTCGCGCTGCGTCGTGACCCGGACCCGCCGGCCAGGTCGAGGATCGACGCGCCGAGCCAGCACCCGAGGGTGACGTCCGTGAGCATCGGATGCACCGAATGACCGAGCGCGTCGGTGTGAAGCGGGCTGCGCCTCGCCCAATCGATCACCGGCCCGTAGATCAGCTCTTGGGCGTCGGCCACTCGCTCCGAGGCTGGGCTTTCGCCGACAGCCGGACCACCCGTTGCGCCACGAAGCCATCCTGACGTTACAAGCGCCGCAGAATCTCTACCTTCTTGGCATCGAATTCGTCGCTCGTGAGCATCCCAGCATTGCGTGCCAGGCCATTCGGTCGAACGCGAACTATCCGGATCCGGCACTGGGTCCAGCGATTCAGTAGCCGTAGCCGCCGTCATCCCCAGTCGAGTTGTCGGAGTCGGGCTTCCCCGTGACCGGCTTGCCGTCGGCCGACACGGCGTACCAAGTGCCTCCGAAGCTCTCCATACCCTCCCCGTTCACGTCACCGGCGGTGCTGTCCTGGACGAAGGTGTAGAGCGGCCAGCCACCGACCGTCGCGGTTGCGACTCCGCCAGGCGCAGTAGCGCTGCCCAGCTCGGCCTTCACGTCCGGCAGTCTGGTGGACGATGCCGGCGCGACTGCCGGCCAGTACGCCAGACACGGCTGCCGCACGTGGAATGGCCGGGCTGTCTGCCGTAGCCGGTACAGGGTGTGCCCGTCACCGTCGACCAGCACCTTCCCCAGGGACGTGGAGGCCACGTGGATGTTGCCGGCCGCCGGAGAGGATGCGGCGTTGGAGCCGCCATACGAGCCGCACGCAGAGAGGACGAGAAGGCTGGCGACGGCAGTCGTGGACACGAGCAAGGTCTTGCGCATGGGAACCTCCTGGGTTGGTATGCGGTCTACGCATCCGCGCCCCGACCGGTTCCGTGCACCGCGTTCATTGATGCGCGCGCCACCGCCCGGCCCGGCTACGCGACGCGGATCTTGAGGTAGGCCGGGACAGGCAGGAGGGCGAGTTCGCTGCGCTGACCGAGTCACCCCACCAGTGCTCCCAGGTGTGTGACAACAGCGCCTCCGCTCTTCGGCAGGCAGTTCCGACCGACGCCCCGGCGTACGCGCCCTCCTCCGAAGGCCCCACCCATAGAGAACCGGAGAGCCACCCATCCACGTACTACGTGGTGATGGCCGCGCGCACGAGGCGTCGGTCGGGAGATCCGGAAGGGCAGGCCCTGGAACTCATCGGCATCCAGGGCGACACGCTCACCTACTCGATCCGCTGGCGCGGCATCGGCACCCCGACCGAGGCGGACATCCACGCCGGAGTCGAGGAGTGGACGGCCCCGTCGTCGTGCCGCTGTTCACCACGCCGCGCCCGAGCGGGTGGCTTCGCGTCCGGCACCGTCACCGTCACCGACCCGACCCTGCTCGCCGCGTTGCGCTCCGACCCGAGCGGCTTCTACGCCGACCTGCACACCACCGCGTTCCCGGCTGGCGCGGTGCGGGCCCAGCTCCACCTGCTCAACCACCCGGTCAGCCACCAGCGGCGTGGCCGCGTTGCAGGAGTCGGTGGTCCTCGGCAGCCAGATCTACGCCTGCACCGCGCAACCCGACGGCTCGTTCGCCTTCACCCAGCACAACGTCGAGGCGCGCCTCACCGGCGGCATCCACCACACCTTCGTGCAGCCGGCCGCCGGCCCGCCGCAGTGGCAGGCACCCGACGGCAGCGCGGTCACCGGCAAGGTGGTCACCAAGAACGCCAACGGCGCCGGCAACATCGCCGAGCTGAACCTCGACGCCACCCAGATCGGCACGTCCACCGGACTGCTGGCGCACGTCGTCGAGGTGCTCCGCCTCAACACCGTCGGCGGCGTCGCCCCGACCGGCACCTGCGACCCGCAGGCCACCCCGACCGTCAACGTCCCCTACCAGGCCGACTACGTGTTCATCAACGGCTGATTTCTAGCGGCCACCGGCAACAGTCAGGGTGAGGCGCCCGCCCCGCACTGTGGGCGGGCGCCTCCGAGCCCACCAACATGCGGCTGGTCGGGGACGAGGGACCGATCCCCGGGGCGCACTACCCGCACGAACGCCACAAACTCGACGCCTGGCTCCCACGGATCCGGCTAGGTTCGAGGCACTGCACGGGGTGGGCGCATGGACACATCGACCGAGCGAGACGAATGGATCTGCAATGACAACGTGTCAGGGTGCGCTCACTTGTCGCCGACGCCATGGCGAGTGCGCACGACTTCGGAGGCTGTCGAGCGTCGTCGAGGTCGGCGGCGGGCAGGCGTCCTGATCGAGGCTGTGCTCACCGGGCACGAGCAACGGCCCGGGACCGTGTTCGACCTGCCACTCGTCGTCGCGCAGAGGCCAACGCCCGAGGCGACGCAGTCCGTCGCATCGTGATGGGTCGCGAGGAGTGGCAGTGCCTTCGAAACTGTCCCCGCCGCCGACTGCCACCTCCTGAAGTCAATCCGGCACGACTGGCCCGATGACCGGTGCGTCGAGATTCTGCAGGTCTGCCGACTGCGCTCCGACCAGGCGGTGCCGTCCTCGTCGTCGCGACCCTCCTCGGCCGGCCGGGTCACGAGGTCGACGCCGCGTCCTCTGTCTCAACCTGCAGGTTCTGCTCTGGCCGACCGGATCTGTGCCACGACTCGCTTCGAGATCACCGTCCCCCATGGTTCGGGCTACCGCGATCACTGCCCAGTCGGTAACAGTCGCACCCTCAGGCGTGGACGGCTTCGAGCGCCTCCTCGCCCTCGAACGCGTTCGGTCGGCCGGATCCGGTTTGGATCAGGTCGCGCAGGCTCCCGCTGATGTACTCGCCCCAGGCATTGGAGCAGACGGAATAGCACTCGTGGTCGGGACGAAGCCCCTCGTGCGTGAAGGTCACCTCCGTGCCTCCTTTCCGCTCTGCGAGGTCGAAGGTGATGGTTGTGCCGGTCCACTCCTCCTTGTTGGCAGTGAAGCTGAGGTGGCTGTCCAGCACGTGCCAGGCGACGCGTCGCGCAGGGTCGAGCTCGGTGATGCGGAACTTGGTGTAGTGGATCTCCGGCACGGTGTAGGTGAACTCCGACCCGAGCGCGTCGGTCGCTCCCTCCACCTGGCCCGTCCACCATGCGCGTACGTCGTTGATGGCGGCGAACGCCTGCTCCGGGGGCTGGTCGACGACGAACGTGTAGCTGAGGTTCGTGTACAAAGGGGCCGCGACCGGAAGGAGCCCGGCGTTCGCCCGCTCGAGCGTCTTGATGGCGCCGTCGTCCCAGTCGGGTTCCAGGGACGCCGACATCGGGTCCGGGAAGATGTCGTCCTGGTCGGCCTCCAGACCGTCAAAGATCGCGCGGGCCACGACTTGCGGGGCGGTCTTGGGAATGTCGAGGCCACGCGTCATGTCCGTGT
>CAVWFF010000031.1:0-145865 GCA_963754145.1 uncultured Actinomycetota bacterium
CGCCGTACACCGCCCGCACCCTGCCGCTGCGACCCGACGACGAGGGCGAGGTCGTGGCGACGCTGGTGAGCCGGCGCGCCGCGCGGCCCACCAACCGGCGGTGCTGCACGTGCACGGCTTCGCCGACTACTTCTTCCAGACCGTCGCCGCCGACTGGTGGGTGGAGCGCGGCTACGACTTCTACGCGCTCGACCTCCGCAAGTACGGCCGGTCGCTGCGCCGCACCAGACGCCGAACTACGTCGCCGACCTCACGACGTACTACGAGGAGCTCGACGCGGCCCTGGCCGTCGTGGCGGCCGAGCACGACCACGTCGTGATGAGCGCGCACTCCACCGGCGGGCTCACCGTGCCGCTGTGGCTGCACGACCGGCGGCCCGAGCGCGGTCGTCGGCGTCGTCCTGAACTCCCCGTGGCTGGACATGCACGCCGGCCTGCTCATGCGCACGCTCGGCACCAAGGTGCTCGACGCGGTCGGCGCCCGGCAGCCGATGCGGCTGATCCCCCGCGACGTGAGCGGCCACTACGCGCGCAGCCTGCACCGCGACCACGCCGGCGAGTGGGACTTCGACCTGCGCTGGAAGCCGCTCGAGAGCTTCGCCGTGTACGCCGGCTGGCTGCGCGCCGTACGACGGGCGCACGCGCGGGTGCACCGGGGTCTCGACGTCGGGGCGCCGGTCCTCGTGCTCAGCTCCACCCGGAGCGGCACCGAGGCCCAGCTCGGCGACGCGGCGATGTCCACCGACATCGTGCTCGACGTGGAGCAGATCCGGCACTGGGCGCCGTCGCTGGGCCGGCACGTCACCATCGCCCAGGTCGAGGGCGCGATGCATGACGTGACCCTGTCCCGGCAGCCCGCGCGCGACCGGGTCTTCGACGAGCTCGGCCGGTGGCTCGACGCCTACGTCGACCGATGAGCACCCGGGAGCCGGAAATCCGAGGCCCTGTCGGCTCGGACCTCTAGCGTCGCGGGCATGCCTCTCACCCTCGAACGCACCCTCGCGGCCATCTCCGCGCACAGCCACGGTCTCGCCGACGACGCCCGCGGCAACCTCGCTGCTCGCGTCGAGCACTGCCCCGACTGGAACGTCGGCGACCTGGTCTGGCACGTCACCGAGGTGCACTGGTTCTGGCGCACGATCGCCGGCGAGCGGCTGTCCGCCCCGGTGGACGAGAGCCGGCGCCCCATCCGACCGGCCGACGACGACCTGCTCGAGACGTTCCTGTCCGGTGCCGAGGACCTGGTCGAGACGCTGCGCACCGCCGACCAGTCCGCCGCGTGCTGGACCTGGTTCCCGCCGCAGCAGGAGGTCGCCTTCATCACCCGGCACCAGGTGCAGGAGGCCGCGGTCCACCACTTCGACGCGGCCAACGCCGCCGGCCACCAGATCGCGATCGACCCGGAGGTGGCCGACGACTGCGTCGAGGAGTTCCTCACGACGTCCCTCGCCGATGCCGACGACGTCGCCCGCATCGGGCGCACCCTCGACGGCGAGCTGGTGCTCCGCTCCACCGACACCAAGCGGGTCTGGACGGTGCGCCAGGAGACGCCGGAGGCGGCGCTGACCTGGGAGGACGGCGGCAGACGGCCGACCGTCGAGGGCACCGTCGGCCGAGCTGATCCTGTGGGTCTACGGCCGGGTCGACCTGCCGGTGGCCGACGCAGGAACTCGTCCAGCGCTTCCGGTCGTTGTCGAGCACCGACTGAGCCGTGTCGCTCGCCGCGCCTGACGCCCCGGGAGGTCCGGGCCCGCCGGCTGGCGCGGCACGGGCTCACCCGTGCGCTCGCGGACCCGACACCGGCCGGCGCTGCTGCCGCGATGCATGCGGCGCACGCCCAGGTGATGTCGGCGGCCGAGGTGTCGGTGGCGATCCGGCTGCCGGGCAGCACCCGGCAGACGGTGCGGGAGGCGCTGGCGGACGGCTCGCTGACCAAGACGTTCGGGCCCCGCGGCACCCTCCACCTGGTGCCCACACGTGACCTCGCGCTGTGGGTGGGCGCCCTGGGCAACGTGCCGCGCGGTGCCAGCTCGTTCCCGGCCGACGTCCGGCTCACCGAGGCGCAGGCCGCCGAGGTGGTGGCCGCGGTGGGCGAGACGCTGCTCGAGGGCGAGCTCACGGCCGACGAGCTCGACGCCGAGGTGGTCGCGCGCACCGGATCGTGGGCGGGCGACCTGGTGATGCCTGCGTTCCAGGGGTTCTGGCCGCGCTGGCGGCAGGCGGTCGCCCGGTGCGCCCACGACGGCGTGCTCGTCTTCGGTGCCGACCGCGGGCGCAAGGTCACCTACACCAACCCACGCCGCCGCGACCCGGCCTTCGCCCCGGCTCCGCCCGAGGTCGCCGAGCCCTGGTTCGTCGCGGGCTACCTCCACGCCTACGGTCCCGCGACCCCGGCCGACCTGGCCCGGTGGAACGCCGCTCCGCTGCCCTGGGCGCGCGCCCTGCTCGACGCGGCCCCCACGCAGGAGGTCGACGTCGACCGCGGCAGTGCCCTCGTCAACGCGGGCGACACCGCACCGGAGCCGCTCGGCAGGAGCGTGCGGCTGCTGCCCTACTTCGACGCGCTCGGAGTCGGCTTCGCGCCGCGGGAGGAGATGTTCCCCGGCCGCGCCTGGGAGCGCGCGCTGGCCCGCACCCAGGCCGGCAACTACCCGGTGCTCCTGGTCGACGGCGTCGTGCAGGGCGTCTGGCACCAGCGCCGGTCCGGACGCCGGATCGAGGTCACGGTCGAGACCTGGGCCGACCTCGGCCCGACGCCGGCTGCGCGCGCTCGACGCCCAGGTGGCGCGGCTCGGCGAGATCCTCGAGGGCGCGCCGCGGCTGACCCTGGGCGAGGTCACGGTCGGGCCGCACGCCTAGGGTCGGCCGCGTGACGATGCCCGGGCCCGACTGCTGGCTGCATCCCGACGTGCGTCCTGCCCCGAGCCCGATCGCCGGGACCGGTCTCTTCGCGACCGCGCCGGTCGCGGCGGGTGCGGAGGTGGCGAGGCTGGGCGGTCGGCTGGTGACGACGGCCGGGCTGCGAGAGCTGTTCGCGGCCAGTGACGCGCTACGTCGACACGATCGTCGTCGACGACGACCGGCACCTGGTGCTGCCGTCCGGCACCGATCTCCACTTCGGCAACCACAGCTGCGAGCCGTCGGTCGGCTGGTCCGCGGGCTACACGCTGGTGGCCCTGCGCGACCTCGCGCCCGGCGACGAGGTCACGCACGACTACGCGACCAGCACGGCTGACCCGTCGTACCTGCTCAGGTGCCACTGCGGGACCTACCGGTGCCGGCAGATGGTGGAGGGCACCGACTGGCGCATCCCCCAGCTCCAGCGGCGCTACGCCGGGCACTGGTTGCCCCACCTGCAGCGGCTGATCGACGCGGCTAGCGCAGCAGGAGGCTGACGATCGCGACCACGCCGACGACCACGATCACGCCCCGCAGCACGGCGGGCGGGAGCCGGCGGCCCACCGTTGCCCCGAGCTGGCCGCCGACCACGGATCCCGACCGCGATCAGCGCGACCGCCCGCCAGTCGACGTGGGAGACGAACAGGAAGACCACGGCGGCGACCGCGTTGACCACCAGCGCCAGCACGTTCTTGGTGGCGTTGTGCCGCTGCATGCTGTCGACCACGCCGATGCCCAGGATCGCCATCAGCAGCACGCCCTGGGCGGCGCCGAAGTAGCCGCCGTACACGCCCGCGAGCAGCACCGCGGGCCACACCCACCAGACGCCGTGGTCCGGTACGCCGCCGCGCGACTCGGCGCGGGCCGCGACCCGCTTCGAGATGGCCGGGCCGAAGACCACCAGGAGCACGCCCAGCGCGATCAGCACCGGCACGATCGCGTCGAACGCCGACGACGGCAGCACCAGCAGGAGCAGCGCCCCGGCCACGGCGCCGACGACACGACGCGGACGCCAGCCGGAGCACCCGCGAGCGCTGGCCGGCGAGCTCGGCGCGGTAGCCGATCGCCGCCGACAGGCTGCCCGGCACCAGGCCGACCGTGTTGGAGACGTTGGCGGTCACCGCGGGCAGGCCGCAGGCCAGCAGCGTCGGGAACGTGACCAGGGTGCCCGACCCGACCACCGCGTTGATCGTGCCGGCCGCCACCCCGGCGAGGAGGACGGCGAGCGCCTCCCAGACCGAGGAGATCAGGTCAGCTCACCGGAGGCTCGTCGGCGGGCGGCGCGCGCGGGATCCGTCGGAGGGGCGGCCGGGCGGCCGAGGTGCGCGCCGCGGGCCGGCCCCCTGCCGACGCGGCGGACTCCTCGGCGGCGCGGATCGCCTTCTGCACCTCCTCGTGTGCCTGGGACAGGGTCGAGTCGGGCGCCGTGGGCGGCTCGATCGTCGGCGCGTCCACGCGCTTGAGCGGGCCGTCGGTCTTCGCCGGGATGCCGGCGATCTCGTGGATCGAGGAGCCGAGGCCCTCGAGCGCCTTGGTGAACTCCGAGGGCAGGATCCAGACCTTGTTGGCGTCGCCCTCCGCGATCTTCGGCATCATCTGGAGGTACTGGTAGGCGAGCAGGGACTGGTCGGGCTGCCCGTCGTGGATCGCCTGGAAGACGGTCTGGATCGCCTGCCCCTCACCCTGGGCCTTGAGGATCGCGGCCTCGCGGTTGGCCTGGGCGCGCAGGATCAGCGCCTCGCGGTCACCCTCGGCGGAGAGGATCGCGGCCTGCTTGTTGCCCTCGGCGGTCAGGATCGACGACTGGCGCTGGCCCTCGGCGGTCAGGATCACCGCGCGCTTGTCACGGTCGGCGCGCATCTGCTTCTCCATCGAGTCCTTGATCGAGGGCGGCGGGTCGATGCCCTTGATCTCGACCCGGCCGACCCGGATGCCCCAGCGACCGGTGGCCTCGTCGAGGACGCCGGAGAGCCCGCGGTTGATGTCCTCGCGGGAGGTCAGCGTCTGCTCGAGCGTCATGCCGCCCACGATGTTGCGGAGCGTGGTCATGGTGAGCTGCTCGACGGCGGAGATGTAGTTGGCGATCTCGTACGTCGCCGAGACCGGGTTGGTGACCTGGAAGTAGATGACGGTGTCGATCGAGACCACCAGGTTGTCCTCGGTGATCACCGGCTGCGGCGGGAACGAGACGACCTGCTCGCGCATGTCGATGACGTAGCGGACCCTGTCGACGAACGGCGTCACGATGTTGAGCCCCGGCGAGAGCGTGACCCGGTACTTGCCGAACCGCTCGACGATGCCGGCGCGCGCCTGCGGGATGATCCGCACCGTCTTGGCCAGCAGGATGACCACGAAGATCACGAAGACCGCGAGGATGATCAAGCTGGTGGTCATGGTGCCCCCTCTTCCTTGTTGTGCCGTGCACTGTGCTCAGGCGCGGCGGACGTAGGCCGTCGCGCCCCTGATCTCGACCACCTCGGCGCGTTCACCGGGCTCGATCTCGTCGAACTCGTCGTACGGGGCGGCGGTCCACTCGTCGCCGCCGATCTTGACCCGACCGGGCTGGCCGGGCGCGAGGATCGTCAGCACCTGGACCGGGTGGCCGATCAGTGCCGCCGCCCCGGTCTGCAGGTCGGGGCCGGCGTGGAGCGTCTTGACCAGGCCGGGCCGCAGGAACGCGAGCAGCCCGACCGCGGCGCCCATCGCGAGCACCAGCGTGATCGCGCCGGGCAGGCCGAGCAGGGCCGCGAGCATGCCGACGAGGCAGCCGACCGCCAGCATGACGAAGATCAGGTCGAGGCTGACCAGCTCGACCACCGCGAGACCGACCGCGGCGAGCAGCCAGGTCTCCCACAGGTGGTCGCTGATCCAGTCCATGCGCCGAGACTACCCGGCAGCCGGTCGCGGGAGCCGGCTCAGCAGCCGGTGGCGACGGGACGCGCGCCGGGCCGTGTAGCGGCCGTCTGCGTGGCCCAGCACGAGCGGCATCGCGAACGTCTCGGAGAGGATCTCGGCGGTCATCACCTCGGCGACCGGTCCCTGGGCGACGACGGCGCCCTGGCGCAGCAGCATCGCGTGGGTGAAGCCCGGCGGGATCTCCTCGACGTGGTGCGACACCAGGACCGTGGCCGGGGAGCTCGCGTCCTGCGCGAGCGTCGACAGCGTGGAGACCAGGTCCTCGCGGCCGCCGAGGTCGAGCCCGGCGGCGGGCTCGTCGAGGATCAGCAGCTCCGGGTCGGTCATCAGCGCCCGCGCGATCTGGACCCGCTTGCGCTCGCCCTCGCTGAGGGTGCCGAACGTGCGGTCGACGAGGTGGCCGGCACCGACCTCGACCAGCAGGGCGAGCGGCCCGGTCGTGGTCGAGCTCGTCGTAGTGCTCGCGCCAGCGCCCGATCACGGCGTACGACGCCGAGACCACGACGTCGCCCACCCGCTCGTCGCGCGGGATGCGCTCCGCGATCGCGACGCTGGTGAGACCGATCCGCGGGCGCAGCTCGAACACGTCGGTGGTGCCCAGTACCTCGCCGAGGATGCCTGCCACGCCACCGCTCGGGTGGATCTGCGCCGAGCAGACCTGGATCAGCGTGGTCTTGCCGGCGCCGTTCGGACCGAGGATCACCCAGCGGTCGGACTCGTCGACCGACCAGTTGACGGCGTCCAGCAGCGTCGCCTGGCCGCGCCGGACGGTCACGTCGGCGAGCTCCAGGACTGCGGCCATCGGGCACCTCGTTGGTCGAGACGGGCGGGGGACATAGTCGGGTCGACGCGGGGGGCGCGCCCAACCTACCCAACCCGGGGCCGCTGCCGTCGGGCGGCTACATTCCCCCCGTGTCCGCCCCTCTGCTCCCGGTTTCGGCGATCCTGTCGGCCTGGCTGGGCAGCGTCCTCGCGGGTCGGGCGCAGGTCGACGGAATGCTGACGTCGCTGCGGGCCGCCGGCCCGGAGCAGGTGGTCGTCGGCCTGGAGCAGGATCCGGTCCCGCTCGTGCTCGCGGTCGGCACCCTGCGCCGCAGCGGAGGCTCCGGGTGCTCGCTGGCGCTGCCCGCTCCCGGCGACCCGGCCGGCCTGGCCGGGCCACCGGCGTTCAACGCCCGGGCGCTCGAGGCGGGACAGGCCGTGGTGGTCACCGGGGCCGGCCTCGGCCTGGTGCCGGAGCCGACCCCGCACGGGATCGGTTGGCGGGCCGAGGACGCGCAGGAGCCACCGCCGCCCGACCTCTACCAGGCCGGCTCGGACCTGCGCCGCCAGCTGGCGGAGACCACGCAACGGCTCGTCGAGCTCGACGTGGCCCGCTGGCGGCCGGAGATCGCGGACCTGCTCACCGACCTGCGCCACGAGGGCTCGGCGCCGCTCCCGCCCGACCTGGACCAGCGCCGGGTGGAGACCGTCGACCGGGCGATGCTGTGCCGCGAGGTGGTCGGGCTGGCCGTCCAGCACGAGGGCGGCGCGGTGACGGCGGCGGAGATCGAGGCCCGCCGGCAGGCCCTGGTGCCGCTCGACCGGGCGGCCCGGCACGCCCTGGTCGCCGCGTGCTCGGTGTGAGACATGGCCGGCGCGCCCGCCGTACGGGATAGCCTCGACGCGCGATGAACGCCGACCTCGAGATCCCTCGGACGCTGCTGATCACGCTGACCGGCAAGGACCGGCCCGGGGTCACGTCCCGGGTCTTCGGCACCCTGGCGTCGTACGGCGTGGAGGTCGTCGACATCGAGCAGATCGTGCTCCGGCGCCGGCTGATCCTCGGCGTGCTGGTGACCGCACCGCGCGACTGGAAGGGGCTGCGCGACGCGCTCGAGCAGGTCGCCGCCGACCTGGACATGCAGGTGGAGGTCGACAAGGGGACCGGCGACAACCGCAGCCGACCCGAGGGCCGCACCCGGGTGACCGTGCTCGGCAGCCCGCTGAGGTCCAAGGCGTTCGCCGCGGTGGCCGGCCGGATCGCCGACTCCGGCGCCAACATCGACCGGATCGAGCGGATCGCCCGCTACCCGGTGACCGCGATCGACATGCACGTCTCCGGCGCCGACCCCGACCGGCTGCGCGCCGTGCTCGCCCGGGAGGCGGCACTGCAGGAGGTCGACATCGCCGTCCAGAAGGCGAACCTGCTGATGCGCGGCGCCCGGATGGTCGTGATGGACGTCGACTCGACGCTGATCCAGGGCGAGGTGATCGAGATGCTCGCGGCGCACGCCGGCTGCGAGGCCGAGGTCGCGCGGGTCACCGAGGCGGCGATGCGCGGCGACCTGGACTTCGAGCAGAGCCTGCGGCAGCGGGTCGCGCTGCTCGCGGGGCTCGACGCCGGCGCCCTGGAGAAGGTGTACGACGAGGTGGTGCTCGCGCCCGGCGCCCGCACCCTGGTCCGCACGCTGAAGCGGCTCGGCTACCGGTTCGCGATGGTCTCCGGTGGCTTCACCCAGATCACCGACCGGATCGCCGCCGACCTCGGCATCGACTACTCGGCCGCCAACGACCTCGAGGTGGTCGACGGCACGATCACCGGCCGCCTCGTCGGCGACGTGGTCGACCGGGCCGGCAAGGCCCAGGCGCTGCGCCGGTTCGCCGCCCAGGCCGGGATCTCCGAGGAGGCCACGATCGCGATCGGCGACGGCGCCAACGACCTCGACATGCTCTCCGCCGCCGGCCTCGGGATCGCCTTCAACGCCAAGCCGGTGGTGCAGGACGCCGCCCACACCTCGGTCAACGTCCCCTACCTCGACGCGATCATGTACCTGCTCGGCATCTCCCGCGAGGAGATCGAGCTCGCCGACGCCGAGCACGGCATCGTCACCCCCGCTCCCCCCGTCTGACCCATCCCGCGAGAGGTCAGTTCTGGTTGCCCGGACGTCGTCGAGAGGTCGTTCGTCAGGCGTTCTCGGTGCGTTCTCAGCAACCACAACTGACTTCTCGCGGGCGGTTCAGCCCTTGCCGACGTGGAAGTGGGTCACGCTGGCGGAGCCCTCGGCGAGGTCGGCCCAGTCGACGGGGACCTCGAGCACGGCGAGGGCCGCGGCGGGGAAGCCCTCGGACATGGCGCGGAAGGCGTCGGGGTCGGGCGTGCCGTCGGAGAGCATGTGCGCGAGGTACGCCGCGGTCGGGTTGTGGCCGACGAACACCAGCACCGTCGCCTCCGGGTCGGCGGTGCGGAGCACCTCGAGCGCCGCGTCCGGTCCGGCGGAGAACAGCCCGTCCTCGTACGACGCCACCGCGGAGCTCGCCGGCGCCCTCGGCCAGCGACTCCCAGGTCGCCTTCGCGCGCGCCGCGGAGGACACCATCGCGTGCGTCGGGACGATCCCCTGCGCGGCCAGCCAGGCGCCCGCCTCGGCGGCGTCGCGGTGGCCGCGCTCGGTCAGCCGGCGCTGGTGGTCCTCGTCCCCGAAGGCTCCGCCTTGGCGTGACGCATGACCACAAGTGTCCGGTTTCGGGTGCCCACGGGCGTCACTCTGGCATCCCGATAGTGTGCCTGTCATGCCGCCTCCGGAGACGTCCCGCCACGGTTCCGGCGACACTCCCGGGCCGCTGTTCGTCATCGGCGGAGCCGAGGACAAGCTGCGGCGGCGCGACGGTCCTGACCCGGTTCGTGGAGAGCGCCGGTGGCGCCGACGCCCGGATCGCGGTGATCCCGACGGCGAGCTCGCTCGGGCCCGAGGTGGTCGAGGTGTACGACGCCGTCTTCCGCAAGCTCGGCGCCCGCGAGGTGTTCGGCGCCCGGCCCGAGGACCGGGAGCAGGCCAACGACCCGGCGCTGGCCGAGCGGCTCGACGAGGCGACCGGCATCTTCATGACCGGCGGCAACCAGCTCAAGCTCTCGGCCGTGATCGCCGGCACCGCGTTCGGCGACGCGATCCTGGCCGCCCACCGCCGCGGCGCCACGGTCGGCGGCACCTCGGCGGGGGCCTAGCATCCAGTCCTCGCACATGGTCGCCTTCGGCTCCGGGGGTACGACGCCCAAGCAGCGGATGACCCAGGTCGCCGCCGGGCTCGGCCTGCTCGCCCGGCTGCGTGATCGACCAGCACTTCGAGCAGCGCAACCGCTACGGTCGGTTGCTGATGATCGTGTCCCAGAGCCCGCAGCTGCTCGGCATCGGCGTCGACGAGGACACCGGCGCCGTGATCCGCCACGACACCGGCCGCCCGGTGCTGCGGGTGGTCGGCCGCGGCGCGGTCACGATCCTCGACGGCGCCCACATGGTCTCCAACGCCCACGAGGCCAAGCGCAACCTCGCCGATCCTGGCCTCCGGCGTCGTGCTGCACGTGCTGCCCGCGGGCGCGCGCTTCGACCTGACCACGCGCGCGCTCATCCCCGACGAGGCCCAGGTCGATCGAGGAGCGAGGTCGACGAGCTGGGTCCGGTCGCCGAGCTGGCCGCGGCCGGGCGTGACCTGCGCAAGCTGGCCCGTGACATCGCGGCCGGTGACGTCGAGCCCGACCGTCCTCGACGACGCCGCGACCCGACCGACAGCGCCGCCGTGACCAGCGACGGAGCCGCCCATGAGCTGAGTCGCCCGCCCCCGACCTCGCAGATCGTCGAGACCCGGGTCTACCGCGGCGCCAACGTCTGGTACTACGACCGGGCGATCCACCTCGTCGTCGACCTCGGCAGCCTCGAGGAGTTCCCGACCAACACCCTGCCCGGGTTCACCGACGAGCTGCTCGCGGCTGCTGCCCGGCCTGCGGGAGCACTCGTGCTCGCGCGGTCGCCGCGGCGGCTTCGTCGAGCGGCTCAACGAGGGCACCTGGCTCGGGCACGTCACCGAGCACGTCGCGCTCGCGCTCCAGCAGGTCGTCGGCCACGACATCCGGCGCGGCAAGACCCGCCAGGTCAAGGGCGAGCGCGGCCGCTACAACATCATCTTCGGGTACGTCGACGAGCAGGTCGGGCTGGCGGCCGGCAAGCTCGCCGTCCGTCTGGTCAACCACCTGGTCCAGGCCGACCCGGACTTCGACTTCGAGCAGGAGCTGGAGTCGTTCATCCTGCGCGCCGAGCGCACCGCGTTCGGCCCGTCGACGCAGGCGATCATCGACGAGGCGGTGTCGCGCGACATCCCGTGGATCCGGCTCAACCAGTACTCCCTCGTGCAGCTCGGCCAGGGCGTCCACGCGAAGCGGATCCGGGCCACGATGACCTCGGAGACCAGCGCGATCGCCGTCGACGTCGCCTCCGACAAGGACCTCACCACCCGGCTGCTCGGCGCGGCCGGGCTGCCGGTGCCCGAAGCAGGAGTCGGTGCGCACCGCCGACCAGGCGGTGCGCGGCGGCCAACCGGATCGGCTACCCGGTGGTCGTGAAGCCGCTCGACGGCAACCACGGCCGCGGCGTGTGCCTCGACCTGCAGTACGAGGACGAGGTGCGCGAGGCGTTCCCGATCGCCGAGGAGCAGTCCCGGCGCGGCTGGGTGATCGTCGAGTCGTTCGTGACCGGCAAGGACTACCGCTGCCTGATCATCGACGGCCGGATGGCCGCGATCGCCGAGCGGGTGCCCGCGCAGCGTGACCGGCGACGGCACGCAGCACCGTCGAGCAGCTCGTCGACACTCACCAACGCCGACCCGCGCCGCGGCGTCGGCCACGAGAAGGTGCTGACCCGGATCAAGGTCGACGACGCCGCCGTGGAGGTGCTCGCGGAGCAGGGCCACGCGCTCGAGTCGACGTGCCGCCGGAGGGCGAGATGGTCAAGCTGGCGCTCACCGGCAACATGTCGACCGGCGGCATCTCGATCGACCGCACCTTCGAGGCGCACCCGGAGAACGTCGAGATCGCCGAGGAGGCGGCCCGGATGGTCGGGCTCGACATCGCCGGCATCGACTTCATCTGCCCCGACATCACCGCAGCCGGTGCGCGAGACCGGCGGCGCGATCTGCGAGGTCAACGCCGCCCCCGGCTTCCGGATGCACACGCACCCGACGATCGGCGAGCCGCAGTTCATCGCCAAGCCGGTCGTCGACATGCTGTTCCCGCCCGGCGCGCCCAGCCGGATCCCGATCGTGGCGGTCACCGGCACCAACGGCAAGACCACCACCAGCCGGATGATCAGCCACATCTTCAAGGGCATGGGCCGCAAGGTCGGCATGACCTCCACCGACGGCGTCGTCATCGACGAGCGGCTGCTGATCCGGGCCGACGCGTCCGGCCCGCGCAGCGCCCGGATGGTGCTGCAGAACCCGCGCGTCGACTTCGCGGTCTTCGAGGTCGCCCGCGGCGGCATCCTGCGCGAGGGCCTCGGCTACGAGCGCAACGACGTCGCCGTCGTGCTCAACGTGCAGCCCGACCACCTCGGCCTGCGCGGCATCGACACCGTCGAGCAGCTCGCCGACGTCAAGGCGGTGCTGGTCGAGGCGGTGCCCCGCGACGGCCACGCCGTGCTCAACGCCGACGACCCGCTGGTGCGCGAGATGCGGCGCCGCTGCTCGGGCCAGGTCGTCTGGTTCTCGATGGCCAGCGAGACCCGGGCTCCGAGGCGCGCGACATGATCGACGCCCACTGCCGCCGCGGCGGCAAGGCGCTGGTCCTCGAGCCGACCGAGCGCGGCGAGATGATCGTGGTCACGCCACGGCCGCCGCGACATGCAGCTCGCCTGGACCCACCTGCTGCCCGCGACGTTCGGCGGCCGGGCCCGGATGAACGTGCAGAACGCCCTCGCCGCCGCCGCCGCGGCGTTCGCCGCCGGTGCCCCGCTGCACGACATCCGGCAGGGGCTGCGCACCTTCTCGACCAACTACTACCTCTCCCCCGGCCGCCTCAACGAGATCGAGGTCAACGGCGTCAACGTGATCGTCGACTACTGCCACAACGCTCCCGGCATGCGGATGCTCGGCGACTTCGTGGACCGCGTCGGCGAGAGCCTCGACCTCGACCCACGAGCTGGGCAAGCCGTCGCGGATCGGCGTCATCGCCACGGCCGGCGACCGGCGCGACGAGGACATGCGCGAGCTCGGCGAGATCGCCGCCCAGCACTTCGACGTCGTCGATCGTGCGCGAGGACGTCGCGCTGCGCGAGCGCGAGCGCGGCGAGACCGCCGGCGCTGGTCGCCGAGGGCGTACGCCGGGCGATGGAGGCCGGCGCCCGGTGCAAGCAGGTCGAGGTGGTGCTCGACGAGATCGAGGCCGTCCGGCACGCGATGGCCCGCGCCAACCCCGGCGACCTGCTCGTGGTCTGCGTCGACCAGCACCCCGCCGTGATGAGCGAGCTGGAGAACTGGTCGCAGCAGGCCCAGGCCGGTGCCGACGTCGCATCCCGACGCCCCGGTCGCCGACCCGGACTACGCGCCGGTGCCCTCACCGGAGCCGGCCGCGGAGGCCGTCTCCGGGTGACCGACCTCGGCGCACTGCTCCCGGAGGCGGCCCGCGCGGCGGGCGTCCCCGGAGCGGTGCTCGGCGTGTGGGCCGACGGCCGCGAGACCGTGCACGCGTCCGGCGTGCTCAGCACCCGCACCGGGGTCGAGGTGACGCCCGACAGCGTGTTCCAGATCGGCTCGATCACCAAGACCTGGACCGCGACGATGGTCGCCCAGCTCGTCGACGAGGGCCGGCTCTCGTACGACGCGACGGTGGCCGACGTGCTGCCCGGCGTACGGCTGGGCGTCGACGACCGGTCCGACCGGGTGACCGTGCGCCACCTGCTCACCCACACCAGCGGCATCGACGGCGACATCTTCGTCGACACCGGGCGTGGCGACGACTGCGTCGAGCGGTACGTCGCCCTGCTGGCCGACGCCGAGCAGATCACCGAGCCGGGAGAGGTGTACTGCTACTGCAACAGCGGCTTCGTGCTGCTCGGCCGGATGATCGAGGTGCTCGACGGGTGCGTCTGGGACGACGCGCTCCGCGCCCGGCTGGTCGAGCCGCTCGGGCTGGACGACGTGTGCCTGCTCCCGGAGGACGCGATCCTGCGGCGGGCCGCGGTGGGTCACCACGAGCACCCGCACACCGACCGCCCGTTCGACCAGTGGATGCTGCCGCGCAGCCTCGGTCCGGCCGGGCTGATCACGACGACGGCACACGACCTGCTCGGCTACGCCCGGATGCACCTCGACGCCGGGCCGCCGTCGTTGGTGGAGATGCGCGAGCCGCAGGGCGTCGTACCCAACCCGAAGGCGTTCGGCCACATCGGTCTCGGCTGGCGCCTCGGCGACTGGGACGGCGTCCGGGTGCTCGCCCACGACGGCGCCACGCTCGGGCAGACCGCGATGCTGCGCGTGGTGCCGGAGCGTGGCTTCGCCTGCTGCCTGCTCACCAACTCCGCGGAGGGCGAGTCGCTGGAGGAGCGGGTGCTGCCCGAGGTGTTCGCGTCGTACGCCGACCTGGCCGTGCCCGAGGGCCCGCGCCCCGATCCCGACGCGCGCCCCGGCGACCTCGACCGCCTCGCCGGTCGCTACCACCGTCGTGCGGTCGACTTCGAGGTGACGGTGGGCGACGGCGGGCTCACGATCGAGGTGCTCCCCGCCGCCGACCTGCCGTGGGCGGGCGAGGCGGAGACGATGCGGATGCTGCCGGCCGACGCCGGCGGCCGGAGGTTCGTCGGCCGGGCCGCGGAGGGCCTGCCGTGGTGGCCCGTGGAGTTCGGCGAGCTGGACGGCGGGCGGGCGTACCTGTGCTCGGGTGGGCGGATCGCGCTGCGTGGGTGAGCGGGGCTGGGCGCGGGGGCGGGCCGGATACCACGGTCCCGTGGTATCCATCCCCTTCCCTAGGCGACAACGCTAGGGAAGTGGCCGGTTACCACGGGCCCGTGGTAATCAGCCCACCCTCTCCCCGACCCCCTGGCTCGGGTGCAGCTGCCCGCACTCGGTGTGCGGGGGCTCGTCGCCGGCGAGCCAGTCGGTGCACGCGTCGGCCACCTCCGGCGGCAGCTCGCGCAGCCCGAACCACGACACGATCCCGCCGAGCGCCAGCAGCACCGCGCAGACGACCATGCCCTCGCGGTAGCCGGCGGTGAGCACGTCCGGCTCGCGGTAGTCGGTGCCGCTCAGCCCCACCGCGGCCGGCAGCGCGGCGACCAGGAGCAGCGAGCCGGCCCGCGCGACGGCGTTGTTGATCCCGCTGGCGGCGCCCGCGTACTCGTCGGGCGCCGCGGCCAGCACGGCCGCGGTCAGCGGCGACACCAGGCCGGAGAGGCCGAGGGCGAAGAGCGTCATGCCCGGCAGCACGCCCGTCCAGTACGACGTGCCTTCGCCGACGCCCACCAGCAGCAGCACCCCGGCGGCGCAGAACAGCGGACCGATCGTCATCGGCAGCCGGGGACCGGTGCGGGCCGCCAGCTCCGCGAACCGGGGCGACAGCAGCAGCATCGCCACCGTGACCGGCAGCGCGGCCAGCCCCGCCTGGAACGGGCTGAACCCGCTGCTCACCTGGAGCTGGAGCACGAGCAGGAAGAACACCGAGCCGAGCGCGCCGTACACGAGGAACGTCATCAGGTTCGCCGCCGTGAAGATCCGCGACGCGAACAGCTCGGTCGGCACCATCGCGCCCGGGTGCCGCTCGACCAGCACGAACCCCACCATCGCCGGCCACGCCCACGGCTGCGGCCAGCCAGAAGACGGTCGGGTCGTTGGACCTGCCGACGGTGAGCGCGTAGGTGATCGCACCGAGCCCCACGACACCAGGAGCGCGCCGCGCACGTCGAAGGGGCGCGGGGCGCCCCCGGCCCGGGTCTCCGGCACCCAGCGGCAGAGCACCAGCACCGCCAGGCACAGGGGCAGGTTGATCAGGAAGATCAACCGCCAGCTGCCGTGGTCGAGGAGGTAGCCGCCGACGAACGGCCCGAGCGCGGTGGTCACCCCGGCGACTCCGGCCCACCAGCCGATCGCGCCGGCGCGGTCCTCGCGCCGGAAGCTGCTCTCGATGATCGCCAGGCTGCCCGGCGTCAGGAGTGCGGCCGCGACGCCCTGGAGCACGCGTGCCCCGATCAGCTGGAGCGGTGACTGCGCGACCGCGCAGAGCATGCTGCAGACGGCGAACCCGGCGACGCCGACGACGTACACCCGGCGCCGCCCCAGCCGGTCGCCGAGGGCGCCCCCGACCAGGATCAGCGACGCCAGCGCGAGCAGGTAGCCGTTGGTGACCCACTGCAGCTCGGCCAGCGAGGCGTCCAGGTCCTCGCCGATCGACTTCAGCGCGATGTTGACGATCGAGCCGTCGAGGATGGCGACCCCCGAGCCGAGCGTCACCGCGAGCAGCGTGAGCCGGCCGCGGACCTCGGTGCCGGCTCAGCGGAGCGGCGGGCTCAGGCCACGCGGCGCGCCGTACCTTCTCGCGGAGGTCGTCCGGGCCGTCGGCCGTGCCCCCGCACCGCTCGATCCACTCGAGACCTCCTGCCGCTCCGCGTGGCACATCAGCCCCACCACGTCACCGGGACGGGCCAGGCCGCAGCAGCGCCTGGAGCGCGTCCAGCTCCGTGGGGTACGACGGGAGATGCTCGACGCCCACCCGCGCGGCGCCCTCGCGCATCAGCGCGTCGAGCTCGTCCATGGTGCGACCGCGCAGGTAGCGCTGCTTGTGCCCGATCACGACCACGTCGGCGCCCTTCGCGGCGATCTCGCCGAGCTTCTCGACCAGGTCGTCGGTGCGGTCCCCCACGGCGCCCAGGCCGAGCATCGTCCGCCGCCCCGGCGGGCGACGACGCCGCGCATGACCTCGAGCAGCGCCTCGAGGCCGGCCTCGTTGTGCGCGAGGTCCATCACCACGGAGTAGCCCGTCGAGCGTGAAGAAGTTCATCCGCCCCGGGTTGTGCTCCGCGTCGGGCAGGAACGAGCCCAGCCCCTCGATCACCTGGCCGCGGTCGAGCCCGGCCGCCAGCGCCGCCGAGGCGGCGGCCAGCGCGTTCTCCACGTTGAACCGGGACAGCCCGGCCAGCGTCATCGGCACGTCGACGATCTCCAGCAGCGGGTCGGGGTCGGCGCCCGGTCGGAGCACCGTGAGCCAGCCGTCGATGACCGTCGTCGCCCGGCCGCCGTGGGCGAGCACCTCGCGCAGCGCCGGCGAGTCCGGGTCGCGCGAGAACAGCCACGGCTGCGCGCGGGTGGTCGCCTGCATCGCGAGCACGCGGGGGTCGTCGGCGTTGAGCACCGCCCAGCCGGTCTTCTTGGTGATCCGCGGGACCACGCCCTTGACCTCGGCCAGCTGGTCGACGGTGTCGATGCCCTGCAGCCCGAGGTGGTCGGCGGTGACGTTGGTGACGACGGAGACGTCGTTGCTGGACCAGGCCGATGCCCTTGAGCAGGATGCCGCCACGCGCCGTCTCGGTGACCGCGAACTCGACCTCCGGGTGGGCCAGCACCCGGCCGGCGCCGCACGGGCCCGAGTAGTCGCCGGCCTCGACCAGCACGCCGTCGACGTAGATGCCGTCGGTGTTGGACCAGCCCACGTGGCGGCCCGGCCACCCGCGCGATGTGGGCGATCATCCGCGAGGTCGTGGTCTTGCCGTTGGTGCCGGTGACCGCGACGACCGGCACCGTGGGCCGCAGCGTCGTGGGTCCCGGGCCGCGCGTCGTACCGGCCACGGCCGCCGACGGCCGCCGGCAGCGCGTCGACGCCGCTGTCGAGCACCGTCGGCGACCGCCTCACCCAGCGCCCGGGCCCGGTTGCGGTCGCGCCACGGGTAGGCGACGACGACGCGCTGGCTGTCGTTCGTCGGCCGCACCCGCACGCGCGAGCCGGGTGGTCCCGGCACCGGCCGCGATCCGGCGGACCAGCCGCTCGACCAGGCGCATCACGGCGCGCTGCCGGAAGCCGCTGCCGGCGCCCCCGGGACGCACCCCGGTCATGCCGAGCGCGGCGCCGAACGCGCGCAGGTCCGTGCTCGGAGGCCGGCAGCCAGGCCGGAGACGTCGAGCGTGAGCTTGACGGCTGCGCGCGGGAAGTAGAGGTTCGGACCTTCGAGGACCCGCAGCTCGACGAGGGAGGTCACCGGAGCACGCTAGCGCTCCGCGGTCCGGGCGGTCAGGCCCCCATGGCGTGGAAGCCGCCGTCGACGTGGACGATCTCGCCGGTGGTGGCCGGGAAGAAGTCCGAGAGCAGGGCGACGACGGCCTTCGCGGTCGGCGTCTGGTCCTGCTCGTCCCAGCCCAGGGGCGAGCGGTCGCTCCACATCGACTCGAGGTCCTCGAAGCCGGGGATCGCCTTCGCCGCCAGGGTCTTCAGCGGACCGGCGCGACACCAGGTTGACCCGGATGCCCTTCGGGCCGAGGTCGCGGGCGAGGTAGCGCGAGCAGGACTCGAGCCCGGCCTTGGCCACGCCCATCCAGTCGTACGCCGGCCACGCGACCGTCGCGTCGAACGTCATGCCGACGATCGAGCCGCCCTGGCCCATCAGCGGCGCGCACGCCTGGCGACAGCGACATCAGGGAGTACGCCGAGACCTGCACCGCCTGGGCCACGTCGGGCCACGGACCGCCCATGAACTTGCCGCCGAGCAGCGTCTCCGGGTTGCCGTAGGCGATCGAGTGCACGACGCCGTCGAGCCCGTCGACGTGCTCGCGCAGCAGGTCGGGCAGCCGCTCGAGGTGCTCCTCGTCGGTGACGTCGAGCTCGACCACCGGCGCCGGCTCGGGCAGCCGGCCGACGATCCGCTTGGTGATCCCGAGCGCCCGCCCGAAGTTGGACACCACGACCTGCGCGCCCTGCTCCTGGGCGACGCGGGCGACCGCGAAGCCGATCGAGTTGTCCATCGTGACCCCGGCGACCAGGATCCGCTTGCCCTCGAGAATGCCCATGCTGCTCCTTCGGTGACCGACGGTGGTCGGTGGATCGGTCGGTCGTGGTCGAGCCGGTCAGTGGCCCATGCCGAGTCCGCCGTCGACCGGGATCACGGCCCCGGTGACGTACGCCGCGCCCTCGGAGGCCAGCCAGGTGACGGTGGCGGCGACCTCGGCCGGCGACGCGAAGCGCTGCAGGGGGATCTGCTGCTGGTACGCCGCCTTCTGCTCCTCGGGGAGCTCGGCCGTCATGTCGGTCTCGACGTAGCCCGGGGCGACCACGTTGGCCGTGATCGAACGGCTGCCGAGCTCGCGCGCCATCGACCGGGCCATGCCGATCAGGCCGGCCTTGCTGGCGGCGTAGTTGACCTGGCCGGGCGAGCCGAGCAGCGCGACCACCGAGGAGACGAAGATGATCCGGCCCTTGCGCTGCCGGAGCATGCCCTTGGTGGCGCGCTTGGCCAGCCGGAACGAGCCGGTGAGGTTGGTGTGGATCACGTCGTCCCAGTCCTGCTCGCCCATCCGGAGCAGGAGCGTGTCGCGGGTGATGCCGGCGTTGGCGACCAGCACCTCGACCGGGCCCTGGTGCTCCTCGACCGCGGTGAACGCCGCGTCGACCGACCCCGGCGTCGGTCAGCTCGCAGGCCACGCCGAACGCTCCCTCGGGCGCGTCGCCGCTGCGCGTGGTGACGGCCACGGCGTCGCCCTGGGCCAGGAAGGCCTCCGCGATCGCGCGTCCGATGCCGCGGTTGCCGCCGGTGACGAGTACGGATCTGCTCACCCGTGCGACGCTATCGACTACCGCCGGGTAGGCGAAAGCGGCGCCGGTCCGCGGACCGGAGCCCGAGGCTCAGTCGTCCTCGAGCCGGAAGCCGAGCTTCATGGTCGACCTGGAAGTGCTCGACGCCGCCGTCCTTGACCTGCCCGCGGACCCCGAGCACCTCGAACCAGTCGAGGTGGCGGAGGGTCCGGGAGGCCCGTTCGACGCCGTTGCGGATCGCCTGGTCGATGCCGTCCGGCGAGGTGCCGACGATCTCGGTGAGGCGGTAGGTGCGGTCGGACATGGGTGCTCCTCGAGGTCGGGAACGGCCGCGCGGGCCGGTGGTCCGAAGGATGCCACGGCGCACGTGGCGTCGCGGGCACCCCGGCGTACGCTCGAGACATGCTCCGCCGACCGCGCACGGACCCGGACGTCGTCCGGATCACCGACGCGCCCATCAGCACCGCCGACGAGATCGGCGCACGGCAGCGGCGCTACCTGCTCTCGATGGGGCTGCGCACGCTGTGCTTCGTCGGCGCGATCGTGGTCGGCTCCGGCTGGCTGCGCTGGGTGCTGGTGGCGGCGGCCCTGGTGCTGCCGTACGTCGCCGTGGTGATGGCCAACGCGGCGAGCCCGAAGGTGGCCGGCACCATGCCCGAGGGGCCTGACCTGCAGCGCAAATCCCTCCCTCCGGGACAAAGTCCGCAGTGAATTACGGAACGCGTTCGGCGCGTTGGACATCCAAAATGCGGTCGTGCAAGAATCAACGAAAGTCGTGCCCGGTCTCCCCCGTCTGGACACGACTTTGAGTGCCGGACGGCTTCCCCCCGTAGCCGTCCGGCACTGCCATGTCCGGACCAGGTGCGAGTGGCTGATGGAGCCCGAGAAGCCGATCTGCTCGGCCAAGGGCTGCCAGTCCGACGCGGTCTGGGACCTGCTCTGGAACAACCCGAAGCTGCACACGCCCGAGCGGCGCAAGGTGTGGCTGGCCTGCGACGAGCACCGGCAGTCGCTCGCGGACTTCCTGGCCGCGCGGCAGTTCCTGCGCGACGTCCAGCCGCACACGAGCGGCTGACGCAGACCGCCGGTCAGCCGCCGATCGCGGACATCGGGCGGGTGGGCTGCAGGAAGCTGGTGTCGTCGATGCCGTGGCCGGGCAGCTTGGTCATCATCGCCAGCCGCCACCGGTCCGCGATCTCGTCGTCGTCGGCACCGCCGCGCAGCGCCGCCCGCAGGTCGGACTCCTCGCGGGCGAACAGGCAGTTGCGGACCTGGCCGTCGGCGGTGAGCCGCACCCGGTCGCAGTCGCCGCAGAACGGCCGCGTGACCGAGGCGATGACGCCGACCGTGCCCGGGCCGCCGTCGACCGGTGAACAGCTCGGCCGGCGCGCTGCCCCGGGGCTCCTGCGCCGGTGTCAGCGTGTACGCCGCCTCCAGGGACGCGAGGATCTCCTCCGCGGTCACCATCGCGGCGCGGCTCCAGCCGTGCTGGGCGTCGAGCGGCATCTGCTCGATGATCCGCAGCTCGTAGCCGCGCTCGAGGCACCAGCCGAGCAGCTCGGGCGCCTGGTCGTCGTTGACCCCGCGCAGCAGCACCGCGTTGACCTTGACCGGGGTCAGCCCGGCGTCGGCAGCCGCCTCCAGGCCCTCGACCACGTCGGAGAACCGGTCGCGCAGGGTGATCGTGTGGAAGGTCTCGGGCCGGATCGTGTCCAGCGAGACGTTGACCCGGTCGAGGCCCGCCTCGGCGAGCGTGTGGGCGGTGCGCTTGAGGCCGAGCGCGTTGGTGGTCAGCGACAGCTCGGGCCGCGGCTCGAGGGCGGCGCTGCGGCGCACGATGTCGACCAGGCCGCGGCGCAGCAGCGGCTCACCGCCGGTGAACCGGACCTCCTCGACGCCGAGGCGCTCGACGCCGATGGTGATCAGCCGCACCACCTCGTCGTCGGTGAGGACCTCCTCGGTCGGGAGCCAGTCCAGGCCCTCGGCCGGCATGCAGTAGTTGCAGCGCAGGTTGCACCGGTCGGTCAGGGAGACCCGGAGGTCGGTCGCGGTGCGGCCCCAGGTGTCCAGCAGTCCGGTCGTTGCCATTTCCACATCGTAGTTGGGCGCTGGGCAGCCGCCGCAGGAGCGTCCGGCACCGGCGGTTATCGTCGCGACGTGCGCTTCCTGCTGACCCGACGCTGGTTGGGGTTCCTGCTGGTCGTGGGCGCGCTCGCGTACCTCGCGCTGCGCCTCGGCGACTGGCAGTTCCACCGCCTCGAGGACCGTCGCGCGGCCAACAGCCGGATCGAGCACAACCTCGCCGACTCCCCCGTGCCGGTCGCCGACGTGCTGGCCGTGGGCCGCGGTGCCACGGAGAGCGACGAGTGGCGCCAGGTCACCGCGACCGGCACGTACGACGACGAGCACACGGTGGTCGTGCGCTACCGCACCCGCGACGGCGCGTCCGGCGTCGACGTGGTGACGCCGCTGGTCACGAACAGCGGCGACGCGGTGCTGGTCGACCGCGGCTGGATGGCGGCGGAGAACTCCGGCGCCCGGCGACCCGATCTCCCGCCGGCCACCGGCGGGCTGGTCACGGTCACCGGCTACGTGCGCGTCGACGCCACGGGCGGGTCGACCAGGGTCACCGACCTGTCCACGCGCTCCATCTCGAGCCGGGCGATCGGCTCGGTCGTGCCCTACCCGCTGTTCGGCGGCTTCCTGGAGCTGGCCCGCCAGTCGCCCCGTGCGGACCAGCCGCTCGGCCGCGGTGGAGCTGCCCGAGATCAACGACGGACCGCACTTCTTCTACGGCCTCCAGTGGTGGTTCTTCGGGCTGCTCGCGATCGGCGGCTTCGTCTACCTCGTGTACGACGAGTGGCGGCAGCGGCGCACCCGGTCAGAGGGCGCGGACCATGCCCCCGTCGACCGGCAGCATCACGCCCGACACGAATGACGCCGCCGGGCTGAGCAGGAACGCCGCCGCCCGGCCGAACTCCTCGGGCCGTCCGTCCCGTCGCAGCGGGATGCCGGCGCGCGACCTCGCCCGCGACTCCTCCGGGTCGCCGCCACGGGCGTCGAGCTCGCGGAGCCGCTCGGTCTCGATCCGGCCGGGCATCAGCCCGTTGACCCGGATCCCGCGCGGGCCGAGCTCGTCGGCCAGGGTCTTGGCCACCATCGCGAGGCCGGGGCGCAGGCCGTTGGAGATGGCCAGCCCGGCGATCGGCGCCCGCACCGAGCTGGACAGCACGAACCCGATCGACCCACCCTCGTCGAGCCGCTCCGCCACCGTGCGCGCGATCCGGACGGCGCCGAGGAAGACCGACCCGAACGCGGCGGTCCACTCCTCGTCGGTGGTGTCCATGACGCTGTTCGCCGGCGGTCCGCCGACCGAGACCAGGGCGCCGTCGAGCCGGCCCCAGGTGTCGAACGCCGCGTCCACCATCCGGCCGGCCTGGGCCGGGTCGGCGTTGTCGCCGGCCACGCCCACGGCCCGGTCGCCGAGCTCGGCGACGGCGCCGTCGAGCGAGGCCCGGTCGCGGCCGGAGATCACCACGCGGGCACCCTCGGCGACCAGCACGTCGGCGGTGGCGCGCCCGAGCCCGCGGGCGGCGCCGGTGAGGAGGAAGACCCTGTCGGTCAGCTGGAGATCCATGCCCCGTTCTACCGATCAGGTCTACCCGACCGGCTCGCCGGCCTCGTCCCCGATGAACTGGGTGCGGTAGAGGTCGGCGTACAGGCCACCCTCGGCGAGCAGCTCGAGGTGGGTGCCGCGCTGCACGACGCGGCCGGCCTCGACCACCAGGATCTGGTCGGCCTCGCGCACCGTGGAGAGCCGGTGGGCGATCACCAGCGAGGTGCGGCCGGAGAGCGCGGTGTCGAGCGCGCGCTGGACCGCGTGCTCGGACTCGGAGTCGAGGTGGGCGGTGGCCTCGTCGAGCACCACGATCGGCGGCGCCTTGAGCAGCAGCCGGGCGATCGCCAGCCGCTGCCGCTCGCCGCCGGAGAGCCGGTAGCCGCGGTCGCCGACGACGGTCTCGAGCCCGTCGGGCAGCCCGCGCACCAGCGGCGCGATCTGCGCCGCCTCGAGCGCCGCCCAGACCTCGTCGTCGGTGGCGTCGGGTCGGGCGTAGCGGAGGTTCTCCAGGATCGTGTCGTGGAACATGTGGGCGTCCTGGGTCACGTAGCCCACGCGTCCTCCAGGGACTGGAGCGTGACGTCGCGGACGTCCTGCGCCGCCGACCCGGACCGCGCCCCCGGTGACGTCGTAGAGCCGCGCGACGAGGTGCGTGATCGTGGTCTTGCCGGCGCCGGAGGGGCCGACCAGGGCCACCATCTGGCCGGGCTCGGCGCGGAAGCTGACGTCGTGGAGCACCTGGCCGCTGTCGCGGCTCTCCTTGCGGCTCACCGTCTCCAGGCTGGCCAGCGAGACGTCCTCGGCCTTCGGGTAGCCGAAGGCCACGTGGTCGAACTCCACGCGTCGCCGCGTCGGGGGGCAGGACCGAGGCGCCCGGCTTCTCCTGCACCGTCGAGGGCAGGTCGAGCACCTCGAAGACCCGGTCGAAGCTGACCAGCGCGGTCATCACGTCGACCCGCACGTTGCTCAGCCCCTGCAGCGGTCCGAGCAGCCGGAGCAGCAGCGTCGCGAGCGCGATCAGGGTGCCGACGCTGAGCGACCGCTGGATCGCGAGGCTGGCCGCCGACGCCGTAGACCAGCGCGGTCGCGAGCGCGGGCACCAGCATCATCGCGGCGCCGAACACCCGCGAGATCAGGGTGATGCGGACGCCGAGGTCGCGGACCACGGCCGCCTTCTCGCCGTACCTCTCGTCCTCCTCGCCGCGGCGCCCGAACAGCTTGAGCAGCAGCGCGCCGCCGACGTTGAAGCGCTCGGTCATCATGTTGCCGAGGTCGGCGTTGCCGTTCATCTGGTCGCGGGTCAGCCCGGCCAGCCGGGCCCCCACCCAGCGCGAGGCGAGGATCAGGATCGGGAACGTCGCGAGGCACAGCAGCGTGACCTGCCAGCTCAGGGAGAACATCGTGATGCCGACGACGACCACGCTGATCGAGTTGGACACCACGCTGGAGAGCACCGAGGTGAACGCGCGCTGGGCGCCGATCACGTCGTTGTTGAGGCGGGAGACCAGGGCGCCGGTCTGGGTGCGCGTGAAGAACGCCAGCGACATCCGCTGCACGTGGGCGAACACCTTGGTGCGCAGGTCGTAGATCAGGCCCTCCCCGATCCGCGAGGACAGCCAGCCCATGAGCACGCCGAAGCTGGCGTCGACGAGCGAGACCCCGACCATGGCGAGCGCGAGCAGGGTGACCAGCCGTCCGTCGTCCTTGCCGATGCCGTCGTCGACGAGGCGCTTGATCAGCAGCGGGTTGGCCACCACGATCGCGGCGTCGAGCACGGTGACCAACAGGAACATCGGCGATCACGGCGCGGTGGGGAACCGCGAAGCCGGCCGATCCGGCCGAGGGTCTGGCGGGTGAGCCTGGCGTTGACCGCGCTGCGGTCGGTGCGGAGCCAGCGTCCGCCCATGGGGTGCATGCCGCTCATGGCGTCATCTCCCTCCCGTCAGGCCCCGCTCGGGGCGGCGCGTCAGAACTGTGCGGCGAGCGCCCGCATCAGGCCCACCTGCGCGGTGCGCTCGGCCCGCCGCTGGTCGTCCAGCGAACGGTCCGCCGCCTGCTGCAGCAGTGCCTTGGTGCCGGAGACGGCGTCGCGCGCGTTGGCCAGGATCGCCTGGGCGAGGTCGGCGACGGTCGCGTCCAGCTCCTCGCGGGGTACGACGAGCGTGGCCAGTCCGATCGCCGCGGCCTCGGTGGCCCCGACGTAGCGCGCGGTCGCACAGATCTCCAGCGCCCGCGCATAGCCAACAGCGCTGACCAGCGGTTTTGTTCCCGCGAGGTCGGGCACCAGGCCGAGCGCCGGCTCCTTCATGCAGAACTGCACGTCGTCGGCGACCACCCGGAGGTCGCAGGCCAGCGCGAGCTGGAAGGCGGCCCCGATCGCGTAGCCGTGGACCTGCGCGATCGTGACCAGGTCGGGCCGGGCCAGCCACACGAAGCCCTCCTGGTAGGCCGCGATCTCGTCGGCGAACTCGTCGTCGCGTCAGCTCCAGGAGCTCGAGGAAGCCCTTCTCCCCGGGCGGGCCGTCGGGCGAGAGCATCGACCGGTCGAGCCCTGCCGAGAACGCCTCGCCGGCGCCCTTCACCACCACGACCTGCACATCGTCGGGCAGCCCGGCCCCGATCTCGGCCAGCGTGCGCCACGTGGTCGGTGTCATCGCGTTGCGCCGCTCGGGACGGTCCAGCGTGATCGTCGCCACGGCACCGTCGAGGGCGAGGGCCAGCCCGGCGGCGTGCAGGCGGTCGGCGTCGGGCAGGCCCGATGATGGGGTCATGCCGGTCAGCGTATGTGTGCCCGCAGACGTTCACCCCAAGGGAGGTCGGCCGCTGTGATTGGATCGTGCCAATGACTACCGACATCGACGTGTGGCCCGGCACCGCCTACCCCCTCGGCGCGACCTTCGACGGGGGCGGCACCAACTTCGCGCTGTTCAGCGAGGTCGCCGAGCGGGTGGAGCTGTGCCTGGTCGACGCCGACGGCGCCGAGGTGCGCCTCGACGTCCGCGAGGTCGACGCCCACGTGTGGCACTGCTACCTGCCGCACGTGCAGCCGGGGCAGCGCTACGGCTACCGCGTGCACGGGCCCTTCGAGCCGGAGCACGGGCTGCGCTGCAACCCCGCCAAGCTGCTGCTCGACCCCTACGCCAAGGCCACCGACCGTGAGATCGACTGGCACCCGTCGGTCTTCGGCTACGACTTCGAGGCAGGGCCCGGACTCCCGCAACGACGAGGACTCCGGCCCGCACATGACGCTCGGCGTGGTCACCAGCCCGTACTTCGACTGGGAGGGCGACCGCCGGCTCAACGTGCCCTACAACGAGTCGATCATCTACGAGGCCCACGTGAAGGGCCTCACCCAGCTGCACCCCGACGTACCCGAGGAGCTGCGCGGCACGTACGCCGGCCTGGCCCACCCGGCGATCACCGAGCACCTGACCCGGCTCGGCGTGACCGCGATCGAGCTGATGCCCGTGCACCAGTTCGTGCAGGACAACACGCTGCTGGAGAAGGGACTGCGCAACTACTGGGGCTACAACACGCTCGGCTTCTTCGCTCCGCACGCCGGCTACGCGGCCAACCCGACGAACGGCCAGCAGGTGCAGGAGTTCAAGACCATGGTCAAGGCCATGCACCAGGCCGGGATCGAGGTGATCCTCGACGTGGTCTACAACCACACCGCCGAGGGCAACCACCTCGGGCCGACCCTGAGCTTCAAGGGCATCGACAACCCGGCGTACTACCGGCTGGTCGAGGACGACCCGCAGTACTACATGGACTACACGGGCACCGGCAACTCCCTCAACGTCCGCCACCCGCACTCGCTGCAGCTGATCATGGACTCGCTGCGCTACTGGGTGACCGAGATGCACGTCGACGGCTTCCGCTTCGACCTCGCCGCCGCGCTGGCGCGCGAGTTCTACGAGGTCGACCGGCTGGCCACGTTCTTCGAGCTCGTGCAGCAGGACCCGGTGGTCAGCCAGGTCAAGCTGATCGCGGAGCCCTGGGACGTCGGGCCCGGCGGCTACCAGGTCGGCAACTTCCCGCCGCTGTGGACCGAGTGGAACGGCGCCTACCGCGACACCGTCCGCGACTTCTGGCGCGGTGAGCCGTCCCTGGGCGAGTTCGCCAGCCGGCTCGCCGGCTCGTCCGACCTCTACGAGCACTCCGGGCGGCGTCCGTTCGCGAGCATCAACTTCGTCACCGCGCACGACGGCTTCACGCTGCGTGATCTCGTGTCCTACAACGAGAAGCACAATGACGCCAACGGCGAGGACAACAACGACGGCGAGAGGCACAACCGGTCCTGGAACCACGGCGTCGAGGGTCCGACGGACGACCCCGAGGTGCTCGAGGCGCGGGCCCGCGCCCAGCGCAACTTCCTCGCCACGCTCCTGCTCAGCCAGGGCGTGCCGATGATCCTGCACGGCGACGAGCTCGGCCGCACCCAGCACGGCAACAACAACACCTACGCCCAGGACTCCGAGATCAGCTGGGTGCACTGGGACCGCGTCGACCAGCCGCTGGTCGAGTTCACGGCTGCGATCGCGAGGCTGCGCAAGGCGCACCCGACGTTCCACCGCAAGCGCTTCTTCACCGGCAAGACGGTGCGGGTGGGCGAGGGCGAGCGCCTGAACGACATCGTCTGGCTGCACGTCGACGGACGTCCGATGGAGGACGGCGACTGGCGGGCGGACGACACCCGGGCGATCGGCATGTACCTCAACGGCGACGGCATCGCCGGCCTCGACGCGCGCGGCCAGGACGATCGTCGACGACCACTTCGTCCTCTACTTCAACGCGGCCCAGGACGACGCCGAGGTGACGCTCCCTCACGAGGAGTACGCCGCCGCCTGGGACGTCGTGCTCGACACCTCCGGTGGCCTCGGTGGGCGCCCCGATGCACAAGCCCGGGTCGACGATGACGCTCGCGGCCGAGAGCATGATCGTGCTCCGCGAGCACGCCGAGCCGACGGCGGAGCCCGACCACTCGGTCGCGGCGTCGCTCGCCGCCTACGCGCAGCCGAGCGAACCGACGGCGACGGGCAGGAAGAGGGCGCGCTGAGGTGCGGACTGCTGGACGGACGCCGGCGAGCACCTACCGGGTGCAGGTGACGGCGGACAACGACCTGTTCGCCACCGCCCGGCTGCTGCCCTACCTGCACGACCTCGGGGTGGACTGGGTGTACCTGTCCCCGATCCTGCAGGCCGAGGCCGGCAGCGACCACGGCTACGACGTGGTCGACCCGACACGCGTCGACGACAGCCGCGGGGGTGCGCAGGGGCTGGCGGCCCTGTCGGCCGAGGCGCGCCGGCTCGGCATGGGCGTGCTGGTCGACATCGTGCCGAACCACGTCGGTGTCGCGACGCCCGAGGCCAACCCCTGGTGGGCCGACGTCCTCGAGCACGGCGAGGACTCGGCCTACGCGTCGTACTTCGACGTGGACTGGGCAGCCGGCGACGGCCGCCTGGTGCTGCCCGGTGCGGACAACGGTGGCGACCTCAACTACCGCCGGTTCTTCACGGTGAGCACGTTGGCCGGCGTCCGCGTCGAGGACCCGGACGTCTTCGCTGCCACGCACGGGGAGGTGGCGCGCTGGTTCCGGGACGGACTCGTCGACGGGCTGCGGATCGACCACCCCGACGGGCTGCGCGACCCGAAGGGCTACCTCGACGACCTCGCCGAGCTCACCGGCGGTCCCTACGTGCTGGTGGAGAAGATCCTGGAGCCCGGCGAGGACCTGCCGCGGGACTGGGCGACGGCCGGCACCACCGGGTACGACGCCCTCGCGCTGGTCGACCGGGTGCTCACCGACCCGGCCGGCGAGGTGCCGCTCGACGACCTGGAGACCTCGCTGCGCGGCGGACCGGTCGACTGGCCCGCGATGGTGCACGACGCGAAGACGGCACGTCGCCGACACCGACCTGAGCCCCGAGGTGCGCCGGATCGCGCGCGAGACCGGGGATGCCGGGGTCTCGACAGGCTCGACCACCGATGCGGTGGCCGAGGTGCTGGCCTGCTTCCCGGTCTACCGGTCCTACCTGCCCGAGGGGCGCGAGCACCTCGACCAGGCACTGGCCGCGGCCCGGGGGCACCGGCCCGACCTGGCGTCCGACCTGGACGTGCTGGCCCCGGTGCTCGCTGATCCCTCCGCTCCCCGGCGCTCCGGGTGCAGCAGACCAGCGGCATGGTGATGGCCAAGGGCGTCGAGGACCAGTCGTTCTACCGCTGGTCGCGGCTGACCTCGCTCAACGAGGTCGGCGCCGACCCGGCCACGTTCGCGGTCTCCCCCGACGCCTTCCACACCGCGATGGTCGAGCGGCAGCGCGACTGGCCGACGGCGATGACCACCCTGTCGACGCACGACACCAAGCGCAGCGAGGACGTCCGCGCCCGGCTGGCCGTGCTCGCCGAGGTGCCCGGGCTGTGGCGCGACGCGCTCACCCGGCTGCTGGAGCTGGCGCCGGTGCCCGACCCGGGGTTCGGGAGCCTGCTCTGGCAGGCGGCGCTCGGTGCCCGGCCGATCGAGCGGGAGCGGCTGCACGCGTACGCCGAGAAGGCGATGCGCGAGGCCGGTGACCACACCGGCTGGCTGTCGCCGGACCAGGCGTACGAGTCCGCGGTCCACGCCGCCGTCGACGCGTCGTACGACGACCCGGCGGTGGGCGCCGTGCTCGACGGCCTGCTCGACGTGGTGCTCGAGCCCGGCCGCAGCAACGCGCTGGCCGCCAAGCTGGTGGCGCTGACGATGCCGGGGGTGCCCGACGTCTACCAGGGCACCGAGCTGTGGGACCTCAGCCTGGTCGACCCCGACAACCGGCGCCCCGTCGACTTCGACCTTCGCCGGCGCGTGCTCGCCGGCGACGACGTCGACGGAGCGGCGAAGCTCCGCGTGGTGCGGCAGGCGCTGACGCTGCGCCGCGACCGTCCGGAGCTCTTCACGTCCTACACCCCGGTGCCGGCCGAGGGCCCGGCCGCCGACCACGTGCTGGCGTTCGACCGCGGCGGTGCCGTCACGGTGGTGACCCGGCTGCCCGTCGGCCTGTCCGCCCGGGGTGGCTGGGGTGACACCGTGCTCCGGCTCCCCGACGGCCCGACCGCGGTCGCCGACGTGCTGGCCGGCGGGCCGGTGGCCCTGCTGGTGCGGCCGTGAGCCGGTTCGACGTCTGGGCGCCGTACGCCGGCCGGGTGCGGCTGAGCATCGACGCCGAGACGCTGGAGATGCGGCAGCGGGGCGGCGGCTGGTGGACCACGACCGAGCCGCTGCCCGTCGGCGAGGTCGACTACGGCTACCTGCTCGACGACGACGAGACGCCGCTGCCCGACCCGCGCTCGCGGTGGCAGCCGGACGGGGTGCACGGGCGGTCGCGCACCTTCGACGCGGCGGCGTACGCCTGGACCGACGGCGCTGGACCGGACGCCAGCTCGCCGGTGCCGTGCTCTACGAGCTCCACGTCGGCACGTTCACGCCCGAGGGCACGCTCGACGCCGCGCTCGGCCGGCTCGACCACCTGCGCGACATCGGTGTCGACCTGGTGGAGCTGCTGCCGGTCAACGCCGTGAACGGCACGCACAGCTGGGGGTACGACGGCGTGCTCTGGTCGGCCGTGCATGAGGAGTACGGCGGCCCGGCGGCGTACCAGCGCTTCGTCGACGGCTGCCACGCCGCGGGCATCGGCGTCGTACAGGACGTCGTGTACAACCACCTCGGGCCGAGCGGCAACTACCTGCCGCGCTACGGGCCGTACCTGAAGGCCGAGGGTGCGAGCACCTGGGGCGCGCTGGTCAACCTCGACGGCGAGGGCAGCGCGGAGGTGCGGCGCTACATCCTCGACAACGCGGCGATGTGGTTCACCGACTTCCACGTCGACGCGCTGCGGCTCGACGCCGTGCACGCGCTGGTGGACGGCTCCGACGTGCACCTGCTGGAGGAGATGGCCACGGAGGTGTCGGCGATCTCCGCCCACCTCGGCCGGCCGCTGACCCTGATCGCGGAGTCCGACCTGAACGACCCGGTGCTGGTCACGCCGCGCGAGGCCGGCGGCTACGGGCTCGACGCGCAGTGGAGCGACGACTTCCACCACGCGGTGCACGTCGCGCTGACCGGCGAGACCGCGGGCTACTACGCCGACTTCGAGCCGCTCGGTGCGCTGGCGAAGGTGTGCGAGCGCGGGTTCTTCCACGACGGCACCTGGTCGTCGTTCCGCGACCGCGCGCACGGGAAGCCGATCGACACCGCGAAGATGCCGAGCTGGCGGCTGGTGGTCTACACCCAGAACCACGACCAGGTCGGCAACCGCGCGCGCGGCGACCGGATCACCGAGGCGCTCGACGACCACCAGCTGGCCTGCGCGGCGCTGCTGACGCTGTGCGGCCCGTTCACGCCGATGCTGTTCCAGGGCGAGGAGTGGGCCGCCTCGACGCCGTTCCAGTTCTTCACCAGCCACCCGGAGCCGGAGCTCGGTCGCGCGACCGCGGAGGGCCGGCTGGCCGAGTTCGCGGCACTCGGCTGGGACCCGGCCGTCGTACCGGATCCGCAGGACGAGCAGACGTTCCTCCGCTCCAAGCTGGACTGGTCGGAGCCGGCGTCCGGCCGGCACGCGCGAATCCTGTCCGTGTACCGCACCCTGGCCCGGCTGCGTCGTACCCACCCGGACCTGACCGACCCCCGCTTCGACCGCGTCGACTGCACCGTCGACGAGGACACCCGCCTCTTCCGGATGCGCCGCGGCGCCCTCGAGATCGTCGTCAACTTCGGCGACTCCCCGCTGACCGTGCCCCTCCGCGACCGCCACGCGACCTCCTGTTCGCCACCGGAGACGACGTGCTCGTCAACCGCGCCCTCGTTGACCCTCCCTCCCCACGCCGGCGCCCTTCTCCGCTGACCCGTCGCAGATGGTCACGCCAGGACCGGTGAGCCGTCGCAGATGGTGGCTCCAGGACCGGTGAGCCGTCGCAGATGGTCAGCGGAGGAACTCGGTGGGTCTAGGTGCCGCCGGCCATCGTGTCGGTGCCGTCGGAGAGCACGGACGAGATCAGCCCGAACACGTTGCCGTCGGGGTCGAGCAGGTAGCCCACCCGGCCGATCCCCTGCATGTCGTCGAGCGGCAGCGCCTCCGTGGCACCGAGCTCCAGTCCCTTCTTGAACAGCTCGTCGATGTTGCCGTCGACGCCGACCACGAAGTTCGACCCGTTCACCGGAGCGCCGGGCTCCGGCGCCGGACCGCGGCGCAGCGTGAGCCCGCCGTTGATGCCGCGACCGGGTCCGTCCATGCTGATCGCACCGTCCCCGGTGTCGATGGACCAGTACGGCATCTCGCCGAACTGCGTGAAGGTCCAGCCGAGCAGTCCGCTGTAGAAGTCGACGAGCCGCTGCGGCTCGGTTGCGTGGATCTCGAAGTGCACGACGAGGTTCGCCATCACGCCTCCCTTGGTCGGTCGTTCGCACGCTACGCCCGGGGGCGGGCGACACTCCAGACGTCCTGGCGAGGTCGGCCGTTCGTCCCTCCGCTGACACCGTGCCCGCAGCCACCATCTGCGACGGGTCACCATGCCCGCAGCCACCATCTGCGACGGGTCGGCGAAAGAGGGTCAGAGGTCGAGCGCGCCCGGGTCGGCAGGTACGTCGACGGCGTGCTGCTGGAGGGACGTGAGCGGGACGATCTCGAGGACCGCCTCGTTGGTGGACGCGAGTACGACGGGGGCAGCGACGCCGTCGCGGTGGGCGCGGGCCCAGTTGACGGCGGTGACGCACCAGCGGTCGCCGGGACGCAGTCCGGGGAAGCCGTAGTCCGGGCGGGGCGTCGAGAGGTCGTTGCCGATGCTGCGCTGGTGGTCGAGGAACTCCCCGGTCACCACGGCGCAGATCGTGTGGCTGCCCAGGTCCTCCGGGCCGGTGTTGCAGCAGCCGTCGCGGTAGAACCCGGTCATCGGGTCGGTGCCACAGGGCTCGAGCTCTCCGCCGAGGACGTTGCGTTCGGTCACGGACCCAGCATGGCGCGCCCGGGCACGCCGGTGGGCACCCGGGCTGGACCACCGATGAGTCGGGCACACTCGGACGGTCAGCCCGGGCACACACCCCACGAGACGGGAGCACGCGCATGGCCACCGACCTGAACCTCGAGGTGCCCGGAGCGACGATCGTGTACGACGTGCGCGGGAGCCTGCCCGCCGACGACGGGCGACCGCCGCTGCTGATGGTGGGGCAGCCGATGGACGCCGGCGGGTTCGGCACGCTGGCGTCGTACTTCCCCGACCGCACCGTCGTCACCTACGACCCCCGCGGCCTGGGACGGAGCACGCGCAGCGACGGGTCGATCGTCAACGACCCCGCCGTCCAGGCCGAGGACCTCCACCGGCTCGTCGACGCGCTCGGCGTCGGTGCGGTCGACCTGTTCGCCAGCAGTGGAGGCGCCGTGACCTCGCTCGCACTGGTCGCCGCGCACCCCGACGACGTGCGCACCCTGGTGGCGCACGAGCCACCACTCTTCACGCTGCTCCCCGACGCCGCCGCGGCCGTGGCCGCCGAGCGTGCCGTGCAGGACGCCTACCACGCCCGCGGCTGGGGCGCGGGGATGGCGCAGTTCATCGCCCTGACCTCGTGGCAGGGCGAGTACGACGACAGGTACGC
The DNA here is from genome assembly GCA_963754145.1 of uncultured Actinomycetota bacterium. GTDB lineage: Bacteria > Actinomycetota > Actinomycetes > Propionibacteriales > Nocardioidaceae > Marmoricola. Next base: position 33,590 of record CAVWFF010000031.1, read on the forward strand.
CGCCCAGCCCGCACCCGATCCCGCCGCCTTCGGGCTGCCGACCGAGGACGACGGCGGCCGCACCGACCCGCTGCTCTCCGGCGTCTCCAACCCGGTCACGGCCTACCGGCCCGACGTCGCCGCCGTGACCGCGGCACCGACGCGGGTCGTCGTCGCCGTCGGCGTGGAGTCCCGCGAGAACGTCACCGGCAGGACCTCGGCCGCCACCGCCGACGCCCTCGGGCTCCCGCTCACGGAGTTCCCCAGCCACCACGGTGGCTTCCTCGGCAACGAGCACGGCCAGGGTGGCGAGCCCGAGGCCTTCGCCGCCCGGCTCCGTGAGGTGCTCGACGACGCGGCCGGATAGTCCGGTACGAAAAGCACCACCTGGCGGCCGATTCCGGTGCCAGACGTAAGGGACTATCCCGAGAAGGCGACTAGGCCAGCGCGACCAGGTCTGCGTAGTCGGGGGTCCAGAGGTCCTCGACGCCGTCGGGGAGGATCAGCACCCGGTCGGGCTCGAGGGCGTGTACGGCGCCCTCGTCGTGGGTGACCAGCACGATCGCGCCGGCGTACGTGCGGATCGCGGCCAGCACCTCCTCGCGGGAGGCCGGGTCGAGGTTGTTGGTGGGCTCGTCGAGCAGCAGCACGTTGGCCGAGGAGACGACCAGGATCGACAGCGCCAGCCGGGTCTTCTCGCCGCCGGACAGCACCCCGGCCGGCTTGTGCGCGTCGTCGCCGGAGAACAGGAACGAGCCCAGCACCGAGCGGGCCTCGGTGTCGGTGAGCTGGGGCGCGGCGGAGTGCAGGTTCTCGAGCACGGTGCGCGAGACGTCGAGGGTCTCGTGCTCCTGCGCGTAGTAGCCGATCTTCAGCCCATGGCCCGGCGCCACGGCGCCGGTGTCCGGGGCGTCGACGCCGGCCAGGATCCGCAGCAGCGTGGTCTTGCCGGCGCCGTTGAGGCCGAGGATCACCACCCGGCTGCCCTTGTCGATCGCCAGGTCGACGTCGGTGAACACCTCCAGCGACCCGTACGACTTCGACAGCTCCTGCGCGGTGAGCGGCGTCTTGCCGCACGGCGCCGGCGCGGGGAACTTGATCCGGGCCACCTTGTCCGCCTTGCGCTCGCCCTCGACGCCGGCGAGCAGCTTCTCGGCCCGCTTGAGCATCGACTGCGCCGCCTGCGCCTTGGTGGCCTTGGCGCGCATCTTGTTCGCCTGGTCGGTGAGCGTCTTGGCCTTGTTCTCGGCGTTCATCCGCTCGCGCTTGCGACGCTTCTCGTCGGTCTCCCGCTGCAGGAGGTACGACGACCAGCCGACGTTGTAGACGTCGATCTCGGCCCGGTTGGCGTCGAGGTGGAGCACCTTGTTGACGCACGCCTCGAGCAGCGCCGACGTCGTGGCTGATCACGACCAGACCGCCCTTGTGCGTGCGGAGGAACTCGCGCAGCCACACGATCGAGTCGGCGTCGAGGTGGTTGGTGGGCTCGTCGAGGAGCAGCGTCTCCGCACCGGAGAACAGGATCCGGGCCAGCTCGACCCGTCGCCGCTGGCCGCCGGACAGGGTGCTGAGCGGCTGGCCGAGCAGCCGGTCCTCGATGCCGAGGCTGGCCGCGATCCGCGCGGCTTCGGACTCGGCCGCGTAGCCGCCGCTGGCGTGCAGGTCGGTGTCGGCCGCGGTGTAGCGCCGCATCGCCTTCTCGGCGACGGCCGGGTCGTCGCTCGCCATCTTCGCCTCGGCGTCACGGAGCCGGCGTACGACCGCGTCCAGGCCGCGCGCGGACAGGATCCGGTCGCGGGCGAGCACGCCGAGGTCGCCCGTGCGCGGGTCCTGGGACAGGTAGCCCACGGACCCGGTCGTGGTGACCTTGCCGGACGCGGGCACACCCTCGCCGGCCAGGATCCGGGTGAGCGTGGTCTTGCCGGCGCCGTTGCGTCCGACGAGGCCGACCCGGTCGCCGGGCCCGACCCGGAAGCTCACGCCGTCCATCAGCAGCCGGGCGCCGGCACGCACCTCGAGCTGGTGGGCGGTGATCACGGGGGCAGCCTTCGACGTCGGGTCAGATGTGGAGCGGAGTGAGGGTCGCCGACCGTGCCAGTTCTCGGGCCTGGTCCGGGTCTGCGCTGCACCTGCGGGGGTGCTGCTCGCCTCTCGCGAGCCACTAGTCTAACGAGGCACTGCCCAGCGGAAGGACCCAGATGCGCTTCAACCCGAAGGCACGGCTCGACCCCGGTCAGGTCGAGGGCCGTGGCGGGGGCGGCGGCGGGTTCGGCGGCGGCGGCGGGGCGGCGGCCTCCCGGGCGGCATCCGCGTCGGCGGCGGCATCGGCGGGCTGATCCTCACGATCATCCTGATCGTCGTGTTCACCCAGATCAGCGGCGGCGGCGGCGGTACGACGCCCGGCGCGGGCGGGGGCACCGACACCAGCTTCGAGCAGTGCCAGACCGGCGCCGACGCGAACAAGTCCCAGAAGTGCCGCCTGGTCGCGATCACCAACTCCGTGCAGTCGTTCTGGACCGACCAGTTCCCGAAGGAGACCGGCAAGCCCTACGTGCCGATCAAGACCGTCTCCTTCACCGGCCAGGTGTCCACCAACGGGTGCGGCACCGCCAGCTCCGACGTCGGGCCGTTCTACTGCCCCAACGACCAGCGGGTGTACCTCGACCTCAGCTTCTTCGAGCAGATGCTCCAGGGCCAGCTCGGGGCCAAGGGCGGACCCTTCGCCGAGTCGTACGTCGTCGCGCACGAGTACGGCCACCACATCGAGAACCTGCTCGGCATCATGGGCCGGGTCCGCAGCGCCCAGGGCCAGAACAGCGACTCGGTCAAGCTCGAGCTGATGGCCGACTGCCTGGCCGGCGCCTGGGCCAAGCACGCGCAGGAGACCGACGACGCCGGCGGGCAGCCGCTGATCACCGATCTCACCCAGCAGGACGTCGCCGACGCCCTCGACTCTGCGAGCGCGGTCGGCGACGACCGCATCCAGAAGCGCAGCGGCGGTCGCGTCAACCCCGAGACCTGGACGCACGGCTCCGCCGAGCAGCGGAAGCAGGCGTTCAACCACGGCCTGAAGAACGGCACGATCAAGGCCTGCAACCTGTTCTGAGCACCGCCCTCTCGCTCACCCCCAGGAGTTCCCGCATGTTCCGCCTCAGCTCCCGTGACCTCGCCCTGGTCGCGACCTTCGCCGGCGTCATCGCCGCCCTCGGCCTGGTCCCGGGCTTCCTGCCGACCGGCGTCGCCGTCCCCATCACCGCGCAGACCCTCGGGGTGATGCTCGCCGGCTCGATCATCGGTGCTCGCCGCGGAGCCGCCGCGGTCCTGCTCTTCCTGGCGCTCGTGGCGCTGGGTCTTCCCCTCCTCGCCGGAGGACGCGGCGGCCTGGGCATCCTGGTCGGCCCCTCCGTCGGCTACTTCGTCGGCTGGGTCGTGGGTGCCTGGGTGATCGGCTTCCTCTCCGAGCGCCGTCGCTCGTCGTACGACTTCGCGACCGGGTTCGGGATCAACGTGATCGGCGGGATCCTCGTGATCCACGCGTTCGGCCTGGTCGGGCTCATGGTCCGGCTCGGGCTGTCCCTGGAGGCGGCCGTCGCGACCGACCTCTGGTTCATCCTCGGAGACCTGGTCAAGGCCGTGATCGCCGCCTCGGTGGCCGTCGGCGTCCACCGCGCCTACCCGGGCCTCCTCGGGGGCAGCCGACGTGCCCGGTTCTTCGCCCGCGCCTGACCCGGTCGCCGCGGTCCTGGCCGCGCGGGACGAGGGCCGCGACCTCATCCTCGCGACGTCCGGTACGACGGGCGTGCCGCGGACGGTCGTGCGCACCACGGAGTCCTGGTGGGCGTCGTTCGCGCCGTACACCGACCTGTCCGGCGTCACCGCCGGCTCGCGGGTCTGGGTGCCGGGCCCGCTCACCGGCACCATGAACCTGTTCGCGGCCGTGCACGCCCGCGTCGTCGGCGCCAGCCTCGTCGAGCGGGACCGGGCGTCGCACGCGTGCCTGACGCCGGCCCTGCTCGACCGGCACCTCGACCTGCTGCCGCGGGGCACCCGGGTGACGGTGGCCGGTGACGCCCTCTCCCCCGCCCTCGCCGACCGGGCCGAGCGGGCCGGGCTCTCGGTCGCGCACTACTACGGCGCGGCCGAGCTGTCGTTCGTGGCCTGCGGTCGTGACACCGCGTCACTCGGCGCGTTCCCGGGCGTCGAGATCGACGTCCGCGCCGGGGTGGTGTGGGTGCGCTCGCCGTACACCGCCGCCCCGGGATGGCAGACCGTCGGTGACACCGGCACCTGGGACGGCCACCGACTCCGGCTGGGCGGCCGGCCGGGCACCGTCACCACGGCGGGCGCCACCGTGGTGCTGGCCGACGTCGAGGCGGCGCTGGACGGGCGGGCCACCTGCTTCGGCGTCGTCAGGGAGTCGGTCGGCGAGGTGCTGGCCGCCGCCGTCACCGACGCCGATGAGCTGCCCGCGGTGCAGGCGCTGGCCCGGAGCCGGCTCTCCCCGGCGCAGCGGCCACGGGTCTGGCTGGTCGTCGACGAGATCCCGCTGACGCCGGCCGGGAAGGTCGACCGGGCGGCCCTCAGCCGACGTCGCGCTCCCGGTAGCGCCACACGGCCAGCGCCAGCAGCGCCACCGCGATCGCCGTGAGCCCCAGCTCCGGCCGGATCGCGAACGACTCGGCGGGCAGCCGCGGCAGGTGGCCGTAGGGCGAGAGCCCGACCACCCAGCCCGGCAGGCCGAGCAGCTCGCCGACCTGTCCCAGCAGCAGGCACCCGGCCAGCACCGCCCAGCCGAGCGTCGCCCAGCGGGCGCGGAGGCCGAACAGCAACAGGCCCACACCGGACACCAGCCACACCGCCGGGAGCGGGGCCAACGCCGCGGGGAGCAGGTCGCCCAGGGCCGCGGCCACGCCGTCCTGCTGCGCGCCGTACGTCAGCGAGGCGCCGAGACCGAAGCCCAGCATCAGCACCACCGGTCCGGCCAGGGCGACCAGCCCGACCGCGCCCAGCACGCGCGGAGCGCGAGGTGGCGGTGGCGAGGACCGACTCGGTGCGGCCCTCCGTCTCCTCCGCCGACGCGCGTACGACGGCCGCCACCGCGAACGCGGTCACGCCCACGGCCAGGAACGAGATCTCCGTCGCCAGGAACGCGTCGACCAGTGCCCCGGCGCCACCCGTGCGGCGGAGCATGTCCTGGACCTCGGCCGAGCCGGCCATGTCGGCCACCCCCGGCGCGATCCCGCCCATCACCGCACCGAGGACCAGGATCCCGAGCCCCCAGGCGAGGGCGCTCCCCCGGTGCAGCCGCAGGGTCAGCGCGGTGACGGAGCCCAGCGTCCCGCGGGCGGGCCCCGGCCGGTCGGGCAGCAGCCCCGCGCCGACGTCGCGCCGGTCGGCCAGCGCGACCGCACCCGCGAGCGTCGCGGCAGCCAGCAGCACCGGCAGGCCAGCACCCACCAGCGCTCGTCACCGTACGCGCGCAGCTGCGTCGCCCACCCGAACGGCGACAGCCAGCTGATCCAGCCCGCGGACAGGTCTCCCACGGCCCGCAGGACGTAGCCGGCCCCGAGCGCCAGCGCGACCAGGCCGCCCGCGGTGCGGGTGCTCGCGGTGAGCTGGCAGCACAGCGCGGTGACCCCGGCGCCGGCCAGGCCGAGACCGGTCCAGGCGAGGCCGAAGGCCAGCGAGCCGCCGGCGTCGAGCCCGGCGGCAGTGTTGCCGAGCGCGGTCAGCAGGCCGGTCACCACGGCCGCCAGGACGGCCTCGGTCACGGCCGCCGCGAGCAGCGCGTGCCGGCCGACGACCGTGCTCGCGAGGAGCTCCGCGCGTCCGGACTCCTCCTCCAGCCGGGTGTGCCGGCGGACCAGGACGCTGCAGAGCATGGCCACGAAGACGCCGCCGAGCAGCAGCAGCTTGAACGTGGCCAGGGACCCCAGCGAGCTGACGTCGGCGAGCGGCCCGTAGATCGCGACCAGGGCGGGGTTGTCGTTGATGCCGGCGGCCGCCTCGGCCCGGGAGGCCGCGTCGGGGTAGAGGTCGACGGTCGCCTGCACCGACGACACCGAGCTCAGCACGAGTGCCGCCACCCAGACCGGCAGCAGCACGCGGTCGCGCCGCAGCGCCAGCCGCAGCAGCCGTGGGGCACCGACCAGCGACTGGTTCATCGGCGTCGCCGGCGTCCGGTAGACGTCGAGGAAGAGCTCCTCCAGCGACGGTGGCGAGCAGGTCAGGCCCTGCACGCCGATGCCGGCCAGCTTTCCGAGCAGGTCGTTGATCGCCTCGGGGTCCGCCGTACAGGTGAGCACGCCGTCGTCGACGGCCACGTCGTGCAGGCCGGGCACGGAGGCGATCCCGTCCATCGAGCCGAGCAGCTCCGCCCGCACGCGGGTACGACGCAGGTGCCGCATGTCGGCCAGCGAACCGGTCTCCACCGCACGCCCGGCCCGGATGATCGTGACTCGGTCGCAGAGCGCCTCCACCTCGCTGAGGATGTGACTGGAGAGCAGGACCGTGCGTCCGCCGGACGCCCACTCCCGCACCAGCTGCGCGAACACCTGCTCCATGAGCGGGTCCAGGCCGGACGTCGGCTCGTCCAGCAGCAGCAGCGGCACATCGCTGGCGAGCGCGGCGACCAGCGCCACCTTCTGCCGGTTGCCCTTGGAGTAGGCGCGGCCCTTCTTCGTCGGGTCGAGCTCGAACCGGGCCAGGAGCTCGTCGCGCCGGGACGCCGCCGGGTCGCCACCGCGCAGCCGGATCAGCAGGTCGATCACCTCGCCACCGCTCAGGTTGGGCCACAGCGACACGTCGCCGGGAACGTAGGCGAGCTGCCGGTGGAGCCTGGTGGCGTCGCGCCACGGGTCACCCCCGAGCAGTCGGAGCGTGCCCGCGTCGGTGCGCAGCAGGCCGAGCAGCGCCCGGAGCGTCGTGGACTTGCCGGCGCCGTTGGGGCCGAGGAACCCGTGCACCTCCCCCGTCCTCACCGCGAGGTCCAGCCCGTCGAGGGCCCGGATCCGGCCGAAGGTCTTCACTGCGTCGTGCACCTCGATCGCGAGGTCCCGCTGCATGTTCACACCACCACCTTAGACCTTACTTTCACGATTTCGTGAAAGTTTGGGCGTGACGCGCGGCACGCCGCTGCCGCCGGCACGGTGTCGCCAGTACGGTGACGCCATGTCCAGCGCCGCGCGCGACCGCTTCGTCGACGAGATGGCCACCGCGCTGAACCAGGCCGGGCTCCCCAGGCTGCCGTCGCGGGTCTTCTCCGCGCTGCTGGCCGACGACGACGGGCGGATGACGTCGGCGGAGCTGGCCCAGGCGCTGGGGATCAGTGCGGCCGGGGTGTCCGGGGCGGTCACCTACCTCGCACGCGTCAACATGATCCGCCGCGAGACGGTGCCGGGCGGCCGGCGCCACGTGTACGTCGTCGACGACGACGCGTGGCACGACACGATGGTCAACAACACCCGGCTCTACGCGCCGATGACGGACGCGCTCGACCGGGCGATCGACCGGATCGCGGCTGACGCGCCGGAGCGGCACCGGCTCGAGCTCACGCGCGAGTTCCTGCTGTTCGTCACCCGCGAGATGCAGCTGCTCGCGGAGCGCTGGGAGCGGCACAAGCGCACCCTGCGCCGTGGCCGGGACTGAGGGTCCACCATGTCCGATGCTCCCCTGATCGTCGCCGCTGCCCGCACGCCCGTCGGCACGGCGGGCCACGCGCTCGCGGGCGTCGACGCGGCGTCGCTGGCCGCACCGGTCCTGGCCCGTCTGGCGGGAGAGATGCCACCGGCCGAGGTGGTGCTGGGCAACTGCACCGGCCCCGGCGGGGACGTCGCCCGGGTGGCGACGCTCGCCGCGGGCCTGCCGTACGCCGTGCCGGCGCTGACCGTCGACCGCCAGTGCGGGAGCGGGCTGGCGGCGATCGAGGTAGCGGCCGCGCTGGTGCGCAGCACCGGCCGCCCGGTGCTCGCGGGAGGTGTCGAGTCGGCGTCGACCGCCCCCTGGCGGTTCTGGCCGCCGAGCGGCGACGCGCCCCCTGTGCGCTACGAGCGGGCGCCCTTCGCGCCCACGGACGTGGGCGACCCCGAGATGGGGCTGGCCGCCGACCTGCTCGCGCAGGAGCACGGCGTCTCCCGCGAGGCGCAGGACGCCTACGCCGTGCGGTCCCACGTGCGCGCCTGGACGGCACAGCAGGCGGGCACGTTCCGGGACGAGATCGTCCCGGTCGGCCGGGTGACCACCGACGAGCGACCGCGCGCGGGCATGACGGTTGCCCGTCTCGCACGGCTGCGGCCGGCCTTCCGCCCGGAGGGAACCGTGACCGCCGGCAACGCCTGCGGCATCAACGACGGAGCCGCCGCGGTTGCCGTCGTACCGGGCGACTCCGGCCTGCCCGGCCTGCGGATCCTGGCCACCGCCTCGTCCGGCGTCGACCCGAACCGGCCCGGGCTGGGCATCGTGCCCGCGGTGCGCGCGGCCCTGGACCGGGCGGGCCTGCGGCTGGACGACCTCGACGTCGTGGAGCTCAACGAGGCCTTCGCCGGGCAGGTGCTCGCCTGCTGCGCCGTGCTCGACCTCGATCCCGAACGGGTCTGCCGCGAGGGAGGCGCCCTCGCGCTGGGGCACCCGTGGGGAGCGAGCGGCGCGATCCTCGCGGTGCGCCTCTTCAGCCAGCTGATGCGTCCGGCGGGCGGTCGCTACGGGCTGGCCGCGATCGCCGTCGGCGGCGGGCAGGGCGTGGCCATGGTGGTGGAGTCGTGTCGCTGATCGTCTTCGACGGCGTCTCCCACCGGTACGGCGACCGCCACGTCGTGCGCGACGTCAGCGTGCGGCTCGACGAGCGCCGGATCGGCGTGATCGGCGCCAACGGCTCGGGCAAGTCGACGTTCGTGCGCATGCTCAACGGCCTGGTCGTTCCGACGAGCGGCTCGGTGCGGGTGGCGGGCCTCGACCCGGACAAGCAGGCTCGCCAGGTCAGGCACCTGGTCGGCTTCTGCTTCACCGACCCCGACGCGCAGATCGTGATGCCGACCGTGGTCGAGGACATCGCGTTCGGACTCCGCCGACGCGGGCTCGACAAGGAGGAGATCTCGGACCGTGTCGAGCGCGCGCTCGCGTCGTACGGGCTGGCCGAGCACCGCGACCACCCCGCCCACCTGCTCTCCGGTGGCCAGAAGCAGCTGCTCGCGATCGCCTCCGTGCTGGTCACCGACCCCGACCTGCTGGTGATGGACGAGCCGACGACGCTGCTCGACCTCGCCAACGCGCGCCGGATCACGGAGCTCGTCGCGGGGCTCCCGCAGCAGGTGGTGCTCGTGACCCACCACCTCGACCTGCTCGCGGGCTACGACCGGGTGCTGGTCTTCGACCGCGGCCGGATCGTGTGTGACGCGCCGCCCGACGAGGCGGTTGCCCACTACCAGGCGCTGATGCGCCGATGACCCCGATCGGGCTGTACCGTCCCGGGTCGTCGCTGATCCACCGGCTGCCGGCCGGGGTCAAGCTGCTCGCCCTCGTGCTCGCCGGGATCGGCTCGGTGTTCCTGCGTACACCGCCGCAGGTGACGGCCTGGCTCGTCGCCGTGGTGGTCCTGTACCTGGTGGCAGAGCTCTCCCCCGCGGTGCTCTGGCAGCAGGTGCGCCCGCTGTGGTGGGTGCTCGTCCTGCTCGGCGTCTTCCACGTGGTGGTGTCCGGGTGGGCGCGGGCCTACGAGGTGATCGGGGCGCTGGTCGGGCTGGTGCTGCTGGCGGCCCTGGTCACGCTCACGACGCGGACCACCGCGCTGATCGACGTCGTGGTACGCGTCTGCCGTCCCCTCGCCTTCGTCGGCGTCGACCCGGAGAGGATCGGGCTGCTGCTCTCGCTGGGCATCCGGTCGGTGCCGGTCGTGGTCGGGCTGGCGGCGGAGGTGCGCGAGGCCCAGCTCGCGCGGGGCCTCGGCATGTCGCCGCGCGCGTTCGCCGTCCCGCTCGTCGTACGGTCGCTGCGGCACGCGGACGCGCTCGGCGAGGCGCTCGCCGCCCGCGGAGTCGACGACTGAGCCCACCGGCGGCCGATCCTGTGGGTGGAACGCCGCGACGTCCATACTGGCCCCGTGACGAGATGGCGCACCCGGTTGATCGCAGAGGGCACGACGCCCGACCCCCGGATGTCGCTGGCCAACGAACGCACGTTCCTGGCCTGGGTGCGCACCTCGCTGGCGATGATCGCCGGCGGGATCAGCCTCGACGCGTTCGTCGACGAGACCCTCCCGGCCGGTGTGCGCGTGACGCTCTCCGTGCTGCTCCTCGCGCTGGGGGCGGCCCTCGCGATCGGCTCGTTCCAGCGCTGGCTCGCCGCGGAGCGGGCGCTCCGGCGCGGCGACGAGCTCCCGGTCACGGGGCTGGCGCCGCTGGTCGCTGGGGGCCTCGCCGTCGTCGCGGTGGTGCTGATCCTGGCCGTGCTGCTGCGACCTTGAGTCCCCCCGCGTGTGGGACTACATCCGGGGCGCTGTCGTGCCTAGTCTGGGGTCTCCGCGGAGGGAAGCAGGTGGTAACGGTGCCACTCCGACAGGGCATCAACGAGCTGGTCGAGGCGATCGAGGACCGGATCGAGGTGACCGGTCGTGCGCCCACGTGGCGGGTGACGGCCGGCTCCTTCGAGTCCGCCATGCGCTACGCCCGCGAGGCGTACCACGACCCCGTGGTGGTGGACCGCTCCGACCAGTCCCGGCTCTGGCCGCGGGTCACCCTCACCGTCACCACCGACCCGGTGCTGGCGAGGAGCGCACCGCCGCTGGCGGAGCTTGTGCGGCCGCCGATCCCGCCGCAGCCGAGGGGGGCCCACCGGGCCACCCGTGCGCCCGCCGCTCCGAGGACGCCTGTCGAGTCCTCGCTGGAGGAGTTCTTCGCCCACCCCCCGGTCTCCCCGGGACGATGGGCGGTCTCCACCGTGGCCCCGGTGCTGCTCGTGGTGCTGTCGTCGCTTGCGGTCGGCCTGGCGGTGCTCCGGCTTCCTGCTCCTCGACTAGAGGAGCGCCTCGAGCTGCGGGAACAGCCGCTGCAGGGACCGCAGGTACGGCGCGACGGCCGGGTGCCGGTACTTCCCCGCGAGCGCACCCGGTCCGGACGCGACGCGGGCCAGGGCCCACTCGGCCCGGCACAGCGCGGTGTACGCCGCCGTCACGGTGGCCCCGGCGCGCGCATCCGGCGACGGCCCGCCGAGTGCCTCGCCGTACGCGGCGAGCAGGGTGTCGAGGTCCTCGCGTACCGAGAGCGCGAGGTAGCCGAGGTCGCTGCCCACGGCGCCGGTGCCCACCGTGGACCAGTCGACGGCGACCACGTCGTCGCCGTCGCGCCCGAGCAGGTTGCGCGGGGTGGCATCGCCGTGCGTGAGCACCTGTGGCAGCGCGTCGAGCGTGGCCAGGTGATGGGTGCGCCGCTGCCAGATGCGGTCGGCGACGTCGGCGAGCGTGGTGCGCGCCAGCGTCGGCCAGCCGCCGCGGGTCGCGAACCGGGCGAGGCGCCCGGCAAGCACGTCGCGCGCGAGCCAGGGCCGGTCCTCGACCGTGGTCGAGGCCAGGGTCCCGAGCGCGTGGGCGAGGTAGAGGCCGTTGTTGGCCGCGTCGTCCACGCGTGCCGTCCAGAGCGTGACACCGCCCGGGTCCTCCTCGACCCGTAGCACCTCGGGTGCTCGGACGCCGCGCGACCCGTCGAGAAGCCCGTCGAGGGCGACGTCGGCCTCGCGCCGCCAGTACGTCGCTGCGCGCGGACGCAGGGCCTCGCGGTCGTCGGGCTCGGGTGGCGTGAGCCGCTTGACGACGAGGGTCCGGTGATCGAGCTCGGCCAGCCAGACGCCGGTGCTGGCCGGACCACCGGGCACGGACACCCAGCCCGGGTCGGGCTGCCAGGCGGTGTCGGCCGTCATCGCACCATCCTCCTGGCTCAGCGGTTGGTCACGCTCATCCTGACAGAGCAGGCGTCCGCAACGGCCTGTTCCAGCACGCCACGCCGCGGGTCGGGCACGGCGAGCCAGGGAGCCACCACCGGGAACCGGGCCAGCCGCGGGTCGCCCAGCACCGCGTCGACCGCGACGTGGTCGCCGCCGGTCACCAGGGCCGTGAGCCGCTGCCCGAGCACCCGGGCGGCGTGCTCGGTCGCCGCCTCGTAGGCCTGGCGCGCCTGGTTGTCCCGGCGCCGGGCGAACCGCTGCTGGCTCTGGCCCCCGGCCTTGGTCCGCCCCTGCACGTGGCGCTGGCCGACCTTGGACTCGACCATGGCGTCGCCGGCCATCCGGGCGACGGCGAACCCGCCCTTGCGCACCAGCAGCACGCCCCAGCGGTCCGGCGGCAGCACCCCGGAGAGGAACCCGTCGAGGTCCGGTGGCCCGCCGTACCCGCGGCCGAAGGGGAGTCGCGCCTCGAACGTCGACCCGTCCGGCGCCGTACCGCACAAGGCGTCGCCGACCGTGCTCAGCACCGGCTCCCCGTGCGACGCACCGAAGTTCTCCAGCCACCGCGGCAGCCGCCCACCCGGCACCATCACCTCACCCACGTGCCCCAGTCTCCCCCGTCCCCCCGCTGACCCGTCGCAGATGGCGACGCAGAGACCGGCGACCCGTCGCAGATGGCGACGCGAGGACCGGCGACCCGTCGCAGATGGCGACGTCCAGCGCGACGGCGGGCACCCACCGCCATCTGCGACGGGTCAGCGCACCGATCGCCACCATCTGCGACGGGTCAGCGCACCAATCACCCGCCATCTGCGACGGGTCAGCGAAGGTGCGTTTCGGTCAGACGTTGAAGCCGAGGGCGCGGAGCTGCTCGCGGCCGTCCTCGGTGATCTTGTCCGGGCCCCACGGGGGCATCCAGACCCAGTTGATCGTGACGTCGTTGACGATGCCCTCGAGGGCGGCGTTGGTCTGGTCCTGGATCACGTCGGTCAGCGGACAGGCCGCGGAGGTCAGGGTCATGTCGAGGACGCATCGGGTCTCGTCGTCCAGGTGCACGTCGTACACCAGGCCGAGGTCGACGACGTTGATCCCCAGCTCGGGGTCGACGACGTCCTTCATCGCCTCGGTCACGTCGTCGACGGTGGTCGTGGTGCCGCCGCCGGTCACGTCGACCTCGGGCAGGTCGGTCTGCTCGCTCATTTCGTTTCCTCCATGACTTGTGCGGTCGCGTCCTTCCAGGCCATCCACGGCAACAGGGCGCACTTGATGCGGGCGGGGAACTTGGCGACGCCGGCGAACGCGACACCGTCCTCCAGCACGTCCTCGTCGGGCTCCACCTGGCCACGTCCCTGCATCAGCTCCAGGAACGTGTCGTGCACGGACATCGCCTCGGCGACGTCCTTGCCGATCAGCAGCTCGGCCATCACCGAGGCCGCGGCCTGGCTGATCGAGCAGCCCTCGGCGGCGTACGACACGTCCTCCACGGTCTCGCCGTCGAGGTGCACGCGCAACGTCACCTCGTCACCGCAGGTCGGGTTCACGTGGTGCACCTCGGCCTCGTACGGCTCGCGCAGCCCCTCGTGCTGGGGGTTCTTGTAGTGGTCCAGGATGATCTCCTGGTACAGGGCGTCGACGTCCATGTCTTGGTTCAACCCACCTTGAAGTAGCTCTTGGTGTGGTGCAACGCCTCGACGAGCGCATCGATTTCCTGCGGCGTCGTGTAGAGGTACGACGAGGCGCGCGTGGAGCTCTGCACGCCGTACCGCTTGTGCGCCGGCTTCGCGCAGTGATGACCCGCCCGCACGGCCACGCCCCGGCTGTCGAGCAGCTGCGCGACGTCGTGCGGATGGACGCCGTCGAGCTCGAACGCCACCGCTCCCCCGCGCTGCGCGGGGTCCTGCGGGCCGAGCACGGTCACGCCGCCGACCGAGGCCAGCCCGTCGAGCAGGTAGCCGGTGACGGCCTGCTCGTGGGCGTGGATCGTGTCCAGCCCGAGGTGGGTGAGGTACTCCAGCGCCGCGCCGAGGCCGACCGCCTCGACGATCGGCGGGGTGCCCGCCTCGAACTTGTGCGGCGGCTTCGCGTACGTCGACCGCTCCATCGTCACGGTCTCGATCATCTCGCCGCCACCGAGGAACGGGGGCAGCTGGTCGAGCAGCTCACGTCGCCCCCAGAGCACGCCGATGCCGGTCGGGCCGACCACCTTGTGCCCGGTGAAGGCGAGGAAGTCGGCGTCCACCGCCTGCACGTCGACCGGCAGCTGCGGCGCCGCCTGCGACGCGTCGACCACGACCACGGCACCGACCTCGTGGGCGCGGCGCGCGATCTCGGCCACCGGGTTGATCGTGCCCAGCATGTTGGACACCCAGGTCAGCGAGACCACCTTGGTGCGCTCGGTGATCAGCTCGTCGATGTTCGAGAGGTCGAGGTGTCCGTCGTCGGTGAGCCCGAACCAGCGCAGCTCGGCGCCCTTGCGCTCGGTCAGCAGCTGCCACGGCACGATGTTGGAGTGGTGCTCCATCTCCGTGATCACCACGCGGTCGCCCTCGCCGACGGCGAGCGGGCCGGTGGCCCAGGCGAGCGTGTTGGCGACCAGGTTGAGCGCCTCGGAGGCGTTCTTGGTGAAGATCACCTCGTCCCTCGACGGCGCGTTGAGGAAGCCGGCGACGTTGTCGCGCGCCGCCTCGAACGCCGCCGAGGACTCCGCGCCGAGCTGGTGCATGGCGCGGGCGACGTTGGCGTTGTGCCGCTCGAGGTGGTCGACCATCGCGTCGATCACCACCTGCGGCTTCTGCGAGGTGTTGGCGCTGTCGAGGTAGACCAGCGGCATCCCGCCCGCGAGCGTGCGCTGCAGGATCGGGAAGTCCTTGCGGACCACCTCGAGCCCGGGCAGCAGCCCGGGCAGCGTGGACGCGTCGGTGGTCATCTCAGCTCGCCGCCGCGGTGACGTACTTGTCGTAGCCCTCGGCCTCGAGCCGGTCGGCCAGCTCGCGGCCGCCCTCCTCGGCGACCCGGCCGTTGACGAACACGTGCACGAAGTCGGGCGTGATGTAGCGCAGGATCCGGGTGTAGTGCGTGATCAGCAGCACGCCCTTGTCGCCCTTCTCCTTGAACCGGTTGACGCCCTCGGAGACGATCTTCAGCGCGTCGATGTCGAGACCGGAGTCGGTCTCGTCGAGCACCGCGACCTTGGGGTCGAGCAGCTCGAGCTGGACGATCTCGTGGCGCTTCTTCTCGCCGCCGGAGAAGCCCTCGTTGACCGAGCGCTGGCTGAAGTCGGGGTCCATCTTGACCCGCTCCATGACCGCGTTGACGTCCTTGACCCAGGTGCGCAGCTTGGGCGCCTCGCCGTCGATCGCGGTCTTCGCGGTGCGGAGGAAGTTGGAGACCGAGACGCCGGGCACCTCGACCGGGTACTGCATCGCCAGGAACAGCCCGGCGCGCGCCCGCTCGTCGACCGTCATCGCCAGCACGTCGGCGCCGTCGAGGGTGACCGAGCCGCTGGTGACCTTGTACTTCGGGTGGCCGGCGATGGAGTACGCCAGGGTCGACTTGCCGGAGCCGTTGGGGCCCATGATCGCGTGGGTCTCGCCGTCGCGGATGGTCAGGTCGACGCCCTTGAGGATCTCCTTGTGGCGCCGTCCTCGTGTGTCGACGCTGACGTGCAGGTCCTTGATCTCGAGCGTTGCCATGTCAGTTGTCTCCCATTGGTGTGTCCAGGTCGATGAGTACGTCGTCGCCGTCGATGCGGACGGGATAGACGGGTACGGGTTCGGTGGCCGGCGGGCCGGTCGGCTTGCCGGTGCGGAGGTCGAAGCGCGAGCCGTGCATCCAGCACTCGATCGTGCAGCCCTCCACGTCGCCCTCGGAGAGCGCGACCGCGGCGTGCGAGCACTCGTCCTCGATCGCGAAGACGTCGTCGCCCTCGCGCACCAGGGCCAGGTCGAGGCCGTCGACCTCGACGCTCAGCGGGGTGCCCTCGGTGAGCTCGCGCGAGCGCGCAGGCGCGCTGGAAGCGTCATGCGGTCACGCAGCCTTCGCGACACCGACCGTCTTGGACAGCTCGGCCTCGACGGTGTCGATCAGGCTCTGCGCGATCTCCGGTACGGCGATCCGCCGGACCAGCTCGTTGAAGAAGCCGTGCACCACCAGTCGGCGCGCCTCGGTCTCCTCGATCCCGCGCGAGCGCAGGTAGAACAGCTGCTCGTCGTCGAACCGGCCGGTCGCGGACGCGTGGCCCGCGCCCTCGATCTCGCCGGTCTCGATCTCGAGGTTGGGCACCGAGTCGGCCTGGCAGCCGTCGGTGAGCACGAGGTTGCGGTTCTCCTCGTAGGTCTCGATGCCCTCGGCCTCCTTGCGGATCAGCACGTTGCCGATCCACACCGCGTGGGCACCCTTGCCCTGCAGCGCGCCCTTGTAGGTCACGTGGCTGCGGGTGCGCGGCTCGTTGTGGTCGACGAACAGCCGGTGCTCGATGTGCTGGCCGGCGTCGGCGAAGTACAGGCCGAGCATCTCGACGTCGCCGCCGGGCCCGTCGTACTCCGTGGTCGCGTCCATGCGCACCAGGTCGCCGCCGAAGGACACCGCGACGTGCTTGAGCCTCGCGTCGCGCCCCACCTTCGCGTGGTGGCTCGTGTGGTGGACCGCGTCGTCGGCCCAGTCCTGGATCGACACCAGGGTCAGCTGCGCACCGTCACCCACGACGATCTCCACGTTGTCGGCCAGCACCGCCGACCCCTCGAAGCGGAGCACCACGGTCGCCCGCGCGTGCGCGCCGACGTTGACCAGGATGTGGCCCGCGATCGCGTGGCCCACGCCCAGCCCCGTGACGTCGATCAGGAGCGGCTTCTCCGGCTCCGCCTCGGCCGGTACGTCGACCAGGAACATGCCCGTGGCCGCCGCCCAGGCGCGCGCGCTGACCCGGTCGATCGGCACCATGCCCGACGAGCCCCGCAGCGCGTGGTCCCGCGAGACCCACTCCGCCGTGGCCGCGTCGTCGATGTCGGCCGAGACACCCATCCCGAGGCCGTCCAGCCGCGCGTCGTCGTGCAGCCCGCGCAGCCGCTTCAACGGCGTGAAGCGCCAGATCTCCTCCAGCCCCGTCGGCACGGCGAAGTCGCCCACGTCGAACGACCCCTCCGGGTGCAGGTGGCTCGAGATCGTGCCGGGCTCGACAGTCTCGACAGCCCCCTCGATCGGGCTTTCGGTCACAGTCACTACTCAGTTCTCTCTTTCACGTTCAGGTGTGTGGTTTCGAGACGGTCGCTGGCGCTAGCTGCTCGACCACCGGTGGCGGCCGCGCGCCATGCGTGGGGCGGTGGGCCGCTCTGGCGGGCGCTGGGGTGGGCGGGTGGTGCGCTCGCCGGAGCGGGCCACCGCCTCGAGACGCCGACGCGAGCGCACCCACGGGCGTCAGCCGACCGCACCTTCCATCTGCAGCTCGATCAGCCGGTTCAGCTCCAGCGCGTACTCCATCGGCAGCTCCTTCGCGATCGGCTCGATGAAGCCGCGCACGATCATCGCCATCGCCTCGTCCTGCTCCATGCCCCGCGACATCAGGTAGAACAGCTGGTCCTCGGACACCTTCGAGACGGTCGCCTCGTGGCCCATGGACACGTCGTCCTCGCGGATGTCGACGTACGGGTAGGTGTCGGAGCGGCTGATCTGGTCGACCAGCAGCGCGTCACAGAGCACGTTGGACTTCGAGTGGTGCGCGCCCTCGTTGATCTGCACCAGGCCGCGGTACGACGTGCGACCGCCACCCCGCGCCACCGACTTGGAGAGGATCGACGACGAGGTGTACGGCGCCGCGTGGACCATCTTCGACCCGGCGTCCTGGTGCTGGCCCTCGCCCGCGAACGCGATCGACAGCGTCTCGCCCTTGGCGTGCTCGCCCATCAGGTAGACCGCGGGGTACTTCATGGTCACCTTGGAGCCGATGTTGCCGTCGACCCACTCCATGGTCGCGCCGGCCTCGCAGGTCGCGCGCTTGGTGACCAGGTTGTACACGTTGTTCGACCAGTTCTGGATCGTCGTGTAGCGGCAGCGGCCACCCTTCTTCACGATGATCTCGACGACGGCCGAGTGCAGCGAGTCGGAGGAGTAGATCGGCGCGGTGCAGCCCTCGACGTAGTGCACGTAGGCGTCCTCGTCGACGATGATCAGCGTGCGCTCGAACTGGCCCATGTTCTCGGTGTTGATCCGGAAGTAGGCCTGCAGCGGGATGTCGACGTGGACACCCTTGGGCACGTAGATGAACGAGCCGCCCGACCAGACGGCGGTGTTCAGCGCGGCGAACTTGTTGTCGCCGACCGGGATCACGGTGCCGAAGTACTCCTGGAACAGCTCGGGCTGCTCACGCAGCGCGGTGTCGGTGTCGAGGAAGAGCACGCCCTGCGCCTCGAGGTCCTCGCGGATCGAGTGGTAGACGACCTCGGACTCGTACTGGGCCGCGACGCCGGAGACCAGGCGCTGCTTCTCCGCCTCGGGGATGCCGAGCTTGTCGTAGGTGTTCTTGATGTCCTCGGGGAGGTCGTCCCACGTGGCCGCCTGCTTCTCGCTGGAGCGCACGAAGTACTTGATGTTGTCGAAGTCGATGCCCGACAGGTCGGAGCCCCAGGTCGGCATCGGCTTGCGACCGAAGAGCTTGAGGCCCTTCAGACGCAGGTCGAGCATCCACTGCGGCTCGTCCTTCTTCGAGGAGATGTCACGGACCACGGCGTCGTTGATGCCGCGGACCGCACCGGCGCCGGCGTCGGTCTTGTCGGCCCAGCCGTACTCGTAGCGGCCGATGCCCTTCAGCTCCGGGTTGAGCTCTTCGATGGTGGTCATCGAGCGACCTTCCTGTCGGTGGCATGTCGGGTGGTCTGGTGGGTCTTGGTGGCGGTCGGGATGCAGGTGGTGCACACCCCGTCGCCGTGAGCGATCGTGGCCAGCCGCTGCACGTGGCTGCCGAGGACCCGCGCCGATCGCCTCGGTCTCGGCCTCGCACAGCTGCGGGAACTCGTGGGCGACGTGGGAGACCGGGCAGTGCTGCTGGCACAGCTGCTCCCCCACCGGCCCGGACCGCACGGACGCGGCGTAGCCCTCGTCGGTGAAGACGACGGCCAGCGCCTCGGCCGGGTCGATGCCCGGGCGGTCGGCCACGACCTGCGTGAAGCGCTCCTCCACGAAGGAGACGCGACGGCGCGCGAACTCGCGTACGGCGGCGTCGCCGCCGGTCTCGGAGAGGAACCGCAGCGCCTGCGACCGCGAGGTCGTCGTACTGCTGGTCGAACGAGTCGCGACCGGCGTCGGTGAGCGCGAACAACCGCGCGGGTCGGCCGCGGCCGCGCACGGACTGGAGCCGCGGCTGGCGGGACTCCACGATGCCGTCCTCGAGCAGCTGCTCGAGGTGGCGGCGTACGGCGGCCGGGGTCAGGTCGAGGCGCTCCGCGAGAGCCGCCGTCGTGGACGGTCCGTTGACCAGGATCGCCCGGGCGACACGCTCGCGGGTCGGCCCGTCCGGGGCCGGCTGCACGTGCTCGTCCATTTCCACAACACCAGTGTGACGTTAATGCCGGAGCACATTCAACCAAGGGTCACCTAAGTTCGCGTGACGTCGGCGACACCGCCCCACCAGCCGCAACCGGAGGCAGTGTCCGGTGCGGGTCTAGGCTCGGATCATGACCCAGATGCGCACCGGATCGATCCTCGGGAACGCCGTCCGGCGGGTCGAGGATCCCGACCTCGTCGTCGGTGCCGGCGACTACGTCGACGACCTCCGGGTCGACGGCACCCTCCAGGCGATCTTCGTCCGCAGCCCCTTCGCCCACGCCCGGATCACCCGCGTGGACACCGGCGAGGCGGAGGCGTCGCCGGGGGTCGTGGCCGTCTACACGGCGGAGTCCCTGGGCAGCGACCCGGTGCCGCCGTTCGCCGTCGTCAACAAGGCCTGCGGCCGGCCCGCGCTCACCGGCGACGCGGCCCGCTACGTCGGCGACCCGGTCGCCCTCGTGGTCGCGGAGACCCGCGCCCAGGCGGTGGACGCGGCCGAGCTGGTCGACGTCGACTACGACGAGCTGCCCGTGGTCGCCGACATGGAGGCCGCGCTCGCCGACGACGCCCCGCTGCAGTTCCCCGACCTCGGCAGCAACGTCGCCGCGGCGGTGCGCGACCCCGACGACTCCGACCCGCTTCGACGGCGCCGACGTCGTGGTCCGGCTGCGGATGGAGAACCAGCGCGTCGCCGTCGCCCCGATCGAGGGCAACGCGATCCTCGTCGAGCCGAAGGGCGACCGGGTGGTCCTGCACCTCGCCACCCAGCACCCGCACCTGGCGCGCGACCTGATGGCGAAGTACACCGGGCTCGACAAGTCCGACGTCCAGGTCGTCGGTTCCCCACGTGGGCGGCGCGTTCGGCGGCAAGGCCGGCATCGGCTACGGCCACGCCGCGATCGTCGCCGCGGCCCGCCACCTCGGCCGCCCGGTCGCCTGGAGCGAGACCCGCAGCGAGGCGATGCTCTCGATGCAGGGTCGCGGCCAGGTGCAGTTCGGCGAGCTCGGGCTGCGCAGCGACGGCACCATCGTCGGGCTCCGCGCCCGGGTGATCGGCGACTGCGGCGCCTACGCCGGCTTCGGCGGCGCGCTCGCCGTCGGCCCGACCCGGATGATGGCGCAGGGTCCCTACGAGATCCCGCAGCTGCGCTTCGACGCGATCGCCGCGCTCACCAACACCGCACCCAACGGCGCCTTCCGCGGCGCCGGGCGCCCGGAGGCGACGGCGATGCTCGAGCGGCTGGTCGACCTCGCGGCCGACGAGCTCGGCCTCGCGCCGGAGGAGATCCGGCGCCGCAACCTGCTCGCCAAGGACGCCTTCCCGTACCAGACCCGCACCGGCGTGACGTACGACGTGGGCGACTACACGATGGCGCTCGAGGAGGCGCTCCGGGTCGCCGACGTCGACGCCGCCCGGGCCGAGCAGCAGCGCCGGCGCGAGTCCGGCGACCCGCGCCAGCTCGGCATCGGGGTCTCCACCTACGTCGAGATCACCGGCTTCGGCGGGTCCGAGCTCGGCAGCGTGGTGATCAACGCCGACGGGAGCGCGACCGTGATGTCCGGCACCTCGGCCCACGGCCAGGGACACGCCACCTCGTTCGCGATGATCGTGTCCGACCGGCTCGGGATCCCGATGGACCGGATCACCTACGTCCAGTCCGACACCGACGTCGTCCGCAGCGGGGGCGGCACCGGCGGCTCCCGGTCGCTCCAGCTCGGCGGCAGCGCGGTCTCCGCCGCGGCCCGCGACGTGCACGAGCAGGCGGTGCGGATCGCGGCGCGGGTGCTCGAGGTCGACGAGGCCGACGTCGAGGTCGTGCACGACGAGCACGGAGGCGGTCTCGGCGTGGCCGGCGTCCCCGACGTCCGGCTGAGCTGGGCCGACCTGGCCGGCCACGCCGCCGAGGGCGACGGCGCGCTGCGCGCGGACCTCGACGTACCGCAGAAGGGGGCGACGTTCCCGTTCGGCGCCCACGTCGCGATCGTCGAGGTCGACACCGAGACCGGCAAGGTCACCCCGCTGCGGCACGTGGCGGTCGACGACTGCGGGCGCATCCTGAACCCGATGATCGTGACCGGCCAGCAGCACGGTGGCGTCGTCCAGGGCATGTCGCAGGCGCTCTGGGAGGAGTTCGTGTACGACGAGGCGGGCAAGCCGCTGACCTCGACGTTCGCCGACTACCAGATGCCCACGGCGGCCGACACGATCTCGCTCGAGACCTCCAACACCGAGACCCCGACCGACCTCAACGAGCTCGGCGCCAAGGGCATCGGCGAGTCCGGCACGATCGGCTCCACCCCGGCCGTGCAGAACGCCGTCGTCGACGCGGTCAGCCACCTCGGCGTGCGCCACATCGACCTGCCCTGCACCCCGCACCGGATCTGGACCGCGATCGAGCAGGCGCGGGCCGGCACGGCCCCCGAGCCGTGGCGCGACCCGCCGGCCGCGTTCGCCCGCCTGCCCGAGGCGACGAGCGGCGAGGCCGACGATCGCCGAGGCGGTATGCGAGCAACATGCGCTTCCCACATGTGCCTTGGGAGCGCGTCGCGCACCGTGGTGAACCTGCCGACGACCCTTCCTAGACTGAGGGCGTGCCCGCTCCCGCTCCCGCCGTCGCTGCTCGACGGCCTGGTGATGCGGTACGGCGACAAGACCGCCGTCGACGACCTCTCGCTGACCGTCGAGCGCGACTCGATCACCGCCGTGCTCGGCCCCAACGGCGCCGGCAAGACCACGACGCTGGAGACCTGCGAGGGCTACCGGCGGGCCGCAGTCCGGGCGCGGTGCAGGTGCTCGGTCTCGACCCGGTCCGCGACCGGCGCGACCTGCTCCCCCGCATCGGCGTGATGCTCCAGGCCGGCGGCGCCTGGTCCGGCGTCCGGGCGATGGAGATGCTGCGGCACATCGCGTCGCTGCACGCCCACCCGCTCGACATCGGCGATGCTGGCCGAGCGGCTCGGGCTCGGCGACTGCGGGCGCACGCCCTACCGGCGGCTGTCCGGCGGCCAGCAGCAGCGGCTCGGCCTGGCGATGGCGGTGGTCGGCCGGCCGGAGCTGGTGTTCGTCGACGAGCCCACCGCCGGGATGGACCCGGCGGCCCGTCGTACGACGTGGGAGCTGCTGTCCGAGCTGCGCGCCGACGGCGTCACCGTCGTCCTCACCACCCACTACATGGAGGAGGCCGAGCGCCTCGCCGACCGGATCCACATCATCGACCACGGCCGGCTGATCGCGTCCGGCTCGCCGCTGGAGCTCACCCGCGGCGGCTCCCACGCCACGATCCGGCTGGTCGTGACCGAGCCCTTCCCGCCCGGCGCGCCCGACGTCGCTGCAGGCCGCGCTGCGGCGCCGGCACCGAGGTGACCCCGATCGACGAGCTACAGCCTGCTCGATCTCCGGTCCCGCCGACGCGACCACGCTCGGCGTCGTGTCCCGCTGGTGCGAGGAGCACGGCGTCCTGCCCGAGTCGCTGAACCTCGGCCAGCGCAACCTGGAGGACGTGTTCCTCGAGCTGACCGGACGGGAGCTGGCGCCGTGAGCCTCGACCAGCCACGGGCACCTTCACCCCGCTGCCCGGCGCCGCGCCGTTCGCCCGGCAGGTGCTCGCGCAGGCCGGCGATGGAGGCGCGGCTGCTGCTGCGCAACGGCGAGCAGCTGCTGCTCGCGGTGGTGATCCCGGTGATCGTGCTGGTCGGCGCGCGTGACCGGCGCGGCGCACCTCGGCCTGACGCTTCGCGCACCCGGCCGGTCGACGTCTTCACGCCCGGCGTGCTCGCGCTGGCGGTGATGTCGACCTCGTTCACCTCGCTGGCCATCGCCACCGGCTTCGAGCGCCGCTACGGCGTGATCAAGCGGCTCGGCGCCTCCCCGCTCCCCCGCTCGGGCCTGCTGCTCGGCAAGGTCGGCGCCCTGCTCCTGGTCGAGGTGCTCCAGGTCGCTGGTGGTCGGCGCGGTCGGGCTCGCGCTCGGCTGGGACCCGGCCCACGACGCCGTCGCCCTCGGTTCGGCGCTGCTCGTGGTCGTCCTCGGCACCGCTGCCTTCGCCGCGCCTCGGGCTGTTCCTGGCCGGCGTGCTCCGCGCCGAGGCGACGCTCGCCGTGGCCAACCTCGTCTACCTGCTCCTGATGGCCGGTGGCGCCGTCGTCCTGCCCACCTCGGCGTACGGCGCCTTCGGGCACGTGGCGGCGTGGCTGCCCTCGGGTGCGCTCGGCAACGGGCTGCGCAGCGCGCTGATCAACGGCACCCTCAACCTGCACGCGGTGGCCGTGCTGCTCGTGTGGTCGCTGGTCGGCGCGGTCCTGACCGCGAGGACGTTCTCGTGGGAGTGAGCACGGCCGCAGCCCGCGTCGCGACCGACCGCTGGCTGCGCCCGCTCGGCTGGGCCACCCTGGTCGCCAACATGGTGCTGGTGGTCACCGGGGGCGCCGTCCGGCTGACCGGCTCCGGGCTCGGCTGCCCGACCTGGCCGCGGTGCACCGACCAGTCGTTCACGCCGCACGGCGCGCTCGACGTGCACACGGCGATCGAGTTCGGCAACCGGACGCTGACCTTCGTGCTGGTCGCGGTCGCGGTGGCCACGTTCGTGGCCGCGCTGGCGCTCGTCGCGGCGCGACCTGCTGCGGGCTCTCGGTGCTGCTCGCGCTGGGCATCCCGGCCCAGGCGGTGGTCGGCGGGATCACGGTGCTGACCGACCTCAACCCGTGGGTGGTGTCGTTCCACCTGCTGGTGTCGCTGGCGATGATCGGGCTCGCGGTGCTCTTCCTGTTCCGGCTCGACGAGCCGTCGGCGCCCGCCGTACGTCCGTCACCGGCCGTGTGGCTGGCCCGCGCGACGTTCGGCGTGACCTGGGTCGTCCTCTACGCTCGGCACCGTGGTCACCGGCTCCGGCCCGCACGCCGGAGACGTCGACGCCCCGCGCAACGGGCTCGACCCGGTGCAGACCAGCCAGCTCCACGCCGACCTGGTGTTCCTGCTGGTCGGCCTCAGCGTCGGGCTGTGGTTCGTGCTGCGCGCCACGCGCGCCGAGCCGCGCGCGATCCGGGCCGCGCAGACGGTGGTGCTGGTCGAGGTGCTGCAGGGTGCGATCGGCTTCGTGCAGTACTTCACCGACCTGCCGATCGTGCTGGTCGGCCTGCACATGCTGGGCGCGGCGATCCTGTCCGCCGTGGTGACCCGGCTGCTGCTGCTCGTGCGCGCCTAGGTAGAGCGCTGTGGCCCCCGGTCGGCCACGGGGCACTGCGGACGCCTCCCGGTGCCGCATGGCGGTGGTCGAGGAGGCGCGCCAGCGCCCCGCGGTGGTTGAGGAGGCGCGCCAGCGCCGTCTCGAAACCTCCGCCGCCCCGATCCCGGTGGTCGAGCAGCGAGCGCCAGCGAGCGGGTGTCGAGACCTCTCGCCGCTGCGGGTCCATCGGGTCGAAAGGCGCAGCGACGGGAGAGCCAGGCGCGGTCGCGGTCTGCTCCCGTGGCCGCGTGACGGTGGTTGAGGAGGCGCGCCAGCGCCGTCTCGAAACCACCACCTCAAGGGCTCCAGAAACAGTTTCGAAATACTTCTCCACAGCCGCCCGGAATACCCCATTCCAGGACCGGGACTGTCGGTGGTCGGATGCCAGAATTCCCTGTATGGCAACGGCATTCGACGACACCGGGCAGCACCCGGTCACGTCCACGATCGCCGCCGTCTCCCAGCAGCTCCACGAGGTCGCCGACCTCGGGCTGTGGACCCTGCCCGCCGCCGAGACCGAGGCCAACCTGACCGCCCTCGCCGCAGCTGCGGCACCAGATCACCGAGCTCGAGCTGCGCCACGCCCAGCACGCCGACCGCCTCGACCTCGGCGCCGCAGCCGGTGCCGCCGACACCGGCAGCTACTGGGCCAACACCACCCGGCAGACCAAACGCGACGCCAAACGCCGCCTCGCGCTCGCGCAACGCGCTGGACCACGACCACGAGCCGGTCCGGGACGCGATGGCCGCCGGCCAGGTCTCCGAGGAGCAGGCCGTGGTGATCGTCAAGGGCGTCGACGCGCTGCCGGTCGAGCACCGCCGCAACGCCGAGACCCACCTGATCGGCTTGCGCCGCCGAGCACGACCCGGTCGCGCTGCGCCGGCTCGCGCACCACGTCCTCGAAGTCGTCGCCCCCGAGATCGCCGAAGCCCACGAGCTCCAGGCCCTGCAACGCCAGGAAGCCCTCGCCGAGGAGGCCTGCCGGTTCACCATCGCCGACGACGGGCACGGCCTGTGCCACGGCCGGTTCACCCTGCCCGTCCCCGGTCGGCGCCATGCTCAAGCAGGCGGTGCTCGCGATCAACTCACCCCAAGCACCGGCAGCACTCCGGCACCCCCAAGGGGCTCGGGCACGCGTTCTGCGAGTACGTCACCCGCTACCCGGTCGACCGGCTCCCCCAGGCCGGCGGCGTCGACGCCACCGTGGTGGTCACCATGACCCTGGAGAACCTGCTCGGGGACAGCCAGACCCCGGCGCTGCTGGACACCGGGGACCCGATCACCGCCGCCCAGGCCCGGAAGCTGGCCTGCGAGGCCGGGATCATCCCGATGGTGCTCGGCGGGAAGTCCAAGATCCTCGACCTCGGCCGCAGCAAGCGCCTCTACGACCTCTACCAGCGGATCGCGATCCGGCACCGCGACCAGCACTGCACCACCCTCGGCTGCGACTGGCCCGCAGCGATGTGCCACGTCCACCACAACATCCCCTGGAGCCGAGGCGGCAAGACCGACATCGCCGACGGACGCCTGCTGTGCCCCCGGCACCACTCCTACGCCCACTCACCCAAGTACGAGATGAAGACCATCCCCAACGGACGCGTCGTCTTCAGCCGGACGTGAGGGCGATCAAGACGAGGTCGCGGCCAGCCATTCAGGGTCGCGGCCGATGAACCCGATCAGGCGCGATTGCGGATCGGCGTCGTCGGGCACCGGAACCCTCGGCCCGTACTGGCCGGAGTTCCGCATGAGCTCCTCGATCGGCTCCATGCCGGAGAGCACAGCTCGCACAGCTCCGGGTCGAGCGTGTCGTCCTGGGACGTGGCCCGTGGCCAGGTCCCAGGTGTGCATGAACACGTCGGAGGTGTAGAAGCGGTCGATCGCTTGCGCGAGGGGCATGGAGCCGATGTGCGGGTTCGCGAACTCCACACCGGCCGTCGCGGGGTCGTCGAGGAGATCCTGGACCGCCGCTGGTGGGCGTCCCAGGCGGCTCCCGGCTGCTCGGCCGGCGACGGCACGTCCGGCAGTCGGATGTCGGAGCCGGCGGCCACGAAGCCCGGCAGCCACTCGACCAGGTGGATGACGACGTCCCGGGCAGCCCAGCCCGACACCGGTGCCGCCGCCGACCAGTCCCTGGCGCCGTGCACGCGCCGGGCGAAGTCGTCGGCGATCAACCGGTGGCGTCGGGCCGGATCGGACGTGACGAGCTCAGAGGGAGCCATCGGCCAGCATCCGGTCGATCTGGGCGTAGCCGTCGTTGACGCCGACCTCCATGCCGCTGCGCAGCCAGGCGTCGCGACTCTCGAACGAGTCGCACAGGGAGAGCGCGTGCAGGCGGGTGCGACCATCGCCGAGGTCCTCGAAGGTCAGCGTCTCGAGCGCGACGTCGTCGGGCATGCCCTCCCACGTGAAGGTCTGGACGATGCGGTCGGGCCGGACGGTGTGGAAGCAGCCGCGGAACGCTTGCTGGTCATCGTCGCGGCTGTCGAGGAAGCGGAACGCGCCTCCGTCGGTCGCGTCCCAGCGGTCGATGACCGCCGTACGGTCGGCCGGCCCGATCCACCGGGCGAAGAGCTCCGGGTCGGTGTGGGCACGGAACAGCTGCTCGGGGGTGGCGGCGAAGTCGCGCCAGATGTGGATGGCCGGGATCGCCGGGTCGGCCTCGATCGCGGCCTGGTCGTAGCGGGTGTCGGTCGATGTGGTGCTCATGATGCGGTTCCCTTCATCGGGGTCTCGGTGTGTGTCCTCGTCCAGCTCGGCGAGCACGGCGTCCAGGCGCTGGTAGCGCTCCTCCGCGCGCTGCCGGTAGCGCTCGATCCACTTGGTCATCAGGTCGAACACCTCCGCCTCCAGGTGGACCGGACGACGCTGCGCCTCGCGGCTACGCGTGACCAGCCCGGCCTCCTCGAGCACCTTGAGGTGCTTGGAGACGGCCTGCACGCTCACGTCGTACGGCGCGGCGAGCTCGCCGACGGTGGCGTCACCGTCGGTCAGCCGAGCCACCATGTCGCGGCGGGTCGGGTCGGCCAGGGCCGCGAAGACCCGGGAGAGCTGGTCGGCCATCTCGCTCCTTTCGTCAACCATTCGGTTGCGTACCAACCTAGTAGCCGGGGGCGGTCACGTTGTCAACCATTGGTTGAAGAGTCTGGTGAACTCCGTCGCCTATCGGGCCGGAAGCGAGGCGCGAGCTGCCACGAACCACTCGCCAGCCATCAAGGCCTCGCCTTCGATCTCGTCCGCGAGCTGGTCGGCGGTGAAGTATCGCTTGTAGATCCGGTGGCGGCTGCCGTCGTTGAGCAGACGTTCCTCCCACAGCTCGGGCACCAGTCCCGGACGTAGGGCAGAGTCGACCACGACGAGCTCGGCCGCGACCCGCGACGCTTCCCGGAGGAACGCTTCCCGCTCGTCGGTGCCAAGGTGCCCGTAGAAGTGTCCGGTCAGCACACGATCGAACGATCGGTCGGCGAACGGTAGACGGAGTGCATCACCGAGCACGACCATGCTCCCCGGTATCCGGGACCTGGCCAGCCGCGTCATCGAGGGGCTCTGGTCGAGGCCGACCACGGCGCCGCGCACATGTCGGGAAAGGAAGCCGGTGCCGCAGGCCACGTCAAGCGTTCGGGCAGGGGCCAGTGCAGCGATCATGTCCACGAGCCGCGACAGGTCCGCGTGGCACTCGGACCGATCGCGCTCGGCATACTGTCCGACGCCCAGGTACCAGTCGTCGTACTCCGCCGCACCGTCTTCGTAGTACGCGGCCGCGGCGGAGTTGCGTGCAAAGGACGGCTCAAGCTCGGCCATGTCCGCCATTGTGCCTTTAGTCCGGGACTACCGATGCTGGGTGAACCGACCTCGCAAACCGATGCGAACGAGGCTCACCGCAACCAGAGCCAAGCCGCAAACGGTGAAGACCAGTCCACCGCCGGTGAAAGCCCGGCCCCATTCGCCTGGTGCGAATGCCCCCGTGACCCACATGGCTGCGCCCAGCACGAGGACAGCAAGTTCCCCACGCAGGCTCTTGATCATGTCCCAAGGCTAGGCCGATTGGTCTGGCCTCACGTTCTCTGCGGTCGGGCTGGCAAGGTCAGCGCCATGACCAGCAGCGACGTGTGGGACCAGGAGACGGCGGAGCGGTACGACGAGAGGTCGTCGGAGATGTTCAGACCGGAGGTCATCGATCCCGCCGTTGATCTCCTTGCCGAACTGGCAGGAGACGGATCGGCACTCGAGTTCGCGGTGGGTACGGGTCGTATCGGTCTCCCGCTCGCGGCGCGGGGGGTCCCCGTCTCCGGCATCGAACTGTCCGCGCCGATGGTCGACCAGCTACGCAAGAAGCCGGGCGGGGCAGCCTTGACCGTGGTTGTGGGCGACATGGCGACGTCGAGCGTGCCCGGCGAGTTCTCACTCGTCTTCCTGGTCTGGAACGGCATCTCCAACTTGCGCACCCAGGACGAGCAGGTGGAGTGCTTCCGTAACGCTGCGCGCCACCTGGAGACCGGCGGCCGCTTCGTCCTGGAGCTGTGGGTTCCAGAGCTTCGTCGACTCCCGGAAGGCCAGAGCATGGCCGTCGGCTCCACGAGCGCGAACCACCTCATCTTCGATGAGTTCGACCTCGTCAACCAGAGTTGCATCTCGCACCACTACCACCACTACGAGGACGGCACGGTGACATACGACTCCGGCCGCTTCCGCTATGCCTGGCCCGCCGAGCTGGACCTTATGGCCCGCCTGGCGGAATGGACTCGAAGGCCGATACGCCGACTGGTCCCGCTCACCCTTCGACTCCGAAAGTCAGAGCCACGTATCCGTCTGGCAGAAGACGTAGTCAGAGCCCAGTCTGGCCCGCCCCCTAGCATGTCTCGGGTGAAGGACGACGCCGTCGGACTCGCACGTGGTGCCGTGGAACTCCGCCCCTACGACCCGGCGTGGGCTCAGCGGTTCGAGCTGGAGCGGGCCGCACTCCTGGCGGATGTGCCGGACCTCCTCGAGGTCGAGCACATCGGCAGCACCTCGATCCCCGGTGTCGAGGCAAAGCCCATCATCGACATGCAGGCGTCGTTGCGCTCCCTGAGTGACTGGCAGCGCGCGGTTCCTCGCCTGGTCCAGCGCGGCTACACCTTCATGGCCGAGCGGGTCTACGAGAGCAGGGTCTTCCTTCCGAAGGGTCCCGAGGGGTTCCGTACCCACTACGTGTCGCTGATCGAGGCCGGCTCCGAGGAATGGCGCGTGCGTCTACGTTTCAGGGATGCCCTTCGCTCAGACCCTGCGCTCCGGCTGGAGTACCAGGAGCTCAAGCGGCGACTGGCGCGTCAACACGTCTCAGACCGCCCGGCCTACACCGATGCCAAGTCCGCATTCGTCGCGCGGGTGCTCGCCGAGCACCCCTAGTGCCGTCGTGGGTCGGGTCCGGGATCCGCGCGGGTACGGCGGACGAGCAGCACGCACGCGACCGCCGCGAGCACCGCGGCGACCACGCCGACCGTCACCTCGGGATGCCAGACGCCCGCGAACACCTCGGCCGTCGGCAGCACCACCCAGAGCACCGGTCCGGCCATCATCGCCAGCACCAGCGTGAGCAGCGTGTCGCCCACGCGCAGCACCTCGGCGAGGAGCAGGCCGGGGGCGGCGAGCATGAACGCGCCGATCAGCACCACGGCCAGCCCGCCCGGTGCGCCCACCAGCACGACGAGCAGCGCCAGCAGGCTCAGCGCCAGCACCGCCGGCAGCCGCCACCGGGCGGCCTCCGCCTGCGTCGGAGCCCGGAAGCGGGCCGAGCGCCGATACTCGGTTATCTACAAATCGGTCAAAAACGCCCATAACCCCGCCAAACACGCCTACCGTTCCAGACTGACCCGGTGATGTGACCGGCGACAACTCTCGGGACTCATGGGGAGCTGACGATGCGGACACCTCATCGGATCCGGGCCGGTCTGATCGCGGCGACGGCGCTCGCCGCCGTCACTGGCATGACCCTGGCCGGACCCGCAGAGGCGCGGTCGGCCACCACGTTCTACGTCTCCCCGACCGGCTCGGACTCGGCGTCCGGCACCCAGTCGCAGCCCTGGCGCTCCGTCGACCGCGTCTCGCGCGCCGCCCTGCAGCCCGGCGACCAGGTCCTGTTCAAGCGCGGCGGCACCTACCCCGGGACCCTGCGGATCAAGGCCTCCGGCACCAGCACCGCCCGGATCGTGATGAGCGCCTACGGCACCGGCGAGCTGCCCACCTTCACCGGAGGCTGCGTGGACCTCGAGGGCAACTGGCTCGACATCAGCTTCTACCGCGCGAAGTCGTGCTCCTGGTCCGGCGTCGGCATCACCGGTGACCACGACCGCGTGCTCGACGGCGTCAGCACCGACAACGTCGCCGGCATCTACGTGCGGCCGGGCGCCGACTACGCCGAGGATCAAGCGCAACCAGGTCATCGACAACCGCCGGATGTCCGTGAACACGCCGGGTGGCAGACGACGACTCCGGCGCCTTCGGCGTGCTGGTGCGCGGCGACTACGCCACGGTCTCGTGGAACACGATCAACGGTCACCACGCGATGTCCTACGACTACGGCATGGACGGCGCGGCGGTCGAGATCTACGGCGCGGTGGGCACCACGGTCGACCACAACTTCGCCGCCGACAACAACACGTTCAGCGAGCTCGGCAACTCCGCGCACCAGGGACACGTCGTACCGCTACAACGTCGTGACCACCAGGCAGGACGACGCGACCTTCCTGATCACGCGCGGCGCCGGCAGCAGCTGGGGCCCGGTCAAGAACACCTACGTCTCGCACAACACGGTGGTGCTGACGGGCGCGCACAGCCAGGGCTTCATCTGCCACGCCGGCTGCAACACCTCGGTGCTCACGATGAAGGCCAACCTGATCAGCGCGGTGCTCAAGGCCGGCTACGCCGACGGCCCGTACGCCGGCGGCTACAACATGTACAGCGGCGGCCAGCGCCAGTTCAAGCTGCAGCCGGGCGACTTCGCGGGCGACCCGATGTTCGTCGACGCCGCCCACGGCGACCTGTCGCTCCGCAAGGACGAGCCCGGCCGTGGACAGCTCGCACTCCCAACAACGCCGGCATGGTCGACATCGAGCACAAGGTGCTGCCGCGTGACGGCAACGGCGACGGCATCCGGGCCACGGACATCGGCGCGTTCGAGCGCTGACGGCGCGACACGACGGGTGGGGTCAGCGGACACGCCACACCACCCCGTCGGTGTTGCGGTGCACGACCTCGAACCGCTGGTCGTTGTCGAGCGCGGAGACGGTGCGGTCGAGCGCCCCGGCGCTGATGTTGCCGGAGAGCTCGGCCATCGCCTGCTGCGCGCGCGTGTAGACGACGTACGCCGGACCGGTGGCCTCGCTGTCCTCGATCTCGCGCAGCACCCGTTCGGGCGTCACCGCCTCCGGCCAGCGCGGGCCGGGCTCGGCGTCCTCGACGCTGAGCCAGGTGTCGGTGGAGTAGCGCTGCCAGCGCCACGGGGTGTTCTGGTCGAACGTCACGATCGTGGTACCCGGCCGGGTGTGCTGCGCGACCCAGGAGTAGGTCGCCACCTCGTCGGCTGAGAAGTGCTCGCCGCGCTCGTTGCCGTAGCGGGTCAGCACCGTCGCGGCCGCCAGCACCACCAGCACGGCGCCGAGCGCGACCCCGCGCCAGGCCGAGCCACCGCTGATCGAGGACAGGAAGACGGCGACCAGGAACGCGCAGACCGGCAGCCCGAACAGGAACACCCGGATCAGCATCTCCCCGCCGTACGCCTGCAGCGGCAGCAGCAGGAACGGTGCGAGTGCCAGCACCACCACCACCCGCACCCGGCGCCGCTGCCTGACCAGGACCAGGATCCCGAGACCGGCCAGCAGCCAGACCACCGCCGACTGCACCAACCGGGCGGTGACCACGAGCTTGTGGTCGGCGCTCCCGCTGGCGACGCGGTTGCCGAGGTTGGCGCCGGCGCCGCCGGAGCCGAGTCCCGCCCACGATGTCCGTGACGTGGCCGGACACGAACGGCCAGGCCGGCACCACCAGCCAGAAGCCGACCAGCGCGGCCGTGCCCACCCAGAGCTGCCAGTGGGGGGTGCGGCCGACCAGCCAGAGCGCGAAGCAGAGCAGGATCAGCATGAACGGCGTGAGCTGGTGGCTGGCCACGACGGCCACGATCGCCAGCGCCACCAGGACGTGCACCACGGACCACGCGACCGGGCCGAGCCGCACCCGGCGACCCTCGTTGCCGACCCACCGGCGCGTGACGCCGTCGGCCGGCCTGGGCGCAACGAGCCGCGCGGAGGGGCCGACCGAGTGCGGATCGTCGCGCGCCGGATCACGGTCATCACGACCCCGGCGATGCAGAGCATCAGCCACATGCCGAGGGTCTGCGGGGCGAGATAGTCCTGGCCGGTCCAGTTCACCATCGTGAACACCCCGGCGCTGAGCCAGGCGATCCGCGGCGGGGCGGACAGGGCGCGGGCCACCAGCAGCACCGGCGCGAGGTAGGCGAACGCCGCCATCGTCGGCGCCCAGCGCGCCAGCGCCAGCAGGTCGGGCGCGCCCGAGGCCCGCTGCAGCGTGCCCAGCATCGCGAAGAAGCCGGGCCAGTTGAAGTACGCGTCGAGACCGCGGTCGAGCTGGCCGGTGCGGGCGATGTGGTCGCTCACGCCGAGGTGCCGGTACGACGCCTCCACCCGGGCCGTGCCCTCGACCACGGACGGGGTTGCGTAGAGGATCAGGATCACGACCCCGAGCGCCAGCAGCGCCACCGGCCAGCGGAACCGCCGGGCGCGGATCGCGAAGACGAACCCGGCGACGGCGAGGACCAGCGCCAGCCAGAACCAGGGGCCGGCCGCGGCCACCAGACCCAGGTCGGTGTAGCGGCGAGGGTCGAGGGAGCGGGTGGCGATGATCCAGGCGACCAGGCCGCCGAGCGCCAGCCCGACCGCGACCCGGTTGTCGTCGACCGTGGCGTCGCCGCCGTCGCCGGTCTGCGCAGCCTGCCGCCGGGCTGGTGAACCGCGCCGGCAGCCGCTCCAGGAGCCCTTCACCCACGGCGCACCGCCCGCGCGTCGGACCGGAGCCGGGCCGCGGCGACCACGCCGAGCAGCACCTGGCCGGCCAGCCACACCAGCGCCACCCGGGCCAGCCCCGCAGACGGGTCGCCGCCACCGGCGACCAGGCCGGAGCAGACGACCACGGTCGCGCCGACGGCACCGAAGAGCAGGATCGGCAGGCCCTGCCGGCCGGCGACCCGGCGCACCGACAGCCAGATCTCGGCTGCAACCGACGGCACCGCCGCGACACACAGCACCCAGAGCGCGGTGCGGGCGGTGACGTAGTCGTCGCCCATCACCGCGAGCAGGAACGGCCCCACCAGCGCGACGGCGGCGGCTGCGGCCACCGTGGCGAGGACGGCGGTGCGCAACGCGGCGCGGACCTCGGTCGGTGCGTGGACGGTCGGGTCACCGGCGAGCCGCGCCTGCAGGCTCCAAGCCACCGAGTTGGGCACGAACCAGATCGCGAGCGCGAGCATCCACGCGACGTACCAGGCCGCGTTGGCCGCGGGCGAGAGCGCCTCGGTGACCACGAACGGGAGCACCAGCATCGGGCCGCGTTGCACGAGGGTGAGCGCCAGGTTGGGGGTGCCGGTGGTCAGCAGCGACCGCAGCTCGCCGTCTGCCCGCGACGTCGAAGGGACGGGGAGCCGGCGGCGTGCCTGCGCCATCCCGAGCAGCACGCTCGCCAGGCCCCCCGCCGCGCCGGCGCCGACGAGCACCGGCCACGCGGGGTCGGGTGCTGCCGGGAGCAGGACCAGGACGACCATGAGCAGCAGCCCGGCCTGGACGACGCTGCGACGCAGCGCATCGGCCGAACGGCGTACGGCGATCGCCACGTGGTCGTAGAGATAGGCCCAGGAGATCGCGACCACCAGCGCCAGGAAGGCCAGCCAGCCGGCCGGGTGGTCGACCAGCCTGGCCAGGCTCGGCGCGAACCGGCCGGCGAGCACCGCCAGCAGCACGCCGGCCGCGAGCGAGGTCGCGACGACGACGCCGGAGGCGGCGCGGGTGAGCCGGCGCGCGGAGCCGGGCCGTGAAGGCGCCAGCAGGACCAGCGCGTTGCCGGGACCGGAAGTGGCGAGGTGGGAGACCAGGGTCGCGGCCGAGAACGCGGCCGCGGCGAGCCCGACGTCGGAGGCCGGGAAGGCCCGTGCGGCCGCCGCCCAGGTCACGAACCCCAGGCCCATCGGCAGGGTGCGGGTCAGCGCGAGGGAGCGGCTGTTGCCGGTGAGTCCGTGCGGGTCGGTGCGGAGCAGGCCGCGCACCAGTGCGACGTAGTTGAACCAGAGGTAGCAGCACCAGTAGCCGAGCATCTGCGGCCGGCGGAGCACCGTCAGCGCCACGCCCCGGACGAAGCCGACGGCAGGGATCGCGAAGAGGGGCAGGTCCCGGACGCCGTTCTTGCGGATCGTCAGCGCCAGCCCGGCCCCGTCGTCGTCCCACTGGTGCCGCGCGTCGGCGAAGCCGTCACGGAACCGGTGTCGCACCTGCACCGCACGGCTCACCGCGACCGGCTGGCCGGCGCGCTGCAGGCGGTGCCGGAACTCGATGTCCTCCCCCGACGCGAACGAGTCGTCGATCCCGTGCTCGAGGAGCACGTCCCGGCGGAGCATGGTGGCGCACAGGGTGAACCAGCGCCGCGCACGGCTGATCCGCTGGTGCTCGGCCAGCGACCGGCCCCAGTAGCGACGTCCGAGGGACTCCGGGGCGAGGTCGGCCTGGAGCCCGGCGAGGTCACGGGCGCGGAACTCGTCGTACCACCGGGCGAGGGCGCCGTCGGGCAGCACCACATCGACGTCGAGGAGCACCACGACGTCGTTGCGCGCCAGGGCGGCCCCTGCCATCCGGGCGGAGGCCGGCCCCGAGCCCTCGTGGGTGACCACGCGCAGTCCGCGGCGGCGCGCCGCGTCGAGGGTGCCGTCGGAGGAGCCCCCGTCGACCACGATCACCTCGTCGGGCCGGCTCGCCAGCACCGAGTCCAGGCACTCCTCCGCGAAGTCGGCGCCGTCGCGCACCGGAACCACCACCGTGACCGGGACGGTCTCGGTGGCGGCACCCGCGGTGCGATGGGTGGCGGCGACGTCCTGCGGAGCGTCGGCCGGGACGGGGTGGCTCATCGACTGAGCAGCTCGAGCACCTGGTCGGCGATCGCGGTGGAGGCCCGCGGGGCGGACCAGTCGGCCGGCACGCGCAGGGAGTACGCCGGCACGCCGGCCACCGACTCCTCGAGCACGGCGGCCTTGTCGGCGAAGTAGTCGTCGAGACCGATCAGCCCGGTCGCGCCCAGCGCCGTGATCAGCTCACGCGAGGTGCGCGGCAGCTCGGAGTGGAAGTTGCCGAGCATCCGGCGGACCATCCAGGCCGTCGAGCGCTCGGTCAGCTCGAGGTCGTCGCCGTCGTAGCGCTCGACGAAGCAGCACAGCCGCAGCGGGACGCGGGTGGCGATCTTCTCCGGCGGGAACACGTCCTCGGGGTGCGCCATCATGTGCTCCGGCGACCAGCGCCGGGTGACGTCCGCGAGCCGCGGGTAGCGGATGATCACCGGGTGCACGGCGGTCGCGAGCCGGGCCACGGTGTCGGTCATCGCGGACGGCGCGAGCGGCTTGCTGCTGGCGCCGAACACGTGCGGGTAGAGCTCGCGGTGGTGCGGCTTGAGGAACATCGGCTTGGCGTAGCCCAGCAGCTGCTGGTTCTTGTCGACCCAGGCCCAGTCGTCGCCCATGAACCGGCCCTCCGGCAGGCTGGTGAGCCGGGCGACCGTGCTGGTCTTGCCGACCCCGCCCCATGCGGGCAGGCAGACGCCGGCGTCGCCGATCGCGATCGTGGCCGCGTGCACCATCGCCGCGCCGCGCTCGACCCCGACGCGCTCGACGATCGGGAGCACGCTCGTGAGCAGCTCGCCCTTGCCGCGCACCTCGTAGCCGTCGGGACGCACGGTCACGCGCACCCGGTCGGCGACGACGTCGACGCTCTCGTCGGTGAACCGGAACGCGTGCTCGCCGTGGGAGGCCCGGCTCAGCGGCGGCCCGGGCTCCCCCACCACGATGTCCGCAGGGCCGTCGAGGTGGTCGACCAGGAAGGGCCGGAACATCTCACGCAGCTGGCGCTCCGCGGGAGCACCGGGCTCCACGCTGATCGTGACGTAGCCGTGCAGGTCGAAGTACGAGGGGTTTCGGGGTCCCCGCGGAAGCGTGAGCTTGCGAGGGGTTTCGTGGGGTGCGGTGGTCATGTCTGCGAGGACTCCTTGCGGTCTCTGCCGAGACGGAGGTGGAAGAGCCCGGCGAGGTAGCCGAGCGAGGTGAGGATGAAGCCCGCGACGATCGCCGCCGCGCGTGGCAGGCCCTGAGCGGTCGCCGCCGAGCGGCCCGCCGGATCGCGGAGACGACGGCCCGTGGCAGGGTCCTGGTGACGTAGGTCCGCTCGGTGCTCCAGCGGCTCCTGCGAGAGCCGGCGCACGCTTGCCTTGGACAGGCCCTCGGCCCAGCACCGGCGCCGGAAGTACTCCCAGGTGGACCGCTCGGCCGTGACCCGGTGCTCGACGACCGCGCCCGGGGCGTACCAGACCAGGCTGCCGGGGTTGCGCTGCACGGCCCGGATGCTGGCCTCGGTCTCCTCGCAGCCGAGTGGACGGCTGCCCACCCGTCCGAGGTCCTCGCTGAAGCCCCCGACCTCGCGCAGCACCTCGGTGCGGAACGACATGTTCGCGCCGATCGGGTTGCGGATCGGGGCCGCCGTCGTGGGCACGCCGGTGTGGGTGCAGCCGACCACCCAGTCGAAGTCGTGGGGGAACCAGCCCGGCCGCCCGGTCTCCCAGAGCGGGTCGAGCCGGCCACCGACGCCGATCACGCGCGCGTCGTCGTACGCCGCCACGTGCGCGGCCAGCCAGCCCGCCTCGGCCCGGGCGTCGTCGTCGAGGAACGCCACCACCTCGGTCCCGACCAGCTTGAGCCCGGTGTTGCGGGCGCCGGAGAGTCCGGGTGCCCCGACGTTGGGCGTCAGCCGTCACCTCGGGGAACGCCTCACGGAGTCGCTCGAGGAGGCCCTGGTTGTGGTCGACCACGACCACCACCTCCTCGGGCTGCGGGCTCTGGGCCAGCACGGAGGCGATCGCGGTCTGCAGGTCGTCCCAGCGCTCGTGGGTGTAGCAGCAGATGACGACGGACGCGCTGGTGGTCGCGAGGTCAGCGGACACGGGGCACCTCCTCGCGCGGGACGATCCGCAGACCGTAGGGCCAGTCGATGCGGGTGCCGTCGCTGAGCCGGCTCCACTGGCGGACCAGCGAGCCGTCCTCGAGCCGGCGCACCTGCACGTTGCCCTGCGACCCGCCGGCCATGCACGAACTGCGCGGGGTCGGCCGGGTCGAGCGGCGATCCGGCGCCACACGAAGTGCGAGTGGACACGCCAGATGTCGCCACCGGTGTGCCGGAAACGGTGCACGTAGGTGCCGTCCTGGCTGAGGAAGGTCCCGTCGTCGACGTCCACGAGGTCGTGGGACCAGCGGCTGTGCCGCTGCCAGAGCAGGCGGGCGTGGTGTCCGGGCCGGTAGGTGTACTCGGCGATCCGGCCCAGGGCACCGATCATGATCGACGGGCCGCGGGTGTGCCACGACTCGGACGGGCTGCGGTAGAGCATCGTGTGCGTCTCGTGCATCCGGACCTGCCAGACGCGCCTGCCGGAGGGCCGGTCGTAGACGGCGACCATGCCGCCGTGGTTGCGGCGCAGCACGACCGCGAGCCGGCCGTCGGGCAGCACCTGGGCGTCGTACGGCGACTTGAGGTACTCGCCGCCGAGCCGGTCGACCTTCCAGTCGAAGGTCTTGGTGGCGACGTCGATCTGGCCCACCTCGCCGGTGCCGAAGGTGGCCAGGATCTTGCCCGGCGCCGTCCAGCGGACCCCGAGCGGCCCGGAGTAACCGGCTGGTGCGCCCGGTCGGGTTCGTCCACGACCACAAGACCCTGCCCGAGAAGTCGGTGATCAGGATCCGGCGGCCCACGTTGTCCGCGACCAGCAACGCCAGCTCCCGATGCTCGGGACGGCCGCCGGCGAGCACGCCGTCGCGGCCGACGACCGCCCAGCGCCCGGGGTCGGGCGCCAGGTCGGCGTAGGACCTGCGCGGCGGAGCGGAGAACGACTGCGCGCTCGCCACACCGATCGTCACCAGGACGGCGGTGGCGAGTGGCGGCCCACAGGAGCCGCTGGAGCGCACGGCCGCTCACGGCTGCGCGTGGGGCCCGGGCACCTGTCGCTGGGTGGGAACGACCCGGGCCTCGTCGGTGTCGAGGCCGTGGTGACGTCGTCGACGGGCTGCCCGGTGCGGGGGCAGGTCGGAGGCGCGGTGACGCCAGAGCTCACGGCCCGGCTGGAACCGCGTGCGCATCATGGCGCGCAGCACGCGGCGTCCGTCCTGGAACGTGCGCAGGTTGCTCTCGCCGTGGATCCGTTCGGACTCCCTGCTCGGCACCTCGGCCATGCTGAGCTCGGCCAGCTGGGCGTGCGAGATGATCTGTGCCTCGATCTCGAAGCCGTCGGCGTAGAGGCCGAGGACGTCGAGCTTGTCGCGGCGGAAGCCGATGAAGCCGTAGCACAGGTCGCTCAGGTGGGTGCGGAACAACGTGTTGTAGAGCCCGACCAGGCCGCGGTTGCCGGCGCGGCGCAGCAGGGTCAGGTCGGTCGAGTCACCGCCCACGGCGGAGCGCGAGCCCTTGACCACGTCGTAGCCGAGCTCGAACAGGGCGGCGTAGGCCGGGAGCTCGCGAGGGTCCATGCTCCCGTCGGCGTCCATCGCCACGACGTACGGCGCGGTCGCGATCTCGAAGCCGGCCCGCATCGCGGAGCCCTTGCCCGCGGGCGGCTGCAGGATGATCTGTGCCTCGGGGCGGTGCTCGCGCACGACCTGCACGGTCCCGTCGTCGGAGCACCCGTCGACGATGATCAGCTCCTCGACGGGCGGCATCAGGTCGAGGACGTGCCCGATGTTGCGAGCCTCGTTGAGCGTCGGGATGACCACGCTCAGGGCAGCGGCGTGACCGCCCGGACGGTCGGACCGGCGCGAGACGCTCCTCGAGGTGCGTCCCGTCGTATCCGTTCTGGCTGCGCGACATGATGCTGGTCCCGAACCTTTCCCCGGGCGCCGGGGCGCGGTCCTCGGATGCACACGGGGGTTCAGACCCCCCGCTTGCCCCGAGCACACGACCAGCGCGTCTGCTGGAACCGCAGAACCGAGACCCTCCCCGACCCCGACCGCGTCTGTGTACATGTGTACGTCCTACGAATGTGCCCGGCACCATCACCCGAAAACATGGTCTGACCTGCGAGTTTGGCGCCGCCGGCCTTCTGTCTAGATATGTCCGAATCTGTCCCGAAAACTCTTTTCAGCTCAGAGCGGGATATGCAGTAACGGGTCGAGGGCGACGGTCACGAAAAGCAGCGAGAGGTACATGTTCGACCAGTGGAACAGCCGCATCGGGCGCACCACCGTGAGGTCGTCGCGAGCGCGTCGCGCGGGCGTGCATGCAGGTGCGCCTCGAGCAGGAACGCCGGCGCCCAGCACGACGGCCACGACCGGGTAGACCAGGCCGGTGTCGGCCACCGGCCACAGCGCCAGGGAGGTGAGCACCATCAGCTAGGAGTAGCCGACGATCCGCACGGCGACGCTCACGGCGCCGGCTTGACCACCGGCAGCATCGGCACGTCGACGCGGGCGTAGTCCTCGCGGTAGCGCATCGCCAGCGCCCAGGTGTGCGGCGGCGTCCAGAAGAAGACGACGAGGAACAGCACGACCGGCGGCCAGGCCAGCTCGCCGGTGACGGCGGTCCAGCCGATCAGCGCCGGGAAGCACCCGGCGAGGCCGCCCCACACGATGTTCTGCGTGGTACGACGCTTGAGCAGCATCGTGTAGCCGAACAGGTAGAACGCGCTGGCCGCGAGCGCCAGCCCGGCCGAGAGCCAGTTGACCCAGAAGCCGAGCACCAGCGTCGAGACCACCGCCAGCACCAGCCCGAACACGAGCGCCGCCCGCGGGCGTGACGATGTGGCGCGGCAGGGCCCGACGGCGGGTGCGCCGCATGTGCTCGTCGATGTCGCGGTCGTAGACGCAGTTGAGGGCGTTCGCGCTGCCGGCCGACAGCGTGCCGCCGACGACGGTCGCGACCACCAGCCCGAGCGGCGGGACGCCGCGCTGGGCGAAGAACATCACCGGCACGGTCGTCAGCAGCAGCAGCTCGATCACCCGGGGCTTGGTCAGCCCCACGTAGGCGGCGAGGACGTCCTTGACCGATGACGGGCCCGTGGTGCTGCCCGGTGGCGGGCGCATCGGAGTGGACCGCGGTCACGCACGCCTCTCAATCCTCGAACCGGCCAGATGGTCTGCTCGACGAGCAGCCACCGGAGTCTATCGCCGCCCTTACGGGGGGTCGTAGAGCGGTCGCGACGTGAGTAGGCTCGAATCGGCCCCTGGACGAGCACGGGAAGAGTTCCGGGGCTCCGGACTCGTTACCCGTGCGACAGCGCTCCCCCCGACAGCAGGAGGAACCACCCCCGTGGCCGCAGCAACGCTCGACTGGACCGAGACCGACGACAAGGCCGTGGACACCGTCCGGGTGCTGGCGATGGACGCCGTGCAGAAGGTCGGCAACGGCCATCCGGGCACGGCCATGAGCCTCGCCCCGGCGGCGTACCTGCTGTTCCAGAAGGTGATGCGGCACAACCCCGCCGACCCGCACTGGCCGGGCCGCGACCGCTTCGTGCTGTCGTGCGGGCACTCCAGCCTCACGCTCTACCTGCAGCTGTTACCTCGGCGGCTGGGGCCTCGAGATCGAGGACATCAAGTCGCTGCGCACCTGGGGCAGCAAGACCCCGGGCCACCCGGAGTACGGCCACACCGCCGGGGTGGAGACCACCACCGGCCCGCTCGGGCCAGGGCATCGGCAACGCGGTCGGCATGGCGATGGCCGCCCGCCGCGAGCGCGGCCTGCTCGACCCCAACGCGGCCGAGGGCGACTCGCCCTTCGACCACCACATCTACGCCCTGTGCAGCGACGGTGACATCGAGGAGGGCGTCAGCTCCGAGGCCTCGTCGATCGCCGGCACCCAGCGGCTCGGCAACCTCACCCTGATCTACGACGAGAACAAGATCTCGATCGAGGACGACACCAACATCGCGCTGAGCGAGGACGTCGCCGAAGCGCTACGAGGCCTACGGCTGGCACGTCCAGGTCGTCGACTGGACCCACGGCGGCGGGCAGTACCGCGAGGACGTCCCGGCGCTGTACGACGCGATCCGCAAGGCCGAGGGCGTCACCGACCAGCCGAGCCTGATCGTGCTGCGCACGATCATCGCCTGGCCGGCGCCGCACGCGCAGAACACCGGCAAGGCCCACGGCTCGGCGCTCGGCGAGGACGAGGTCGCCGCGACCAAGAAGATCCTCGGCTTCGACCCGGAGCAGACCTTCGAGATCCCCGCCGGTGTCCTCGAGCACACCCGTGGCCTGGTCGAGCGCGGCAAGGCCGAGCAGGCGGCGTGGCAGGAGCGAGTTCGACGCGCTGGGCGAAGAAGCCCTCCGGCAACCAGGACCTCTTCGACCGGCTGCAGACGCGCACCCTGCCCGAGGGCTGGGCCGACGACCTGCCGACGTTCCCCGCCGACGAGAAGGGCATGGCCACGCGCAAGGCGTCCGGGGCCGTGATCAACGCCGATCGCGGACGCGGTGCCCGAGCTGTGGGGCGGCTCCGCCGACCTCGCGGAGTCCAACAACACCACCATCGAGAACGCCGCGTCGTTCCTGCCCGAAGGACCGCTCGTCGGCGATGTGGAAGGGCGACCCGTACGCCGGGCGCGTGCTCCACTTCGGGATCCGCGAGCACGGCATGGGCGCGATCCTCAACGGGATCGCGGTGCACGGCGGCACCCGGGTGTTCGGCGGCACGTTCCTCACGTTCTCCGACTACATGCGCGGCTCCGTGCGGCTGGCCGCGCTGATGGGGCTCCCGGTCACCTACGTGTGGACGCACGACTCCATCGGCCTCGGCGAGGACGGCCCGACCCACCAGCCGATCGAGCACCTGGCCGCGCTGCGCGCGATCCCCGGCCTCGACGTGGTGCGCCCGGCCGACGCCAACGAGACCGCCGCCTGCTGGCAGGCCGTGCTCGAGCACACCGACCGGCCCGGCCGGGATCGTCCTGACCCGGCAGAACGTGCCGGTCTTCCCGCGCGGCGAGGACGGGCTTCACCGACACCTCCAACGTGCGCCGCGGCGGCTACGTCCTGCTCGACGTCGACGGCGGCGAGCCCGACGTGGTCCTGATCGGCACCGGCTCCGAGGTGCAGCTGGCCGTGCAGGCGCGCGACCTCCTCGCGGAGAAGGGCATCCGGGCCCGCGTCGTCTCGATGCCGTGCCGCGAGTGGTTCGACGAGCAGGAGGCGTCCTACCGCGAGACCGTCATCCCGCCGACCGTCAAGGCCCGGGTCTCCGTCGAGGCCGGCATCACGCAGGGCTGGCACGAGATCGTCGGCGACCACGGCCGGATCGTCTCGATCGAGCACTACGGGGCGTCCGCCGACTACGCCCGCATCTACCAGGAGTTCGGCATCACCGCCGAGGCCGTCGCCAACGCGGCCGAGGACAGCATCCGCGTCGCCACCGGCTGACCCACGCGTCCGCCCGTCACCCAGTCCATCCAGGAGGAAGCACATGTCCGACAACCTGCAGCAGCTCACCGAGGCCGGCGTCTCGATCTGGCTCGACGACCTCTCGCGCGAGCGCATCGAGACCGGCAACCTCGCCGAGCTGGCCAAGAACGACCACGTCGTCGGGGTGACCACGAACCCGTCGATCTTCGCCGCGGCGCTCTCCGAGGGCGAGCGGTACGACGACCAGGTGCGCGAGCTCGCCGGCCGAGGGCAAGCGACGTCGACGAGGTCGTCTTCGCCCTGACCACCACCGACGTCCGCAACGCCTGCGACGTGATCCGTGAGGTGTACGACGCCACCAACGGTGTCGACGGCCGGGTGTCGATCGAGGTCGACCCGCGGATGGCGCACGACACCGACGCGACGAACGCCTCCGCCAAGGCGCTCTGGGCCGAGGTCGACCGGCCGAACCTCTTCATCAAGATCCCGGCGACGACCGAGGGCGCCCCGGCGATCACGACCACACTCGCCGAGGGGATCAGCGTCAACGTGACGCTGATCTTCGGGCTCGACCGCTACCAGTCGCGTCATGGAGGCCTACGTCGTCCGGCCTCGAGCAGGCGCGCGACAACGGCAAGGACCTCTCGCAGATCCACTCCGTCGCCTCGTTCTTCG
Organism: uncultured Actinomycetota bacterium; assembly: GCA_963754145.1. Classification (GTDB taxonomy): domain Bacteria; phylum Actinomycetota; class Actinomycetes; order Propionibacteriales; family Nocardioidaceae; genus Marmoricola. The sequence goes on from CAVWFF010000031.1 coordinate 77,602, forward strand.
TCTCCCGTGTCGACACCGAGATCGACAAGCGGCTCGACCAACTCGGCGGCGCCCGACGACCTCAAGGGCAAGGCCGGCGTCGCCAACGCGCGACTCGCCTACAAGGCCTACGAGAAGTTCTTCTCCGGCGACCGCTGGGACTCGCTCGCGGCCGACGGCGCCAACCGGCAGCGCCCGCTGTGGGCGTCGACCGGCGTCAAGAACCCGGACTACCGGGACACGATGTACGTCGACGACCTGGTCGTCGAGAACACCGTCAACACGATGCCGGAGAAGACCCTCGACGCGGTCCGCGACCACAGCGAGATCCGGGGCGACCAGGTGCGGCCCCACTACGACGACGCCCAGCAGGTGATGGCGGACCTGAAGGACGCGGGCGTCGACTACGACGACGTGATCGACACCCTGGAGCGGGAGGGCGTCGAGAAGTTCGAGGCCTCGTGGGGCGAGCTCCTGAAGACGGTGAAGGGCCAGCTCGACGCGGCCGCCGAGTGAGCGACGCGCCGGTGGACCCGAGCTCGACGCAAGGCGTGGTCGCGGCTCGAGCGCCTCGCCTCCGACTTCGCCCCCGACCTGCGCGCCTGGTTCGCCGACGACCCCGACCGGGTCGGCCGGCTGACCTTCACCGCGGGTGACCTGCTCGTCGACCTGTCGAAGTCGCTGCTCGACGACGCCGTCCTCGGCGGCGCTCCTCGAGCTGGCCGAGGAGGTGGAGCTGACCGAGCGACGCGACGCCATGTTCCGGGGCGAGCACATCAACGTCACCGAGGACCGGGCGGTCCTGCACACGGCGCTGCGGCTCCCGGCCGACGCCGCGCTCGAGGTCGACGGACAGGACGTGGTCGCCGATGTCCACGACGTCCTGCGGCGGGTGTACGAGTTCGCCGACCAGGTCCGCAGCGGCGCCTGGACCGGCCTCACCGGCCAGCGCATCCGCACGGTCGTGAACATCGGGATCGGCGGCTCCGACCTCGGTCCGGTGATGGCCTACGAGGCCCTCGCGCCCTACCGGCAGGACGGGCTCGAGTGCCGCTTCATCAGCAACATCGACCCGACCGATGCCGCGATGACGCTTGGCCGGCCTCGACCCGGAGTCGACGCTCTTCATCGTCTCCAGCAAGACCTTCGGCACGCTGGAGACGCTCACCAACGCCCGGCTGTGCAAGGCCTGGCTGCTCGACGGCCTCCGGTCGTCGGGTGCGCTGGAGGCTGACGGCGACGACGCCGCGTGCCGTGGCCAAGCACTTCGTCGCGGTCTCGACCGCGCTCGACAAGGTGGCGGACTTCGGGATCGACCCCGACAACGCCTTCGGGTTCTGGGACTGGGTGGGCGGACGCTACTCGCTCGACTCCGCGATCGGCACGTCCCTGGTCGTGGCGATCGGACCGGAACGGTTCGCCGAGTTCCTGGCCGGCTTCCACACCATGGACGAGCACTTCCGGACCACCGAGCCTGCGCGCAACGTCCCGCTGCTGATGGGGCTGCTCAACGTCTGGTACACCAACTTCCTCGGCGCCGAGAGCCACGCGGTGCTCCCCTACGCCCAGCTGCTGCACCGCTTCCCGGCGTACCTGCAGCAGCTGACCATGGAGTCCAACGGCAAGGGCGTGCGCTGGGACGGCACCCCGGTGACGACCGCCACCGGCGAGATCTTCTGGGGAGAGCCCGGCACCAACGGCCAGCACGCGTTCTACCAGCTGATCCACCAGGGCACGCGACTCGTGCCGGCCGACTTCATCGCCGTGGCCAGGCCCGCGTACCCGTTGCAGGACGCCCACGACGGGCAGAGTGTCGACGTGCACGAGCTGTTCCTGGCGAACTTCTTCGCCCAGACCCGCGCGCTGGCCTTCGGCAAGACGGCCGACGAGGTCCGGGCCGAGGGCACCGCGGAGGCCGTCGTACCGGCGCGTGTGTTCCCCGGCAACCGGCCGACCACGTCGATCATGGCCCCCGAGCTGAGCCCCTCGGTGCTCGGCCAGCTGGTCGCGCTCTACGAGCACGTCACCTTCACCGAGGGCGTCGTCTGGGGCATCGACAGCTTCGACCAGTGGGGGGTCGAGCTCGGCAAGCAGCTGGCCCAGGAGGTCGGTCCGGCCGTCTCCGGCGACGCCGCGGCCCAGGCCGAGCAGGACGCCTCCACCCAGTCCCTCATCGCGTACTACCGGGAGCACCGACACCCATGACAGATCACCCCCGGCGAGCGAGCTGGACCAACCCGCTCCGCGACCCGCAGGACCGGCGGCTCCCCCGCATCGCCGGGCCGTGCTCGATGGTGCTGTTCGGCGTCACCGGAGACCTGGCGCGGAAGAAGGTGATGCCGGCGATCTACGACCTCGCCAACCGTGGCTTCCTGCCGCCCGGTTTCTCGCTGGTCGGCTACGCGCGCCGCGACTGGGCCGACCAGGACTTCGCCCAGATCGTGCACGACTCCGTGAAGGAGCACTCCCGCACCGAGTTCCGCGAGGAGGTCTGGCGGCAGCTGGCGGAGGGGTTCCGCTTCGTGCAGGGCGACTTCGCCGACGACCTCGCGTTCAACACGCTCCGCCGGACCCTCGAGGAGCTCGACGAGGCGCGCGGCACCGGCGGCAACCACGCGTTCTACCTGTCGATCCCGCCGAAGTTCTTCGGTGACGTCGTCCAGCAGCTCCAGGAGCACGGGCTGGCCGAGTCCGAGAACGACGCCTGGCGCCGGGTCGTGGTGGAGAAGCCGTTCGGCCACGACCTGACCTCGGCGCAGGAGCTGAACGCAAGCCTGGACGGCGTCTTCAGGCCCGAGTCGGTCTTCCGGATCGACCACTACCTCGGCAAGGAGACGGTGCAGAACATCCTCGCGATGCGCTTCGCCAACAACCTGTTCGAGCCGATCTGGAACGGCAACTACGTCGACCACGTCCAGATCACGATGGCCGAGGACATCGGCATCGGCAGCCGCGCCGGCTACTACGACGGCATCGGCGCGGCCCGGGACGTGATCCAGAACCACCTCATGCAGCTGATGGCGCTGGTCGCGATGGAGGAGCCGGCGTCGTTCGACGCCGCCGCGCTCCGCTACGAGAAGCAGAAGGTGCTCTCGTCCGTCGTGCTGCCCAAGCGGCTCGACCTGACCACGTCGCGCGGGCAGTACACCGCGGGCTGGGCGGGCGGCGAGAAGGTGGTCGGCTACCTCGACGAGCAGGACATCCCGACGAGCTCGCACACGGACACGTTCGCGGCGATCACCCTCCACGTGGAGACCCGGCGCTGGGCGGGCGTGCCCTTCTACCTGCGCACCGGCAAGCGGCTGGGACGGCGGGTGACCGAGGTCGCGGTGGTGTTCAAGCGCGCGCCACACCTGCCGTTCAACGACACCCAGACCGAGGACCTCACGCACAACGCGCTGGTGATCCGGGTGCAGCCCGACGAGGGGGTCACCATCCGCTTCGGGTCCAAGGTGCCCGGCACCGCGATGGAGATCCGCGACGTCAACATGGACTTCGCGTACGGCGGCACGTTCACCGAGGCGAGTCCCGAGGCCTACGAGAAGCTGATCCTCGACGTGCTGCTCGGCGACCCGCCGCTGTTCCCGCAGCACGAGGAGGTCGAGCTCTCCTGGAAGATCCTCGACCCGATCCTCGAGTACTGGGCCGAGCACGGGAAGCCGGACCAGTACGAGTCCGGCACCTGGGGCCCCGAGTCCGCGGACGACGATGCTCGCGCGCTCCGGACGCGTCTGGAGGCGACCATGATCGAGCTGCTCGACACCAAGGCGTCCGCCATCGCCGCGGCGTTCGTCAAGCAGCGCACGCAGCACGGCTCGCCCGCGCAGGGCATGGTGATGACGATGGTGATCGTCGCCGACGAGGAGGGCGCCCAGGACGCGCTCGCCTCCGCGCGCAAGGCATCGCACGAGCACCCGGCGCGGGTGATCGGGCTGATCCTCGGCTCCGCGCGCGGCAAGCCCGCGGTCAACGCCCAGATCGGGATCGGTGACGGCTGGTCCGGCGAGGTCGCGCTGATCCGGCTGTCCGGCGAGGTGGTCAAGCACGCCGAGTCCGTCGTGCTGCCGCTGCTGCTGCCGGACTCGCCGGTCGTGGTCTGGTGGTCGAACGACCACCCGGACGACCCCGCCGCAGACCCGATCGGCCGGCTCGCGCGGCGCCGGATCACCGACGCCGCCGCCGTACGCACCGGGAAGACGAAGGCGGTCCACCGGCTCTGCGCGGCCTACGCGCCGGGCACCACCGACCTGGCCTGGACCCGACTCACGCCGTGGCGCGCCCTGCTCGCGGCGGCGCTCGACCAGCAGCCGCTCAAGGTGAGGTCGGCGACGGTCACCGCCGAGCGGATCAGCCCGAGCGCCGACCTGCTCGCCGCCTGGCTGGCCGACCGGCTCAAGGTGAAGGCCGCGCGCGCGACCTCGCAGGGCCCCGGGATCACCGAGGTGGTCCTCGACACCGCCGAGGGGCCGATCACCATCTCACGCAAGGACGGGCGGCTGGCGACGTTCTCCTCCCCCGACCAGCCCGACCGCCCCGTCGCGCTCAAGCGGCGTGACGTGCCGGAGCTGCTCGCCGAGGAGCTGCGCCGGCTGGACGAGGACGACGTCTACGCCGCGACCGCGAAGAAGCTGGTCGCGAGCGGGATCGCCCGCCCGGCGGCCCGCAAGGCCGCGAAGAAGTCGGCCGAAGCGACAGGAAGCCGGCGAAGAAGTGACCGCCGAGGTCGTCCGGCACGACGACGCGGGCGCCGTGGCGGCGGACGTCGCGACCCGGTTGCTCGAGGAGCTGGCGCGGGTGCAGGCCGAGGGCCGGGAACCACAGATCGGGCTGACCGGCGGCACCATCGCCGACGCCGTCCACCGCGAGGTGGCGCGGCTCTCCGCCGACTCCGGCGTGGACTGGTCGCGCGTGGTGGTCTGGTGGGGCGACGAGCGGTTCGTCGCGGCCGACGACCCGGATCGCAACGCTGGCCAGGCGCGCGCGGCGTTCCTCGACGCGGTCGGCGCCGATCCCGGCCACGTGCACGAGATGCCGTCCACCGCCGATGCGGCGACGGTCGACGAGGGCGCGGCGGCGTACGGACAGGTGATGCGGGTGCACGGCGCCGGCGAGTTCGACGTGCTGATGCTCGGGGTCGGGCCGGACGGCCATGTGGCCTCGCTGTTCCCGGGGCATGCCGCGCTCGACGCCGCCGACCGGATCGCGGTCGGCGTCACGGACTCCCCGAAACCGCCCCCGCAGCGGATCAGCCTCAGCTTCGAGTGCCTGAACCGGTCGCGCCAGGTGTGGTTCCTGGTCTCGGGCGAGGAGAAGGCCGACGCCGTGCGCCGTGGTCTGGCCGAGACCGGCGACGTCCACGAGACCCCCGCCCGCGGCGTGTCCGGGCGCGAGGCCACGCTCTGGTTCGTCGACGACGCGGCCGCCTCCCTGCTCTGATGGCGACGCCGCTCCCGCTCGGCTGGCACACCGACGTCGCGGTCCTGCGGTACTCGGGGTCCGAGGTCGAGGAGCACGCCGACCACCTGGTGGTGCGGACGCCGGCCAACCCGACGTACCACTGGGGCAACTTCGTGCTCGTCACCGACCCGGACGCCGTGGGTGAGGCCGGGCGCTGGCTCGGGGTGTTCGAGGCGGCGTTCCCGGACGCTCGGCACCGTGCGATCGGGCTGTGCGCCGACCCGCCCGACGCGTCGGCCTGGGAGTCGCTCGGCCTGGAGGTCGAGCACGAGGACGTGCTGGCCGGCCCGGGACCGCGCCGGACGCCGCTGGCGGACGGCTACGTCGTACGCCCCCTGGACGGCCGCGAGCGACTGGGAGCAGGACGTGCGGCTGTCCATGGGGACTGACCGGGACCCCGCGCAGGACGTGTTCCAGCGCGGCGCCACCGCAGCGAAGGCCCGGATGTGCGCGGCCGGCGTGGCCGTGTTCCTCGGCGCCTTCGAGGGCCCCGACCTGGTGGCCGATCTCGGCATCGTCGACTGCGGGGAGGGCATCGCCCGCTACCAGTCCGTGGTCACCGCCGAGCCGCACCGCCGCCGCGGGCTCGCCTCCCACCTCCTCGGCGTCGCCGCCGACTGGGCCCACGCCCGCGCCTGCGACCGCCTGGTCATCCTCGCCGACGCCGACGGCGCGCCCAGCCACCTCTACCGCTCCCTCGGCTTCTCCCCCGTTCTCCGCTCCGCCCAGGCCTACTCCCGCGAGACGCCATCCGTGGTTGCCGACTGACGCGCGAGAGGTCAGTTGTGGTTGCTGGACGAGCGTCGAGAGGTCAGTCATGGTTGCTGCGTCAGGCAGTACGACGCGCGTTCCAGACAGCGAGGACCCGACGAGCCTCGGCGACTCCCTGCGTGAGCCGGGCCGGGGCGGCGGCCGTCGGACCATAGACGTCATGCCTCTTGAAGACGTCCACTGTCCAGTGCCGATGGACGTCCAGCCAGTCGCGGCGCTGCTCGTCGTGGGCCCTGTCGTCATCAGCGGTGTGAAACTCCTCGCCGTCGTACTCAGCGGCGTAGCGCAGCTCGGGAAGTGCTAGGTCCAGCCGGTACAGCCCGCGGCCCCCGTCGTCGTACACCCAGAACTGGACCTCGGGCCGCGGCAGACCGGCGTCGTACCAGTGCAGCCTGAGCGCTGACTCCCCCGGGGACTCGGCTTTCGGGCTGCCGAGCGGGACGAGCACCCGGAGCTGGCGAACTCCGCGAAAGCCCCTGAACCTGGGGACCTCCAGAGCCAACAGGACCGGATCGACCCCGAGTCGCAGGAACCCGTCGATCGCCGCGAGCGCGTCGAACCTCCAGAGCAGACGGCCGAGGTCGCACGCCGTGCGCAAGGGAGTCGTGACCCGCACGCCGCCGACGATCATCACGTCGCTCGGGAGCAGCCCACGCGTGCCGCTCGCGACGCCTGCCCGCCTCAGCCTGGTCCCGGCTGCGCGGAACACGGTCACCGGCGGCGGCACGGACAAGGCAGTCCGCGGCAGGATGTCGACACCGTGGAGCCAGGCCGCGGTGCGATCGGTCACCACTGCCGAGGGAGGTACGACGAGGGCGACCGCTTGGGCGCGACGTGCCATGTTGTCGGGTGCCTGGGCGGCGGCGTACACGCCGGTGAGCACGCGTCGTACGTATCCTCCCGACACCAGCCCACGAAGCGTCTGGCGCGAGACACCCCACATCTCGGCCTGTGCCGGCGTGAACGGAGCATCGAGCGGGAGTGGGCAACCGGCGCCGAGAAGCACGCCCGAGCCGTCGAACCAGGATGCATGTGGCATCCCGAGATCATGCACCGATCGGACCCGCGGCGACGGCGTCATCCACAGGCCACCGATCACACGACCGAAAACTGACCTGTCGCAGGCCACAGCCCAACCACAAATGACCTCTCGCGAGGATCACGCCAACCAAGACTGACGTCTCGCGTCAGAAGATGATCTCGCCGCGCTTGCGCTTGTCGCGGAGGGTCTTGATCGCCTCGTCGAGGATGTCGGCCGCCTCGGCGTCGGAGCGGCGCTCCTTCACGTAGGCGAGGTGCGTCTTGTAGGGCTCGATCTTCGGAGGCGGTGGCGGGTTCTCGGAGTCGAGGCTCGCCGGCAGGCCACAGCGTGGGCAGTCCCACGTCTCGGGCGTCTGCGCCTCGACCGAGAAGGTCACCAGCGTCCGATGCTCCTGGGAGCAGAAATAGCTGACGTTCTGGCGCGGAGCGGCTTCGCCGCGTTCCGCCTCGCCCATGGGCCCGGCCCCCACCCGGCTCCCACGAATGGCGTTGCCACCACCTGCCACGTCTGAGGTCTCCTGTCTACGGGTGTTGCTGAGGGGTCGGTGCGAAGAGAAGCGTACGTTGCTGCGAGCGCGTCAGGCGCCCGTCTTGAGGAGCAGACCGAGACCGACGATGCAGGCGATCCAGATCCCGCCGATGCCGACGGTGATCCGGTCGAGGTTGCGCTCGGCCACCGACGAGCCGCCCGAGCTGCTCGACATGCCGCCACCGAACATGTCTGACAGCCCGCCGCCGCGCCCCTTGTGGAGCAGCACCAGCAGGATCAGGATCAGGCTGGAGATCACCAGCAGGACTTCGAAGACCGTAACCACGTCGTGGAGCCTAACTCACCGAGGTTGCCGCTCAGAGGACCGGCATGGAATAGAAGCGGCAGATTCCGCCGAACTCGTCGGCCTGCAGGCTCGCGCCGCCGACCAGCGCGCCGTCGACATCCGGCTGCTGCATGATGCCGGCGACGTTGGCGGCCTTGACCGAGCCGCCGTACAGGATGCGTACGCCGCCCGCCGCCTCGTCTCCCAGCGTCTCGGCGACCCGGGCGCGGATCGCCGCGCAGACCTCCTGGGCGTCGTCGGGCGTGGCCACCTCGCCGGTGCCGATCGCCCACACCGGCTCGTAGGCGACCACGAGCGCAGCCACCTGCTTCGCGTCGAAGCCGGCCAGCGACCCGTCGAGCTGCTCGAGCGTGTGCTCGACGTGACGACCGGCCTGGCGCACGTCGAGCCCTTCGCCCACGCACACGATCGGGGTCATCCCGGCGGCGACTGCCTTGTGCGCCTTGGCGTTGACCGTGGCGTCGTCCTCGGCGTGGTGCTCCCGCCGCTCGGAGTGCCCGACCACGACGTAGGAGCAGCCGAGCTTCGCCAGCATCCCCGCCGAGATGTCGCCGGTGTAGGCGCCCTCGTCCTGCGTCGAGACGTCCTGGGCGCCGTAGCGGATCTTCAGCCGGTCACCGTCGACGACCGTCTGCACGCTGCGGATGTCGGTGAACGGCGGCACCACGACGACCTCGACCTTGCCGTAGTCGTGCTGCTTGTCGTCGAGCGTCCAGGCCAGCTTCTGCACCAGGACGACGGCCTCCTGGTGGTTCAGGTTCATCTTCCAGTTGCCCGCCATCAGCGGGACGCGCGTGTTGCTGGGTGCCATGGGTCAGTTCTCCGGGTCCGACTCGAGGACGTCGATGCCGGGCAGGTCCTTGCCCTCGAGATACTCCAGACTGGCGCCGCCGCCGGTCGAGATGTGGCCGAAGGCCGACTCGTCGAAGCCGAGCTTGCGTACGGCGGCCGCGGAGTCGCCGCCACCGACGACCGACAGCCCGTCGACCCTGGTCAGTGCCTCGGCGACCGTGCGGGTGCCCCCGGCGAAGTCGTCGAACTCGAACACCCCCATCGGCCCGTTCCAGAACACCGTCTTCGCGTCGGTCAGCGCCGCCGCGAACGCCTTTGCCGAGTCGGGCCCGATGTCGAGCCCCAGCTTGTCGTCCGGGATCGCGTCGGCAGGTACGACGGACGGGTCACTCGCCGTGTCCGCCGACGGGAACGCCGAGGCGACCACGATGTCGGTCGGCAGCAGCAGCTCGACACCTGCGTCGGCGGCCCGCTGCAGGTACTCCTTGCAGGTGTCGACCTGGTCCGCCTCGAGCAGGCTCTTGCCCACCGGGTGGCCCTGTGCGGCGAGGAACGTGAACAGCATCCCGCCGCCCACGAGCAGCTTGTCGGCCTTGCCGAGCAGGTTGTCGATCACCGCCAGCTTGTCGGAGACCTTGGAGCCGCCGAGCAGCACCACGAACGGGCGCTCCGGGTCCTCGGTCAGCCGGCGCAGCACGTCGATCTCCTTGGCGACCAGGCCGCCCATGGCGTGCGGCAGCCGCTGCGCCACGTCGTAGACGCTCGCCTGCTTGCGGTGCACGACCCCGAAGCCGTCGCTGACGAAGGCGTCGGCCAGCGCCGCGAGCTGGTCGGCGAAGGCGCCGCGCTCCGCGTCGTCCTTGCTGGTCTCGCCCGGGTTGAACCGCACGTTCTCGAGCAGCGCCACCTCGCCGTCGCCGAGAGCGGCCACGGTCTGCTGCGCGCTCTCCCCCACCGTGTCGGTCGCGAACGCGACCGGAGTGCCGAGCAGCTCACCGAGCCGGTCGGCGACCGGCCTCAGCGAGTACTTGTCCTCAGGTGCGCCCTTCGGCCGGCCCAGGTGCGCGGTGACCACGACCCGCGCACCGGCGTCGGCCAGCTGGCTGATCGTGGGCACGCTCGCCCTGATCCGGCCGTCGTCGGTGATCCTGGCGCCGTCGAGCGGCACGTTGAGGTCGGAGCGGACGAGGACCCGTTTGCCCCGGACACTCCCCCCGATCTGGGCGGCGAGGGCGTCGATGCCCGACACGTCAGAGGGACTCGCCGACGTAGGTGATCAGGTCCGCGAGCCGGTTGGAGTAGCCCCACTCGTTGTCGTACCAGCCGACCACCTTGACCTGGTTGCCGATCACCTTGGTGAGCGGCGCGTCGAAGATGCACGACGCCGGGTCGGTGACGATGTCGGAGGAGACGATCAGGTCCTCGGAGTAGCGCAGGTAGCGCCCGTCGGCGGCCTTCTCGACGGCAGCGTTGACCTCCTCGACCGAGGTCTCCCGGCCGGCCTCGAAGGTGAGGTCGGTGGCGGAGCCGGTCGGCACCGGCACCCGGAGCGCGTATCCGTCGAGCTTGCCCTTGAGCTCGGGCATCACCAGGCCGATCGCCTTCGCGGCGCCGGTCGAGGTCGGGACCACGTTGAGCGCGGCTGCGCGGGCCCGGCGCAGGTCCCTGTGGATGTTGTCCTGCAGGTTCTGGTCGGAGGTGTAGGCGTGGATCGTCGTCATCAGGCCCTTGACGATCGTGAACTCGTCGTGGAGCGCCTTCGCCATCGGCGCAAGGCAGTTGGTGGTGCACGACGCGTTGGAGATCACGTGGTGCTTCTCCGGGTCGTAGTCGCCGTCGTTGACACCCATGACGACGGTGAAGTCCTCGTTCTTGGCGGGCGCGGAGATGATCACCTTCTTCGCCCCCGAGTCGATGTGGGCGTGCGCCTTGGTGGCGTCGGTGAAGAAGCCGGTCGACTCGACGACGACGTCGGCGCCGATGTCGCCCCACTTGAGGGCGGACGGGTCGCGCTCGGCGAACGCGGTGATGGTCTGGTCGCCGACCTTGATCGAGGTCTCGTCCGAGGCCACGTCGGCGTCGAGCCGGCCGAGGATCGTGTCGAACTTGAGCAGGTGGGCGAGGACGTTGTTGGCGGTCAGGTCGTTGACGCCGACGATCTCGATGTCGGCGCCGGACGCCCGGACGGCGCGGAAGAAGTTGCGGCCGATCCGGCCGAAGCCGTTGATGCCTACGCGGACGGTCACGGGTTCACTCCTGGCTAGCGGGGCACGATCGGAATTCGACCCTATCGCGGGGTCGCGGCATGCCCCTTCCAGCTGTCCGGCGTACGTACGAGTAACAAACGGACGTCGGAGGACCGGCGGCGCTCAGGCCTCAGGTTTCGACACGCCCCTGGCAGCAAAGCTCAATGCTCAGGTTTCGACACGCTCCGTCGCGGCTTCGTCCCTCAGCCGCGGTCGCTGCTCAACCACCATCAGGAGGTCTTCGCAGGCTCAGGCCTCCTCGGCCAGCATCTCCGGGGTCAGGGACGCCTCCGTGTCGGGGATGCCGAGATCCTGCGCGCGCTTGTCGGCCATCGCCAGCAACCGCCGGATCCGACCCGCGATCGCGTCCTTGGTGAGCACCGGGTCGTGCAGCTGGCCGAGCTCCTCCAGCGAGGCCTGCTTGTGCTCGAGCCGCAGCTGGCCGGCCTGACGCAGGTGGTCGGGGATCTCCTCGCCGAGGATCTCCAGCGCCCGGTCGACGCGGGCACCGGCCGCGACCGCGGCGCGGGCCGACCGGCGGAGGTTGGCGTCGTCGAAGTTCGCGAGCCGGTTGGCGGTCGCGCGCACCTCGCGGCGCATCCGGCGCTCCTCCCAGGCCAGGAGGGACTCGTGCGCCCCGAGCCGGGTCAGCAGCTCGCCGATCGCGTCGCCGTCGCGGATCACGACCCGGTCGATCCCCCGCACCTCGCGCGCCTTGGAGGAGATGCTGAGCCGCCGGGCAGAGCCGACCAGGGCCAGCGCGGCCTCGGGTCCGGGACAGGTCACCTCGAGCGAGGACGAACGGCCGGGCTCGGTGAGCGACCCGTGGGCCAGGAACGCGCCCCGCCACGCGGCGACGGCGTCGCAGCCGGAGCCGGAGACCACCTGCGGCGGAAGGCCGCGCACCGGACGGCCGCGCTGGTCGATCAGGCCGGTCTGCCTGGCCAGGGACTCGCCGTCCTTGACCACGCGGACCACGTAGCGGCTGCCCTTGCGGATGCCGTTGCCCTGGACGAGGGCGACGTCGGAGGTGTGTCCGAAGACCTCGGCGATGTCACGGCGCAGCCGCCGCGCGGCCGCGCCGGTGTCCAGCTCGGCCTCGACCACGATCCGGCCGCTGCTGATGTGCAGGCCTCCGGCGAACCTGAGCATCGACGACACCTCGGCCTTGCGGCAGCAGGTCTTGGTCACCTTGGTGTTGGCGAGCTCTGCCTTGACCTGAGCCGTCATTGCCATGCGTTCGATCCCCGCCCATTCCCTTGTTGTCAAGCGCGCCAGATGCCCGAAGGCACCCAAGGGCTCACCCTATGTCGCCAGCATGATCTCCGCATAGGCGCCTCTGAGTTTCTCGTGGTCGTGCTGGCCGATCGCGTCCGCCCGGGCCACGTCGGCCACCACCAGACCCGCGCCGTACGACGCCGCGACGCGCTCGAGTGCCTCGACGTCCGCAGCGGTTTCGCCGACCGTGCTGACGTCGGCCAGCACCACGTCGAGATCCAGACCGGGCGCGTGGCGGCCCAGCCGCTCGAGCAGGTCGGCCGGGAGTCAGCCCTTCCGTCTCCCCCTGCTGCGCGACCAGGTTGAGCGTGACCAGCACCCGAGCGTCGGTCTCCTCGATCGCCTGCCGCAGCCCGGGGACCAGCAGGTGGGGGATCACGCTGGAGTACCAGGACCCCGGACCCATCACCACCCAGTCGGCGGCGCGGATCGCGGCCACCGCCTCCGGGCAGGCGTCGGGAGTGTCCGGCTCGAGGGAGACGGACACCACCGAGCCGGGCGTGGTCGCGACCTCCACCTGGCCGCGCACCGTCGTCAGCTCGTCAGGGGCGTCCGCGCGAGTGCCGCGGACCACCGCCGAGATGTCCAGGGGCGTGGTCGCCATCGGCAGCACCCGGCCCTCGGCGCCGAGCAGCCGGCCCACCCAGTCGAGGCCGCTCACCAGACCATCGCCGCTCTCCCGCGGGGCGTCGCCCAGCAGCTCCCAGAGCGCCACGATCAGCAGGTTGCCGACCGCGTGGCCGTGCATCGGCCCGTCGGACTCGAACCGGTGCTGGAGCACGTGCGCCCAGGTCTGTCCCCACTCGTCGTCGCGGCACAGCGCCGCCAGCGCCATCCGGAGGTCGCCCGGCGGGAGCGCCCCGAACTCCTGGCGCAGCCGGCCCGAGGACCCGCCGTTGTCGGCGACCGTGACGACCGCGGTCAGCTCGGTGGTGACGTGCCGGAGCGCCGAGAGCGACGCGGCCAGGCCGTGCCCGCCGCCGAGCGCGACGACAGAGGGGGCGGTCCCCGGCCTTCTCCGTGGGGTGCTCATTCACGTCCCAGGTCACGATGCGTGGCCCGGGCGTCCATGCCGAGCGCGATCAGTCGCCTGGTGATCTCCTCGCTCATCGCCACGCTGCGGTGCTTGCCGCCGGTGCAGCCGATCGCCACGGTCATGAACCGCTTGCCCTCGCGCAGGTAGCCGTCGCTCAGGGTCTCGATCACGGGCACGTAGCGGTCGAGGAAGAGCTGCGCGTCGGGACGCCCCTTCACATAGCTCGCCACCGCTGGGTCGCGCCCGGTCTGGTCGCGCAGCTCGGGCACCCAGTACGGGTTGGGCAGGAAGCGCATGTCGGCCAGCAGGTCGGCGTCAACCGGGATGCCGTACTTGAAGCCGAAGCTGACCACGTTGACCTGCAGGCCCAGGTGCTCGGGCGAGCCCAGCGCCTGGGCGACGGCGGCCTTGAGCTGGTGGACGTTGAGGCTGGTGGTGTCGATGACCAGGTCGGCGTCGCCGCGCAGCGAGGCCAGCACCTCGCGCTCCCGGTGGATGCCCTCGAGGAGCCGGCCGGTGCCCTGCAGCGGATGGGGTCGCCGGGCGGCCTCCTGCCGGCGCACCAGGATGTCATCGGAGGCCTCGAGGAACAGCAGCGTCGTACGCCGCGACGGGATGCCGACCGCGAGGTGCTCCTGCAGCGAGCCGAAGAACGACCCGGTGCGGACGTCGACCACCACGGCGACCGGCTGGTCGCGGCCCTGACGCTCGTCGACCAGGCGGACCACGTCGTCGACCAGCTCCGGCGGGAGGTTGTCGACGACGAAGTAGCCGAGGTCCTCGAGCTCCTTGGCCGCCGTGCTCCTGCCTGCGCCGGTCATGCCGGTCACGACGACCAGCTCTCCCAGCGGGCCGGTCTTGGGAGCCGCCATCAAGGCTCCTCGATCTCGCCGGTCGCAGTGTTCACGGAGACAGTCTTCCGGCCCGTCGGTGCCGCCGCCACGGCATCCGCGATCGCGGTGGCGGTGCGGGTGCCGATGCCGGGCACCTCGGCGATCTCCTCGACCGTGGCGGCGCGGAGCTTCTTGAGCGAGCCGAAGTGCCGGATCAGCGTCTTGCGCCGCACCTCACCGAGGCCCGGGACGTCGTCGAGGATGCTCTCGACCATCGACTTCGAACGCCGCGAGCGGTGGTGGGTGATCGCGAACCGGTGGGCCTCGTCGCGGACCCGCTGGAGCAGGTAGAGCCCCTCGCTGGTGCGCGGCATGATCACCGGGTCGTCCTGGGAGGGCAGCCACACCTCCTCCAGCCGCTTGGCGAGACCGGCCACCGGCACGTCGTCGATGCCGAGCTCGTCGAGCGCCCGCTGCGCCGCGGCCACCTGGGGCGGACCGCCGTCGACGACCACCAGGCCGGGCGCGTAGGAGAACTTGCGCGGTCGGCCGGTGTCGGGGTCGACCAGCATCGGGCCGCTCGGGTCGTCGCTCTCGTCGACCTGCTCGCCGTCGAGACCCGGCATCTCGCTGCGCTCGTCGAGCAGCCGCCGGAACCGGCGGGTGATCACCTCGTGCATCGACGCGACGTCGTTCTGGCCGTCGACCCCGCGGATCACGAACCGGCGGTACTCGCCCTTGCGGGCCAGCCCGTCCTCGAACACCACCATCGACGCCACCACCTCGGTGCCCTGCAGGTTGGAGATGTCGTAGCACTCCACGCGCAGCGGCGCCGTCTCGCAGGCCGAGGGCGTCCCGGATCTCCTCCAGCGCCCGGTTGCGCGTGGTGAGGTCGCTCGCACGCTTCGTCTTGTGCAGTGCCAGCGACTGCTTGGCGTTGGCGGCGACCGTCTCCTGGAGCGCCCGCTTGTCGCCGCGCCGGGGCACCCGGATCGACACCCTGCCGCCGCGCGACTCGGCGAGCAGCTCCTCGTACGTCGCGGCGTCGTCGGGCAGCGCCGGCACCAGGATCTCGCGCGGGATCGCGTCGCTCGACTCACCGGCGTACAGCTGGAGCAGGAAGTCGCCGACCAGCGCGCCGGTGTCGCTGTCCTCGACGCGGTCGGCCACCCAGCCGCGCTGGCCCTTGATCCGGCCGTTGCGCACGTAGAACACCTGCATGGCGACCTCGAGCGGGTCCTCGCACAGGGCGAGCACGTCGGCGCTGGTGCCGTCGCCGAGCACCACCTGCTGCTTCTCCAGCGCCCGGTTGAGGGCGCCGAGGTCGTCGCGCAGCCGGGCCGCCTTCTCGTAGTCCTGCCGGGCGGACGCGTCGTACATCTGCCGCTCGACGCGCTTGACGAACGCGCTCGTGTTGCCGGCCATGAAGTCGCAGAAGTCGTCGACGATCTCGCGGTGCTCCTGCTCGGTCACCCGGCCGACGCACGGCGCGGAGCACTTGTCGATGTAGCCGAGCAGGCAGGGCCGGCCGATCTGGCTGGAGCGCTTGAACACGCCGTTGCTGCACGACCTCATCGGGAACACCCGCAGCAGCAGGTCGACGGTCTCGCGGATCGCCCAGGCGTGGGAGTAGGGGCCGTAGTAGCGGGTGCCCCGGCGCTTGGCCCCGCGCCCGACCATCACCCGCGGGAACTCGTCGCCGTAGGTCACCGCCAGCCACGGGTAGGACTTGTCGTCGCGGTACTTCACGTTGAAGCGCGGGTCGTACTCCTTGATCCAGGAGTACTCGAGCTGGAGCGCCTCGACCTCGGTGTTGACGACCGTCCAGTCGACGCCCGCCGCGCTGGTGACCATCGTGGCCGTGCGCTGGTGGAGGCCGCCGATGTCCTGGAAGTACGACGAGAGCCGGGCGCGGAGGTTCTTCGCCTTGCCGACGTAGATCACGACCCCGTGCGGGTCGCGGAACCGGTAGACCCCCGGCTGGGTGGGAATCGACCCGGGTTCGGGGCGGTAGGTCGACGGGTCCGGCACGTCTCAACCCTAGGGCGTGCCACCGACCGATCCCGCGCCAGATCACCTGATATCCGACACCGTTGCAGATCGAATAGTCCGAATGGGTCATGCCGAAAACGGCTCCGCTGTGGTTGGCTCGATGCTGTTGTGAGTGGGTGCGGCTCCGACAACAACATGCGGGGGATGCCGAGGGGGGCATTGACGGTGGGGATTCCGTACGCAGGCGCGTCCGAGAAGTCCACGATGGCACGGCTGTGCCACGACGTGCGCCAGTACGTCGCCGCAGGACTGATGGTCACCCGGATGCCGGGCGACGAGGACCTGCCGCCACCCGTACGACATCGGCTCCAGACGGTCGAGCACCTGCTCGAGCACGTCTCCGAGATGGTCGGCGGCGACCTGGAGCACGAGCACGGCGAGCCGGTGATGAGGTCGGTCGACCTCACGAGCCTCGTCGACGAGTGCATCCAGGTGTTCGGGCTCACCTACGACGTCCCGGTCGAGGTCGACGAGTACGGGCCCGCGTTCGGCCGGGGGGACCCGGTGGTGCTGCGCCGCGCGATCGGCAACGTGCTCGACAACGCGCTGCGGGCGGCCGGTGACCAGGGCACGGTGCACGTCAAGGTCAGCTCCGACGAGCACAGCGCCGTCGGTGGAGGTCAGTGACGACGGCACCGGCTTCGGCACGCATCGCCTCGGGCCACGGGCACGGGATGTCCGTCGTGGGCACCGTGCTGCAGGAGTGCCACGGCCGGCTGGAGATCACCAGCGGTCCCGGGCCGGGCACGACGGTGCGGATGCTGATCCCCAGCGGCCGGCACGAGCGGACCCGCCCGCCCGTGCGGCGGCCGGCCGAGGAGGCCGCGTCATGAGCCTGGTGCTGTGCGACGGCCACCGGATGTTCGTCGACGCGCTGGCCATGGCCCTTCGGGCCCGCGACCACGACGTCGCGGCGACCTGCTCCGACCTGCAGGCCCTGCCCGGTGTGCTCCGGCAGGCCCGACCGGACCTGTGCGTGCTCGGGCGTCCAGTTCGGCGGCCGGGCCAGGCTCGAGGTCGTGGAGACGGTGCGCGCCAGTGTCCCGGGGATCTCCGTGCTCGTGCTCACGGGCTGGGCCACGGAGAACGTCTGGCGGCTCTACGAGTCCGGCACGTCGACGCGCTGGTCTCCAAGTCCGTCGACATCCGGACGCGTCGACCTCGCGGTGCGGCGGGCGCTCGCAGGCGAGCACTTCGTCGAGGGCTTCGGCACGACCGGTTCCGGCCGTCTCACGGGCGGCCGGAGAACGAGCCGCTGACGGCCCGGGAGCGCGAGGTCATCGCGCTGCTGGTCGACGGCGTCTCCACGGCGCTGATGGCCGAGAGCCTCGGCGTCTCCACGAACACCGTGCGCTCCCACGTGCAGAACGTGCTGCGCAAGCTGGGCGTGCACCACCGCAGCAAGGCCGCGCACCGTGCGGTCGAGCTCGGGCTCGTCCGGGTCGCCGGTCTGGCCGGCTGACCCGCCACACGTCTCGGGGGAGGACACATGACCGGACCGTCCGGCGACCCGCGCCGGCACGAGCACCGCTGCCACGAGCACCCGGACCACGACCTCTCGATCCTGATCGTCGACGACCACCGGATCCTGGCCGACGTCCTGGCCCTCCGGCTCGAGGCCGATGACCGCGTCGGCGCGTCGACGCGGTCACGACGCTGGCGGCCGCGAGGGCGATGGCGCACACCGTGCGTCCCGACATCGTGCTGCTCGACCTCGACCTCGACGGCATCTGCGGACTCGACCTGCTGCCCGACCTGGAGGAGGCGGGCGCACGGCCGCGGGTGATCGTGCTCTCCGGCAGCAAGCAGACCAGCGACATCGTCGCCGCGCTCCGTGCGGGCGTGGAGGGCTGGATCACCAAGGACGGCGACCTCGAGGAGGTGCTGCTCGCGGCGACCCAGGTGCTCGACGGCCATCTGCACCTGCCGCTGGACAGGATGAAGCCGGTGGTGCACGCCCTGCTCGAGGAGTCCCGCGCCGTGGTCCGGTCGCGTGGCTTCCTCGACGACCTCACCGATCGCCAGGTCGACGTGCTGCGCTGCCTGGTCACCGGGATGAGCCGGCACGAGACCGCGACCCAGCTGTTCCTGTCCACCAACACGGTGCGCACGCACGTCCAGAACATGCTGCACCAGCTCGGGCTCCACTCGACGCCCGAGCTGGTCGCGGCGGCCCGGCGGGCCGGTCTCACCCGCGTCCCGGATCCCCAGGGCCACGCCTCCTGATTCGGCAGGGCGTCCACCGGCGGTCGTGCGAATGACGTAGGCCGCTCACCCCGCTCAGACGGTTTGCCGGGCCCCCGGCGCTCCTAGCGTCGGTGGACATGACAACCCAACTCGCCTCTGCTCCCGCGCCGGACCGGATTCCCTTCGCGGACTGCCACATCGTCGCCGGCTCCCGACGCGCCGCGCACCGGGTCCTCGAGTCCGGCTGGGTGACGACCGGACCCGAGGTGGCGGCGTTCGAGGCCGAGTTCGCGGCGTACGTCGGGGCGGCGCACGCGATCGCGGTCTCCTCGTGCACGGCCGCGCTGGAGCTCTCCCTGCGCTACCTGCGGCTCCCCGAGGGCGCGCCGGTCCTGGTCTCCGACCTGACGTTCTGCGGCGCCGTGCAGGCGATCCTGCACGCCGGGCTGCGTCCCGTCCTGGTCGACGTCTCGCCGGTCACCGGCATGCCGACACCCGAGACCACCCGCGCCGGCGCACACCCGGTGCGGGGGGCCGAGGCGATGGTGGTCGTGCACTGGGCGGGCGACCCGCGCGGACGTCGCCGCGCTCGCCGCGGCGGCGGACCTCCCGCTCGACCGGGTGGTCGAGGACGCCGCCCACGCCGTCGGGACCGCGCACGTGACCGTCGGGTCGGGGACGGCTCGGCCGTCTGCTTCAGCTTCTACGCCACCAAGAACCTCCCCATCGGGGAGGGCGGCATGGTCACCACCGACGATCCGGAGCGTGCGAGCTGGCTGCGCCGGGCGCGGCTGCACGGCATGTCGGCCGATGCGTGGCGTCGCTACCTGCCCGGCGGGGGCTGGCGGTACGACGTCCTCGAGGCCGGCATGAAGGCCAACATGACCGACGTGCAGGCCGCCATCGGCCGCGGCCAGCTCGCGCAGCTCCCCCGGTGGCAGGAGCTGCGCGCGCACCACGCCGCGCGCTACGACCGCTGGCTCGCCGACCTTCCCGGGCTGGCGCTCCCCCACCGGCCGGAACCGGGCCAGGGCGTCCACGCCTGGCACCTCTACCCGGTGCGGGTCGTGGACCCCGAGCGGTCGCGCGACGAGGTCATGGCGGCTCTGGACGCGGCCGGCGTCGGCACCTCGCTGCACTTCATCCCGATCCATCACCTCGAGTACTTCGGCCGCGTGGCCGACGTGCCGCCGGAGGGGCTCCCCGGCGCGGAGACGATCTTCGGCCAGCTGATCTCGCTGCCGCTCTACCCGCGCCTGCGCGACGCCCAGACCCACCGGGTGGCCGATGCGCTGGCCGACGCGCTGGGCGCGCCGGCCGGGGTCACCCGGCTGCGCGCCTCGCGGCCGCGCCCGGTCGCGCGGTCCCGGGCGGGTGCGCGATGAGCGCGCTGCCGAGCACCTACCTCGAGCCCGCCGGACTGCGCACCCTGATCGTGGGGGCCGGCGAGGCGGGACGCGCGCTGTGCCGGGACCTGCAGCGGGTCAGCTCGTTCGGGCTGGTCCCGGTGGGCTTCCTCGACGACGCGCCGGGCGAGGTCCTGACCGACGCGGCGTACCCGCCGTGCCTCGGGCTCGCTCGCGGACCTGGACCTGGTGCTGGCCTCGCGCGCCGTGGACGTGGTGGTCATCGCGATCCCCTCCCTGTCCCGCGACCGGGTGCGGGAGCTCGGCCTGCGGGCCGCCGCCCACGGCGTCACGCTCCGCCACCTCCCGCCGTTCCTGGCCGCGCTCCAGCGCGAGATCGTCGGCACGGACATGCGCGCGCTCCAGATCGGGTCGCTCATCGGCCGGTCCGAGATGCACGTCGTCCAGCCCGCCGCGCGGCGGTGCTCGCCGGCAAGCGCGTGCTGGTCACCGGCGCCGGCGGCTCCATCGGCAGCGAGCTGTGTCGCCAGGTCTGGGGGTTCGGACCCGAGCAGCTGGTGATGCTCGACCACGACGAGTCGAACCTGCACCGCCTGCAGCTGGAGATGTGGGGATCGGCCGCGATGGACGCCGACGAGGTGGTCGTCGCCGACATCCGCGACCCCGAGCGGATCCACCAGGTGTTCCGCGAGTACCGGCCGCAGGTGGTGTTCCACGCGGCGGCCCTCAAGCACCTCCCGGCCCTCGAGCGGCACCCCTGCGAGGGCGTGAAGTCCAACGTCTGGGGCACCGACAACCTGGTCGAGGCCGCCATCGTCCACGACGTCGAGCGCTTCGTGCTGATCTCGACCGACAAGGCGGCCAACCCGGCATCCGTCCTGGGTGCCACGAAGCGGGCCGCCGAGCTGGTCCTCCAACGGCACCGGGGGTCTGGCACCCGGCTCTGTGCGGTCCGCTTCGGCAACGTGCTCGGCAGCCGCGGGTCGTTGCTGCACGTGCTGCGCGAGCAGCTCGCCTCGGGCATGCCGGTGACCGTCACCCACCCGGACGTCACGCGCTTCTTCATGACCATCGAGGAGGCGGTCGGCCTGGTCCTCGAGGCGGCGCGGATGGCCGACGAGGCCACGACGTACGTGCTCGACATGGGCGAGCCGGTGCGCATCGTCGAGCTGGTCGACAACTTCGCGCGGCTGCTCAACCTGGACAACGTCGCGGTGCGCTTCACCGGGCTCCGCCCCGGCGAGAAGCTGGCCGAGGAGCTGTTCGGCTCCGACGAGACCACACGGCCCACGGACCACCCGCGGATCACCAGGACCGTGCCCTCGCAGCCGGCCGCCGGCTTCCGGGCCGCGCTCCTCGACCTGTACGACGCGGCGGCACACAACCGGGCCGACGAGGTGCGCGAGCACCTGCGTCGCCTGGTGCCGGAGTACTCGCCTCCCCCGACGGCCGGGCCGGTCCCGGTGCCGGTGCTCGCCAGCCCCTACCCCGACGACTACTGAGGACGGACCGCTCCGTGGACCACACCACCTCCGCCCCGGCCGTCCGCGTCCTCGACGACCCGGCCGCCAGGGTCTTCGACGACGAGCACCTGCTGCCCGTCGACGCCCGCTCCCTCGCCTCGCTGGGTCGGCAGGTCGGCGACGTGGCCGACCTCGCGGCGCCCCCCGTCGTCCTGCCGGACTTCCACCACAAGAGCAAGATGGAGCTGCCCTCCAGCGTCGCCGTCGCGACCAACGGCACCGTCCGGCCCGACCTGACGGGCTCGTCGGTCAACTGCGGGATGGCACTGGTCGCGCTGGACTGCGACCTGCCGAACGACCGCGCGGTCGACGCGTTCATGAGGGCGGTGCGCGAGCACTACCCGTACCCGACCCGCGGCCGGCGCGACCTGACCGCGTCCGAGGTGGTGCGCGCGGCCGCCGACGGCGCCGCACTTCGGCGTCGAGCGCTGGGACGCGCCGCCCGAGGACCTCGAGCGCATCGAGGAGCACGGCCGCCTCGACCTGGAGCGCTACGGCGGGGTCGACCGGCTGGTCACGGAGCTGCCCGGCTTCGCGCTGCAGCTCTCCCGCTACCGGTTCGGGACCGTCGGCCCCTCCAACCACTTCGTGGAGCTGCAGCGCGTCGAGGAGGTGCTCGACCCCGAGCGGGCGACGGCGCTGGGTGTGGCCGAGGGTCAGCTCACCCTGCAGTACCACGGAGGAGGCGGGGTGCTGGCCGGCGAGCTCGGCCGGCTGTTCTTCCGGCGCAAGGACTACCCGCGGCAGATCAAGGCGGTCAACGCCGCCCTCAAGCCGTGGTTCCACCTGCGCACGGCCCGCTCCTACGCCCAGCTGCGGGAGCGGCTGCACCTCTACTTCACCGACGGGTGCGAGCCGCTGGCGCTCGACAGCGACGAGGGGCAGCGACTGATGCTCGCCAACGCCGCGGCGATGAACTACGGCTTCGCGTTCCGCATCGCGACGTACGCCACCCTGCGGCGGCTCGCCGCCGAGTGCTTCGGGGGCGCCACCGGCCGGCTGGTCGTCGACTCCCCGCACAACAGCATCTACGAGGAGGACGTGGCCGGCACCGACGCGGTGGTGCACCGGCACAACTCGTGCCGCGCGTTCCCGGCGGAGCGGATGCGGCCCGGCACCACGTTCGCGAGCACCGGCCAGGCCGTGCTGCTGCCCGGCACGCACCGCACGTCGAGCTACCTCGCGGTGGCCGGTCCCACGCGCCGAGGCGAGCCTGCACTCGGCCTGCCACGGCGCGGGGACGGTCGTCTCCCAGCTCGTCGACCGGGGGCTCTCGTCGACGGACCCGCTCGGGCGGCACACGCGTCGCTACCGGTACGACGACGCGGCACCGACCCTCGCAGCGCACTTCGACGACGTCGGGGTCGACGCGGCCCTGCGCGTGCTCGAGCGCAACGGCCTGGTCACCCCGGTAGCCCGGATGCGACCCATCGCAGTCCTGCACTAGCCCACGACGGAGAGAACACCCATGACGACAACACGCGCACGCCGGGCAGCAGCAGTCTGCCTGCTCCTGGTCGTCCCGATGCTCTCGGTCCTCGGCCTCGGCACGGCAGCGAGCGCCACGAACACGAGCTACTGGGTCGATGCCACGGCTGCGGCGTGCAGCGACGCGGGCTCCGGCACCCAGGCGGCGCCGTTCTGCTCCATCTCGGCGGCCGCCAAGAAGGCGGTCGGCCCGGGCGACACGGTGCACGTCGCACCGGGCCAGTACCGCGAGCAGGTCACGGTGGCCGGCTCGGGTGCCAGCGGGGCGCCGATCACGTTCGTCGGCGACGCGCCCGGCGTCGTGGTGCTGGGCAGCCAGGCGCTGGACGGCGCGGCGCGCTGGACCGCCTCGTCGACGACGCGCGTGGACCACGCCGTACGCACCCCCGTCGGCGCCGCGCCAGGTCTTCCTCGACGACGCCCGGCTCGCCGCCGCGACGTCCGCGACCACGACGACGGCCAACAGCTGGTTCTACGACGCCACCGCGAAGCTCCTCTACGTCGACATCGGCGGCCCCAACCCCGGCGACGGGCACAGCGTCGACGCCGGCGCCCAGTCCTTCGGCGTCACGATGACCGGCCGCCACGACGTCGTGGTCAGCAACATCGAGTTCCGCCGGCAGAACTTCGCGGGCGCCCGGGTCCAGACCTCCAGCGCCGTCACCCTCGACCAGGTCACGGCCGGCGGGTCCGCGTCGAACGGCATCCTCGTCGACACCTGCACCAGCTGGCGTGGTGGTGCGCGGTGCGACCGTGGACCACGCCCTCTCCACCGGCATCCGGCTCACTGGCACGACCGGGGCCACGGTCCGCGGCAGCACCAGCCACGACAACGGGCTGCACGGGATCGGGCTGGCGACGTCGCCGGGCAACACGCTGGCCGGCAACACGACGTACGCCAACGTCTCGGTGAACCCGAACGCGACCGCCAACGGCATCGACGTCGACACGTCCTCACCGGACAACGTGGTGTCGGGCAACCTCAGCCACGACAACCAGGACTCCGGCATCCAGGTCTACTCGAGCTCGCACCGCACGGTGGTGGTGCGCAACATCAGCTGGTCCAACGGCGACCACGGGTTCGACACGCTGTCGTCCACGGACGTGCGCTACGTCAACAACACCGCCTGGGGGAACCGGCGGGACGGCATCTCGGTCGAGGGCAGCTCGTTGCGCGCGACGCTCGCCAACAACGTGCTGGTCGACAACGGAGCGGCCACCAACGAGTACGACCTGTACGTCGACGCCAGCTCCGCCCCGGGCTTCTCCGGCGACCACGACCTGGCCTGGAACAGCACCACGACACCGGCCACGAAGTTCAACGGCACCGTCTACCGCACGATCGGTGCGCTCGCGTCCGCCACCAGCCAGGAGACCCACGGGCTCGGGATCGACCCCGGGCTGCTGGACCCCGCCCACGGCGACTTCCGGCTCACCCCCGGCACGGCCGCCGTCGACTCCGCCGACGCGGACGCCGTCGGGTTCACCGGCACGGACCAGGCGGGCAACCCGCTCGTCGACGACCCGCTGGTCGCCGACGCCGGCACCGGCACCCCCACGTACGCCGACCGCGGAGCACTCGAGCAGCAGCCACCGACGGGAGCGACCGACTACGCCCCTCACGCAGCGCTCGTGCTCGACCCTCCGGCCGTGCAGGTGCCGCCGGCCACCACGGTCACCGCCGACGCGAGCGGCTCGAGCGACGCCGACGCGACCGGGATCACGTCGTACACCTTCGACTTCGGTGACGGCACCACCGTCGGTCCGCAGCCGGCACCGACGGCGACGCACGCCTACCGGAGCACGGGCACCTTCCACGCCACGGTCACCGTCACCGACGACGCCGGCCAGCAGTCCTCGACGGGCGCCGACGAGGTGGTCACCCAGCGCGTCCTCCAGACCTACTACGTCACCGGCTCGTCTGCGTCGTGCACCGACAGCGGCACCGGCAGCCAGGCCATCCCGTTCTGCACGATCGGCGCCGCGACCAAGAAGGCGCAGGCCGGCGACACGGTGCTGGTGGGGGCAGGCACCTACCGCGAGCAGCTCTCTGTGACCACGGGGGGCGGTGAGCAGGCTGCGCCGCTGACGGTGCACGCCACCACACCGAATGCGGTGATCCTCGGCTCTGACGACCTGTCAGGCACGGCGGGCTGGACCGCCACCACGACCACGGCGTGGCAGCACGCGTTCGCGCCTAACTCCACGCCCACCCAGGTCTGGCTCGACGGCCAGCCGCTCGCGATGGCCTCGTCCGCCACCACGACCACCACCGGCACCTGGTTCTACGACGGCGTCGCCAAGCTGCTCTACGTCGACGTCGGTGGGGCGAACCCGGGCAACGGCCACAGTGTCGAGGCCGGTGCGCGCAACTTCGGGATCCTGGTGCGCGGCGTCTCCAACATCGACATCTCCGGCTTCACCGTCGCCCGCACGGACCTGAGCGCCGTCTACCTCGACACCACGTCCCAGGTCAGCCTCAGCGACCTGACCATCTCCCAGGCCGGGGCACACGGCGTGACCGTCGACAGCTCGACCCAGACCCCAGTGCGCGGTATCACATCCTCGGCGAACCTCTCCATCGGCGTGCGGTTCTTCAACAGCTCGGACAGCTCGTTGCGGGGATCGACAACCCACGACAACCAGCTCCACGGAGTGAGCGTGCAGGGCAGCCAGCGGGTCACGATCGCCGGGGACACGTCGTACGCCAACAAGCGGCCGGGAAGCCGGGTTGCGGCCGGTTTCGACGTCTCCGGCGGGTCGAGCAACGTCGTCGTCGAGGGCAACACCAGCCGCAACAACGACGACTCCGGCTTCGAGAGCAACACCGCGGCGACCGGCACCACGTTCCGCCGCAACGTCAGCTATGACAACGGCGACCACGGCATCGACGTGTCCGCGTCGACCGCGCCCACGATCGTCTCCAACACAGTCGTCGGCAACGCCACCGCCGGCATCAACCTGGAGGGCGGCTCGAGCAACGGTGTCCTGCGCGACAACGTGACCCGGGACAATGCCGTGGGGAGCACCCGCACGATCGGCGAGATCCGGGTCGACGAGACCTCCGCACCCGGCGTGTCGCTCGACCGCGACCTGGTGTCCAACGGCAGCGGTGGAGCCCTGTTCGAATGGGCCTCGCAGCCGTACCCGACCCTGGCCGGGTTCCAGGCGGCGAGCGCACAGGAGCCGCACGGGCTCGCCTCGGATCCGCGGTTCGCCGACCTCGCGGCCCGCAACCTGCACCTGACCGGCTCCTCCCCGGCGATCGACGCCGCCTACACGAGCCTCGCGGCCTGGACCCCCACAGACCGCGACGGGGTGGCCCCGGTCGACGACCCGGCTGTTGCCGACACCGGCACCGGCCCTGACGCGGTCGCCGACCTGGGCGCCTACGAGTACGTCGGACCGACGGCGCGGGCGACCCTCACGCCGGCCGTCGGCCCGGCGCCGCTCACCGTGGCCCTCGATGCAACCGGTAGCCAAGCCCTGGGCGCGCCGATCACGGGCTACGCCTGGACCTGCGGCAACGGCACCTCGGCCTCGGGCGTCACCTCGACCTGTCGCTACGCGAGCACCGGCACCTTCACCGTGGTTCTCAAGGTCACCGACGGGGCCGGCCTGACCGACACCTGGTCCGGAAGTGTGCAGGTGACGACCGACCTGGCCCCGGTGGTGACCCTGAAGGCGACGCCCGCGACGGGCTTCGTGCCTCAGGACGTGGTGCTCGACGCCAGCGGATCCACGGACAACGACGGCACGCCGATCGCCTCGTACTCCTTCGTCTGCGGCAACGGCCGGACCTCGGGCACCCAGCCCGGGTCGACGTACACCTGCAGCTACCCGAACGCGGGCACCTTCACCGCCTCGGTGACGGTGCGCGACACCGCCGGCCTGTCCACCACGAAGACGGTCCGCGTGAAGATCGACCCGGACACGGCGCCGACCGCGCAGCTGTCCGTGTCGCCCACGAACCCCCTCCACGGCACGCCCGTGCTCCTCGACGCGAGCGGGTCGAGCAGTGTCGACAAGTCCCCGATCGCAACCTTCCGCTTCAGCTGCGGCAACGGGGTCACGTCGGGCGAGCAGGTCGGCACGACGTTCACGTGCAGCTATGCGAAGGCCGGCAACTACACCGCGCAGGTCTGGGTGACCGACACGGTCGGCCTGGTCGGCACCCGGACCGCGAAGTTCAAGGTCCGCTGATGTCCCACACCGGCCAGGAGGCCGCACCATGACCATCGACGACCTGTTCAAGCGCATCGTGCGGGCGCGGTTGCCGCTCCTCGCGTGCTTCGTGCTGGTGCCGCTGCTCGGGGTTCTGCTGCTGGGAAGCCGGCAGCACCCCGTCTGGGTGGCCAACGCCCGGGTACAGGTGTTCGACGGCGCGCCCTCCTCCACGACCGAGGCGGACGGGAGCAGCGCCCGCGTACTGGCGCTGGCGACGACACCCGGCCTGGTCAGGAGCGCGCTCGCCGACGCGCACGTGACACGCGACGCGACCGATCTGGCCGAGCACGACATCTCGGCCCAGCGCCTCGGCGAGTCCACGGTCGTGGAGCTCGCGGTGAAGGACACCGACCCGGCAGCGGCGGCGGCGATCGTCAAGGCGCTCGCCCACCGCGTGGCGACGTTCATGAACGAGGGCAGCCGGAGCCATTTCCGGTCCACGCTCGCCGAGGTGGACGCGCAGATCGCGACGACCAACCGGACCCGCGACGGGGTCACGACGTCGCTCGCGGCCGCGCTCGACCCGCGCGTGCGGGACACCCTGCGGGCGCGGCTCGCCTCCCTCGCCTCGACCTCGTCCGAGCTGGCCCAGCAGCGCACCTCGCTGGTGGTGGCCGACGCCACCCGTGACCTGGTGGTGGCCATCGACCCCAACAGCCGTGACGTCCGCGCGGTCCCCTCGTCGCTGCTGCCACGCAGCGCGCTCGCCGTACTGCTCGGCCTGGTGCTCGGACTCGCAGTCGCCGTGCTCCTGGAGACCCTGCGCCCCCGGCTCGCCGATGCCCGGGCGGTCAGCCGGCTGCTCGGGGTGCCCCTTCTCTCCGCCCAGGGGCACGAGGGCGCCCGGCTCGCACGCATGGCGGCACTGGCCGCGCGGCGGCAGGGTGTCGAGACGGTCGTCGTGATGCCGCTGGAGCAGCGTGACGACCTGGCCGCGCGCCAGCTGGTCGAGACCCTCTCCGCCGTGGACGAGGTGTCGGCCCCCGCCTCCGTCGGGCCGCGGGTGCGGCTCAAGGTGGGAGTCGCTGCGGGCGCCATCGGGGTCGCGGTCCCCCCCGCTGCCGCGGACGCCCCCACGAACGGGCACGCGGCCGGGGCCGCGCGCGCGGTCAGGTTTACCGGCCTGTCGGGGTTGACCCGCCAGGACGAGGAGCGGGCGGGCGTCCTTCTCGTCGTGTCCGGGGCACCGTTGCACGCGAGCTACGACGCGCTGACCACGCTCACCACGGCGATGCGATGGCCCGTCATCGGCATCGTCGACACCCCGCGGAAGCGGGCCGACGCCGGGAACGCCTCGTGAGCGCCACGGGCTTCTCCGGGACGCTGGTCAGCGCCGGAAGCCGGGTGCGCGTCGAGGCGGGGAGCCGCTCGGTACTGCACGATGTTGCCACCGCGGCCGGTGTCCCAGCCCTCGCGCCCGCGACCGCCGGCACCGCGTACGACGTGCGGCTGGTGCTCGAGACGGAGCCGACAGCCCTTCGAGCCCGGCTCCCGTCTCGTCACCCGGGGGGTGAGCGCAGCAGCCGACGGCACCACGACCATCGACGACGTGGGCGGCTCGGGCTACGCGCAGCAGTGGTCCTGCACCGGCGACGAGCTGGTCGTGCGCACCCGCTGGTGCCCCGCCCCCGGAGCGTTGGCGGCACGCCACCTGCTGCGGACCCGGTTCCGCGCGTTGCGCGGCCAGGTGCTCCTGCACCACCCGGTGTTGTGGTGGGCGTCGGTGCGCGGTCTGGCTCCACTTCACGTGTCGGTCGTCGACATCGACGGGACCGCCGTACTGCTCGCGGGTCCCGGCGGGGTCGGCAAGTCAAGTCTGGTCGCACGCGAGCTCGCGGCGGGTGGACGTGCCGTGTGCGACAACCTGGCCGTCTCCGAGGGCACCACCACCTTCGGCCTCGCCGAGCCGCTCAAGCTGCCGGCCGATCCCGGGTCGTCCGGTGAGGGGCCTGCCGCTCCGCACGGTCGCCGCGAGCGGACCTGGCCGGAGCGGGTGCCCGGGTTGCGACCGCAGCTCGTCGTGGTGCTCCGTCGGGGCGACGCCGCGCACGCGACGGTGCGGCCGACGACAACCGCGGCCGCCTGTCGCGAGATCGTGGCGGGCACGTTCACGGGCGGGGAGCTGCGCCGCTTCTGGCCGCTGGCGGCCTCGCTCGCCCTCGCCACCGACCGCGGCCCCGCGGTGCCCCCGGTCGAGCAGGTCGCCGCCCGCCTGATCCAGGACCTGCCCTGCGTCGAGGTCCGGCTCGGGCGGGTGCCCGGGGACCCGCTTCGGGCCCTGCTCCACGACCGGCTGGGCGCGCTGCCCGTTGCGGGGTCCGGGTCATGAGCGACGGCGCGAGGATCGAGGTGGCCCAGGTCGTCACCCGCTTCATCGCGGGTGCCGGGGGCGTGGCGCTGCGCGGCGCCCTCGAGCTCGACACCGCGCACTACCACGTCACCGTGGTGACAGGCGCGCGCAGCGCACTCCTCGACCAGGCCGAGGCGGCCGGCATGGATACCGTCGTCGAGCCGTCCCTGGTGGCGCCGATCGCACCACGCAGCGACGCGACCGCGCTGAGCCGGCTCACGACACTGTTCCGTGCCCGTGGCTTCGACGTGGTCCACACGCACAGTGCCAAGGCGGGTGCGCTCGGCCGGCTGGCCGCCCACCGGGCCGGTGTGCCGCTCGTGGCGCATACATACCACGGCTTCCCGTTCCACGACTTCCAGGACCCGCTGCGGCACGCGGCATACGTCGGGATCGAGCGCCGCCTGGCGCGGATCACCGACGAGGTGTTCGCCATCGGCACCGGTGTCGCGACCGAGGCACTCCGGCGGGGGCTGGCCCGCCCGGAGGCGCTGCACCGGATCCGCCCGCGGTTGCGGTCAGCCCCGTCGTACGCACCGCCGAGACCCGCGCGCGGGCCCGCGCGCTGCTCGGACTCGACCCGGACGTGCCCGTCGTAGGCACGGTCGGGCGGATCGAGTCCGAGCAGCGCGCGGGCCCGCGCGGTTGCTCGGCGGTGCGTACGACGGGGCTGACCGCACGAGTGGGCGCGATCCGGTGCAGCGCCTCGGGGCGGGCCAGCCCCCGCCGGAGTGCCTCGGTCGCGACACCGCTGCGAGATGGCGAACACCTCGTCGGTGATCCGCGCCAGGCGGCGCTCCGATCCCAACCGTGTGCCCCGTGCCGCACGGTGCTGGAAGTCGTGGAACGGGAACCCGTGGTACGTGTGCGCCACGAGCGGCACACCGGCCCGTGAGCCTTGCAGCCGGCCGAGCGCACCCGCCTGGGTGCGTGTGGAGCCACGTCGAAGCCACGGGCACGGAACAGTGTCGTGAGCCGGCTCAGCGCGGTCGCGTCGCTGGAGTAGTGCGATCGGCGCCACCAAGGACGGCTCGACGACGCTATCCATGCCCGCCGCCTCGGCCTGGTCGAGGAGTGCGCTGCGCGCGCCTGTCACCACGGTGACGTGGTAGTGCGCGGTGTGGAGCTACGGGCGCCGCGCAGCGCCACGCCCCCGGCACCCGCGATGAAGCGGGCGGGTGACGACCTGGGCCACCTCGATCCTCTCGCCGTCGCTCATGCAACCCGAACCCGCCAAACGGGCAGCGCGGCCAGCCGGTCGTGGAGCCATGCCCGAAGCGGTCCCGGATTCGCCCGAGCCAACCTCGACGCAGGGCAGGTCCTGGATCGGGCGGGCGGCGACCCTGCTCGACCGGGGCCGCGCGGGGCCGCGGTCGGTGGCGAGGGCGAGCGAGCCCCCCACGCACCAGCGGCGGGGCTCCCCCCGCCCGTGAAGCGTGTCCGCCACGATCTCGCGGCAGGCGGCCGCGGTTGTCATCGGGGACACGTGCGCGTGCGCGGCGTCGGCCCGACGGAGCACCACGACGAGCTCGGTGGCGACCCGGGCGCCCCGCTCCGGCCAGGTCCGCTCGCGGCCTGCGTGCGGAGCGGCAGGCCCCTCACCGGACGACCCGGGATGCGCCCGCAGCTTGAGCGGCTCGGCGAGGCCGAAGGTGGTGGTGCCCTCGGAGACGGCCAGGTTGTCGCACACGGCACGTCCACCGCCGCGAGCCGCGTGCGACCAGACTTGACTTGCCGACCCCGCCGGGACCCGCGAGCAGTACGGCGGTCCCGTCGATGTCGACGACCGACACGTGAAGTGGAGCCAGACCGCGCACCGACGCCCACCACAAACCGGGTGGTGCAGGAGCACCTGGCCGCGCAACGCGCGGAACCGGGTCCGCAGCAGGTGGCGTGCCGCCAACGCTCCGGGGGCGGGGCACCAGCGGGTGCGCACGACCAGCTCGTCGCCGGTGCAGGACCACTGCTGCGCGTAGCCCGAGCCGCCCACGTCGTCGATGGTCGTGGTGCCGTCGGCTGCTGCGCTCACCCCCCGGGTGACGAGACGGGAGCCGGGCTCGAAGGGCTGTCGGCTCCTCTCGAGCACCAGCCGCACGTCGTACGCGGTGCCGGCGGTCGCGGGCGCGAGGGCTGGGACACCGGCCGCGGTGGCGACGTCGTGCAGTACCGAGCGGCTCCCGGCCTCGACGCGCACCCGGCTTCCGGCGCTGACCAGCGTCCCGGAGAAGCCCGTGGCGCTCACGAGGCGTTCCCGGCGTCGGCCCGCTTCCGCGGGGTGTCGACGATGCCGATGACGGGCCATCGCATCGCCGTGGTGAGCGTGGTCAGCGCGTCGTAGCTCGTGTGCAACGGTGCCCCGGACACGACGAGAAGGACGCCCGCCCGCTCCTCGTCCTGGCGGGTCAACCCCGACAGGCCGGTGAACCTGACCGCGCGCGCGGCCGGCCGCGTGCCCGTTCGTGGGGGCGTCCGCGGCGCGGGGGGGACCGCGAGCCCGATGGCGCCCGCAGCGACTCCCACCTTGAGCCGCACCCGCGGCCCGACGGAGGCGGGGGCCGACACCTCGTCCACGGCGGAGAGGGTCTCGACCAGCTGGCGGGCGGCCAGGTCGTCACGTTGCTCCAGCGGCATCACGACGACCGTCTCGACACCCTGCCGCCGCGCGGCCAGTGCCGCCATGCGTGCGAGCCGGGTGCCCTCGTGCCCCTGGGCGGAGAGAAGGGGCACCCCGAGCAGCCGGCTGACCGCCCGGGCATCGGCGAGCCGGGGGCGCAGGGTCTCCAGGAGCACGGCGACTGCGAGTCCGAGCACCAGGCCGAGCAGTACGGCGAGCGCGCTGCGTGGCAGCAGCGACGAGGGGACCGCGCGGACGTCACGGCTGTTGGGGTCGATGGCCACCACCAGGTCACGGGTGGCGTCGGCCACCACCAGCGAGGTGCGCTGCTGGGCCAGCTGGGACGAGGTCGAGGCGAGGGAGGCGAGCCGTGCCCGCAGGGTGTCCCGCACGCGCGGGTCGAGCGCGGCCGCGAGCGACGTCGTGACCCCGTCGCGGGTCCGGTTGGTGGTCGCGATCTGCGCGTCCACCTCGGCGAGCGTGGACCGGAAGTGGCTCCGGCTGCCCTCGTTCATGAACGTCGCCACGCGGTGGGCGAGCGCCTTGACGATCGCCGCCGCCGCTGCCGGGTCGGTGTCCTTCACCGCGAGCTCCACGACCGTGGACTCGCCGAGGCGCTGGGCCGAGATGTCGTGCTCGGCCAGGTCGGTCGCGTCGCGCGTGACGTGCGCGTCGGCGAGCGCGTCCTGACCAGGCCGGGTGTCGTCGCCAGCGCCAGTACGCGGGAGCTGCTCCCGTCGGCCTCGGTCGTGGAGGAGGGCGCGCCGTCGAACACCTGTACCCGTGCGTTGGCCACCCAGACGGGGTGCTGCCGGCTGCCGAGCAGCAGAACCCCGAGCAGCGGCACCAGCACGAAGCAGGCGAGGAGCGGCAACCGCGCCCGCACGATGCGCTTGAACAGGTCGTCGATGGTCATGGTGTGGCCTCCTGGCCGGTGTGGGACATCAGCGGACCTTGAACTTCGCGGTCCTGGTGCCGACCAGGCCGACCGTGTCGGTCACCCAGACCTGCACGGTGTAGCTGCCGGCCTGCGCATAGCTGCACGTGTACGTCGCGCCGACCTGCTCGCCCGACGTGACCCCGTTGCCGCAGCTGAAGCGGTAGGTCGCGATCGGGGACTTGTCGACACTGGTGGACCCGCTCGCGTCGAGATGCACGGGCGTGTCGTGGATCGGGTTCGTGGGCGACACGGTCAGCTGCGCGGTCGGCGCCGTGTCCGGGTTGATCTTCACGCGGACCGTCCTCGTGGTGGCCAGGCCGGCGGTGTCGCGCACCGTCACCGAGGCGGTGAAGGTGCCGGCCTTCGGGTAGCTGCAGGTGTACGTCGACCCGGGCTGGGTGCCCGAGGTCTGGCCGTTGCCGCAGACGAAGGAGTACGACGCGATCGGCGTGCCGTCGGTGTCGGTGGAGCCGCTGGCGTCGAGCACCACCTCCTGCGGCACGTACGCCGTCGCGGGCGTCGCGGTCAGCGTCACCGCCGGGGCCAGGTCGGTGGTCGCCGTCACGGTGCCGGACCAGGTGTCGGTCAGGCCGGAGCCGTCGGTGACGGTCAGTCCCACCGTGAAGGTGCCGGCGCTCGCGTAGCTGCAGGTCGCGGTGACGCCCGAGGCCGAGGTGCCGTTGCCGCAGGTCCACGCGTAGCCCGTGATCGGCGCGCCCAGGGCGACGCTGCCGGTTGCATCGAGGGCCACGGTGAGCGGCGCCGGGCCGGCGGCGGGCGTGAGGGTCGCCCGCGCCGCCGGTCCGACGTACTCATAGGCGCCCAGGTCGGCGACCGCGTCCGGTCCGGTGCCGGTGTCGGCAACAGCCGGGTCGTCGACCGGGGCAACCCCGTCGCGGTCTGGGGGGGACCAGGCCGCGAGGCTCGTGTAGGCGGCGTCGATCGCCGGCGAGGTGCTGGTCAGGTGCAGGTTGCGGGTCGCGAGGTTGGCGAACCGCGGGTCGGCGGCGAGCCCGTGCGGCTCCTGTGCACTCGCCGCCTGGAACCCGGCCAGGGTGGTGTACGGCTGCGAGGCCCACTCGAACAGGGCTCCGCCGCTGCCGTTGGACACCAGGTCGCGGTCGAGCGACACCCCGGGTGCGGACGACTCGTCGACCCGGATCTCGCCGATCGTGCGGGTGCTCCCCACGGCGTTGTCCCGGGTCACGTTGTCGCGCAGGAGACCGTTGCTCGAGCCGCCCTCCAGGTTGATGCCGGCCGTCGCGTTGCCGACGACCGTGTTGGAGACGATCGTCGGCGCGGTCGAGGCGGACACGTCGATGCCGTGGTCGCCGTTGTCGTAGCTGACGTTGCGGCGGAACGTGGTGCCGGTCGCCGCCGGTGTTGCTCTCGAAGCCGGAGTCGTCGTTGTTGCGGCTGGTGTTGCCCTCGACGAGGACGTTGCTCGACCCGCCGGAGACGTCGATGCCGGCCGCGACCCGGCTTCCCGGCCGCTTGTTGGCGTACGACGTGTCACCGGCGATCGTGACCCGCTGGCTGCCCTGCACGCTCACGCCGTGGAACTGGTTGTCGTGGGTCGTCGATCCCCGCAGCGAGCTGTCCGAGCTGTTGAAGAACCGCACGCCGATGGAGAGGTTCGCCGAGGACGTGACACCCCGCACCGAGGTCTGGGTCGAGCTGTCGACGGTCACGCCGTGCGCTCCGGCCTGGGAGACGGTCAGGTCGCTGAGGCTGACCTGGGACGTGGTGTCGAGGTAGACGGCGCTCAGGTTCGTGCGGCCGACGGTGAAGCCGGAGACGTCGACGTTGGAGACGCCCCGCACCAGGATCCCGAAGTTGCGCGCGCCGGCCTCGACGCTGTGCCCGGTGCCCGGGTTCGTCCCACCGACGTCGACGTACAGCGCTTGGCGACGCCGTCGTAGAACCAGGTGCCGCTCGTCGTGGTGGTGGCGGACGAGGCCATCGCCAGCGGCTGGCCGTCGAGCCAGACCTGGGTGGGCGTGGAGCTCGGCGCGAACGCGTGCTGCCAGGCCGTGGTCGCGGTGGCGGTCCAGCCCGCCGTGCCCGACAGGTCGTCGGAGCCGAGGATCACCGCGTTCGGCGTGGTGGCGCGCACCGTCAGCGGCGCACCCTGCTCACCGCCGCCGCGTGGTCACGGAGAGCTGCTCGCGGTAGGTGCCTGCGCCCACCAGCACCGTGTCGCCGGCCAGCGCCTTCTTGCGTCGCCGCGCCGATCGTGCAGAACGGGATGGCCTGGTGCCGGTGCCGCTGTCGGTGCACAGCGCGGACGAGCCGGTGACGTAGTAGGTCTGGAGCGCGCGCTGGGTGACCACCTCGTCGGCGCCCGCCGTGGACTGCTGGCCGGCGCCGTCGGTGACGGTGACCGTGGCGTGGAAGGTGCCCAGTGCTCCGGTAGGCGTGCGTCGCCGTCGGTGCGGGCTGCGGACCGACCGTCGTGCCGTCGCCGAAGTCGAAGGTGTACGACGCGATGCCGGTCGCGTCGGCGTCGCTCGACCCACTGGCGTCGGCGGTGACCGTGGTGGCCGGCGGCACCTGCACCGTCGGCGGGTCGAGCACCAGCGCCGCGTGCGGCGCGTAGTCGGTCGCTCCCGCCGGTGGCTGCTGCTCGAGCGCTCCGCGGTCGGCGTACGTCGGGGTGCCGGTGCCGGTGTCGGCGACCAGCGGGTCGTCGACGAGCGGGTTGCCGGCCTGGTCGGTGCCGGTGAACCCGACGGCGTCCGCGTCGGCCGAGTCGACGGCGGCCGTGCCGGGGGTGAGCCGGAAGTCGCCGTCGGCGGGGTCGAGCAGCCCGGGGTCGATGCCGAGCCCGTGGGTCTCCTGGCTGGTGGCGGACGCGAGCGCCGCCATCGACTTGTACGACGGTCCCGTTGAACTTCGCGGCCGGTGTCGTGGTGCTGTTCAGGCCAGGTCGTGGTCGGCGGCGAAACCCGGGGCGGAGCTGGCGTCGACGTACAGGTCGTACTCGTTGGTGGCCGCTCCGTTGTCGACCAGCAGGTTGTTCGCGAGCGTCGCGCGCAACGAGGTGCCCTCGACCGAGATGCCGTCGCGGCGGTTGCCGTAGGCGGTGTTGTTGACGTAGCGCACGTCCGTCGACGACAGCGTGTCGAAGCCGTGGTCGCCGTTGGACCAGCAGATGTTGCGCACCACCACCGTCCGGTGCGAGCCGGTGTAGACCTGGATGCCGGAGTCCTGGTTGTGGTGGCTGAGGTTGCCGCGACACCAGGTTGTCCGGTGAGGAGGTGTTGACGTCGATGCCGTCGGCGGTCGCGTTCGGGTTCACCGAGAGGTTGGCGTACGTCGTGTTGCCGGCGAGCATGTTGCCCGGCGACGTCGCCAGGCCGATGCCGTGCAGGCCGTTGTCGTGGCTGGTGCTGCCGCGGACCGTGGCGCCGGTCGTGCCGGTGAGCCGGATCCCGGTCGAGAGGGAGTGGTCCACCGACGCGCCGCGACCACGCCGCCAGCGGTGCAGGTGTCGACGAGGATGCCGTTGGTCGCCGACCTGCCGCGCGGTGACCTGGTCGACGGTGACCGCGCTGGAGGACTGGACCCGGACGCCGGCGAAGTTCTGCCGGCGGAACTCGAGGTTGCTGACCACGACGTCGTGGCGGCCGGTCATGGTGACGCCGAAGGACTGGGCGCCGGCCTCGACGCTGTGCCCGTCGCCGGGGTTGGCGCCGCCGATGTCGACGTAGAGCAGCTTCGCGGTGGCGTCGTAGAACCAGCTGTTGGGCGTCGTCGTGGTCGCGGAGGTCGCGGCCGCGAGCCGGGGGTCGTCGAGGAAGACCTGGCGCGGCGCCGACGGGGGCGCGAACGGCGTGGTCCACGCCGTCGTCGACGTCGCGGTCCAGCGGGCCGCACCGTCCAGGGCCCGGGTCCCGAGCACCACGACGCCGGGCGCGTCGCCGACGAACGTGATCGGCGCCCGGTGGCGCCGGAGCCGGCCACCGTGACCTGCTCGCGGTAGTGGCCCGGGGCCACGTGCACGGTGTCGCCGGGGCCGATGGCCTTCTTGGCGGCCG
Organism: uncultured Actinomycetota bacterium; assembly: GCA_963754145.1. GTDB lineage: Bacteria > Actinomycetota > Actinomycetes > Propionibacteriales > Nocardioidaceae > Marmoricola. Next base: position 114,659 of record CAVWFF010000031.1, read on the forward strand.
CGGAGATCGTGCAGAACGGTGCCGCCTGGGTGCCGGTGCCGGTGTCGCTGCAGCCGCCGCCGTGGCGTCGACCCAGAAGCTCGCGTTCGTGGCGCTCGCTGCCGTGCCGAGGCCGAGGACCGAGAGCATCGGGACGACCAGGAGCAGGCAGACTGCTGCCGCCCGACGTGCGCGTGTTGTCGTCATGGGGTCTCCGTCGTGGGCTAGTGCAGGACGGCGAGGGGCCGCATCCGGGCGACCGGGGTGACCAGGCCGTTGCGGACGAGCACGCGCAGCGCCGCGTTGACGCCGTTGTCGTCGAAGTGCGCCGCCAGGGTCGGCGCCGCGTCGTCGTAGCGGTAGCGCCGCGTGCTGCCGCCCCGCGGGTCGGTGCGACGAGAGCCCCCGGTCGACGAGCTCGGAGACCACCGTGCCGGCGCCGTGGCAGGCCGAGTGCAGGCTGGCTCGGCGCGCGGGCCGGCGACCGCGAGGTAGCTCGACGTGCGGTGCGTGCCGGGCAGCAGCACGGCCTGACCGGTCTCGCGAACGTGGTGCCGGGCGGCATCAGCTCGGCCGGGTAGGCCCGGCAGGAGTTGTGCCGGTGCACCACCGCGTCGGTGCCGGCCACGTCCTCCTCGTAGATGGAGTTGTGCGGCGAGTCGACGACCAGCCGGCCGGTGGCGCCGCCGAAGGACTCGGCGGCGAGCCGGCGCAGCGCGGCGTACGTCGCGATCCGGAACGCGAAGCCGTAGTTCATCGCCGCCGCGTTGGCGAGCATCAGCCGCTGGCCCTCGTCGCTGGTCGAGCGCGAGCGGCGGGCAGCCGTCGGTGAAGTAGAGGCTGCAGCCGCTGCCGCAGCTGGGCGTAGGAGCGGGCCGAGCGCAGGTGGAACCACGGCTTGAGGGCGGCGTTCACCGCCCTGATCTGGCGCGGGTAGTCCTTGCGCCGGAAGAACAGCCGGCCGATCTCGCCGGTCAGCACGCCGCCGCCGCCGTGGTACTGGATGGTCAGCTGGCCCTCGCGGACGCCGAGCGCCGCCGCCCGCTCGGGGTCGAGGACCTCCTCGACCCGCTGCAGCTCGACGAAGTGGTTGGACGGGCCGACGGTGCCGAACCGGAAGCGGGCCAGCTGCCAGGCGAGGCCGGGCAGCTCCGCGACGAGCCGGTCGATGCCGCCGTAGCGCTCGAGGTCGAGCCGGCCGCCCTCCTCGATGCGCTCGAGGTCCTCGGGCGGCGCGTCCCAGCGCTCGACGCCGAACTCGGCGCCGTCGGCGGCGGCGCGGACGACCTCGGCGCGGTCAGGTCGCGCCGGCCGCGGGTCGGGTAGGGGTAGCGCTCCCGCACCGCCCGCATGAAGCGCTCGACCGCGCGGTCGTCGGGCACCTCGCAGTCCACCGCGATCAGCGCCATCCCGCAGTTGACCGACGAGCTGGTCAGGTCGGGCCGGATCGTCGCCGTGGTCGCGACCGCGACGCTGGACGGGCAGCTCCATCTTGCGACTTGTGGTGGAAGTCGGCAGCACGACGGGTGGCGCGGCGAGGTCCGCGCCCCCGACCTGACGGCCCAGCGCCGCGAGCGCGTCGGGGTCGGCCGGCAGCAGGCTGGCGTCGTCGAACACCGCTGGGCGGCCGGTGCCGTCGAGGACGCGGACGGTCGGGGCGGAGGTCGCGTGGTCGCATGGATCGGTCTCGTCGCTCAGTAGTCGTCGGGGTAGGGCTGGCGAGCGCCGGCGAGCGCGCGGGCCCGGCCGTCGGTGGCGGCGAGTACTCCGGCACCAGGCGCGCAGGTGCTCGAGCACCTCGTCGGGCCGGTTGTGCGCGGCCGCGTCGTACAGCTCGTGCAGCGCGGCCCGGAAGCCGGCGGCCGGCTGCGGCGGCGCGGGCCATCGAGATCCGCGGGTGGTCCGTCGGCAGCGCGGTCCTCGCCGTCGCCGAACAGCTCCTCGTCGAGCTTCTCGCCCGGGCGCAGCCCGGTGAACCGGACGTCCACGTCGGCGACGTTCAGCAGCCGCGCGAAGTTGTCGCACCAGGTCGACGATCCGGACCGGCTCGCCCATGTCGAGCACGAACGTCGCGGCGCCGTCGGCCATCCGGGCCGCCTCGAGGACCAGGCCGACGGCCTCCTCGATGGTCATGAAGAACCGGGTGACGTCGGGGTGCGGTGACGGTCACCGGCGATCCGCGTGGCGAGCTGCTCGCGCGAGCACGTGCAGCAGCGAGCCGCGGCTGCCGAGCACGTTGCCGAAGCGCACCGCGACAGCAGCCGGTCGCCGACGCCCGCGTGCGCGCTGGAGCACCAGCTCGGCCAGCCGCTTGGTCGCGCCGAGGACCGAGGTCGGGTCGGCGGCCTTGTCGGTGGAGATCAGCACGAACCGCTCGACGTCGTGGTCGACCGCGGCCTCGACCAGGTTCTCGGTGCCGCGGACGTTGGACTTCACGCCCTCGCAGGGGTGCCGCTCGAGCAGCGGCAGGTGCTTGAGCGCGGCCGCGTGGAAGACGACCTGCGGCCGGTGCTCGCGGAAGATCTGGTGGATCCGCTCGCGGTCGCGGATGTCGGCGACGACCACCGTCGTCGGTGTCCAGCGCGGCCTCGCCCCACAGCTCGAGCTGCAGGCGGTGCAGGTTCGACTCGTCGTGGTCGAGCATGACCAGCTCGGCCGGGCCGAAGCCGTAGACCTGGCGGCACAGCTCGCTGCCGATCGAGCCGCCGGCGCCGGTGACCAGCACCCGCTTGCCGGTGATCGCCGTCGCGGCGCCGCGGCTGACCACGTGCATCTCGTCGCGGCCGATCAGCGAGCCGACCTGCAGGGCGCGCATGTCGGTGCCGGCGATCTCGCGCTGCAGCGCGGCGAGGAACGACGGCAGGTGCCGCACGCGTGCGCCGTGGGCGGCGGCCCGCAGGCCGAGCGCGCGGACCTCGGTCGCGGGCAGCGACGGGATGGCGACGACCACGACGTCGCACCGGTGCTCGTGGCAGCACCTCGCTCCAGGTCGTCGAGCGTGCCGAGGCACCGGCAGGTCGCCGCGTACGTCGGCCCTGCTTGGCCGGGTCGTCGTCGAGGAACCCGACGGCGTCAGCCCGAACGAGCTGACCCGCTGCAGGTCGCGGGCCAGCGCCGGCCGGCCTCGCCGGCCCCGACGACAGCGTGCGCAGACCGGCGGCTCGCGTCGGTGCTCGGCAGCGCGCTCATCGGCACTGTCCGTTCACCTGTCCGGCGTGCCTCCTGGTGCGAGCGACGTCGGCGATCGCAGCGCGCAGCCACGCGTCGACCTGGTCGTCGGTCGAGGCGCGGGTAGAGGGGCAGCGAGAGCAGCTGGTCGAAGACCGGTCGGCGCCCGGGCAGGCCGCTCCGGCGGCGCCAGTCGGCCGCGGCCGAAGTACGTCGAGGTGGTGCACCGGGATGAAGTGCACCGAGGTGCCGATGCCGCGCTCGGCGAGCCCGCGATGACCTCGTCGCGCGAGCCGCTCCGGGTCCACGACCCGGACCGCGTACAGGTGCCAGGCGTGGCGCCCTCGCCGGTCGGGACGGTGCGGCAGCGCGCAGCCCGGGCGACGTCGGCGAGCCGCGCGTCGTACCGCGCGGCGATCTGCGCCCGGCGCGTCCTGCCAGTCCGGGAGGTGGCGCAGCTGGGCCCGGCCGATCGCGGCCTGCAGGTCGGTCATGTTGGCCTTGAGGCCCGGCCTCGGCGACGTCGTAGCGCCAGCTCCCGCCGGGCAGGTAGCGGCGCCAGGCGTCGGCTGGACATGCCGTGCAGCCGGGCCCGGCGGATCCAGCTCGGCGCGGTCCGGGTCGTCGGTGGTGACCATGCCGCCCTCGCCGATCGGCAGGTTCTTCGTGGCGTAGAAGCTGAAGCAGACGGCCGCGCCGGCCCCGACCCGACCGGCTCCCGCGTGCTCGGTGCCGAGGGCGTGCGCGGCGTCCTCGACGACCCGGTCGAGCGGGCAGCCCGGCCGCCGCGGCGAGCGCGGCCACGTCGAGCGGGTCGCCGGCCCAGTGCACGACGACCATCGCCGCGGCGCCCGCCGCAGCCGCCGGCGGCGCGCGCGCACGGTGTCCTCGGCGTCGGCATCCCGGTCACCGGGTCGACGTCGACGAGGACCGGCCGCAGCCCGGCGTGCACGATCGCGTGCACCGCGCCGCAGAACGTCATCGTCGAGGTGAGCACCGGCGCGCCCCGGGGCAGGCCGCAGCGACCGGAGCGCGAGCTCGATGCCGGCGGTGCAGGAGGAGACCGCGACGGCGTGCGCGCGCTCCGACGTACGTCGCGAACTCGGTCTCGAACGCCGCCACCTCCTGCCCGGTGGTCACCCAGCCGGAGCTCCAGCACCCGCTGTGCGGCGCGCCTGCGCCTCGGCGGTGATCCAGCAGTCGGCGAACGGGATCGCTGCTCCGTGGCGCGCGCCCCGACCGTGAGGCCCCAGTTCCCATTGCTCCCATGTTCCCCCGTAGACGACTAGGAGCGACCGCGGCGCCCGGCAGACCGCCGCGCGGGGTGAGAGGTGCTACGTCATCGGGACGAGGCCTGGGCCTCCGGGGCGGCTCGTCGATGCCGGGACCGACGCCGGAGCCGGCCGCCGGGCCTTCGCGACCAGCGCCAGCGTGCTGTGCTCGTCCGGCGCGCAGCAGGACCTGCGCGTGCGTGCGCACGGTGTTCGTCGTGATGTAGAGACGCTGTGCGGTCTCGGCCGGCTCATGCCCGGAGACCAGGCAGCGCAGCACCTCGACCTGCCGCTCGGTGAGGTCGTCGAGGAAGCCGGGCGAGCGGACCGGCGCGGGACTCCTCGAGCAGCGCGTTCACCACCGGCTTCATGCTGTCCAGCGGCAGGTGCAGATGGCCGTCGAGGACCTGTGCCGCCGCGGTCAGCACCTCCTCGAGGTCGCCGTCCTTGGTGATCCAGCCCTCCACACCCGCTCGGAGCGCGGCGACGATGTCCGACGTCTCCTTGCTGCCGGAGAGCACGATCACGCGCGGCCGTTCGCCCGCCTCCTCCAGGTCGGGCAGCAGGTCGAGTCCGCAGGTGCGTCGAGGTCGAGGTCGAGCAGCACGATGTCGGGGCGCACGGTGTGGGCCATCGCCCGGGCGGCCGCCAGCGTCGTGACCGCCTCGACGCGACCGACCCGGTCCTCGGCCTCGAGCCGGAGGGCCAGGACGTCGGCCAGGAGCCGGTGGTCGTCGACGATCAGGATCGAGAGGTCGTGGGCGGGGTGCTCGTCAGCAGCAGGGCTCGTGCCGGCGCGGGTCGCCGGAAGGCCCGTTCATCTGTTCTCCCCCCGGGACGTGTGGCGGGGTCAGCCGGCCAGACCGCCGACCCGGACGAGACCGAGCTCGACCGCACGGTGCGCGGCCATGCTGCGGTGGTGGACGCCCAGCTTGCGCAGCACGTTCTGCACGTGGGAGCGCACGGTGTTCGTGGAGATGCCGAGGCTCTTGGCCATCAACGCCGTGGAGACGCCGTCGACCAGCAGCGTGATGACCTCGCGCTCCCGGGCCGTCAGCGGCTCGTTGTCCGGCCGCCCGGAGGCGGCCGGCACCGGTCGGACGAAGCCCTCGACGAAGTGCTCGCCCGCGAGCGCACGTCGTACGGCGAGGTCGAGCTTCCGGACGTCGACCGACTTGGACACCAGCGCGTCGATGGAGCCGGACTCGTAGAGCTGCCAGACGTTCTCCGTGGCCCAGCCCGTGAGCACGAGCAAGGCGATGCCAGGGACACTGGCGCGCACCGTCTCCAAAATCTCGAGCCGGGCACGGCGACCGAACTGGACCCCGAGCACGCACAGGTCCGGCCGGGCCTGCCGCAGCACCCCGGGCAGGGCCAGCGGGTCGGAGCACGTCGCCGCAACATCGTGGTCGCGGGCTCGCAGCGCGGTCGCCAGGGCGTCGACGAACATGCGGTGGCCGTCGCACAGCACGAGACTCACGACTCGCCTCCCGTCCGGAGCCGCCGCACTCGCGGGCGGCTCCGTTCGTGCCGGCCGCCCGGGATCAGCATCCGCACCGTCGTGCCCGACTCGGGGCCGCTGGTGATCTCCAGCCGGCCGTGGCACTCCTGCAGCATGGTGCCCACGACGGACATCCCGTGACCCTGGCCCGAGGTGATCGTGCCGAAGCCGGGACCGTCGTCGCTGACCTCCACCGACGCGCTGTGCTCGTCGGAGCTGACCTTGACGTGCACCGTGCCGTCGTCACCCGCGGCCCGGAGCGCATTGTCGAGGACGTTGCCGATGGCGCGTCGCAGGGCCACCGGGTCCCCGCGGCCGAACGCAGGTCCGTGCTCGACGACCTCGACCGGGACGTCATAGGTGAGCCCGAACACCTGGATGCACTCGTCGACGAGGTTGGCGAGGTCGACCGACCTCATCCCGGGCTCGCCGATCTCGTGCACCAGGTCGCCGTCGACCATCTCGGAGACGTGCTCGAGCACGTGCTCGACCGTCTGGAGCCGTTGACGTACGGGTGGCGGCAGGTCCTCGTCACCCGGCATCTGCGTGACCATCAGTCCGGCAGCGACGTACTGGCGCACGTCATGGCACAACCGCGCCATGGTGGACTTCTCGGACGCGACTGAATACGGAGTCCCCACCGTCAATGCCCCCCTCGGCATCCCCCGCGAAGCTGGTGTCGGAGTCGCCCCACCCACAACACATCGCGAGCCAACCACAGGCGGGGCCGTTCCGGCCATGACCCATTCGGACTATTCGGCCTCGGCAAGAGGTCGGAAATCGGGAGATCTGGCCGGACCGGTCAGGTGGCACGCCCGTAGGCTTGAGGACGTGCCCGACCCGTCGACGTACCGCCCGAAGCCGGGTCGATCCCCACCCAGCCGGGGGTCTACCGGTTCCGCGACCCGCACGGGGTCGTGATCTACGTCGGCAAGGCGAAGAACCTGCGGGCCCGGCTGTCGTCGTACTTCCAGGACATCGGCGACCTGCACCCGCGCACGGCCACGATGGTGACCACCGCGGCGTGGGTGGAGTGGACGGTCGTCGGCACCGAGGTCGAGGCGCTGCAGCTGGAGTACTCCTGGATCAAGGAGTACGACCCGCGCTTCAACGTGAAGTACCGCGACGACAAGTCCTACCCGTGGCTGGCGATCACCACGGCGAGGAGTTCCCGCGGGTGATGGTCGGCCGCGGCGCGAAGAAGAAGGGGCACCCGCTACTACGGCCCCTACTGCCACGCCTGGGCGATCCGCGAGACCGTCGACCTGCTGCTGCGCGTGTTCCCGATGCGGTCGTGCAGCAACGGCGTCTTCAAGCGCTCCGGCCAGATCGGCCGGCCCTGCCTGCTCGGCTACATCGACAAGTGCTCGGCGCCGTGCGTCGGTCGCGTCGAGCCGAGCAGAGCACCGCGCGATCGTCGAGGACTTCTGCGACTTCATGGGCGGCCGCACCGACGCGTTCGTCAAGCGCATCGAGCGCGAGATGTACGCCGCGTCCGCCCGGCCAGGACTACGAGCGGGCGGCCCGGCTGCGCGACGACCTCGGCGCCCTCAACAAGGCGCTGGAGAAGCAGGCGGTCGTCCTCGGCGACGGCACCGACGCCGACGTGATCGCGCTGTGCGAGGACCCGCTCGAGGTCGCGGTGCAGGTCTTCCACGTGCGCGCCGGGCGCATCCGGGGCCAGCGCGGCTGGGTGGCCGACCGGGTGGAGGACATCGACACCGGCGGCACTGGTCGGCGAGTTCCTGCTGCAGCTCTACGCCGGCGAGGACGGCGACGCGATCCCGCGCGAGATCCTGGTGCCGGCGATGCCCGAGGACGCCGCGACCTTCGAGGAGCTGCTCACCGAGAGCCGCGGCAGCAAGGTCTCGATCCGGGTGCCGCAGCGCGGCGACAAGCGGGCGCTGCAGGAGACCGTGGCCAAGAACGCCGCGCAGTCGCTGGCCCTGCACAAGACCAAGCGCGCGAGCGACCTCACCGTGCGCAACCAGGCGCTGGAGGAGATCCAGACGGCGCTCGACCTGCCGACCGCGCCGCTGCGGATCGAGTGCTACGACGTCTCCAACCTGCAGGGCACCGAGGTGGTCGCGTCGATGGTGGTCTTCGAGGACGGGCTGGCCCGCAAGAGCGAGTACCGCCGGTTCGTGATCCGCGGGGTCGACGGCCAGAACGACGTCGCGTCGATGCACGAGGTGATCACCCGGCGGTTCCGGCGGCTGCTCGACGAGCGGAGCGAGACGCCGGGGCTCGACGGGGAGAGGTCGACGAGAGCGACGACCCAGCGGCCCGATGCTGGTCGACCCCGACACCGGCCGACCGCGCAAGTTCGCCTACGCGCCCGGTCTGGTGGTCGTCGACGGCGGGCCGCCCCAGGTGGCCGCGGCGCAGCGCGCCCTCGACGAGCTCGGCATCGACGACGTGCCGGTGTGCGGTCTGGCCAAGCGGCTCGAGGAGGTCTGGCTGCCCGGCGAGGACGACCCGGTGATCCTGCCGCGCTCCAGCGAGGGGCTCTACCTGCTCCAGCGCATCCGCGACGAGGCCCACCGGTTCGCGATCACCCACCACCGCTCGCGCCGCTCGAAGTCGATGGTGGAGAGCATGCTCGACGACGTCCCGGGCCTCGGTGAGGTGCGCCGCAAGACGCTGATCAAGCACTTCGGGTCGCTCCGGAAGCTGCGGGCTGCCACCATCGAGGAGATCGCCGAGGTGCCCGGCATCGGCACCCGGACCGCCACGGCGATCTCGGAGGCCGTGGCGGCGGCACCGACGGGCCGCAAGACGTCTCCGTGAACACGGCGACCGGCGAGATCGAGGAGCCTTGATGGCGGCTCCCAAGACCGGCTCGCTGGGCGAGCTCGTCGTCGTGACCGGCATGACCGGCGCCGGCCGCAGCACGGCGGCCAAGGAGCTCGAGGACCTCGGCTACTTCGTGGTCGACAACCTGCCGCCCGAGCTGGTCGCCGACGTGGTGCGGCTGGTCGACGAGAAGCAGGGCGTCGACCAGCCGGTCGCGGCGGTGGTCGACGTGCGCGCCGGCGTCTTCTTCGACTCGCTGCGGGAGCAGCTCGCGGTCGGCATCCCGACCGGCGTACGACGCTGCTCTTCCTCGAGGCCGCCGACGACATCCTGGTCCGCCGGCAGGAGGCCGCCCGGCGACCCCACCCGCTGCAGGGCTCCGGCCGGCTGCTCGAGGGCATCGACCGGGAGCGTGAGGTGATGGCGACGCTGCGCGGCGACGCCGACCTGGTCATCGACACCACCGCGCTCAACGTCCACCAGCTCAAGGACAAGGTCGCCCAGGCGTTCGGCACGCCGGAGACCGTGAGCTGCGGATCACCGTGGTCAGCTTCGGCTTCAAGTACGGCGTCCCGGTGGACGCCGACCTGCTGGCCGACATGCGCTTCCTGCCCAACCCGTACTGGGTGCCCGAGCTGCGCGACCAGACCGGCCGGGACCCCGCGGTGGCGACGTACGTCAAGGACCGGCCCGACGCCCAGCAGTTCCTCGACCGCTACGTGCCGGTGATCGAGACCGTGGGCGACGGCTACCTGCGCGAGGGCAAGCGGTTCATGACCGTGGCGATCGGCTGCACCGGCGGCAAGCACCGCAGCGTGGCGATGTCCGAGGAGATCGCCCGGCCGCCTGATCGCGCTCGGCATGGAGGCCGAGGCCACCCACCGTGACCTCGGCCGGGAGTGAGCAGCGGATGCGCTGGTCGACCGAGCCGGCGGTCGTCGCGCTCGGTGGCGGGCACGGGCTGGCCGCGTCGCTGACGGCCCTGCGGCACGTCACCACCGACCTGACCGCGGTCGTCACGGTCGCCGACAACGGCGGGTCCTCGGGGCGGCTGCGCGAGGAGTTCGGCGTGCTCCCGCCGGGCGACCTCCGGATGGCGCTGGCGGCGCTGTGCGGCGACGACGGTGGGGCCAGACCTGGGCGCAGCGTGCTCCAGCACCGGTTCGAGTCCGACGGGCCGATGCACGGCCACGCGGTCGGCAACCTGCTGATCGTCGCGCTCTGGGAGCTGCTGGGCGACGCCCACGGCAGAGCGGCGACGGGCTGGTCACGGCTCGACTGGGTGGGCCGGCTGCTCGGCGCCGGGGCCGGGTGCTGCCGATGGCGACCACGCCGCTGGACATCTCGGCGGTGGTCCGCGGCGGTCGGGCCGACGCACCCGACGAGCTGACGACCGTCCGCGGCCAGGTGGAGGTCGCGACGACGCCCGGCTCGGTGGTGTCGGTCTCCCTGGAGCCGGACGCTCCCGACGCCTGCCCGGAGGCGGTGGCCGCGATCCGCGCGGCCGACTGGGTGGTGATGGGCCCGGGGTCCTGGTACTCCAGCGTGATCCCGCACCTGCTGGTCCCCGGGCTGCGGCAGGCGATCGAGGAGACCGACGCCCGGGTGCTGGTCACCCTCAACCTGGTCGCGCAGCAGGGGGAGACCGAAGGGCTCGACCCCGGCCGACCTCCTCGAGCGGCTGGGCCGCCATGCGCCCGGGCTGGATCTCGACATGGTGCTCGCCGACGTCAGCACGGTCGGTGACGACGGCCGCGGACGTGGCGGCGCTCGAGCGGGTCGCGGCGTCGTACGGCGCAGGGCTGGTGGTGGCCGACGTGGCCCGGGCGGACGCGATCGGCCAACACGACCACGAGAAACTTCGACGCGCCTATGCGGAGATCATGTTGGCGACATAAGGTGTGCCCTTGGGTGCCTCCGGGCATCCGGCGCGCTTGTCAATAAGGGAATGGGCAGGGATCGAACGCATGGCAATGACGGCTCAGGTCAAGGCAGAGCTCGCCAACACCAAGGTGACGAAGACCTGCTGCCGCAAGGCCGAGGTGTCATCGATGCTCCGGTTCGCCGGAGGCCTCCACATCAGCAGCGGCCGGATCGTCGTCGAGGCCGAGCTGGACACCGGAGCGGCCGCCCGGCGGCTGCGCCGTGACATCGCCGAGGTCTTCGGCCACACCTCCGACGTCGTGCTCGTCAAGGGCAACGGCATCCGCAAGGGCAGCCGCTACGTCGTCCGCGTGGTCAAGGACGGCGAGTCCCTGGCCCGGCAGACCGGCCTGATCGACCAGCGCGGCCGTCCGGTGCGCGGCCTGCCGCCGCAGGTGGTCTCCGGCTCCGGCTGCGACGCCGTCGCCGCATGGCGGGGCGCGTTCCTGGCCCACGGGTCGCTCACCGAGCCCGGCCGTTCGTCGCTCGCTCGAGGTGACCTGCCCCGGACCGGAGGCCGCACTGGCCCTGGTCGGCTCCGCCCGTCGGCTCAGCATCTCCTCCAAGGCGCGCGAGGTGCGTGGCGTCGACCGGGTCGTGATCCGCGACGGCGACGCGATCGGCGAGCTGCTGACCCGGCTCGGTGCGCACGAGTCCCTGCTGGCCTGGGAGGAGCGCCGGATGCGCCGCGAGGTGCGCGCGACCGCCAACCGGCTCGCCAACTTCGACGACGCCAACCTGCGCCGGTCGGCCCGCGCCGCGGTGGCCGCCGGTGCCCGCGTCGACCGGGCGCTGGAGATCCTCGGCGACGAGATCCCCGACCACCTGCGCCAGGCCGGCCAGCTCCGGCTCGAGCACAAGCAGGCCTCGCTGGAGGAGCTCGGCCAGCTGCACGACCCGGTGCTCACCAAGGACGCGATCGCGGGCCGGATCCGGCGGTTGCTGGCGATGGCCGACAAGCGCGCGCAGGACCTCGGCATCCCCGACACCGAGGCGTCCCTGACCCCGGAGATGCTGGCCGAGGAAGCCTGAGCCTGCGAAGGCTTCCTGGTGGTGGTTGAGCAGCGACCGCGGCTGAGGAACGAAGCCGCGACGGAGCGTGTCGAAACCTGAAGCCTGAGCCCGCGTAGGACTCCTGATGTCCGTTTGTTACCCGCACGTACGCCGGACAGCAGGAACCGGCCAGCCCTGAGCCCGCGATAGGGTCGAATCTCATTCGTGCCCCGCTAGCCAGGAGTGAACCCGTGACCGTCCGCGTAGGCATCAACGGCTTCGGCCGGATCGGCCGCAACTTCTTCCGCGCCGTCCGCGCCTCGGGCGCCGACATCGAGATCGTCGGCGTCAACGACCTGACCGACAACAAGGTCCTCGCCCACCTGCTCAAGTTCGACACGATCCTCGGCCGCCTCGACGCCGACGTGACCTCGGACGAGACGTCGATCAAGGTCGGCGACCAGAACATCACCGCGTTCGCCGAGCGCGACCCGTCCGCCCTGAAGTGGGGCGACATCGGCGCCGACGTCGTCGTCGAGTCGACCGGCTTCTTCACCGACGCCACCAAGGCGCACGCCCACATCGACGCCGGCGCGAAGAAGGTGATCATCTCCGCGCCCGCCACCAACGAGGACTTCACCGTCGTGATGGGCGTCAACGACGGCGACTACGACCCGGAGAAGCACCACGTCATCTCCAACGCGTCGTGCACCACCAACTGCCTGGCGCCGATGGCGAAGGCGCTCCACGACGAGTTCAGGCATCGTCAAGGGCCTGATGACGACGATCCACGCCTACACGGCCGACCAGAACCTGCAGGACAACATCCACAAGGACCTGCGCCGTGCCCGCGCCGCCGCGCTCAACGTGGTGCCCGACCTCGACCGGTGCCGCGAAGGCGATCGGCCTGGTGCTGCCCGAGCTCAAGGGCAAGCTCGACGGCTACGCGCTCCGCGTGCCGGTGCCGACCGGCTCGGCCACCGACCTCACCTTCGAGGCCGGCCGCGAGACCTCGGTCGAGGAGGTCAACGCCGCCGTCAAGAAGGCCGCCGACGGTCGCTACCTGCGCTACTCCGACCGACCCGATCGTCTCCTCCGACATCGTCACCGACCCGGCGTCGTGCATCTTCGACGCGCCGCTCACCAAGGTGATCGGCAACCAGGTCAAGGTGGTCGGCTGGTACGACAACGAGTGGGGCTACTCCAACCGGCTCGCCGACCTGATCACGTACGTCGGCGAGTCCCTCTGACGTGTCGGGCATCGACGCCCTGGGCGACGTCGCGGGCAAACGGGTCCTGGTCCGCTCCGACCTCAACGTGCCGCTCGACGGCGCCCGGATCACCGACGACGGCCGGATCCGGGCGAGCGTGCCGACGATCAAGCAGCTGGCCGAGGCCGGTGCCCGGGTCGTCGTGATGGCGCACCTCGGCCGGCCGAAGGGCGCGCCGGAGGCGGTACTCGCTGGGGCCGGTCGCCGACCGGCTCGGCGAGCTGCTCGGCACCGAGGTGCGCTTCGCGACCGACACGGTGGGGGAGCAGCGCGCAGCGACCGTCGGACGCGCTCGCCGACGGTGAGGTCGCGCTGCTCGAGAACGTGCGGTTCAACCCGGGCGAGACCAGCAAGGACGACGCCGAGCGCGGCGCGTTCGCCGACCAGCTGGCGGCGCTCGGCGACGCGTTCGTCAGCGACGGCTTCGGCGTCGTGCACCGCAAGCAGGCGAGCGTGTACGACGTCGCGCAGCGGCTGCCGCACGCCATGGGCGGCCTGGTCGCGCAAGGAGATCGACGTGCTGCGCCGGCTGACCGAGGACCCGGAGCGCCCCTACGTCGTGGTGCTCGGCGGCTCCAAGGTCAGCGACAAGCTGGCGGTGATCGACAACCTGCTCGGCAAGGCCGACAAGCTGCTGATCGGCGGCGGCATGGTGTTCACCTTCCTCGCCGCCCAGGGCCACGAGGTCGGCAAGAGCCTGCTCGAGGAGGACCAGGTCGAGACCTGCAAGGAGTACCTGCAGCGGGCCGCGGACGCGGGCGTCGAGATCGCTGCTGCCGACCGACATCGTGGTGGCCCCGGAGTTCAAGGCGGACGCGCCGCAGTGACCCGACCGTCGTACCCGCCGACGCGATCCCGGACGACCAGATCGGGCTGGACATCGGTCCGGACTCGGCGAGGCGTTCGCCGAGGCGATCGACCGAGGCCCGACGGTGTTCTGGAACGGCCCGATGGGCGTCTTCGAGTTCGAGGCCTTCGCCGAGGGCACCCGCGCGGTCGCCCAGGCGCTGACCGAGGTCGACGGGCTGTCCGTGGTCGGTGGCGGCGACTCCGCGGCCGCCGTACGCCAGCTCGGCTTCGACGAGACGCCTTCGGCCACATCTCCACCGGCGGCGGCGCCAGCCTGGAGTACCTCGAGGGCAAGGACCTGCCCGGCATCGACGGTCCTGGAGGACTGATGGCACCCAAGACCGCGCATCCCGCTGATGGCGGGCAACTGGAAGATGAACCTGAACCACCAGGAGGCGGTCGTCCTGGTGCAGAAGCTGGCCTGGACGCTGGCGGACAAGAAGCACGACTACGGCAAGGTCGAGGTCGTCGTGCGTGCCGCCGTTCACCGACATCCGCAGCGTGCAGACGCTGGTCGACGGCGACCGGCTGCAGATCAAGTACGGCGCCCAGGACGTCTCGCACGCACGACGACGGCGCCTACACCGGCGAGATCTCGGCGGCGATGCTGGCCAAGCTCGGCTGCTCCTACGTCGTGGTCGGGCACTCCGAGCGGCGCGAGCACCACGCCGAGGACGACGCCCTGGTCAACGCCAAGGCGCACAAGGCACTCGCCGCCGGGATGACCCCGATCGTGTGCGTCGGCGAGGGGCTCGACGTCCGCAAGGAGGGGCGGCACGTCGAGCACACGCTCGCCCAGGTCGACGGCTCGCTGGCCGGCTTCAACGCCGAGCAGGTCGCCGGGCTCGTGGTCGCCTACGAGCCGGTGTGGGCGATCGGCACCGGCGAGGTGGCGACTCCCGACGACGCCCAGGAGGTGTGCGCGGCGATCCGCGCGCGCGTCGCCGAGACCGCCGGCGACGAGGCGGCGGCCGGCATCCGGATCCTGTACGGCGGCTCGGTGAAGGCCGCCAACGTCGGCGGGCATCATGCAGAAGCCCGACGTCGACGGCTGCCTCGTCGGCGGCGCGAGCCTGCAGGCCGACGAGTTCGGCGGCATCTGCCGCTTCTACGACATGCCCGTCCTCTGATCCGCGCGACCTCGTCGAGTTAGGCTCCACCCCGTGGTTATCGTCTTCGAGGTCTTGCTCGTCATCTCGAGCTTGCTGCTGATCCTGCTGGTGCTCCTCCACAAGGGGCGCGGCGGCGGGCTCTCCGACATGTTCGGTGGCGGCGTCTCGAGCGGCTCGGCGGATCGTCCGTGGCCGAGCGCAACCTGGACCGCATCACCGTCGGCATCGGCGTGGTGTGGTTCGCGTGCGTCGTCGGTCTCGGGCTGCTGCTCAAGACCGGCAACTGAGAGCCCGCAGCAACGTACGCTTCTCTTCGCACCGACTCCTCAACAAACTGAAGGAGACCAGACGTGGCAGGCGGAGGAAACGCCATTCGGGGCAGCCGGGTCGGCGCCGGGCCCATGGGCGAGGCGGAGCGCGGCGAAGCCGCTCCGCGTCAGAACGTCACCTACTTCTGCTCCCACGAGCACCGCACGCTGGTCGCGTTCGCGGTCGAGGCGCAGGCTCCCGGACACCTGGGACTGCCCGCGCTGCGGCCTGCCGGCGAGCCTGGACTGCGACAACCCGCCACCGCCCCCGAAGATCGAGCCCTACAAGACGCACCTCGCCTACGTGAAGGAGCGCCGCTCCGACGCCGAGGCCGAAGGACATCCTCAACGAGGCGATCGCCACCCTCCGCGACAGGCGCAAGCGCGGCGACATCATCTTCTGACGGCGCCGACCGGTCAGATACGTACGGCGAACGAGGGTCGAGCGGTCACGTACGTACGGCGAATGAGAGCCGAGCGGTCACGTACGTAGGCCTGTGGATAGCGAGTACGACGATCGCGCGTCTTCGTGCATCGTGCATCCATGGCCTACACCGACTGGCTGGACTCCTCGGGCATCCTGCTCGGGCCGTCCTTCCCGCTGCCCCTGGACAGTCCCTTCACGAGATCGACGGCTGCGCAAGCGGGCTTGAACGGCCCCTTGCTCGACACGCTGGTACGTCGCGGGCTGCTCAAGAGACCACTGCACGGCGTGTACGTCGCGACCCAGGCGCCCGACACCCTGGCCATGCGCGCACGCACCCTGCCAGCTGGTGGTCAGCCCGCACTCGGTGATCACCGACCGCACGGCCGCGTGGCTGCACGGCGTCACCATCCTCGAGCGCGGGGCGCACCTCGTGGCGCCGAGGGTGAGCGCCTTCAATGCCAACGACAGCCGGATCCGCCGCAGCGGTGTGCGCGGTGGACGTCGCGGACTGCTGGACCGTGACGTGATGGACCTCGGCGGTCTTCGGGTGACGACTCCGGTGCGGACCGCATGCGACCTCGGCCGGATGCTGTGGCGCTTCGACGCACTCGCCGGGCTCGACGGCTACCTCAGGATCGGTGTCGACCTCGATGAGGTCCTCTACGAGCTGCCCCGGTTCCGCGGCTACCGCGGCGTGTGCCAGCTCCGCTACCTGGCACCCCTCGCCGATGCCCGCAGCGAGTCGCCGGGGGAGTCGGCCCTGCGCCTGCACTGGTACGACGCCGGACTTCCCACGCCCGAGCCGCAGTGCTGGGTGTTCGACTCGCTCGGACGCCCCGTCTTCCGGGTCGACCTCGGCCTGCCCGAGCTGCGCTACGCGGCGGAGTACGACGGCGAGGAGTTCCACACCGACGACCGCGGACATCGAGCACGACGACGCGCGTCGGGCCTGGCTCGAAGGGCAGAACTGGATCGTCGAGGTCTTCGACAAGAGGATCTACACGACCGTCGACCCGGTGCCTCGGCTCCGGCAGGGGTTCGAGCAGGCTCGCCGCTCCGTGAGCATCTGGACGCCCGGGTTGCCGGGTACACCTGTGACCGCTGGCCCGTTCCCGTCGTACGTCTCTGACCGCTCGGCCCGCTCCCGTCGTACGTCTCGTGACCGGTCGCCGCGTTCTCGCCCTACGTCTTCGACCGGTCGGCGTAGGCCTGGGCGGAGCGGAGGACGGGGGAGAAGCCGAGGGAGCGGTAGAGGTGACTGGGGGCGCCGTCGGCGTCGGCGAGGATGACCAGGTGGTCGCAGGCGCGGGCGTGGGCCCAGTCGGCGGCGACGCCGAGGAGGTGGGAGGCGAGGCCACGGCGGCGGTGCGGCTCGGCGGTGACCACGGCCTGGTAGCGGGCGATGCCCTCCCCACAGTCGACGATGCCGAGGTCGGCGACCAGGTCGGCGCCGTCGAAGGCGCCCAGGAACACGGCCACGCCGTCCGCGCACATCCGGGCCTTGGCCGCCGTGCGACTGGCACGGGAGCCACCCTAGGACACCGGCCATGGCAGAGGGATCACCGACCATTGCTGGACGGTCCAAGAACTGTTGACGTTCCATGTACCGCCGCCGCGCTGGACACCCCCGAAGGGACATAGACGTCCTTCGCATACCCTGAAACGCCTGATTGAGCGATGGTGCTCGTGACCACGGTTTAGTGCAGAGCTACCCCACCATTTTGACCTCCTACAAACAACGATAAAACGCTAATTGAGTGAACATCATAACGTCGTTAAAGCTTTGCGAAGTAACATAACAAAATAATATGGGACACCCACGTTCAAGGGGTCTGAATGCCCCTCCTGTGTTTTTGTGCTGAGGGCACTGTATACCACGAGGAGTCCAGGCCCAGTGCCTCACAGAGCAGCAGATGATGGGGCTGGACACCATAGAGCTGCTCGACCACTTGCTCACCTATCCAGAATTGGACCAGGGCCACATGGGCAAATAAGGCCAACACGACCGCCGCCGTTGGGGTCGCTGTCAGGCCTTTGTTGCCTGGGATCTGCTGGTCATGCGTGTGGAGATAGAGACGGACCTGCCGCTGGATGATGCTATAGACCAGCAAACCGACCACCGTCAGCATCGCCAAGGCCGCAATCCGTTCAGGCTTCTCGCGCCACACGGGGGCGATCGCCGCGGGGTTCTTGATCCACCGAAAACCAGGTTCCACAGTGGTATTTTGGTCCTGATAGGCTTGGAGAATGTCGGCATCGCCACACACCTCAGCGGGCACAGTCGTGGCCAGCACCATCCATCCATTGGCCTCCTCCGGGTTGGCGAGCGCCTCTACCTCCACGCCCAGGCGATAGCCTGCCTCCAGCGGAGGCGGGTCGGTCTTGGCGGGACGCCCCCGCTGAGCACGTCGCGTGCGGCGGGTGTCGGCGACGACACGATAGCGGACCGCATGAAACCGCCAGGGGTGTGGACGGCGACCGCGGCGGCCCGGCTCGTGATGCTCATACTCCGTGATGGCCGCTGCGGCATCCGCTGCACAGGCAAACCAGCGGGCCTGCACCCGCTGGACATGGTCAGGTGAGGGCCTCGGCTTCCTTCGCTTGGGCGCTGGCATACGTCTGGGTGTGCTGCTGGGCCAGTTGACTGGAATGCACCACGAGAAAGCGCAGCTCCTCCTGCGTCACCCGCCCATCACTGTACTCGACCTCGACGGGCCGCATCACGCTTTGTCCATGCCACTGACGGCACGCTTCGTCCCTGGTCCGTCCAGGCTTTGCCACGAGGAGGGGGAGGGCCGGTTGCTGCGCGCCCCAGGCTTCCAGGGCGTGGCGCACTGCACAGGTGCGTGGCACCAGGGTCACCAAGCCCAGCCCTTTTTCCCGACACAGCCCTAATGTCCGTCGACTATACGCCTTGCTATCGGCCACGATCCCGTGGACGCCCTGCAGGCCCAGAGCGAGGCACTCCTCAATGGCCACCGGCGTCTCGACACTGTCACTCGTATTGCCATCCCGCATCCCGAGCCGCAGTGGCAACCCGCCATCGCCACTTACGCCCAAGCTGAGGAGTACCTGTTTGAGATCGCCACGCCCATCTTTACTATGCCCATAGGCAGGCCGGGGCGCTTCAGGCGTTTGAGGTTCGTCCTTATACGCCCCATAGAGCGCAATCGTCGTGGTGTCCTGATGGCAGCCAGGGCGTGGCAATCGTATAGACCTCCAAAGCTTTCAGGGCAACAGCGCTAAACACCCCGTTAAGATTGGCGGCAAACAGCGCGTCGCAGGATATGTCCTAACCGATAATCATTGAGGGCGGCACGGGTTAGCCCCGGCTGCAACAGCGCGAGCATGCCGCGCTCTTCCAGGCGTCTCCCCACCTTATAGAGGGCATGATGCCCATCGAGAATGGCGAGCACCAAAGCCTCGACTCCACGCCCGCACGAGAGCCCATGCGCCGGATGGGGTGGGATGAGACGGTCAATCACGGTGGCAACCTCCAAGCGCCGTAAGACTCCCAGGACCAAGGGCAAATGGGCTATGGGATGAATCTGCTGTACGGTCGTGGCCATGATGTCCCTCCTGGCGTCACCTCTTTCTGACAGCATCATAGCGCAATACAGCTGCCTACCCTAGCTCGCCTCGCCTCTCGAGAAAAAAGTCGCGTGGTTTAACCTAACCCCTTGAACGTGGGCTCCAGGTCGTGCGCGTGGGATCATGGCGCCCCCTCCCTTCGTTGGAGTACAGAAGATGGTCGACGTGTTCTCCGCTGTGATGCTGCTTGCGGCCCTGGGTTGCGGGCTGATGGCTGGAGTCTTTTTTGCCTTTTCAGCCTTCGTGATGAAGGCTCTCGCGCGCTTCCCTCCGGGTGAGGGGATTGCCGCCATGCAATCCATCAACGTCGCCGTGGTCAGTCCATGGTTTCTGGCGGCGTTCTTGGGAACGGGCGCGGCTTGTCTCCTGGTGATGGTCTCGTCACTCTGGCGGTGGCACCGTCCCGGCACCGTCTACGTCCTCGTCGGGGGCGCGCTGTATCTAGTCGGCAGCTTTTTGGTAACAGTGGCGTTCAACGTGCCAAAGAACGACGCGCTGGCATCGGTCGCACTGGCCGATCCCGACGGCGTCAGCCTCTGGGCCAGCTACCTCGTCACCTGGACGGCCTGGAACCACCTGCGGACGGCAGCGGCGCTTGTGGCAGCAGCATCGCTCACCATCGCGCTCTGTTCGTGAGCGGCGCAAGCATCATGGCCTCATCGTAGGCGTCACTGCTCAGACCATGGGAGCAACGCCATGAGACAGAGGATTCGCATCCTTTAGGCCGAGATCAACCCGCCTAGCAAGCGAGATCGTGCCCTAACGTCTCCCCGTTGGCGAATTCGAGGAACGTGATCCCTGCCTGTTTGCTGCACGACAGCTGTCCTTTATACGGCGCGGTGTACACACCGGAGACCGGCGACACATCGCCGTAATCACGTCCCACGGCGACGGTGGTATAGCCCATGTGGCGGCGGCGGCCATTGGTGGGATCGTAGGCATGCGCGCAGTACCCATCCCCGTGTGGGAGCAGCACCTCAACCCAGGCGTGCGAGCCGCCCTCCCCCAGCAAATGCCCGGAGACATACCGTGCTGCCAGGCCCGCCGCGCGGCAGATGGCGATCATCACGTGCGCGTAATCCTGGCACATCCCACGCCGTAACGCCAGCGCCTCGGCAGCCGTCGTCTGCACCGTCGTCACACCCGCTTCGTAGCGCATCGTGTTCGCCACCCATCCGTGCACGCGCCGCGCCAGATCAGCCGGATCGTGCCCTTGCGCCCTCAACAGGCGGGCCATATGCGTGATGGATGCGTCGGGCGCGGTGAGCCGCGTCGGGTCGAGAAAACGCCGGGCAGCGTCTGCGGTGCACAAATAATCGCCGTGACTGCGCGCTTCGTTCTCAATCGTCATCACGACCTCAAAAGCCACCGATGCGCTGGCCTCTGTGACATCCACCTCAACGACGTGGTTGCCAAACTCATCCGTTGTGCTGCGGCTGGCCCAGGGCGCGGGAGTCGCCGTCAGGCGGTGGCTGCACAGCCGCTGCGCGCCGTAGCGTTCCGCCGGAATGACGACGAGCCGCTGCTGCAAAGCGCGGATGGGTCCAGGATAATCGTATTGGAAACGCTGGTGGAAGAGAAAGCGAGCCCGTTTGACCTGCGACCACTCAATCCCCTGAGCGTCGATCCATTCCTGTGCTGCACCTGCGTTCATGAAGTCTCGCCGTCCAGTTGAAAGTCTTCTGGCACTTCGTCTGCCCACACCTGAAGCTTGAGCAACTGCGCGTGACCGTAGAGAGTCGAAAACGCCACGTCTACCGCATCGCGCCCGGTGGCAATGAGCACGCGCCCGGTGCGAGGGCGATTGTGCCGCGCATCAAACGTGTGCCACGCATTATCCATATACACTTCAAACCACGCATGAAAGTCCATCGGAGTTGGATCGACTGGTACGCCAATATCAGGCAGATAGCCGCACACATAGCGTGCCGGGAAGTTGAGTGCCCGGCAGAATGCCACGCCGAGATGGGCGAAATCGCGGCACACCCCACGCCGCTGCTGATAGGAATCCCATGCAGACGTGCTGGACTGGCTGCCCGCGCCATAGGTGATGTGCGCGTGCAGCCAGTCGCACACGGCTTGCACCTGCAGCCAGCCGCCTGGCATATTCCCAAACATCTCCCAGGCGTCGTTGATGAAGAGATCGGACTGGCAGTAGCGGCTCGGCAATGTATACATCAACACTGCATCCGGGAGCTGTTCAATCGGCGTGCGCGGCAGGTCGAGCCGCACAGGATCGGGGGTCGGCGGTACTTCGGCGACAGCATCGTATGCGATACCCAGATCACCCACAGGCGTGACGAGCCGCCAGATGATGTTGCCGAAACTATCACGGTAGGTATGAACGGGAACTTGTGGGCGAAACGTGTGATACTGTTCCAAGAGTCGGTGGGCGTATTGCGGCGGCGGCTGAATCGCCATCACCAGAGGGATAGGCATAGCAGACTGGTACAGGAAACGACAGCCAATACGCACACGCATCGTGTTTACTCATCCAACGATCAACACTCGAGATGGTACGCCAGGCGGCACCACACAGTATAGCGCATTCGACAACGCACGTGCGAGCTGGTCTGTGCACAATGGGCAAGCATGGCGCAAACGGAGGACCACAACACCGGTGTCATCCCTCCCGAGGACGTGCCATATCAGCTTTGCGACGTCGCCCCCGAGTCCGCTCCAAGGTTCTGTGCCATTGGACGCGCTCCTTTG
The DNA here is from genome assembly GCA_963754145.1 of uncultured Actinomycetota bacterium. GTDB lineage: Bacteria > Actinomycetota > Actinomycetes > Propionibacteriales > Nocardioidaceae > Marmoricola. Next base: position 136,560 of record CAVWFF010000031.1, read on the forward strand.
TGGACCAGGGGTGACCTCGAGGGAACGCCTCTCACCTTCTTAAACACTCTTCAGAGCCGTCACTGCTGTATCGCTGGAATAAAGATGCCGTGAAAGTCACCCGTCTCCTGGTCTCCTAATTTGACCACAGTCAGTAACTTACGACTGGCAACATCGATGATGCCCACCCCCGGTGTCTCCCCTACCGTGGCATGCGGTATGGTCGGCGCCGGTTTTGGCCCGCGCAAGGTGACATAGGCGCGGCGGCTATCCGGCGATAACACAATCAGATCAGGGGTCTTGCCGACAAAATCGATGACGTGGGGCTGGGCGTCAGCCTGGCGGATAGTCCCGAGGGCATGAACCGTGACATTACTGCTGACGCGGTGCGCAATCCACAGCGTCTTACTGGTCGGCTCCACGATGACCCCGTGCGCGTCCTGCCCCAGCTTGGAGAGATTATGCGTCGCCACGAGCTGGGGTTCTCCAGCGTGTCGAACACATACAGCCATGACGCCTGCTGATTCCCGGCCGTGACGTACAGTTCGTCGCCCGATGGAGAGGCCGCGAACCCGCAGCCGTTCTCAGCAATGTCGTTTTTTCCCCACCCTTTCACGACGTTCCATGTCTGCAGGTCGACTACTGCCAGTCCTCCGTTAAAGAGCGTTGCCAGCATGTAGCGACCATCCTTGGAGAAACCAACGCAGACGGGGCGACGGCTCGGGTAGAGGTTAGTGTCTGATAGCGCTGGCGCCGTTTTCAGATCGAGGAAGCGCGTGAGCTCCCATTTAGGGCCAGCAGTGCGTACCAACTCGGTAATGGTCTCGCCGCGATCCGGCTTGCCGTCAGGCCCGGCGGCTTGGGGCGCGATGTTCGAGACATAGATGCGGTCTGGGTGCTGCGGGTTGGGCTGAGCGGCATGGGGTGATTTACCGACGTTAGCAATGATAGCCTTGACGGCGCCGTCTTTGTGATTCAGCACAGTGATAGAATTGGAGACCGTGTTGGCACTATAGACATACTCATCCTTGGATACACCCCAGAGCATATGCGGTCGTTTGGCCTCCCCAAGCGTGGCACCATCGATCGTTTTGAGCACCTTCCCGTCTGAGTCCAAGACGTACAGAGCATTGGCATTTTGATCTACCGTCCACACGGTATAGCTGGGCGAGGTCTGCTGGCCGCAGACCTGTCCAACGACCAGCAAGCCAAATGCCAACGCAGCCATCATGGACAACAACCGTAAGGGCCTGTGCATAATGTGTTCTCCTTAGCTGTCTTTCGACGTTCTTCTCAATGGGCATGCCAACCAGATTTTCCCATGCCGTCCAGGATCCGTCATGATTCCGCACGCTCGGGTAACCCAACAGATACGTCGCCTGCTGGCAGTTGCTCCTCACTTCTCAGCCAACCACACGTCCTCAAGCTGTCGGTTCATCCAGTGGCTGGGCATGGGCTCGTAGTTGCGGATACGCGCGGACCGCACTTCGAGACGTGTCGACCAGAGGCCAGGGATCCACCAGGCCTTCTTGAGGATCTCTTTCTGCATCTCTTTGACGAGTTGGATACGCTTCTGCTCGTCCAACTCGACTTTCTGTAGGTCGAAGAGCTTATCAGCCGCTGGCTCACTAAAACGACCCCAGTTGCTGGGAGATTTGGAGGTGAATTTCGTCAGCAATTCGTCGGGGTCAGACACTGTCTGGGAGCCGTAGGGATCGATCAAAAGCTCGAAATCCCTTGTCACGCGTGTCTGGCTATAGGTGGCCGTCTCCTCGATCTTATGCTCGGCCTCCACGCCGATTTTCTTCCACGCCGATATCACATACACTCCCAGGTCGATATACGGCAATTTTATCGAGCGGTTGGTCAGCACCGTCTTAAAGCCATTGGGGTATCCGGCCTCGGCTAGCAAGCGTTTGGCCTCCTTGAGGTTGGCCTCGTGGTCCTTAGCGAAGCCAGGCAGCGCTTGCAACTCTTCCGGCGTCAGGGCCCACAGAGCGCCTGGAGGCAGCAGGCCGCCCACCATGTCCAGGTTGGTGATAGGACCGAGCGTGCGTGACATATCATAGCGGTCCAGGGCCAGCGTCAGCGCCTTGCGCACCCGTTCGTCATCAAACGGCTTCTTGTCCACATTGATGTTCACACCAAAATGGCCCGGTTGCCCAGTATTGGCGACTACGACCTTCTCGCCTAGCTGCTTCTTGATCCCTTCTGCCTCGCTGGGACTGAAGAAACGGAATTCTACATCAGTGCGACCCGCCCGGATCGACTTGGCGCGTGCGCCATCGTCCGTAATGATGAAATACTTCACCCCATCGAGGTATGGCAATCCCTTCTTCCAGTAGTTGGGGTTGCGCTCGAGTTCAACGGACGACCCGTGTACGTATGCTTTCAACTTGAAGGGGCCCGTCCCCATGGCATTCTTTTTGTAGTAGTGGATGTCCTGCATCGAGGTGCTTCTTGGCATAAATAAAATTGGCTGGATGAGCAATCATGTTCAGGAACGACGCCGACGGGTAGTGCAAGTGAAAGACCACCGTGTCCCGGTCCGGAGCTTCGACGCTCTTGATCATCTGGTAGTTACTCTTGCGTACGCTGATCACGCTCTCAGGCGGAAAGACGATCTTGTCCCAACTCGCCTTGACATCGGCAGAGGTCAGCTCGCTGCCATCGTGGAACTTCACGCCCTGGTGCAGCGTAAAGGTATACGTCAGGCCATCTGCGGAGACAGTCCACGATTTGGCCAGATCTCCGATGACCTTAGGATAGTGATGCGGGTCGAACATGACCAGGGTGTTGTACACGGGAGCCATGGGAATGTTCACCGCGAAGGTTTGTTCCTGGTGCGTGTCCAGGCTTGGCGGATCCGCGGCATGGGCCACCCGTAACACCCCGCCATACCGTGGTTTCTCCTCAGCCGGGGCCAACGGCGCAGCGCACAGCCCCACGCCATGACCATGGCAAGCAACCACACCTGTAACTGGAACCTGCTCATCATCTCCCCTCCTTCTACCTCAGTACAGAAGAATGCACCGCATGCTCGCTACGAAGGGTCAGTGTGAGCTGGGAGGGCATACCTGCAGAGCCTTGGACATCGTGCTTCTGCTGGCACAGGACGGTGTGCTGTCGGCTAGACTGCGAGCGTAGAGCGGGACGTATTGTATAGGTCATAACTATGCCTGTCAATACATGGCAAGGACACGGGTGTGCTCCCGCAGCGCTCTTCCAGGAGGGCGTTTTAGAGAGGTACTGGCTGATGCGGCGTGCTCTCCAAGCCCTCGACACCGCTCAGCTGGAGCTCACGCGCCCGGTGGCAGCGCACAAAGTGGCCCTGCGAGACTTCCTCCCAGACTGGCGCCTGGGTGCGGCAGACCTCCAGAGCGTAGGCACAGCGTGGATGGAAGTAACAGCCAGAGGGCGGATTGGCGGGGTTGGCTACCTCTCCTTGTAAGACGACACGTTGAGCCCGCCGGCGCGGGTCGGGCTCAGGCACGGCAGAGAGCAGCGCAGCGGTATAGGGATGCTTCGGAGTGGTAAAGAGCTTCTCGGTCGGGGCCAGTTCGACCATACGCCCGACGTACATCACCGCCACCCGGTCGCTAATGTGTTTCACAACACTCAGATCATGCGCCACGAAAAGATAGGTCAGGCGCAGTTGCGTCTGCAGGTCGAGCAGCAGATTCAGAATTTGCGCCTGTACAGAAACGTCGAGAGCTGAGACGGGCTCATCGGCGATCACCAGGCGCGGATGCAGGGCAAAGGCCCGGGCAATGCCGATGCGTTGCCGCTCCCCCCCACTGAAGGCGTGTGGAAAGCGCCGCATGTACTCCGGCCGCAGCCCGACCATGCGCAAGAGTTCAGCGACGCGTTCCTCACGGCCACGACGGCTCTTCATGCCATGCACCAGCAAAGGCTCCCCGACGATATCGAGCAGCGTCATACGCGGATTCAGCGAGGTAAAAGGGTCCTGGAAGACCATTTGCATGTCGCGGCGCAGCCCCCGCAGTTCGCCTTTCGGGAGCCTGGTGACATCGACCTCCTGGCCTGCCGGCGTGCGGAACAGCACCTGACCAGCGGTGGGCTCAATGGCCCGCAGGATACAGCGCGCTGTGGTCGTCTTGCCACAGCCGCTCTCGCCCACCAGCCCGAGGGTTTCGCCTTCGTGCAGCGTAAAACTCACGCCATCGACGGCGCGCACATATCCCACTGTGCGCTTCCAAAAGCCCTTGCGAATGGGGAAAAATTTTTGCAGCTCTTTGACTTCCAGCAATGGTGGCTGGCCGGTTGTGTCTAGCTCGTTCACGTCCTAAGCTCCTGTTTGAATTTCTCCACCGTAGTCTTGCTGGACCCTAGGTGGAAATGCCTGCTTCGCTAGAGCTGAGGCCCCTCTCCACAGCGCGTACGGTTCCCCGCCCCACATCCCCTGCTCCTACTTCCAAACACACATCCAACATCCAGCCTAACCTACACCCACAAACTCGGCGAAACGTAGAACAAATGTCGCTGGAATTCTGCCCACTCCTCAGCTTCCAAGATTCGACACAACGCCGTGACAGTGCCACCCGCGTCATTATCGGCCAGAATCAGCATGCGTGATGGTCTGGTACACGACGAAGGCACATGGGTGGATAGAATTTCAAACACTATTGTGTCACTGTGCCGTTGGGAGCGCAACTCTCAGGGGGTAGGCGACTTTGGAGTGGCCAGCATGTGGGCAGTATTACACGTAGGACGAGTCAGCCACCGCGGCGAGTATGTACCTGGTCTGGTCCGCTTCTTCCACAGATATGTCGCACTGCCACCAGGGGCTCATCTACTGTGTCCCTGTGAAGATGCCGCCACCGCCTTGCTGACCTCTCCAGAGCTTCCAGGCGGCAAACAATCTAGCCATGTTGGGATGGGGACTCTGGCCTACAACACAGCTCTGATTGTTCAGCGCTGGAGGCTGTCTTTGTATGGTTGGACGCCTAGAGGATGGCCGCCGCTTGAAGGCAGTTTACTACTGTTGTGGCTGGTCTTGGCCAAGTCGGGCTTACAACGTCTTGCAGGACTACCTTCCTTGCTTCGCCAACTGCTGAGCAAGCTCGGCCACCGGGGGAGGCACCTCATGGCACAAAGCTATGACCGCCGCTTCACCTTGTTCAAAGCCGTGTGGATATCTTCATTGATGGGCCTGCGAAAGTTCATGTAAAGGGTCCTAAATGGAACTGACTCCTGTTTGACCACTATTTTGGAACTTGGGTGGTTACAAAGCAATGAGTTATCTTGAGTCGATCTACCTTTGGACCACAAATTAGCTTGACAAGCCTAGGATATCTCTCTATAGATCCTTATTACACAATTACACAGATTACACAGATTACACAGACAGTTTGCCTCGGATAAATTTGTTCCCCTGGGAGTTACGCAAGAACGTTTCCTAAAAAATACAAATTACGGTGCAAAATTCGAGGGCTGCTCGGATCGAAGGCACAAAAGAAGCGAAGGGTTAGCGACTCCAGCTCGCCAAAGCATAGTCGCTAACCCTTCTAACCATGAAAGAACCATAGTATTTGTAACCATATCATATACTGGATTGGCTATCCGCAACTCCTTTTTATTGCGTGTGTTATTGGCGCCATCGGGCCATATACCCTAACTAGGGGTAGACTCAATGGCGTTTTTTTATGCGAGTCTGAGGTGCCAACTTGGGGATCAAGTAACCCTCGGACTCAGTAGTTTCCTCGGCTAATCCAAGTAGGAATTCGGCACGAGGCGCCTCTGTTATGGCGCAGAAAAAGATGTTTCTTGCGACGGCGTGGGGTCCATAGCCTGGACCTTATGCCTAGGGGTAAAGAGGGCAGCGAGCAAACCTTCAGGCAGGGTCTGTTCCCGCAGCTACGGGGGCACAGAGTGTAGGTAGTGGTTCCTGTAACTGAAGGGGCGAAGTTTTGCCCATACTATCTTCCTTTACGCAAGACGAATTCCTTAGCTGTTTACGTTGATGGTAGACTATGAGGGTGTGGAGCGTTTCTCCTGTGGAGTTGCTCTGGATGCCGGCGTCTATCGTGACGGTTGTGGCCGCGGCCGTTGAGGCCCCCTGGGCGCTGGTGATAGTATAAATGCAATGGCCGGTGTCAATGAAGGTGGGAGTAGGAGTATAGGATACCGTGGTGCCGCTGTTGCTCACAGAGTCAGGGGTTCATTGAGTGACGTCGGTGCTGCAGGACTTCGCCTCAGAGTCAGACTCGTTGTTGCGGTATTCTCACTGATAATTTGCAGCAGTACTGCTGCAAATATGTCATCGAAGTAGGGAATCATGGAAGGGTCGACTACACTTCGGGATGTACTGGTAATTTTTTTTAAGCACAAGGCCCTACTACTGATAGTTTTTATGGCGATTGTTATCCCCGTTACGGTCATAAGCTTTTTGTTGTCTCCAGTCTATGAAGCTACCTCAACGCTCCTGATTAAGTTCGGCAGGGAATATCTGTATCGTCCTGAAGTGGGCGAGGGGAAGGCCGTGCTTCAGCCTACCCAAAACCTTATGCAAGAGGCACTCCTTAACTCAGGAGATTGAGATCCTCATCAGTCGTGACTTGCAGGTAAGGGTGATCACGAGTCTCGGGATAGACCGGCTCTTCCCATCCTCCCGCACGTCCCGCGCCCTGCAGGAAAGAGTGATAACCAGCCTCGGGATAGACCGGCTCTTCCCCTCTCCCGCACCCTCCCAGGCCAGGCTCGTGACTCACTGGAAGACGCCATCAAACACTTTAAGCAACAACTCACGATAGAGCGCATCTGAAAAAATCCGATGTGCTACGGGTGTCCTTTCAACACAACGATTCGCAGATGGCGGCCCAAGCCGTCAATTTGCTGATTGACCTCTTCCAAGAGAACGTCTGGGGTGTTGAAGATCCAAATGCGTCAGCGTTTCTGCAACAACAGGTAAATGCCTATCGGCAGCAACTTGAAGAGGCGGAAAGGAATTCCGAGATTTTCTCTATGCAAATCCAAACTTCTCCGACACTCAGCAGCGCAATCTTCTGCTTACCAGTCGGGAGGGATAGAGACGGCCTTGAAGACGACACAGAGCCGGATTGTCGAGCTGCAGAAAAACTCGCCTTCTTAAAAGGTCAAATGCAATTCATTGCAGAAAATACGCCGTTGTCAATGGAACCGGAGGCCGCTATCGACGCCGTCAAAGCCAACCTGCTTGCTCTGCGACTGCGCGAACAGGAAATCGTGCATAAATTCAAGGACCAGCATCCAAACGTACTCGGTATTCGCAAGGAAATCCAGCAGGCGGAAGCGTTTCTACGCGAGGTATCGAACAGTAAACGGGTGACGTCGGCAAAAACGTGCTCCATCAAGACATCAAACGCGACATGATCCAGACCGAGTCAGAGTTGCGTCCCAAGAGGCCAAGGTGTCCGTCGTCACGCAGCAACTCGCCCGCATGGATACGGAGCTCCAAAGTCTGGCGGGTAAGGAGAAAGATCTCCGCGAGTTACAGCGTGAACTGGCCAGGAGCGAAAATAACTACCAAACGTATATCACAAAATTGGAGGAGACGCGCCTCATTGATGAGATGGATCGTCAAAAGATTGCCAACATCAGTGTAGTGCAAGCAGCAACAGTTCCTATCGAGCCAGTGAAGCCTCGGAAACGTTTGTACATCGCCTTGGGGGTATTGTTTGGGGCTTTTGCAGCGGTGGGTCTGGTTTTTTTCAGCGAGTATATCGGTCAGGGCCTCAGTACGCCAGAGAGTGTGGAAAGGCGCTTAGGTTTGCCGGTGTTAGTGACGGTTCCTGTCAAGAGGCTACGGCGGCGTGTACGGCGGCAATTGGCACGTTTGCAGCCTCCCCCATACGACCCTCAGACCGAGAAAAGGCCACCAGCACTCTCAGAGTTGGATATGGAAGAGGAGATGATTGACCTGTACACCACCATCGCTGGTGTGTTTCCCGGCCCTGGGACAAAACTCCTCCAGTTTATCGGCTCGCGAGAAGACGAAGGGACTTCAACGCTGATCAGGGAATTTGCCCGGGTAGCCTATGTGCGGTTCAACAAATCTGTCTTCCTGCTGGACGCTATCTCTCCCACGAGCCGGCATCCACACGATCAGAAACACCGGACACTTACTGCTCCTTCTATGCGCCAGAGACGCCTTGCCACAAGTTCTCAGCCATCTGATCAGCCAAGCCACCTGGAGGTGGTTGAGCACGAGCCCGACTTAATGGGCGAGATGGCACAGGAACTCGTTGATTCGCGCTTCCTGGTGTGTCCGGTGTCCAAGCTTGGTGGCTCACTCACCGAGGTGTTGGGCTCGCCGCATCTCAAGAGCTTCTTCGACAAGTTGAAGCAGCATTTTGACTTTATTCTCATCGATTCACCCCCGGTCACGTGCTCTGCAGTCGGTTTAGCACTTGTCCATAAGATGGATGGTGTGCTCCTGGTGGTGGAGGCAGAAAAGACCCGCTGGTCCGTCGCCCGATATGTGAAAAACCGAGTCATCACTGCCCAAGGCAACCTCCTTGGTGTCATTTTGAACAAACGGCGATCTTCATCCCTTCCTTCATCTATAAGTGGCTCATAGGGCGTTGAATGGATCAGATTAGTCAAAACACTTATGAAACTTATGTCCGTTCTGTCTCTGATACAATCGACCTGATCGAGACAGCCCCAGAGAACACCCCCATCATCGTTGATTTTGATGAAACTCTTTTTCTGCGTAACTCTACAGAAGAGTACCTTAATACCTTGCAACCTCGTGTCATTGGCGCTGTTCTTCTTGGTCTACTCGGTTATCTGAAGCCATGGAATTGGTTGCCAGGATCGTTTAAGGGTGAGATATCAAGGGATTGGCTGCGTGTGGTGATATCGACGCTGCTCTTTCCTTGGACTCTGTTCCTGTGGTCTTGGCGAGCACAGCAGTTAGCGCATGTGCAGGGAAGTTCTGACCTGCTTCAGGCAATCGCTACGTCGTCTAGTCGCGTCATTGTTGCCACCAAAGGGTTTGCTTTCATTGTTTCTCCGCTGCTCAAGCACTTATCTCTCCCCATGAATACTCACAATAATCTAATCGCTTGTCGGTTCTGGAAAGGCATAGTAGATCGCCAGGTGGACAAAAAGGAGAGGGTCATAGCGGCACTAGGCGCCGACACGCTTAAGCGTGCCATTGTCGTTACAGATTCTACTGATGACGCCTCACTCCTCTCATCGGTGGCAAAACCTTGTCTGGTCGTATGGCCAAAGGCGAAGTATGCCCTGCTTAGTCGCTGCCTATATTCCATTTGTTTACTTGGAACGAGGTAAGCGACCAGGTCAGCAATACTTTCTCGACGT
>CAVWFF010000032.1:0-97630 GCA_963754145.1 uncultured Actinomycetota bacterium
AGGGCCGACGGTCCAGACGCCTCCGGCGCGGCGGACGACCTGGCCGCGCTCACCCCGCGGCTCTGGCGCGTCGGCGGGAGCGACGCCCAGCGCGAGGTGGTCGAGGAGACCCGGATCTGCGCGCTGCTCCGCGCCGCCCGGTACGACGACGCGATCGCGCTGGTCGACCGGCGGCTCGACCGTCGGCACTGCCGCCGGGACGAGTGGTTCCGCGCCGAGGCGACCGCGGGGACGGCGCTGGCCGGCTGAGCCCGGACGGCCTAGGTCGGCGAGGATCTTGCCGCCCTTGACCACGATCCCGACCTTCTGGAGACCGGCCGGGGCCGGGCCCTGCGTCACGGCGCCGGTCTTGGCGTCGTACTGGCTGCCGTGGTGGTTGCACACGATCGAGCCGTCCTCGACCGAGGTGACGAGGAAGCCCTGGTGGGTGCAGACGGCGGAGAACGCGTCGAACTTGCCCGCCGTCGGCTGGGTGATCACGACCTTCTGCGTCGGCCAGGATCACGCCGCCGCCGACCGGCACCTCGCTGGTCGTCGCCAGTGTCTTGCCCGGACGCCGGGCCCCCGCCGGAACCGCCGTCGGTGCTCTTCGACTGGTCGGGTGCGGGCTCCGTCGAGCCGGTGTTGTCGCTCCCGCAGCCGGCGAGGGCCACCGCGACGCCGAGCGCCCCCAGACCGTGGAAGAGGATCCTGCGGGTGGGACGCGGCTCGTGGTCAGCCATCGGGAGAGTCTCCTTCGGTTGAGAGTCACGCAACGCTAGCGCGCCGCGGTCAGGAAGCGGCTCGGCGCTTGCTGGGAGTTCGCTGTGAACTCGCTGACGACCCTTCCGCCGGCCGAGCCCCGGGCCGCCGCGGACGCCCGGGCAGACGCCTGCCCCTTCGTGGTGCGACCTGCGCGGCTCCGGCGGCGGTCTTCTTCGCCGGCGCCTTGGCTGCGGTCTCCGGCGGTCGAGCCTGTCGAGACCCCGCCGGCCTCCGGGACGCCTTCGTGGTGCGGCTGCGACCCTCCAGCAGCGGCGCCAGGAACTCGCCGGTGTAGCTGGTCGGGGTCGCCGGCGACCTCCTCCGGCGTGCCGGCCGCGACCAGCGGTGCCGCCGCGCGTTGCCGCCCTCGGGGCCCATGTCGATCGATCCAGTCGGCGGTCTTGATCACGTCGAGGTTGTGCTCGATCACCAGCACCGTGTTGCCCTTGTCGACCAGGCCGGCCGAGCACGCCGAGCAGCTTGCGGATGTCCTCGAAGTGCAGGCCGGTGGTCGGCTCGTCGAGCACGTAGACCGTGCGGCCGGTCGACCGCTTCTGCAGCTCGCGTGGCCAGCTTGACCCGCTGCGCCTCGCCGCCGGAGAGCGTGGTCGCCGGCTGGCCGAGCCGGACGTAGCCGAGCCCGACCTCGACCAGCGTGCTGCAGGTGCCGCGAGATCGCCGGGATCGCGGCGAAGAAGTCGACCGCCTCCTCGATCGGCATGTCGAGCACCTCGGCGATGGTCTTGCCCTTGTAGTGCACCTCGAGCGTCTCGCGGTTGTAGCGGGCGCCGTGGCAGACCTCGCACGGGACGTAGACGTCGGGCAGGAAGTTCATCTCGATCTTGATCGTGCCGTCGCCCGAGCACGCCTCGCAGCGGCCGCCCTTGACGTTGAAGGAGAACCGGCCCTGCAGGTAGCCGCGCATCTTCGCCTCGGGCGTCGACGCGAACAGCTTGCGGACGTGGTCGAAGACGCCGGTGTAGGTCGCCGGGTTGGACCGCGGCGTGCGGCCGATCGGCGACTGGTCGACGTGGATCACCTTGTCGACGTGCTCGACGCCGCTGATCTTGCGGTGCCGGCCCGGCACCGTGCGGGCGTTGTAGATCTGCTTGGCCAGCGCGGTGTAGAGGATGTCGTTGACCAGCGTCGACTTGCCGGAGCCGGACACCCCGGTGACCGCGACGAAGCAGCCCGAGCGGGAACGGCACGTCGATGTCCTGGAGGTTGTTCTCCCGGGCGCCGTGCACGGCCAGCTCGCGGCCGGTGCGTCGCGCGGGCGGCGTACGGCGGGCAGCGGGATCTCCTTGCGGCCGGAGAGGTACAGGCCGGTCGGCGAGTCGGCGGTGCTCGAGCAGCTCCTTGCACCGTGCCCGAGTGGACCACCTGGCCGCCGTGCTCGCCGGCGCCCGGGCCGATGTCGACCACCCAGTCGGCGGTGCGGATCGTCTCCTCGTCGTGCTCGACCACGATCAGCGTGTTGCCGAGGTCCTTGAGCCGGACCAGCGTCTCGATCAGCCGCTGGTTGTCGCGCTGGTGCAGCCCGATGCTCGGCTCGTCGAGGACGTAGAGCACGCCCACCAGCCCGGCGCCGATCTGGGTCGCCAGCCGGATCCGCTGCGCCTCGCCACCGGACAGCGTGCCCGAGGGCCGGTCGAGCGAGAGGTAGTCGAGGCCGACGTCGAGCAGGAACCGGAGCCGCTCCTGGATCTCCTTGAGCACCCGCTCGGCGATCTGGCGCTCGCGCGCCGACAGGTCGACGTCGCGGAGGAACTCGGCCGTCTCGTTGATCGGCATCGCGCAGACCTCGGCGATGTTCTTCAGCGCCGCCGCAGCGTCACCGCCCTCGACACCGGCTTGAGCCGGCTGCCCTGGCAGGCCGGGCACGGCACCTCGCGCATGAAGCCCTCGAACCGGTCGCGGCTGGTGTCGGACTCGGCCTCGCGGTGGCGTCGCTCGATGTAGGGGATGACCCCCTCGAAGTTCGTGTAGTAGGAGCGCTCGCGCCCGTAGCGGTTGCGGTGCCGGACGTGGACCTTGGTCGGGTGGCCGCCCAGGATCGCCTTGCGGGCCTCGGTCCGGGATGTCCTCCCACGGGGTGTCCATGTCGAAGCCGAGCTCGTCGCCCAGCGCCTCGAGGAGCCGGGTGAAGTAGTCGGCGACGTGGGCGCCGCTCCAGGGCTGGAGCACGCCGTCGTCGAGGCTGCCGCCGGGGTCGGTGACCACCAGCTCGGGGTCGACCTCCATCCGGGTGCCGAGGCCGTGGCACGCGGGGCAGGCGCCGAACGGCGAGTTGAACGAGAACGACCGGGGCTCGAGCTCGTCGGTGTCGATCGGATGGTCGTTGGGGCAGGCCATCTTCTCCGAGAACTTCTGCTCCCGGTGCCGGGTCCTTCGCCGGCAGGTCGACGAAGTCGAACACCACGAGGCCCCCGGCGAGCTGGAGCGCCGTCTCGACGGAGTCGGTGAGCCGGCGCTTGCTCGACGGCTTGGCCGCCAGCCGGTCGACGACCACCTCGATCGTGTGCTTCTTCTGCTTGTCGAGCCGGGGCGGGTCGGAGAGCTGATGGATCTCGCCGTTGACCCGGGCCCGGCTGAAGCCCTGGGTCTGCAGCTGCCGGAACAGCTCGACGTACTCGCCCTTGCGGCCACGGATCACCGGCGCCAGCACCTGGAACCGGGTGCCCTCGTCGTGGGTCATGATCCGGTCGACGATCTGCTGCGGGGTCTGGCGCTCGATCACGGCACCGCAGACCGGGCAGTGCGGACGGCCGGCGCGCGCGTAGAGCAGGCGCAGGTAGTCGTAGACCTCGGTGATCGTGCCGACGGTCGAGCGAGGGTTCTTCGAGGTCGACTTCTGGTCGATCGACACCGCGGGCGAGAGCCCCTCGATGAAGTCGACGTCGGGCTTGTCCATCTGCCCGAGGAACTGGCGCGCGTAGGCCGACAGCGACTCGACGTAGCGCCGCTGGCCCTCGGCGAAGATCGTGTCGAACGCGAGCGACGACTTGCCGGACCCGGACAGCCCCGTGAACACGATGAGCGAGTCGCGGGGAAGGTCGAGCGAGACGTCCTTGAGGTTGTGCTCGCGCGCACCCCGGATGATCAGCTGGTCGGCCACGGTGTCCTCTGGATCGAGACGGCTTCGAACGTGTGTTCCCATGCTAGCGGGCGCCGGCGGCTCCCTGGCAAGCGCGCCACGCCCACGGGTGCAACCCTCTCACGCGGCACCGACAGGCCCGCCCTCACCGACGGCAATGACGGCTGGCACGGCGGGCTGGCACCGGTCGGCGGGCACTGGTAGGCCTAAGCACATGAGCGCCGAGGTTGTTCCCGCCGATGTCCCTGCCCGGCTCCAGGCCGTCGAGGCCGCCTCCGACCGCCTGCTGGCGACGGTCGAGGGGCTGTCCGTCGCCGGCTTCGCGGAGCCGTCCGTGCTTCCCGACTGGACACGCGCCCATGTCGTGGCCCACCTCGCACTCAACGCGGAGGGGCTCGCGGCGGCACTCTCGGGCCTCGCCGCGGGTGAGCCCCGGCCGATCTACGCCTCCGACGAGGCCCGCGACACCGACATCGACGCGCTGGCGGCGACCGACCCCGAGCTGGTGCGCGTGCGGCTCCACACCGGCGTCGTCGCGTTCGCCGACGCCGTACGACGCATGCCCACGGAGTCCTGGTCCGGCACCGTCGACCGGCTGCCTGAGCGGCCCTCACCTGCCGGCCGTCGAGACGCTGCTCATGCGCCACCGCGAGGTCGAGATCCACCACGCCGACCTCGACGCCGGCTACGCCCACGCCGACTGGCCGGCTCCGTTCGTGGGCGATCTGCTCGACGTCGTCGCCCGCGACCAGTCCGGCTCCGGTCCGTTCACGGCCGTGGCCACCGACCTCGGCCGCACCTGGTCCGTGGGCGAGGGCGACGGACCCGAGGTGCGCGGCACCGGCAGCGCGCTCGGCTGGTGGCTGGTGGGCCGCGGCGCCGGCGAGGGTGTCACCAGCGACACCGGCACCCTGCCGGAGCTGGCACCCTGGCGCCGGTCGCCCAGACGCCCCTGAGGCTCAGACCTCGTCGAGCCCCCCGGTCGCGACGTCGAACACGAAGCCCCGCACCCGGTCGGTCTTGGGGATGAAGGGCGAGGCCTTGATCCGGTTCACCGACTGCCGGACGTCGGCGGCCGGGTCGGGGAAGGCCTCCGCCGACCAGCTGGGACGGATCCCGGTCTCCTTCTCGATGTCCTGGCGGAAAGCGTCGTCGGAGAACGTGAGCATCCCGCAGTCGGTGTGGTGCAGGAGCACGATCTCCTCGGTGCCGAGCAGCCGCTGGCTGATCGCCAGCGAGCGGATCGCGTCCTCGGTGGCCACGCCGCCGGCGTTGCGGATGACGTGGGCGTCACCCTCCTCGAGGCCGAGGATCTTCGCCGGGTCGAGGCGCGCGTCCATGCAGGCCAGCACGGCGACCTTGCGTGCCGGCGGCAGCGGCAGCGGACCCTTGAAGCCCTTCTGGTAGTCCTTGTTGGCTTCGAGGAACTCGTCGGTCACGCTCATGGGCATCTCCTCAGGAATCGGTTATGTCCACGAACTTAGTTCGACTTTGACGCGGCGGCCAGTGGCGTCTCAGCCGATGGGCACGCTCAGTGGGCGACACCGTGCAGGTTCAGCACCACGACGCCGACCACGATCAGCGACAGCGCGACCACCTTCGTGAGGTCCCACGACTCCCCCAGCGCGACCACGCCGACCACGGCGATCAGCGCGGTGCCCAGGCCGGCCCAGATCGCGTAGGCGACGGACACCTGCATCCACTCCACGACCACCGACAGCAGCCAGATCGAGACGGCGTACCCGCCGAGCACGACCGCCGTCCACAACGGGTCGCGGAAGCTGTCCGCGCGCGGCAGCGCCGCGGTCGCGGCCACCTCCACGCCGATCGCCAGCATCAGCAGCGGGATCGCGAGTCCCATGTCGTCCTCTTCCGTCGTGTATGTAGCACTTGCTACACAGCCAACGTAGCACTCGCTACACTGGAGTCCAAAACCGTGTTCCGAGCACCTTTCCGAGCGCAGGAGTGGGATGACCGACCGCAGGCAGGAGCTGGCCGAGGCCGCGACCGACTACGTGCTCGAGCACGGGCTGATCGGGCTGACCCTGCGGCCGCTGGCGGCCGCGATCGGCACCAGCGACCGGATGCTGCTCTACCACTTCCGGGACAAGGACGACCTGCTGGCGACGGTGCTCACGACGTCCAACGACCGCTCCGTGCGGGGCATCCGGGCGCTCGCGCCCTCCCCCGACGTACGACGTGCCGTGCTCGACCTCTGGGCCACGGTCAACTCCCCCGCCCAGGCCCGCTGCCAGCGGCTGTACGTCGAGGCGGCCGCGATCGGCGTCCTCGGTGTGGAGCCCTACGCCTCGCTCGTCGCGCGCGCGAACGAGGTCTGGATGGACGCCCTCGCCGCCCACCTGACGGCCTCCGGCGTCCCGGCCCGCACCGCCCGGCGCGCGGCCACCCTGCTCGACGCCACCTTCATGGGTCTCCAGCTCGACCTGCAGCTCGAGGGCGAGGACGACCTCACCCGGGCGGTGCACGACCTGGCGGACGCGGTGGCGGCCACGTGGGAGGTTCCGGTGCGTGCCTAGGATCGCGGCATGGCGGCGTACACAGGCAAGGTCAGGCCCGGCGGCACCCCCGATGTCCGGGAGCTCGCGAAGCTGGTGATCACCAAGGTCGCCGTCGACGACCAGATGTCCAACAACTGCTACGTGCTGCGCTGCCGTGCGACCGACGAGCAGCTCCTGGTCGACGCCGCCGCCGACGCGCCCCGGCTGCTCGCGGTGGTCGGCGACGGCGGTCTCGCGACCGTGGTCACGACGCACCAGCACTGGGACCACCACCGCGCCCTCGCCGACGTCGTGTCCGCCACCGGCGCCTCCACGGTCGCCGGCGCCGACGACGCCGGGGCGATCACCGAGCAGACCGGGGTCGAGGTACGGCGCACCGTCGGCGACGGCGACACCGTGACCGTCGGCGAGTGCACCCTCGACGTGATCCACCTCGTCGGCCACACGCCCGGCTCGATCGCGCTGCTGTACGACGACCCGGACGGCACTCCGCACCTGTTCACCGGCGACAGCCTCTTCCCCGGCGGGGTCGGCAACACCTTCGGCGACTCCGACGCGTTCGTGAGCCTGGTCGACGACGTCGAGGCGAAGATCTTCGACCGGCTGCCCGACGAGACCTGGTTCTACCCCGGCCACGGCAACGACTCGGTCCTCGGCGCCGAGCGACCGCATCTTGCGGAGTGGCGCGAGCGGGGCTGGTGAGCGGAGCCCCCGGAGGCACGCGGCTCTGTCTGTCACGCTGCGGTCGTAGCGGTGCTCGAGCCCCCGAGGTTTGGTCTGCGCAAGAATGGGTATGCCATATGAGGTGCTGTGGGCCGGGGGCCGTCCCGGCGTGTATCCCCCCGCCGGGGCGGTTCGTTACTGCTCAGCAGGCGACACGGCCCGCCAGTCCAGATGGAGGCACACCTCGCAATGCGGCGTGCCGGACCTCGGTCGCAGGCTGCGCCGTGGTGCCGCGGCCGGTGCACGCGAGCACGAGCCACCACGCCCATGGTCTGTCCGGCCAACTGGCAGCCGCGCGACCCGAGTGACGAGCGGATCCGGTGCCAGGGAGGCGCCCACGGTCACCTCGTTCTTCGGGTCAGGGATGGTCGACGCGGGAGCCGAACGCGTCGCAGGAGCGGCGTGCGCAGTCCGTCGTGGTCGGAGATGCGGGCGTACAGTGCGACGCGATGTGGACTGGTCTGTGCGGTGGCCGCCATGAGGGCACGACTGCCCTCTTGGTCCGCTCAGGGTTTGGCCACGGCAACGACTCGATCCTCGGCACGGAACGGCCCCACCTCGCCGAGTGGCGCGAGCGCGGATGGTGACCACGCGCACCTGCAGCAACGGGCACGCGGTCGCGGAGGACTACCTCAAGGTCTGCCCCAAGTGCGGCGGCGCCCTCGGCCGCCCGGAGCACGAGGAGAAGCCGCCGTCGCTGGCACCGGCGACCGTCGAACCCGTCAGGGTGTCGCGCACCGTGCCGTTCGTCGCCGGCGGGATCGTGCTCGGCCTGTTCGGGAGGCTGCTGTCGTACGCCGCCGAGCGCGGGCCGGCCGAGGTGTTCGGGTTCGTGCTGATGGGCCTGGCGGTCGTGATCGTGCTGGTCGGCCTCGCCGACGCCGTGCGCCGCCGCCGCTGACCTCACGTCTGCCCCGGCCGGGTCGTCTACCGGTCATGGACACGATCACCTTCCACACCGTCACCCCCGACGCGGTCGACCACGCACGGCGCACCGGCGTCGACATGGACGGCACCCCGGTCGAGCAGGTCACCGCCTCGGGCGGAGAGCCGGTGCGCTGCTGCCTCACGGACGCCGAGCCCGGGTGCGAACCTGCTGCTGATGGGCTACCGGCCACGCCTCCCCGCGAGCCCGTACGTCGAGACCGGCGCGGTCTTCGTGCACGCGGGCTCGTGCGCCGGACCCGCCAGCACCACGTCGTACCCGCAGGCCTGGCGCTCGCGTCCGCAGGTGCTGCGCGCGTACGACGACCGCGGCTGGATCCACCCGGCGACCCGCACCCACGACGGCACGGACCCGGAGCAGGTGCTGGCCGAGGTGCTCGCGGAGCCGGGGGTGGTCGAGGTGCACAGCCGCAACATCGGCTACGGCTGCTTCATGTTCTCGGCAACGGCGGGTCAGGCGGGCGCGTAGCGGACGTGCAGCACCCCGCTCGGCAGCGTGTCGCTGTGCACGAGCCGCAGCGGCGTGGTCGGGGTGTCCTCGAACAACCGCTGACCGCGCCCGACGGCGATCGGGTGCACCAGCAGCGCGAGCTCGTCGAGCAGCCCGTTGGCCAGCAGCCAGCGCACCGTCGTCGCGCACCCGGACATGCCGATGTCGCCGTCCGTGTCGTCCTTCACCGCCTGCACCGCGGCCACCGGGTCGCCTTGGGCAGCACGGTCGTGTTGTTCCAGGTCGGGTCGATCAGGGTGTGCGAGAGGACGTACTTCGGCACGTTGTTGATGTACGAGGCGAACGGCACGTCGTCACTCTGCGCCGGCCAGTACTCCGACCACTCGTCGTACATCCTCCGGCCGAGCAGGAACGCCTTCTGGGTCTCCATGCCGCTGCCGACCACCTCCCCCATCGCGTCGTCGAAGTAGGGGAAATGCCACTCGTGTGGCGCCTCAACGACCCCGTCGAGCGAGATGAAGAAGTTCGAGACGATGCGGCCCATGGTCTGCTCCTCGCTGTTGCACTGGTGGGACACCATCGTGACCCTTCCCGCGTGCGGAAGTCATCGACCGCCGGGTGCGCCAGAATGCGATCCATGGACCTGACGCTCCATGTCATCGGGCACGTCCGAAGCCCACTCACCTCGCGCGCCGACGCGCCACGCCAAGGAGACGAAGGGCGCGCCTGAAGCCGACCTGGACCTCATGGACGACGTCGCACCGGCGCATGAGCGGGATCACCGTCGGCGACGAGCTGCTGGTGCTCACCTGGCTGCACCAGGGTGACCGCTCGACGTTGACCACCCGCCCCCGCAACGACCCGACCCGCCCCGAGACCGGCGTCTTCGCCACCCGCTCGCCGGACCGCCCGAACCCGCTCGGCCTCCACCGCGTCACCGTGCTCGCCGTCGAGGCAACCGGCTGCACGTGTCCGGGCTCGAGGCGATCGACGGCACGCCCGTCGTCGACCTGAAGCCCGTGCTCGGCGCAGTCGAGGAGCGTTGACCTGCGCCTCGGTGGTCGAGCACGCAGATCGGGTCGGCTCCGGGGAAGGATGACGCGCCCGTAACGGGATGGTCTGCATCTTGCACGTGGGCATGTGCGCGCGTGCACCAGTCGCAGCCAGCGTCGGCCTGCGGTTTCCCCACAGTTGTCCCGGAACTGCACCGGATCCCGCGAATCTCGTGCAGTTCCGGGACAAGTGTGGGGATACGTCACGCAGAGCGCGGGTGCTCGCCGCGGAACCTCGCATCTGCGGGCTTGTCGGGGTCGCCGACCCGGTGCGGACCCCGCCAACCACGCATTTGCGGCTCCCCTGGGCTACAGGCCATGGTTCCCGGTGCCGGTCTCGGTCACGACGGAGCGCCCGCGGGAGGTTACCCCTGCGTAATCTGGGCGGCATGCCGCTCTACTCCTTCGAGGGGAAGTCCCCGACCGTCCATCCCACCGCCTTCGTCGCGCCCACCGCCTCGGTGATCGGTGACGTGACCGTCGAGGAGAACGCCTCGGTCTGGTACGGCGTGGTGCTCCGGGGCGACTTCGGCCCGATCGTGGTCCGGGCCGGCGCCAACGTGCAGGACGGGTCAGTGGTGCACTCCCCGAAGGGCATCGTCACCGAGATCGGCCCCGGCGCGACGATCGGCCACGCCTGCGTCGTACACGGCGCGACGATCGGCGAGGAGGCGCTCGTCGGCAACCACGCGACGGTGCTCGACGGCGCCGCGGTCGGCGCCCGCACGCTGGTCGCCGCCGGATCGGTGGTCACCGGCGAGATCCCGGCGGAGGTCCTCGCCATGGGCACGCCCGCGCGGGTCAAGGGCCCGATCGCCGGCACCTCGGCGGAGGCCTGGGTGCAGAGCAACCCGCAGGTCTACCGCGACCTGGCGCAGCGGCACCGGGCGGGGGTCGCGGAGGTGTAGGTCGGGGTGGGTGGCGCCGCGGCGGCGTCGAATTCCCAAGGTCTCTAGGAATTCTTCGGGCATCCGCGCGTGTCCTCTGCTCGCAGACCCGATGGCACTTCCCAATGTCTTCTGGCGCTTCCCTCGGCATGTACACCACTGGAAGCGCCAGACAACGATTGGGAAGTGCGCGGAAAACATCGATCCCTTGGGAATTCGCCGCCGCAGGACTCCCCGTTCCACCCCGCCCGCCGCCGGTAGCGTGCCGGCGTGAGCACGACCCGGCTGGTGCCCTTCGCCGACGAGCACGTCGCGCCGTTCGCGGAGACGATCCGTGACCCCGCGATCCTGCAGTACACCGGCACCCCGGTGCCGACACCGGACGGCTGGATCGCGGCCTGGCGACGGAGGTTCCTCGACGAGGACCGCGCCAACTTCGCCATCGTCGACAACGCCGGCGGATTCGTCGGCTACGCCGTCACCGGGCCGATCGACCGCGAGGGCGCGAGCGCGGAGCTCGGCTACGCGATCTCGCCGTGGGCGCGCGGTCGCGGTCACGCCACCGAGGCGCTCCGGCTGCTCACCGACTGGGCGTTCGCCGACGGCATCATCCGCGCGACCCTGCTGATCGCCGTCTCCAACACCGCGTCGTCCCGGGTCGCCGAGAAGTGCGGCTACACGCTCGAGGGCGTGCTCCGCTCGGTGCACCAGAAGAACGGGCGGCGGGAGGACATGCAGAGCTGGTCGCGGCTGCCGACGGACTGACCCAACCGACGTCAGGCCAGGAGCCCGGCCACCGAGCGGACCTCGGCCGCCGACCGCAGGCTGAGCAGCAGCGTCGTCACCCCGGGACTCCTCCCACTCCAGGTGCTGGCGATCTCGAACTCCTCCCGGGTACGACGGGCGCCGAGGCGGGCGAAGCCCTCGTCCAGCCACGGCTGGTACATGCCCGCGGATGCCGGCGAGTAGAGACGACCACGGCCCCCTCGCCGGCGTACGGCAACGGGTAGTGCGGGCCGTCGTTGGTGACCGGGCCCCTCCCGCGTGCCCCCACCACGCCAGCGGCGTGAATGCGTCACTCCCCCACGCCTCCGCGGCGAACAGGGCGTCGAAGCCGGAGTCCTCGGCGGCCGCGACCAGCTCTCCGACACCGTCCGGCGGCTGCGCGCCCCAGTACCCCAGCTGTAGTCCCAGCTTCATGGCGCCACCCTGCCAGAACGCCTGGTGCGGCTACTGCCTCGCGACCCGGACGCAGCAGCGGTCGGGAGCCGGCTCCAGCCGCGCCTCGAGCCGGCGACACCCCAGACCCTCGAGGGCACCCTCCACGTAGTCGAGGGAGACCCCGCACACGAGCGCGGGCTGCTCGCGAGCGAGCACGTCGAACGGGCAGTTGTGCATCGACAGGATGTCGCCGTCGACGCTCGGCTCGAACCCCTCGTCGGCCAGCAGGCCCGCGGTGCGCTCGAGGTCGCTCCCGCTGCCGTCGTACGTCGCGCCGGAGCTGTGGCCGCGGTCCCGGGCCTCGCGGGTGAGCGCCGACTCGAGCGGTTCGCCGGCCAGCGACCGCGCGACCGCCCCCGCCAGCACCGAGCCGATCAGGTCGTAGCTGCGCTCGGGCAGCTGCACCGAGACCTCCGTCGCGGTGCGCCTGTAGAGCTTGGCGGGCCGCCCCGCCCCGGGGCCGGCGCGCCCGGACAGCCGGCGGTACTCGGTCTCCAGCAGCCCCTCGTCGACGAGCTTCTCGAGGTGGAACCGGGCGGTGTGCAGGGGCACCCCGGCACCCTCGGCGGCCTGCTCACGACCGACGGCGTCGGCCTGCGCGACGACGTAGCGGTACAGACGGCGCCGGACCGGGTCGGCCAGTGCGGCCACCGCGGCGTAGTCGTCCATGTCGCCTCACTTGACGTCGCTGCTCCTGATTACTACCGTGCACGATACTGTCTTTTAGAAACGCCGTCCACAGGAGCCGCCCGATGAGCCAGTCCGTCACTCCCCTCCTCGAACGTCGCCTCGAGCACCAGATCGACCGGGCCACCGACGCGGCAGCCGAGATGCTGCGCGCCCTCGGGCTCCCGATCGACGACGAGGACATGGCCGAGACCCCGCGTCGGCTGGTGCAGGCGTACGCCGAGCTGCTCAGCCCGGAGCCGTTCGAGATGACGACGTTCCCCAACAGCGAGGGGTACGACGAGCTGGTGCTGGTGCGCGACATCCCGGTGCGGTCGCTGTGCGAGCACCACATGCTGCCGTTCGTGGGTGTCGCCCACGTCGGCTACCTGCCCGCCGACCGGATCGTCGGGCTGTCCAAGCTGGCCCGCACCGTCGACCACTTCGCGCGCCGGGTGCAGACCCAGGAACGGCTCACCAGCCAGGTCGCCGACCACCTGCGCCACCAGCTCGCCCCGCACGGCGTCGGCGTGGTGATCGAGGCCGAGCACACCTGCATGAGCGTGCGCGGCGCCCGGGCCGAGGGAGCCAGCACCGTGACCGCGCGACTGCTGGGCCGGCTGCGCGAGGATCCGGCGACACGCGCCGAGTTCCTGGCGCTCACCCGCGAGCAGGGCGGCCGGTCATGAGCGACCGCGTCGTCGTCGTCGGGGGTGGCCTCGCCGCCGGCACGTTCGTCACCGAGCTGCGCGAGGGCGGGCACGACGGGCCGATCACGCTGTTCACCGACGAGGCCCACCCGCCGTACGAACGCCCGCCGCTGTCCAAGGACCTGCTCCTGGGCAACGCCACGGAGGACGACCCGCTGGTCCACGAGTCCGCCTGGTACGCCGAGCACGACGTCGACCTGCGGCTCGGCAACCGGGTCGGCGCCCTCGACGTCGGCGCGCGCGAGGTGCGTGCGGACGACGGCGCGACGAGCTACGACCAGCTGCTGCTGGCGACCGGCTCCCGCCCGCGCCGGCTGGCGATGGCCGACGACAGCGGTGCCCCGGTGGCCTACCTGCGCACCCTCGAGGACGCCCTGCGGCTCAAGGAACGGCTGACCGCGGGCACCCGGATCGGCATCGTCGGCGCCGGCTGGATCGGTCTCGAGGTGGCCGTCGGCCGCCCGCAACGCGGACGCCGAGGTGACCGTGCTGGAGACCCTCGACCAGCCCCTGCTGCGGGTCGTCGGGCCCGAGGTGGCGAGCGATCTTCGCGCGGCTGCACCGCGAGCACGGCGTCGACCTGCGCACCGGCATCGGCATCACCGGCATCGAGCGATCGGGAGGCGGGGCCCTCGTGCACCTGCGCGACGGCGACCCCGTCGACTGCGACCTGCTGGTGGTCGGGATCGGCATCGAGCCGGTCGTCGAGCTCGGCCGGAGCGGCCGGGCTGGTCGATCGACAACGGCATCCGCACCGACTCCCACCTGCGCACCAGCGACCCGCACGTGCTCGCGGCCGGCGACGTCGCCAACGCCGACCACCCGCGTGCTCGGTCGGCCGGTGCGGGTCGAGCACTGGGACACCGCGATCCAGCACGGCAAGGTCGCCGCGGCCAACGTGCTCGGCAAGGACACGGTCGCCGACGCGCTGCCGTACTTCTTCACCGACCAGTACGACTTCGGCATGGAGTACGTCGGCAGCCCCGGACCGGACGGCTTCGACCGGGTCGTGCTGCGCGGCGACCCGGCGTCGTACGCGTTCACCGCCTGGTGGCTGCGCGGCGACGAGGTGGTGGCCGGCATGCACGCCAACGACTGGGACGCGATCGAGGACGTACGCCGGATCGTCGGCACCCGGGTCGCTCCGGACCGGCTCGCCGACGACACGGTGGCGCTCGCGGCGACAGGTCTGAGTCGCGGCGACGTAGGCCGACCGTTTCGCCCTCGGTGAACGTCGCTGTCCGGCGTCGTACGACGGGCCTACCCTCGGTGCATGGGTCACGTGATCGGGTTCCCGCGTTCGACGCCGGAGCCGGCACGCCCGGCCGAGCCCGCCGTCGAGCCGCTGTGGCGCGAGGTGGTCGGCCGCGAGCTGCGCGAGGAGCGGCACCGTCAGGGCCGCACCCTGGCCGACGTGGCCGGCGACGCCGGGGTCTCGACGCAGTACCTCTCCGAGGTCGAGCGCGGCCGCAAGGAGCCGAGCTCCGAGGTGCTCGGCGCGATCCAGGGCGCGCTCGGGCTGCGGCTCGTGGACCTGACCGGCCGGGTCACCCGCACGCTGACGACCCGGCCGACCGGTCCCGTCGCGCTGACCGCCTAGCGCTTCCTCCAGCACCCCGTCGGCGAGGCCGTAGGCGACCGCCTCGTGCGGCGGTCAACACCAGGTCGCGGTCGGTGTCCTCGCGCAGCCGTTCCACGGTCTGGCCGGTGTGCCGGGACAGGATCTGCTCCATCTCGGCGCGCAGCCGCACGATCTCCTTGGCCTGGAGGGCGAGGTCGGGCAGCGCGCCCTGACCCCCGCCGGAGGGCTGGTGCAGGACGACCCGCGCGTGCGGCAGGACCATCCGGCTGCCCTCGGCGCCCGCCGGCCAGCAGGACCGCGGCGGACGACGCCGCCTGGCCGACGCAGGTCGTGGCGACCGGCGCGCCGACGAACTGCATCGTGTCGTAGATCGCGAGCATCGCCGTGACCGAGCCGCCGGGCGAGTTGAGGTAGAGGTCGATCGGCGAGTCCGGGCTCTCCGACTCCAGGTGCAGCAGCTGCGCGATCACGACGTTGGCGACGCCGTCGTCGATCTCGGTGCCGAGGTAGATGATCCGGTCGGTCAGCAGCCGGCTGTAGATGTCGACGGCCCGCTCGCCGCGGCGTCTTCTCGACCACGCTGGGGATCGTGTAGGAGCTCATCGCAGACCCCCAGCCGGCTGGCGCGCAGACGGGCGGGCGTCACGTCGGCGACGTCGGTGAGGATCTGGTCGACGAAGCCGTAGTCCTGCGCCTCCTCGGCGGTGAACCAGCGGTCGCGGACGGCGTCCGCGCTCGACCTTCTCCACGCGGCTGGCCGGTGTGCTCGGCGATCAGCCGCATCATCACGTTCTTGGTGTGCTCGAGGTTCTCGGCCTGGATCTCGATGTCGACCGCGGTGCCGCCGATGCCGGCCGAGCCCTGGTGCATCAGCACCCGCGAGTGCGGCAGGGCGTACCGCTTGCCCGGCGTGCCCGCCGAGAGCAGGAACTGGCCCATGCTGGCCGCCAGCCCCATCGCCAGCGTGCTGACGTCGTTGGGGATCAGCCGCATCGTGTCGTAGATGGCCAGGCCGGCCGAGACCGAGCCGCCGGGCGAGTTGATGTAGAGGCTGATGTCGCGCTGCGGGTCCTCGGCGGAGAGCAGCAGCAGCTCGGCGCAGAGCCGGTTGGCGATCGCGTCGTCGACCTCCTGGCCGAGCACGATGATGCGCTGGTGGAGCAGGCGGGCGGTGAGCTGGTCGTCGAGCGAGCCGGTCGGGATCGGCGGACTGGTCATGGGCACCTCCGGGTTGTGGTGCCGCCAGCGTGGCCAGCGCCGGCGTGCGGCCGTTCCAGCGGTTCTGCCGCAGGCGGTTCTGCCGTGAGCAGCAGACCTTGATTTCGGCGCGATGCGCTTACATGATTACTTCATTACACACTTACGCAGGAGGCCGTGATGACGACGAACGACACCGAGGTGGCCGGCTGGATCCAGGGACGCCTGCCCGACGCCTGGTTCACCGGAGCCGGCAGAGGTGACCACCGACCGCGAGGAGATCCTCGTCGTCGGCACCCTCGCCGCGCCCGAGGGCGTCGAGGGCGAGCCGGACGGGGCAGAGGCCACCGCCGCCGCGAAGGGCCGGATCTCCCGGTTCCGCGAGGACACCCGCGACGAGCGGATCCACATCGCCCGCGAGGCCGAGCACCGGTTCGGCCGCAAGATCGCGTGGGGCGCCGAGTGCGGCCCGGTGCGGTCGGTGTTCACCAACCTCGCCGTACCCGTGATGACGCGGCTGCGGCAGCCCGAGCGGCTGGTGCTCGACACCCTGGTCGAGGCCGGCGTCGCCCGCAGCCGTGCGGACGCCCTCGCGTGGTGCGTCCGCCTGGTCGGCGAGCACGCCGACGACTGGCTCGGCCGGCTGCGCGAGGCGATGACCGAGGTGCAGCGCGTGCGCGACGAGGGACCGGGCGCGGCGTAGTCGGCTGGTCTGGGGCGGAGAATTCCCAAGGTATCTAGGTTTTCTGGCGGTTCCAGTGGTGTGTACGCCGGCATACCCCACTGGAACCGCCAGAAGTGACTGGGAGGTTCCGCGGCGGACTGCGCCACCCGACGTCCACAGGCGCACGACCGACGCGTCGATCTCCACCGACCGAGCCCGACCCGTTCTCGCGACGCGCGCGTCGTCGGACAGTTCCCGCATGGACCAAGCACTGCAGCTCATCGCCGACACAGGCGTCGCGCTCCGCCGCGAGATGATCGGATTCGGCGTCACCGACCGCGAGCTCGCGGCCAGCCTGCGCCACGGCGTACTTCGCCGCGTGCGACAAGGCGCCTACACCACTCCCGACCGGTGGGACACGGTCACGAACGTCGCACGCCACAAGCTGATGTGCACCTCGGTGATGCGATCTCTCGGCCCGCGCGTCGCCCTGTCCCACACGTCCTCGCTCGTGATGCAGAACGTCCCGGTCTGGGCCGCGAACCTCGAGGTCGTCCACGTCACGCGCCTCGATGGCGGGATCGGCCGCACCGATGCCGGCGTCCACCATCACGAGGGCGAGGTCGGCGACGCAGAGCTCGTGACGACGGCCGAGGGCCTTGCCGCCACCAGTGCGGCGCGCGCCGTCATCGAGCACGGGACCCTGAACTCGGTGGAGTCGACACTCGTCTCCGCCGACGGCGCGCTGCACATGGGCCGCTGCACCGGCCAGGAGCTCGTGGACCAGTTCGCCGCCATGGAGCGTTGGCCCCGCACCCTGCACACGCAGCTCGTCGTCCGACTGGCGGACGGCCGGTCCGAGTCCCCCGGCGAGACGCGGGCGCGGTACCTGTGCTGGCGGCACGGGCTGCCCGCGCCGGACCTCCAGTTCGAGGTGTACGACGAGCACGGCCAGCTCGTCGGCATCTCGGACTTCGCCTGGCCCGAGCATCGACTGCTCGGGGAGTTCGACGGCCGGATGAAGTACGGACGCGGACTCGTGCCCGGCCAGGATCCGAGCGACGTGGTGTTCAACGAGAAGCGTCGCGAGGACCGGCTCCGGGAGATCACCCAGTGGGCCATGGTCCGGTTGGTCTGGGCCGACCTCGGGCTCGGCGCGTACACCGCGGACCGGATCCGCAAGCTGATGCTGCGCGCCGCCTAGCGATCAGGCCCGGCCGACTTCCCAATCTCTTCTCGCGCTTCCAGCGGCATGCCCACCCCTGGATGCGCCAGAAAACCTAGATACCTTGGGAATTCCACGCCGCCGAACCCCTACCTAGTCCTTGGTCGCACACGCCCCGAGGTCGTCCGTGATCTTCTCGAGCGCAGCAGCGTCCTTCTTGGACTCCTTGTACGTCTCGTCGCGTCGGCGATCGCCTGCAGCGCCTCGTCGGAGAGGTCGGACTTGACGAAGATCTTCGCCGCGCAGTCGGCCTGGTCCTTGGTCAGCTTGACCGTCCGGCCGTTGGTCTTGACGCCCTTCTGCATCGACGTGGACAGCTCCTCCGCGGAGGGACGCCCTGCACCGCAGGCCGACGTGGCGAGCAGGAGCGCCACGGCGACGGTCGCACCCAGCTTCTTCACCATGAGGTGTCTCCCGAAGTTCTGCCAGGACGGGCCCCGGCACGCACTCGAAACCTACCTCCCTGCGTCCTACGGCCCGACCCGCGCCGGGTCAGCCCAGCCGGCGCTGGAACTGCATCTCGCGGCCCAGCACGCGGTAGCCCAGCCGCTCGTTGACGCCGATCATGTGGGCGTTGGACTCGGCGTTCCAGGTGTCGACCGTCTCCAGCTGCGGCTCCGCCTCGGCGAGCCACAGCACCATCTCCGCCTTCAGCAGCAGCCCGAGGCGGTGACCACGGTGGGCGCGGACGACGCTGGTGTCGTGCTGCTCGGAGTGCTCCGGGGCGTCGACGTCCACCGCCACCACCGTGTGCCCGGCCAGCTCGCCGGACTCCCGGTGCCGCGCGACGAGCCGGTACAGCCGGCGGTCGCCCTGGATCACCGCGTCCTCGTAGGTGCGGATCCGCTCCGGCGAGTACTCCTCGTCCTCCATCTCCAGGTCGTCCGTCGGGGCGTCGTTGATCGCCCGGGTCATCTCCACGACGCCGTCGAGCAGGTCGTCGGGGGTCCTGCCCGGCAGGCGCAGCAGCTCGTACGACGAAGCCGCCGCGGCCGCCTGGTCCCGAAGCGCCCGGACCTGCTCGAGCGTGCACCTCCGCCAGGTGCATGCGGCGCTTGATCTCCTGGCTCCTGCGCACGAACCCGTGGGCCTCCGCGAACGCCGGTCCGGGAGTGCCGTCCCAGGCGTCGACGCCGACCAGGTGCCGGTCGGTGGCCCTCACCTCCGCGAGCAGCCCGTCGAGCAGCGCGGCACCGTGCCCGCTGCGCCGGCGCTCGGGAAGGACCTTCAGGTCGAGCCAGGCCAGGTCGAGGTTGTCCCACTCGCTGGCGCCGATGTGGCCCAGGCCGACGACGGTGTCCCCGTCGTACGCGAGGAAGTAGCGGCCCGGCTCGCCGTCCCACCCGTGGCGGACCTCCATCGCCATCCGGTGCTCGGTGAGCGGGAGCTCCCACGGGGCGTCGACGGCGTTGCGCACGTTCTCGATGCCGGTCGCGATCCGGACGGCGGCGGCGTCGTCGGCCGTGAACTCCCTCAGGTCCATGCTCGAAGCGTGCCCGAGCCGCAGCCGGCCGCCGCACCCGGATATCGGCAGCGGCGTTCCGGATTCGTGGTGCCGGGCGCGAATCGATATCACTCCGTGATTCCACACGGCGGCTCCTCTGGGACATTTGCTCGCGGTCGAACAGGCTCGGGGGTCGCAAGCAGCGTGTGGAAGCTCATCAGGTACCGGCGCGTGCAGTCGATCAGCATCGCGCTGCTCGCGGCGCTGATCACCACGTGCGCCGTGTTCGCCCCCTTGTACGACCGCGCCACCCAGCAGGCCCTCGTCGACGTCCGGCTCGCGACAGGTGCCCGAACAGGTGCGCGGCCTCGGCCTGGTCTCCTCCCCGGCGCTCGGCAACAACTTCTCGGGAGCAACGAGCGCGGCCTCGATCATGGAGCTGCCCGGCCTCGACTCCCTGGTGCCGACGAACGTGCGCCGCCAGTTCCGGGCCCCGGTGGAGAGCTACGGCGCGACCGCCACCGAGTCACCCGACGACGCGAGCTCCGGCAGCGGCCCGCTGCTGTGGCGGGCCGGCGCCTGCGACCACGTCAGCGTGGTCACGGCCGCTGCCCCCGCGCCGTCGGCGAGATCATGGTCACCGGGGCCGACGCCCGGATCTTCGACTACCGGGTCGGCAGCCGGCTCCGGGTCACCGGGGCGGTGGACGACACGACGCCGGTCGGCCGACGGCCGACCGCTGGGCTGCGCGTGGTCGGCATCTACCGCCAGGTGCGCGACGCGTACTGGTTCGGGCGGATTCTCGCCGGCCGGTCCGGCATCGTCGACCGGCCGCCGCCGGCGCACGTGCAGCACGACACCTGGCTGACCGCACGGTCCACGTTCGAGGCCGGCGTCGTCCCGCCGCTCCCCTCACGAGCACCGGGATCGACTACCCCCTCGACGTGGCCGCGCACCGGGATCGACCAGCTGCTCGAGCTCGGGCCCCGGATCGAGGACATCGACCTGGCCGCGAAGAAGGCTGCCACCCGGCGGGCAGGACGCGACCGTCTACACGGGGCTGCCGCAGCTCGCCGACTCCGTGGGTGCCGAACGGGCGCAGTCGCGGTGTGACCATCCCGCTGCTGATGCTCCAGCTCGGGCTGCTCGCGGTCGTCGTGCTGTGGCTGGTGCTGGCCGCAGCGACCGAGCAACGTCGCCCGGAGGTGGCGCTGGCGCTGCTCCGCGGGACGCGGCCCGGCGCGGCGCCCGACAGCCTGCTGCTGCGCGAGCTGCTCCCGGTGCGCTCTGGCCGGGGTGCCGCTCGGGGTGGTCGCGGCCGGGCTGCTCTGCTGGGCGGCTCGCATGCTGTTCCTCCCGGGCGCAGCTCCGTTCGAGATCCGGCCGGGCCTGGTGCTGACTGCTCTGGCTGCCGCCGTGGTGCTGGCGCGCTCACGCTGGTCGCCGTACGGCGGGTGACCCGGGAGCCGGTCGAGACCCTGCTGCGCCGGGTGCCGTCGCGGCGCGCGGGCTGGAGCCTGGGCGTCGCTGAGACGCTGGTGCTCGCGGCGTGCGGCACGGCCGTCGTGGCCTTCGTCACCGGCGGCCTCGACCGGGCCGATCGCGCTCGCGGCCCCGGCGCTGCTCGCGCTCGTGGTCGGGATGCTGCTGGCACACGCCACCGTCCCGGTCGCCGCCGCCGCCGGACGCGGCCTGCTGCGCCGCGGCCGGGTGCGGCTCGGCGTCAGCGTGCTCGACGCCGCCCGTACGCCGGCCACGCGTCGTACCGTCGCCATCGTCACCGTCGCCACCGCGCTCCTGGTGTTCTCCGCCGATGCGCTGGTGGTGGGCGCCCGCAACCGGGACTACGCCGCCGAGCAGGAGTCCGGCGCTCCGCAGGTCGCCACCGTCCTCGACTCCGACCTCCGCACGGTTCGCGGTGTCCTCGACGACGTCGACCCGAGTGGTCGCACGGTCACCCCGGTGGTCAAGCTGAGCCCGCCCGGCACCGGAGCACCTGCGACGCTCGCGGTCGTGCCCGACCAGTTCCGGCACATCGGCCTGTTCCCGGCCCAGGACCCGGCCCGGATCCGCTGGCAGGCTCTCGACCCGCCCTCCCAGCAGCCGATCCGGCTCCGGGGGACCCACCTCACCGGCGAGATCTCGACCGGATCGCTGGGGGTGACCGGACCTGGGGGTGACGTGCCACCACCCACGGTCACGCTCGACCTCGTGGACGACCGGAACGGGACACTCGGCGCGCCGCTGGGCACCGTCGCCACCGGCAGCCACACGCGCCGCTTCAGTACCGAGCTCCACTGCCGACGGGGCTGCCTGCTGTCCGGGATCACCGTCACCACCACGCCCGGCAGCTCGATCTCCGGAACGATCGGGCTCGCCGGGCTGCGCGCGGACTCCCGGCCCGTCCGGATCGGCCCCGCCTCCCGGTGGGACTCGGTCGACGACGCGACCACGGGCGCGCTGACCGTGACGTCCTCCTCCGACGACCGGCTGCGGGTCGGCCTGGACACCTCCGGCGACAACACCGTGACCGTGCACCAGGCCTGGTTCCCCAGCCGGGTCCCTGCGGTCGTCGCCGGCCGGCTGCCGGCCGGCAGCAACGGCGAGGACTTCCTCGCGACCGGCCTGTCCGGCGACACCCGCGACGCCCGGCGCGTGGTCCGGGTGCCGCGGCTCCCGGCGTCGCTGCCCGACGCGGCGATGGTCAACCTCGACGTGGTGCAGCGCGGCAGCACGGTCGACCCGGACGCGCAGATCCTGCTCTGGTTCGCGCACGAGGACCCGGCCGCGCTGTCGCAGGTGACGCGCGCCCTTGCCGCGAAGGGCATCCGCGTCGGCGACACGCACACGCTCAGCGACGTTCGCCGCACCTACGACGAGTCCACCGCCGCCTGGAGCCTGCAGCTCGCGGTGCTGGTCGGCGTCGCCGGCCTGCTGACCGGGATCCTCGTCCTGCTCGTGATCGCCGTGACCACGTGGCGGCTCCGTTCCCGTGACTTCGCCGCACTGCGGATGAGCGGGGTGGGTCTGCGCTCGATCCGCCGGATCGCCGTGGCGGAGCAGCTGATCGCGATCGGGCTCGCCGTCGTGGCAGGCGTGGTGTGCGGCACCGTCGGCGCCCACTTCGCGTTGCCCACCGTGCCCCTGTTCGCGACCGCGCCGGCGGTCTCCACGCTCGACCTCTCGACGGCCTGGCCCGCTGTCGGTGTCGGGTTCGCGGGCGCGGCCGTCGTGCTCGCCCTCGCCGGCTGGCTGATCGGCAGCGCCATCGCGCACCGGGCCGCACTCGAACGGGTTCGGGAGGCGCTGTGACCGGGCTGCCGATCGTCACCAGCCGGCTGGTGCACATCTACCATTCCGAGGGCCACGACGTGGCCGCCCTCTCGGGTGTCGACCTGCACGTCGCCGCCGGGCGAGATGGTCGGCCTGCTCGGCCCGTCCGGAGCCGGCAAGTCGACGCTGCTGAGCCTGCTCGGCGGGCTGTTCCGGCCGAGTGCCGGCAAGATCCACGTCGGCGAGCACGAGCTGTCGACGGTGCTGCCGCGCGAGCTCGACGCGCTGCGCGCCCGGGAGATCTCCCTGATGCTGCAGGGTGCGGCGCGCAACCTGCTTCCCTACCTGACGCCCGCGCGAGAACGTCGCGTTCGCCCAGGTGCGCGGCGCGTGAGGCGGGCAAGGACCTGCCGTCGCCCGACGACGTGCTGGACACGGTCGGACTCGCTGGCGAGGCCGACCGGCCGCTCGGGGCCCTGACGCCCGGCCACCTCCAGCTGGCCGCGGTCGCGGTCGCGGTCGCCACCCGGCCCGGGGTGCTGCTCGCCGACGAGCCGACCAGCCAGCTCGACCACGGCGCCCGCGACCTCGTGCTCGGCACCATCGACCGGGTCAACCGCATGTTCGGCACCACCGTCGTGCTGGTCACCCACGACCCGGACGTCGCGGCCGCGCTGCCGCGCACGGTCACGATCCGCGACGGCCGGATCGGCGGTGAGGGCCGCAGCGGCGAGGAGTTCGCGGTGGTGACCGCCGACGGGTTCCTGCCGCTGCCGCTGCATGCGCTCGAGGACCTGCCGCCGGGCACGCTGGTGCGGTTCCATCGGCGTCGACGGGGTCTACACCCTGCTCGCCGAGCAGGAGAACGCGCCGGGACGGCGTCGCGGAGCGATCCATGCGAGGAGGCGACGTGACCGCGCTGCGCGCCGACGGGCTGCGGGTCGCGTACGGCGCCGTGGTCGCCCTGCACGGCATCGACCTCGAGGTCGGAACCGGGCCGGCTGGTGTCCGTGACGGGTCCCTCCGGTGCCGGGAAGACCTCCTTGCTCTGGGCGCTGGCCGGCGCCCTGCGCACCCTCGGACGGCACCGTGCATCTCGGGGACACTCCGGTCACCGGTCGCGAGCAGGCCGCCGGCCTGGGCATCGCCGTGGTTCCGCAGGGCAACGCCCTCGCCCACGCCCTCACGGCCCACGAGAACGTCCTGGTCCCACTGCTCGCTGCCGGCGTCACGCCCGCGGACGCCGCCCGTCGTACGACGCGGGCGCTGGGGCTGGTCGGGCTGGAGGAGTCGAGCGGCCACCTGATCGAGGAGCTGTCCGGGGGTCAGCAGCAGCGGGTGGCGCTGGCCCGGGCCTTCGCCGCCGAGGCCCACGTGCTGCTGGCCGACGAGCCGACCAGCGACCTCGACGCCGCCAACCGGGAGCGGATGATCGCCGCCCTGCGGGCCGAGGCCGAGCGCGGCGCGATCGTCGTGATGTCGACCCACGACCCCGAGGCCGCCGCGCAGACCGATGCCGAGATCGCGCTCGACGAGGGCGCGATGACCTGGGCGCGGTGGAATGGGTCACAGCCGGGTGGCCGGGCCCGCTGCTAGCGTCCGCCACATGCGCTCAGCCAAGGACTTCTTCCGCCCCCTCGCCGTGGGCGCACCCGCTGCCCCTGACCGAGATCCCGGCCCGTCCCTCGCGTGCGATCCACTTCTTCGACCCGTCCAACCCGAAGATGGCCGCGAAGGTGCCCGACCTGGTGGGCACGGTCGACGTCCTGCTCGGCAACCTCGAGGACGCGATCAAGGCCGACAACAAGGAAGCCGCACGGCAGGGCCTGGTCGACATCGCCAGCTCGACAGCCAATCTCGGTTCAAGCAGCGGACCCACCCAGCTCTGGACCCGCGTCAACTCGCTCGACTCCCCCTGGGGGCTCGACGACCTGACCACGCTGGTCGCCGAGATCGGCGACCGGCTCGACGTGATCATGGTGCCCAAGGTCGAGGGCGCCGAGGACATCCACTACGTCGACCGGCTGCTCGCGCAGCTCGAGGCCAAGGCCGGACTGCAGAAGCCGCTGCTGGTGCACGCGATCCTCGAGACCGCGCGCGGCATGGTCAACGTCGAGGAGATCTGCGCGGCGTCCCCGCGGATGCAGGGCCTGTCCCTCGGCCCGGCCGACCTCGCGGCCGACCGGCGGATGAAGACCACCCGCGTCGGCGGTGGCCACCCCGGCTACCTGGTGCGACAGGACCCGCGCTCGGGCGAGCTCGACGACATCAACGCCACCGGCCGGAAGACCTACCAGCAGGATCTCTGGCACTACACCATCTCCCGCATGGTCGACGCCTGCGTGAGCAACGGGATCTACCCCTACTACGGTCCGTTCGGCGACATCGCCGACGTGGTCGCGTGCGAGGACCAGTTCCGCAACGCCTTCCTGCTCGGCTGCGTCGGCACGTGGAGCCTGCACCCCAAGCAGATCGCGATCGCCAACAAGGTGTTCAGCCCCTCCGTCGACGACGTCGCCCACGCCCGCCGCGTGGTGGCCGCGATGGGCGACGGCACGGGCGCGGTGATGCTCGACGGCAAGATGGAGGACGACGCGTCGCTCAAGCAGTGCCTGGTGATGGTGCGCCTCGCCGAGCAGCTGGCTGCGGTCGACCCCGAGCTGAAGAAGCAGTACGACGCGATCGAGGTGCCCGCGTGAGCCCGACGCGGTCGACGAACGATCGACGTTCCGTCCCCGGCGCTCGGTCCTGTACATGCCCGGCTCCAACGAGCGGGCCCTGGAGAAGGCGAAGTCGCTCCCGGTCGACGGGCTGATCCTCGACCTCGAGGACGCGGTCGCGCCCGACGCCAAGCCCGCCGCCCGTGACGCCGCGTGCGCCGCGGCTGCCTCGGGCGACTACGGTCGCCGCGAGCTGACGATCCGGGTCAACGGGGCCGACACCGAGTGGCACAGCGACGACCTGAAGGCCGCTTGCGCTGCCGGACCGGACGCGATCGTGGTGCCCAAGGTCGGATCCGCCGACGCCGTGCGCCGGCTGGTCGAGGCGATGGCCGACTTCGACGCGCCCGAGCGCACCCAGCTGTGGGCGATGGTGGAGACACCGCACGCGATGCTGCACTGCGAGGAGATCGCCGCCGCGTCCGAGCGGCTCACGGTGCTCGTGATGGGCACCAACGACCTCGCCAAGGAGCTGTACGCCGAGCACGTGCCGGGCCGGCAGCCCCTGCTCACCGGGCTCGGCCTCTGCCTGCTCGCCGCCCGCGCCACCGGCACCGCGATCCTCGACGGCGTCTACAACGACGTGAAGGACACCGACGGGTTCCTCGCCGAGTGCCGACAGGGCCGCGAGCTCGGCTTCGACGGCAAGACGTTGATCCATCCGGGCCAGGTCGAGGGCGCGAACACCACGTTCGCCCCGTCCGAGCAGGCGGTCGACGACGCGCGCGGCATCCTGCAGGCCTGGGAGGACGGCCGGGGCACCGGGGTGGTCACCTACCACGGCCGGATGGTCGAGAACCTGCACGTCGAGTCGGCCCGGCGGACGCTCACCATGCACGACGCGATCCGGGCGCTGGAGGCGGAACGAGCCTGATCCGCCGTGACCGTGGAGCAGGGAGCGCGTCACGGCCCCGACCGCGTAGCGTCCGGGCCATGGAGGGGACCACCGGCCTGGGCCGCCGGCTGAAGGCGCACGTCACCGACCCGGTGCACCAGGCCGACGCGCTGCAGGTGGCGAAGACCGTGGTCGCGGCCGTGGTCGCCTGGGTGGTGGCGGTGGAGGTGACCGGGCACGACCAGGCGTTCCTGGCGCCGTGGTCGGCGCTGCTCACCGTGCACGCCACCGTCTACCGCACGCTCACCCGCGGCCTGCAGTCCGTGGGTGCCGCGGTGGTGGGGGTGCTGCTCGCCTTCGCGGTCGGCAGCGTGCTCGGCGTCAACGTGGCCACGCCTCGCGGTCACGCTGGTGCTGGGCTTCGTGATCGGGTCGCTGCCGCTGTTCCGCGACGAGGGCGTGGCCGTGGCGACCACGGCGCTGATCGTGCTCACGACCGGCTACAGCACGAGCTCGGGCACGCTGGCCGAGCGGCTCGTGGACACGAGCATCGGCATCGCCGTCGGCATCCTGGTCAACCTCGTGGTGTTCCCACCGCTCAACGACCGGGCCGCCGCACGCCAGGTGGACCAGATCGACGACAAGGCGGGCGAGCTCCTGCGCGACATGGCCGCCGGCCTGGCCGAGGGCTGCGACGCCGAGGAGGCGGAGGACTGGGTCGCTCGCTCGCGCGACCTCGACGAGGACATCGAGCACGCCTGGCGGGCGGTCGACGAGGCGAGCGAGAGCACCCGGCTCAACCTGCGCAGCCGGCTCCGGGGACGCGCCGGCAAGCCGGCGACGTTCGGCGAGGTGCTGCGCCGGCTCGAGCAGTCGGTTGCCGAGATCCGCAGCATGGCGCGCACGCTCTCGATCTCGATCGCGACTTCGGACGCGTGGGACCCGGTGTTCAAGGACCGGTGGCTGGTCCTGCTCCGCCGGACGGCCGCGGCGGTGATCGACGCGAACGACGACGACCTGCGCGCCGTCCGGACTGACCTCGACCTGCTGTGCCGGGAGCTCTCCCGGCGCGACCTCGCGGCGCTGCACTGGCCGGTGTACGGCGCCCTGCTGGTCAACCTGCGCAACATCGTCGAGGCGATGGCCGACGTGGCCGCCGCGAACCCGGTCACACCGGCCACGCACCACCTGCCCTGAGGCTCACTGTCCGGTGCTCCGGTAGCGGCCTTCGTAGTACAGCAGCGGGTCGGTCACCTCGTCGTACGACTCGAGCTCCTGCACGCGCCCGAGCACGACGTAGTGGTCGCCGGCCTCGTGCACGGCGTGGATCGTGCAGTCGACGAAGCCGAGCACACCCTTCAGCAACGGCGAACCGGTGCGCGGGGTGGGCTCCCAGCCGATGTCCGCGAACTTGTCGATGCCCTTGGTGGCCATGACGTCGGACAGCTCGTGCTGGCCGTCGGCGAGCAGGTTGACGCAGAACGAGCCCGCGCGCTGGATCAGCGGCCAGGCGCGCGAGGTCCGGGCGGGGCAGAAGAGCACCAGCGGCGGGCTCAGGCTCACCGAGCTGAACGACTGGCAGGTCATCCCGACCGGCTCGCCGTCGGACATCGCGGTCACCACGGCCACACCGGTCGCGAACCGGCCGAGCACGTCGCGGAAGGCCTGCGCCCGCTCGACCGCGTGCACGTCGTCACGATCGATGTGGCTCGGCTCGCCCGGGCGCAGCTCGAAGTCGAGCTCCCCGAGCCACGCGTCGGGTTCGTGGGCGCTGTCGGTCACACGCACCATTGTCAGGGCTGCCGCCCGACCGGGAATCCGCGCCCCCCGTGCGAGACGGCGGTGGTGTCCGCGTCGGGCACGTCACGGTCTACGGTTCTGGCATGAGTGACCTCTGGAGCACCATCGCGCGCGAGCGCGGCGCCCTGGCCGACGACCTCGAGGGCCTGGCGGACGACCGCTGGCAGACCCGTTCCCTGTGCACCGAATGGACCGTCCGTGACGCGCTGGCACACATGGCGTCGACTGCGCAGATGACCCCCGGGAAGTTCTTCGCCGGCTTCGCAGGCTCCGGCTTCAGCTTCTCGAAGTTCTCCCGGAAGGGCATCCAGCGGCACCTCGGTGCCACTCCCGCCGACACGCTCGCGACGTTCCGCTCCTTCCAGCACTCCACGAGCAGCCCGCCCGGACCGAAGGTCTCCTGGCTCGGGGAGACGGTGATCCACGCCGAGGACATCCGGCGCCCGCTCGGCATCGCGCACACGTACGACGCCGACGCCGTTCGCCAGGTGGCGGACTTCTACAAGGGCTCGAACACCCTCATCGGCGCCAAGAACCGGGTCGCCGGACTCCGGCTCGCCGCCACCGACACGGACTGGACGAACGGCGACGGACCGGAGGTGCGAGGCCCGCTGCTCTCGCTGCTGATGGCGATGACCGGCCGCAGCGTCGCCTGCGACGACCTCACCGGCGAGGGCGTCGGCACCCTCCGGCGCCGCTGTACCTGACCCGGACTCGGTGGGAGGACCGCATGCCGATCGACCCCGACGTCGCGGTCGGCGCGACCCTGCCGGAGATCCCGTTCACGTGGACCGAGTCCGACGTGCTCCTCTACCACCTCGCGGTCGGGGCGGGCGCGGCCCCGGGGGACAACGTCTCCGGGCAGGCACTGCGCTGGACGGTCGAGGGTGACCGGCTGCAGGTGCTGCCGTCGTTCGGCATCGTGTCTCCCACCTTCCACCTGACGGAGCCGCCACAGGAGCTGCCCGGCTGCGACATCGACCTGTCTCAGGTGCTCCACGGCACCCAGGCGATCGAGGTCCACGGACCGATCCCGACCAGCGGCTCGGCCACGGTCACCACCCGGATCACCGACGTCTGGGACAAGGGCAGCGCGGCCGTGATCGTGCAGGAGGGCACCGCCACTGCCGCCGACGGCACCGACCTGTGGTCGACCCGCTCGTCCATGTTCGTGCGGGGGGAAGGCGGCTGGGGCGGCGAGCGCGGGCCGTCCGTCGCCCGGCTCGAGGTGCCGGAGCGTGACCCGGACCTCGACACGTCGTACGCCACGACTCCGCAGCAGGCGCTGCTCTACCGGCTCTGCGGCGACCGCAACCCGCTGCACTCCGACCCGGCGTTCGCGCAGGCGGCCGGTTTCCCGGCGCCGATCCTGCACGGTCTGTGTTCCCTCGGCATCGCCCTCCGCATCGTCGTCGACGGCCTCCTCGACGGTGACGCGGCGGCCGTGCGCCGGGTCACGGCACGCTTCGCCGGGGTCGTCTTCCCCGGCGAGACGATCCGGGTGCGCGCGTGGTCGGCCGACGGGGACGTCCGGGTCGAAGCCACCATCGGCGACGGTGAGCGCGCCGGCTCCCCGGTGCTGGCGGACTGCGTAGTCTCGCGCGCATGACGCGTCCTCGACGGCTGGACCCTCGGCGAGCACGAGGCGTCCGGCGTGACCCACCCGACGTACCGCAAGGGCACCGGTCCCGGTGTCGTGGTCATCCACGAGATCCCGGGCATCACCGCTGACGTCGTCGGCTTCGCCGAGGAGGTGGTGGCAGCCGGCTTCACGGTCGTGATGCCGCACCTGTTCGGCACACCGGGTGCCGGCCTCAACCCGCTCTCGGTCGGGTCCGCGCTCCGGCAGGTGTGCGTCAGCAGCGAGTTCACCAAGCTCGCGACGGGGGTGACCGCCCCGGTCGCCACCTGGCTGCGCAGCCTGGCCCGCGAGCTCCACGCCGAGCTCGGCGGGCCCGGCGTCGGCGCGCTCGGCATGTGCTTCACCGGCGGCTTCGCGCTGGCGATGATGGTCGACGACGCGGTGGCGGCGCCGGTCGTGGCCCAGCCCTCCGCGCCGTTCGCGATCGGCAAGGCCCGCGGGGCGGACCTCAACCTGAGCCCTGTGGACCTCGCCACGGTCAAGCGCCGGGCGGGCGACGGTTGCTCCGTGCTCGGTGTGCGCTATCGCAAGGACCCGGCCACCGGCACCCGCTTCGAGACCCTGACCCGCGAGCTCGGCGACAGGTTCGTCCGCGTGGAGCTGGAAGGTCGTGGCCACTCGACGCTCACGGCCCACCGGCAGCAGGGGGCGGTCGATCGCGTGCTGGCCTTCTTCGGCGAACGGCTGAAGCCCGAGGCGTGACCGCGGTTCAGGCTACGCGTGCCGGTGGTCGCGCAGCCGACTGATCTCGCGCCAGTCCGTCGGCCGGCGACGTGCATCGATGCCGCGACGCTCCAGGCGCCCTCGACCTCGCACGTCCGCGCGCACCGCGAGGCCGATGCCCGCGAAGCGCAGTCGCCCTCACCGGGCGAGCCAGCGCGCTGCACCTCGTCACCGGAGCGGAACG
Organism: uncultured Actinomycetota bacterium; assembly: GCA_963754145.1. Taxonomy (GTDB): domain Bacteria; phylum Actinomycetota; class Actinomycetes; order Propionibacteriales; family Nocardioidaceae; genus Marmoricola. The sequence continues at coordinate 30,305 of CAVWFF010000032.1, forward strand.
GTTCGGCGCCGAGGACCAGCTCGTGCGGCAGGAGCTCGACCAGCCTGAGGTGCTCGACGAACGGCACCACCCAGCCGACGCGGCGACGGAGCGTGCGTCGGTAGCTGCCCGAGCGCTCGACGAGCCCGGCATGGCCGGCAGGGACGAAGCGTGTGCCGAGCACCAGCATCACGAGCACCAGTCCAGCAGCAATCGCAGGCACCACGTGTGTCTTTCCCCCGTTGTCCCCGCCGGCCCGCGTGGCCCCCGCCACGCGCCGGATCATCTCGAGAGAGTGACGGATCGGACGCTCGGGGGCCGACATTTCGACAAGTGCCGGATTGGTCCGATTTGCCGTGCCGGTTCGCCCCGATATGCGGGCCAGGTTGCCTAGTCAGCTTGCCACGGGGACAGTGAGCGCATGGCCTCCGACGTCGACATCCGGCAGCACATCGCCGACCTGATCGCCTCCGAGCGCGCCCTGCGCGAGCGCCTCGCCCGGGGCGAGATCAGCCAGGAGGACGAGCATCAGCAGCTCCGCCGGGTCGAGGTCGAGCTCGACCAGCTGTGGGACCTGCTGCGCCAGCGCGACGCCCGGCGTGAGTTCGGGGAGAACCCCGACCACGCGTCGGTGCGCGACGCGAGCACCGTGGAGAACTACCGGGGCTGAATCCCGAAGCAGGGTGACCTCGACGTCACGGATCTCGAGTCCCCACGTCGGGCCGGTCTCCTCGAGCACGGCGCGGGGATGCGGTCCACTCCCGGGTGGCGCAGGCGGTGGTTGGTCCCTCCGGTGGCCTACCCACCGCTGGTCGAGCTTCCCGCTGGTCGAGCTCGTCGAGACCACGACATCGACCGCTCCAGAAACAACGGAAATGCTTGTCCACATGCCGGGCAGAACCCCGGTTATGGGCGCATGACTGTCGGTGCCGGATGCCAGAATTCCCTGTATGGCAACGGTATTCGGCGAACCAGAGGCGCACCCGGTCGCGGCCCTGGTCGCGCGGTTCCACGCCGACCTCGACCAGCTCGGGGACCCGCGGCTGTGGTCGATCAGCGACACCGAGCTGGCCGAGACCCTGGCCTCGGTGGCCGCGTTGCGGCACCGGCTGGGCGAGCTCGAGCTCCGGGTCGCCCACCAGGCCGACCGCCTCGACCTCGGCGCGAACCACGGCGCCACCGACACCGGCGCCTGGTGGGCCAACCGACCCGGCAGACCAAACGGGACGCCAAGCGCCGCCTGCAGCTCGCGCACGCCCTGGACCACGACCACGAGCCGGTCCGGACGCGATGGCCGCCGGGCAGGTGTCCGAGGAACAGGCCGCCGTGATCGTCAAGGGTGTCGACGCGTTGCCGGTCGAGCACCGCCGCGACGCCGAGGCCCACCTGATCGGGTGCGCGGCCGAGCACGACCCGGTCGCGCTGCGCCGGCTCGCGCACCGGGTCCTCGAAGTGGTCGCCCCCGAGATCGCCGAAGCCCACGAGCTCAAGGCCCTGCAACGCCAGGAAGCCCTCGCCGAGGAGGCCTGCCGGTTCACCATCGCCGACGACGGCCACGGGCTGTGCCACGGCCGGTTCACCCTGCCCAGCCACGTGGGCGCGATGCTCAAGCAGGCGGTGCTCGCGATCAACTCACCCCGGCACCGGCACCACTCCGGCACCCCGAAAGGGCTCGGGCACGCGTTCTGCGAGTACGTCACCCGCTACCCCGCCGACCGGCTCCCCCAAGCCGGCGGCGTGGACGCCACCGTGGTGGTCACCATGACCCTGGACAACCTGCTCGGCGACAGCCACACCCCAGCCCTCTTGGACACCGGGGACCCGATCACCGCCGACCAGGCCCGCAAGCTCGCCTGCGAGGCCGGGATCATCCCGATGGTCCTCGGCGGGAAGTCCGAGATCCTCGACCAAGGCCGCAGCAAACGCTTCCACACCGGCACAACGGATCGCGATCGGCCACCGCGACCAGCACTGCACCAGCCACGGCTGCGACTGGCCCGCCGCGATGTGCCACGTCCACCACAACACCCCCTGGAGCCGCGGCGGCAACACCAACCTCGCCGACGGACGCCTGCTCTGCCCCCGCCACCACACCTACGCCCACAACCCCAAGTACCAGATGAAGACCATCCCCAACGGACGCGTCGTCTTCAGCCGGAGCTGAGGCCGGTGCTGTGAGGGCGACAGCCCGGGCGTCTGGACCGAGCCTCGCCAGGCAACGGTCATGAGGCAATCCACGAGAGCACCCGATGAGAATCCCCGGTCACCCTGGTCGGTCACCCTAGAACCGACTGCAAGGCGCCATCACCAACCGAGGAGCATGCGGATGTCACTCACACGGGTCCACAACCTGTCCATCTCCCTCGACGGCTTCGCCACCGGCGAGCCGCAGTCCGCCGATGCACCCTTCGGGCATGCGGGCGAGCGTCTCCACGAGTGGATGTTCGCTACCCGGTTCTGGGACGCGGGCGGGACCGCCGGCGTCGACGACGCCTTCGCCGAGCGCCACAGTCACGGCATCGGCGCCGAGATCATGGGCGCCAACAAGTTCGGCCCGCCCGGCTGGCGGGACGACCCGGACTGGAAGGGCTGGTGGGGCCCGAACCCGCCGTTCCACACACCGACCTTCGTGCTCACTCACCGCCCCCGGCCCTCGATCGAGATGGAGGGCGGCACCACGTTCCACTTCCTCGACGTCGCCCCGGCCCAGGCGCTCGAGACTGCCCGCGCAGCAGCCGATGGCCAGGACGTCCGGATCGGCGGCGGCCCGACCGTCGTACGCGACTTCCTCGCCGCCGGGCTCGTCGACCACATGCATCTCGTGCAGGTCCCGATCGTGCTCGGCCGCGGTGTCCGCATCTGGGACGGTCTGGAGGCCCTCGAGGATGCCTACGACATCGAGGCGGTCTCCTCCCCCAGCGGAGTCACCCATCTGACGTTCACGCGCGCACGCTGAACCGCGGTGTCGGCTATCGTCCTACTCCGCATGAGCAACGACGACTACCCCTGGGAGCCCCCGCTGGCCGGCACCGACGCCGAGCAGCTGATCGGCTCCCTCGACCGCTTGCGTACGACGTTCCGCTGGAAGGCCGACGGCCTCGACGCGGCAGGGCTGCGCACCACGATCGGCGCGTCCACGCTGACCCTCGGCGGGCTGCTCAAGCACCTGGCGGCGGTGGAGGACTTCTACTCCACCACCAAGCTGCGCGGCGAGCCCATCGGCGAGCCGTGGGAGAGCGCCGGGCACGACGGCAGCAACGACTGGGAGTTCCGGACGGCGGCCGACGACGACCCGGAGCAGCTCTACGCGCTCTGGGACGGCGCGGTGGAGCGCGCGCGTGAGCGCTACCGCGCGACGCTCGCCAACGGCGGGCTCGACCAGCTGGTCCACGCTGCCACGCCGGAGGGCGAGCACGCCAGCCTCCGGCGACTGGTCTGTGACCTGCTCGAGGAGTACGGCCGCCACACCGGGCACGCCGACCTCCTCCGCGAGGCCGTCGACGGACGCGTCGGCGAGGACCCGCCTGCGGGGTGGCGCGCGTCCTCCTGACCCGCGGTCAGCCGACGCCGGCCGGCAGCTTCTCCAGGGCCGCGGCCACCGCGTCGCGCAGCACGGCGTCGTCCCAGTCGTGGTCCACGATCGAGCCCGACAGGTAGGCGTCGTACGCCGGCAGGTCGAGGTGGCCGTGACCGCACAGCGCGGTGAGGATCACCTTCTCCTCGCCGGACTCCTTGCAGCGCAGCGCCTCCTCGACCGTGGCCGCGAGCGCGTGGGTCGGCTCGGGCGCCGGCACGATGCCCTCGGTGCGGGCGAACAGGACGCCGGCCGCGAAGCACTCGGTCTGGTTCTTCGCGACCGCCTCGATCTCGCCGCTCCTCGTACAGGTGGCTGATCAGCGGGCTCATGCCGTGGTAGCGCAGGCCGCCGGCGTGGATCGGGTCGGGCACGAAGTCGTGGCCGAGCGTGTGCATCTTCATCAGCGGGGTCATCCCGATGGTGTCGCCGAAGTCGTAGGCGTACGTGCCCTGGGTGAGCGACGGGCACGCCGCCGGCTCGACCGCCCGGACGACCGGCGCCATCCGGCCGGCCCACTTCTCGCGCAGGAACGGGAACATCAGGCCGCCGAAGTTCGAGCCGCCGCCCGTGCAGCCGACCAGCAGGTCGGGCGTCTCCCCCACCTTCGCGAGCTGGAGCAGCGCCTCCTCGCCGATGATCGTCTGGTGCATCAGCACGTGGTTGAGCACGCTGCCCAGCGCGTAGTTGACCGTCGGGTCCTGCGCCGCGACCTCGACCGCCTCGCTGATCGCGATGCCGAGCGACCCGGTCGAGTCCGGGTGCTGCGCGAGGATCGTGCGGCCGGCCTCGGTCAGGTCCGAGGGGCTCGGGTGGACGGTGCCGCCGAAGGTCTCGATCATGATCCGGCGGTACGGCTTCTGGTCGTACGACGCGCGCACCTGCCAGACCTCGCACTCGAGGTCGTACTGGGCACACGCGAACGCCAGCGCCGTGCCCCACTGGCCGGCGCCGGTCTCCGTGGTCAGCTTCCGGATCCCGGCCTTCGCGTTGTAGAACGCCTGCGGCACCGCGGTGTTCGGCTTGTGCGAGCCCGCCGGGGAGACCCCTTCGTACTTGTAGTAGATCCGGGCCGGCGTGCCGAGCGCCTTCTCCAGCCGGTGCGCCCGGTACAGCGGGCTCGGCCTCCACAGCCGGTAGACGTCGAGCACCTCCGGCGGGATGTCGACGTACTGCTCCCCCGAGACCTCCTGCAGGATCAGGTCCATCGGGAACAGTGGCGCCAGGTCGTCCGGCCCCACCGGCTGGCCGGTGCCCGGGATGCAGCACCGGCGGCGGTGGCGTGGGCAGGTCGTGCAGGACGTTGTACCAGCGCGTCGGCATCTCGTCCTCGTCGAGCAGGATCTTGTGCCGGAGAGGGGTGGTCATGGCTCAGCGTTGCACCGGGCCACGCGGTCGTCCAGAGGCTCGAATCTGCAACACGTTCTCCTCCACTAGCTCGCGCCATGATGCCCGACGACCTCCTCGCCCACGCCCTCGCGGCCAAGGGGTTCATGCCCGAGGACGAGGGCGCCTTCCTGCACCGGGTCGCGCGGGAGCGTCTCCCGCACGGTCCGGCGCTCGAGGTGGGCAGCTACTGCGGCAAGTCCGCGATCTACCTGGGCGCCGCGGCGCGCGAGGTGGGCGGCACCGTGTTCACCGTCGACCACCACCGCGGCTCGGAGGAGAACCAGGCCGGTTGGGAGCACCACGACGCCTCGCTCGTCGACGCGGAGTCCGGGCTGATGGACACGCTGCCGACGTTCCGGCGCACGATCGAGCGAGCCGGCCTGGAGGACCAGGTGGTGGCGGTGGTCGGCCGGTCGACGACCGTCGTCCGCCCACTGGCGTACGCCGCTGTCGCTGCTGTTCATCGACGGCGGCCACGCCGAGGAGCACGCGCAGAACGACTACGCCGGGTTCGCGCCGTGGGTGATGCCCGGCGGCGCGCTCGTGATCCACGACGTGTTCGAGCGGCCCGAGGACGGCGGCCAGGCGCCGTACCACGTGTGGCTGCGTGCGGTGCGGAGCGGCGCGTTCGCGCCGGCCGAGACGGTCGGCTCGATGCGGGTGCTAGCGCGCGTGCGCGGAGGTGCGGGAGACCCGGTCGGCTGAGGCGCAGCCGCACTCGAGGTCGAGCTCGGCGAAGCCCGGCGATCAGCGTCTCGCCGCGCATGATCCCGGAGCCGGCCGTGCCGTGGCCCTCGCCCGCGGCCAGCGCGTCCGCCGCGAGCACGACCGCGGCGGCGGTGTACGTCGTGTGCTCGGCGGGCCAGTTCACCTCGTCGGGGTAGACGTAGCCGGTCCAGTAGCCACCGCCGGGGTCGCGCAGGTGCTGCATGTCGGCGAACAGCCGCACGCGCGCGTGGCCGGTCGCCGAGCGCGTCGAGCGCCAGCACCAGCTCGCAGGTCTCCGCGCCGGTCACCCACGGGTTGGTGTCGACGCAGCGGATGCCGAGCCCGGGCACCACGAAGTCGTCCCAGCGCGTGTCGATCAGCGCCCTCCCGGCGTCACCGCGGACGGCGCCGCCGAGGACCGGGTAGTACCAGTCCATCGAGAACGTGCGACTTGTCCAGGAACAGGTCGCGGTGCTCGCGCAGCGCGTGGCCGAGCCGGCCGCCCGCCAGCTCCCACTCCGGCTGCGGCTCGCCCACGAGCTCGGCGAGCGCCACGCCGGCGCGCAGCGACTGGTAGATGCTCGAGGAGCCGGCGACGCAGCGCCTCGCGGTTGACCGCTGCCGGTGCGCCGTCGTGCCACTCCTGGGACCAGGCGATCCCGCCGAACGGCAGCTGCATGCCCTCGACGAAGTCCAGCGCGCGTCGTACGACGGGCCAGAACCGCTCGACGAACGCCGCGGTCGCGACGGATCAGCCAGTGGTGCCAGACCCCGACCGCGAGGTAGGCGCTCATGTTGGTCTCGCCGCTGGCGTCCTCGACCTCGCCCGCCACGACCTTCATCGGCCACGAGCCGTCGGCGCGCTGGGTGCGCCGGCACCACTCGTAGGCCGCGCTCCGCAGCCTCGACCTCGCCGGCGGCCAGCAGCGCCATCGCCGCCTCGACGTGGTTCCACACGTCGACGTGCGCGCCCACCGTCCAGGGCACGGCCCCGTCCGGCTCCTGCATCGCCACGATCGAGGCCGCCGTCTCGGCGACCTCGGCGGCGGTCAGGACGCCGCGGACGCTGGGCAGTCGGGCCGCGCATCTCAGGAGGCCGCCTCGGGCTTGTGCAGGTACAGCACCATGCTCTTGCCGATCAGCGGGTTGAGCGCCCGCTCGGCCGCGCGGGTCAGCACGCTCACAGCGCGGCTTCCGCATGATGTCCCACACCAGCACCTGGTGGTAGCCCTTCACCAGCGGGTGCTCGTCGTTGGTGACGCCGACCGCGCACTTGATCCACCAGTACGGCGAGTGCAGTCCGTGGGCGTGGTGCTTGCCGTCGTACGACAGGCCGGCCGCCTGCAGCTTCGCGACCAGCTCGTCGCCGGTGTAGATCCGGACGTGTCCGCCCTCCACCTCGTGGTACGCGTCGGACAGCGCCCAGCAGATCTTCTCGGGCAGCCACCGCGGCACCGTGACCGCGATCGTGCCGCCGGGGCGCAGCACGCGCACCAGCTCGGCGATCGCGTCGGTGTCGGCCGGGATGTGCTCGAGCACCTCGGAGGCGACCACCCGGTCGAACTCGCCGTCCGCGAACGGCAGCGACAGCGCGTCACCCTCCTTCACGTCGGCCTCGGCGCCGAGCGGCACCTCGCCCGCGTCGCGCATGGCCGCGAAGAGGTCCGACACCGCGGACAGCTCGTCGGCGTCCTGGTCGAACGCGATCACGTCGGCACCGCGCCGGTACATCTCGAACGCGTGCCGTCCGGCGCCGCAGCCCATGTCGAGCACCCGGTCACCCGGGCGCAGCCCCAGCCGGTCGAAGTCAACGGTCAGCAACGGGGATCTCCTCTTTCCGGTGGTCGAGCCTGTCTTCCGGTGGTCGAGCTTGTCGAGACCTTCTCGGCGATCACGCGCTCGTACGCCGCCGCGGTGGCGACCGCCACCGCGCGCCAGCTGAACTGCTCGAGCACCCGGCGCCGGCCGGCCGCGCCCATCCGGGCCCGGCGGTCCGGGTCGTCGAGCAGGTCGCGCAGCCTGAGGACGAGCTCGCCGACGTCGCCCGGGGTGAACAGGTCGGCGCACTCGCCGTCGGGTCCGACCACCTCGGGGATCGCGCCGGTACGGCTGGCGACGAGCGGCGTCTCGCACGCCATCAGCTCGGCCGTGGGCAGCGAGAAGCCCTCGTAGAGCGAGGGCACGCAGGCGACCTCGGCGGAGCCCATCACGTCGACCAGCTCGGCGTCGCTGATCCCGTGCACGAAACGCACCCGGTCGCCGATGCCGAGCTTCTCGACCAGCCGCTCGGTGCGGCCGCCCTCGGTGGGGCGGCTGACCAGGAGCAGCTCGACCTCGCGCTCGGTGAGCAGCTTGGCGACGGCCTCGAGGAGCGTGGCGATGCCCTTCATCGGGGCGTCCGCGCTCGCCATCGCGACGATCCGGCCCGGTACCCGCGGCGCGGTCGGCGGCCGGAACACCTCGTCGACGCCGAGCGGGACCACCTCGATCCGCTCCGGGTCGACCTGGAAGTCGCGGGCGATGTCACGCCGCGAGGACTCCGAGACGGTGAGGATCCGGCCGAGCTGCCGGGCCACCTTGCCCTGCATGGACAGGAACCCGTACCAGCGCCAGAGGCTCAGCTTCTTGCGCAGCGTCGGAGCGTTCGCGATGTCGATCCTGCGGTCGAAGGTGATCGGGTGGTGGATGGTCGTGATCAGCGGGAGCCCCATCCGCTCGATGTCGAGGATCCCGTGGCCGAGCACCTGGTTGTCGTGCACCACGTCGAAGTCGCCGGCGCGGTCGCGGAACAGCCGGGCGACGCGCTTGCTGAACGTGCGCGGCTCGGGGAACCCGGCCGTCCACATCGTCAGCACCTCCTGCACGTCGATCAGGTCGCGGTACTCCGAGGGACGCGGCGTCCGGAACGGGTCGGGCTCGCGGTACAGGTCGAGGCTGGGCACCTTGGTCAGGGTCACGCCCGGGTCGAGGTGGGGGTACGGCTGGCCGGAGAAGACCTCGACCTCGTGGCCGAGCGCGGTCAGCTCGCGGCTCAGGTGCCGGACGTAGACGCCCTGGCCGCCACAGTGCGGCTTGCTCCGGTAGGAGAGGAGAGCGATGCGCACGTGTCTACCCGCGGGCCCTTCTGGTGGCCCGTGGGAGGGGCGGCACCGAACTGGAACGTGTTGCTGTTCTGAGCGGTCGGACTGTTAGCGTAGCGACGTGGCCACGCGGATCTCCGGGCAGGTCTCAGTCGCCGGCCCCCTCGCCCTCGACAGGCTCGGTTCGCCCGCGCAGCGCGACCGTCGCCGCCGGATCCTCGACGCCACGATCGCCCTTGCGAGCAAGGGCGGCTTCGAGGCCGTCCAGATGCGCGCCGTCGCCGAGTCCGCCGACGTCGCGCTCGGCACCCTCTACCGCTACTTCCCGTCGAAGATCCACCTGCTGGTCTCGGCGCTCTCCACCCGGCTCGAGGTGTCGCAGGCGGTGCTCGACCGCCGGCCGATCCCCGGTGACACCCGGGAGGACCGGGTGATGCACGTCGTCCGTGGCACGACGCGCGGGCTGCAGCGCGAGCCACACCTGACCGAGGCCCTGACCCGGGCGTTCATGTTCGCCGACGCGTCCGTCGCCCCCGAGATCCACGTGGTCGGGACGCAGCTGACCACCATGCTGACCAAGGCGATGAGGGACGCCGGCGAGCCCGAGGGCGAGCCGCCGACGGAGGACGAGATCGCGATCGCCCGCGTGATCAGCGACGTGTGGCTGGCTGCCCTGGTCGCCTGGGTCACCGGCCGCGCCTCCGCCGACGACGTCGCCGCCTCCCTGCAGAAGGCCGTCCACCTCCTCCTGCGCTGAGCTGCTCCCTGCGTCTCGTGGGCTGCAGCGCACCGTCAGCCGTCGACGATGCTGATCGCGGACTTCGGGCACGACGCGACCGCGCGCTCGATCGTGTCGACGTTGTCGTCGGTCACCCGGTCGTCGAGGATCTGCAGGGCGTCGTCGTCGCCGAGCTCGAACGTCTCGGGCGCGAGCGCCTCGCACAGCGCGTTGGACTCGCAGAGGTCGAAGTCGACCTGGACCTTCATGGGTTCCTCCTCGGTGGACGCGGTCAGCTCGAGCCGGCCATCTTGCGGTGGTCCCAGCTGGCGACCTTCTCGGGCTCGACCACGACGCCGACCCGCTTGCGTGCCTGCTGCCGGACCAGGTCGTCGCCGTAGGCGCCGAGGTCGGCGCCGTCGGCCATCCGGGTGGCGATCCGGGAGCCGATCCGGACCACGTCGTCGTACTCCTCGACCAGGCGGGCCCGGCCGGAGATGCTCACGCCGCGCAGCTCGAAGTAGTCCTCGGCCGTCCTCGACCAGGCAGGTGATCCGGTCGTCGCGGCGCAGGTTGGCGATCTTCTGCGAGCGGCCGTAGGTCCAGAACACGATCCGGCCCTCGTCGAGCACGTAGAACAGCGTCGTGAGGTGCGGCTCCCCGTGCGGACCGATGGTGGCGACCTGCACCTTCAACGCACCCTGCGAGGAACGCCGCCACCTCCTCGTCGGTCATGCGTACGGCGTCGCGCGCCTTCGCCACCTAGGAACCCTCGCTGGAGTGGCCGGGGAACACGTGGGCGTGGGGGTCGATCACCACGGCCGCGTTGTTGACCGCCGTGGCGACCTCGCCGAAGCCGACCGCGATCAGGCGCACCTTGCCCTCGTACTCCGTGATGTCGCCGGCGGCGAACACCCGCGGCAGGTTCGTGCGCATCGCGGTGTCGACCAGGATGTGCCGCTTGTCGAGGTCGAGGCCCCAGTCCTTCATCGCGCCGAGGTCGGCCACGAAGCCGAGCGCCGCGACCACGCCCTGCGCGGGGCGCACCAGCACCTCGCCGTCGTTGGTCGTGATCTCGACCTTCTCGACGATCCCGTCACCGGTGAGCGCGGTGACCTGGGCGTTGGTGATCACCTCCACGTCGGAGGCGAGCACCGCGTCGACGGTGGCCTGGTGGGCACGGAACTTGTCGCGCCGGTGGACCAGCGTGACCGACGAGGCGATCGGCTGCAGGCTGTGCGCCCAGTCGAACGCCGAGTCGCCGCCACCGACGATCACCACGTCGCGGCCGGCGTACTCCGCGAACGACGGCACGAAGAAGACCAGACCGCGGCCCTCCCAGCCGTCGCCGGCGGGCAGCGGTCGCGGCGTGAACTTGCCGATCCCCGCGGTGATGATCACCACCTTGGCGCGCACCACCGAGCCGTCGTCGAGCTCCATCGTCACGCCCCCGTCGGAGGCGGCGTCGATCGTGAGGCCGGTGGCGGTGCGGTCGAGGAGGTACGTCGGCTGCGCGCTGGCGGCCTGCTCGACCAGCTGCTCGATCAGCACGCGTCCCTTGACGTTGGGGAAGCCGGCGACATCGAGGATCGCCTTCTCCGGGTAGAGGGCGGACACCTGGCCGCCGAGCTCGGGGAGCGAGTCCACGACCGCCACCGACCAGCCCCGGAAGCCGGCGTAGTAGGCCCCGAAGAGCCCCGCCGGACCGGCGCCGACGATCAGCAGGTCGGCCTCCACCTCGCGTGGGTCGTGATCCACGGTCTGCTGGGCCAACGTGCGTCCTTTCCCCGGTCGCGCCATCGTGTCGAGGGGCCAGTCTCGCGCGCCGCGGGTCGTCGTGACCAGCACCCCGGTCCAGCAGACCGCACTCCGCGGGTCCAGGCCGGGTCAGGAGTCGTCCTCCCAGTCCCGGCGCGGGCCGGTGCGGGCGTCCATGCTCCTCACGCGTCATCTTCCTGCTCGCGGCCAGGCTCCACACGGTGGTGACCACGAGGGTCAGCACGATCACGCCGAGCGAGAGCCAGATCGGGATCTCCGGCGCCCAGGGGATGGGCTCGCCGCCGTTGATGAAGGGGAGCTCGTTCTCGTGCATCGCGTGGAACACCAGCTTGACGCCGATGAAGCCGAGCAGGAACGCAAGCCCGTAGGACAGGTAGATCAGGCGCTCCAGCAGTCCGCCGATCAGGAAGTACAGCTGGCGCAGGCCCATCAACGCGAAGATGTTCGCGGTCAGCACGAGGTAGGGCTCGTTGGTGAGCCCGTAGATCGCGGGGATCGAGTCGAGCGCGAACAGCAGGTCGGTCGTCCCGAGCGTGAGGACCACCAGGAACATCGGCGTGATCACACGCTTGCCGTCGACCCTGGCGAACATCTTGTTGCTGTTCCACTCCTTGGTCGCGGGCAGGTGCTTCTCGGCCCACTTGACGAGCTTGTTCTCCTCGTAGTCGTCCTCGTCCTCGGCGCCCTCCTTGGCCAGCTTCCACGCGGTCCAGAGCAGGAACAGCCCGAAGAGGTAGAAGATCCAGCGAGAAGTTGTTGATCGCGGCCGCGCCGACGGCGATGAAGATGCCGCGCATGATCAGCGCCAGCACGATGCCGATCATCAGGGCGGTCTGCTGGTACTTCTTCGGCACGCTGAACTTGCCCAGGATGATGATGAAGATGAACAGGTTGTCGACCGAGAGGGAGTACTCGGTCAGCCAGCCGGCCAGGAACTCCGTGCCGTACTGGCTGGCCGGACGTGACGTAGACGCCGAGGCCGAAGAGCCAGCGCCAGGCCGATGTAGATCGCCAGGTAGACCGCGCACTCCTTCATCGACGGCGTGTGCGGGCGCCGCCCGATGATCACGACGTCGAAGAGCAGGACCGCCGAGGTGACGGCGATCGTGGTCCACCAGACCCAAGGTTCTACGTCCATGAGATGCCTTCCGGAGTACGTCGACAGAGCGATGCTCCGGAGGTCTCTTCCGCCCGGCCTCCGTGATCTGTGGGCCGGACCAGCGGCACCGGGTCGGTCGAGGACCGCCGTGATGACGACACCGCTGCGAAGGAATACTCCCCTCCTGCGCCGTCAGTCTGTCACAGGCTCGAGCCTGGGTCTCGACATGGTCGACCACCGGCCTGGTCGAGACTCAGTCGAGGCAGAACTCGTTGCCCTCGGGGTCTTGCATGACGATGAAGCCGTTGCTCATCGGCGGGGCCGGCTCGTGGCGCTCGAGCCGGGATGCGCCCAGCGCGACCAGGCGCGCGCACTCGGCCTCCAGGGCGGCCATCCGCGCGTCGCCCTCCAGCCCGGGCGCGGCCCGGACGTCGAGGTGCACGCGGTTCTTGGCGGACTTGCCCTCCGGCACCTGCTGGAAGAACAGCCGCGGGCCGGCGCCCGTCGGGTCGTGCACCGCGCTGGCGCTGTTGCGGAGGTGCTCGGGCACCCCGAACGCCTCCAGCGCCTCGTCCCACGTCGCGTAGGGCTCGGGCGGGTCGTCGAGGCGGTAGCCGAGCACCTCCGCCCAGAACCGGGAGAGGGCCGCCGGGTCGGCGGCGTCGAAGGTGACCTGTATCTGGCGGAGCTCGCTCACTGTTCCCATCCCGGTGGTCGGTGCTTCTTCGGCAGCCGCGAGACCACCAGCCGGTAGGACTCGTCGACCGCCTCGAGGATCTCGTCGTCGGGGATCGCGCCGCCGACCGCGAGGGTGTTCCAGCCGGACCGGCCGATGTAGGCCATCACCGACGCGTCGTCGGGATAGCGCGCCAGCCACTCGTCGGCCTCCTCGCGGGTGGCGCCGGCCTTGACGCCGACCGCCTCGGAGCCGAGGAACGCGAAGATCTTCTCGTGGACCTTGGCCACGTGGTCGCCCTCCCACGGCTGGTCGGCCCACGCGCCGGGCTTGCCCAGCGCGTGGTCGGCGATCTGCGCCTGGGCCGCACTACCGCGTCGCCTCCAGCATCTGGCGGAGCTCCTTCTTCAGGTCGGAGATCTCGTCGCGCAGCCGGGCGGCCACCTCGAACTGGAGCTCGGCCGCGGCCCGGTGCATCTGCTCGGTCAGCTGCTGCACGAGCTCGGCGAGGTCGGTGGACGGCAGGCCGGCCAGGTCGGGCATCCGCGCGCGGTCCTTCTCGACCGCCCCGTCGAGCCGCCGCAGCGCCGGTGTCGGCGACTTCTTGCTCCTGTTGCCGCGGGCACCGGTGCCGTTCCACGTGGCGAGGAGCTCCTCGGTGGTCTCGTCCTCGCGGGCCAGCATCTCGGTGATGTCGGCGATCTTCTTGCGCAGCGGCTGCGGGTCGACGCCGGCGGCCTTGTTGTAGGCGACCTGCTTCTCCCGGCGCCGGTTGGTCTCGTCGATCGCCTTCTCCATCGACGGCGTGATCTTGTCGGCGTACATGAAGACCTGGCCGGAGACGTTGCGTGCGGCGCGGCCGATGGTCTGGATCAGCGACTTGTCGGACCGGAGGAAGCCCTCCTTGTCGGCGTCGAGGATCGCCACCAGCGAGACCTCGGGCAGGTCGAGGCCCTCCCGGAGCAGGTTGATCCCGACGAGGACGTCGTACTCCCCCATCCGGAGCTCGCGCAGGAGCTCGATCCGGCGCAGCGTGTCGACCTCGGAGTGCAGGTAGCGGGTGCGGATGCCGGCCTCGAGCAGGTAGTCGGTGAGGTCCTCGGACATCTTCTTGGTCAGCGTCGTGACCAGGACCCGCTCGTTCTTCTCGGTGCGGGTGTTGATCTCGGCGATCAGGTCGTCGATCTGGCCCTTGGTCGGCTTGACGACCACCTCGGGGTCGACCAGGCCGGTCGGCCGGATGATCTGCTCGACGACGTTGTCCTCGCCGCCTCCCTTGGCCAGCTCGTAGTTGCCCGGGGTCGCGGAGAGGTAGATGGTCTGGCCGATCCGGTCGAGGAACTCCTCCCACCTCAGCGGCCGGTTGTCCATCGCGCTCGGCAGCCGGAAGCCGTGGTCGACCAGGTTGCGCTTGCGGGACATGTCGCCCTCGTACATGCCGCCGATCTGCGGGACGGCGACGTGGGACTCGTCGACCACCAGCACGAAGTCCTCGGGGAAGTAGTCGAGGAGGCAGTTGGGCGCGCTCCCCCGGCTGCGCCCGTCGATGTGCATCGAGTAGTTCTCGATGCCGGAGCAGGACCCGACCTGGCGCATCATCTCCACGTCGTACGACGTGCGCATCTGGAGCCGCTGCGCCTCCAGCAGCTGGCCGTTGCGCTGGAAGTGGGCCACCTGCTCGGCCAGCTCCTCCTCGATGCCCTTGATCGCCCGCTCCATGCGCTCCGGACCGGCGACGTAGTGGGTCGCCGGGAAGACGTAGAGCTCGCGGTCGTCGCTGATCACCTCGCCGGTCACCGGGTGGAGCGCCATCAGCCGCTCGATCTCGTCGCCGAAGAACTCCACGCGCACCGCGTGCTCCTCGTAGACCGGGAAGATCTCGAGGGTGTCACCGCGCACCCGGAACGTGCCCCGCGTGAACGACAGGTCGTTGCGGGTGTACTGGATCTCGACCAGCCGGCGCAGGATCGAGTCGCGGTCCATCTCCTGGCCGACCCGCAGCCGCAGCATCCGGTCGACGTACTCCTGCGGGGTGCCCAGGCCGTAGATGCAGGACACGGTGGACACCACGATCACGTCGCGCCGGGTGAGCAGCGAGTTGGTCGCGGAGTGCCGCAGCCGCTCGACCTCCTCGTTGATCGAGGAGTCCTTCTCGATGTAGGTGTCGGTCTGCGGGACGTAGGCCTCGGGCTGGTAGTAGTCGTAGTAGCTGACGAAGTACTCGACCGCGTTGTCGGGGAACAGCTGGCGCAGCTCGTTGGCGAACTGCGCGGCGAGCGTCTTGTTGGGCTGCATCACGAGGATCGGGCGCTGGAGCTGCTCGGCGACCCACGCGATCGTCGCGGTCTTGCCGGTGCCGGTCGCGCCGAGCAGGACGACGTCCTTGACCCCGCCGTTGATCCGGCGTGCGATCTCCTCGATCGCGGCGGGCTGGTCGCCGGACGGCTGGTAGTCCGACTGCACGTCGAACGGCGCCACGCGGCGCTCGAGATCGGTGACGGGCCTCATGGGTACGAGCCTACGGGCGCCCACCGACATCCGGCCTGTCCGTAGCTCGGTGGCAGGCTCGGTCCATGGACCCGATGCCACCGGCCGAGGAGCTGGTCGCCCGGGTGCGGGCGATCGCGCTCGCGCTGCCGGAGACCCGGGAGGAGGAGGCATGGCGCGGCACCCGCTGGCGGGTGCGGCAGGCCACGATCGCGCACCTGATCACCGTGCTCCCCGACCGGCCGTCGGCGTACGCCGAGGCGACCGGGCACCCGGGTCCGGCGACGGTGCTGACCTTCCGGTCGACGGGTGACGAGCTGTTGGCGCTCACCAACGCCGGGCTGCCCTACTTCAAGCCGGCCTGGTCGCCCACGGTCGTCGGGCTGGTGATCGACGACGACACCGACTGGGCCGAGGTCGCCGAGCTGGTCACCGAGAGCTACCGCTTCTGCGCGCCGCAGAAGCTGAGCCGGCTGCTCGACGCGCGGACCTGACGATCCGGCCCGCAGGAGCGCCTCCGCCCGTCTGGTTGGATGGGCCCGTGCCCAAGCCAGCACCGCTGATCAACATGGGGCACCCCCTCGTGCAGGCGGCGAGGCGCGTCCTGTTCACCGTCCTCGGCGTCCAGCTGGTGCTCGCGCTCTCGCTGACGCTGGTCGACTCCTGGCGCCGACGGGGCAAGAAGTCCCAGCCGTTCCCGACCACGCCGCCGCGCGCCGTCACGATCGGCGACGGCACGGTCACGACGTACACCTTCGGCCAGGACCTGTACGACGACATGCTGGCCGCCATCGACGGCGCGAAGCACCAGGTGCTGCTGGAGTCGTACATCTGGAAGGGCGACGAGACCGGCGAGGCGTTCAAGGCCGCGCTGGCGCGCGCCGCCGACCGCGGGGTCGAGGTGTACGCGATCTACGACGCGTTCGCCAACATCGTGGTGTCACCGCGGTTCAAGGTGTTCCCGGCGTCGCTGCGGGTGATGGCCTACCCGATCTACAACGCGGGGCTGCGGTTCTTCGACCTGCGTCGCTACGGCCGCGACCACCGCAAGATCCTGGTGGTGGACGACGACTACGCGTTCGTCGGCGGCTACAACATCGGCACCCCCTACGCCACGGAGTGGCGCGACACCCACTGCCGGATCACCGGGCCGGGGGTCTGGGACCTGAAGCGAGCATTCGCGGACTTCTGGAACGCGCAGCGGCACGTGCACCGCCGCGACCGTCGCGACACGCGGCCGCTCCTGATCGAGACCGCGTCGCACTGGGAGCCGCGGATCCGGGTGCACCGCAACCTGCCGCGCCAGTGGACGTTCCCGATCCGGGCGATGTACCTCGAGGCGATCGACCGGGCGCGCCGCAACATCTGGATGACGCACGCGTACTTCCTCCCCGACGAGAACTTCGTGGAGGCGTTGGTGGCTGCGGCCCGGCGCGGGGTCGACGTACGCATCCTGCTGCCGCGTACGTCGAACCACGTCGTCGCCGACTGGATCAGCCGCGGCTACTTCGGCCAGCTCCTCGGGGCGGGCGTCCGGATCTTCCGGTTCACCGGCGCCATGGTGCACGCGAAGACGGCCACCGTCGACGGCGCCTGGGCGACCATCGGCACCGCGAACATCGACCGGCTCTCGATGAGCGGCAACTACGAGATCAACGTGGAGTTCATCGACCCCACGATGGCCGCCGCCATGGAGGAGATCTTCCAGACCGACCTCTCCAACTGCGTCGAGCTCAGCGCCGGCTACTGGGCGGAGCGCGGCCTCCACCGGCGCTTCACCGAGGCGGTCCTGAACCCCCTGCGCGGGCTCCTGTAGCCACCTGGTGCCGCTCAGCCGTCCTCGAACGTCGCGCAGGAGCGCCAGCGAGTCACCCTCGACGACTCTCCCGGCTCTCGTCGGACGCGACCCCGCGAGCTCGGCGACGTACGTGTGCGCCTCCTCCATCAGGCCGCCCCACGGGCCGGGCTGGCGGTCGGGCAGCGGGACGCCGACCCACTCGCGCATCGTGCGGCCACCCAGCGTGACCGGCTCCGTCGCACCCTCGCCCTTCAGCTCCTCGGCACGCGCCAGCGGGAGCTTGAGGATCAGCCGGCCGTCACGGCCGACGAAGGCGAAGATCTTGCCGTGGACGGCCAGGCCCTCGCTCGCGAACATGCGGCCCATCGTCACGTGCGGGCGGCCCAGGTGGTCGACGGCGAGGTCGTCGAACAGCGTCCTGGCCGCGGCCAGCCGGTCGTTCATGACGGTGACGGTAGCCGTCACCGCCGACACTAGAGTCGGCCCATGACCGACCCCTCCCTCGTCCGCTGCCGCACGTCGCGCCTGGTCCGGCCTCGAGTCCCTGCACGTGATCGGGTACTTCGCGGAGGAGACGCGCGACCAGTACGTCGCCCTCGGGCTGCACCCGCGACTCTCGTACTTCCCGGCGCGCGCCGCCGCGATGGGGCCGGTCGGCCCGGGGGTCAGCGAGGCGACGTTCTACGTCTTCGCGCCGTGGCTGCACCGGAAGGCGCTGCCCGCGGCATGGGACGTCACCACGCCGGAGCGCCTGGTGCAGGCGCGCCGCGACGGCACGGCCGAGGCCCTCGGCCGGATCCTCGGCGAGCCGGACGTCTCCGAGGCCCTCGCGATCGCCCGCCAGGTCACCGAGGGGCTCACCGCCCCCGGCCGTCCGCTGTACGCCGCGCACGCCGGCCTGGACTGGCCGGACGACGACCTCCTCGCGCTCTGGCACGCGGCGACGCTGGTGCGCGAGCATCGCGGCGACGGTCACGTCGCGGTGCTCACCGCGAGCGGGATCGGCCCCGTGGAGGCCACGGTGCTCGACGGCCTGTGGTCCGGCCGCACGACGTTCCTGCACCGCACCCGCGGCTGGTCCGAGGAGGAGTTCGCCGCGGCCACCGCGTCCCTGGTCCGGCGTGGCTGGGTGGACGGGTGACGCGCTCACCGACAAGGGACGTCACGCGCGTGAGCACGTCGAGCAGCGCACGGACGCGCGCCGGGCTGGCCGGCTGGGAGCACGTCGGGCTGGAGCAGACCGAGCGGCTGGCCGTGCTGCTGGCGCCACTCCGGCAGCGCGTGGTCGGCTCCGGGGTGCTCCCCGAGGAGATCGCTCGGGCCCTGGAACGCGTCGGCAACTCGTGACGGAATCTGTTGCCCGAGCTCTGCCGAACGACGGATACTGTCACCTGAGCCGGATCCCGCCCACCGAAACCGCATCAGGAGCACCGATGTCAGCATCCGCCACCGGAGGACCCGACCTGCCGCAGGAGCGACGCCTGGTCACCGAGATCCCCGGGCCGAAGTCACGCGCGCTGCACGAGCGCCGGATGACGGCCGTGGCCAAGGGCGTCGGCTCGGTGCTGCCGGTCTACGTCGACGAGGCCGGCGGTGGCGTGGTCGTCGACGTCGACGGCAACTCGCTGATCGACCTGGCCAGCGGGATCGCGGTCACCAGCGTCGGCAACAGCGCACCCGAGGTGGTGCGCCGGGTCACCGACCAGGTGGCGGCGTTCACCCACACCTGCTTCATGGTCGCGCCGTACGAGGGGTACGTCGAGGTGTGCGAGGCGCTCGCGGAGCTGACACCGGGCGACCACGCGAAGAAGTCCGCCCTGTTCAACTCGGGCGCGGAGGCGGTGGAGAACGCGGTCAAGATCGCGCGTGTGCACACGGGCCGCGACGCGGTGGTGGTCTTCGACCACGCCTACCACGGTCGCACCAACCTGACGATGGCGATGACCGCCAAGAACATGCCCTACAAGCACGGCTTCGGTCCGTTCGCCGGCGAGGTCTACCGGGCGCCGGTCTCCTACCCGTTCCGCGAGCCGACCCCGATCAGCGGCGCCCAGGCGGCCGCCCGCGCGATCGAGGTGATCGACAAGCAGGTCGGCGCCGACAACGTGGCCTGCGTCGTGATCGAGCCGGTGCTCGGCGAGGGCGGCTTCGTCGTACCGGCTCCGGGCTTCCTCGGTGCGCGTCGCCGACTGGTGCCGCGAGCACGGCGTCGTGTTCGTGGCCGACGAGATCCAGACCGGCATGTGCCGCACCGGCGCCTGGTTCGCGTGCGAGCACGAAGGCGTCGTCCCCGACCTGGTCACCGTCGCCAAGGGCGTGGCGGGCGGCCTGCCGCTCGCGGCCGTTGTCGGTCGCGCGGAGATGATGGACGCGCCGCACGCCGGCGGCCTCGGCGGCACGTACGGCGGCAACCCCGTCGCCTGTGCGGCCGCCCTCGGCGCGATCGCCACCATGAAGGAGCTCGACCTCAACGCCCGCGCCCGGGCGATCGAGGCCCGGATGACCGAACGCCTCTCCGCGCTCGCCAACAAGGTGCCGGCGATCGGCGACGTCCGTGGCCGGGGCGCGATGCTGGCGGTCGAGATCGTGAAGCCGGGTACGACGGAGCCCGACGCGGCGCTGGCCGGCCGGATCAGCGCCGGGTGCCACCAGGCAGGCGTGCTCACGCTGACCTGCGGCACGTTCGGCAACGTGCTCCGCTTCCTGCCGCCGCTGGTGATGCCCGACCACCTGCTCGACGAGGCGCTCGACGTGCTGGACGAGGTCGCGACCGGTCTGGTGTGATCCGGTCCATGGACTGGACCCTGGAAGTCGTCGTGCTCCCCGTCAGTGATCTCGCCCGGTCGATCGCGTTCTACCGCGACCAGGTGGGGTTCGCGCTGGACCACGACACCGAGAACGAGCACATGCACGTCGCCCAGCTGACGCCCCGCGGATCCGGCTGCTCGATCGTGATCGGCACCCTGCCGGCCCAGAACGAGATGGCGCCCGGCTCGATGCGCGGGCTCCAGCTCGTGGTGAGCGACGCGGCGGCGGCCCGGCAGGAGCTGGTGGACCGTGGCGTGGAGGCAAGCGAGATCAAGGTCTTCGACGAGCGCGACGGCGGCACCTTCTTCGGTTTCGCCGACCCCGACGGCAACACCTGGGCCGTGCAGCAGCTCAAGGTGCGCGCCGAGAAGCCGCTGATCCCGAGCGACGCACGGGGCCGGTTCGGCGAGGACGTCGACGCCGGCAGGACACGCCCTAGCCTCGATGTTTCGTGTGGCGGCTTGGAGCGCGGTTGGGCGCTGTTGCGGCCTGTCGGGTGTGGCTGGGCGTGCTGGATCGCCGGCGCTGTGCCGCCGGTTCTCCGGGTCCTGGTTGGTGGGGTCGGTGTGGTGCGGTCAGGCGGTGCGGAGCGGTGGCCCAGCCGGTGTCGATGAGGTGGTTCCAGGGCCAGTCGCGTGGTAGTCGGAGTCGTCTTCGGCGGCCGGTGTGGATGATGCGGCCGGCGACGGCGAGGATCCGGAACCGGAGCCGTTTGGGTTCCCAGCGGCGGGCGGGCTCGTGTCTCGGTCGAAGGCCAGGGTCTGGGTCCAGGCGAGCAGGTCGGCGGCGAGTGCGACGACTCGAGCCAGATCCGGTTCTGGGCGTAGCCGTGGAAGGGCAGGTTCCGCAGCCCGGTGTCTTTCAGGCCGCGGATGCGGTCCTCGCAGCGGGCGCGTTGGCGGTGCCGGACCTCCAGGTCGGCCAGGGTCCAGCCGGGTCCGCTGGGTGTTGGTGGCGAAGCAGGTGATCCGCCACCCGTTGTGGTCGGTCAGCCGCAGCTGCGCGCCGGGGTGGGGCCGTTCGCGGCGGGCGATGACCCGCATCCCGGCGGGCCAGTCCTGCGGCCCGGACGCGGCTCGGTGCTCGGTGGTCGGGGCCGGCATCCAGGCGGTGAGCTCGGCGACCTGGGCGCCGTCGCGGGGCTCGCCGTCGCCGTCGACCGCGGCCCGCCACGCCTGCTCGGGGATCGCCTCGATCGCGGCCTTGACGGTGTCGTGGGCCGGGAACCCGATCGAGTACTCCAGCCCGAGCGTCGGTGATGTGGTGCAGGAACGCCTTCGAGCACGCGCCGGTGTCGGCGCGGACCAGCACCTGGCCGCGCTCGTGCTCGGGAAGCTGCGCCAGCGCGGCGTCGAGGGTGGTGATGTGGTCGGCGCTGTTCCACGGCGAGGCCTTCCCGGGCCGCAGGTCGATCGCCAGGGTCTCGCCGGTGCCGTGCTCGCCGTGGTCGACGAACGCGCACATCGGCGCGAACCCGAACCCGCGTTTGAAGGTCGGCTCGGCGCCTTCCTTGTCCGAGTGCGCGGTCACCAGCGTGGCGTCGATATCGACGATCACCTGACCGCCGTCCCGGCGCCCGGCGTCCCGGCCAGCGGCCGGCGCCGCGCCCACACCGCCGCCCGGGCCCCGGCCCGGGCCTGCCGGATCGCGGCGACCGCGGCGTCGACATCGGCGGCCAGGGCCGCGAACAGCCGCGACACCGTCGGATCCGAGGCGACCGACCCGAACAGCTCCGGCTGGGCACGGACCGCGGCGACATCGGCCAGGCAGTCACCGCCGAGCGCGACCGCGGTCGCGACATCGAGCAGCACCTTGCCCGGGTCATGGACCGCCCGCGCCGGACGCCACGGCGCCAACGCCGCCGACAGCCCCGGTCCAGGCCCGCGACCCGGATCGTCTCCCGCAGCAGCAACGCGCCCGAGGACGAGATCAGCGACTCGCGGACAGGATCGAGAACCAGACTCGGGACCGGGTTACGCTTCACCTACGGAGTGCCTTCCCGCTCGGGCTTCTTGAGACTTCGCAATCCCAAGAATCCCAAGCAGGACAGGCACTTCCGTGCGTTACACGCCGTGACTCACCCCCAGCGACGTGAAATCCCGAGGCTAGGGCACCCGGATCAGGATCCGGCTGGCGTCGCGCCCGGCGACCCGGACCGTGACGTACTCCCCGAGGCTGACCGTGAAGTCGTGTCCCGTGGCGCGGCCGGACATCGAGAAGAAGAACGAGCACCCCGCAGGCCCGCCCTTCCCGTCGACCAGCCGTCCGCCGTCGAGGGCACCGACCGCGACCCGGTGGCCGCCGGTGTCACGCACCTCGAGCCGGGTGCCCTGGCCGATGTCGCGCGACCGGCCACGGGTGACGCACTGCCGCTGGTTCGGCGTCGAGCGGATGTCGTCGAGGGCGGTGACCAGCACGCGGCCCTGGAACACGATCCGGCTCGGCGTCGTGGGCGGCGCCTGCGTGGGCGCAGCGTCCGCGGCTCGACGCACCCGAGCCACAACCCGCAGCCGGCCAGCAGGAGAACCAGCACTGGCCGCCGCACCGGTTCGCCCGCTCACGGCCGCAGCCCGGGACGCATCTACGGCACCACCAGCACGATGTGGGCGATGTCGGCGGCGTCGACCACCTTCGGCGGCCGGTGTGCCACGCGGACCCGGTAGCTCGGGCTGCCGCCCGGCGCGTTGGTCATGTTGAACTCGAACGCGCATCCCGCCGGGTCCGTGCCCCCGTCCCGAAGTGCCCGGCACCGAGCGCGCCGACCGCCGTCCAGTGGCCCCGGTTGTTGCGCACCTCCACCCGCGCGCCCTGCGCGATGTCACGCGAATCGCCACGGGTCACGCAGCCGTCGAGGTCAGGGCGTGTAGCGGATGTCCGAGCGGTCGGTGACCAGCACCCGTCCGCCCGTGCGATCACGCTGGCCAGCTTCGGCGACGCCGACGGGAGCGGTCGCCGCCGGCGGTGGTTCGGCGGTGCCGCACGCGCCGGTCAGCACCAGCGCGGCGACGGGCAGCACGGCCCACCACCTCATGGAGGCAGGGTACGACGGGACGTCATGTCCCGGGCTGCGTAGTCGTCGCGCTGGCCCCAGGGCGACCCGTACTCGGTCAGCAGGTCGAGGAACGGCACCGCGTCGAAGGCCTCCGGGCCGAGCACGCCGTGGCCCGACCAGGTGCCGGTCGCGAGCAGCTCCAGCGCGACCACGGGGTTGATCGCGGTCTGCCAGACCACGCACTGGTGGCCGTACTCCCGCATCGTGACCGTCGTTGTCGACCACGTGGTAGAGGTACGTCGACCGTGGCTGGCCGTCCTTGCCCTTGCCGGTCACCCACAGGCCGGCGCAGGTCTTGCCCGTCATCCGCGGACCCACCGAGGCCGGGTCGGGCAGCACGGCGGCCACGACGTCGCGGGGTGAGACCTCGACGCCCTTCACCCGGACCTTCTCGGTGCGGTCGAGGCCGAGCGTGTTGCAGGACCTTGAGGATGTTGATGAACTCGTCGCCGAGGCCGTACTTGAAGGTCGCGCGCTTGCAGTCGACCCAGCGCGGCATCAGCAGCACCTCCTCGTGCTCGACGTTGACGCACTCGACCGGCCCGATCCCCTCGGGGAAGTCGAACACCTCCGGCTCGCTGAACGGGGCGGTGGTGTGCCAGCCACCGTCCTCCCAGATCACCGGCGGGTTGAGGCACTCCTCGATCGTGGTCCACATCGAGAACGACGGCGCGAAGATCTCCTTGCCGTTGTCGTCGGTGACGACGAGGTTGGCGCCGTCGCGGGTGCCGAGCTCGTCGATCTCCGAGAACAGGTGGTCGGCGGCGTACCGCGCGAACACGTCGGACAGGCCCGGCTCGACACCGATCCCGCACGAGGGCCAGACGTCCCGCGCCCTCCCAGAGGCCGGCCTTCTCGAACTGCTCGTCGCCGAGCTTGACGCCGCACTCCTCGTACGGCCTCGACGGGTGCGGGCGGGACAGGCTCATCGCCATGTCGAGGTAGTCGGCACCGGCGGCGTACGCGCCGTCGAAGATCGGCATGTTGAAGACCGGGTCGACGGCGTTCATGACGTGCGTGATCCGGTGCTCCGCGCAGAGCGCGGTCACCGCATCCGCAGACGAGGCGTCGACCTGCGCCGCCACGAAGCGGTCGTCGCCGAGCGCCTCGACCGCCTTCGTCGCGCGGCCCCGGTCGTAGTCGGAGACCACGCAGAGCTCGAAGAAGTCGCGCCGCGCCGCGATCCCGGTGAAGGCGGATCCGACGCCGCCGGCGCCGACCAGAAGGATTCTCATAACCGGCACCTTTGCGTCGAGTGACTACTCACCGATGTACGACATCACGTGCTTGACCCGCGTGTAGTCCTCCAGGCCGTACATCGACAGGTCCTTGCCGTAGCCCGAGTGCTTGAAGCCGCCGTGCGGCATCTCGGCCACGATCGGGATGTGCGTGTTGATCCACACCGCGCCGAAGTCGAGCTTCCTCGCCATCCGCATCGCGCGGCCGTGGTCCTTGGTCCAGACGCTGGAGGCCAGGCCGTACTCCACGCCGTTGGCCCAGGCGAGTGCCTCGGCCTCGTCGGAGAACTTCTGGACGGTGATCACCGGGCCGAAGATCTCGCTCTGGATCTGCTCGTCGTCCTGGCGCAGGCCCGAGAGCACGGTCGGCTCGTAGAAGTAGCCGGAGGCTCCCTGCCGCTTGCCGCCGGCGTCGACGCGGGCGTGGTCGGGGAGCCGGTCGACCATGCCGGAGACGTGGTCGAGCTGGTTGGCGTTGTTCAGCGGGCCGTAGAGGATGTCCTCGTCGTCGGGCATGCCGGTCTTGGTGCTCTTCGCCTGCTCGGTCAGCGCGGACAGGAAGTCGTCGTGGACCCCCGGGCCGGCGATCACCCGGGTGGCGGCGGTGCAGTCCTGGCCGGCGTTGAAGTAGCCGGCGCCCGCGATGCCCTCGGCCGCTGACTCGACGTCGGCGTCGTCGAACACGATCACCGGCGCCTTGCCCCCGAGCTCGAGGTGGACGCGCTTGAGCTGCTGGGCCGCCGAGCCGGCGACCTGCATGCCGGCCCGGACGGAGCCGGTGATCGCCACCAGCTGCGGGATCGGGTGCTCGACCAGCGCGCGCCCGGTGTCCCGGTCACCGGTCACGACGTTGAAGACGCCCGGGGGCAGGAACTCCTGGCACATCTCGGCGAACAGCGTGGTCGAGGCCGGCGTGGTGTCCGACGGGCTTGAGCACGATCGCGTTGCCGGCGGCGAGGGCCGGCCCGATCTTCCAGACCATCATCATCAGCGGGTAGTTCCAGGGCGTCACCTGGCCGACGACGCCGATCGGCTCGCGTCGTACGAAGGAGGTGTGGTCCTTGAGGTACTCGCCGGCGGACTTGCCCTCGAGCACCCGGGCCGCGCCGGCGAAGAACCGGAGCTGGTCGATCGCCGGCGGCAGCTCCTCGTCGATCGTGAACCCGAGCGGCTTGCCGGTGTCGCGGGACTCGACCGCGACGAACTCCTGGGCGCGCTTCTCGAGCGCGTCGGCGATCTTGAGCAGCGCGCGCTGCCGCTCGGAGGGTGTCGTGTCCGCCCCAGCCGCCCTGGAACGCCTTCTCGGCGGCCCGGTAGGCGCGGTCGATGTCCTCGGCGCCGGACATCGGGGCGGTGGCGTAGACCTCCCCGGTGCTCGGGTCGACGATGTCGTAGGTCTCCCCCGACGCCGAGTCGACCAGCTCACCGCCGATGACGTTGCGGAACGACGTGTCTGCCATGGCGCGCAGCCTATCCACGGGGCAACGAAATCGATAGAGGTACGCGCGGGTTCACGATGGAATCGGGCGTCGACGCATCGTTTTGCGGCGGAACCGGCACGTCAGGCTTGACCGCCGCGTCCCTCGAGCAGCGGGCCGGCCGGGTCGTGGTGGGTGCCGTGCGGCGGGCCGCGAGCCCGGAGAGCGCCTCGAGGCGACGCGGTTGGCGAGCTGGCGGTGATCTCGGCGTGGTCGTACGGCGGCGACACCTCGACGACGTCGATGCCGACGATCGGCAGCTCGCGGCAGATCCGGCGGACGGCGTCGAGCAGCTGGCGCGCCGCAGCCCGCCCGGCTCGGGGGTGCCGGTGCCGGGCGCGTGGCCGGGGTCGCAGACGTCGATGTCGACGGAGAGGAAGACGGCGTCGCACTCGTCGAGCGCGATCGCGAACGCCTCGTCGAGGCAGGCGTCGAGGCCGCGCGCGCCGATCTCGGTCATCTCGTAGGAGCGCATGTCGCTGCTCGGCCATCCACGTCGAGGGTCTCCGGGCCGGGCCAGTAGCCGCGCAGACCGATCTGCAGGAAGCGGTCGCCGCGCAGCGCGCCGGACTCGATCAGCCGGCGCATCGGCTGGCCGTGGCCGTAGAGGGAGCCGAACTCGATGTCGCCGGTGTCGGCGTGCGCGTCGAAGTGGATCATCGACACCTTGCCGAAGCCGAGGTGCCGGGCGACGCCGGTCGCGTCGGGCAGGGCGATCGAGTGGTCGCCGCCGAGCACGAGCGGCACGGCGCCGGCCGCGGCGACGGCGTACACCGCGTCCTCGAGGGCGCCGAGCGCGCGCTCGATCTCGCCGGGCGGCATCTCGACGTCGCCGGCGTCGACGACGCGCGAGGTCCTGCAGCGCGTCGACGCGCAGCGCGAGGTGCGGCCGGGACCCGTCGTGGGGCAGGTAGTCGGTCTGCCGGATCGCCTGCGGGCCGAAGCGGGTGCCCGGGCCGGTGCGACGTGCCGCCGTCGAAGGGCGCGCCCGACGACGACGACGTCGGCCGCGGCGAGCGCCGCGGCGTCGGCGAGGTCGACCGCGGTCGACGCCGAGGAAGGTGATGTCGGGGCCGAACTGCGGCGCCGTACCGGGTCATGGCCAAGGTCCTACCAGTCGCGACCGGCAGCGCGACCTTCGGATTCCGTGACGAATCGGCGCCGACACCTGCGGAATCACTTGCCAGACGGCCTGTCGACGGCATCATCATGGGGAGCACTGACACGTCATGCCACGAGGACACCGATACCATGTCGGCGACGATCGCCTACGACAACGCCCCAGCCAGCAGGCGCCCGCGACCACCTCTGGATGCACTTCACCCGGCACTCGGCGTACGACACGCACGAGGTGCCGACGATCGTGCGCGGCGACGGCGCCTACATCTACGACGCGCACGGCAAGCGCTACCTCGACGGGCTGGCGGGCCTGTTCGTCGTCCAGGCTCGGGCACGGCCGCACCGAGCTCGCCGAGGCGGCCGCCAAGCAGGCCGCCGAGCTCGCGTTCTTCCCGCTCTGGTCCTACGCCCACCCGGGCGCGATCGACCTGGCCGAGCACGGCTCGCCGACTACGCCCCCGGCGACCTCAACCGGGTCTTCTTCACCACCGGCGGCGGCGAGGCCGTCGAGACCGCGTGGAAGCTGGCCAAGCAGTACTTCAAGCTCACCGGCAAGCCGACCAAGCACAAGGTGATCAGCCGCGCGATCGCCTACCACGGCACCCCGCAGGGCGCGCTGTCGATCACCGGGCTGCCCGGCATGAAGGCGCCGTTCGAGCCGCTGGTGCCCTCGACGTTCCGGGTGCCCAACACGAACTTCTACCGCGCCGCCGAGACCTCCTACCTGGGCCCGGACGACGAGCGACGCGTTCGGCCAGTGGGCGGCGAACCGGATCGCCGAGGCGATCGAGTTCGAGGGTCCCGACACCGTCGCGGCCGTGTTCCTCGAGCCGGTGCAGAACTCCGGCGGCTGCTTCCCGCCGCCGCCCGGCTACTTCGAGCGGGTCCGCGAGATCTGCGACGAGTACGACGTGCTGCTGGTCTCCGACGAGGTGATCTGCGCGTTCGGCCGGCTCGGCCACATGTTCGCCGCGGAGCGCTACGGCTACCAGCCCGACATCATCACCTGCGCCAAGGGCCTCACCTCCGGCTACTCCCCGCTCGGCGCGATGATCGCCACCGACCGGCTGTTCGAGCCGTTCTCGCAAGGGCGACACCTCGTTCCCGCACGGCTACACGTTCGGCGGCCACCCGGTCTCGACGGCGGTCGCCATGGCCAACCTCGACATCTTCGAGCGCGAGCAGCTCAACGAGCACGTGCTCGAGACCGAGGGCGACTTCCGCGCGACCCTGGAGAAGCTGAAGGACCTGCCGATCGTGGGCGACGTCCGCGGCGACGGGTACTTCTACGGCATCGAGCTGGTCAAGGACAAGGCCACCAAGGAGACGTTCGACGACGACGAGTCCGAGCGCCTCCTGCGCGGGCTTCCTGTCCGGCGCGCTGTTCGAGGCCGGGCTCTACTGCCGCGCCGACGACCGCGGCGACCCGGTGGTCCAGCTCGCGCCGCCGCTGATCTGCGACCAGGCGCACTTCGACGAGATGGAGTCGATCCTGCGCGACGTCCTGACCCGCGCCGAGTCGCAGCTCTAGCCGACCGGCTGCCAGGCCGGCCACGCCGCGTCCCCGCCGGGAGCCGGCGCAGCCGCGCCGCTGGCGACGTCGACGACCAGGACTCCCTGCGGTGCGAGCCGTCGTGGTGCGGCCAGGGGCGTGCACCGCGATCTTCCGGCCGTCGGGTGACCAGGCGAGCCTCGGCGTCGCCCTCGTCGCTCGCGAGGCAGCACGGCGCCTGGACCACCCGGGCCGGCGGCGTACCGTCGAGCCTGGTCATCCAGAGGTCCACGTGGTGACCGAGCCGCGGCGCGCGCGAGTCGGCGTCCACCAGCCACGCCAGGCGGCGGCCGTCCGGCGACCAGGCCGGCACGCTGACCCGCTGGGAGTCTGGATCTCGGCGACCCGGCGCACCGCACCGTCCCCGTCGACGCCGTCGAGCACGTACACGCCGCCCTCCGCGAGGATCGCGATCCGGGTGCCGTCGGGCGACCAGGCCGGCGCCTTCGCTCCCTGCAGCGAGGCCAGCCGCCAGGTGCTGCCGTCGGCAACGGACGACCTCGTAGACGCCGTCGTCGCGGGCGAAGGCGATCGACCGGCCGTCGGGCGACCAGGCGGGATGGCTGTCGAGACAGGGAGGGCACCGCGTCAGCGCGACGGAGAGCCTCCCCCGTCGAGGGCCGCGGTCCAGATCCGGCCGTCGCCGGAGACCGCGATCCGCGAGCCGTCGGGCGACCACGTCGGTCCGGCTGCCTCGGCCAGGTCACACGGCAGGATGCCGCGGTGCGGTCGGGCACGCCGCGATCTTCCGCAACCCGCTTCCGTCGGCGCGCACGACGTACAGGTCGGTGCGGGCGTTGCCCGGGTGCCGCGAGCGGTGCGCGAACACGAACGCCAGGCGCCCCCCGTCCGGGGCCCAGACGAGGGATCCGAAGCCTCCGCACCGCGGCGTGCCCTCGATCATGGCCACCACGGCGTACGGCGTGCAGGGCTCGGGCTCGATGCGGGTGCGGTCGACGGTGGAGACGCTGCCGTCGCGGTGCCGGATCACCAGCCGCGCCTCGTCGAGCGGGCCGCCGACGTACGCGAGGTCGCCGTTGTGGGCGGCCACCTTCGGCACGACCGGACGGTGCACGGGCCGCACCGGCTCGGTCGTCGCGGTCTGCACCGACCACATGCCGATCCCCGTCAGGGCGAGCACGCTCGACCACGGATGCGACCACGGTGCGGGCCAGCCGCCGGCGGGCCCGGCCGAGCAGCGCCGGCGTCACCAGCGCGAGGTCGGCCCGGTCCGCATGCCGGTCGAAGGTCTCCCGCAACCGGGTCTCGAGGTCGGTCATCGGGCCACCACGCTCTCCTGGGTGCCCAGCGCCTGCAGGCCGCGTGAGGTCAACGACCTCAGTGCCCTCGTCGAGCAGCCGAGCACCTGCGCCGCCTGCTCCTCCGAGAGGTCCTCGTAGTAGCGCAGCACCAGCGCCGCCCGTTGCCGCGGCGCCACCGAGTCCAGCCGGCGCCAGAGCTCGTCCCGCTCCTCGAGCTCCTCCTGCGTCGCTGGCGCCACCCGGGCCCGCCGGAACGTCCCGCAGGACAGGTTCACGACCGTGCGCCGCAGGTGGGCGTCGAACCCCATCTCGTCGCGCAGCTGCCCGAACCGCCCGATGACCCGCACGAACGCGTCCTGCACCAGGTCCTCGGCGAGGCCGTGGTCGCCGGTGAGCAGGTATGCCAGGCGCAGCGCAGCCGGAGCGTGCTGCTCGTACAGCCGCGCCAGGTCACGCCCACCGATCATGCTCACAAGACGCCCAGCACCTCCCCGATGCTCCGGTCGAGATGAGTCCAGTGTGGACCGGTCCGGGGGAAGGGGAAGGGGATCAGGCTTCGGCTGCTCGAGGACGTGTTCTCCGGTCGCCGCCCGCAGCGTGCTGCGGCCAGTCGCTGGACTCGCCGTGTCGGCGGTGGCGTTCGCTCTGCTCGCTCGCTGCTTCGCCGCCACGCCGTCGCTTTACGCTCCCTGCCCGCAGCCCGCTCCGCGCGCACGCCCTGCGCCGCGCCGACTCTCGCTGCTCGCTGGCTGGGTGGGTGTGGACGCTCGAGCAGCGCTGTTCCACGTCACCTCACCCACCAGACAGCGAGCGGGGAGAGTCGTGGCGTGGGTGCGGCGGCGGACGTGGGACGGCGCGGGCGGGGAGCGTAAAGCGGTGGCGTGGCGGCGAAGGAATGCGCGAGCCCAGCGAAGCGCCACCGCCGACACGGCGAGTCCCCAAGCTCCCGCCCGCGGCGCGTCGCCGACGGCGAGCAGCCACGAGCCAGGTCCTCGACCAGCCGAAGCCTGATCCCCCTACCCCAGATCCCGCCGGAGCTGGTCCACGCCCCGTGAACACGACCCCCCGCAACCCGGCCCGCACCGCCCCGTCGACGTTGACCTCCTTGTCGTCGACGAAGGTCACCTCACCCGGGTCGGCACCCATCGCGGCGACGGCGTGGGTGTAGATCGCGGGGTCGGGCTTCACCAGGCCGATCCGGCTGCTGACGAAGACGTGCTCGAAGCGGTCGGTCCAGGCGAGCTCGTCGAACGCCTCGGCCTGGATCAGGGGCGCGTTGGACAGCAGGGCGAGGCGTACGCCGGCGGCGGACTGCTCGTCGAGCAGATCCAGCATCCGCGGGTCGAGGCGCGCCCACCCGCCGATGTCGACGCGGTCGAGCTCGCGCGCCTCGTCGACGGGGACGGTCCGGCCGGCCACGCGGGACCAGTACTCGTCACTGGGCAGACCGGCGTCGAGCGCCAGCCGGTCCGGCCAGTACCGCTCGGCGAGGGTCTCCGGGGTGATCCCCAGCAGCGCGGCCACGCGCTGGTGCACCGTCGTCGTCGTACGGAAGGCTGATCACCTCGCCGTAGTCGACCAGCAGCCAGGGCGTCACCCGCTCAGCCGTGGGTGGGGAAGCCGAGGTTCACGCCGCCGTGCGACGGGTCGAGCCAGCGGCTGGTGACCACCTTGCCGCGGGTGAAGAAGTGGACGCCCTCGGCGCCGTGCGCGTGGGTGTCGCCGAACAGCGACGCCTTCCAGCCGCCGAAGGAGTAGTACGCCATCGGCACCGGGATCGGCACGTTGATGCCGACCATGCCGACCTCGACCTCGTTCTGGAAGCGCCGGGCGGCGCCGCCGTCGTTGGTGAAGATCGCGGTGCCGTTGCCGTACGGGTTGGCGTTGACCAGGCCCAGCGCCTCGTCGTACGACGCCGACGCGCACGCACCGACAGCACCGGGCCGAAGATCTCGTCGGTGTAGACCGACATCTCCGGGGTCACGTGGTCGAACAGGGTCGGCCCGAGCCAGAAGCCCGTCCGGCTCCGCCGTCCGGCGTCGACCGCGCGGCCGTCGACCACCAGCGTCGGCGCCCTCCGCGACGCCGGCGTCGAGGTAGCCGGCGCACCTTGTCGCGGTGCGCCGCGGTGACCAGCGGGCCCATGTCGCAGCTCGTCGTCGGCCGCGCCGTCGCCGGTGCGCAGCCCGGCCATCCGCTCGGCGATCTTGCGCGACCAGCTCGTCGCCGACCGGGTCGACCGCGACCACCACCGAGATCGCCATGCAGCGCTCGCCCGCCGAGCCGAAGCCCGGCGTTGACCGCGGCGTCGGCGGCCAGGTCGAGGTCGGCGTCGGGCAGCACGACCATGTGGTTCTTCGCGCCGCCGAGCGCCTGCACCCGCTTGCCGTGCGCGGTGCCGGTCTCGTAGACGTAGCGCGCGATCGGGGTCGAGCCGACGAAGCGAGACCGCCTTGCACGTCGGGGTGCGTCCAGCAGCGCGTCGACCGCCTCCTTGTCGCCGTGCACGACGTTGAAGACGCCGTCGGGCAGCCCGGCCTCGGCCAACACTCGGCCAGCAGCAGCGCGGCCGACGGGTCCTTCTCGCTCGGCTTGAGCACCACGGCGTTGCCGCACGCGATCGCGATCGGGACGAACCACAGCGGCACCATCGCCGGGAAGTTGAACGGCGAGATGCACCGCGACCACGCCGAGCGGCTGCCGGATCGAGTACGACGTCGACCCCGGTCGAGACGTCCTCGCTGAGAAGCCGCCCTTGAGCAGGTGCGGGATGCCGCAGGCGAACTCGACGACCTCGAGGCCGCGCGGCACCTCGCCGAGCGGCGTCGGCGAGCACCTTGCCGTGCTCGGCGGTGATCGAGCGCGGCCAGCTCGTCGCGTGCGGGCGTCGACGAGCTCGCGGAACGCGAACAGCACCTGCGGTACGCCGGGCCAGCGACGCGTCGCCGCCAGCGCCCGGCCGCGCCGTGGCCGCGGCCTCGACCGCCGCGTCGACGTCCGCGCCGGAGGCGAACGTCGACCTGGCGCGCCGACCTCGCCGGTGGCCGGGTCGTAGACGTCGCCGTGCCGGGCCGGCGTCGCCGGTCCACGGGCTTGCCGTCGATCCAGTGGTTGACGTGCTTGCACGGTCGCGCTCACCGTCCGTCGTCTCGACCACGGTCGAGGGCGTCGGTCAGGATCGCCGAGCCCCTCGCGGGCCTCGTCCTCGGTCAGGGTCAGCGGCGGGGCCATCCGCAGGCAGTTGCCGTAGAGGCCGCCCTTGCCGATCAGCAGGCCACCGCTCGCGGGCACTCCTCCAGCACCGCGGCCGGCCGCGGCGGCGTCCGGCTCGGTGGTGCCGGGCCGCACCAGCTCGACGCCGATCATCAGGCCCTTGCCGCGCACGTCGCCGACCATCGGCGAGCTCGGCGGTCGCCGTCTCGCAGGCCCGTCGCGCGAGCATCGTGCCCACGCGCAGCGCCGCGTTGCCTGCAGGTCGTGGTCGAGCACGTAGTCGAGCGTCGCGTTGCGCGGCCGCCGTCGACGAGCGGGTTGCCGCCGAACGTGGAGATCGAGCTGCGGCGATCAGGCAGTCCATCAGCTCGGCGCGGGCGACCACGCCGCCGATCGCGAAGCCGTTGCCGATGCCCTTGGCGAAGGTGAGCACGTCCGGCGTGACGCCGTGCGCCTGGTAGCCCCAGAAGTGCTCGCCGGTGCGGCCCCAGCCGGTCTGCACCTCGTCGGAGATGAACAGGATGCCGTGCTCGTCGAGCACCTCCTGCGTACGCCGCGAACAGCCCGTCGGGCGGCATGCGTGAACCCGCCGACGCCCTGGATCGGCTCGGCGATCAGGCAGGCCACGTCGCCGGCGGTCGTGGTGGCGAGCACGTCGCGCAGGTCGGCGGCGCAGGCCGTCGATGTAGTCGGCGTCGGAGAGGTCCCGCGAACTGGCTGCGGTAGCCGGTCGCCGCCGTGCAGCGCAGGTCACGTTGCAGCGGGCTGAGCGACGACGGCCGACCAGCCGCGGTTGCCGGTGATCGCCGATCGTCGCGAACGCGCGGCCGTGGTAGCTGTTGCGCAGCGCGAGCACCTGGTTGCTGCGGCGGTACGTCGGTGGCGAGCAGCAGCGCGGCCTCGTTGGCCTCGGTGCCGGAGTTGGTGAAGAACACCTTGGCGTCCGGGATGCCGGAGAGCGCGGCGATCTTCTCGGCCAGCTCGACCTGCTGCGCGGATCAGGTACAGCGTGGAGGTGTGCACGACCCCGCGTGTCGAGCTGCTCGCTCGACCGCCTCGCGCACCTCGGGCACGTCGTAGCCGAGCATGTTGGTGAGGATGCCGGCGAAGAAGTCGAGGTAGGTGTTGCCCTCGCGCGTCGGTGACCCGGCGGCCCGCGCCCGGACACGATCTCGATCGGCTCGGTCGTAGTACAGCGACAGCCAGTCGGGCATCACGGCCCGGTGCCGCTGCAGCAGCTCTGCGTGCGTCATGTCTCCTCCATGCGTCATGAGTCGAATCCCAGGCCGAGGCGGTCCATCGCCTTCAGCCACACGTTCTCCTTGCCGCCGTTGGCGTCCGCCCGTGCGAGCGAGCGACGGGTGGCCTCGATCCCGGCCCACCGGATCGGCTCCGGCGGGAACGGCACGGGCTTCGTGCGCACCATCTCCAGCCGGGTGCGCGGCGTGTCCGCGCCGGCGAGCAGGTCGAGCATCACGTCGCCGGCGAAGCGGGTGGCCCCCACGCCCAGGCCGGTGAAGCCCAGCGCGTAGCCGACGCGGCCACCGAGGGCCGTGCCGTAGAACGCCGTGAAGCGCGTGCACGTGTCGATCATGCCGCCCCAGGCGTGTGTGAAGCGCAGGCCCTCCAGCTGGGGGAAGGTCCTGAAGAACCCGTCGGCGAGCAGGTGGAACGTCTCCGGGCGCGCGTCGTACTCCGACCTGATCGCGCTGCCGTAGTGGTAGATCGCGTCGTAGCCGCCCCAGAGGATGCGTCCGTCCCGTGTCGTGCGCGAGTAGACGAACTGGTTGCCGGTGTCGGAGAGGCCCTCGCGTCCCCGCCAGCCGATCGCGTCGCGCTGGTCCGCGGTCAGCGGCTCGGTGATCAACGCGTAGTCGTACACGGGCACCGTCATCAGCCGCAGCCGGCGGAGCAGCGGCGGGTAGGCGTTGGTGGCGAGGACCGCATGCCGCGCGGTGACCCGGCCGTCGCGCGTGGTGACCTCGACCCCGGCCCCGCGCCGGCGGACACCGGTCACGGGCGTGTGCTCGTGGATCCGTACCCCGAGCGAGAGGCACGCGGCGCGCAGTCCCCAGGCGAGTCGGGCGGGCTCGACGATCGCCGCGTCGGGGTCGTGGACGCGCGGCCAGGAAGGTCGGCGAGTCGAGCCGCTCGCGCAGCTCGTCGCGGTCGAGCCACACCGGGTCGAGCCCGTGCTCCCGCATCGCGGCGTACTCCTCGCGGAGCGGGTCGACCTGGTGCGGCTGCGTGGCCACCGCGAGCGACCCGGCCTTGACGAAGTCGCAGTCGATGCCGTGCCGGTCGATGGTGCGCCCGGATGCCGTTCAGGTTGTCGTGGCCGAGCGCGATGACCTCGTCCAGCTCGTCGGGCCAGCGCGCACGACCGTTGCCGAAGCCGTGCGTGAGGCTGGCCTCGCAGAACCCGCCGTTGCGCCCGCTCGCCGCATGGCCGCAGGTCGCCCCCTCGAGCAGCACCACGTCGCGGTCCGGGGTCACGCTCCTTGGCCAGGAGCGCCGTCCAGAGCCCGAGGTAGCCACCGCCCACGACCGACGAGGTCGGCCTCGGTGGAACCCTCCAGCCGGGGCAGCGGCGCGGGCCGCTGCGGGTCGTCGAGCCAGTACGGCGTCGTGCTCGCGTCGGCCAGGGAGGTCGACGCGGGCGAGCTGACCCGGGTCATACCAGGGCCTTCTCCTGCCGCCGCCGGTTGATCTCGGCACCGAGGACGATCGCGATCGACACCACGAACATCAGCGTGCCGACCACGTTGACCTGCATCGGCACACCGCGCTGGGCGACACCCCACACGTACATCGGGAACGTCGTCGTGTTGCCGGCGTTGAGGTTGGTGATGATGAAGTCGTCGAAGGACAACGAGAACGACAAGCAGGGCGGCGCCGAGGATGCCCGGGAACACCAGCGGGAACGTGATCCGGCGGAAGGTCTCGGACTCGGTGGCATAGAGGTCCATCGCCGCCTGCTCGAGGTTGTTGTCGAGACCGGCCAGCCGGGCGCGCACCGTCACCACCACGAACGACAGGCAGAACATGATGTGCGCGATCAGGATCGTGAAGAACCCGAGCTGCCCGCCGAAGCCCGAGGCCACGAAGAGCGCCAGCAGCGAGGAGCCCATCACGATCTCGGGCGAGGCCATCGGCATGAAGATGACCAGGTTGGCTGCCGAGCGGCCCTCGAACCGGTGCCGCACCAGCGCGAACGCCATCAGCGTGCCGAGGATGGTCGCGGCCACCGTGGCGAGCAGCCCGATCTGGATGCTGCGACTGACCGCGTGGCACATGCTCGGGTCCGCACAGGGGTGCAGCCAGTTCTGCAGGGTGAAGGCGTCGAACTTGTAGATCAGCTTGCTCTTCGGCTGGTTGAAGCTCATCAGGACGACGACCGCGATCGGGATGAACGTGTAGATCAGGACCAGCAGCCCGCCCGCGAGGATCAGGTGGTTGCCGATCCAGCGACCGAGCGTTGCAGGGTCATTCGGGGCCCCGGGGAACAGGAGCGAAGCGAGTGTTCACAGCAGCTCCTCCGTCCCGGCGCGGCGGACGTAGAACAGGACGAGCACCAGGATCAGGACCATCAGGATCACCGAGAGCGCACCCGCTGCCGGGTAGTTGTTGGCGTCGGTGAACAGGCTCTGGATGGTGTTGCCGATCATCCGCTGCTTGGGGCTGCCGAGCAGCTCGGCGTTGATGTAGTCGCCGACGGCCGGGATGAACGTCAGCAGCGTGCCCGAGACGACCCCGGGCAGCGACAGCGGCCAGGTCACCTTGAAGAACCCCACGTACGGTCGGGAGTAGAGGTCGCCCGCTGCCTCGATCAGCCGGTGGTCGATCTTGTCGATGCTGGCGAAGAGCGGCAGCACCATGAACGGCAGGAAGTTGTAGACGAGGCCGGCGACGACGGCGACCGGCGTGGCCAGCAACCGCTCGTCGGCACCCAGGATGTGCAGGAACTGCAGCGTGTTGACGACGAAGCCGTCGTCGCTCAGCAGCAGCTTCCAGGACAGGGTGCGCACCAGGAAGCTGGTGAAGAAGGGCGCGATCACCAGCACCAGCATCAGGTTCTTCCAGCGCCCGGACTTGAACGCGATCGCGTAGGCGAGGACGTAGCCGAGGACCAGGCAGATGAGCGTGGCGACGCCGCCGTACACCAGGGACCGCAGCAGCGGCCGCCAGTACGCCTGGAGCGCATCGGCGTAGTTGCTGAACGCCCACGTCATGTCGTAGCCGGTCAGCACCGACCCCTGCGGGTCGTAGAGGCTGGTCGCGACCAGCGAGTAGAGGGGCACCACGAAGAACAGGCCGAGCCAGAGCGCCCCGGGGAGCAGCAGCCAGTAGCCGGTGAGCTTGCGCTTCGGCGCGCTGCGCCCGCCGCGCCGGCGGGGCCGTGGGCGGGACGGTGGGTGCGGAGACCGCGGTCACGGCGCCAGATCCTCCTTGTCCGCGCCGGCGGACGCGTCCTGGCTGTGGTCGAGCAGGAAGGCGTACTCCGGTCGCCAGGAGACGTCGACCTTCTCGCCCGGTGTGGAAGAGCCGTCGGCGACCCGTGTTCTGCTCGAAGACCTGCAGCTCCTGGCCCCAGGGCATCCGGACGAGGTACTGCGTGCTGACCCCGACGAAGCTGACGTCGGTGACCACGCCGCCGGAGATGCTGTTGCCGGGCGCGTCGATCACCTCGCCGACCTCCGCGATGAGCACCTTCTCCGGCCGGATGCCGACCCAGCCCTGTCCGCCCTCGGTGTGGGCGCGGTCGGCCCGGATGGAGACGTTGGTGCCGTGCATGTCGACGACCACGAAGTCGCCGTCCTTGCCCTTGACGTCGCCGCTCGATCAGGTTGGACTGACCCAGGAAGTTGGCCACGAACGTCGTGCGCGGGTTCTCGTAGAGCTCCGCCGGCGCACCCATCTGCTCGATCACGCCCGCGTTCATCACCGCGATCGTGTCGGCCATGGTCATGGCCTCCTCCTGGTCGTGCGTGACGTGCACGAACGTGCGGCCCACCTCGGTCTGGATCCGCTTCAGCTCGATCTGCATGGACCGCCGGAGCTTGAGGTCGAGCGCGCCGAGGGGCTCGTCGAGCAGCAGCACCTCCGGGCTGTTGATCAACGCCCGCCCCAGGGCGACACGCTGCTGCTGCCCACCGGACAGCTGCGCCGGCTTCTTGCGGGCCTGGTTGCCGAGCTCGACCAGCTCGAGCATCTCGCGCACCTGCTGGTCGACGTCCTTGGTCTTGCGCCGACGCAGCCCGAAGGCGACGTTCTCGTAGATGTCGAGGTGCGGGAACAGGGCGTAGCTCTGGAAGACCGTGTTGACCGGTCTCTTGTACGGCTTGTCCCAGGTGATGTCGCGGTCGCCGAGCATGATCTGGCCCGACGTGGGCGTCTCGAGCCCGGCCACCATGCGCAGCGTGGTCGTCTTGCCGCACCCCGAGGGGCCGAGCAGCGCGAAGAACGACCCGGCGGGCACGTCGAGGTCCAGCGACCTGACCGCCGTGAACGCGGCGAACTCCTTGGTCAGGCTCCGCAGCCGCAGACCCTCGAACGTCTGGTCCGATGGCACCAGGCCCTCGGTGCCCTGCGCGGACTCAGCCACCTGTGACATCCGACCAGTCTCCTTCGTACTGCTTGTTCTGCGCCTCGGTGAGCGCCATGAAGTCGAACGTGCCCTTCAGGTCGGACTCGTCGGGGAAGATCAGCTTGTTGTCGACCAGCGAGCTGTCGATCTTCTCCATCGCCTGCCGGGCGCCCTCGACCGGACAGATGTAGTTCACGTAGGCGGCGAGCTTCGCCGCCACCTCGGGCTCGTAGTAGTAGTCGATCCACTTCTCGGCGTTCTTCTGGTGCTCCGCCAGGTTGGGCACCAGCATGTTGTCGCTCCACAGCGACATGCCCTCCTCGGGCACCACGAACTTGATGTTCGGGTTGTCGAACTGGGCCTGGATCACGTCGCCGGACCACGCCTCGCAGGCCAGCGATGTTGCCCGCGGTCAGGTCCTGGATGTACTCGTTGCCGGTGAAGGCGCGCACCTGCCCGGCCTTGACCACGCCCGCGAGCTTCTCGATGGCCTTGTTCCACTCGTCTTCGGTGAACTTGTCCGGGTCGGCGCCGGTGATCTTGAGCATGAACGCCATCGTGTCGCGCATCTCGGAGAGCAGGGTGATCCGGCCCTTGAGGTCGGGCCGGGTGATCAGCTCCTCGAAGCTGCGGACCTCCTTGGTCTTCTTCGCGTTGTACGCGATCCCGGTCAGGCCGCTCTGCCAGGGCGCCGAGAACTTGCGGTGCGGGTCCCACTGCCGGTCCTGCAGGGCCGGGATCAGGTTCTTGTGGAGGTTGGGGATGGCGCTCGCGGTCGATCGGCTGGACCCAGCCGAGGTTGATCATCCGGGCCGCCATCCAGTCCGTGAGCACCATCATGTCGCGCCCGATCGTCTGGCACGCGCCGAGCTGGTTGCGCACCTTGGCGAAGAACTCCGC
Source organism: uncultured Actinomycetota bacterium (assembly GCA_963754145.1). Classification (GTDB taxonomy): domain Bacteria; phylum Actinomycetota; class Actinomycetes; order Propionibacteriales; family Nocardioidaceae; genus Marmoricola. The sequence goes on from CAVWFF010000032.1 coordinate 69,801, forward strand.
GTTGTCGCTCACGTCGTCGGTGTAGTGCACCGTGATGCCGGTCGCCGACTCGAACTCCTTGACCGTCGACGCCTTGTGGTTGATCGGGTCGATGTAGTCGGGCCAGTTGGAGATCACGAGCCTGCTTGGTGCTCGACGACGTGTCGGTCGCCTTGCAGTCGGCCGGGTCCTGCTCGGCCGACGGCGTTCCGAACAGCGGCAGGACGGCCACGCTGCCGATGCCGAACGCCGTGAGTCCGGCACCCTTGAGGACCGCCCGGCGGTTCGCACCGCCGCGTCCACCTCCGCCCGGGCGCCTGCCCCCGGGCTGGCCCTGCGGGAACGTCGACTCGGTCACCCGGCCTCCTTGCTCGTCTCCGCGCAGCCTCGCACGAGACGTGCCGCGCGACAAGGGATCTCGTTGTTTCCGGAGCGGCGATTCAACGAAATCGTTCATGGACGCATGCGGCACGGTCTCGACGCTTCGCCGCATCCTTGCCTTACCCGCGACCAACCACCACGATTGCCTCCATGCCGGACAAGACCGCTCGCCCCGAGCCCGCGAGGGTCGCCATCGACGATGTCTCCAAGGCCATCATCGAACAGCTCCAGCAGGACGGGCGGCGATCCTACGCCGCGATCGGCAAGGCCGTCGGGCCTCTCCGAGGCGGCCGTGCGCCAGCGCGTGCAGCGGCTGACCGAGAACGGCGTCATGCAGATCGTCGCCGTCACCGATCCGCTCCAGCTCGGGTTCGCCCGCCAGGCGATGATCGGGATCAACGTCGACGGACAGCTCGACCCGGTCGCCGAGGAGCTCGGCAAGATCGACGAGGTCGACTACGTCGTGATGACCGCCGGCGGCTTCGACCTGCTGTGCGAGGTGGTCTGCGAGAGCGACAGCCACCTGCTCGACCTGCTCTCCACGCCGGATCCGCGCGGTGCCCGGGGTACGCACCACCGAGACCTTCATGTACCTCAAGCTGACCAAGCAGACCTACTCGTGGGGCGTTCGCTGACGTGCGGCTCGGACTACCGGTCGCTCTCGCTGTGGCACGACACCGCGGACGACGACGTTCGTACCGCGTCCCGCGCTGCCCGGCCCGGCGTCGTACGACGTCGTCGTGGTCGGCGCCGGCCTCACCGGGCTCTGGACGGCGTACTACCTGCGCCGGGCCGACCCGTCGCTCCGGATCGCGGTGCTCGAGGCGGAGGTGGCCGGCTTCGGCGCCTCCGGCCGCAACGGCGGCTGGTGCAGCGCGCTGTTCCCGACCCGCTGGGACAAGCTGGTCAAGGCGTCGTCCGACGGATGGCGCCCTCCGCATGCACCGCGCGATGCAGGAGACGGTGCGCGAGGTCGGCCGGGTCGCCGACGCCGAGGGGATCGACGCGCACTACCAGCGCGGGGGCACGGTCACCCTGGCCCGCACCGCGGTGCAGCTGCGACGGCTGCGGGCCGAGGTCGCGGACGGCGCACGCCCGCGGGTTCACCGAGGACGACGAGCGGCTGCTCGACGCCGACGAGGCGAGCGCGATGCTGGCCGCCGACGGCGTGCTCGGCGGCGGCGTTCACCCCGCACTGCGCGGCGATCCACCCCGCGCGGCTGGTGCGCGGACTGGCGCGCGTGGTCGAGGCGTCGGGCGTCGCGATCTTCGAGCAGACCCGCGTGCGCGGCATCCAGCCCGGCCGGGTGGAGACCGACGCGGGCACCGTGACGCGCCGAGGTGGTGCTGCGCGCCACCGAGGGCTACACGCCGCGGCTGGCCGGGCTCGGCCGCGCGGTGGCGCCGGTGTACTCGCTGATGGTCGCCACCGAGCCGCTGGACGAGGCGACGCTGGCGTCGATCGGCCTCGCGGACCGGCCGACGTTCACCGACGGCCGGCACCTGATCATCTACGGCCAGCGCACGGCCGACGGCCGGCTGGCGTTCGGCGGCCGCGGGGCGCCGTACCACTTCCGGTCCCGCATCCGTCCGTCGTACGACGCGGAGCCGCGGGTGTTCGCCGAGCTCCGGCGGGTGCTGCTCGAGCTGCTCCCCCAGCTCGGCGACGTGCGGTTCACCCACGCGTGGGGCGGCCCGCTCGGCATCGCCCGCGACTGGGCGGCATCGGTCGGTCTGGACCGCCGACACCCGGATCGGCTGGGCCGGCGGTTACGTCGGCGACGGGGTGGCCACCACCAACCTCGCCGGCCGCACCCTCGCCGATCTGGTCACCGGCGCCGACTCCGACCTGGTCACGCTCCCCTGGGTCAACCACGTCAGCCGCAGCTGGGAACCCGAGCCACTGCGCTGGCTCGGCATCAACGCCGGTCTCCGGGCGATGACGCTGGCCGACGCCGAGGAGGACAGGACCGGCAGGAGCAGCAGGATCGCCAGGGTCATGGCGCCGCTGGTGGGATGGGCACTAGGGGGCTCGATCGGGCTGGCGGGCGTCATCGGGCGGCTGGCGGCGACCGCCTCCGGCGGCTCAGCCCTCGACGTTCGCTCGGGTCATCGGCTCGGCGACGGTCGCGTGGCATCGCGGGTTGCACCCAGCGGTCATGCACCGGCGAACGGCTGCCCGCTGCTCGCCGACAGATGACGCCCAGCGATCGCCGTGGGGAGCCGGCGTCGCGGGGTTGACGGCATCGGCGAAGCGCACGCCGAGCAGCGCGACGTGCTCGTCGCGAGTGGTTGCCGTCAGTGTGCGACATGCTCACTGCAGTACCGTCGGATGCAACCTCGCCGCACCTCACCGACGACCGCACAGACGACCGCGCCTACTCCACGTCGATCTGCCCCTCGGCGTACCACTTGCGGATGACCTTCTTGTCGAACTTGCCGACCGACGTGCGCGGCACCTGGTCGATGAACGCCCAGGCGTCGGGCAGCTGCCACTTGGCGAAGTCCTTGCGCGAGGAACTCGCGCAGCTCCTCGGCCGTGACCGAGGCGCCCTCGCGGACGACGACGGACGCCAGCGGGCGCTCCTGCCACTTCTCGTCGGGGATGCCGACGACCGCGGCCTCGACCACGTCGTCGTGGGCCATCAGGGCGTTCTCGAGGTCGACCGAGGAGATCCACTCGCCGCCGGACTTGATCACGTCCTTGGCGCGGTCGGTGAGCTGGATGTAGCCGAGGTCGTCGAGGATGCCGACGTCGCCGGTGCGCAGCCAGCCGTCGTGGAACTTGTCGTCGACCTCGGGGTCGTCGGGGTTGTAGTAGCCGCCGGTGACCCACGGCCCGCGCACCTCGAGCTCGCCGACGGCCTGCCGTCCCGGGGCTGGACGCTGCCGTCGTCGCCGCACGATGCGGCCCTCGACCCCGCACAGCAGCCGGCCCTGGCTGCCGCGGTAGGTCCACTCGGCCTCGCCCTCGACGCCGAGCGGGATGCCAGCCGGCCGAGGCGACCGGCGAGGTCTCGGTCATGCCCCAGGCCTGCCGGATCTCCAGGCCGTGGCGCTCCTCGAGCGCCTTCTGCAGCGCGACGGTACGGCGGAGCCGCCGCAGAGGATCAGCCGGAGCGAGTCGAGCGTGACGTCCTCGTGGCTGTCGAGGTAGTCGAGCACGTCGTTCCAGACCGTCGGCACGGCGCCGGACAGGGTCGGCCGGCTCTCCTGCATGAAGCGGCACCAGCGGCTCGGCCTGCAGCCACCGGTCGGGCATGCACAGCGAGGCGCCGCTCATCAGCGCGGCGTAGGCCAGGCCCCAGGCGTTGGCGTGGAACATCGGCACGATCGGCAGGATCCGGTCGTGGAAGTCGAGGCCGCGCGACGTTGCCGGTGCACACCGCCTGCGAGTGCAGCCACGCCGACCGGTGGCTGTAGACCACGCCCTTCGGGTTGCCGGTCGTGCCGCTCGTGTAGCACATCGCGGCGGCGTCGCGCTCGTCCACCTCGGGCCAGTCGAACTCCTCGGGCTGCTCGGCCAGCAGGTCGTCGTAGAGCAGGACCTCCTTGCCGCGACGCGCGCAGCGAGTCGAGGTCGGCGGACGCCGCGTCGGGTCCGGCCACGAGCACGTGCTTGACGGTCTCGAGCTTGCCGGCAGCTGCTTGGCCAGCAGCGGCACCAGCGAGTCGTCGACGATGACGACCTGGTCCTCGGCGTGGTTGGCGATGTAGACGAGCTGCTCGGGGAACAGCCGGATGTTGAGCGTGTGGAGCACGGCGCCCATGGACGGGACGGCGAGGTAGGCCGCGAGGTGCTCGGCGTTGTTCCACTGGAACGTCGCCACCCGCTGGTCGCCGGCGATGCCGAGGGAGCGCAGCCCGTTCGCCAGGCGTGCGACCTGCCCGGCGAGCTCGGCGTACGACGTGGATGCGCGACCCGTCGGGGGTCGCGGTCACGACCTCGGAGTCACGGTGCACGGTCGTGCCGTGCTGGCGGATGGAACCGATCGTGAGCTGGTAGTCCTGCATGGTGCTGCGCATCGCGGAGCCTCCTTGACGTCGTGGAGTGATCCTCACCGACCCGGAGGCGAGCGTCCAGAGGCCGCCCGGGGGCAGGTCAGTGGAACGTGAACCAGGCGCCCACGAGCCCGGGCACCAGCCCGAGCAGCAGCCACGGGGTGAACGGGGACTTCTGGTGGATCAGCAGACCGGTCGCCACGGCGACGACCCCGATGCCGGCGGCGATCACGTTGAGCCCGATCCGGGCGTCCATCCGGTCCTCGGGCATGAAGATCGCGGCGATCGCGACGCCCGCGGCGAGGTGCAGGATCGTGGTGACCGCGAGCACCGACATCACCCAGCGCTGCACCCGGCTCAGGGACTTCTCTCGCTCGGCGGCCGACCGCTGGGGGCGCGGGTTGTCGAGGTCCAGCAGGTGGCGCTGTCGCGGCCGGGGCGCGGGGTCGGGCATCGGTCTCCACACAGTCGGGGACGGACCACCAACCTACCGGCGAACGAGCCTCCAGCCCGCCTCGCGCCGGCCGTCGTGCCAGTATCCCGGCATGACCTCGATCACGTTGCCCGACGGACGCTCCCTCGACATCGTCGACGCAGGCGGGGACGGGCCCGTGCTGCTGTTCCACCACGGCACTCCCGGGTCGGGACGACCGGTGCGGGCGATGCAGCGCGCGGCCGAGAACGCCGGGCTGCGGCTGGTGACCTACTCCCGGGCCGGGTACGGCGGGTCGAGCCGCAAGGCCGGACGGTCCGTGGCCGACGTGGCTGCGGACATGGAGGCGCTGCTCGACGCGCTGGGTGCCGAGCGCTGCGTCACCGTCGGGTGGTCCGGCGGTGGTCCGCACGCGCTCGCGATGGGAGCGCTGCTGCCGGAGCGGACCGCCGGCGTGGTCGAGCATCGCCGGCATCGCGCCGTACGGCGCCCGAGGGCATCGACTTCATGGCCGGCATGGGCGAGCAGAACGTGGTCGAGTTCAACGCCTCGCTCGCGGGCGAGGAGACCCTCCGGCCGTCGCTCGAGGCGGACGCCGAGCAGCTCGCCGACACCGACGCGGCGGGCATGATCGAGGGAATGGCGACGTTGCTCCCCCAGGTGGACCGCGACCACCTGACCGACGAGTTCGGTGAGGACCTGGCGGCGAACTTCAAGGAGGGCCTGCGCAACGGGGTCGACGGCTGGGTGGACGACGACCTTGCCTTCACGGGACCGTGGGGCTTCGACCTCGCCTCGATCACGGTGCCGGTGGCGATCTGGCAGGGCAGCGAGGACCTGATGGTGCCCTACGCGCACGGCCAGTGGTTGGCCACGCAGGTGCCCGGCGTCAGGGCGCACCTGCTCCAGGGCGAGGGGCACCTCTCGGTCGCGGTGGGCGCGCTCGACGCGATGTTCGCCGAGCTCAAGGCCACGCTCTAGCGGCCCGGCAGGTGCGTGCGCGGGGCCATCCGGGGGCCGTGGCGCGGCCGGGCGATCCGCGCCAGCTCGAGCAGCCGCTGCACCCGGTAGCGGTGCGGGCGCCACGGCTCGAGCAGCTCCGCCAGCCGCTCGTCGTCGTCGACGACCTCGCCGGTCAACGCGTAGAAGATGTTCTTGCCGACGTGGTAGTCGCCGAAGCTCACGGCGTCGGCGTCGCCGAACGCGCGGAAGCGCACCTCAGCCGACGTCCAGACCCCGATCCCGGGGAGGGCGCGCATCCGGCGGTCGGCCTCGGCGCTGCCGTCGGCTCCCATCTCCATGGTGCGCTCGAGGTTGCCGGCGTAGCGCGCGGCCGACACCAGCGCGCGTGACCGCGCCGGGTCGATGTGCATCTGCAGCCACGCCCACGACGGCACCATCCGGATCGTCTCGGCCGACGGCTGCACCCAGAGCTTGACCTGGTGGCCGGACTCCGGCGCCCGCTCGCCGTACCGGAAGACGAGGGTGCGGAAGCCGGCCAGCGCCTCCTGCCCGGTCACCTTCTGCTCGATGATCGCCGGCGTCAGCGCCTCCATCACGCGGCCGGTGCGGGTGAGGCGCCAGTGCGAGTGCCGCCGCCAGGCCTGCTCGAGCACCGGGTGGCGGGGCTCGAATCCCGACGGGTCGTCGTCGGCGCCGAGCATCGCCGGCATCTGCTCCAGGGCCCACGTCGCGCCGCTCCCCCAGGCATGGCCGAGGACGTCGCCGGTGTCCGGCCGGGACAGCGAGGCGCAGGGTCGCCGGCCCCTCCGGGGTGCCGATGCCGCGCCAGATCGCGCCGTCGGCGGTGGTGCGGTAGGTCGGGTCGGCGCCGCCGCGGCGCACGATGCGCAGCGTCTGGGCGACGGGGCACGGCCAGCCGGGGCGCCAGACCCGGACCCGTGGCGTGCTCATGGCGCCACCCTAGGTGGCAGCCCCGACTTGGCGCGGTCCGGAGACTGGTGGCATGCGCGGGCGGACGGCGGTGGTGGTCGGCGCCGGGCTGGTCCTGCTGCTCGGCGCCGCGGGCTTCCTGGTGCTCGACACCGACGCGCGCGGCCTGCTCCCCGGTGCTCCGGACTGCACGGTGACCGTGGGCGAGCGTGAGGTGGGGCTCAGCAGCGCACAGGCGGCCTCGGCGGCGCGCACGACGGCGCGCGTCGTACGCCGGGGCGGGACGCCCGCGTCGGCGGCCGCGGCTCTCGACGCCGAGCTGTCTGCCACAGATCGGCGTCTGGTCGCCTCCGCGCTGGCCGGACGAGCGCCCGCCGCCCTGACGTGCACGCAGGCCACCGACGCGGCGGCCGGCTCGACACGACTGACGCCGAGCGGGCTGGTGCCGCGGGCGCGCGACGTACGCCGGGAGCTGGACCGTGTCTTCGGGAGGCAGCAGGTGGGCGGCTTCGCGCCCGGTGGGGTCTCGTCCGGCCACAGCCCGGGTTCGGCCCACTACGAGGGGCGCGCGGTCGACGTCTTCGTGCGTCCGGTGACCGTGCCGAACCGGCGGCACGGCTGGGCGGTCGCGCAGTACCTCGTCGCGAACGCCGGGCGGCTCGGGGTCGCGACCGTGATCTTCGACGGCCGGATCTGGACCGCGCGCCGCTCGTTCCAGGGATGGCGCGACTACGCCCCGGACACACGGGGCCGTTCGCGCGCGGTCGCCGCGATCCTCGAGCACCGCGACCACGTGCACGTCGACGTGTCGACGTGGAGCAGCTCCCGAGCGGTCGGCACCTCCGGGTTGAATGGTCCCGTGCAGCTCATCGACCTCGTGACCACGTTCGACACCGTCCGGGCGACCCGATCGCGCAAGGCCAAGATCGCGGCCGTCGCCGCGAGCCTGCGGCTGGCGGCTGACGACGAGGTGTTCGTGGTCGCCACGTACCTGTCCGGCTCGCTGACCCAGCGCCGCACCGGTGTCGGCTGGCGGTCGCTGACCGACCTGCCCGCTCCGGCTGCCGGGCCGTCGCTGACGGTCCTGGAGGTCGACGCGGCCTTCGAGACGCTGGCGGGGGTCGCCGGGGCGGGTTCGCAGGCCGAGCGCCGGCGACTGCTCGACGCGCTGTTCGGCGCCGCGACGGCCGACGAGCAGGCGCTGCTGCGCGGACTGGTCACCGGCGAGGTACGCACCGGTGCCCTCGAAGGCGTGCTGGTCGAAGGGATCGCGACCGCGTTCGAGGTCCCGTCGCCGGTCGTACGCCGCGCGGTGATGCTGGCCGGCTCCGCGCCGTACGCCGCCCGGGCCGCGGCCGACGGCGGCGCCGACGCGCTGGCCGCGATCGGCCTCGAGGTCGGCCGCCCGGTGCAGCCGATGCTGGCCGGCAGCGCTCCCGACCTCGCCGCAGCGCTCGAGATCACCGGGCTGCCGTGCATCGTCGACGGCAAGCTCGACGGCATCCGGATCCAGGTGCACCGCATCGGCGACCAGGTCACGGTGTGGTCGCGCAGCCTCGACGAGCTGACGACGCGGTTCCCCGAGCTGGTCGACCTCGTGCGGTCGCTGCCGGCGGACGTCGCTCGTGCTCGACGGCGAGGCGCTCCTGGTCGACGAGGCGGGTCGGCCGCGGGCCTTCCAGGAGACCGCGTCCCGGTCGATGACGCGATCCGAGTCGGAGCTGGTGCTGACGCCGTACTTCTTCGACGTGCTGCACCTCGACGGCCGCGACCTCCTCGACGCCCCGGCGACCGAGCGGCTGGAGGTGCTGGCCGACCTGGTGCCCGAGCGCCACCGAGTGCCGAGGAGCATCGCGGGCACGGCCGAGCAGGCGTCCGAGTTCCAGTCCCGCGTCCTCGACGACGGCCACGAGGGTGTCGTGGTCAAGTCGGTCGACGGCGCCTGGGAGGCCGGCCGCCGCGGCTCCGGCTGGGTGAAGGTCAAGCCGCGCCACACCCTCGACCTGGTGGTGCTGGCGGTCGAGTGGGGCAGCGGCCGCCGGCAGGGCACGCTCTCGAACATCCACATGGGCGCGCGCGACCCGGACGGCGCCACGACGGGCAGCCTTCGTGATGCTCGGCAAGACCTTCAAGGGCATGACCGACGAGATGCTCGCCTGGCAGACCGAGCGTTTCCTCGAGCTGGAGACCTCCCGCGAGGGCCACGTGGTCCACGTCCGCCCCGAGCAGGTGGTCGAGATCGCCTTCGACGGCCTGCAACGCTCGACGCGCTACGCCGGCGGCCTCGCGCTCCGCTTCGCCCGCGTGCTGCGCTACCGCGACGACAAGCGCGCCGACGAGGCGGACACGATCGACACCGGTCCGAGCGTCGCTGGTCACGTGAGCCGCTGCCCGGCGTGGGCGCTGAGCACGGCGTGCGAGCACGGCGTGCGATGAACGCGCACGATCACAGGTGTGCAACTACGGGTTACCTCCAGCGTTACCCTGCCAGCATGACCACCAGCTCCAACGGACGCCGCGGTGCGGCTCTGCTACGCCGCAGGGCACGTGAGCGCGAGATCCTCGACGCGACGCGGGCGCTGTTCGACGAGACGCGGGGTGCGCGACGCCCAGATCGAGGACATCGCCCGCGCGGTCGGGGTCAACCGGGCGATCATCTACCGGCACTTCTCCGGCAAGGAGGAGCTGTTCGCGCTCACCCTGGTCGGCTACCTCGACGACCTGCGAGGCGCGGCTCGCGCGCCGTGAGCACCCGGCTCGGCCCGAGGAAGCGGGTCAAGGCACTGACCGAGGCGTTCGTCGACTTCGGCCTGGAGCACCCGGCGTTCGTCGACTGCGCCCAGACCCTGATGCGGCGCCCCGGCCCGGAGCTGCTCGAGGAGATCTCCGAGAGCGCGCTGTTCCGGCTCGGCCGCGGCATCTCCTCGTGCCTGCGCCAGCTCACCGACGCGCTCGAGGCCGGCGTCGCCAGCGGCGACTTCAAGATCGCCGACGTCGCACCTGCTGGCCAACACACTGTACGCCAGCGGCCTCGGCGCCCTCCAGCTCGCCCGGGTCGGGATGCTGGTCAAGGAGGCGGCACCCGGCGTACCCGGCGTCGCGCCGGTCTCCCCCGACCAGGTGAAGGACTACCTCGTCGCCAACGCGCTCGCCCTCGCCAACCGCGACTGACTTCGTCGGCGCGACGCACGGCCAACCGACGAGTCGACGCGCTCGAGCGGAGCGGTCAGCGCTCGAGGATCGCGGTGACGCCCTGGCCGCCGGCGGCGCAGATCGAGATCAGGCCGCGGCCCGAGCCCTTCTCGGCGAGCAGCTTGGCGAGGTTGGCCACGATCCGGCCGCCGGTCGCGGCGAACGGGTGGCCGGCCGCCAGCGACGAGCCGTTGACGTTGAGCTTCGCGCGGTCGATCGAGCCGAGCGGCGCGTCGAGGCCGAGGCGCTCCTTGCAGAACACCGGGTCCTCCCACGCCTTGAGCGTGGAGAGCACCTGCGAGGCGAACGCCTCGTGGATCTCGTAGAAGTCGAAGTCCTGCAGGGTCAGCCCGTCGCGCTCGAGCATCCGCGGCACGGCGTACGCCGGCGCCATCAGCAGGCCCTCGCCCCCGTGCACGAAGTCGACGGCAGCGGTCTCGCAGTCGACGAAGTACGCCAGCACCTGCGTGCCCGTGCTCCGTCGGCCCACTCCTCCGACGCCAGCAGCACCGTGGAGGCGCCGTCGGTGAGCGGCGTGGAGTTCGCGGCGGTCATGGTGGCCGCCTCGCCCTTGCCGAAGACCGGCTTGAGCTTGGCGAGCTTCTCCAGCGAGGAGTCGGCGCGCAGGTTCTGGTCGCGGTCGAGGCCGTTGAACGGCGTGACCAGGTCGTCCTGGAAGCCACGGTCGTACGACGCCGCCAGGTGGTGGTGCGACGCGACGGCGAGCTCGTCCTGCGCCTCGCGCGTGATCTGCCACTCGAGCGCGGTCAGGGCGGCGTGCTCGCCCATCGACAGCCCGGTGCGGGGCTCGCCGTTCTGCGGGATCGACGGGACCAGGTACTGCGGGCGGACCTTGGTCGAGCGCGGCCAGCCGGCCCTGCAGGGTCTTCGCGCGGTTGACCTCGAGCAGGATCTTGCGCAGCTTCTCGCCGACCGCGATCGGGGCGTCCGAGGTGGTGTCGGAGCCACCGGCGACGCCGACCTCGATCTGGCCGAGCGCGATCTTGTTGGCGACGTGGATCGCCGCCTGGAGGCCGGTGCCGCAGGCCTGCTGGAGGTCGGTCGGCGGGCGTCTCCGGCGCGAGCCTGGAGCCGAGCACGGACTCGCGGGTGAGGTTGAAGTCGCGGCTGTGCTTGAGCACGGCACCGGCGACGACCTCGCCGAGGCGCTCGCCCTCGAGCCCGAAGCGGGCGACCAGCCCGTCGATGCGCGGCGGTCAGCATCTCCTGGTTGGACGCGGTCGCGTAGGCGGTGTTGGAGCGGGCGAAGGGGATCCGGTTGCCGCCGAGGACGGCGACGCGTCGGGGAGAGGTCTTCATGGCTCCATCCTGTCCGGCAGACCCCGGCAAGGAAACGTTGTGAGGGGCACGTCACGAAGAATGGACACTGAGTTACACCACTCGTTACGTTCGACGAGCATGACCGACCGCTAGCCTCCTTCACGTCCAGCCCGCTGGGCAAGCTGCTGGTGAGGAACCTCGGCCTGCCCGACCCGGTGGCGCTCGAGCGGTGGCACGAGGGCGCCCCCCTCGTCGACGGCACCGTGGTGACCGGCGGCACGGGTCGCCTGGCCGACCCGGTGACCGCCTCGCTGGACGCCCTCGGCATCGCGAGCACCACGCACCGCTGTCGAGGGCGAGAAGTACAAGGGCCTGGTCTTCGACGCCACCGGCATCACGCGACTCCGCCGGGCTGGTCGCCCTGCAGCAGTTCTTCACGCCGCTGATGCGCAGCCTGCTGCCCTGCAGCCCGGGTCGTGGTGCTCGGCGCCGTTCCGGAGCAGCTGTCCGGCCCCGAGCGGGTCGCCCAGCGCGCCCTGGAGGGCTTCACCCGCTCGCTCGGCAAGGAGATCGGCCGCGGCAGCACCGTCCAGCTCGTGTACGTCGCCGAGGGCGCCGAGCGAGCGGTCGACTCGACGCTCGCCTTCTTCCTGTCCCCCAAGTCGCGCCTACGTCTCCGGCCAGGTGGTGCGGATCGGCGCGACCGGCACGACCGAGGCCGCGCCCGTGCCCAGCATCGACAAGCCGCTGACCGGCAAGGTCGCGCTCGTCACCGGCGCCTCCCGCGGCATCGGCGAGCAGATCGCGCGGGTGCTCCACCGCGACGGCGCGACGATCCTCGGCATCGACGTGCCCCAGGCGGCGAGCGAGCTGCTCGAGGTCACGCGGGAGCTCGGCGGCGACAACCTGACCCTCGACATCACCAACAAGGACGCGCCGCAGCGGATCGCCCAGTACGTGAAGGAGAAGTTCGGCGGCGTCGACGTCGTCGTGCACAACGCCGGCATCACCCGCGACAAGAAGCTCGCCAACATGGACGAGGACCGCTGGGGCTCGGTGATCGCGGTCAACCTGACCGCCCCCGAGCGGATCACCCGCGAGCTCCTCGACCAGGGCCTGGTCAACGACAACGGCCGGATCATCGGCGTGGCCTCGATCGCCGGCATCGCCGGCAACGTCGGCCAGACGAACTACGCCGCCTCCAAGGCCGGCGTGATCGGCCTGGTCGACAGCCTCGCCGGCGAGCTCGACGAACGGCGTCACGATCAACGCCGTGGCACCCGGCTTCATCGAGACCAAGATGACCGCCGCCGTGCCCGTTCGCCACCCGCGAGGTCGGCCGGCGGCTCAACGCGATGAGCCAGGGCGGCCTGCCGGTCGACGTCGCCGAGACGATCGCCTGGTACGCCTCCCCCGGCTCCACCGCCGTCAACGGCAACGTGGTCCGGGTCTGCGGCCAGATGATGCTGGGCGCCTGATGACACCCCACGAAGCCGCTCGCTGCGCTCACGCCTCCGCGGGGACCCCGAAACCGTGACGACCCGCGAGGTGACGGTGGCGCCGGCCTGTCGACGATGCTCAAGGCGGCGCTGCCGGTGCTGCCCGGGCGTGAACCTGATCCCCGGCGTCGCCAAGAAGGGCGGCGACCTGCCGGACCTGACGCTCACGCGACCGGACCTGGCGATCGACCCCGGCCACGTCGCGGCGTACGCCGAGGTCTGCGGCTTCCCCGCACGCCAGCACCTGCCGCTCACCTACCCGCACATGCTCGCGTTCCCGCTGCACATGGGGATCATGACCGACGGCTCGTTCCCGTTCCCGGCGATCGGCACCGTGCACCTGGCGAACACGATCACCCAGCACCGGCTGATCGCGCCGACCGAGCGTCTCGACGTCTCGGCGACCGCCCGCAACCTGCGCCCGCACCCCAAGGGCAAGGTGTTCGACCTGGTCACCACCGTGACCAGCGGTGGCGAGACCGTGTGGGAGTCGACGTCGGAGTACCTGCGGGTCGGCGGGGCGACAAGGACGTCCAGGCCCGAGCACGCACCGCTGGACCTGGTGCCGGCCGGACCGGTGGTCTGGCGGCTGCCCGGCGACCTCGGTCGTCGCTACGCCGCCGTCTCCGGCGACCACAACCCGATCCACCTCTACCCGCTGACCGCCAAGGCCTTCGGGTTCCCGCGGCAGATCGCCCACGGCATGTGGACCAAGGCCCGCTGCGTCGCCGCGCTCGACAACCGGCTGCCCGACGCGGTGACCGTGCGCGTGGAGTTCAAGAAGCCCGTGTTCCTGCCCGGCACCGTGGCCCTCGGGTCACGCATCGACGACGACGGCGTCGCCTTCTCCCTCACCAGGCCGAAGGACGGCGCACCCCACCTCGTGGGACGCGCCACGCCGGCCTGAGGTGCTCAACCCCGCTTGGCGCCGTACGCGACCGTCTTCGTGGCCACCAGGGTCGTGCCCTTGGCGACGTAGCGCAGCGTGAACACGGCCTTCGTCGGCGACCACACACCGAGGTCGTCGATCCGGTCGCCGTTCCAGTCGCCGATGACCGGCAGGTCCCCGGCCGCGCCGAGCGCGACGCGTCGTGGTCGAGACGGTGCCGTTGGTCGGCGACCTTGCGCATCAGGAAGCTCGTCGTGGAGGGGCGGTAGACGCCGAGGTCGTCCTTGCCGTCGCCGTTCCAGTCGCCGGCCACGCGGCAGGTCACCGTCGCTGCCGAAGATGCGTAGGTCGTCGACGCCGTCGGCGCCGCGCAGCGCGAACCGGTGCAGGTCCGGGCGCCAGACCCCGAGCTGGGCGGTGCCGTCGCCGTCCCAGTCGCCGGCCAGCGGAAGCGCGACGTTGCTGCCGTACGACGTCTTGGTCAGCGCGCCGTTCGTCCGCCGCTGGACGAACACCGTGGAGCCGGGCGGTCGCACCCCGACCTCGGCCGTGCCGTCGCCGTTCCAGTCCCCGGTGAACACCCGGTCCCACCCGGTGCCGAACGCCACCGTCGTGGTCGTGGTGCCCACCAGCTTCTGGAACGACGAGCCGGTGGCCGTGCGGTGGAAGACGCCGAGGTCGGTCTTGCCGTCGCCGTTCCAGTCGCCGGAGACCGGGCGTGTCCGGGCAGCTGGTCGAGGTCTGGGTGGTGTTCATCTTGAACGTGGTGCGGTGGAAGTACGCCGGGACGTCGGTGCCGTTGAGCCGCTCCTCGAAGTGCAGGTGCGGACCCGTGACGTTGCCGGTGTCGCCGAGGAACCCGACCGGCTGGCCCTGGTCGATGGTCATGCCCTCGACCAGCCAGGTCTCCTTCATGTGGGCGTACAGCGTCGAGCGGCCCGCGCCGTGGTCGATGATCGCGTAGCGGCCGTAGCCGGTGCTGCCGTCCGGCACGACCCGGGTGACCACGCCGGGGGCCGCGGCGAGCAGCGGGTGGCCGTAGTCGTCGGGGCGGTTCCAGTCGATCGAGTAGTAGCTCGGCGAGTGGTAGGAGCGCGAGGTGCCGGTCCACGCCTCCCCGCACAGGAAGGGCATCTCGTAGTCCGGCCCGGTGGCCGGGTCGACGCCGGCGGCCGGGGCCGAGATCGCCGTCGCCGGCGTCCCCACGGCGAGGCCGACGGCCAGCAGGAGGGCTGGTCCGGCGGTCAGGGCACGGGTCCGGAAACGGCTCACAACGAAACCTCACTAGTCCCACGAGTCACAACAGCACACGACCGTACCCTCGTTTTCGGGCCCGCGGAGGAGGGTCGGAAGGAACTACATCAGCTGGTAGTTCGCTGAGGCCCCGTGAGCACGACCGACCGATGCGTGACGGGGTGCGCTAGCCAGACTCCGGTGAGCGCGCCGGCCGGATCAGGCCCTCCTGGGCGACGGTGGCGACCAGGCGCCCGTCCTGCGTGAACACCCGGCCGAACGCCAGGCCGCGCCCACCCGAGGCCGAGGGCGAGAGCTGGTCGTAGAGCCACCACTCGTCGGCGCGGAACGGCCGGTGGAACCAGATCGTGTGGTCGAGCGAGGCCGACTGCACCTCCGGCGACGCCACGTGCACGCCGTGCGGCACCAGGCTGGCGCCGAGCAGGGTCATGTCGCTGGCGTAGGTGAACGCCGCCCCGTGCAGGATGCCGGTCGTCGGGCAGGTCGCCGTTGACCCGGATCCAGAGCCGTGACCTGCGCCGGGTGGACGCTGGCGTCGAGCTCGCCGTCGGGCCGCGAGTCGCCGGCCTAGCGCACGTCGAGCGCCGCCCACTCGCGCTCCCACCGGTCGGAGTGCATCTGTGACTGCCGGCCGAAGAGCTCGCCCAGGCTCGGGCACTCCTCGGGCGGCGGCACGTCGGGCATCGCGTCCTGGTGCTCGAACCCCTCCTCGTGCTTCTGGTAGCTGGCGGTCTGGAAGTAGATCGGCCGACCGTGCTGGCGCGCGACGACGCGCCGGGTGACGAACGACCGGCCGTCGCGGAGCGGGTCGACGTCGTACACGATCGGGACCTTCGCGTCGCCGGGGCGCAGGAAGTAGGAGTGCAGCGAGTGCACGGCGTACTCGTCGGGCACGGTGCGGGCCGCCGCCACCAGCGCCTGCGCCGCGACCTGACCGCCGAAGACCCGCTGCAGCGAGGTGTCGGGCTGGCGTGCCGCGGAACAGGTTGTCCTCGATCGCCTCGAGGTCGAGGAGCTCGACCAGCTCCTCGACCGAGGCCGGCACTACTGCTCCCCGCCGTCGGGCTTGTCGTCGAGCCCGGCGAGGAACTGCTCGAACTGGGCGCCGATCTCGTCGCCGGTCGGCATCGGCTCGCCCTCGGCGAGCAGGTTGGACTCGCTCTCTGCGGCGCGGTGGAAGGCGTCGTACTGCTGCTCCAGTCCGCGTACGACGTCGCGCACCTCGCCGGACTCCGAGAGCTGGCTCTCGATCTCGACGGTCTGCTTCGCGCCGGCCTCCCGCAGCGCCTCGACGTCCCACGAGAGCCCGGTGGTCGAGCCGATCGCGTCGAGCAGCGCCACGGACGCGAGCGGGTAGCCGAACTGCGCCACGTAGTGCGGGATGTGCGCCACCCAGCCCAGTGCGTCGACGCCCCACTCCCCCAGCCGCAGCTCGAGCAGTGCCTGGGCGCTCGACGGGCACCCGGAGCTCGCCGCGCCACACGTTCTCCTGCGTCAGCAGGTGGTCGGACGTCGCGTGGTTCGTGAGCTGGACCGGTCGCGTGTGCGGGACGGCCATCGGCACCGAGCCGAGCGAGACCACGAGCCGCACGTCGAAGTGCTCCACGACGCGACGGACAGCCTGGGCAAAGGCCTCCCAGCGGATGTCGGGCTCGGGTCCGGCCAGCAGCAGGTACGGCGTGCCCTCCTGGTCGCTCCAGCAGCCGCACCACCAGCCGGGGCGCCTCGTAGTCGGCGTAGTGGTTCTCCTGGAAGGTCAGCGGCGGCCGGCGCGCGCGGTAGTCGTAGAACTCGTCCACCTCGAAGCTCGCCACGACCCGGCCCACGGTCGGTCGGCTCGAGCCGTCCGACCAGGTGCTCGACGGCGAGCGCGGAGGCGTTGCCGGCGTCGAGGAAGCCGTCGAGGGCGACCAGCATCACCGGTCCCTCGTCCTGTTCGTCGAGCTCCGGTACGTCGTCCACGATGTGCACGAAGCGTGCCTGCGTCATCGGGCTCCTTCCCTGTCCTCGCCAAGCCTAGTGTCGCAACGTGGCCAGCCTCTCGGGGACGGCTCAACGGGCTCAGCCGGCGTGAGGCGCTCAGGCACCTCGGATGGTCAGCGCGCGCGTGGCACCACGGTGACGGGCACGCGCGAATGGCGCACGACCCGGCCGGACACGCCGCCGAGCAGCACCCGGGCGACCGGACCGTAGTCGCGGGAGCCGCAGACCAGCAGGTCGGTCTGATCGGCATCGATGTCGACGAGGGTGTCGACGACCGGGCCCGTCGACCAGGCGACCCGTCGCGCGGACGCCGTCGACGGCGGTCACCGCGCGGTCCAGCGCCTGCTGGTAGTCGGCCCGCTGCTCGGTGCCGAAGCGCGACGGTTCGCCTGCGTGGCGGCGGGTGTCCGGCACCACGGTCAGCACCTCGAGGTCGGCACCGAGCTGCCGGGCGAACCGGGCACCCGCCGACAGCGCGGCCTGTCCGTCGGGGGTGTCGAGGTACGCCACCGTGACCCGGCGGAGGCCGGTGTCCTCCCGCTCGGCGTAGTCGCTGGGAACGATCGTGACCGGGCTCGCCGACCCGTGCAGGAGCCGTTGGGCCGTGGAGCCGGGGTAGGTACGCCGCAGGCCGCGGGCACGACGGGCGCCCAGCACCAGCACGCAGTCACCGGCCTCGACCAGGTCGCTGAGCCCGTGGGCGGGCGAGCTGGCGTCGACCGACCGGTACTCCGCGCCGTCGCCGAGCAGCCCGCGGGCCTCGGCAAGGAGCGCCTCGGCCTCCTCGCGCTGGTAGGCGTTCCACTCGGCGTCGGTGCGTCCCGGGCCGAGCGGCGTCTGGCCGGGATGGACGGTGACGACGACCGGCGTGGTGCCCGCGGCGGACCCCCAGCGGCGGCCGAAAGCGAGCGCGTCCGCACCCGTCGGCCCGCCGTCGTACCCGACGATCAGGCGGTCGCCGGCCATCTCACCTCGCCCTGCCGGGCGAGGTCTCGCGTTCGCGGAGGCGTGAGTTGCGGTAGCCGTAGAACCGCGTAGACGACCAGTCCGACCGCCATCCAGACCACGAACCGGATCCAGGTCACGCCCGGCAGGTCCTGGGCGAGGTAGACGCAGAAGGCCACGCCGATCAGCGGGAAGACCGGCGAGAACGGCACCCGGAAGGGCCGCTCCATGTCGGGCTTGGTGCGGCGGAGCAGGATCACGCCGATGTTGACCAGGATGAACGCGAACAGGGTGCCGATGTTGACCAGCTCCACGATCGAGCTGAGCGGCACGAACGCGGACAGCACCGCGATCAGTCCACCCAGGGTGAGGGTCAGCTTGGCGGGGGTGCCGAACCGCGGGCTGACGTCGGCGAAGCCCTTCGGCATCAGGCCGTCGCGGCACATCGCGAAGATGATGCGGGTCTGGCCGTAGAGGATCACCAGGATCACGGAGGTGATCGCGACCAGAGCGCCGAAGGCGAGCACGGCGGCCGCCCAGTCGAGGCCGGCGCCGTCCTGCAGCGCAGTGGCGAGTGGGGCGTCGCTCTCGCCGAGCTGCTTGGCGGGCAACAGGCCGATCGCGCCGATCGCGACCAGGATGTAGAACACGGTGGAGATCACCAGCGAGCCCACGATCGCGATCGGCAGGTCGCGTCCCGGGTTCTTGGACTCCTCGCTCGCGGTCGAGACCGCGTCGAAGCCGATGTAGGCGAAGAAGATCAGGCCGGCTGCCGGCACGATCCCGTCGTTGAGCCCGTTGGGGTTGAACGGGTGGATGTTGCCGGAGTTGAACGACGTGAACGCCGCGATGATGAAGAAGATCAGGATCAGCAGCTTGACGCCGACCATCACCAGGTTGACGGTCGCGCTCTCGCGGGTGCCGCGGACGAGCAGGAGCGTGATCGCGAGCACGATGATCACGGCGGGCAGGTTGAAGACGCCGCCGTCCTCGGGGGCCAGCGCGATCTGCTTGGGCAGCTCGTAGCCGAACGCCGCGTCGAGGAACGCGTTGAAGTTGGCGCCCCAGCCGACGGCGACGGCGGCCACGGACACGCCGTACTCGAGGATCAGGTCCCAGCCGATGACGAAGGCGACGAGCTCACCGAGGGTCGCGTAGGCGTAGGTGTACGCCGAGCCGGAGACCGGCACCGAGGAGGCGAGCTCGGCGTACGACAGCGCCGAGAACAGGCATGTGACCGCGGCGAGGACGAACGACACGACGACGGCGGGACCGGCCTTGGCGGCGCCCTCGCCGATCACCACGAAGATGCCGGTGCCGATGATCGCGCCGATGCCCAGCGCGGTCAGCCCGAGCGGGCCGACGCTTCGTATGAGGGAGTGGCCCTCCTCCTCGGTCGACCCGACGATGTCGGTGACGTCCTTGGTCGCCCACCAGCCTGCAACACCGATTGCCATGGCAGCCCTTTCCGAGACGCACCCCGGCGGACCGGGTGGGCCCGGGAGTTGTGGCCCATCGCCAGTAAACGCACACACGTGACGGTGACGGCAAGGGTTCTCACCCTTTCGGGTCAACCCCTGAGGGGGTCACCCCTGGACGACGCGAGGAAGTCGCAGGCCATCCAGACCTCGGGAGTGGTGCGGGCCCGGGCCGCGCACGGCTCAGACCTGGTCGGTCGCGGGGTGTGGTGCCGTCGCGGCGTCGAGCTCGCTGATGTCCTCGACCGTGCGGCGCGCGATGGTCTGCGCGGTCAGCCCGATCCGCTCCAGGATGCTGGCGCGCTTGGCGTGGTCGAGGAACTGCTGCGGGATGCCGTGCAGCCGCACCGGCGTCGTCACCCGGTGCTCGTTGAGCAGCTGCAGCAGGCTGGTGCCGCAGCCGGCGACGATGCCGTTGTCCTCGATGGAGACCACCAGCCGGTGGTCGCGCGCCAGGCCCACGATCGCCTCGTCGTACGGCTTGACCCAGCGCGGGTCGACCACCGTGACGCCGATCCCCTGGTGGCCGAGCCGGGCGGCCACGTCGACCGCGGTCTCGGCCATCGAGCCGATGCCGACGATCAGCACGTCGCGGGCTCCCGCGCGCACGAGGACGTCGAGGTCGCCGACCCGGTCGAGCGTCGGGATGTCGTCGGTGGGCGGGCCCTTGGGGAACCGGACCACGGTCGGGGCGTCGTCGACCGCGACCGCTTCGCGGAGCAGCTCGCGCAGCCGCGTCGCGTCACGCGGCGCCGCGAGCCGGAGGCCCGGCACCACCTGGAGGAACGACATGTCCCACATGCCGTTGTGGCTGGCACCGTCGTCGCCGGTGACGCCGGAGCGGTCGAGCACGAACGTGACGCCGAGCTGGTGCATGGCGACGTCCATCAGGACCTGGTCGAAGGCGCGGTTGAGGAAGGTCGCGTAGACCGCGACCACCGGGTGCAGGCCGCCCATCGCCAGGCCGGCGGCTGACGTCGTGGCGTGCTGCTCGGCGATGCCGACGTCGAAGGTGCGGTCGGGGTGGGCCGCGGCGAACCGGTCGAGGCCGACCGGGTAGAGCATCGCCGCGGTGATGCCGACGATGTCGTCGCGCTCGGAGCCGAGGGCGACCATCTCGTCGGCGAAGACGTCGGTCCACTGCCGGCCCTTGGGCTTCTGCTGACCGGTCGCGACGTCGAAGGCGCCGAGGGAGTGCATCTGGTCCTCCTCGTGCGCCTCCGCGTGGCCGTAGCCGAAGCCCTTGTGGGTGATCACGTGGACGATCACGGGGCCGCCGAACCGCTTGGCCTGGCGGAGCGCCTGCTCGACCGCCGGACGGTCGTGGCCGTCGATCGGGCCGACGTACTTGAGGCCGAGGTCCTCGAAGAGCCCCTGCGGGGCGAGCGCGTCCTTCATGCCCTTCTTCATCGCGTGCAGGGCGTCGTACACGGCCGGGCCGACGCCGCGGACGCCGTTGAGGCGGTGCTTCACCGCGTCGAGCACCTGCTCGTAGCGGGGGTTGGTGCGCAGCGCGGTGAGGTGCTCGGCGAGGCCGCCGACGGTCGGGGTGTAGGAGCGGCCGTTGTCGTTGACCACGATCACGAGGCGCCGGTCCTTGCCGGCAGCGATGTTGTTGAGCGCCTCCCAGGCCATGCCGCCGGTGAGCGCGCCGTCGCCGATCACCGCGACCACGGCGCGGTCCTCGCCCCGGATCGCGAACGCCTTGGCCAGGCCGTCGGCGTAGGACAGGGAGGTCGAGGCGTGCTGGTTCTCGACCAGGTCGTGCTCGGACTCCTGGCGGCTCGGGTAGCCGGACAGGCCGCCCTCCTGGCGCAGCCGGTCGAACGCCGCGGCGCGGCCGGTGAGGATCTTGTGCACGTAGGACTGGTGCCCGGTGTCGAAGAGGATCGGCTCGCGCGGCGAGTCGAAGACCCGGTGCAGCGCGATGCTCAGCTCCACGACGCCCAGGTTGGGCCCGAGGTGGCCTCCGGTGCGCGAGACCCGGGTGACCAGGAAGTCGCGGATCTCGGTCGCCAGCTCGTCGAGCTCGTGGTCGTCGAGGGCGCGCAGGTCCGCCGGACCGGTCAGCTTCTCGAGATGACCCAATGCCCTGCCTTTCGCGTCTGCCCGTCGTGGTGGGCCATGGCCACCCTATGCGCCGGTGACGGTCATCGAGGCCACCGCCGGCTCGGCCAGCGAGCCCAGCCAGACCTGCCCGTCGTGCTCCCGGACGCCGGTGACCATGTGGTACGCCGACCCGTCGCCGTGCAGGTCGTGCACGAGCCGGCCGGCGTCGTCGTAGGCCTGCACCCGCGCGGTCCGCTTCGGCTGCGGCTGGAGCGCGTCCGGGATCCGGCTGACCTGCCGGCGCAGCACGACCGGCGAGCGGTGCAGGCGCTCCACGACGCGGTCGGTCGGCGACGCGATGCTCACCCAGACCAGGCCGTCGGACCCACGCGAGATGTTGTCGGGGTAGCCGGGCAGGTCTTCCGCGAGCAGGTCGCGCTCACCGGCGCGCGGGCCGGTCAGCCAGTGGCGTACGACGGTGCGGGCGCCGGTCTCGGCCACGGCCACGTAGGACTCGTCGGCGGCAAGGGCGACACCGTTGGCGAACGCCAGTCCCTCGAGCACGACCTCGACCAGCCCCGTGACGCGACGCACCAGCAGCCGCCCGGTGCGGGTGTCCTCGACGAAGTCCTTCTTCCAGTGCGCGATCCCGTAGACGGTGCTGGAGTCGGAGAACCAGATGTCGCCGTTGGCGGCCACCGCCGCGTTGTTGCAGAACCGCATCCGGCGGCCGTTGACGCTGGTCACCAGGGACTCGATGCCCCCGTCGTACGGGTCGAGCGCGAGCAGTCCGCGGTCGGCGTCGGCCACCAGCAGCCGGCCGTCGGGAAGCAGCTCCAGCCCGAGCGGGCGTCCGCCCGTGTGCCCGACCCGGTCGATCCGGCTGCCGTCAGGTCGCAGCCGGAAGATGCTGCCGTCCTCGGTGCCGGTGTAGACGAGTCCGTCGACGACGAGCACGTCCTCCGCCCCGTGGGCCGGGACCGGCACCACCGTGAGCGGCCGTGACGCGCTCACGACACCAGCCGGCGGTAGTGGTCGGAGTCCAGGAACCCTCGGAGCGCGACCGTGGCCGACGCGGTGAGCTCCAGCGAGCCGAGCTCGGCCGGGTCGACGAAGCAGATCTGCCGGCCCTCGTGGCACTCGATGTCGCCGTCACCCAGGTCGGTGCCCATCGCCCAGAGCTGGAACTCGTCGTCCTGACCGCAGTGCTCGTGGAACACCGAGAACGTGCCGTACAGCTCGAGGCCGTCGTCGATCTCGACCCCGGTCTCCTCGCCCAGCTCGCGGTAGGCAGCGGTGCGGAAGTCCTCGCCCGCCTCGACGCCGCCGCCGACGAAGCCCCACTTGCCGGGGTCGATGTCGGGGTGCTCGTCACGCTCCTGCAGCAGCACCCAGCCGCGGTTGTCGACCAGGATCACGCTGGCGAAGTGGTGGGGGGACATGGCGGCGAGGGTACCCGCACATGGGTTGGCTACAGACGTGCCACGAACCGTCGCCCGCGCAGCGCCTCCTCGACCAGCCCGACCGCCCGGCGCTCGCCGATCAGCCGCGCCGACTCGCGCTGGTAGGTGTCGACCGCGGCCTCCACCGCGTCCCCGTCGGCCACGTCGCGCAGCGCGCCCCGGGCCTCGCTCAGGCCGCGGTTGATCGCCGCCTGGCGGGCCTCGACGTGGAGCACCGCGAACCGGGCCAGGACCACGACGTGGCGCCGGAGCGCCGGGTAGGAGCGGTACTCCGGAGGGCAGATGTCGAGCAGCCAGCTCCCCGCGGTGCGCTCCCAGTCGGGGGCACCGGGGGGACGGACCGCGGCCGGCCAGCCGGGCGGGGCGACGTACGAGGGCATGGCACCGAGACTAGCCTTGATCGAACACATGTTCTAGTGATCGGGGTCAGCCGGGGAGGAACGACAGCCGCACCTGACGGTCGGGGTTGTCCACGTTGAGGTCGACCAGGCAGATGCTCTGCCAGGTGCCGAGCGCGAGCCTGCCGTGGAGCACCGGCACCGTCGCGGACGGCGGAACGAGCGCCGGCATGACGTGGGACCGGCCGTGCCCCGGCGACCCGTGCTGGTGCTGCCAGCGATCGTCCGCCGGCAGCAGGTCGCCCAACGCGGCGAGCAGGTCGTCGTCGGAGCCGGCGCCGGTCTCGAGGATCGCGATGCCCGCGGTCGCGTGCGGCACGAACACGTGCAGCAGCCCGTCGTCCTCGCCCTGTACGAACGCGGTGCAGTCCCGGGTCAGGTCGTGCACCACCTCGCGCGAGCCGGTGCGAACCTCCAGCGTCTCGGACCTCATGCTCCCAGCCTGTCAGACCCGCGTCCTACCGTGGGGGCATGGCACTGGAGGTGGGCCGTGAGCAGGTGATCGCCCACCGCTGGCGTGCCCACCAGCTCGACCGCGAGCCCGGTGCTGCGTCGGGACTCGACGACGTGGCCATGCTCGACGTCGGGGTTCAGGACACCGGGCCGGTCGCGGCACGGTGGGCGCTGGTCAACCGCGGGCTGGCGTCGTACGACGAGGCCGAGGCGCTGCTCGCCTGGACCGTCCGGTCCTCTCCGCACCTCTATCGTCGTGCGGATGCCGCGGCCGTGGCTGTCGCGACCGCCCCGCTGAGCGAGAACGACGCCGCCAGGCGGGTCTTCGACGCATCCAAACCGCTCCGACAGGCGGGCATCCCGGTCCTGGAGGCGCTCGCGGTGATCGCGCGCACCCAGCGCGCCCTGGTCCGCAAGCCCACGGTGAAGGGCGACCTCTCGACGTCCCTGACCGAGCGGCTCGAGCCGCACTCCCTCCGCTACTGCCGACCGTGCGACGCCATCCACGCCTGGGAGAACCCGTTCCGGATGGCTCCGCTCCAGGGCGGGCTGGAGCTCCAGCCCGGCACGTCTCCCCCGGTGCTGCAACGGATCACGGGACTCAGGCCGTTGTACTTCCGCACACCGGGCACCCAGGCGGAGCCACGGTTCGACCAGGTGCGCGGCTACCTGCACTACTTCGGCCCAGCCCGGCCGCAGGAGGTGGCTGCCCACCTCGACTCCGCGGTCAAGGACGTCCGGGCGCACTGGCCGGACGACGCGGTGCCCGTCGACGTCGACGGCTTCCCCGGCGTGTCCGGCGATCGGTTCGCGCTGGAGGAGGACGTCGCGTCGCTCACCTCAGGGCCGGAGCGCGCCGGTCGGGTGCGGCTGCTGGCACCGTTCGACCCATGGCTCCAGCTCCGTGAGCGGGCGACACTGGTGGACGACCGGGCGCGTGCGAAGGACCTGTGGCGCAACCTGGGCCGTCCCGGCGCGGTCGTGGTCGACGGCGAGGTGGTCGGCACCTGGCGCCCGAAGTCCGCCGGCGCGAGGTTGACGATCACGTGGGAGCCCTGGGCGCGGCTGACGAAGGCGCAGGTTGTGCGGGCCGAGCACGAGGCCGGCCTGCTTGCCGAGGTGCGCGGCCAGGAGCTCGCGGGGTTCGTGCGTGCTGGTTGATGTGAGGGTCTTCCGACTGCGGGTGTTCAGGGGTGGAAAGCGCAGAGACGGGGGGGCCCGCGGGTGCTGCAGTCGGCTCGCAGCGGCTGGCGGTGGTTGAGCTTCTGGTCGAGCAGCGAGCGCCAGCGAGCGGGTCGAGACCACGCCTCGCGCCTGTGGGGCTCAGAGACGGTGACGCAGCGTCGACGTGGCGGCGCTCGGCGGTGGTCGAGGAGGCAGCGCTCCGGTGTCGAGGAGGGCGCGCAGCGACCGTCTCGAAACCCCGCCGATCCACCTTCGGATCGCCTTAATTCTAAGGGCAAAGTCGACGGATTCCGCTCTTGATTCGAACACCTGTTCGACTAGAATGGAGCCATGACCCGGGAGCCACCACCAGCCTCGACACCGCAGCGGACACCGCTGCCGGGGTGCTCGCGTTCGCCCGGGACCGCCGTGCCGCCGCGGACGCCGCCGAGGTCGACCTGCTCCGCGCGGCCTGCGCGTGGGCGGACCTGCACCCGGCGGAGTCGATCGGTGACGCGGTCCGGTTCGGCGACACCCCGGTCCCGGTCGCCGGACCCGGTGCGCCGCTGGTCGCGGAGTTCTGTGTGGCCGAGTTCGCGGCCGCGGTCGGGCTGCCCACCGAGACCGGCAAGGCCTACCTCGGTGAGGCCCTCGAGCTGCGGCACCGGCTCCCGCAGGACCTGGGCCCGGGTCGGGTCCGGGGACCTGCCGGCGTGGCGGGCCCGGCGGATCGCCCGCGCGACCATCGCCCTCGAGCCCGGCGGCGGCGGGGTTCGTGGACGACCAGGTCGCGGGGTTCGCGCACCGGATCCGGCCCAGCGGGGTGGACCGGCTGGTCGAGGAGGCGATCGTGCGGTTCATGCCCGACGAGGCCCGGCGTCGCCGGGAGGCCGCCGCGGATGGCCGGCACGTCGCACGTGCACACCGCATCAGGTGTCCTTCGAGGGCACCGTGTGGGTGCGAGGCCGAGGTCGACCTCGCCGACGCCCTGGACCTCGACACCGCCCTCTCGGCCGGCGCCGCCCGGCTCGCCGACCTCGGCTCGGCCGCCTCGCTGGACGTGCGCCGCTCCGAAGCGCTCGGCGAGATGGCCCGCCACCAGCTCGTCGCTGGACCTCGACACCGCCACCGACGACCGACGCCCGGCCCCGGCTCCGGCCCGGCAGGTGGTGCTGCACGTCCACCTCTCCGAGCAGGCGATCACGGCACCCGGACGAGCAGGCTGCACCTGGCCCGGGTGGCGAACACCCGCTCGCTTCGTCGACGCCGACCAGGTCCGCACCTGGTGCGGCCGCCCCGGCGCGCAGGTGACGGTGAGGCCGGTGGTCGACCTGGCCGAGCACATCCACGTCGACCAGTACGAGGTCCCCGACCGGCTCGCCGCCCAGGCCGCCGAACGGGACCTGACCTGTGTGTTCCCGTGGTGCACCCGCCCCGCCGAGGCCTGCGACCTGGACCACGTCATCCCCTACGCCGAGGGCGGCCCGACCGCGAGCGACAACATCGCGAACCTGTGCCGTCGCCACCACCGGCTCAAGACCCACCACTCCGGCTGGGGCTACACCGTCCTCGAACCCGGCTCCTACCTGTGGTCCTCACCGCACGGCTACCAGTTCCTGCGCGACCACCGCGGCACCACCGACGTCACCCGCGACCGGACATCGCACCCACCCGACCAGTAGCGACCCCGCCCCACACCCCGCGCCAGCACCCGGCGCGGGGCCACCGGCAGTCCGCCCGGCCTCCACCTTCCCCACCCAGCCTGCGAGCACGAGAGTCGGTGCGCCGGGGCCTCGGGCCGCTGCCGGCGGGGAGCGTAAAGGGTGGCGTGGCGGCGCCGCACTGCGCACGGCCTCAGCGACGCCTGACCCCCGGCCCGGCATCCTCGAGTCACGCCGACCGACCAGCTCGGCGACCGCTGCTCGAGTCGGAGAGCCGGGGTCGCGCAGCCAGCCGCGTCGTGCCGCCACCAGACGTCCCGGTAGACGATCTGACCGTCATCCAGTCCTCGCGTCCGTCGAACAGCACCACCTGCAGGCCGCGTCCGGCGTCCGGGCCGTGCCGGGCGGATCGTGCCTGCTGGCACGCTCGAAGCCACGGCTGCCGTAGTACGCCGGACTGCCTTCGAGCACCAGCATCGGTGCCCCCGCGGCGCGGGCGGTGTCCACCGCGGCAGCGAGCAGCGCACTGCCGATGCCCGACGCTGCCGGGCCGGAAGCACGCTGAGCGGACCCAACAACCAGATGTCGACCAGCTCGCGGCGTGCGTCCAGCCAGGCCCTGCTCAGGCCGACGTGACCCACGATCACGTCGTCCTGCTCGTCGACCAGTGCGGCCAGATCCAGGCCTTCGCGCACGACCTCGGCCCAGAGTGCGGCGACGTCTGGCCGTGCGCACCACCGAAGGCCGCCCGGATCACCGGGGCGACGTCGTCGTCGGGCCGGGCGGCCCGGACTTCACCGCTCGGCCTCCGGACCGGGCCGGAGCGTGAGCGTGAGGACCACGAGCCAGGCCAGCCCGAACAGCATCCCGACCAGCGTGTCGCTGAGGTGGTGGGCGCCGAGGTACAGCCGGGAGACGAGCACCAGCGGAGGGATCACGACCAGCACGGGCACCAGCCAGCGCGCGACGCCGGGAAGGTAGGCACGGGCGAGTACGACGACGGCGCCCCACAGGACAGTCGCGGCGGCGACGTGTCCCGACGGGAAGCTGTGGTTCGGCACCAGCCCGGGGTCCAGGATCTTGACGGGCGGCCGGTCCCGGTGCGCGAGCGTGAACCCGAGCACGTAGATCCCGTAGACCCCACCGACTGCGAGCGCGACGAAGAGCGCCGACCGCCACTGCCGCAAGGCCAGCAACCCGACGGCGAGCAGGGTCGCGAGTGCCAGCACCACGATCGTGTCCCCCGGCGTCGTGAACACGTGCGCCGTCGTCGTCAGCGTCGACGTACGACGGTCCTCGAACCAGCGGGCGAGGTCGTTCTCCGGATCGCCGACGGAATGCTCGAGCGGGTGGGTGAGCAGCAAGCCGACGCCGACGACCGCGGCCGCGATCGCCACCCAGGCGCCGACCAGCATCGGTGCGGCGCGCCGGGG
>CAVWFF010000033.1:0-48820 GCA_963754145.1 uncultured Actinomycetota bacterium
GCCCCGCGCTACTTCGGCGGGGCGAGTTCGGTGACGCGCGGTTAGTAGGACAGACCGCGGACTTGGCGGAGAGCCGGAGCGGACCGCCGGGGTTGGCGCTGAAGGCGATGCTCACCACGCTGTAGCGCGAGCAGGTCTTGTAGGACCAGACCTCGAAGCGGTATCCGCCGCTGGTGGCACCGGCGAAACGCTTGCCGTGGATGCCGAACTCGCGATCAACAGAGGCCTTGGTCATTCCGCGATGCACCTGGCGGTACTCGGCGCGGGTGACACAGGTCGGTGAGCCGCGGTCGGCCTGTGCTGGGGCGGAGAACAGGGCGGTGCCGCCGATGAGGGCGACGATGGCCATGAGGCCGAGGAGGATCTTGCGCATACGGATGTGCCTTTCGGTGTGCGTGGCGCGAGCCGGGTCACGGCTTGCGCATCGGGTGTGTCGCTGGTCTCGTGTTGCGTGGACGCTCGTCCGGCGCTGGTTCCGCTGCCCGCGATCCGGCAGGAGATCCGCGATAAGGCTCGCCGACGAGGGGGTGGGCGACATCCGCCGATGTACTGGTTTGCATACCTGTCTCGTGGCCCTCGACCTGGGTCCGCGATCCCATGGCCGTGCCCGGAGCAGACCCTCCGCTCACTGATGGGTGATCTGCACTGCGTGCGGTCACAGGCTTACAAATCCGCCTTCGGCACCCGTCAACAGCGCCACGAGGCCCCGATGGGTCTCCGAGCAGGAGTGCGGCACCTATGGTGGTCGCATCGACTCGCTCGTCTTCTACACCTCTTTCGTGGGCCGCAGGGCACTGTTGGCCACCGTGCGCGAGCGCCTTGCCTCCTCGCGGGTGGTGACTCTTGTCGGGCCTGGCGGGGTGGGGAAGTCCCGGGTCGCCGTGCGGATCGCCGAGGTGGAGCCGCGCGGCTTCCGTGACGGGTGTTGGGTGGTGCCGCTGGCCGAGGTCGGTAGTCCCGAGCTCCTGATCGTCACCGTGGCCGAGGCACTGGGTCTGCAGGGCGCCGATCTGCCCTGGCGGCTCGACATGCTCGCCGACCACATCGCGCACCGAACCGCACTGATGGTGTTGGACAACTGCGAACACCTGTTGTCCGCGGTCGGGGACCTGGTGGACGGCTTGCGTGCAGCCTGCCCGAACCTCCGGTTCCTGCTCACCAGCAGGCGGCCGTTGCGGCTCAGTGGCGAGGAGGTGGTCGTGGTCCCGCCGCTGGAGCTGCCGGAACACGCGGGTGGGGCCGACCCGGAAGCGATCACCCACTACGAGGCAGTCAGCCTGTTCGCCGACCGTGCGCGCTCGGCATGCTCGGACTTCGAGCTGACCTCGGCCAACGCGCCGGCGGTGGTCACCCTCTGCCGCGAGCTGGACGGGATCCCGCTGGCGATCGAGCTCGCCGCGGCGAGGACCCGGGTGCTCTCACCTCAGGAGATCTGTGACAGCCTCGCGCAGCGGCTGACGGTGCTTCACCGGGCTACCGCGACGCCAGTGACCGGCACCAGTCGCTCCGAGCGTGCGTCGAGTGGTCCTACGACCTGTGCACCGAGCTGGAGCAGAGGTTCTGGGCGCGGTCCTCGGTCTTCACCGGCGGCTTCGACCTGCGGGCTGCAACCGCGGTCTGCGCGGCCGACGATCTGCCCGCGGACGAGATTCTCGACCTGGTCGGTGCGCTCGTCGACCAGTCGGTGCTCGTCGCGATGCAGACCGACGATGGGCACACCCGGTTCCGGATGCTCTCCGACATCCGGCAGTTCGGCCTGGAGCGGGCCGAGAAGGACGGCGAGCTGATCGGCATGCAGGAGCGGCACGCCACCTGGGGCGCTGAGCTCGTCTCTCGTTTCGACGACGAGGTCTGCGGACCAGACCAGCCTCTCTGGCTGCGGAGGCTCCGGCTGGAGCACGCGAACCTGCGCGCGGTCCTCGACTACTTCGCCGGGGCGGCCGAGGGCGCCGCCACTGGTCTGGTGATGGCACGCAAGCTCGACCTGTACTGGTCCGCCAGCGGCCTTCTCGACGAGGCACGCCACTGGCTGCGGCTCGCGCTGGCCTCGGGTGCCGGAACGCGGCAGGAGCGAGTCCTCGCCCTGGCTGTGGCGGCCCGGTTCGCGGTGCTGCAGAACAACCGGCTCCGGGCGAGGGAGCTGATCGAGGAGGGGACCGACCTGGCCGACCCCCACGGTGACCCGCTGACGCGTCGGATTGTTGCTGGTGCCGGCCGCGATGCTCGCCGCCTTGGACGGGACCCCGGCCCTAGCGGCGGAGCAGGCCGACCAGGCGGTGACGCTGCTGCGAGATGCGTCCAACCGTCCCGGCGAGCTGCTGGCCCTGTTCGTCGCCGGGGTCTGCCACGGGTTCGCCGGCAACAGTGTGCAGTCCACCGCACGGCATCGGCAGTGCGTCGCCCGCGCAGACGAGCACGGCGAACGCCACATGAAGGCGCTGGCGGTGGCTGGGCTGGGGGAGCAGGAGCTGGCGGCCGGCCACCTCGACGAGGCCGCCGCCTTGTTCGGTGAGGCGATCGTCCTGACCCGCGAGCTCGGTGACCGGATGGGCATCGCGGTCGGGCTCGACTCGCTGGGTCGCGTCGCGACCGCGCAGGGTCGGGGGGAGCGGGCAGCGCTGCTGCTGGGGGCCGCCGAGGGCATCTGGGACGTCGTCGGCATGTCGGAGACCGGCAACCCCTTCGCGTTCGCGCCGTCCCGCTCCGACGGCCTGCGGGGGGCCCGCAAGCTTCTGGGCAAGGAACGGTTCCGTGACCTGTTCCGCCGCGGATCCCTGCTCACCCTCGACGAGATCGTGCCCATCGCCCTCGAGGCCGACACCGATGCGGATCCGCCCGCAGCGTCCGTCGCGCCGTCTCCGTTGACCAAGCGGGAGCTCGAGGTCGCCGACCTGGTCGCCGACGGGCTGTCCAACCCCGACATCGCCGCCCGGCTGTTCATCTCCGTGCGCACCGCCCAAGGGCACGTGGAGAACATCCTGCGCAAGCTCGGGTTCAACTCCCGGTCCCGGATCGCCGCCTGGGTCACCGAGCGCCGGCTAGCGGCCGACGCCCACGCGGGAACCGAGCCGCAACCGATGTAGCAGGACGTCGCGACTTACGGGGACCATCATCCGGGCGGCTCATCGGGGAGCCGTGGCAAGACCTGGGTCTCCTCCTCGGGGCCGGCCGGGCGGGGCACGTCGTCGGCAGGTCGTCGACGGACGCCGGGGCGCGTGGGCAGGCGGCGCTGGGGAAGCAGGCGGAGCTGGCGGCGTACCCGCTCATCGAGCCCCAGCTCGTGCTGCAGCCGCCGGACGGTGGCGCGGGTAGCGGCGTAGAGCTCGACCACGTCGGCGGGCTGGGCTTCGGTCAGCGCCGCGTCGAGGCGGGCTCGTGCTCGGACCATGCCGTCCTGGGCCTCCTGGAGACGGGCGATGTCATCCCGGCTCAGGCTGACCTGGACGTCGCCCTCGTGGCGGACCAGCTCGCCGAAGGCGTCGGCGCCGGCCGCCAGCGTCGCGGAAGGTCTCGGCCAGGTCGCGGAGCACTTCGCTCGCGGAGTCCTCGTCCAGCCAGTCGCCGTCGGAGGCGTCGGCCACCGAGCGCATCAGGCCGCGGATCGCCACCGCCGTGTGCTCGAGTGCCTCCAGGCCCTGCCGGAGGCCGGGCTCGACGTGCGGCGTACGAACGGCACGCACGTTGAGACGCCGCCCTTCCTCGGCCCGGAGCAGCGCCGCACCGACGACCGGAATGTTGTGGGTGATGCGCCGGGCGTCGTCGAGCCACTCCCGGGCGGCACCGGACAGGCGATGCGGCTCTCCCTCGGCCATGGCGTCGAGCTCCCCGGCCGCCCGGACCAGGAGCTCGCTGACTGCGTCGGCCAGGCCATCGATCGCGCGGCCGGCGTCGGAGCTGGCGACCTTCGGCGGGAAGACCAGCGTGGCGATGATGCCCACCGCTGCGCCCACCAGGGTCTCGGCGATCCGCTGCCACGCCGCCGCCTCCGCGCCGATCGCTCCGACGCCGAGGACGAGCATGGCGCTGATCGCCACCTCGACGAGGTTGGAACGCAGGCGCAGGAACTGGCCGATGGTGATGGAGATCAGGATGAGTACGCCGAGACTCCACCACTCCAGCGGTACGACGGCGGCGAACCCGACGGCCAGCGCCACCCCGGCCACCACGGCGATGACGCGGTCGAGCCCGCTGGCGAGCAGCGAGAGCGGCGTCACCTGCACCACCAGCATCGCGGTCAGTGGCGCGAGCAGCGGCTGGGTGCCGGGGAAGAACAGGGACGCCACGACATAGCTGGCCGTGGCCGCGACGGTGATGCGCAGCGACCACAGCACCGAGGCGCGGCCGTCGCGACGTACGCGCGCCAGCTCCCGGGAGACGAAGCCGCGCCACCACTGCACCACGCCTCATTCTGCAATGGCGCAACAGCACGCCGAAATCGGCGTCACCAACCAGCCGATCAGGTCGACCCCCCGGGCACCCGAGTCGACCGAACCGAGCGCGACGATGAACTCACTCCACCTGAGGCTGCGGCTTGAAGCGGCGAACCTCCTGGGGCCAGCCGCATGCCTCCGCGAGCTTGCCCGCCCACATCTTGGCGGCCTCGTCGTCGGCCACGTCCACCACGGCGAACCCGCCCAGCCACTCCTTGGTCTCGACATAGGGTCCGTCGGTGATCAACACGTCGCCACTGGTGGCGTCGGCGCTGTAGACCGGGCCGTCCTCCTCCTCCAGTCCCCCGGCGAAGACGTACACGCCGGCGCCTTCATCTCGTCCACGACCGCCATGGCGAGCGGTCCGCGCCCGCGGAACCACTCCTCGGAGTGGTCGCCGACCCACTGTTGGTTGAAGTAGATGAGGTACTCGGTCATGAGCGCTCCTTCTCCTCGGGCGGACCCAGCGGTCCGCGTTCACCTACCCCACGAACGGCGACAGGCGAATTCGACACGGTGGTCCCGGATAGTGAAACACCGGTGTTGGGGTGGCAGCGCACGAGCACTCATCCGCTCAGCGTTGCGGCAGCCACGCTGGTGAGGAGACTGATGAGGCGATTCGTACCCGACCGAGGAGGCGGCATGACAGACACCGTGGATCCCCAGATGCCAAGGGCTGAAAGACGCCGCACGCTGGTGGTCGCGGTAGGGCGCGGGCTGGGGATCGCCACCGTCCTCACCGTGGCGTACTTCTCCCTACCGCTGAAGGCTCTGGCGACGCTTCCGTTCGCCGTGATCGTCCTCGGCGGCGTCGTCATTCTCGCCGCGGTCACGTGCTACCAGATGCGCTCGATCTTCCGGGCGGCCCACCCCGCGGCCAAGGCCATCGAGGCGCTGACCCTGACCGGACCGCTGTTCCTGCTCCTCTTCGCGTCGACGTACTTCCTGATGTCGCAAGCCGACTCGGCCAACTTCAACCTGGCCGGGCTCACCCGCAGCGACAGCCTCTACTTCACAGTCACCGTCTTCGCGACCGTGGGCTTCGGCGACATCGTCGCCACCAGCCACAGCGCCCGAGCACTGGTAACGGTGCAGATGATCCTCGACCTGATCCTCATCGGCGCGGTGATCAGGGCCTTCGTCGAGGCTGTCAAGATGGCTAGAGAGACCCCGCATGCACCATCCCCCGATGCCTAGCCCACGGCAGCGCGCGTGGCCATGCGGTACCGGACGACACGCTGAACCCGCAAACCGCTCAGCCCCGCCTCACTCACATCAACGGAAAAGAGCACCACATGTTCAACGACAACGGATCGTTCCTGCTCGCCCTGTTCGAGTTCTTCCTGTTCTTCGCCTGGTTCATGTGCCTGTTCTGGGTGATCGGCGACATCTTCCGCAGCAGGGACCTGGGCGGGGTGGCGAAGACGTTCTGGGTGTTCTTCGTCATCATCCTCCCCTGGCTCGGCATCCTGGTCTATCTGATCGCCCGCGGCCACGGCATGCAGGAGCGCCAGCTGGAGCAGGCCAAGGAGATGCACGCGGCGCAGACGGAGTACATCCGGTCCGTCGCCGGATCTTCGGGTGGCTCACGGCCGACCAGATCGCCTCGGCGAAGTCGCTGCTGGACTCCGGCGCCATCACGCAGGCCGAGTTCGAGGCCTTGAAGGCGAAGGCGCTCGCCTGATCCGGAGCGATTCCTGTCAGGTGCACGCTGAGGTGCCGTCACGGCCAGATTCCCGTGGCGGCACCTCTGCTCTAGTGGATGCAGTCGCGGCGTTCCTGGTGTGGGCAGGACGCGTTGGCGCACCTGGTCGATCACGCGGCGCGGTCTCATGTACGCGCCCATAGCCGGGGGACCGATTGTCGCCTGGGGCGACCGGCTCCCCTCCTTTGTGATGACCCGCATGGGGCCCTTGGTGCCACTCGACAAGCGACCTCTCGACGACGCGGTCGACCCCTCGGAGTCCCTAGCGTTTGGGAATCGCTCATTCCACTCCTCGAATCGAGGCAATGCCATGACAACCCTGACGACCGCCGCCCCGGCATCGGTGTCGATCCCCACCTGGAGCACCCGCCAGATCCTCGCGCTGTGGGCAGCAGCCGCGTTGCCCATGGCTGCGCTGGCCTGGCTGGTGGCGCCGGCGCTCGCTCACGCGTTCTCGGGAGACGCCGCCTTCGTCCAGGCACTCATCCTGTGCCTGACCGCCGGCCTGATCTGGCAGTTCGCTCTCGTGCTCATCGTCGTACGACGAGAGCAGGGCACCTTGCGATGGCCGGTCGTCAAGGCCGCCCTGTGGCTGTCCCCTCCTACCAGCCCGCGGACGGGCAAGCGGGGCGGGAGGTTGTGGTGGCTGATCCTGGTCGGGGCGCTGCTACTGGCCCTGGAGGAGATGCTGCCCTCGATCCCCAGCCCGGTGAGCCGCGACCAGGCGGCGTTCTTCGGCAGCAGCCAAGGCCAGGCGTGGATGTCGGGGAACTGGACCTGGTTGGCGATCCTGATCGTGCTCTTCGTCTTCAACACCGTCTTGGGCGAGGAGCTCCTCTTCCGAGGCCTGATGCTTCCGCGGATGGCCCGGTTCGGCCGCGCTGACTGGGTGGTCAACGGCGTGCTGTTCGCCTGCTACCACCTCCACGAGCCGTGGGTGATCCCGCAGACCATCCTGGTCGACACCTTCGCCGAGGCCGGGCTGTCGCGCCGGTATCGCAGCGCGCTGATCGGCATCGCCGTGCACAGCACCCAGACCGTCTTCTTCCTCATCATCGGTCTCACCCTGGTCCTCAAGTGAGAAACCCGCCGCCGAGCTCCGGCCGCCACCAGCGTCCGCGCGGGGTCGGGCTGGGAGGACGCTACCGAATCCAGACGTGCTGCGGACCCAGCGGCTCGAACCCTGCGCCCAGCATGGTCTCGAGGTCCGGACCCCAGGCGTAGTCGACGACGGCCCGACCGGGGTGGGTCTCCGCCGCGATCTCGAGCAGCACGCGCGGATCGACCGGGCCGTCCTCGGAGGACCAGGTGTTGGAGAGTCCGACGACGGCCCCTGCGTCGTGCAGGATCGCCCCGCCCGTGAGGTCATCGCCGTCGTGGCGGGCCAGGACCGTGAAGCGCGGGTGCGCCCACAGGTCGGACGGCAGCACGCCCACCGTGTCGTGGTGCTGGTTCCACCGAGCCATCAGGTCGGAATCGAGCGACGCGCATCCAGCCGGGTGGCGTGGCGGCTGATGCGAGGCCACGGTGGTGGAGCCAGGTCGCGGCGAACAGCAGGTCGAACCGCTGCGCGGTCAGGTCGAGGAGACCGAACGAGTCCGCGATCGTGCCGTGCGGGTGCCGCTCCATCCTCAGTAGCGCTCCGGAGGGGTCGGTGGTCGGGACCAACGTCTTCACGGCCGAGTGCCAGCGCGGTGGTGCGCCCTCGGCCCACCACAGAGCCCCGTCGGACCCGACTGCGATCCGGTGCAGGTCGAAGATGTCGTCGTACCAGCTGCGGCTCGCGGCGATCGCCGCCAGAAGGCGCTGCTCCGTCACCGGAGCAGTCTGGCGCCTCGCCACGCATCAGGCGAAATGCCGTCACGGATTCTTGACCAACCTGGCGAGGCGCGGATACGTTCCGCTGGCGCGTTCATCGGGAACGCGCTGTGGAAGCAGACGGGGGTTCGTGCATGAAGGCTATTGCTGCAGCCGTTCTTGGACTGGGCATGGTCCTGGCGAGCGCGACGTCGGCGCACGCCGACGGCCACTTCGGAAATACCAACAACTACAACCGTGGCGGTGCGCTCCTTTCCATCACCGCCAATGCCTACGGCAACAACTCGGTGACGTGGTACGGCGCGGAGAAGGTCGCCGTGTCCCAGATCTACGTGCGCACGTGGAACTACGGTGGCTCCAGGGTCGGTGCGACCAAGCTGAAGCCGATCGTCGACTTCAACGGGTTGGCGCTGACGGCGGACACCTCCGGCGCGTTCGGCGTCGGGCCGTACAACGACTCGTGCTCGCGGGGCGGGATCACCGAGTACGACCGCAGCGTGACCTACCAGCACGATGGCGTGGCTTGCACCGGCAAGGCAGCGGACATCACGTCGGTGTCGGTCACCAACCAGGCGGCCGTCCGCAAGGGTGGCGTCTGGTACGGCTACACGGTCAAGGCCAACTTCCACTGGTGAGCACGGGAGCGGTCAGGAGGGCAGTGGCTCTCGGAGCCATCGCCCTCCTGCTCTCCACGGTCGTGTCGTGTGGACAGAAGGACCGCGAGCCCGCACCCGACAACGTGCCGCTCGAGGTCAACGCGTGGGCGCGCCAGACGGTCGATCTTCTGCGGTCGGGCCTCGGTGACCGAACGACCGATCCCGAACATCTACCTGCCTGACGGGCGTGAGTCGGCGTACGACGTCTCCGCCGCCGTGGTAGCCCTGGTCCTCAGCGGACAGCGCCTCACCGCGGAGCAGCTGGCGGGGTTCGTGCAGGTGGCGAGTGACTCCTGGAACCCTCGGCTGAAGGTGTGGAAGAGCGGTGCCGTGCCCTCGAGCGCGACGGCCGGGATGGTCCTGACCGCCCTGGACGCGCTTCGTGACCAATCTGCCGACCAGCTCTCGGACTCCGGTGACGCGGCTCGCTTGCGAGCCCTCGCCGCCGCGTCCGCAACCGACCAGAGCCCACGACCCGGTTCCGAGGCTTCCGGTCGAGCGCTCACCACCATCGAGCAGGCCCTGACCCGACGAGCGTGGATCACGCCTCAGGTGGCTGGGCTTCTTCGCTCGTTGTCCCGGACCGCTCCCCCGTCCGCAGCAGGTGAACAGCGCGTCGTGCTCGGTCAGGTCGCCCGCCTCATGGAGGCGGACCAGATCACGCCGCACCCTGTCGCCTTCGCGCTGGTCGCTCAGGCACTCCATCGCTGGGACGTCGACTTCAGGCTGTCGAGCGATGCGCGCGACTTCCTGGAAGAGGTTCTGCTGTTCCGCGCCATGCGGTCGGTGGCGATTCGGGACGGTTCTGCTTACGCCGACCTGGTCACCAGCCTTCGTCTCCTGGGGAGTCCCGTCCCGGAGCCCGACTCCGCGGGCTACTTCGCACCCGTCAGGGACTCCTCGGCGAACATCGCGGTGCGCCTCGCCTACGAGGCTCCCGTCCCTCGTGACCTGGTCGAGCGGGACGCGACCGGACTACGCGGACCGGACCTGAACCCCGACCATGTCGCCCTCCTCGCGAAGGCAAGCGTGGGAGAGAAGTGGTCCTGCGGCTCCGAGCTCGAGCGTGTGCTGCGACGGTCCTTGAGCCTCATCCACGGGGGTTCAGCGGTCCTGACCGAGCTGTCCAGCTTCCGCGTCGCCCAGGCATGGTGGGTCGCCACCGCCGCCGTGCGCTGTCACATCAGTCCGAACGCAGCACAGGTCCAGTCGAGGCTCACCGACCTCGTGAGCGCCAGGATGCGGACGACGCTGAGCAGGGGCGGCGCGAGCGCCATGGAACGGGCACTGTCCTTGTCTGCACTCCTCGAGGCCACTTGCGCGAATCCAGCGACGGCACCGGAGCTCGACGCCACACGCCTCGTCCAGCGCGCTCTCGCCGTGACCAACCCACACGGCGGAGCGGGTTACCGCACTGGTCAGGTCGACCCGTTCGTGACCGAGAGCGTCAGCCGCATCCTCAGCTTCGCCGACCACGGATGCGGTGCGAAGTCGCGCTCGTGAGCCCAGCTGCAGCTCAGTGGGCACCGCGACCGCAGCCGCCCCGCGCCCGGGTGAAGTGCGAGCGGCGGCAGGCTCATCCCCGTGGGAGGTGAGCAAGCCTCAGCGGCTCCCTGGGCCACTCATGCGCGTTGTCCGTTGTTTCAAAGGCGACTGGTAGCGATCTGGCTGCCATCGCTGTCGGAAGAAGTCGATCGCTTCGACCAATGTCGGTGATCTGATCAGGCGAAGAGCGCGTCGCCGTACTTGAGCACCACGGCCAGCACCAGCACGAGCAGCCAGGCGACCACGAGCATGATGTCGAGGTTGGACTGCACGAACCCGGTGAGCGCGTTCTGGAGCCGCCTCGGCAGCAGGAGGTTGTCGTCGCGGATGTTGACGTAGGTCAGCTCGAAGAACACCAGGGTGGTCGCGAGGGTCACCAGCAGGCACCAGGGGCATAGGGCCCCGATCTCGAACATGGCCTGCTCGAAGAGCCAGTAGGCGATCAGCAGGGCGATGGTGTAGACGGCCTGTGCGGAGAGCATGAACCAGCGCGGGAACCGGACGCCGCCCAGGCTGGCCACGGCCAGGGTGATGACGGCGGCCTCGAACATCAGGCCGAGGAACGCGTTGGGGAAGCCCAGCAACGAGGCCTGCCAGGAGGTGCCAACGGTCCCGCAGCTGATCACCGCGTTGATGTTGCACCCGAGGTCGGCGCTCGGGTTCGCGGCCAGGGCGATCGCGTCGATGGACAGCACGAACGAGGCGACGAGACTCGCCACCGAGGCGATCAGCATCGTCACCCAGACGGTGGTGTTGTGGTGACGGAGCCGGTGCAGCGGGGAGCTGTCGGCTTCGATCAGCGTGGCGGACCATGGTGGTGGTCATT
Source organism: uncultured Actinomycetota bacterium (assembly GCA_963754145.1). GTDB lineage: Bacteria > Actinomycetota > Actinomycetes > Propionibacteriales > Nocardioidaceae > Marmoricola. Next base: position 10,981 of record CAVWFF010000033.1, read on the forward strand.
GGTCGGCGGCGGCGGACTTGATCGCCTTGGTCAGCGGCCCGACGGCGTAGGCATTCCCCTCGAACGCCTCACCGTCGATCTTCACCGTCGGGGTGCCTTGCACGCCCGAGTCGAAGGCCTCCTGGGTCATCGAGGCGACCCACGGCCGGAAGGTGTCGTCGGTGAACCGGTCCACCACGTCGGCGGGCACGCCGGCGTCCGCGGCGATCTTGGCGATCTGCTCGTCGCTGAGACCCTCGCTGCCTTCGGCCGGCTGCTGCTCGTACAACGCGGTGTGGAAGTCCCAGACCCGGTCAGGGGCCGCGTCGGCAACAGCCGCGAACGCATTGGCGCTTCTTGTGGAGTACTCCGTGCCGCTCGACTGCTCGTCGAGGAACGCGATCGGGCGGAGCTCGATGCGGGCCACGCCATCGGCGACCAGCTGGTCGAGCTCACCGCCGTTGGCCTTCTCGAACGCGCCGCAGGCCGGGCACATGTAGTCGTAGTAGATCTCGACCGTCACCGGCGCGTCGGCCCATCCCACCGCGATGGCGCCGGTCTGCGTGAGGTGCTGCGGTGCGACGACCGCGCCGGTCACGTCAGGCAGCGTGCGCTCACTTCCGGCGGCGTGGACGACGGCCACGCGTGATGGCTGCCATCAGAGCGGCGATGACCAGCGCACCGACCGAGGCGAAGATACGGCGCCGTTTCGAGCGCCGTACGAGGGCTGCCTGCTGGGCCTGACGGCGCTCCTGGGTCCGGGGCCGTGTCTGCGTGCTCATGCGTCGTTCTCGCTCCATGCGTAGGATCCACGATGATGCCGACCCGCATTTCGGGGGCCCTCGATGAAGTCCTGGGCGCAGGTCACCTTCGTGCCGACCAACGCGCTGAAGGTGTCCTCGTCACCGAGGGTCTTGATCGTGTGGTCCTCATCGTCTTGCCCCCCGGGGTCCTGTCATCGTGTTCGCCTACGCCAACCCGATTCGGCGTCCGGTACTCGTATGGAACCCGGAACTTGGCGCGTGAGACAGGGGCGAACGTCCCAGCCTTGGGGGCCCCAAGCCCACTTCCCCTGACGAAACGGGGCCGCTGACCGCTCCCACCTCGGCTCGGTAGGGAGCCCTGCTCTGGTCGAGCGCGAGCCGCACGGCTCGACCCCGCGCGGGACGGCTGGCGTACCGCTGGGGGGTTTCGACACCGTGCGGGTCAGTGGTTCTGGTCATGCCGTCATGAGTTCGGGCTTGGCCGCCTCCTCGGTCGTCTTCTCGGGAAGGAGGGTGACGAAGGACCCTGCTCGACTCGACGTTCGAGGTCGTACCGTGTTAACACCTGCGCAGCTCAGACCGGTGGTGTGCCATGCCCGCTCGACCCGCCCTCATTCGTCGGTTGCTCGTCGTGACCTGCAGCCTGCTGCTCCTCAGCGGCGCCATGGAGGCGGTGGCACATGCCGAGCCGGACACGCCCGTGAGCTACCCGTCCGGCGCATCCGCGACACGGGTCTCCGGGTTGGGGTTCGACACCTGCACCGCGCCGTCACTGAGCGCGCTGCGTGCCTGGATGGGCACCTCGCCGTACAAGGTGATCAACATCTACTTCGGCGGCCGCAACCGCGGTTGCGGCCAGCCCAACCTGACCAGGTCGTGGGTCCAGGAAGCCCATGCGATGGGTTGGCGGCTACTGCCGACCTACTTCGGCGACCAGCCGTTCTGCGTGTTCGGCAGCAAGCCGTTCAGGTACTCCCTGGCAACGGCCGCAGCGCGCGGGAAGGCCGACGGCGAGGATGCCGTCGCGCAGGCCACGGCGTTGGGACTCCGCCCGGGCAGCACCCTGTACGCCGACGTCGAGCACTACGACCGGTTGGTCTCAGGGTGCCCGACGGCGGTCCGTCGGTACCTGTCGGCCTGGACCAAGGCGCTGCATGGCGCGGGGTCGCTCGCCGGTGCGTACGTCCACCAGAACTCCGGACTGGTCACCCTGTCCAGCAGCTACAGCTCCACGGACTATGCGCGCCTGGATGCGGTGTGGATGGCCCGGTGGGACGGGGACACGTCGCTCGTCGGGTGGCCGACGGCACCGGACCAGTACTGGCCCTACTGGCAGCGGGTCAAGCAATACCGAGGTGGGCACGACGAGACGTGGGGCGGCGTCACCCTCAACATCGACACTGACGCAATCCAGGCCCCGGTGGCCACCGTCTCTCGAACCTTCCTGGTCACGAGCAGCGGTCGCCTTGACGGGCGCACGGGACCATCCACCGCCTATCCGGTGGTTGGCACGTTCCCGCCGGGGGACCCGGTGGAGGTGTTGTGCCAGGGTCGCGGCCAGAAGGTGGGTTCGACCGGGGTCTGGGACCGGCTCGCCAGCGGCGTCTGGGTAACCGACTACTACGTGTCGACGCCGTCGAAGACCGGGTTCTCCGGCGGAATTCCTCGGTGCAGCTATCCGGGGCAGGTCACCAGCAGCACCCCGCTGAACGCCCGCACCGGTCCGGGCGCCTCGTTCCCGACCACGGGCCGGGCTCTGCCACGCGGCGCCCTCGCCTACGTCGCATGTCAGAAGACGGGCAGCAAGGTCGGCACGACGACGGTGTGGAACCGGCTGACAGATGACCGCTGGGTGACCGACTACTACGTGTCGAACCGGTCGAACACCTCCTGGAGCTTGCCGGTGCCGCGCTGCCCCTGACCCGGTCCCGGCGCCGATGCCTCGGGCGGAGACACAGCTGCGCAACAAGCACACGCTGTCTGCCGCATCTCAGTGCGCCTCTTCGTCATCGCCACCGTGGAGAAGTTGCTCCGGATCGGGGTCGGAATCTAGGTAACCGAACCCGTAAGTCGGCGGATGTCTCCAAGCCGCGATTCGACGACCGTAGACATTGAGTTCGGCGAGACCCCCAACTCCACGCAGGCCCCCGGGTTACCCCGCCACCGGCGCGCAACCACAACTGACCACGAGTCAGAGGAGAGAGACACATCATGAAGAAGATCATCCTCGGGACCTCGCGGCCAGTCGCCGTGACCGCGCCGCTCGCCCTTTACCGCTGCACCGGCCAATGCCGCCGACGGCAGCAGTACGATCCAGACAGCGACTTCTCGGGAAGCTGACAACGGCGGCCTGCCTGCCCCCACCCTCACCGACTTCGCGTCGCGACTGACCCGTCCCAGGCAGGACGACAACCGCGCCGCCACCGAGGTGGGATGCCGCGGTCGAGGTGTGTCGATCGGCACCAACCCGCACGCCGTCCACGAGCTCTGGGTGGACTTCGGTGCCGACCAACGACCCGATGATGATCGTCAACGGGTTCCAGAACAGAACCAGAAGGTGTGGTCGCAGACCATCACGCCCTAGCCGTGCGCCACTCCCGGCTCGAAGATCACCTTCGACTTCACCGCGAACGCGACGAACATCCTGCCGCCCGAGGAACGTCCGCCGACGCGCCCGGCGCCAACATCTCGGTCACGATCAACGGCACGTCGATCGGCTCGCAGAACCTGACCGGCGTCAACCCCGGCAACGTCGTCCAGTTCGTCGGCGCCGTTCCCTGGGCTCCGACGATGGAGGTCACCGATCTGGAACAACGGCACCGCGTACTCCGGCAACGACTTCGCGATCGACGACATCTCGCTGATCCAGCGCGGCGCGTGCGAGCCGCCCTGCCAGGTCACACACGACGGCGTGTGGTTCAACTACACCGGCAAGTTCACCGGCACCGGAGCCCCGGCGCTGAACGACCCGAAGTGGCACGCGCTCCCGGCCCAGCCGGGCGGCCAGCACGACGTGGCGCGTGCGCGGCTTCGACAAGCCGTACCAGCCCGGCGCGGACAAGGGCAAGGGCGACTGGTTCGTCTGGAAGGACCTCGGCACGACCTGCCCGCGCCTGATCCACCAGCACCACCACAGCAGCCCGTCCCGCTTCGGCGGGGCGGGCTGTCTTGTCGTGCCGCCCGGAAACGGCATCAAACATCGGGCTCGACCCCACGCGCCACGACCTCCCCCAAACGGCCCGGTGCATGCTTCACGATCGGGCTCCGGGTCGGTGAACGCCGGCGCCACCTGGGCGGACCTCGGTCCTGACGGCTGGGACCGTCGAGGTCCAGTGGGGGTCGTTCGGGTCAAGGGGCGGGGCCTGGGCGTCGAATCAGGCCACCAGGCCGACTTGATTCACGCTCAGATCGTGGGCCCCGTGGGGATCGAACCCGAACCCGCGGATTAAAAGTCCGCTGCTCTGCCAATTGAGCTAGAGGCCCGGGGATCGGAGTTTAGTTGGGAGAACGCTCGGGAGGATCCCGACGTAGATTTCCTGCACCCGGTCACCGGTCGGTAACCCTAACGGAGGCGACGGCGTGGGAGTTCTCGCAGGCTCATCCGTAGCAAGGTCCCGGACCAACTGCCGGCGCGATCATGGTCAAGCAAGCTGCTCCGCCGCTGTGCCAGCTCGAGGCGATGGTACGTCGACCGAGTGATCGCTGGCGATCCGCAGAGTTGGCGTGCCGCCAACAAACTGTTAGCCTTTCGCTAACATCAAGCCATCGCTCGAGTTCTACAGGCCGAGGTCTCCGACCTTTCCGTCAACGGGGACGCGTCGGCCCGATGGGTAGCAAGGGCTGACCCGCAGTGGCCCGTCCCGCCCGGGGCGACACCATCCACCGGGAACAACGAAGAAGGAACACATGCGCACCAAGGTCGTCGCAGCACTCGTGCTCGCACCCCTGACCGCACTCGCCATCACCGCGTGCGGCTCGGCCGAGTCGGGGGGCGACAGCGCTCCCGCCGAGCGGATCACTGTCACCGCCACGCCGACCCCGGAACCCGAGCCGGTGGACCCGGACGAGGCCTTCCTCGAAGCAACGCGCGCTCAGGCCCGCCTTCGCGGGTCACATGCAGACCGCCGCCGCGCACCTCACCGAGTTCGGGTCTGCCGCAGATCTCGCGGGTGGGGCCTCTGCTGCTCGGAAGGCCGTCGCTGACTATTCATGGCTTGAGGAGCACATGGACGGCGAGCCGACTTCGGCGGACTCGCCGTTGGCTCAGACCACGATGGCTGCCTTCCGGGTGTGCCGCGACGCCTTCACGTCTGCGGCGGACGCGATCGAAGAGGTAGATCCTGCCGCGATGGACGACGCGGGCACAGACATCCAGACCTGCATCCGGGAACTGGAAAGCGTGACTTCCCGCTTCTGACCCGGCCCGCCGCCCCGGCGCCCGCGGCACCAACGACGCAACGACAGAGGACCAAACGCATGCGCAACAGGATCGTCGCGGCGTTCGTGCTCGCACCCCTGGCCGCTCTCGCCCTGAGCTCCTGCGCGGAGGACGCCACAGCGCCGGTGACCCAAAAGGTGAGTGACACCAAGGTCGTCAACGAGGCAGCAGAGACGCGCCGCCGAGGACAACCCCGAGGTCGAGGTCACCGAGGCCGCTCCCGACACGATGGCGGACGAGACCGCTGGTGACGCCGGTGGCACGGCATCCCTCGGGGACACCGTGGAGGTCGGCGACTGGTCCGTTGAGGTCACCGAGGTCGCCCGCAACGCGAACGCAACGATCGCCAACGCCAACTTGTTCAACGATCGACCCAAGGGTCAGTACGTGCTGGTGACCTACGAGGCCACCTACAACGGCACCGAGCGCACCGCCGACGCGTCCTGGGACCTCACGTGGACGCTGACCGGCAACGACAACAAGATCATCGAGACCGATGATGAGGTCACCCCCGCGGACGCTGAGGAGTGGCCGACCTCGGTGCGCTCGGGTGGCACAGTCAAGACGCAGGTCGTCTTCGACATCGACCCGAACAAGCTCCCCGGCGGCATCCTGTCGGTCGAGGCGTACGACGCGAACTACGACACCGTGTTCGCGGACTTCAAGGTCCAGTGACCCGCATCGCAGCAGCTGGCCCGCGGTGTCGCGGTGCTCTGCGCGCGGGACTTCCCCAGGTCAACCCTTCTGTCCGCAGCCATCTTGGCAGAGTTGGCGGGTGGCTCCTGCGGAACCGGTGGGCTACCTGCCGATCGTGCTGAACTGCGACGACGGCGGCTGCCTCTCGGCCATCCGGGAGCTCACGCCCGAACTGTCGTCCATCGCGCCGTGGATGACCAGGTAGACGATCGTGGCCAGGAACGGCACGAACACCAGCGACGATCACCCAGAGCGCCTTCACGACCCCCGAGGAGTCGCTCCGCCACAGGTCGCGAAGGACCATGAAGAGGAGGAACAGAAACCCCAGGCCGACGTAGATGATGATGGTGCCCCAGATGAAGTCCCAGAACGTCATGGTCGACTCGCTTTCCTGATGGGTGGTGCTGGGGGATGACCTGGCCGGTCAACGGGGGCTCCCTTGTGCCGATAGCCATCGTGTCGACGGCGACCGTGACTCCCAGTGCAGCATGCCGCACTGCCGAACGGGGTCACCCGGCGCGGATGAAGGCGACCCGGCTCGAGCAGGGCACCCGTGTGGCCGCGGCTGCGTCGGGCGCCCCGCACGTTGTGCCTGTCGCGCAGCGCGACCGCCGGGGGAACATCCGATCGTGCCATGTTCGGACCGGCGCGCCTGTGCGACGTTGTGAGCATGACCGCGGGCGACACCGACTCGGCGCAGGGACTGGCCGCCTTCATGCGCGCCCAGGCCGCGGTCATCGACGCCGGCTTCCTGGGACCTCGGTGATGACCCGAGCCCGGAGGTCGTGCACGACGTCCGGGTCGCCACCCGCCGCCTGCGCACGGCGCTGCGGAGCTTCAGCTCACTGGTCGACCTCGACGCAGAGGCGCGCACGGAGGTCGAGGAGGACCTGCGCTGGCTCGCCCGGCTGCTCTCCGGCATCCGCGACGCCGACATCCTGACAGCAGAACCTCGACCAACGGCTCGCAGCCCTCCCCGACGAGCTGGTCATGGGACCCGTGCGTGAGGAGATCGCGACGACCCTGAGCGACGCGCGCCGCGCCGCTCTCGCCGAGCTCGCGGCGGAGCAGGACAGCCCCCGCTACCGCCAGATCCGCGAGACCGTCTCCCGCTGGCGTCTCACGCCGCCGTTGACCGACGATGCGGGGCAGCAGATCGAGGTCCAGGGCCGGGAGATCCTGGCGAGACGGCGCAGCCAAGCCCGGCAACGACTTGCGACGGCCTCCGTTGACCCCTCGCAGACGCACGAGGCGCGCAAGGCGGTGAAGCGACTCAGGTACACCGCGGACGTGCTCGCGCCGGTGGTTCCCGAGGCCCGCAAGCTGGCCAAGCGCGCGAAGCGGCTGCAGCGGCGGCTCGGCAGCCACCAGGACGCCGTGGTCGAGGTCGAGTTCCTGCGCGCCCAGGCCCGCACGTTCGGTCCCCGGGCGGGATCGAACGGGTTCGTGTACGGCGTCCTGCTCGCGGACGCGGAGCGTCGTGCGACCGAGGTGCAGGAAGCCGTCCTGCGTCTCTGAGCGCCGGACCGGGCAGCGGGCCGCCGGGTTGTAGCACGTCGAGGTGAACAACGACCCGGCCCGCCGGGAGCGTCTAGAGCGGGCTTGTCCTCGGCGCGGATCGCGCTCGCACACTTCGGAGGTGAACATCGAAGACGAGCGCCGTGCGATGGACGAGATCGCGGACCGGCTCAGGCAGCGGTATCCCGCCGTGACCGACCTGACCGTCAAGACGGTGGTCGACGCGTCGTACCACGACCTCGACAACGCGCCCATCCGGAGCTTCGTCGGGATCCTGGTCGAGAAGCAGGCTGCCGAGCGACTCGCGAGCTACTCGCGCTGACGCGCCCGCGCCGGCATCAGGCCGGCTTGCGTCGTACGACGAGCACGGCGACGTCGTCGTCGCGCTGCGGGTCGCTGACCTCGGTCACGAGGGCGTCGAGCGTGGTGTGGTTGGTCGTCGGGCCCAGATGCTCGACCGCGGCCAGCAGGCGTCGCTGACCGGCGTCGATGTCCTCGTTGCGGCGCTCGATCAGGCCGTCGGTGAAGGCCAGCAGCGCGTCCCCGGCGAAGAACGGGAGCGTGACCGTGGTGCGCTCGACCGGGCCGACGCCGAGGAGCACGTCCTCGGCCACGGCGAGCTGCTCGGCACTGCCGTCGGCGCGGAGCCGCAGCGGCGGCGGGTGTCCGGCATTGGCGAGCGTGACCTCGTCGCGCGCCGGGTCGATCACGGCGTAGACCATGGTGACCAGCTGGTTCATCTCGTAGAGGTCGAAGACCTTGTCCAGCCGGGCGAGCACCGCGTCCGGCTCGGGGTCGACCGCGACCAGCGCGCGGATCGCGGCGCGCATCTGCGCCATCGCCGCGGCCGCGTGCACGCCGCGGCCCATCACGTCGCCGATGAACATCGCGAGCCGGCCCCCGTCGAGCGGGATCACGTCGTAGAAGTCGCCGCCGGCGTCGAGGTGCCCGGCAGGGGAGTAGTGCGCCGCCACCTCCCAGCCCTCGACCCGCGGCATCGCGGTCGGCAGCACGGCGCGCTGCAGCCGGATCGCCATCTCGCGCAGCTCCGTGTGCAGCTGGGCGTTGTCGATCGCGACGGCAGCGCGGCGCGCGAGGTCCTCGGCGAACGCCAGGTCCTGCTCGTCGAAGCGGCGGCCCTGGTCGCCGGCGACCCAGGTGATCACACCCAGCACCCGGTTGTTGGCGACCAGCGGCACGGCCATGGCGCTGCGCAGGTTGAGCTGCGCGGACCATGTCCAGCTGCTCCGGCTCGAGGTCGGCGGCCTCGAGCATCTCGTCGGTGATCTCCGGGGTGAGCTCGCTCTGGCCCGTCCGGAACACCTGGTACGACCCGCGCGGCGCCTCCGGGTCGGGCGGGTAGCGGTCCTGGAACTCCTGCGCCAGCGCCACCTTCTCCGGGTCGATGTGGGCGACCGCGAGGGTGCGGAGCTCGCCGTCGACGCCGAGCGCGATCGCGCACCAGTCCGCGATCTGCGGGTACGGCGAGACGCGCCACGTTGGTGAGGGTCGACTCGTAGTCGAGGCTGCTCGCGAGCTCCTCGGTGGCGTCGGCCAGGAACGCGAGCTTGGCGGACTGGTCGGCCACGTCGGCGAGGGCCTGCACCCGGTCGAGCGCCTGCGCGCAGGTGTCCGCCATGACGTTGAAGAAGTCGAGCTCGGCGGTGTCGAACTCGCGACGCCCGGGGAAGGACATCGTGGCCGCCCCGATCGCCCGCTCGCCGACCAGCAACGGCAGGCACACCACCGAGCGCTCGCCCTCGGCCGCGCTCTCGAGGTCGCGGGTAGCGGGACCGGATCGCGTCGCGGCCGATGAGGATCAGCGGCCGGCGGGCGGTGACGCAGTCCCCGGCGGGGGTGCCGGCCACGCGAAGGTCTCCCAACGGGCCGCCACGCCGGCCCTGCCGCCGTGGATGCCGAGCAGCCGCAGCCGGTCCTCCGTCACCAGCACCGACAGCGAGGCGACCGTGGCGCCGGCGGCGTCGGCCATGTGACGGGTCACGATCGTGGTCACGGTCGTCACGTCGTCCGCCCGGAGCAGCTCCGCGGTCACGCGCGCCAGGCGCGTGAGCCGGTCGGTCAGCCGCTGTGCCCGGCGGCGCGAGCTCCCGGCGTCCTCGACGACGAGCAGCGCGCCCGCCGTACGGTCCCCGTCGGGTAGCGGGCCCACGGAGATGCTCGCGGCACGCGGGGCGCCGTCGCGATGGAGCACCAGCAGCTCACCCTGCCAGGGCTCGCCGCCGAACACGCGGGTCAGGACCTCGTCGGCGGCGCCTTGCTCGGGCTCGGCGAAGAGTCGTGGCAGCAGCTGCGTCCCCGGCAGGTCGCCCTCGGCGACGCCGAGCAGCTCGGCAGCCGCCCCGTTGGCCAGCACGATGCGGCGCTCGGGGTCGACCATGAACGCCGCCTGCGCCAGCGCGCCCAGCAGGCGCGCGTCACCGGTCGCCGCAACCGAGTCTGGGGCCTGCATCGGCACATCCTCTCAGGCACCTGCTGCGGTCGACGAGAAGCTGCCTACGGGAAGGCCGGGGACGTCGAGCCACGGGGTCGCGGGTCGGACCGCTCGAGCACATCCTCCGCGGGGTGCTCTCCGGGGGGCGTCGGCGTGGGCGCACCGCACGACACAGTGGCCCCAAGCCTCAGGATTCCAGACCGCACGAGGTCCTGACGAGGACTCGCAGGAAGAAGTTCCTGCCCCTCCCGCCCCATGCTTCACCGCGGAACACCGACGTACGCCCCCTCCCGATGACGCGGATCCGCCAATGCTTGGTAATGTTCGGGGTGCAACAGGTGCAGAAGGTTCCAGCGGTTACACAACGCTCGTTGGAGTTTTGGCCAACGGCGTTTCTCTTTGCTTTGCGAGGCGGGACGGCGTGACAGCACAGCATCTGCTGCAGGGACTGTCGAAGTGACTGTCTCTCGCCCCGAAACAAGGAGAAATACGAGCATGGCTCAGGGCACCGTTAAGTGGTTCAACGCCGAGAAGGGCTTCGGCTTCATCGCCCAGGAGAACGGCGGCGACGACGTCTTCGTTCACTACTCGGCCATCCAGTCGCAGGGCTACAAGTCCCTCGACGAGAACCAGAAGGTCGAGTTCGACGTCACGCAGGGTCCCAAGGGCCCGCAGGCGGAGAACGTTCGTCCCGTCTGAGGACGAGCACCAACGCACCAAACATCGCGAAGGTCCCGGCCGTTGGTCGGGGCCTTCGTGATTTCTGGCGTGGTCGGGCAGACTGGTGCCGTACGGTGCGTCCGGTTTCCACGTTTCCCCGCCACTGTGGCGGGTATCTCTACTGCCAACGGGGATCAGTTGCACCCGAGTGGGAGGGACCGCCGCATGGATGACCAGTTCGACGTCTCCCTAGAGGACGACGAACTGCTCGACGAGGTCGAGTTGACGGCGAGCCTGATGGTCGCCGCCAACCGTGCCGACCGACATCTGACGCAGGACGAGATCGACCAGGTGCTGGGACTGGATGAGCAGTTCCCCAGTCAGCGCCCGGGGACTAGTTGGCCCGACCCCGGCGCGCGAGCAACTGCATCAACCCGGGCCCACGGCTGAGCCAGCCGAGCCTCACAGCGCCCCGCATGCCACGAACGTGCGGGGCGCTGGCGCGTCCCGGGACCTCGCCGTGACCGCCGCGAGACGGCCCGGGTTGTGGTCCCGCACGCTCGACGCCCTAGCATGAGCGCGTTCTGATCCTCCTTCACCAGGAGTTCACCCGTGGCTCTGCGGTTCCGGCCGGTTGACGGCACTTTCTACGACCTCTTCACCCGATCGGCCACCGGCCTGATCGGCGGGGCCGACCTTCTCGCAGAGATGCTCGCCGACGGTGCCGACCGCCCGACCGTGGCGAAGCAGATGCGCGAGGCCGAGCACAGTGCGGACGAGACGACCCACGAGATCGTGCGGCGGGTCAACACCACGTTCGTCACGCCGTTCGACCGTGAGGACATCTATGCCCTCGCGTCCGGCCTGGACGACGTCATGGACTACATGGAGGAGGCCGTCGACCTGGTCAACCTCTACGAGGTCGAGCGGCTCCCCAAGGAGCTCGCCAACCAGGTCGAGGTGATCCAGCGCTGCGCCGAGCTCACGGCCGAGGCGATGCCGCGGCTGCAGGCGATGAAGAACCTCGAGGAGTACTGGATCGAGATCAACCGCCTCGAGAACGCCGGCGACAAGAGCTACCGGCGGATCCTGGCGAAGCTCTTCAGCGGCAAGTACGACGCGCTCGAGGTGCTCAAGCTGAAGGACATCGTCGACTCTCTCGAGAAGGCGATCGACGCCTTCGAGAAGGTGGCGAACATCGTGGAGCAGATCCACGTCAAGGAGTCCTGACGGTGGACCTCGCCATCGTCATCGCGGTGGTTGTGGTCGCCCTGGCGTTCGACTACACCAACGGCTTCCACGACGCGGCCAACGCGATCGCGACCTCGGTCTCGACGCGTGCGCTCACGCCGCGGATCGCGCTGACCCTCGCCGCGGTCATGAACTTCGTCGGCGCCCTCCTCGGGCCAGCAGGTCGCGAACACGGTCGCGGAGGTGATCCAGCCACCGTCGGGCAACGCGCGGCCTGGTGGTCGTGCTGGCCGGGCTGATCGGCGCGATCACCTGGAACCTGATCACCTGGTACTTCGGGCTGCCCTCGTCGTCCTCGCACGCCCTGATCGGCGGTCTGGTCGGCTCGGCGCTGATCGCGGGTGCGATCGTCCACTGGGCCACGATCCTGGACAAGGTCGTGATCCCGATGGTGCTCTCGCCGCTGGTCGGCTTCGCCGTCGCGTTCCTGGTGATGCTCTCGATCATGTGGATCTTCCGGCGCCGCAACCCGCACAAGGTGCAGCGGCGGCTTCCGGCTGATCGCAGACGGTGTCCGCCTCCGCGCTGGCGCTCGGGCACGGCCTGCAGGACGCCCAGAAGACGATGGGCGTGATCTTCCTGGCGGTGGTCACCGCCGGCTACTACCCGGCCGACCAGACCGAGCTGCCGCTGTGGATCGTGATCGCGGCGGCGACCGCGATCTCGCTCGGCACCTACTCCGGCGGCTGGCGGATCATGCGCACCCTCGGGCCGCAGGATCATCCACCTCGACCCGGCCCGGGGCTTCTCCGCCGAGATGGTCGGCGCGGGCGTCCTCTACACGACGGCGTTCGTCTTCCACGCCCCGATCTCGACCACCCACACGATCACCTCCGCGATCATGGGCGCGGGCGCGACCAAGCGCTTCTCCGCCGTCCGGTGGGGCATGGCCCGCTCGATCGTCGGCGGCTGGGTCCTCACCTTCCCCGCCGCCGGCTCCGCCGCCGCCCTGGTCTACCTGCTGCTGAAGTTCGTCTTCCGGCTGCCGTAGCGCCGGCCAGGGTCCGGCCTCAGCCGAACCGGCCCGAGATGTAGGCCTCGGTGGCCTCCTCGTCGGGCACGCGAGAAGATCTTCTTGGTGGGGTTCATCTCGATCAGCTGGCCGGGCTTGCCGGCGCCGGCGAGGTTGAAGAACGCGGTGTCCTCGGAGACCCGGGCGGCCTGCTGCATGTTGTGGGTGACGATCACGATCGTGTACTCCGTGCGGAGCTCGTGGATCAGGTCCTCGATCGCGGAGGTGGAGATCGGGTCGAGGGCCGAGCAGGGCTCGTCCATCAGCAGCACCTGGGGCTCGACCGCGATCGCGCGGGCGATGCAGAGCCGCTGCTGCTGACCGCCGGAGAGCGACATGCCGGGCTTCTTGAGCCGGTCCTTGACCTCCTTCCACAGGTTCGCGCGGGTGAGGGAGCGCTCCACCACGTCCTCGGCGTCGGACTTCTTCAGTCGCTTGTTGTTCAGCCGCAGGCCGGCGAGGACGTTGTCGTCGATCGACATCGTGGGGAACGGGTTCGGGCGCTGGAACACCATGCCGACCTGCCGGCGTACCTCCACCGGGTCGACGGCGGGGTCGTACAGCGAGTGGCCGTCGACCACGATCTTGCCCTCGACGCGGGCGCCGGGGATCACCTCGTGCATCCGGTTCAGGGTGCGCAGGAAGGTGGACTTGCCGCAGCCCGAGGGGCCGATCAGCGCGGTCACGGACCGCGCCGGGATGGTCATGTTGACGCCCTCGACGGCGAGGAAGTCGCCGTAGTAGATGTCCAGGTCGGAGATGTCGATGCTCGTGGCCATGGTTTCCTCTCAACGCCCGGTCCGCGGGGCGAAGAACTTGCCCAGCGATCCGGGCGACGGCGTTCAGCGCCATCACGATGATGATCAGGACGAGGGCGGCGCCCCACGCGTAGCCGCGGGAGATCTCGGGGTTGAGGCCCGGCTGCGTGTAGCTGTAGTAGATGAACACCGGCAGGGTCGCCATCTGGTCGTGGAACAGGTTGAAGTTCACCGAGTCCGTCGAGCCCGCGATGATCAGCAGCGGCGCGGTCTCGCCGATCACGCGCGCGATCGCCAGCGTGATGCCGGTGATGATCCCCGAGAGCGCGGTGGGCAGCACGACCCGGACGATGGTGCGCCACTTCGGCACGCCCAGGGCGTACGACGCCTCGCGCAGGTCCGACGGCACCAGCTTGAGCATCTCCTCGGCCGAGCGCACCACGATCGGGATCATCAGCAGCGAGAGCGCGACCGAGCCGCCGAACCCGAAGTGGATGCCGGGGTCGCCGGAGAGCAGCGCGAACAGCGCGTAGGCGAACAGCCCGGCCACGATCGACGGGATGCCGGTCATCACGTCGACCAGGAAGCGGATCGCGGAGGCGATCCGGGAGAGGGCGCCGTACTCGACGAGGTAGATCGACGTCATCAGCCCGATCGGCACCGAGATCACGGTGGCGCCGAGCGTGATCAGCAGGGTGCCGACCAGGGCGTGGTAGATGCCGCCGCTCTCGCCGATGACGTTGCGCATCGAGTTGGTGAGGAAGGTGCTGGTCGAGCTCGGAGGCACCGTTGCGGATCACCGTGGCCAGAGCAGCGAGACCAACGGGATGAACGCGATCACCAGGGCGACCCAGATCAGCGAGGTCACCAGCCGGTCGACCGCGGCGCGACGGTTCTCGACGACGCGTGACCACAGCGGCAGGCCGACGAGGTAGCAGCAGCGGCCGCCACGATCACCCAGCCGACGACGCCCCAGCCGAGGCTGAGCGCGAGCAGACCGCGCCGCGGAGGCCGCCATGGCGGCCACGAGCAGCGGCGCCCAGCGGGGCAGCCGGGGGTGGCGCAGCGGCACGTGCTCGTGGCGCTGCGTCTCGGCTCGGGGAGGAGCGGTCGTGGTCATCGGGACACCGACCTGTCTGCGCGGGCGACGATCGCACCGCGCGGCGAAGTTGACCACGAACGTGATCACGAACAGGACCAGGCCGCTCGCGACGAGCGCGTTGACCTTGAGCCCGGTCGCGTCGGCGAACGTGAGCGCGATGTTCGCGGCGATCGTCGAGGGGTTGGTGGAGGAGATCAGGTTGAACGTGACGACGCCGCTGGCGCTGAGCACCATCGCGACCGCCATCGTCTCGCCCATCGCCCGGCCGAGGCCGAGCATCACGGCGGAGACGATGCCGGAGCGGGCGTAGGGCAGGACCGAGAGCCGGATCATCTCCCAGCGCGTGGCGCCGAGGGCCAGTGCGGCCTCCTCGTTGAGGCGCGGCGTCTGGGCGAAGATCTCGCGGGAGATCGCGGTGATGATCGGCAGGATCATGATCGCCAGCACGATGGCCGCGGTGAGGATGGTGCGGCCGGTGGTGGAGGCCGGGCCGGCGAAGAACGGGAGCCAGCCGAGGTGCTGGTCCAGCCACTCGTAGAGCGGCACCAGGCGCGGCCCGAGGAAGCCGATCGCCCCACAGGCCGTAGACGACGCTGGGCACGGCGGCGAGCAGGTCGACCAGGTAGCCGAGCGGCGACGGCCAGCCGCTTCGGCGCGTAGTGCGAGACCGCGAGCGCCACCCCGATGGCCAGCGGCGTCGCGATCACGATCGCGATCAGGGCCGCCCAGCAGCGTGCCGAAGACCAGCGGTGCCGTGTAGGCGAGCAGGTTGGGCTTGCCGTTGAGGTCCGAGGGCTCCGCGCCGAGCGCCGGGATCCCCTCGATGATCAGGAAGATCGCCACCCCCGCCAGGGCGACGAGGATGGTCATGGCGGCACCGAAGGCGGCGCCGGAGAAGACCAGATCACCCAGGCGTCGCCTGGGTGATCTGGTCCTCGTGACGGTGGACGACACGGGTGTCTCGTCAGCCCTTCGACGAGATGGTGTCGACGATCTTCGCGGCCTGCTCGCTGGAGCGACGCCGGGAGCGGAGCGGAGCCGGCGTTGTCGGCGGCCGCCTGCTGGCCCTCGGTCGAGACGACGTAGCTGAGGAACGCCCTTCACGATGTCGGCGGTCTTGGCGTCGTCGTAGGTCGGGCAGGCGATCAGGTACGACGCCAGCAGCAGCGGGTAGGCACCCGCCTCGGTCGACGTGCGGTCGACCTTGACCGCGAGGTCGCTCGCCGGGCGACCGTCCTCCAGCGGCGAGGCCTCGAGCGCCTTGGCGGCGCCCTCGGCGGACGGCGCGACGTACGCCGAGCCGACCTTGATCTTCGCCGAGGTGAGGTCGCCGGCCTGGCTGAGGTCGGCGTAGCCGATCGAGCCGTCGCCCTGGCCGACCGCGGCGATCATGCCGGAGGTGCCGTTGGCGCCCTCACCGCTCTGGATCGGCCAGACCTTGTCGGCCGGGTGGCTCCAGGCACCCTCGCCGGCCTGCTCGAGGTAGTCGGTGAAGTTCTCCGTGGTGCCCGACTCGTCGGAGCGGTGCACCGGCGAGATCGTGGTCGACGGGCAGCTTGGCGTCCGGGTTCTCGGCCGCGATCGCCGCGTCGTTCCACTTGGTGATCTTGCCGTCGAAGATCTGGGCGATCGTCTTCGCGGAGAGCTGCAGGTCGTCGACACCCTTCGACGTTGTAGACGACCGCGATCGGGCTCACGTAGTTCGGGACCTCGATCGCGTCGGCGCCGCAGCGCTTCTTGGCCGCGTCGATCTCGCCCTTGTCGGCGTCGAGCGCGGAGTCGCGAGCCGGCGAAGTCGATGCCGCCGGCGTTGAACTTCTCGACTCCGGCGCCCGAGCCGGACGGGTCGTAGTTGACGGTGACGCCGGTGTTGTCCTTCTGGAACGCGCTGCGCCAGGCGTCCATGGCGGACTCCTGCGCGCTCGAGCCGGCGCCGTCGAGGGCCAGATGCGCGCTGCTTGCCGCTGCTGCTGCCGTCTCGTTGGCGGCGCCGCAGGCGGTGAGGGCCAGGCCGAGGGCCAGGGCGGTGATGCCCGGGACGAGGATCCGGCGGGGAGCCCTGCCAAGTTCGGGGGCATGTTCACTTCGATGCTCCTGATGTTCGTAAAGGAACGGACACCCCAGAACCTAGGAATGCGAGGTGACGCGACCCGTCGGTGCCGGTGAACGAGAGGTGAACGCTGACGCAGGGTTTGGCGACGGTCGCCGCGCGGACGAGACCTGGCTCACACGAAACCGCAGGTCAGGGGGCCTCGTGCAGCTCCGCGGCGAGGATCTCGCCCTTGCGGTGGTGCACGACCAGCAACGACCCCGGGTCGAGCGGGGGGATGTCGACGCCGAGGCGCGCGAGCAGCACCGGCAGCACCGGCCGGTGCGAGCACAGGACGGTCGGCTCGGTGTCGGCGAGCAGGTCGTCGAGCAGCGCCTGGGCCGCGTCCTCGTCGACGTGCTCCTCGGACAGGGCGACGCGTCTGGCTGGCGGTGAGCACGTGCTCGTCGACGTACGGCTGCACGGTCTGCACGCAGCGGGTGCTGGAGGAGGTGACCACCCGGGTGATGCCGTACGCCGCCAGCAGCGGTGGTCAGGCTCTTCGCCTGCGCCTGGCCCTCGTCGGTCAGCGGCCGCTCGGGGTCGGTCGCCGTCCCACTTCTTGCGCGAGAGCGCCTTGGCGTGCCGCAGCACCGCCAGCGGTGTGGTCTTGCGTGACGTCTCGAGGGCGGCCAGCACGTCGCGGTCACGCCGGTAGCTGAGGAGCCCGGCCGCCTCGTCGATCGGAACCCACGCGACGTCGTCGATCTCGTCGTTGGCGCGGTACGTCGACACGTCGTGGTCGCCGACCACCGAGGCCCGCCAGTAGTGGACCAGCTTGGTGCGGCCGTCGAGCTGCACGTAGGCCGTCGACGGCAGCGGCATCCCGAGCCGGACCTCGACCCCGGTCTCCTCGGCGACCTCGCGGACGGCGGTCACCACGTCGTCCTCGCCGGGGTCCTGCTTGCCCTTGGGGAACGACCAGTCGTCGTACTTGGGCCGGTGCACCAGCAGCACCGCGCCCTTGCGAACGACGACCGCGCCAGCGGCGATGACATCGGGGTCCGGGACCGACATGTGGGTAGTCTCGCAGCGTGTGGCGGCCGGGACGAGTGCGCATCCTCCTGGCCGGACTGGTGACGCTGGTGCTCGTCGTCCTGGTCACCGTGTACCTGGTCCGCCGGCTCGACCGCTCGCCCCTGCAACAGGCGCTCGATGCGGTGCCCTCAGCCAGCCTCCGCGTGGCCTTCACGGACTGGAAGCAGGTGCGCGCACGGCTCGGTGCCGGGTCCCTGACGACCGACCGCGCGATCGAGAGCTTCATGTCGCGCGGGTACGACGCGGACCTGACCGCGGCCTCGAGCATCGAGGACGCGGCGGTCGCGCTGCACGACAAGTACGGGTTCTCGCCCACCAACGCGGAGTGGGAGGCGTTCGCCCAGTCGCGTGCGGGCGCGGTGATGGTGCTGCAGCTGCCCGGCGACACCGACATGGACGAGATCCGGGCCAACCTCGACCGGCTCGGCTACCAGAAGCCGTCGTCGGACAACGGGGTGTGGGACGGCGGCGCCGACCTGGTCTCCGGCATCGACCCGACCATCTCGCCGGAGCTCCAGTACGTCGTGGTGGACGACGACGACCACCGGGTGGTGACCAGCGACACCCGGGCCTACGCCGCGTCGTCGGCGAAGGTGGTCACCGGCGACGCCGACGGGCTCGGCTCGAAGGCCGCCGCGCGTGGCCGACCGGGCCGAGGACCCGGTCGCCGCCTTCGTGTGGGCGGGCGACTTCGCCTGTGAGGACCTGTCGATGACCAGCGCCGACGAGGGCGACCAGTCCCGGGCCGACCGGCTGGTGGCCGCCGCGGGCGGCGTCGACCCGCTGAGCGGCCTGCTGGTCGGGATGCAGGCGGACCGCACGCTCGACGTGGTGATGGCGTTCGCCGACGACCGCCAGGCCACCGCCAACCTGCGCCCCCGCGCCCGGCTGTTCGTGGGCCCGGCGGTGGCGCGTGAGGGGTCCTACGCCGACGACCTGCGGCTGGTGCGCTCCCGCGCCGAGGGCTCGACCGTCGTCCTCACCGCGAAGCCGAAGGAGAAGACCGGCTTCGCGCTCTCCGAGGTCAGCTCCGGGCCGGTGCTGTTCGCGACCTGCTGAGGGGCGGATCGAGCCCTGCGGCGGCTGCTCTCGACGACCTTGCTCGGCGGACGCACCATCCGCGCCACTCCGGCGCCGTCCGGAGCAAGGTCGCCGTCGGCTGCCACCGCGCGGGCGCTCAGCGGTGGTGCAGCCGCGATCAGGGCCTCCTGGAGGTCCACGAGCGGGACCCCGTCCGGGGTGGGACCGGGGCGCTTCCACTCGCCGTCGGACTCCAGGTCCCACGCCGCGGTGCTCGGGTCGAAGGCGAGGTCGAGGAGGTCGCTGACCTGGCGCACGGCGGCCTCGCCGGGCAGCCGCACCAGCACCTCGACCCGGCGGTCGAGGTTGCGGTGCATCAGGTCGGCGGAGCCGATGTAGACGGTCGGGGTGCCGCCGTCGGCGAACGCGAAGATCCGGCTGTGCTCGAGGAAGCGGCCGAGCACCGAGCGCACCCGGATCGTCTCCGAGAGGCCCGTGCACGCCGGGCCGCAGTCCGCAGATGCCGCGCACCAGGAGCTCGATCGGGACGCCCGCGCGCGAGGCGTGGTACAGCTCGTCGATGATCGCCTCGTCGACGATCGAGTTCGCCTTGAACCGGATCCTGGCCTCGCGACCGGCCCGGTGGTGCTCGACCTCGGCGCGGATCCGCTCGATCAGCCCGCTGCGCACGGAGTGCGGGGGCGACCAGCAGCTCGTCGTACGACGGCTTGCGGGAGAACCCGCTCAGGTTGTTGAACAGGTTCGCGACGTTGTCGCCGATGTTCTCGTCGGTGGTCAGCAGCCCGAGGTCCTCGTACATCCGCGCGGTCTTCGGGTTGTAGTTGCCGGTGCCGATGTGGGTGTAGCGGCGGATCCCGTCGGGCTCCTCGCGCACCACCATCGCCAGCTTGCAGTGCGTCTTCAGCCCGACCTGGCCGTAGACCACGTGGCAGCCGGCGTGCTCGAGCTTGCGCGCCCAGCGGATGTTGGCCTGCTCGTCGAAGCGGGCCTTGATCTCGACGATCACCAGCACCTGCTTGCCGGCCTCGGCCGCGTCGACCAGGGCGTCGATGATCGGGGAGTCGCCCGAGGTGCGGTAGAGCGTCTGCTTGATCGCGAGCACGTGCGGGTCGGCGGCCGCCTGCTCGATGAACCGCTGCACGGAGGTCGAGAACGAGTCGTACGGGTGGTGCAGCAGGACGTCGCCGCGCGCCAGCGCCTTGAACACGTCGACGGGCGACGCCGACTCGACCGGTGCCAGGGACCGGTGGGTGGCGGGGATGAACGCCGGGTACTTGAGGTCCTCGCGGTCGAGGTCCGCGACGCCGTGCAGTCCCCGGAGGTCGAGCGGCCCGGGCACCCGGAAGACCTCGGCCTCGGTGACGCCGAGCTCGGAGACCAGCAGGGACAGCACCTTCTCGTCGATCGACTCCTCGACCTCGAGCCGCACGGCCGGGCCGAACTTGCGGCGGAGCAGCTCGCGCTCCAGGGCCTTGAGCAGGTTCTCGGTGTCGTCCTCCTCGACCTCGAGGTCCTCGTTGCGGGTGACCCGGAACGTGTGCGCACCGAGCACCTCCATGCCGGGGAACAGCCGCTTGAGGTGCTCGGCGATCACGTCCTCCAGCGGCACGAACCGGTGGCCGCCGCCCTGGGAGTCCTCCAGCGGCACGAACCGGCTGAAGCTCTGCGGCACCTTCACCCGCGCGAAGTGCTCCTTGCCGGTCCTCGGGTTGCGCACGATCACGGCGAGGTTGAGCGAGAGACCGGAGATGTACGGGAACGGGTGGGCCGGGTCGACGGCCAGCGGGGTCAGCACCGGGAAGATGCGCTGCTTGAACAGCCTCTTGCAGTGCTTCTGCTCGTCCGCGTCGAGGTCGTCCCAGCGCACCAGCTCGATGCCGTGCTCGCCGAGGGCCGGCACGATGTCGTCGCGGAACACGCGCGCGTGCCGGGCCATCAGCTCGGAGGCGGTGCTCCAGATCAGGTCCAGCACCTCGCGCGGCATCAGCCCGGACGCCGCCCGCACGGCGACACCGGCCGCGATCCGGCGCTTGAGGCCGGCCACGCGCACCATGAAGAACTCGTCGAGGTTGCTGGCGAAGATCGCCAGGAAGCGGACCCGCTCCAGCAGCGGCAGGTGCGTGTCCTCGGCCAGCTCGAGCACCCGCTGGTTGAAGTGCAGCCAGGAGAGCTCACGGTCGAGGAACCGGTCGTCGAACTCGCCGGTGTCGAGCGCGTCGATCTCGGTCGCGTACGGCGGCTCGACGTCGAACACCTCCGACGGCACGACCCGCAGGCCGCCGTCGTACGGCTCGTCGAGCGGCCCGTCGTCGGCGGCACTCTCGGTGCTTCCCGGGTAGGGCTCGTTGGACATAGGGGACAGTCTGGCACCAGTCGGTGAACGGCGGGTGTCCCGCGAGGACCGCTGAGGACCTCGGGGCCCGTGGTGGGGTCAGGCCAGACGACGAGGCGAGCTCGTGGAGGGCGTCGGAGGCGCCGCGCAGGATCGGGTCGCCGTGCCCGACCAGGATCGTGCGCGGCTCGAGCTCGGCCAGCCGGCGCACGGACCTGGCGGCGGCCGCCTCGTCCTCGGTGAACTGCGGGTTGGAGCCGGCCAGCCCGTCGGTGTTGTTCAGGGCGTCGCCCGGCGACGAGGACCCGGGAGCCGGTGTCGTACACCGCCATGTGCCCGGCGGTGTGCCCGGGCGTCGCGACGATGCGCAGGCCGAACACGTCGTCGCCGTCCTCCAGCGGCCGCAGCCGGCGGGGTGCGTCGACCTCGTCGAGGTCGGCCGCGCCGACGTAACCGACCGCCTTCTCGGCCCGGTCCAGCACGTCGCCGACGCTGCCGGCGTGGTCGGGATGCTTGTGGGTGAGCACGACGTGGCGGACGCCGGCCCACCCGGGACCGGCGGAGTCGAGCACCTTGCCGATCGCGTCGGCGCTGCCCGCGACACCGGTGTCGACCACGGCCGCCTGGCCGCCGCGCACCAGGACGTACGCCGCCACGAAGCCGAGGTCGACGCGCGACCAGCGCAGCCCGGCGCTGCCGCCGCTGGCGGGTGCCTCGTCGTCGCCGTCGGCGGTCGGCCCGCCCCCGCCTCCACCGCCCTCCGCTCCCGCCGCAGCCGGCCACGCCCAGCACCGCGACCGCGAGCGCGCCGCGCCCGGACCAGGTCAGGAAGGTCCGGCGGCCGACCGGTCGCAGGGAGGGGATGCCCATGGATCGACGATCCGGCCGTGTCCGGCGTACGTCAAGGCACGATCTGGTCTCGTGCTCGGGGCGGGCCGGATTACCACGGTCCCGTGGTATCCGGCCACTTCCCTAGCGGAATGCCGCTAGGGAAGCGGCTGCTTACCACGGGACCGTGGTAAGTGGCCCCCGGCAAGGAAGTGACCGGCGGGCCTCAGAGCGTGGGTACGCCGAGGTACTGCGCCTCGGTGCGCACGTGCGCGAAGCC
The DNA here is from genome assembly GCA_963754145.1 of uncultured Actinomycetota bacterium. GTDB lineage: Bacteria > Actinomycetota > Actinomycetes > Propionibacteriales > Nocardioidaceae > Marmoricola. The sequence continues at coordinate 33,219 of CAVWFF010000033.1, forward strand.
GGCGCCGACGTAGACCGCGATCGCCGGGTCGTTGTCGCCGTCGACGTAGAGGATCACCTTCGGCAGGCCGAGGTCGCGCAGGTGGGCCAGCCCCGCGCCGGTGAGCACCTTGCCGATGCCGCGGCCGGCCGCCTTCGGGTTGACCGCGACCACGTAGACCTCGCCGTAGCCCTCGGGGTGCACCTTGGTCCAGTGGAAGCCGAGCACCTGGCGGTCGGGGTCGTCGGTGTCCTCGTCGGCGGGGACCGCGAGGAACAGCCCGGCCGGGTCGAACCACGACTCCTCGGTGCGCTCCTGGAAGTCGCGCAACGTCATGTGTCCCTGCTCCGGGTGGTGCGCGAACGCCAGCGCGTTGGCGTGCAGGATGCCCTCCTCGTCGCCCGGACGGAAGGTGCGGATCCGGTAGTCGGGCGTCGGCGTGCCCGTGGGGAGGGTGGCGTCGAGCGGGCGCTCCATCACCCACAGCTCGCGCTCGCGGGCGAGTCCGAGCCGGGCCGCGATCCGGCCGGCTGCCGGGTGGTCGGAGTGCGACCAGGCGTTCACCTCGCCGGAGACACCGGCGAGGGCGGCGCGGGCGAGCGCGGTGCCGACGCCCCGGCCGCGGGCGTCCGGGTGGACCACCAGGTCGAGCGTGTCGTCGTACCGCAGCGCGTAGCCGCCCGTCGGCCAGGTGCAGTACGCCGCCGGCGAGGCCGCGGTTCTTCAGGTGCAGGATGGCGGCCTCGTTCAGGTTGACCGCGTCGTCCTCGGCGTCGGCGGCCGCGGTGATCCGGCGTACGTCGGCGGCGGGGCCGGTGTCGGCGGACCAGTCGAAGTCGGCGTGGTCGACGAGCCGGACGGGGATCGAAACGGGGACCTGTTCTTCGGGCACGGGCTCAGGGTGTCACGAGCGCGCGGACGCCGGGTCTCCCGCCGGTGTCGCGGGCCTCGCGCGGCTCCTTCGGCGGCAGCACGAACCGGTAGCCCACGTTGCGCACCGTGCCGATCAGCGCCTCGTTGTCCGAGCCGAGCTTGGCGCGCAGCCGGCGCACGTGGACGTCGACGGTGCGGGTGCCGCCGAAGTAGTCGTAGCCCCACACCTCCTGGAGCAGCTGCTCGCGGGTGAACACCCGGCCCGGGTGCTGGGCGAGGTACTTGAGGAGCTCGAACTCCTTGAACGTCAGGTCGAGCGTGCGCTTGCCGAGCTTGGCGGTGTACGTCGCGTCGTCGACCACGACCTCGCCGGTGCGGATGATGTGCGCCTCGGGGTCGTCGTCGTTGCGGCGGGCGGCCAGCTTGCCGATGGCGATCCGGATCCGGGCCTCGATCTCGGCCGGGCCCGCGGTCGCGAGCAGCACGTCGTCGATGCCCCAGTCCGCCGACACCACGGCCAGCCCGCCCTCGGTGACGATCAGCAGCACCGGCTGGTCGGAGCCGGTGGTGCGGATCAGCCGGCACAGGTCGCGGGCGTGGGCGAGCTCCTTGCGGCCGTCGACGATCACCAGGTCGGTCTCCGGCGCCTCGAGGAGCGCGCTGCCCTCGGCGGGCAGGACCTTGACCGAGTGGTTGAGCAGCGCGAGTCCCGGGAGCACGTCCGCGGACGGCTGCAGTGCGCTGGTGAGCAGCAGCAGGGTGCTCAACGGGCCTCCACGGAGGGCGGCAGGGCTGGTGTCCGACGTCGTTGACGGACCGGTCGCCCCGCTGGTGTGCGGATGGGCAAGGATATCGAACATGACCGGCCCGGCTGACCGCGTTCCAGCATCCGTGGTGACCGTCCGCTACTGGGCGGCCGCCCGTGCGTCGGCCGGCGTGGACCGTCGACGAGGTCGCGGTGACCGGCGAGGTCACGCTCGACACGGTGCTGGCCGAGGCCCGCCGCCGGCACGACGACCAGCGCTTCCGCGACGTGCTGTCCACGTGCTCGGTGCTGGTCGGGGAGCGTCCCGTCGGTGGCCACGACCCGGCCACGGTCGTCGTACGCCCGGGGGAGACGGTGGAGCTGCTGCCGCCGTTCGCCGGCGGCTAGCGGCGCCGCGGGCAGGGCCGCAGCGCGTAGCGCGGCCCTGCCCGGCATGCGGTCAGGCCTCGATCGCCTGCTGCTCCTCGGACTGGCTGGAGTCGATGGCGATCTTGCGCGGCTTGGCCCTCTCGGCGACCGGGACCACCAGGCGCAGCACGCCGCCGTCGTAGCCGGCCTCGATCCGGTCGAGGTCGAGGTTGTCGCCGAGCACGAGCTGGCGGCTGAAGACGCCGCGCGGGCGCTCGGAGGCGAGCATCTCCCAGTCGCCGTTGCGGGCGACGCGCTCGGCGCGGACGGTCAGCACGTTGCGCTCGACGTCGAGGTCGATGCTCTCCGGGCTGACGCCCGGCAGGTCGAACTCGATGACGAACCGGTCGCCCTCGCGCCAGGCGTCCATCGGCATCACGGCCGGGCGGTTGGTGGTGCCCAGCAGCTGCTGGGTCAGCCGGTCGAAGTCACGGAACGGGTCGGTGGTGCGCAGCAACATGAGATGTCCTCCTTCGATTCGGAACCAGGTGGGCTCTCGCCAACCTGTATCGTCTGTTATAGGTTTTATATAGCGCGGCAGAACAGGCAAGGTCAAGTCCCGAGGAGGGGGTGTCAGATGGAGGAGACGGGCGGCGTCTTCGCGATCTCCGTCGCGGCCGACATGGTGTCGATGCAGGTGCAGAACCTGCGCGTCTACGAGCGGCGCGGGCTGGTCGATCCCGACCGCACCGCCGGGCGGCACCCGCCTCTACAGCCCGGCCGACATCGAGCGGCTGCACCGGATCCGGGAGCTGCTCGCCGACGGGCCTCAACCTCGCCGGGATCGCGCGGGTGCTCGAGCTCGAGGACGAGGTCGCGCAGCTGCGCGCGGAGGTCGCCCGGCTGCGAGCCCGATGACCGCGGGAATGCCTCCCGCCGTACGGCGTTGAGCTCTGCATGAGCCCCGGAGTGGTCGTGCTGCTGGTGGCGGTCGTCGCCGCGCTCGGCTTCGGCTCCTGGCGGGCACTCGACCGACGGCCGGTTCCGCGGCACCCACGCCGTACGACGGGCCGACGGCGCGGGCGCGGGACGCGACCGACGCCCGAGCCGAGAGCCCGGCGCGAGACCCGGCGCCGTTGCTCGCGGGCACCCCGTGGGCCGCGGACCTCGGGGAGCGCGCCACGCTGCTGCAGTTCTCCTCGGCCTTCTGCGCACCCTGCCGGGCGACCCGACGGGTGCTCGCCGACGTGGCCGGGATGGTGCCGGGCGTCCGGCACATCGAGGTGGACGCCGAGCAGCACCTCGACCTGGTGCGCCGGGTGGGCGTGCTGCGCACCCCGACCACGCTGGTGCTCGACGCCGAGGGGCGCGAGGTGAGCCGGGCCGCCGGCGCGCCGACGAAGCAGGCCGTGATCGCCAGCCTCGGGCGGTTCGCGTGAGTCCGTCCCGACATGTGGTACGCGTGTCCGCATGTCGAGACGGCATCCTTCGTGACCACGACGCCGTCGCCCTACTCTCGACCCGTGCTGACGACGATGCTGACCAAGCGGCGCGCGGTGGACCACTGCCGCGTCCGCTCCTCGCTCTGTCGTCTGTCCTGACGGGACGTCCCTCCACGCGCCGGTGAGCCCGGCCTGCCCGACGTCCCGTGCCCGTAGCCCGTGTTGCCGGCGACCACAGGACCAGGAGCATCCATGTCGCAGCCCAGCCAGATCGACCCGCGCGGTCCGCAGTTCACCGCCGCGCTGACCTCGGTGGTGCTCGCGCTCGTCCTGCTCACCGCGCCGTCCCCGTTCGGGATCGCGCTGCTGGCGGTGCAGGCGGCCCTGTTCGCGGTCGGGGTGGGCCTCGGCGTCCAGCGCGGCCCGTGGGCCGTGCTGTTCCGCCGCGTGGTCCGCCCCCGGCTCGGCACCGCCCGACCACCTCGAGGACCCGGCGCCGCCGCGGTTCGCGCAGGGCGTCGGCCTGGTGTTCGCGCTGGTCGCGCTCGCCGGCTACCTGGCCGGTGCGCCGGTGGTCGGTGCCGTGGCCACCGGTTTCGCCCTGGCCGCGGCGCTGCTCAACGCGGTGTTCCGGTTCTGCCTGGGCTGCGAGATGTACCTGCTGATCCGCCGGCTCCTGCCGGCGCGCACGCACGTGAACGATGCGGCGGAAAACGGCCGTGAGAACGAGACAGACAATCGACCCGAAAACAAGGAAAAGGTAATCACATGAGCCGCGACAACACGCTCGTCTCCGCCGAGTGGGTGGAGGAGAACCTCGACAACCCGCAGGTCGTGCTGGTCGAGGTCGACGAGGACACCACGTCCTACGACAAGGGCCACATCCGGGGCGCGATCAAGCTCGACTGGACCACCGACCTGCAGGACCAGGTGCGCCGCGACTTCGTCAACAAGGCAGCAGTTCGAGGCGCTGCTCTCCGACCGCGGTGTCGCCAACGACGACACCGTCGTGCTGTACGGCGGCAACAACAACTGGTTCGCCGCGTACGCCTACTGGTACTTCAAGCTCTACGGCCACCAGGACGTGAAGCTGCTCGACGGCGGCCGCAAGAAGTGGGAGCTCGACAGCCGCGAGCTCACCGACGAGGCGCCGTCGCGCGAGAAGACGTCGTACACCGCGCAGGAGCAGGACACCTCGATCCGCGCGTTCCGCGACGAGACCGTGGAGGCGATCGGCGTCAAGAACCTGGTCGACGTCCGCAGCCCCGACGAGTACGCCGGCCGGCTGCTGGCCCCGGCCCACCTCCCGCAGGAGCAGGCGCAGCGCGCCGGGCCACATCCCGACCGCGTCCAACGTGCCGTGGAGCAAGGCGGCCAACGACGACGGCACGTTCCGGTCCGACGACGAGCTCAAGCAGATCTACAGCGACGCCGGTGTCGACTGGGAGCAAGGACACCATCGCCTACTGCCGGATCGGCGAGCGCTCCTCGCACACCTGGTTCGTGCTCCACGAGCTGCTCGGCCAGCCGAACGTGAAGAACTACGACGGCTCCTGGACCGAGTACGGCTCGCTGGTCGGCGTGCCCGTGGCCCTGGGCGACGAGGCGGGTGAGGCCTGATGTGCGGCGCGACCGACCGGCGGCCTGTCCCTGGACGGGATCAACGTCGCGAAGGAGGCGATCATCCAGGGCAGTCGTGACCCGTGACGGGCAGCCCGTGGACGGCGCCTACGTCCGCCTGCTCGACCGGTCCGGCGAGTTCACCGCCGAGGTGCCGACGTCGGCGACCGGCCAGTTCCGGTTCTTCGCCGCACCCGGCGAATGGACATTGAGGACATTGGCCCCGAAAGCCGAGACCAGCGACCAAAAGGTGGTCGCTGCCACGGGAACCGTCGCGGAGGTGTCTGTCGCGCTGAAATAGCGGCAAATCAGCGGTCAAGGGAGGGGCGAAAAGCCGGAAGAATGTCCGGTTTTCGCCCTTTCCATCCCAGTATTCGTCTGCGCCACGGGGGCCAGCGACGTGACGACCGCGAACGGGAACCCATGCCGCCGTCGACACCTGAACAGCGATTCGAGGTGCCGCCCGAGTACGCCGAGGTGTACGAGCGGGCCTACCGGCGCGCGTACGAGGAGGGCCTGGGCCAGCTGAGCAGCGGCGAGGTGGCCGACCAGGCCCCCCGGGTGCGTGGCCGCCGTGGTTCGCGCCTCTCCCGGGCCTCCCACCGCCCCATGGAGCACCCCCGGGACGATCAGTGGACCCAGCAGTGGCCCGGGCACGAGGACCGCGCGGACGCGCCGTCCCAGGTCGAGCCGGTGCCGGCGGTCGTGGGCCACCCCGACGAGCCGGGCGCCACCCGCGACCGACAGGGCCACCGGGTCGAACGCCGGCGAAGGCGGTCCACGATCGCCTGGGCACTCGGCATGGTCCGTGCTGGCGCTCGTGCTGGTGCCGGGCTCGTTCGTGCTCGGGCGGTTGTCCGTCGGCCGTGGTCGACGTCCCCGATGTCGACCGCCGGAGCGCCCACCGGGCGGGCGTGCCGTCGGCCGGCGCGGCGCCCGTGGTCTACGGTGGGGGCGGTCGAGACCGGGCTGGCGGGACTGCAGGCGGCGATGGAGCCTCCCGGTCCGTACCGCGGCGCGGTGTCGCGGCTCGTGAGGCGCCCGGGCGGACGCGACCTGTGCTGCTCCGGCCGACCGCGACGCGAGGGGGCGACGGGTGAGCTACGCGCCCGGCAACGTGCTCGACGACCTGCTCGCGACGGCGTGGCTGTGCAAGGGCTCGGGCGTGGGCCAGCGGCTCACGATCACGCTGGCGAGGACCTCCGACGTCGTCCGGGTCGGTCTGGTCCCCGGATACGCGAAGTCGGACCGCTACCCGCAGAACAACCGGATCACCCGGGTGGCCTGGGTGTTCGACGACGGCACCCGTGTGGTGCAGTCCCTGCGGCGACTCCAGGACGGACCGCTCCCCTGCGCACGCTCCGGATCGAGCCGGTGCGCACGCGCACGGGTCGTGCTCCAGATCCTGGCGCTGGCCAGGGGCGCCAAGGACAACACCGCGATCAGCGCGATGCGGCTGGACACCTACGCGCGCTGACCCACAGGGCTCCGAGGAGTCAGTTGCCGATCCAGCGCCCGGGGCGCCAGACGCTCATGTTCTCCTCGTCGTCCTGCCCCTCCTCGGACGACGCCCGGCGACCGGCCGGCTCCTCGTCATCGGGGTCCTCGACCAGGAACTCGTCGAGCAGGCGGCCGCTGCTGCGCCCGTTCGAGTCCTCGTAGGAGTCGACCGGGGAGAACGTCGTCGTCGTCCTCGCCGGGCTCGCGCTCGAACCGGGTCTCGAAGGACTCGTCGTACGCCGGCGTCGGCTCATGCGTCACCGGCTCCGCGGCGCGCTGCGTCGGTCGCGGCCGTGGCGGGAGCGGGCGCGACGTCGCGCGGCTCGGCGGTCGCACGCGGGGCCGGCGTCACCTCGGGGCGGCTCCGGGTGGTCGGACATCGGCTCCGGGCGGTTGCGGGAGTGCTCGGCCGAGCGCGCGCTCCTTCCGGGACTTGACGCGCACTTCTCTCTTCGGGGACGGAGCCTCCGGGCCGTAGCCGTAGCCGTAGCCGTAGCCGTAGCCGTAGCCGTAGCCGTCACCGCGGCTCTTGGCCGGGATCCGGTTGAACACGACGCCGAGGAGGCGGGCGTCCACGGCGGCGAGCCGCTGGGCCGCACCGCGCGAGCTGCTCCCTGGAGGTCTTGCCGTGCCAGGTGACCACCACGGCGCCGTCGGTCTGCTGCGCGAGCAGCGCGGCGTCGGTGACCGGCAGGAGCGGTGGGGAGTCGATGATGATCGTGTCGTAGGTCCGGCGGAGCCGGGACAGCAGCTCGGCCATCGCGTTGGACTGGAGCAGCTCCGACGGGTTCGGCGGGATCGGCGCCGCTGGCGAGCACGTTGAGGCCGCTCGCGTGGTGGCTCTGGATGGCGTCCTCGACGTCGATCTTGCCGAGCAGCACGGTGGTCACGCCGACCACGTTCTCGAGGCCGAGCATGTGGGCGACCTGCGGACGGCGGAGGTCGCCGTCCATGAGCAGGACCTCCTGGCCGGCCTGGGCCATCGCGATCGCCACGTTGGCGGCGGTCGTCGACTTGCCCTCGCCCGGCATCGAGCTGGTGACCACGAAGACCTTGCTGCCGGCGTCGATGTCGACGAACTGCAGGTTCGTGCGCAGCACCCGGAACGCCTCGACCCGCGGCGCATGGGAGCTGAGGGAGCTCACCAGGGGGGTGCGGGTGGTGTTGGCGTCGAAGGCGATGCCGCCCAGGACCGGCGCGTCGACCACGGCCTCGACGTCCTCCACGGTCTTCACCGAGGTGTCGAGCAGCTCGCGGATCACCGCGATGGCGAGGCCGAGCAGCAGGCCGAGGATGCCGCCGAGGAAGAGGTTGCGGAGCGGGTTGGGCGAGATCGGGTCGGTCGGCAGGGTGGCCGGGCCGACGACCGTGCCCTTGAGGTTCGCGGTCTTCTTGCCGGGGTCGGTCTCGATCTCCTCGATCAGGTCGAGCAGGTTCGAGACGACCTGCTTGTTGATCGCCTGCGCCATCTTCGGGTCGGCGTCGACGACCTGGACCTTGAGCAGCACCGTGTCCGGCACCACCTGCGCCTTGATCTTGCGCGAGAGCTGCGCCGGGGTGAGGTCGAGGTGCATCTTGTCGATGACCCGTTGGGCCAGCTCGCCGTCGGTGACCAGCTGCGCGTAGGACGTGACCTTCTGGGTCGCCGCCAGGCCGTTCTGGTACGGGTTGCTCGCGGAGCCGTCGTCCGACGCCGAGGCGGAGCCGGTCGAGATGAAGATGCGGGCGTTGGACGCGTACTGCGGCGTCGCCCGCACCGTGACCAGCGTCGCCACTGCCAGCGCGGCCACGACGCAGCCGACGATCAGGGTCCAGCGACGACGGAGAATGCGCAGATAGTCGCGAAGCTCCACAACGATCCTTTGGTCGGGGAATGGTGCCGGTGGGGGGGCACAAACCCCAAGCGTAAGGCATCGGACGCGGTCCGCCCGCCTCATGGCACCCGCGGCGTCTCCAGCCAGATCGTGACCGGTCCGTCGTTGACGAGGGACACCTCCATGTCCGCGCCGAACACTCCCTTCTCCACCGGCACGCCGAGGGAGGCCAGTTCCGTGCACACCGCCTCGTAGAGCGGTTCGGCGACCGGACCGGGTGCGGCGTCCTGCCAGGTGGGGCGCCGGCCCTTGCGGGCGTCGCCGTAGAGGGTGAACTGGCTGACCACGAGCACCGGGGCGCCCAGGTCGGCGACCGAGCGTCTCGTCACGCATGATCCGGAGGCCGGCCACCTTGCGCGCCAGCCATGCCGCCTGCTCCGGACCGTCGTCGTGGGTGACGCCCACGAGCAGCAGGATCCCGGGGCCGTCGACGGCGCCCACCACCTCGCCGGCCACCGTCACGCTCGCCCGCGAGACCCGCTGCACCACCGCTCTCATGGGGTGCGACGCGTTGTCGAGGCGCACGGCGGCACGGGTCAGGCGGTCGGGGCCTGCGCAAAGTGTCCCCTCAAGATCTGTGCAATCCGGGGTCCGGCGTGGCCATCACCAAATGGGTTCCGGTCACTGACCATCGAGTTGATATTCGACGGGATCTTCGATGAGCCTGGACGCCTCCTTCACGATGAGGTTCTCGTCCGTGCCAACGATGCGAGCACATCCCGCCTGAACAGCTTCAGGTCGTTCGGTCACCTCACGCAAGACCAGGACGGGCTTGCCGAAGGCGGGAGCCTCCTCCTGGATGCCTCCTGAGTCGGTGAGTATGAAACTGGAAGTGAAACATCAGGAACAACAGCGAGAAGTAGTCGACCGGATCGATCAGGGTAATGCTCGGATGGCCTCCGAGCAGTTCCCGAACTGGCCCGCGCGTTCGCGGGTTCAGATGCGTCACGAGAATGACATGAACGTCTTCATACGTGTCGGCGATGCGGCGTAACGCTCGGCAGGTGTTTGCGATACCTTCCCCAAAGGACTCCCGACGGTGTGTGGTGACGAGAAGCAACTTCGATTTCGGCGGCAGGCTCCTGAACGAATCCCTTGACCTCGGCGCTCGCGCCACTCTCGATCTGCGGGCGAACCCAGTTGACCGCGTCCACCACCGTGTTACCCGTGACATGCACGGTCTCCATTGGGACGCCCTCGCGTCGAAGGTTCTCGGCCGCGTGTTGGGTGGGCGCAAAGTGGAGGTCCGCCATCCGGCCCACGACGACGCGATTCATCTCCTCGGGGAAAGGCTGTTGCAGGTCGCCTGTTCGCAAGCCAGCCTCAACGTGTCCGATGCGGATCTGGTGGTAGAACGCGCAGGTGGCGGCGACCATGGCTGAGGTCGTGTCGCCGTGCACAAGCACCAGGTCCGGCTGGGTGTCGGTAAGCACTGTGTCGAGTTCTTGGTACAGGCGAGCTGTGAGTTGCGCAAGTGACTGGCCCGCGCGCATCGCCTGCAGACCGATGTGAGGCGTGATGCCAAAGCTGCGCATCGCCTGCTGGACCAGGGTGTCGTGTTGCCCCGTGCAGCACACCGTGCTGACGACGTCCGAGGTCGCCAGGGCTTGCAGCACGGGGGCCATCTTGACCGCCTCGGGGCGGGTGCCGAAGACGGTGAGGATGTGGGGACTCGCCATGGTCAGACGCCGTACCGCTGGCGCATCCAGTCCAGCGTGCGACCGATTCCGTCCTCGAGCTTCACGGTGGTGCGGTGGTCCAGGTCGTGCTGCGCCTTCGAGGAGTCCACCAGCTTCTGGCGCGTGGTGAGGATCTCGCCGTCCTTGTAGGTGACGAGATCTTCGGCGCGCTTGCCGGTGAGTCGGAGGATGATGTCCGAGGCGTCCTCGATGGTGTGATAGTCGGTCCCGCCGATGTTGTACACCTCACCGCGTTGAACTTGTCGGTGATGTTCGCCAGCGTCCTCGCCATGTCGTCGATGTAGGTACTCGTGCGCTTGTATCCGCGGTAGACCGTGTATGGAATGTCGTGAAGCGCGCGGTAACAGAACAAGCAGATGACCGACCGGTACGGGCTGTACGGTTCGCCGGGCCCATAGGTGTTGAAGAGCCGCACGCGCACGGACTTCGTGTCGAACTGGACCGCGGAGTTCATGATCTGTTGTTCGTTCACCCATTTCGAAAGGGCGTAGTCGTTCATCTGTCGGACTTCATGTTTGTCCATGACGTCCTCGGCCATGACTCCGTCGAAGTCGCCGTAGACCTCGGACGAGCTGAAGTAGACGGCCTCGAAGCCCTCCTTCTCCTGCATCCGGATGATGTTCTTGGTGCCGACCGCGTTGGAGCGCCAGACCTTCTCGTAGTAGTCCTCGCCGTTCCATCGGCCGAACTCGGCTGCCAAGTGGTAGACGAGGTCGAAAGAGCGCCCTGCGGGGGCGTAACCCGGCTCCCAACCGCCACCGGTCCAGAGTCGCTCGACCTGGCGGAACTCGCCGACGTCGCAGCGCGCGTAGGAAGCATCATGATGATGGGGAAGGTCCGCAACGAACACCTGGTGCCCGCGTGCGCGTAGCTCACGCACCAGGTGCGTACCGACCGCGCCGAGGCCGCCGGTGACAAGAATGTTCTTGGACATGTGAAGTTGGTCCTCTTCCACGCGTGATTTGTCGGGAGATCTAGAGACTAGGCGTGCGGTGCTGCTGGCTCATGCGTCGAAATAGAGGAAGCGTGTCGCGGGGTGGGCGGCCTCGAGCGAGCGGAGCTCGTTCGTCATCGCCCGGTGTGCGACCAGGACGACCGCTAGATCGCAGTCCGTGAGCAAGGCGCTCATGTCCTCGTACGCCATTGCTGGCACGAGTGGGTCGACGTGTGTGACGTCGTAGCCATCACCCTCGAGGAGCTGAACGATCTCGAGTGCAGGACTCTCGCGGATGTCCTCGCAGTCCTTCTTGTAGGTCGCGCCGAAGGCGACGATCCGCGGGAGCCTGCGGCTGTGACAATCGCTCAGCGACCTCCGGATCATTGCGGCGATGCGGGCCGGCATGTCGTCATTGACGAGACGCGCCGTCGTGATCAGCCGCGAGTGGTATGGCGCGATCTCCTTCAGGAACCAGGGGTCGACTGGGATGCAGTGTCCGCCGACGCCGATACCCGGCGCGAGGATGGAGACCCGGGGGTGCCGGTTCGCCAACGCGATGACTTCGGCGGCGTTGACCCCGGCGTCCTCACAGATGAGGGAGAGCTCGTTGGCAAGCGCGATGTTGACATCCCGATACGTGTTCTCCATGAGCTTGGCCAGCTCGGCAGACACGTCGTCGGTCGCGACCATCTCTCCGGTGACGAACGCGGAGTACAGCTCGCGCGCGGCCTTGGTCGATGTCTCGTCCACGCCACCGATGAGGCGGTCGTTCTCGACTATCTCCCGGAAGATGTCGCCGGGAAGGATGCGCTCGGGGCAGTGTGCCAGCTTGATGTCCCCAGGTACGGAGAGACCGGTCAGCTCCTCGAGCAGCCCGGCAACGAGTCCACGGGTCGTGAGTGGGGGAATCGTGCTCTCGATCACGACCAGGTTGCCTGGCTTCACGTGCGGTGCGATCGAGCGAATCGAAGACTCGACGTAGGAGAGGTCCGCCACCTTCCGTTGTGGGTCGACCGGGGTGGGAACCGCGATCACGAACACATCCCCCTCGCATGGGTCGGTGCGAGCAGAGATGTTGCGCTGAACCACTGGATCCGCGAGCAGGTCGTTCAACTCCTGCTCGTCGACCAGAAGTGTTCGGTCGTTGATCGCGTTGACCAGGTTCTCGCGAATGTCCACCCCCACGACCAGGTGGCCACTTCGAGCCCACATCAGCGCCGCTGGCAGGCCGACGTAGCCGGTGCCGATGACGACGATCTTCGACAATGCGCCGGGTTCGCCAGGCTCGTTTGGCATCAGCCGTATTCCTCCCAGAGACTCTGCATGAGGCTGCAGTCAGTTCGTTCTGCCCACCCGGACCGGCAGGGCACTCTAACCAGCGGCTTGCTTCTGGACCCAATTGGAACATGTCGACCTCTCCGGTCAATGTCTCCGGGGCCGACCGGCGTTTCGACACCATCCACGTTCCCGTGGATGCTCTGCCGTGTCCCCCGTGAGCGGACGGCAGTCTCGCGCCACTAGTCTCCCGGGCATGGGAGTGGATGCGAGCGCGCTGCTGGTGACCGTGGCCCCGACCGGGGCGGAGACCAGCAAGGAGGACTGTCCGCAGCTGCCGACCACGCTCGAGGAGCTGGTCGAGACGGCTCAGGCCTGCGAGCAGGCCGGGGCGGCGATGATCCACGTCCACATCCGTGACGGCGAGCATCGTCCGACGCTCGACCCGACCCGGCTGCGCGACACCGTCGTGGCGCTGCGGGAGTCCACCGATCTGCTCGTGCAGCTCTCGACGGGCGGCTCCGTGCACGACCCGCTCGAGCAGCGGCTCAAGGTGCTGGACGCCGAGCCCGACTCCTGCAGCCTGACCATGGGCACCACCAACTTCGGCGACGACGTGTTCCTCAACCCGTGGCCGTTCGTGTGCGAGCTCTACCAGCTCTCCCAGGAACGGGAGGTGGTGCCGGAGTTCGAGCTCTTCGACCTCGGCCACGTCGCCGCGATGCACCGGCTGCTCGACCGCTTCGGCCTGCCGTACGGCGGGCGCGTGCACGTGGACCTGGTGATGGGAGTGCCGGGCGGGATGCCGGGAACCGCCGACGCCCTCGTTGCCGCGGTGGCGGCGCTCCCGGACGCGGTGACCAGCTGGTCGGCCACCGGAATCGGGCGCTCGACCCTTGCGGTCGCCCTCGCCAGCCTGAGCAAGGGCGGCCACCTGAGGGTCGGCATGGAGGACGTGCTGACCCTGGCCCGCGGGGTCCCGGTCGAGCACAACCGTCAGCTCGTGGAGCGCGCGGTCCGCCTCGGCGACCTCGCGCAGCGTCGCCCGATGACGACGGCCGAGGCACGAGAGCTGCTCGGCGTTCGCGTACGTCAGTAGACGAGCGCCTGTACGTCGTCGCCGAGGATCTCCTCGACGAACGCCGGCGCGCCGGCGATCGTGACGCCGCCGAGCAGGTCGGCCTGGACGATGCCGCGCCGCTGGGCGCACTGGGTGCACACCGTCACCCGGCCGCCGGCCAGGACCACGGCCAGCAGGTCCGCGAGCGGGGTGGCGAGGTCGAGGGCGAACGCCTCGGCCCGTCCGGGCACGCCGAACCAGGCCGCCTCGCCGGTCAGCCAGAGCGACACGTCGGCACCGGCGGCCACGCCGGCGGCCGCGACGGTGAAGCCCTGGTTGCAGCGCTCGGGGTCGTCCGCCCCCGCCGTCACCTTGACCACCAGCCTGCGTGCCATGGTCCGACCGTAGTGGTCTCGACAAGCTCGACCACCGGTCGGTCTCGACAAGCTCGACCGCGGGAGCTCGACAGGCTCGACCACCGAGCTCATAGGATGGCGACATGGACGCCCTCGTCGCGGCAGCGATCGCGGTCGTCGTCCTCGTCGTCGGCGCCGTCTGCGTCGTGGCGTTCCTGAAGCTGGTCCGCAAGCACTGAGGAAGCCTGACCCGATGCCGTTCGAGATCCCCGAGAACATCCACCCCGACTGCGCCCGGCTGGCCTGGATCCTCGGGCGCTGGGCAGGGCAACGGGCACGGGGAGTACCCCACGATCGAGAAGTTCCAGTTCGGCCAGGAGGTGATCTTCCAGCAGGACGGTCGGCCGTTCATCCACTACCTGAGCCGCGCGTGGATCGTCGACGAGCAGGGCAACGACGGTGCGCGAGGCCGCCCAGGAGACCGGGTTCCTGCGGCCGCAGCCCGACGGCACGGCTCGAGGTGGTGCTCGCGCACAACACCGGCTTCGTCGAGGTCTGGTACGGCGAGATCCACCCCGAGCAGCCGCGGTTCGAGATCGCCACCGACGCCGTCGTCCGCACCGCGACCGCCAAGGAGTACGTCGGCGGCAAGCGGCTCTACGGCTACGTCAACGGCGACCTGATGTACGCCTACGACATGGCGGCGGTGGGCCAGGAGCTGCAGCCCCACACCCACGCGCAGCTGGTGCGCGCAGTAGGGGGTGACATCGACGTGGCCGACTCCGGAGACCTGGCAGGAGACGCTCCGCGCGGGCGGCTACCGGCTGACCCCGCAGCGGGAGCTGGTGCTCACCGCGGTCGAGACCCTCGGCCACGCCACGCCCGACGAGGTCTACGCCGAGGTACGACGGCACTCGTCGGCGATCAACCTCTCCACCGATCTACCGCACGCTCGAGCTGCTCGACGAGCTCGGGCTGATCCGCCACGCGCACATCGAGGACCGCACGCCGACGTACCACTCGACGGCCGGGCACGAGCACTTCCACCTGGTCTGCCACCACTGCCGCAACGTGATCAGCCTCAGCGGCGAGCGGATCGAGCGCTTCCGCCGCGAGCTCGCCGACGAGCACGGGTTCCAGGTCGACGTCGGCCACCTCACGATCTTCGGCACCTGCGCCGCGTGCGCCGCCGCGCGGTCCGGGGAATCCCCGGACGACTCCGACGGTTCGGACTGACGTGGACCCACACCCCCGCAGCCCCCTGCTCGACCTGCCCGACGCCGTGGACGGTGAGGGAGCCGACGCCGGCGTCGCCGCGCACTACGGGAGCTTCAACGGCGAGCAGCGCACCCTCGCCGGTGGCAACGGGTTCGTGGACCTCTCCCACCGCGGCGTGGTCCGGGTCGAGGGCCCCGACCGGCTCACCTGGCTGCACTCCCTGACCACCCAGCAGCTCGAGGGACTGGCACCCGGCGAGCCGGTGATCACGCTGGTGCTCTCACCGCAAGGACACGTCGAGCACGCCCTCTACGGCGTGGACGACGGCACCGCCTTCACCGCCCACGTCGAGCCCGGCCGGGCCGCGGACCTCGTCGCGTGGCTGGACCGGATGCGGTTCCTGATGCGGGTCGAGGTCACCGACGTGACGTCCGAGCTCGCGGTGGCGTGGCGCCCCAGCCCCGGTGGTCGAGCCTGTCGAGACCCAGGGCAGGTTCCATCTCGTTCCTCGGGACCAGCTGGCCGCCTTCGCCGAGGCGGCGGGCCCGGCCTGCGGCACCTGGGCCTACGAGGCGCTCCGGATCGCGCGCGGCGAACCGCGGCTCGGGCACGACACGGACCACCGCACCATCCCCAACGAGGTCGGCTGGGTCG
>CAVWFF010000034.1:0-13576 GCA_963754145.1 uncultured Actinomycetota bacterium
TGGGTGCCGACGCGGTACTTCGCGTTCCACGGGGCGTCGAACGCCACCTCCTCGAACCCTTCCTCGCCGAACCACGCCCGGATTTCCCCGGTGAGATCGCCGGTCGCGAACCTCCGCGGGTCCAGATCACCGTGGCACCAGCTGTGCACAGCTGCGGGAGCGCGGCGATGGTGGCGCGCAGGTCGTTGTCGGTCACATTGCCGAAGACGCCGCACATCTGGACGAGGTCGGCGGGGACGGCACCGGCGTAGCTGTCGGTGGTGCCGGCGTCCTCAACGTCGTACGTCGACGGCGAGATCGTGCGCGGCGGCGTACTCCTTGGCGGCCGACGCCAGGCCATCGTCGAGCTCGAGCAGTGTCGCCGTCACGCGCGCCCGGTCGGGACGGGCGGCCAGCACCTCCAGCAGGTCGCGCCCGTCACCCGCGCAGGCGCTGACCACCGCAGGTGCTCGTCGTCGCGCTCGTCGAGCCACTGCGTGATCTGCCGCTGCACCGAGCGCCGGCGGCGTGACAGGTCGGAGTGCGGGTCGGCGTACGGCTCGTGCCAGGCCTGCCAGTCGGTGCTCATGCCACCAGTCTCGGTCAGGGGATCAGCACGCCGGGGTTGAGCACGCCGGTCGGGTCGAGCCGCTGCCTTGAGCGCGCGCAGCATCTCGACGCCGACCGGGCCGATCTCCTCGGCCAGCCACGGCTTGTGGTCCTGGCCGACGGCGTGGTGGTGGGTGATCGAGGCGCCGTTGTCGATGATCGCGTCCGAGGCCGCCGCCTTGGCGGCCAGCCACTGGGCGAGCGGGTCGTCGGACTGCTTGGTGGCGACGGTGAAGTAGAGCGAGGCGCCGGTCTCGTAGACGTGCGAGATGTGGCAGAGCACGAGCAGGTCGCCTCGCGCCGAGCGACGCTCGTCAGCGCCTGCTTGACCGCGTCGTACACCCGGCGCAGGTTGGACCAGAAGGTCACCGTCTCCAGCGTCTCGACGAGCACGCCGACGTCGAGCAGCGAGTCGCGCAGGTAGGGGCCGTGGAAGCGGCCCGCGGCCCAGGCCGCGCCGCTCCTCGCCGAGCGAGCGTGCCGCCGAGGCCGGTGAGCAGCGCGGTGCCGCGGCGCGCTTCGCGTCGACCGCCTCCTGGGTGCCCTCGTAGCCGGTCGACCATCAGGCAGCCGCCCGGCCGGACTCGCCGCCCGACCTCGTCCGGGCTCGGCCAGGTTGATCGAGGTCTCGGCCTCGTCGGAGAGCCGCAGCACGGTGGGCAGCACGCCCGCCTGGGCGAGCGTGCGCATCGCGGCGGCGCCCGTCGGCGAAGGAGTCCCAGCGCCAGCTCTCGTAGACCTTCACCGCGGGCACGCGGCGGACCCGCACCGTGACCGCGGTGACCACGCCGAAGGCGCCCTCGGAGCCCATCACCACCTCGCGCAGGTCGGGGCCGGCGGCGTTGGCCGGCGAGTTGCCGAGGTCGAGCTCGCCCTGCGGGGTCGCGACCGGGAGCCCGACGACCAGGCGAGTCGAAGCGGCCGTAGCCGGCCGAGGACTGGCCCGAGGAACGGGTCGACCGCGAAGCCGCCGATCGAGGCGTACTCGAAGGACTGCGGGAAGTGGCCCAGCGTCAGCCCGTGCTCGGCCAGCAGCGCCTCGGCCTGCGGGCCGCGCAGGCCCGGCTCGAGGGTGGCGGTCATCGAGTCGGTGTCGACCGCGAGCAGCCTGTCGAAGCGGATCAGGTCGAGCGAGACGACGCCGGCGAAGCCCTCGCGACGGGCGACCAGGCCGCCGACGACCGAGGTGCCGCCGCCGAAGGGGACCAGCGCGACGTGTCGCTGCCACGCACCAGTCGATCAGCGCCGCGACCTCGTCGTGGGTGCCGGGCGTACGACGGCGTCCGGGCGAGTCGGAGCCGTCGCCGGCGCGCAGCCTGAGCAGGTCGGGGGTGGACTTGCCGCGGGTGCGGTGCAGCCGGGTCTCGTGGTCGGTGAGCACGTGCTCGGCGCCGACGATCTCCGCGAGCTCGCGCAGCAGGCCCGGCGGCCAGCGGCTCGCTGAGCCGGACGTCGGCGGGGTCGACGGCGGGCGTGTCCGAGGTGCCGATGAAGGCGTCGACGAGCGCGAGCGCGGACTCCGGGAGCGGGCCGGCCTGGGCCGGGTCGCCCCAGCGCGACCAGTGCATCTCGGGCTGCGGGCTCATGTGTTACAGTGTGACACATGACGTCAATTCGTCACAACCTCCCGAGCACCGCCGACACTGACGACCGCGTACCTCGACGCCGCCCGCGAGGCGATCCTCGCCGTCGGCTGGAGCCGTACGACGCTCACCGACATCGCCCGCCGGGCCGGGGTCAGCCGGATGACGCTCTACCGCCGCTGGCCGGACACCCAGACGCTGCTCGCCGACCTGATGACCCGCGAGTGGGGCCGCGGTCGTCGGCCGCGGTCGCCGAGGACAGCGACCCGGCGCCGAGCCCGCTGGCCGCATCGCCGCGGCGTCGTCGCGACCGTCCGCGGCGCTGCGCGCCAACGCGCTGCTGCGCCGGATCGTCGACGTCGACCCCGAGGTGCTGCTGCCCTACCTGCTCGACCGGCGCGGCCGCAGCCAGGAGCTGGTCGCCGACGCTGCTCGGCCGACTGATCCGCGCAGGGCCAGCGCGGGACGGGACGATCCGCGACGGGCGACCCGGCGTGCTCGCGCGCGCCGCTCCTGCTCGCCTGCCACGGCTTCACGCTCTCCGCCCACACGATGACCGACACCGACGCAGCGAGCACGGCCCGCGACGCCGACGTAGCGCCTTCGACGACGAGCTCGGCCAGCTCGTGCGGAGGTACCTCGCGCCATGACCGAGCCACCGCCCGGCGCCGATCCACGTCGGCCTCGCCGGCATCCCCGAGTGCACCGACGTCCTGGTCATCGGCCTCGGCATCACCGGCGCCGGCGTCGCGCTCGACGCCGCCAGCCGCGGGCCTCGACGTGGTCGCCGTCGACGCCCACGACGTCGCCTTCGGCACCAGCCGGTGGAGCTCCAAGCTGGTCCACGGCGGCCTGCGCTACCTGGCCAAGGGCCAGGTCGACGTGGCCCACGAGAGCGCCGTCGAGCGCGGCATCCTGATGCAGACCACCGCGCCCCACCTGGTCCGCGCGCTGCCGATGCTGATGCCGCTCACGCCCGTCGGTCAGCCGGCCAGGCGGCGCTGGCCGCGGCCGGATCCGGCGCCGGCGACCTGCTGCGGCTGGCCGCGCGCACCCGCGCGAGACGCTCCCCCGGCCGCGCCGGATCGGCGTCACCGAGACGCTCACCTCGCCCCCGTCGTACGCCGGACGGGCTGCGCGGCGCGATCCTCGTCCTGGGACGGCCAGCTCGAGGACGACGCCCGCCTCGTCCTCGCGGTGGCCCGCACCGCCGCGGCGCACACGGCGCGCGGGTGCACACGCGCGTCCGGGTGAGCGAGCTCTCCGGCGACCAGCGCCGTCGCTCACCGACAGCCGCACCGGCGAGGCCGCACCGATCCGCGCCCGCACGGTCATCAACGCGACCGGCGTGTGGGCCGGCGAGCTGGTCGACGGAGATCCGGCTGCGCCCAGCCGCGGCACCCACCTCGTGCTGCGCAAGGAGACCCTGCCCGGGGTGCGCTGCGCCGTGATGGCGCCGGTGCCGGGGGCGAGCAACCGGTTCGTGTTCGCGCTGCCCCAGCCCGACGGGACCTTCTACGTCGGGCTGACCGACGAGGAGGTCGACGGGCGAGATCCCCGACGTGCCGGAGCCCCGGAGGAGGACATCGAGTTCCTGCTCGGGGTGATCAACACGCGCGCTGCGAGCGACGTACGCCGCGACGACGTCGTCGGGGCCTACGCCGGGCTGCGGCCCCTGCTCGACACCGGCGGCGCACCACCGCCGACCTCTCGCGCAAGCACGCCGTGCTCGTCTCGCAGCACCGGCGTGGTCACCGTCGTCGGCGGCAAGCTGACCACCTACCGCCGGATGGCCCAGGACGCGGTCGACGGGGCCGTCAGGCAGCGCGGCCTCGCGGCGGGACCGTGCACGACACGGTCCCTGCCGCTGCTCGGCGCCGCCGACCGCGCCGGCTCGGCCGCCTCGACGCGCCGCCACGGCTGGTGCGCCGCTTCGGCATCGAGGCGCCGGCGGTGCTCGCCGACGCCCGTGCGGTCACCGGCCTCGACGACGCGGAGCTGCTGGCCCCGATCGCCGACGGCCTCCCGCACACCCTGGCGGAGCTGGTCTTCGGGGTCACCCACGAGGGCGCGCGCACGGTGGAGGACCTGCTGGACCGGCGTACCCGGATCGGGCTGGTGCCGGCGGACGCGGAGCTCGCCCGGCCGGCGGCCGAGCGAGCTCTCGAGCTGGCGGAGGCCGTTACTTCTTGAACGCGTCCTTGGCCTTCTCGCCGGCCTGCTTGAGGTCGGACTTCCGCTGGTCGTTCTTGCCCTGACGCTCCAGGTTCTCGTCACCGGTGGCCTTGCCGACGCCCTCCTTCGCCTTGCCGCCGAGGTCGTCCTTCTTGTTGTCCATCTTGTCGTCTAGTCCCATGCTCTCCACTAGAGCACGGCCCTCGGGGAGGGATCACACCGTCAGGGGTGAAGATCCGGCGTAGCGCCGGGCGGCTACTCGCCGCCCTTGGGCACCACCGTCGCCCGGCCGGCCTCCAGCCGCGCCACCGGCACCCGGAACGGTGAGCAGGACACGTAGTCGAGACCCGCGTCGTGGAAGAAGTGGATCGACTCGGGTCGCCGCCGTGCTCGCCGCAGACGCCCATCTTCAGCTCCGGCTTCGTCGACCGGCCGCCCGCGACCCCGGCCTTGACCAGCTGGCCGACGCCGTCGGCGTCGAGCGTCTCGAACGGGGAGATCGTGAGCACGCCGTTCTCCAGGTACGTCGCGAAGAACGCGCCCTCGACGTCGTCGCGCGAGAACCCCCACGTGGTCTGCGTGAGGTCGTTGGTGCCGAAGGAGAAGAAGTCGGCCTCCTCCGCGATCCGGGCCGAGGTGAGCGCGGCCCGTGGCAGCTCGATCATGCAGCCGATCGCGAAGTCCAGCTCCTCGCCGGTCTCCTCGGAGATCTCCTTCAGGATCGCCTCCGCCTCGTCGCGCACCAGCTGCAGCTCCCGCTGCGACCCGACCAGCGGCACCATGATCTCCGGCTGCGGGTCCTTGCCCTGCTTGCGGAGCTCGACGCAGGCCTCGGCGATCGCCCGGATCTGCAGCGAGAACAGGCCCGGCATCCGCAGCCCGAGCCGCACCCCGCGCAGGCCGAGCATCGGGTTGGACTCGTGCATCCGGCGTACGGCGGCGAGCAGCTTCACGTCGTGCGGGTCGGGCTCGCCGCGCTCCTCCGCGACCGCCACCTTGACCGCGAGGTCGGGGAGGTCGGGCAGGAACTCGTGGAGCGGCGGGTCGATCAGCCGGATCGTGGTCGGCAGCCCGTCCATCGCCTCGAGCAGCTCGGTGAAGTCCTGCCGCTGCAGCGGCAGCAGGGCCTCCAGCGCCTGCGTCGCGCTCCTCGCCGGTCTCCGAGAGGACCACGCGCTCGATCTGGACCCGCCGGTCGCCGAGGAACTGGTGCTCGGTGCGGCACAGGCCGATGCCCTCCGCGCCGTGCTTGCGTGCCCGCGCGGCGTCCTCACCGTTGTCGGCGTTGGCGCGCACCCGGAGCCGGCGTACGTCGTCGGCGTGCGACAGCAGGCGATGCACGGCGTCGACCAGCTCGCGCACCTCCTGGTCGTCACCGGCCGCCGCGTGCGCGGCCTCGATGCCGTCGGCGATGTAGGTCATCACGGGCGAGTCGACCACCGGCACGTCGCCGACGAAGACCTCGCCGGTGGCGCCGTCGATCGCGATCACGTCGCCGCGCTTGAGCACCTTGTCGTCGACCCGCAGCTCGTCGTCGTGGACGGTGATCGACTCGGCGCCGACGACGGCGCACATGCCCATGCCGCGCGCGACGACCGCGGCGTGCGAGGTCTTGCCGCCCCGCGTCGTGAGCACGCCCTTGGAGGCGACCATGCCGGGCAGGTCCTCGGGGCTGGTCTCCCGCCGCACGAGGATGACGTCGTTGCCCTTCTCCTTCTCCTCCGCGGCCTGCGCGTTGTCGAACACGATGGCGCCGACGGCGGCGCCCGGCGAGGCGCCGAGCCCCTTGGCCAGGAGCTCGCGCTCCGCCTTCGCGTCGAACTGCGGGAACAGCAGCTGGCTCAGCTGGTTGCCCGTGACGCGCTGCAGCGCCTCGTCGGTGGTGATCAGGCCCTCGTCGTCGAGCTGGCAGGCGATCCGGAACGCGGCGCCCGCCGTCCGCTTGCCGATCCGGGTCTGCAGCATCCAGAGCTTGCCCTGCTCGATGGTGAACTCGATGTCGCACAGGTCGCGGTAGTGGGTCTCCAGCCGACGCATGATCTTGCGCAGCTGCTTGTACGACTTGGGGTCGATCTGCTCGAGGTCGGCGAGCTGCAGCGTGTTGCGGATGCCGGACACGACGTCCTCGCCCTGGGCGTTCTGCAGGTAGTCGCCGTAGACCCCGCTGTGCCCGCTGGACGGGTCGCGGGTGAAGCAGACACCGGTGCCGGAGGTCTCGCCGAGGTTGCCGAACACCATGCTCACCACGTTGACCGCGGTGCCGAGGTGGTGCGGGATGCGCTCGCGCCGGCGGTACAGCCGGGCACGCTCGGTGTTCCACGAGCGGAAGACCGCCTCGATCGCCAGCTCGAGCTGCTGGCGCGGGTCCTGCGGGAAGTCCTCCCCCGTGTGCTCCTTGACGATGTCCTTGTACGCCGAGACGACATCCTTCAGGTCCTCCGCGCCGAGCTCGAGGTCGGTCGTCGCGCCGACCTTCTCCTTGCGGGCGTCGAGCGCGTCGGAGAACGGCTCGCCCGGGATGTCGAGCACGGTGCGTCCGAACATCTGGATCAGCCGGCGGTAGGAGTCCCACGCGAACCGCTCGTCGTCGGAGAACTTCGCCAGCGCCTCGACCGTCTCGTCGTTGAGTCCGACGTTGAGGACCGTCTCCATCATCCCGGGCATCGAGAACTTCGCGCCAGAGCGCACCGACACCAGCAACGGCTCGTGCGGGTCGCCGAAGTTGCGGCCGACGGCCTCCTCGACCTCGCGCATCGCGATCGTGGTCTCGACCTTGACCGCCCGCGGCAGGCGGCCCTCGGAGAGGTAGGCGCGGCAGGCGTCGGTGGAGATGGTGAAGCCCGGCGGGACCGGCATGCCCAGGTTGGTCATCTCGGCGAGGTTCGCGCCCTTGCCGCCGAGGAGCTCCTTCTGGTCCTTGTCCCCCTCGCTGAACCGGTAGACGTACTTGGCCATGGCTGCTCTCCCTCGCTGTTGGTCCATGCGTACCACCAACTCCGGCGCGGTGCCCCCTGTGAGTTCCTGAAATTCCGCGGAGTGGCCCGACCACGGCGTCGCGACGACCACCACAGGCCGGTCACCCCTCGGGGTGGTCCCTAGGGTGAGGACATGGCCCGCATCCTCGTCACCGGCGCAACCGGCTTCATCGGCAAGAGGCTGGTGGCTGCGCTCGTCGAGGCCGGCCACGACGTGAAGGCGATGACCCGCCACCCCGAGACGTACGACGGGCCGGGTCGGCCGGTCCGCGGCGACGTCGGCGACCGGGCCTCGCTGACCGAGCCGCTCGAGGACGTCGACGTGGCGTACTACCTCGTGCACTCGCTGGACAACACCGACTTCGAGGAGCGCGACGCCGACGCCGCGCGGCATGTTCGCCAAGGTCGCGGAGAAGACCGGCGTCGAGCAGATCGTCTACCTCGGCGGTCTCGGCAACGAGCACAACGGGGCGTTGTCCGCCCATCTCCGGTCGCGCCGTGAGGTGGAGGGGCTGCTCGGATCGACCGGCATCCCGGTGACCGTGCTGCGTGCCGCGATCGTGGTCGGCAAGGGCGGCATCTCCTGGGAGATGACCCGGCAGCTGGTCAAGAAGCTCCCGGCGATGGTGGTGCCGAAGTGGGTGGGCACCCGCACCCAGCCGATCGGGATCGACGACGTGGTGTCCTACCTGGTCGGCGTCGCCGGCAACGAGAAGGCGATGGGTCAGGTCTTCGAGATCGGTGGGCCCGGAGGTGCTGACCTACGGGGAGATGCTCCAGCAGGCGGCCATGGTGATGAACGGGCGCGAGATCCCGGTGGTCCAGGTGCCGGTGCTGACACCGCGGCTGTCCTCGTACTGGCTGGCGCTGGTGACCGACGTCGACCTCACCACGGGGCGCAACCTGATCGACTCGATGGGCACCGAGGTCGTGGTGACCGACGACGCGATCAAGGACGTCGTCCCGCTGGACCTGGCGTCCTACCAGGAGACCGTGCGACGCGCCCTCGAGGACGACCGGCAGACCGAGGGCTGACGCGTGGTGATCCGCGTCCTCGGCAGTCGGCTCCTCCATCCGTCGCTCTGGCAGCAGGTGCCGCGCGACCACCGGCAGAGCCCGAGGGAGTTCCGGCGCCGGCAGCTGGTGACCCTGCTCTTCGTGCTGATCGGCGCGGGTGTCCTCGGCTGGTCGCTGCGGATCACGCCGGGCAGCTCGGCGTTCATCGTCGCCACGCTGGTGCTCGCGGGCGTGTGGACGGTGGGTGCGTTCGCCTCGGGCCCGCTGCACCTCGGCCGGATCGACGCCCGCGACGCGACCGAGGGCACGCCGCTGCCCCGGCCGGTCGTGCAGCCGATCCTGCTCGGCCTCGTCCTCGCCGCCTTGTTCGTGGTGGGCGGGCTCGTCGTGCACGAGATCGGCCCGCTCGACCGCCAGGTCACGAAGGTCCTCGAGTACGCCGACCAGGGCGTCGGGCCGCTGGTGCTCCTGGTCACGGTGCTCAACGGGATCGCCGAGGAGCTGTTCTTCCGGGGCGCCGTCTACGCCGCGATCCCCCGCAACCCGGTCGTGTGGTCGACGGTCACCTACGTGATCGCGACGCTCGCCACCGGCAACGTGATGCTCGGCTTCGCCGCCGTGATCGTGGGTGCCGTGGTCGGGCTGCAGCGCCGCGCGTCCGGGGGCATCCTGGCGCCGATCCTCACGCACATCACCTGGTCGGTGGCGATGCTCTACGCGCTGCCGGCGATCTTCCTCTAGGAGAAGTGCATCGCGTCGTCGGTGACCCGGCCGTGGCGGATCGTGACCACGTCGCGCAGGTAGTTCTGGCGCAGCCGCCACGGCGCCCGGCTGCCCTGCTTCGGGAACTGGTGGAGCGAGCGGAGCACGTAGCCGGCCGCGAAGTCCATGAACGGGTGCTCCTGCACGTCGGCCTCGCGGCGGGCCACGAAGACGCGGGTGCCGGTGCGGTCGAGGTGCTGCAGCAGGCGGACGACGTACTGCGCGACGAGGTCGGCCTTGAGCGTCCAGGACGCGTTGGTGTAGCCGACGGTGAAGACGAAGTTCGGCACCCCGGAGAGCAGCATCCCCTTGTAGGCCATGGTGTCCGGGAGGTGCACGGGCTCGCCGTCGAGCGAGAGGACGGCGCCGCCGAACGCCTTCAGGTTGAGCCCGGTGGCGGTCACCACGATGTCGGCAGGGAGCTCCTCCCCGGACGTGAGCAGCAGGCCCTTGGGCGTGAACGAGTCGATCCGGTCGGTCACGATCGACGCGTCGCCCCGGCTGATCGCCCGGAACAGGTCCCCGTCGGGCACCAGGCACAGGCGCTGGTCCCAGGGGTTGTACGTCGGGCGGAAGTGGGTGTCGACGTCGTAGCCGTCGGGCAGCTGGGCCGCCGTCGCCTTGCGGATCAGGCGCCGCACCAGGTCAGGGCGGCGCCGGCTGAGCTGGTAGAAGCCGGTGGCCAGCAGGACGTTCTTCCACCGCGTGACGCCGTAGGCCAGGGGACCGGGAAGGAGCCGGCGTGCCCGCGCCGCCAGTCCGTCACGGCTGGGCACGGACAGCACGTAGGTCGGGGAGCGCTGCAGCATGGTCACGTGCGCGGTGTCGGCGGCGATCGCCGGCACCAGCGTCATCGCCGTGGCACCACTGCCGATCACCACCACCCGCTGGTCGGCGAGGTCGAGGTCGTCCGGCCAGTGCTGGGGGTGCACGACCCGGCCCTCGTAGTCGTCGACCCCCGCGATCTCCGGGGTGTAGCCCTCGTCGTAGTCGTAGTAGCCGCTGCACGCCCAGAGGACGTCACAGGTGAGGGTCACCTCCGTCGCCGTCGTGCTCGGCGGTGACCGTCCAGCGCCGGTCGGCCGACGACCAGTCCGCCCGTCGTACGGCGTGGCCGTAGCGGACGTGCTCGTCGACGCCGTACTCCGCCGCGGTCTCGCGGACGTAGCGGAGGATCGACGGGCCGTCGGCCAGCGCCTTGTCGCCCTGCCAGGGCCGGAACCGGTAGCCCAGCGTGTACATGTCGGAGTCCGAGCGCACGCCCGGGTAGCGGAAGAGGTCCCAGGTGCCGCCACTGGTCTCGCGCGCCTCGAGGATCGCGTAGCTGCGACCGGGGACGTCGACGGCGAGGTGGCAGGCCGCGCCGATCCCGGAGAGCCCTGCCCCCACGATCAGGACGTCGACGTGGTCCGGGGGCGGCGTCATGCGGCCAGTCTAGGGACCGGCGACGGCCGGACTCGTCCGGACGATAAATGAAGGGCCACGGTTCGGGTCGTTCACCGTGGCCCCCCAGATAGGGAGACGCTAGGTGTCCCACGCCGAGGCGACCTACCTCCCTAGGGGTGAACGGTGTGACACTAACGTCATCCCCATGACGAACGCCCGTCCACTGCGCATCGCGATCCTCAACGACTACGAGATCGTGGTGAAGGGGCCTTGCCCGGATGTTCGAGCCCTTCGCGGACCGCGTCACCGTCGTCGAGATCACGGCCAACAAGCCCGCCCTCGAGCCCTCCGACATCGCGTTGTACGACACGTTCTCGCAGACGCAGGAGATCCCCTCCGAGGCCGACGAGGTGCTCCAGGAGACCAACGCCCGCCGGCTGGTCATCTACAGCTGGAACCTGCACCCCGAGCTGATCAAGTCCTCCCTGCGCAAGGGCGCCTCCGGCTACCTCGCGAAGCGGCTGCCGGCCGGCGACCTCGTGGACGGCGCTCGAGCGCGTGCACGCCGGCGAGCAGGTGGTGACCGACGACGTGGTCGACCCCGCGCCCGAGAACGGGGACTGGCCGGGGCGCACGCAGGGGCTCACCACCCGCGAGTCGGAGATCATCGCGCTGATCACGCAGGGGCTGAGCAACCAGCAGATCGCCGAGCGCGCCTTCCTGAGCATCAACTCGGTCAAGTCCTACATCCGGTCGAGCTACCGGAAGATGTCCGTCACCAGCAGGAGCCAGGCGGTGCTCTGGGGCATCGAGCACGGTTTCCGGCCCGACCACGTGCGGCTGCTGCCGCAGGGCGAGCCCGACGCCCACGGGCGCACGTGAACGACTCAGGCGTTCTCCTTGCGGAACGTGGCGGTGCCCCACCACAGCGCGAGCCCGAACAGGACCATCGCCCAGGTCGTGCCCCAGTAGATCTCGCTGCCACCGAAGTCGCCGCCGAACATGCTGCGCGTCGCGTCGACGATCCACCGGGTCGGCATGAAGTTGCTGGCCCGCTCCAGCCAGTCGGGACCGATCGTCATCGGCAGCAGGATGCCCGAGAGCAGCAGCACCGGCATCATCACCACGTTGATCACCGGAGCCATCACGTCCTCGGACTTGGTGGCGAGGGCGAGCGCGTTGGAGGCCGCCGCGCAGGCGCCGCCGATCAGCACGGTGAGCAGGACCCCGAGCACCATGCCGCCGACCGAGGCGTCCATGCCGAGCGCGTAGCCGAGCCCGACCAGGATCACCGCCTGCACCAGCAGCTGGAGGAGGTCGCGGGCGAGCCGGCCGACCAGCAGCGCGGTGCGGCTCGCCGGTGTGACCCGCTCGGCCTCGATCACGCCCTCGCGCCACTCGCCGATCAGCGAGAAGCCGGCGAAGAAGGCGCCGAAGAGCCCCAGCTGGACGAGCATGCCGGGCACGAAGAACGTGTAGGCGTTGGCCGCGCCGAACTGGTCGATCAGCGGCTTGAGCAGCGGGCCGAACAGCAGCAGGTAGAGGATCGGCTGCATCAGGCCGATGATCACCCAGGCCGGGTTGCGGAGGTTCATCCGCAGCTGGCGGCGGAACACGATGGAGCTCTCGCGGACGAACCTCACTGGTCTGCTCCCGTCTCGTCGTCGGTGGCCAGGGGATTGGCGCCTTCGGTGGCCGCCTCCGCGTCGCGGAGGGAACGGCCGGTCAGGGTCAGGAAGACGTCGTCGAGCGTCGGCCGGGCGATCTCGATCGACTCGAGGGCGATGTCGCGGGCGGCCAGGTCGCGGAGCAGCCCCGGGACCGCCTTGCCGGCACGTGACACCCGGGCCCGGACGTGCCGGTCGTCGGTCTCGACCTCGCCGCCGAAGCCGGCCAGCCGCTCGGCGACCGTCGTCACCTGGTCGGGGTCCTCCACCTCGAGGTCGACCAGGTCGCCCGCGACCTGGGCCTTGAGGTTGTCGGCGGTGTCGGAGGCGACGATCCGGCCCTGGTCGATGATCATGATCCGGTCGCTGAGGGTGTCGGCCTCGTCGAGGTAGTGGGTGGTCAGGAACACCGTCGCCCCGCGCTTCTCGCGCAGGTCGGCGATGTGCTGCCAGAGGTTGGCCCGGGCCTGCGGGTCGAGGCCGGTCGTCGGCTCGTCGAGGAACACCAGCGTCGGGTCGTGGATCAGGCCCATCACGATGTCGAGCCGGCGCTTCTGGCCGCCCGGACATGTTCTTGGGCATCCGCTCCCAGAGCCCGTCGAGCTGGAGCTCGGTCGAACAGCTCCTGGCCGCGCTCGACCGCGGCCTTGCGCGACATGCCGTAGAGCATGCCGTGGTCGACCACCTCGTCACCGGCGCGGGCCTGGCTGAACGCGCCGCCCGCCTGGGAGACGTAGCCGATGCTGCGGCGCACCTGCTCGGACTCGCGCACCACGTCGTAGCCGGCCACGGTCGCGGTGCCGGCCGTCGGCCTGAGCAGCGTGACCAGCATCCGCAGCGTGGTGGTCTTGCCCGCCCCGTTGGGGCCGAGGAAGCCGACCACCTCGCCCTCGGCGACGTCGAGGTCGACGCCGTCGACGGCCCGCACCTCGACCTTCTGCCGGCCCTGCTTGGTGTGGAACGTCTGGACCAACCCGCGCGCGTGGATCATGCAACCCACCTCCTGGAGGGACTCCTGACATCTCATCACCGGGTACCGACATGTCCCGCACGGGCTTTCTCATCGCTCAGGGAGTGCGTGCGGGGCGCTTCCGGGGAGCCTTCAGCCGGAAGGGCTCGATCCGCGAGTACCCCTTCACGGAGGTACGCCGGACCCGGCTGAGCCGGAACTCGGACTCGTCCGGGTCGAGCTCGGCCAGGGCGTCGTGCATGCCCTTGTCGACCAGCACCTTGCCCGGCCGTGACAGCGACGTCAGCCGGGCCGCGATGTTGACCGTCGGCCCGAACACGTCGCCGAGCCGGCTCACCACCGGTCCGTGGGCGACGCCCGCCCGCACCCCCGGGAAGGCCTCGTCGTCCCCGGCCCGGTCGACCAGGGTCCGGGCGATGCGCGCGCCGTCGGCCGGCGAGTCCGCGACGTACA
>CAVWFF010000035.1:0-15737 GCA_963754145.1 uncultured Actinomycetota bacterium
GAAGTACTCCTCGCGGCCGGGGAAGATCGCCTCGCCCTCGGGGTCGTCGGTGGGGATGGCGTCGTGGGCGTAGTCGAAGGAGTCGAGGGCCGGCGTGACCTCCATGAAGTTGTCGGCCACGCCCTGGTGGTGCACGACCTGGCCGGCTCCGCGGAAGTAGTAGTTGCCGAAGATGTGGTCGACGTGGTGCTCGGTGTTGATGACGTAGCGGATCGGCCCGTGCGACTCGGCCTCCTCCCGCATCGCGACGGCCTTGGTGGGCAGCTGCGGGGTGTCCACGATGACCACGCCGTCGTCGGTGAGCACCATGCTCGGGTTGCAGCCTCGGAGCGTGGTGTCGGTCCAGACGTTGCTGGTGACCTTCTGCATCGTGTGTCTCCTTCTGTTTCGGTCGGGTCTTGCTCGTCAGCCGACGAGGACGGTGCGGATGTTGGTGAACTCGGTGGCGCCGGCCTCGCCGAGCTCGCGGCCGTAGCCGGACTGCTTGACGCCACCGAACGGCAGCCGCGGGTCGGAGGCGGTGTTGGCGTTGATGAACAGCGCGCCCGAGTCGATGCGGCGTGCCGACCTGCGAGTGCGCGGGCGCTCGTCGGCGCGACCAGACGCTTGCCCCCAGTCCGTACGGCGTGGCGTTGGCGAGCTCGACGGCCTCGTCGTCCGTGGCGAACGCGATGACCGCGGCTGCCGGTCCGAATGTCTCCTCGGCCATCACCGGCATGTCGAGGGTGACGTTGACCAGGACGGTCGGCGCGTACCAGGCCGGACCTCGCGTCAGCCGTTCGCCTCCGGTCAGGACCCGCGCGCCGGCCGTCGACGGAGGCCTCGACCTGCCGAGCGAGGTTCTCGGCGAGGTCGGCGCGGGCCAGCGGGCCGATCTTCGTGGCCGTCGTCGCGTGGGGTCGCCGATGACCAGGTCGGCGACGGCGGCGGCGAACCGCCGGCCGAACTCGTCGACCAGCGACTCGTGCACGATGAAGCGCTTGGCGCACAGGCAGGACTGGCCGGTGTTGAGGAAGCGGCCGGCGACGGCCTTGGGGACGACGACGTCGAGGTCGGCGTCCTCGAGCACGACGAACGGGTCGGACCCGCCGAGCTCGAGCAGGCTCTTCTTCGCGGCCCGACCGGCGCTGGCCGCGACGTGGGCGCCGGCCCGGTTGCTGCCGGTCAGGGTGACGGCGGCGATGCGGTCGTCCTGGATCAGGTCGGTCGACGGTCGTCGGGCACGTCGGGCTCGGCGATGACGAGGGTCCGGAACACGTTCGTCCGGCAGGCCGGCGTCGCGGAAGATCTCCTCGATCGCGAGCGCGACACCGGTGACGTTCGGGGAGTGCTTGAGCAGTCCGGCGTTGCCGGCCATCAGCGCCGGGGCGGCGAAGCGGAACACCTGCCAGAAGGGGAAGTTCCACGGCATGATCGCCAGCACGGTGCCCAGTGGCTCGTAGCTGACCCAGCTGCGCGAGCCGGACGGCCTCGACGTCCTGGTCGGCCAGCAGCTCGGGAGAGGTCTCGGCGTAGTACTCGCAGACCCAGGCGCACTTCTCGACCTCGGCGACCGCCTCGGTGGTGGGCTTGCCCATCTCGGCGGTGGCGAGGGCGGCGAGCTCGGTCGACTGCGGTCGCGCAGCACCGCGGCCGTCCGGCGGCAGTATGGCGGCGCGGTCGTCGATGCTGCGTGCGGCCCACGGCTCGCTGTGCGGTGGCGACCTGGTCGAGCACGTCGTCGATGTCGTGGGCGGTCATCGGGTCGTAGCGGTCGATCTCGTCCCCGGTGGCGGGGTTGATCGTGGTGATCTGGTCAGGCACGACGGACCATCCTTTCGAGGGTTCGGTTCTTGCCGTAGAGGTAGCCGACCAGCAGGCCGGTGACGCCGAACAGGACGGGCCTGACGGCGCTCCTGGCGAGCGTCGGAGCCGAGCAGCAGACCCATCGCGTCGAGGCCGTCGTCGCCGGCGGGCGTGAAGGTCGGCTGGCGGGCGCTGGCTCCCGGGTGGTCGCTGCTCGTGGCGGGCATCCGCATCGTGCGAGCGGCGCGGACGCGGCGCCGCTCTGGATCAGCTGGGCGAGGTTGTCGGCGAACTGGCCGAGCATCCGGTTGCTGACGTCCTTCATGACGCCCGCCGCCGAACTGGGCGGCCTTGCCGGTGACGTTCAGGTCGGTGACGACGTGCACGTCGGTGGCGCCGTCGTGCTCGTCGAGGCTCGCGGTCACGGTCGGCCTGGGCGCCGCCGTTGCCCTTGGCGTCGCGCCCTTGGCCTCGATCACCGCGCGCCGGGCGGCCGCGTCCTTCTCGACCAGCTCGCCGTCGCCCTTGAACGTCATGGAGATCGGGCCGAGCTTGATCTTCATGCCGCCTTCGAAGGCGTCGCCGTCGACGGAGGTGATCACGGCGCCGGGTAGGCACGGAGCGATCTTCCGGACGTCGATCGAGCAGCGTCAAGGCCTGGTCGGCCGGGACCGGGACGGTGAAGTCGTGGACGAGCTCCATCGGTCGGTGCCTTTCGTCGGGACTCGTCAGAGCCCGAGTGGGTGGTAGGGCGAGATGCTGCATCCGGCCGGCCGGGGCGATCGCGGACGTCGATGCGCCGGTGACGTAGCCGGGTTCGCCGGGGTCGGCACCGGTGCGCGAGCAGGAGACGGCGCGCAGCAGGGGCGAGTGGGTCACCGCCGACGACGACCCGGCCCTGGGTGGGGCCGGGGTCGGCGAGGCTCGCGGGCGAACGCGCAGGATCCGGCGAGCGAGGTCGGCCGCCGACTCCCCGGGCGGCTGTTGCTGGCTCAGCCACCAGCCGATGCGGTCGGCCGAGGTGAAGAACGGAGGTCCACCAGGTGTTCTCCTGGACCTGTTCCTCGGTCATTCCCGGCACCTGCTCGGCGAGTGCCGCGGCCGAGCTGACCATGTTGACCCGGGTGCCGGCGAGGTACATGTCCGGGTTGCGCAGGGCGAAGCTGTCGTGCGGCCCGTCCACGCGGGCGGCGTCGTCGATGCCGCGGATCAGCGCCTCGGCGGTCTCGCGGGTGCGTCGGGTGCCACCGTAGAGCACGGTCAGTGCTCCGGTGGCGTCGGCGCCCGACGCCTTGCCGGTGCGTTCGGCGTGGTCGAGCCCCGCGTCGGTCACGGGGACGTCACCCCGGTGTGAGGCAACCTCCCCGTGACGTAGCAGGAGGAGCCGAGTCTCCGTCTCGACCATCGGAGTCAGACGTCGATGGTCTCGTAGGTGTTCACCGAGCGCTCCGCGAGGTACTCGATGATGTAGCCGAACACGTTCTCCTGGAAGTGCGGCGTGGCCTTGTGCGCCTCGTAGCCGGCCTCGTCGACGTACTGCTCGTAGAGGAAGAACGTGCCGGGATCCGTCGGGGACACCTGCGCCTGGTAGTAGAGGTTGCCCTCCTCGGCGCGGGAGAGCGGGGTCATCTTGCGGATGGTCTCCTCGACCCGCTTCTCCTCGCCTTCCTTGGCCTTCCAGGTCGCTGCTACTACGAATGCCATGTCTCTTCTCCTTGGTTGGTGGTACGTGTGCGATGTGGTGGTGCGGTCAGGCCGGCTTCGGGCCGACCCGGTTCCTGAGGACGCCGATGCCGCTGGCCTCCATCTCGATCTCGTCCCCGGGCTGGAGCCAGCGGTCGAGCTCGAGGCCGGAGCCTCCGGTCGCGGTGCCGGAGCCGAGGACCTCGCCGGCGCGGAGGGTGAGCCCCTGCGAGGCGTAGGCGATCATCGACTCGAAGGTGTGGTGCATGGCCTTGGTGTTGTCGCCGCCCCAGCGTTCGCCGTTGATCCGGACCTCGAGGTCGACGTCGTGCGGGTCGATCTCGTCGGCGGTGACGATGCAGGGCCCGAGGACGTTCGAGCCGTCCCAGTCCTTGGCCTTGCACGGGCCCATGCCGATCGGGAGCTCGCGGGTCTGGGCGTCGCGGGCCGACATGTCGTTCCAGATCGTGTACCCGAAGACGTGCTCCAGCGCCGCGGCCTCGGTGATGTCCTTGCCGGTGCGTCCGATGACGGCGGCGAGCTCGAGCTCGTGGTCGAGCTTCTCCGTGTACGACGGCCAGGGGATCTCGTCGCCCGGACCGATCACGGTGTCGGGCAGCCCCTTGTAGTAGGCGGGCACGCGGTACCACTCGTCGGGGATCTCCTTGCCCAGGCCGGCGAAGGCGTTCTTCAGGTGCCCCTCGAAGGCCAGGAAGTCGCGGATCGTGCGCGGGCGCAGGGGCGCCAGGAGTCGCGTCGTGCCGAGCGTCCCCGCCGCACGCGTCGTGCCCCGGGGAGCGCCGGCTTCGATGAAGGCGACCATGTCGCCGTCGAAGCCGACGTCGACGATCTCGTTGCCGTCGAGGTACCCGACCCGGCTGGTCCGAGCCGTGGTCTCGGTAGGTCACGTACTTCATGTGGCCGCCTCCTCGATGGCGTCGATGATCTTCAGGTAGCAGCCGCAGCGGCACAGGTTGCCGCCGAGCCCTTCCCGGATCTCCTCCCGGTCGCCGGCGTGGCCCTTGTCGACCATGTCGCGGGCGGTCAGGACCATCCCGGGGATGCAGAAGCCGCACTGGAAGGCGTGGTGCCTGTCGAAGCAGGCCACGACATGGTCGTCGTCGGGCAGTCCTTCGACGGTGGTGATCTCCTTGCCGACCGCGAGCGGCGCCATCAGGATGCAGCCGGAGACGGGTTCGCCGTCGAGGAGCACGGTGCAGGTGCCGCACAGTCCGACCCCGCAGGTGACACGGGGACCGGTCAGGCCGACCTGGTCCCGCAGGACGTCGACGAGCATCGTGGACGGCTCGACGTCGACGTCGACGCTGCGTCCGTTGACGCGCAGGGTGAGGTTCACGACTCCTCCTGTTCGCGGCGTGCGCCGAGCACGCGTTCGGGGGTCATCGGGAGCCGGCGCACGTCGTAGCCCAGGGAGGCGACGGCGTTGCCGATGGCCGGTGGCACGGGCGGTACGGCGGTCTCGCCGAGCCCGTGGACCTCGGCGCCGGGGAGCTCCATCACGCGGTGGCTGATGGAGGCGACGTCGAGCGCGGAGGCGATGTTGTAGTCCGAGAGGTTGGGGTTGGTCATCTGTCCCTCGGTGAACTGCAGCTCCTCGAACAGGGCGGTGCCCAGGCCCAGGATCATCGAGCCCTCCTGCTGGAGCTCGGCGCCGTGCTTGTTGACGACCTTGCCCGCGTAGGAGGAGGCGTAGAGCGTGGAGAGCGCGATGACGCCGGTGTCCTCGTCCACGACGAGCTCGGCGGAGGCCGAGCCCTGGTGCCAGTGCGAGGAGGCGACCCCTGCCCGGTGTCGGGGTCGAGGCCGCCGTCGTTGGACACGTGGCCGTGTCCGACCCTGCCGTGCTCGATCAGGTCGCGGGCGGCCTCCTCCAGCGCGCGGCTCATCATGTGGGTGGAGCGGCTCGAGGTGGTGCGGGTGTCGTAGGGCACCCGGTCGGTGTCGGGGACGCAGACCACGATCTGGTCCGTCTCGCACTTGAGGTTCTCGGCGGCGAGGCGGGTCAGCATCTCGCTGGCGCCCTGGCCCATGTCCGCGGTCGCCGCCTGGACCTCGTAGCGGCCGTCGGGGAGCAGCTCGATGCGGGCCTCGGCCTTGCTCGGGGTCTGCATTCCCTTGAGCATGATCGCGACGCCCTTGCCCGAGCGGTCGCCGTCGCGCTTCCAGTCCACGGCGGCCGCGGCGTCGTCGAGGAGCTCCTCGAAGTGGGCGTCGTGCATGACCTCGCCCGTGCAGAAGGTGTCGCCCTCGCGGAGGAGGTTCTGCCGGCGCAGCTCGACGGCATCGATGCCCAGCTGGTCGGCCATCATGTCGACCACCCGTTCGGAGGCCCAGACGGACTGCATGGCGCCGTACCCGCGGAACGCTCCGCCCGGCGGCAGGTTGGTGTAGATGCAGTACGAGTCGACGGCGACGTGGTCGAACCGGTAGGGACCGACTCCGGCGTACCCCATCTTCTGGGCGACCCCGGGACCGCAGTCGGCGTAGGCGCCGGTGTTGACGTAGGCCCAGATGCGCTTGGCGACGAAGCGTTCCGTCGCTCTTCGCGCCGAGTCGGACCCGGACCGTGGCCGGGTGCCGGGTGACCTCGTTGAAGACCTCGTCGCGGTCGAGCACGCAGCGGACCGGGCGGCCGGTGAGCCTGGCGGCGAGGGCGGTGATCGCCTCGGTGCGGATGAAGGTCTTGGCACCGAAGGCGCCCCCCATCGGAGGGACGACGATCCGGACGTCCTCCGCGGCGATGCCGAAGATGCCGGCCAGGTCCTGGCGCATGTTGAACGGCGTCTGGGTGCCGGTGACCACCTCGAGCCGACCGCCGACCCACTGGGCGTTGGCCGCGTGCGGCTCCATCGGGCACATGTGCCGCCGCCGGGGTGTGGAAGACCTCGTCGACGATCACCTCGGCGTCGTCGAACGCGTCGGCGAGCGGCTCGTCGGGGTCGGTCAGGTCGGTGACGACACCGACCTCCTCGCGACCCTGCAGGCTCGGGGTCCGGATGCGGAACCGGTGGCAGACGTTCGTGCCGTCCTGCGGTCGCATGTCGAAGTAGGCCGAGTCTGACTCGGAGGTGTGGTGCCGCTCGTGGACGAGGGGTGACTCGTCCCGCGAGCGCTGCCAGCTCGTCGTACACGGCGGTCCGCTCCTCGTAGCTGACCTCCACCAGGGACGCGGCCACCCGGGCGTCCTTCAGCGTCGGGGCGACGACTGCGGCGATGGCGTCGCCGACGAACTTGGGCTCGCGGGTCAGCACGACCTGGTCGGCGATCTGGCAGCCGAACCTCGGCAGCTCCTCGACGTCGTCGGGGGTGATGAAGACGATCTCGTCGTCGAGGAGGCTGGTCTCGAACCCGGTGACGCGGCCCGCGGGCACGTCGGACCGGATGATCCGCAGGTGCCACTCACCGGGGATCCCGCCGTCGACCGGGTAGCGGATGCCGGCGGTGATCCGGGGGTTGATGCCGGTGACCGCCGAGCTGGCGCCGGGCGCGTCCGGCCGTCGTTCGCTGGTCGTCACGAGCCGACCGCCATCAGGGCGCGCCGGACCTCGACCCCGACGACCCGACGTCGGTACGCGGCGGATCCCCGGTTGTCGTCGATGTAGTCGATCCGGGAGGCGTACTCCTCGCCGATGGCGCGGGCGCTGGTCTCGTCACCGGGCTTCCACTCGGCGCAGACGTCGGGGAAGTGATGGGGACGGTCGCTGACGGCTCCGACCACGACGCGGACGGTGTCGCCCGAGACGACGGCGGCGACGGAGGAGGCGGGCCGGTCCTCCTGCGAGCGGGTGCGCAGCTTGCGGTAGACGGCGGTGCCGGTGGGACGGGGCACGAGGACCCGGGTGATGAGCTCGTCCTCCTCCAGGGCGGTGGAGTAGTGCCCGACGATCAGGTCCTCGACGGGGATCCGGCGGGTGCCCCGGATGCTCGCGACCTCGGCCACGGCGTTGGACGCGACGAGCATCGAGGGCGGGTCGGAGGCGTAGTCGGCGTCGGCGAGGACGCCGCCCATGGTGGCCACGTTGCGCACGCGGGGGCTGGCGACCGCACGGAACGCGGCGCTGACCCCGGGCCAGACACCGAGGACCTTCGGATCGAGCTCCAGCCGACGGTGGGTCACCATGGCTCCGACGGAGAGGTCGCCGGCGTCGCCGAGGCTCTTGAGCTCGCGCACGTTCTGCAGGGAGATCCAGTCGTCGGCCTCGACCAGCCCCTGGCGGACGAGGATGCCGAGGAACGTCCCGCCCGCGACGATCGGCGCCTCGGGGTTGTCCGCGCGGAGGCGCAGCACTTCGTCGACGCTGGTCGGCAGGTGCCACGTCATGACGTTCTCCTCCTTCGCGCGGTCTTGGTTCTCGACGGTTGGACTGACGGCGGGTGCCGTCGCGGTCGCGAGCGGGGTCACATCGTGGTGACGGGCCTGGACTGGAGCATGAACAGCCCGGTGTCGTCGTAGGCCCACTCGATGTCCTGCGGGCCGCCGTTCAGATCTGCCAGGTGCAGGCCCATCTCGACCAGGTCGGCGAGCTCGGACTCGGTCAGGACCTGCTCGTCGACGACGCGCGCCTTCTTGAGCGCACCCTTGCGGTCGAGCGTGTAGTAGTCGGGCGTGACCTCGCCGGAGACCACGTTCTCACCGATGCCGAGGGCGGCCTCGACCACGACGCGGTCCTTGCGCTGGTTGACCGGGTCGACGGTGAACATGACACCGGCCTTCTTCGCGTCGACCATCTGCTGCACCACCACGGCCATCTGGATGTCGTTCAGGTCGCCCTTGTGCTCGCGGTAGAACAGCGCGCGTTCGGAGAAGAACGACAGCCAGCACTCGACGACCTTCTCCATGACCTCGTCGAAGGTCTCCACGAAGAGGTAGGTCTCCTGCTGCCCGGCGTACGACGCGTCGTTGCTGTCCTCGGCGCAGGCAGACGAGCGCACCGCGACCGAGGTGCCCTCGGGAAGCCGGTCGTACTGCTCCTTGATCAGGTCCCGCGGCGGCTTCGTGGCCGCGACCACGGCCCGGGCGGCGTCGAGGTCGCTGGCCTGGATGTGCTTGAGCAGCTCCGCGTCCGTCCACCACCTCGGTGAAGGCCGGCGAGGTGATCACGAAGCCCGGGGGTACCGGCAGTCCGTTGGCGGTCATCGAGGCGAGGCTGGCGCCCTTGCCTCCGGCCAGGTCGACGTCGCGGCAGCGCTCGTCGTCGAACGGGCAGGACAAGGGGGGTGTCACTCATCGGGTTCATCTCCAAACAGGCTCGATGCGAAGTGTTCGATGTGCTCGCGCATGACCTTCCCGGCGAGCGACCCGTCGCGCTGGCGTAGCGCGTCGAGGATCGGGAGGTGGGCGTTGGCGATCGCGATCAGATCGAGATGGGACTTGATCATCGAGACCAAGGTGTAGGCCTCGATCCGCAGCCCCGACCAGCAGTCGAGCAGGACGGTGTTGCCGGCCGCCTTCGACGATGATCTCGTGGAACCGTGCGTCGTGGACGAGCAGTCCGTGCTGGTCCTGCTTGCGTGCGGCCTCGCAGCATGTTCTGGATCTCTGTCTCGAGCATGCCGGAGCATCCCGTCGTCCACGACCGGGCCGGTCATGCTGTCCGGCGAGCTCCTCCAGGGCGGCCCGGACCGGGTAGGTCTCGGTCAGCTCCTCTCGGGTGACCTGGCGTACGCGTGCTCCTCGGTACGGCTCGGACTCGATGAACCGCATCGCCTCGAGGTCGCGGAGCGCCTCCCGCACGGGAGCCTGGCTCACGCCGAGCTCCTGTACGAGCTGGAGCTCGACCACACGCTGGCCGGGCTTGTAGGTGCCCTCGAGGATCCGCTGGATGATGAGCTCCTTGATCTGCTCACGCATCACCGAGCGTTCGAGAGTCACGCCAGCACCTCGACGACGCCGGTGGCGCCGTTGACGCGGACCCGGTCGCCGGTCTTGATCTGCCGGGTGGCGTCGGAGGTGCCGACCACGGCCGGGATGCCGAACTCGCGCGAGACCACGGCGGGGTGCGAGGCCATGCCACCGGCGTCGGTGACCAGGCCGGAGATCTTGGTGAACAGCACCACCCAGGCGGGGCTGGTCATCCGGCAGACCACGATCTCGTCGCGCTCGACCTGAGCGAACTGCTCCGGCGAGAGCACGACCCGGGCGGTGCCCTCGACGACGCCGACGGAGGCGCCCAGGCCGTGGATCTCGCCCTCGGTGGTGGGCGGCTTGCGGTAGAGCTTCTCCGGGAACGCCCACAGCGACAGGTAGGGGAAGGCGAGCGCTCTCCTCGGTGGCGGTGCCGACCCAGTCGCGCGGCCGCATCTCGTAGGCGCTCCTCGCGGTCGTCGCGACGGTCGCCGACCAGGTCCTCGGCGTCGAAGCCGTTGCTGCCGGCCATCAGGACGGCGCAGCTCGTTGTACCGGAGGTACATCACGTCCTCGGGGTCGTCGAGCTTGCCCTCCTCGACCAGCTTCCGGCCGATCGCGATGAGCACGAGCCGCACCCGGGCGTTGGTGCCCTGGTCGATGTAGAAGTGGTGGTCGGGGGTCAGCGGGTTCATCCGCAGGCTCAGGTCCAGGGCCTGCTGCAGCTCGTCGCGGTCCGGCCCTCGGCGCACGCCCTCCATGCACCTCGGCCTTGGCCGCCTCGAGGTCCTTGGCGACGGCGGCGATCTCGGCCGGGTAGTCGTAGTCGGCCTCGAGGTAGCCGCGGATCGCCTCGACGATCGGGGCCGGGTTCTCCCGCCAGGTCCGGAACGAGAACTCGTGGGCGCACATCGACTTGAAGCCGAACTCGGCTGGTAGGCCTCGATCTCCTCGGCCAGGAACGCCCGGCCGGCGTCGGTGGCCTCCAGCGCCTTGATCACGTCGCCCGCGGTGGCCTGCTGGAACGCCTTGGCGACCTCGCCGCCGCTCGTTCTTGACCGACTCCTTGATCTTCCAGAGCTCCTCGATGGAGTCCCAGTTGCGGTTCTCGGTCGAGGACTGCAGCCGGCCCATCAGCGCGCGAGTGGTCGCCCTCGCCCTTGACCTCGGCGATCGCGGCGTTGAGGTCCATGGTCGAGGAGAACTGCGCGAAGTTGAGCACCCAGTGGATCGACCAGTGCCGGTCGTGCATGTCGATCGCGTCCTCGAGCAGGATCGCGAGCTCGACCAGGCTGGCGCCGGTCGTAGTCGTAGTCGTCGAAGCGCTCGAAGTTGCGCTTCATCTCCGGGACGCAGCCGGTCGCGCCACCAGTCCAGGAAGTTCTCGGCGTAGTACGGCAGCGTCCAGCCGAGGTAGCCGCCGATCTCGCCGGCGTAGTTGGCGTCGAGCGGCGTGCGGGGGGTGTAGCGGGCGCCGTACTCGGAGGCCTCGGCGCGTCAGGCCCGGTCTCGGCCGGGATGGCCGCGGTGTAGACGTAGCCGTTGATGATCTTGGAGATCCAGTCCGAGGCGAACGGCGTCCCGAAGCGGCGGAACATGTAGTCGCACTTGAGCCACCAGCCGCCGATGTCGGCGTACATCGGGCGAGACCGGGTTCGGGATGTGCAGGTCGTCGTGGACCCACAGCAGCTCCTTCTGGCCGTCCTCCCACGTCGACCGGGAACTCGTCGTCGCCGAAGAACGTGGCAATCGCTTCACTCATCGTGGGCCTCCATGGCCTGTGGCGCCCATCACAGCGCCTACTAGATAATCGATAATCTAGTGTGATGGCCGTCATAGTCAAGACCTTGCGGGAAAATTTCCAGCGTTTTCGTGATGTGGGCCGGAGAGTTGACAGTTGAACCAAGGTTGCGGTTCTGCGCTGGGTTGCACTAATAGTTGGACGTCTTTCGAGGCGCCCCACCACTCACTCACGCAGCCGAGTGAAGGGGCGCCTCGCCCCATGCAAGCCACGGCAACCGTTCGCAACCGCCAACCAAGGGTGAGTTGTTCGCCGAGGCGCCATCGATGTGGGAAATTCGGCGCGTGCCGGGCGTGGGTAGCGGAAGAAGGATCTAGGGTACGGCGCATAGCCCTCGAGAAGTCGGACGGTGACGCGTGGTAGTCGGCTCGACAGACCTCGAGAAGTCGCACCCCTACGGATGGGGACTACGCCGACCTGCTTGCTTTCCGCACGGGGATGCGGCGTTTCATGCAATGGAGCGAGGAGCGCGCCCAAGCGGAGGGCATGACGCATCTGCAGCACCAGCTGTTGTTGGCGGTCCGTGCGCACGACGATCATCGCGGTCCGACCGTCGGTGAAGCTGCGGAGTATCTGTTGATGACGCCGAGCAGCGCATCAGAACTGGTGGATCGAGCTGAGGCTGGCGGATTCGTTCGACGACAGCGCAGCGGTGAGGACGCCCGCGTGGTGCGTCTCCATCTCACTGCTGTGGGCGAGCAGAAGCTCGAGGCTTTGACGATCGACGTGCTCAATGAGCTGGCACGCGTCGGCCCGGTGCTGCAGCTGGTCCTGGCCGACGCCGCGCGCGGACTCTGAGTCACCCACCGAGCTTTACCCCATTTTGGGGGCTGGCTCCCACTCTGCCCGGGTCTAAGAATTTATTCGGATGCCGAAAGGATGGGGGCCCGAAGGTTTCGGGATGGCAAGTCAGGCGGACGACATGATCCGGTCCGGCTGGCGCTCTCGGACACCTCAGGCCGGCTGAGCCCTCGTTGCATACATCGGTGCAGGGTCGTTGTACGGGCCCTGGGCTGATGCGGACCGGCGGCTAGGCCACCGATCGTTGCTGTCCTCGCGGTTCCAGTCGGAAACGTGATCGACCAGGTTGGCTGCCGCGCAACTTGGGACGACTACTTCCACGGGGTGACGGCATGGCAACGGGGCCGTGCTGGCTAGGCAGGGGAGGTAGTCCGAGCCGGTGACGTCCGAGGTGCCGGTGACGTCCGAGGCGCCGGTGACCTCCGAGCCGCCGGTGGTGAGAGACGGGGTGTCCCGCCGCACGTTGTTGAGGTTGGGGGCCGTTGGCGGAGCCGGGGTCGCGCTGGTCGGCGTACAAGGGGTGGGTCGTCCGTTTCTCGCGGAGCGCGGCCTGCTCTCGGCCGACGGTGCGTTCGCGGCCACCTCGATGACGCTGGCAGACCAGCTCTACATCGAAGCGTTCCCGACCAGCCCGCTGATCCTCGCTCCGTTCACCGACGAGCTGTTCATCCCGACGGCGCTGCGCCCGGTGCAGCCGTCGGATCTCAAACCTGCACCCGGCCCGGGAATCGGCCAGCAGAACTCGCTGAGGAACGAGACGCACCAGATCTGGCCGAGCCAGATCGGCTTTCCGGACCCGATCATCTACCAGATCAATGATCAGGTCTCGGTCCACTCCTTCACCACCTCGCAGGTGTTGCCGATCGACACGACGGGCAGGCCGACGTTCTCGTTCGATGCGACCGGCAGGAGACGTCCCCGCGGGCAGAGCGGACGTTGCCGCCGAGCACCATCTACAGCTTCAACGGCACGTTCCCGGGCCCGATGATCAACGCCGAGTACGGCAAGCCGGCGCTGGTGCGCTTCACGAACCAGCTCGACCAGAACCCGCTCGGCCTGGACCGGCAGGACTTCGGGACGCCCGATCTGGCGGCCCTGACCCACCTGCACAACGCTCACACCGCACCGGAGAGCGACGGCAACCCGCACTACTCGATGACGGCCGGCCCGCGGCACGAGGGCTTCCGGGTGGGGCAGTGGGTCGACCAGCTCTACCTGAACTGGCCGGCCGGTGGAGACGACCGGGAGAAGCAGAGCTTCTTCTGGTTCCACGACCACGTGATGGACCACACCGGCGCGAACGTCTACAAGGGCAAGGTCGGCCTCTACCCCATCTATGATCCCGAAGCCGCTCGGGACCCTCGGTGGCACCGACATCGGCGACGAGCGCCAGGGTCTCCGCCTACCCGGGGTGCGCACGGACCACTCGGACGGGTCGTTCGACGTCGACTACGACATCCCGCTGGTGTTCTTCGACGTCCGGCTCGACGACGGCGTCACGATCCACAAGGACATCCACGACACGCTGGGCGAGTTCCCCGACGCCCACAACCCGAGGACACACCCGGAATGGTGGGGCAAGTCGTTCTACAAGCACTTCCCCAACCACGGCTTCGTCGGCGACATCTTCACCGTCAACGGCACCGCCTACCCGACGCTGGAGGTCAAGCGCCGCAAGTACCGCCTCCGGTTCCTCGACGCCTCGGTCGCGAGGATCTACGAGTTCAAGCTGATGAGCTCTACCCAGGGCCCCAAGTCCGCGACCTCGCTGGGCTACGAGGGTGACGAGCTCGAGGGGCAGTACCGCATCCCGGACGCCCAGCAGTGCATGCGGTTCACCCAGATCGCCTCGGACGGTGGGCTGCTGCCGTTCCCGCTGACCCGGGACTCCTTCGAGCTCTGGCCGGCCAAGCGGCGCGAGTTCGTCGTCGACTTCACCCGCTACCAGGACGGCAGCCCCACCACCAAGGGCGACGTCATCTACCTGACCAACATCATGAAGATGCCGAACGGGCGGATGTGGACCAACTCCACCCGGTTCGGGCTGGACGCCGAGTACAAGGTTCCGGTGCTGAAGATCGTGATCGGAGACGACGCCCCGGACGACAGCGTGATGCCGACGCCCACGACGCCCTTGCGTGCGCTCCCGCCGCTGCCGAGCAACTGGCAGTCCATGCTGGACAACCGCCTGATCTTCGAGGTGAAACGCGGCAGCGCCGGCGGGGAGATCGAGTGGCTCATCAATGGCAAGCCCTTCGACCCCGCGAACGTGCTGAGAAGCCTGGAGAACCCGGCCGGAAACACGCCGTTGGCCGCGCCGAAGAAGGACAGCTTCAACCTG
Organism: uncultured Actinomycetota bacterium; assembly: GCA_963754145.1. Classification (GTDB taxonomy): domain Bacteria; phylum Actinomycetota; class Actinomycetes; order Propionibacteriales; family Nocardioidaceae; genus Marmoricola. Next base: position 14,278 of record CAVWFF010000035.1, read on the forward strand.
TGGGAGATCAGCAACGGAGGCGGCGGCTGGGTGCACCCGGTACACCTGCACCAGGAGGAACACCGCACCGTCATGCGCAACGGCAGGGACGTCACGCGGGTGCCGGATCCCGGGCACCCCGACGACATCTCGCGGGAAGACACGGTGGCCCAGGACCCCAGCGAGAGGGTGATCATCTACCGCGGATTCCGCGATTTCGTCGGGCCCTATGTGGCGCACTGTCACAACCTGAACCACGAGGACCACGCCATGATGTTCGCCTGGTCGATCACCTAGTCCGTGGCTGAGATGTGAGAGATCACTATGGCCACGATCTCTGCCGACGCCCTCACAGCGCGCGACGCGCTGCCTGACAGTCGGCGCGGCGTTCCCTGGAAGACAGTCGTGACGCTGGCGGCTGTGCTGGCCTACGCCGACGGGTACTGGCTGATATCGCTGCGGGGCGCGATCGGCGCCATCGAACGCACCGACCACCCGTTCGCGAGCTGGCTGCGTGAGTCCACCACGGTCCTGCCGGTCTTCGTCTTCGCCGTGCTCGCAGCGCTGACCCTGGCGCTGCACTGGTTCGCACCGAAGGTGGGCGAGACCAGGACGGTGGTCGCCACGGCGCTGCTGATCGTCGTCGGCGGCACGCTCGTCGGCGTGGCCGCGCTCGTGGCCAGTGCGGCCTACGACTACCAGCTGCAGTCCGCCCAGCTGCACGTCATGCAAGGGATGAGCTCGATGCATGGCCACTGCGACGCGAACTGTCTGGCGCGTGAGGATCGGGACTCGCTCGCGCTGCAAGTCCGCGGAGTGCTCCTGGTCAGCCGCTGGATCCTGCTGACCAACCTGGTGCTCGTGGCCTGGGTCGTGGCGATCATGGGCGGTCGGCTGAAGCTCAGCACAGCCCCGCGTGGACACGGACGTTCTCACGAGCCTGAACCCGGGCATCGCAGCCGGGTCCAGCAGGTCCGCCTGCTGCTGGTGGGGGCCCTGGTCGGCAGCGCCGCCATCCACGCGGCCGTGATTCCCGAGCACCTCGGCGAATGGACCGCCGCCGGGCTGTTCTTCATCCTGCTCACCGCCGGGGAGCTCGCCGTCGCCGGCCTGCTGCTCGCGCGCGTACGACAACGCACGGCACTCCTCGCCGCCACGGCGATCTCCGTCGCGCCGCTCCTTCTTTGGCTGTACTCACGTACCGCAGGCCTGCCGTTCGGACCGGAGGCGGGCATTCCCGAGAACGTCGGTGTGCCCGACATCCTGGCCTGCTCGCTCGAGGTCGGCTCGCTCTTCGCCGCGCTTGCTCTGCTTCGCTCGACCCGGTGGCTCGCGGGCAGATCCCCGGCCTCGTCGCACGTCCACGGGCTCGTCGTGGTGGCACTGGTCTGCATGACCGTCATCGGAGTCGGCGGAAGCGGGCTGAGCTGGTTCGACGCCTTCGGGACCTCGGCAAGTCACTCAGCGACAGGCATGCATCA